>NZ_VOPL01000020.1 GCF_007993065.1 Paracoccus aurantiacus
TCGTCGCGGATGCCCAATATCACCAGAGCCGTCAGCCGGTCCGGGTCGGTCTTGACGCCCCGCACATCCACGCCCTCACGCACCAACTGCTCGCGGATGAACCGCCCCATATGCTCATCACCAACCCCCGTAATCACCGCCGAGCGCAACCCCAGCCGCGCCGTCCCGCACGCAATATTCGTCGGAGACCCCCCGATATACTTCGAAAACGACCCCATATCCTCCAAACGACCACCGATCTGGTCGCCATATAGATCAACACTGCTGCGGCCAATCGTGATCAAATCAAGCGGTTTTTCCATAACTCTGTCCCCTAGAATCCGGTGTCGCGCAGAAAGCGGCGGCTGGCCGCGAGATCATCGAGGACCGAGGCCCGGTTCTGCGGATCACGTTCCTGTTCAATGGTGATATAGCCGCCATAACCAAGCTGGGTCAGCAGCTTGGCTATGGCGGGATAGTCGATCTTGCCGCGCCCGATGGGGCACATGACGCCCTGCGCGCAGGCGTCGAAAAAGCGGATATGCTCACCCATGATCCGGTCATGGACCGCCGGGTCGATATCCTTGAAATGGATATAGTCGAGCCGGTCCCAATAGCGGCGCAGCGCCTCGACCGGGTCCATGCCGGAATAGGCCAGATGCCCGGTATCGAGACACATCCCCGCCAGATCGGCGGGGATGTCCCCAGCCAGCCGCGCGATCTCATCTGCGAATTCTATATAACCGCCGGCATGGGGATGGATCACGGAGCGCACGCCATGTTCCGCCGCGCGGGCGGCGATGGCGCGGATGTTGTCGATCATGCCCGCCCATGCATTCGGGTCCAGACGCGGAGCGCGGTCGGAATGACCGGCGGCAAAATCGCGTTCGTCATGGCCCCAGTCCATCACCGTCAGATAGGGCGCCGGGTAACGCTGGCCGGGATGGATGGCGGGCGCGGGCAGCGCGGTTATCAGGGCACAGATTTCGTCCGTCTGGCGCAGCAGATTGCCGCGATTGGCGGGCGATACCAGATCGTCGAAGATCGTGCCCGCCACGATGGACAGCCCGCGATCCGACAGCGCCTGTCCCACCACCCCGGCATCCAGCGGCATATAGCCATAGGGGCCAAATTCAAGCCCGCCGAAACCCGCCTGCGCGGCCTGATCCAGCACCGTTTCCCATGCGGGCAGATGCGGGTTTGTCACATCATCCACACCCCAGCAGCAGGGCGCACAGGTGAGGGTGATGGGATCAGTCTGCGACATTGATCGTCTCGAAGATCAGGCGTTCATGGAACTGTTCGTGAAAGGCGATGAAGCGTTTCGTATGGTCCTGCTGCATATGGAAATCGTGGGCGGCCTTGTCCGTCCAGCTTTCCACAAAGACCAGCCGGTCGGGATTGTCGGTGCAGGTGTAGAAATCATAGGCGATGCAGCCCGGTTCGGCCCGCGTCGCTTGCTGCGCCTCGGGCGCACGCGACAGGATCTTGTCGCGCGTTCCGGGCTGGCAGTCGATGGTTATGATGAATTTATACACCTGCTGATCCCCTACCTGCTGATCGTCGCCTGCAGCGCGTCGATTGAGGACTGGATCCCGGCATCGGTGGACATGGTGAAATCCTCCATCTCCAGCGAAACCCAGTCGTTATAGCCCATCATGCGCACGACCGAGAAAAATTCCTTCCACCATTGCAGGTCCTTGCCCGCGCCGACGGCGACATAATTCCATGTCCGGTTGGCGACATCGGTGACCTCGCGCGTTTCAAGCAGCCCGTCCACATCGGCGCGGCCGCGTTCGATGCGGGTGTCCTTGCCGTGGCAATGATGGATCGCCTCGCCCAAGGCACGAGCCGAGTGGATCGGATCGGCGCCCATCCAGATCAGGTGACTGGGATCGAGGTTCATGCCGACCATCGGCCCGACTTCGTTCCGAAGGCGGAACAGGGTTTCGGGGTTCCAGACCAGCATGGCCGAAAAGTTTTCCAGCGCGTATTTATCGACCCCGGCCTCTTTCGCCAGTTTCACCAGATCGTGCCACAGCGGGAAGGCACGGTCTTCCCATTGGTAACGGTCGCGCTCGGGCATCTCGGCGGGCCAGGATTTCGTATAGACCAGCCAGTTGGGGACCATATCGCCGGGCGCGGCCTCTGGCAGACCGGACATGGTGACGATCTTTGTCACCCCGATTTCGCCGGCCAGACGGATTGTGTCCTGCATTTCCTTCAGGTGGCGCTTGCCCATCTCGCCCGGATCCAGCGGGTTGGCCGAACAGTTCAGCGCCGCGATTTCCAGCCCGCGGGCCTTTATCTCGGCCAGCTTCTGTTTCAGCAGGCCCTTGTCAGCCAGCAATTCATCGGCGCGGAAATGCGGCGCGGGGGACCAGCCGCCGCCGGTCATCTCGACCCCTTCGACGCCAAGGGCCACGCATTTATCCAGCATATCGGTGAAGGACAGGTCGCCCATCACATCGGTGCAGATCGAAAGTTTCATCGGTCTTGTCTTTCCATGATGACAGGTGGACGCGCCGGTCAGGGAGGCAGCCGGCGCGCCCGTTCCGGTTATTCGAATTCGACCCAAGAGCCGCCCGCATCCGCCGATCGGACACAGTTTTCCAGCCAGCGCACGCCCTCAGTGCCCGCCTCGATCCCCGGATAGCGGTGGGTTTTCAGAAACGCCTCATCCCCGCGCCGTTTCGCGTCGATGGCCTGGGCGATCCACAGATAGATATTGGCCCAGCTGTCGCCGAGGCCTTCCGTATGCAGCGCGCCCATGCGGTCCACGGCCAGGCTTTCCTCTTCCAGATAGGGCATGCCGTGATGCAGGATGCGGTTCGGTTCGCCCTGAACCTCAAAAAGCAGTTGATCGGGATGGGAATCCGACCATTCGACCGAAGCTTTCGAGCCGACAAAGCGGTATCGCTGCGACCCCATATTCCCGGCATTGACCGAACTGACCCACAGCCTGCCGCGCGCACCATTGTCGTAATGGGTCAACACGGTGGCATGGTCTTCCAGCGGTGCACGTGACGGGATGAAGGCCTTGCGGTCGCACAGAAGGCGCTCGATCTTCAGATCGGGGAGCACGACCTCGGACAGATAGTAAAGATGCGTGCCGATATCGCCCAGAACGAAGGTCGGGCCGGATTTTGCCGGATCGGTGCGCCATTTCTGCGCCTCGGACGCATCGCTATCGTCGCCCGCGTTGAAGCCGTGGGTGTACTGCAGATCGACGATGCGGATCTCGCCCAGCATGCCCTTGGCCACCATCGCGGCCATCTGGCGCACCAGCGGATGGCCGGTAAAGCCATAGGTCACGCCGACGATCAGGCCCTTTTCTTCTGCCAGCGCCGCGATCTCGTCACATTCGGCCACGGTAAAGAACAGCGGCTTTTCGCAGATCACATGAATGCCCGCATTCAGCAGCGCCTTGGTGATCTCGTAATGGGTGAAGTTGGGCGTGGCGACCGAGACGACCTCGACCCCATCCTCGCGGCCCGTCTCGCCCGCGATCAGGTCCTGATGGGTGGCATAGCAGCGATCAGGCGCAACGCCCAGATTGGTGCCGAAATCGCGGCCCCGTTCCGCGTCCAGATCGAACGCCCCCGCAACCAGTTGATAGGTGCCGTCGCGCAACGCGCCGGTGCGGTGCTTATAGCCCACCTGCCCGGTGCGCCCGCCGCCGACCATGCCCCAGCGAAGCGGGCGTTCGATCAGTTTTTCGCCGTTATACATGCTTGTAACTTTCTGCTGCGCCTTACGCCGCCGCCTGTGCGGGGCGGTCGTAAAGGCCGGGTTTGCGGGTCATCCTGATGTCTTCGCGCTTGCCGCTGTCCACGGCGCGCAGGGCGGCATCGGCCACCAGCGTGGCGGCATATCCGTCCCATGTGCTGGGGCCGGTGGCAGTGCCCTGCCCGGCCGCGACGATCCATTCGCGGAATTCCTGATCATAGGCCTCGATAAAGCGTTCGCGCCAATCCTCGGGGATGGCCTGCCTTATGCCGTGCTGATCGCTGATGACTACCGCGGGACGGTTCGGCAGCGCGGCCAGACCCTGTTCGCAACTGACCTCGCCCCGGATGTCATAGCCATAGGCGATGTTCACGCTGATCTCGACATCGACGATCACACCCGACGTCATATGCAGCAGCACCATTACCGGATCGCGCAGTTCCTTGCCACGCGAATTGCGGCGGGGCACGCGCACCTCGACGCCCGCGATTTCGTCATCCAGCAGCCAGCGCGAAATATCCGCGTCATGGACCAGCGTATCGTTCAGCGGCATCTCCGAGGTATACAGCCCCTCGGGCACCGAGGCGTTGCGATGGGTCGAGTGATACATCAGCGGCGCGCCAAGGCTGCCCCCATCTATCACCGCTTTCAGCCGCCGGTAATCGGCATCGAAGCGGCGCATGAAGCCGACCTGAACCAGACGGCTACCATGGGCGGTTTCGGCCTCCATCACGCGCAGCGCGGCGGCTTCGGATGTGACCAGCGGCTTTTCGCAGAAGACCGGCTTGCCCGCCGCGATACAGTCCAGCAGCTGTTCTTCATGGGCCGGGCCCCAGGAACAGATTACAACGGCCTGCACCTTGTCCGACCGGATCAGCGCCTGCGGGGTATCGAATACCTCGGCCCCTTCGGGGGCTGCGGAGGCCGCACGGGCGCGGTCGATATCGGTCACTGCGACCACCTGAACGCCGGACAGAACTTTCGTCAGGCGGCGAATGTGATCCTGTCCGATCATGCCAGTGCCGATGACGCCAACTTGCAAGGTCATTTCTGCTGCCTCACTTGAAGTATTGATCGACATAGCGCTGCATCTCGCTGCGCATGAATTTCCCGGATTCGTCGGCCTTTTCCTCCCACGCGAAGACGCAGGCGGTCATGATGCCGTCGAAGCCTATTTCAGCCAGTGTGCGGTAGAAATCGTCCCACGGCACCTCGCCCTGACCGATATTCAGATGCTGGTGGACACGCGCCTGCGATCCGGGCGGGTTGATGATATAGCGCAGCCCGCTGCTGGCCTTGTGGTTGAA
>NZ_VOPL01000021.1:0-2500 GCF_007993065.1 Paracoccus aurantiacus
CGACCTTCAGGTTATGAGCCTGACGAGCTACCGGGCTGCTCTACCCCGCGACAGGTGCGTTATGGCGCACGGTTGCACCGATCTTTGTTTGATGGTGCGGTGTTGTCATCGTTTAGAGAGATATGCGTTTCTTTTCAGATCTGGCGGTGACCTACTCTCCCACGTCTTGAGACGCAGTACCATTGGCGCGACGGCACTTAACGGCCGAGTTCGGGATGGGATCGGGTGTTTTGCTCGTGCTATGTCCACCAGATCGGAGAAGAAACGCTCAGCGTTGGCAGTTTTCACTGCTTTGTTGTCCAAGGATGCTTTTGGAAGCGGGGATCTTTTGGATCTGGCCACTTCCGGATCAAATCAAGCCTATCGAGCCATTAGTACCGGTCAACTGAACGCATTGCTGCGCTTACATCTCCGGCCTATCGACGTGGTGGTCTTCCACGGCTCTCAAGGGATACCTGGTTTTGAGGGGGGCTTCACGCTTAGATGCCTTCAGCGTTTATCCTGTCCGTTCATAGCTACCCAGCACTGCCGTTGGCACGACAACTGGTCCACCAGTGGAACGTTCACCCCGGTCCTCTCGTACTAGGGGCAACTCCTCTCAAGTATCCTACACCCACGGCAGATAGGGACCGAACTGTCTCACGACGTTCTAAACCCAGCTCACGTACCTCTTTAAACGGCGAACAGCCGTACCCTTGGGACCTGCTCCAGCCCCAGGATGAGATGAGCCGACATCGAGGTGCCAAACGATGCCGTCGATATGGACTCTTGGGCATCATCAGCCTGTTATCCCCAGCGTACCTTTTATCCGTTGAGCGATGGCCCTTCCACTCGGGACCACCGGATCACTATGGCCGTCTTTCGACTCTGCTCGACTTGTCAGTCTTGCAGTCAGGCTGGCTTCTGCCATTGCACTCAACGAGCGATTTCCGACCGCTCTGAGCCAACCTTCGCGCGCCTCCGTTACTCTTTGGGAGGCGACCGCCCCAGTCAAACTACCCACCACGCAGGGTCCCGGACCCGGATAACGGGCCGCGGTTAGACATCAAGAGTGCGAAGGGCGGTATCTCAAGGATGGCTCCCCAGAGACTGGCGTCCCTGGTTCAAAGCCTACCGCCTATCCTGCACATCGCAATCCTGATGCCAGTGCGAAGCTATAGTAAAGGTGCATGGGGTCTTTCCGTCTAACCGCGGGAAGTCTGCATCTTCACAGACAATTCAATTTCGCTGAGTCCACATTTGAGACAGCGGGGAAGTCGTTACGCCATTCGTGCAGGTCGGAACTTACCCGACAAGGAATTTCGCTACCTTAGGACCGTTATAGTTACGGCCGCCGTTTACCGGGGCTTCAATTCAATGCTTGCACATCTCCTTTTAACCTTCCGGCACCGGGCAGGCGTCAGACCCTATACGTCGTCTTGCGACTTCGCAGAGCCCTGTGTTTTTAGTAAACAGTCGCCACCCCCTGGTTTGTGCCCCCCGCCAACAGTTGCCTGCCAACGGGNCCTCCTTCTCGCGAACTTACGGAGGTATTTTGCCGAGTTCCTTAAATGTGGTTCTCTCAAGCGCCTTGGTATTCTCTACCAGTCCACCTGTGTCGGTTTCGGGTACGGTCTCATGGAGGGCTGTTTCCAGGAACTGCTAAGCGGCCCTTCCAATCCGATAAGGAAGAACAACCGTCGCAATCCGTCACCATCTCCTGGCCCAGGAATATTAACCTGGTTCCCATCGACTACGCCTTTCGGCCTCGCCTTAGGGGCCGGCTTACCCTGCTCAGATTAGCTTTAAGCAGGAACCCTTGGACTTTCGGCGACAGGGTCTCTCACCCTGTTTGTCGCTACTCATGTCAACATTCTCACTTCTGATCACTCCACCGGATGCCTTACAGCCCGGCTTCACAGTCAGAACAATGCCTCCGTTACTTGCGAACAAGCAAAAGAGGCAGCGTTCTATATCACAGAACGCTCCGCTACCACGCACACATAGTGTGCATCCAAAGCTTCGGCTCGTGGCTTGAGCCCCGTTACATCTTCGCCGCAAGACCTCTTGATTAGACCAGTGAGCTGTTACGCTATCTTTAAAGGATGGCTGCTTCTAAGCCAACCTCCTGGTTGTTTTGGAAGTCTCACATGCTTTCCCACTTAGCCACGAATTGGGGGCCTTAGCTGTTGGTCAGGGTTGTTTCCCTCTCCACGCCGGACGTTAGCACCCGACGTGTGTCTCCCGGATAGTCCTTCTCGGTATTCGGAGTTTGCTTAGACTCAGTAAGGCTGTGGGCCCCCATCATCCATGCAGTGCTCTACCCCCGAGAGGATACGTCCGAGGCGCTACCTAAATAGCTTTCGCGGAGAACCAGCTATCTCCGAGTTTGATTGGCCTTTCACCCCTAGCCACACGTCATCCCGACCTTTTTCAACAGGTGTGGGTTCGGACCTCCAGTTGGTGTTACCCAACCTTCATCCTGCACATGGCTAGATCACTCGGTTTCGGGTCTGATCCA
>NZ_VOPL01000022.1 GCF_007993065.1 Paracoccus aurantiacus
GCGGTGATTACGGGGGTTGGTGATGAGCATATGGGGCGGTTCATCCGCGAGCAGTTGGTGCGTGAGGGCGTGGATGTGCGGGGCGTCAAGACCGACCCGGACCGGCTGACGGCTCTGGTGATATTGGGCATCCGCGACGAGGACAGCTTTCCGCTGATCTTCTATCGCGAGAATTGCGCCGATATGGGGCTGAGCGAGGATGACATTGATGAGGGCTTCATTGCCGAGGCGCGCGCGGTGGTGGCGACGGGGACGCATCTGTCGCATCCGCAGACCGAGGCCGCGGTGATCAAGGCGCTGGAACTGGCGCGCAAACACGGGGCGCGGACGGCGCTGGATATCGATTATCGCCCGAATCTCTGGGGTGTGGCGGGGCATGGCGATGGCGAAAGCCGGTTCGTGGAAAGCGCGGCGGTGACGGCGAAGCTGCAGGCGAGCCTGCATTATTTCGACCTGATCGTCGGCACGGAAGAGGAGTTCCACATCGCCGGCGGCTCGACCGATACCATCGAAGCGCTGCGCAATGTTCGCGCCGTCAGCGACGCCACGCTGGTCTGCAAGCGTGGCGCGGCAGGGGCGGTGGCCTTTGAAGGCGAGATCCCCGACAGTCTGGATGAGGGCCAGACCGGGCCGGGCTTTCCGATTGAGGTGTTCAATGTGCTGGGCGCGGGCGACGGGTTCTTTTCGGGGCTGATGAAGGGCTGGCTGGATGGCGAGGACTGGCCGCGCGCGCTGGAATACGCCAATGCCTGCGGGGCCTTCGCGGTCAGCCGCCATGGCTGCACGCCGGCCTATCCCTCGCTGACGGAGCTGGAATTTTTCCTCAAGCGCGGCGTGATCCAGCCGGATCTGAGGAACGATGCCGAACTGGATCAGATCCACCGCGCCACGAACCGCACCGGTCCCGGCACGGGCGACTGGTCCGAGATGCGGGTCTTTGCCTTCGACCATCGCGGGCAGCTGGAAGAGATGCAGGGCTATACGCCGCAGAAGGGCGGGGCCTTCAAGGCGTTGTGCCTGAGCGCCGCGCGGCAGGTGGCGGGGGATCGTCCCGGCTATGGCATTCTGTGCGACAACCGCATCGGGCGGGCGGCGCTGCATGCGGCCTCGGGCTCGGGGCTGTGGATCGGGCGGCCTGCGGAATGGCCGGGGTCACGCCCGCTGGAACTGGAACCGGAACTCGGTGCCGATTGCGGCGGCTTGCAGGCATGGGCGCGCGAGAATGTCGTCAAGGTGCTGTGCTTCTGCCACCCCGATGATGACGCGGCCATGCGCGCGGATCAGGAGGCTACGGTCACGCGGCTTTACACCGCCGCGCGGCGGGCGGGGCTGGAGTTCCTGCTGGAGGTGATCCCGTCCAAGGTCGGCCCGGTCGATAACGCCACCACGGCCACCCTGATCCGGCAATTCTATGCCGCCGGGATCTATCCCGACTGGTGGAAGCTGGAACCGATGCAGACGCGCGAGGGCTGGCAAAACGCCATCGCCGCCATCGAGGAACATGACACGCACACACGCGGCATCGTGGTGCTGGGGCTGGACGCGCCCGAGGCGGAGCTGGCCGCGAGCTTTGAGGTCGCGGCGGGGTTCGATCTGGTGCGCGGCTTTGCCGTCGGGCGGACGATCTTCGCCGATGCAGCGCGGGCGTGGATGAAGGGCGAGATCGGCGATGATGCCGCGGTGGCGCAGATGGCGGATCGCTATGCGCGGCTGTGCGGGGTCTGGGACAAGGCGCGCAATGCAGCGCGGGCGGCGGCATAGGGATCGGACCCGGGGGCGCTGCCCCCCGGACCCCCCGGGATATTTGAGTGAAGAAGACGCGAGCGGCCGTGGAGGCGAAGCAATGAGCAAGACGATCAGACTGACCGCCGCGCAGGCGATGATGCGCTGGCTGAGCGCGCAGCAGAACGAAGACGGCGAGCGCTTCATCGACGGGGTCTGGGCGATCTTCGGCCATGGCAATGTGGCCGGCATTGGCGAGGCGCTGCACGGGATCGGGGACGCGCTGCCGACATGGCGCGGCCAGAACGAACAGTCGATGGCCCATNCCGCGATTGCCTATGCCAAGGGGCAGGGGCGCAGGCGGGCACAGGCGGTGACCACATCCATCGGGCCGGGGGCGACCAATGTGGTGACGGCGGCCGCACTTGCGCATGTGAACCGGCTGCCGCTTCTGGTCATCGCGGGTGATGTCTTTGCCAACCGCCGCCCCGATCCGGTGCTGCAACAGGTCGAGGATTTCGGGGACGGGACGGTCAGCGCGAATGACTGCTTCCGCCCCGTCAGCCGCTATTTCGACCGCATCACCCGGCCCGAACATCTGCTGAGCGCGCTGCCCCGCGCCATGCGCGCCATGACCGATCCGGCGGAATGCGGGCCAGTGGTGCTGGCCTTCTGTCAGGATGTGCAGGCGGAGGGCCATGACTGGCCGGAAGACTTCTTCGCGCCGCGCATCTGGCGCATCCGCCGCCCCGAACCCGACTCGGTCGAACTGGCCGAGGTCGCGGACATGATCCGGGCTGCAAAATCGCCGGTGATCGTGGCGGGGGGCGGCGTGATCTATGCCGGGGCCGAGGA
The DNA here is from genome assembly GCF_007993065.1 of Paracoccus aurantiacus. Lineage (GTDB taxonomy): Bacteria > Pseudomonadota > Alphaproteobacteria > Rhodobacterales > Rhodobacteraceae > Paracoccus > Paracoccus aurantiacus. Next base: position 2,578 of record NZ_VOPL01000022.1, read on the forward strand.
CGCCTTGGCCGAGTTCGCCAGCCGCCACAATATCCCGGTGATCGAGACGCAGGCGGGCAAATCCGCGCTGCCGCAGGATCACCCGATGAACTATGGCGCGGCGGGGGTCGATGGCTCGGCGGCGGCGAACCTTGTGGCGGGACAGGCCGATCTGGTCATCGGCATCGGCACGCGGCTGCAGGATTTCACCACCGGCTCGCGGACGCTGTTTCCGGATGCGACGCTGGCCAGCATCAATGTCCAGCCCTATGACGCGATGAAGCATGGCGGGGTCAGCCTGGTCGCGGATGCCAGAGTGGCGCTTGCCGCACTGACGCAGGCGCTTGGCGATTACCGCGCCGATGCGGCCAACCCGCAGGCCCGCGCCGATTGGCTGGCGGCCGTCAATGCCCATTGCGCCGCGCCCACCGATACCAACGAACTGCCGACCGACGCGCAGGTGATCGGCGCCGTGCAGCGCGCGACCGGCCCGGACGCCATCGCCATGTGTGCCGCCGGCACCATGCCCGGCGCGCTGAAGCTGCTGTGGCAGCCCTCGCAAGGCGGCTATCACATGGAATATGGCTATAGCTGCATGGGATATGAGGTCGCGGGCGCCATGGGTCTCAAACTGGCGCGGCCCGAGCGCGAGGTGATCTGCTTTGTCGGCGATGGCAGCTATATGATGGCCAATTCGGAACTGGCCACGGCGGTGATGCGGCGCATCCCCTTTACCGTCGTGCTGACCGACAATCGCGGCTATGGCTGTATCAACCGGCTGCAAATCAATACCGGCGGCGCGGAATTCAACAATATGTATGTCGACAGCCGCGTCGAGGCGCAGCCGCAGATCGACTTCGTGGCCCATGCCGCCAGCATGGGGGCGCATGCGGTCAAGGCGGGTGGCATCGCGGATCTTGAGGCACAGATCAAAGCCGCGCGGACCCGCGATATCCCGACCGTGATCGTGATCGACACCACCGCCCGACCCGGTCCCGGCGACGGGCTGAAGGGCGCGGGGCATTTCTGGGACGTGGCCGTGCCGGAAGTGGGCGATACCCAAAAACTGCGCGCCGCCTATGGTGATTACCTTGCCAATATCGCCCGCCAGCGGCTTGTGAACTGAGGCTGTCATGATCCTTTACGGCACCAATCCCATCGCCTGGGCCAATGACGACGATCAGTCGATCGGCGCAGATATCCCGACCGAACAGATTCTGCACGAGGCCGGCCGGATCATCGGCTTTGACGGGATCGAGAACGGCCATCGCTGGCCCGACGATCCGGCCGGGCTGAAAGACCTGCTGGGCAGCTATGGGCTGCGCTTCATCTCGGGCTGGTATTCGACGGAACTGCTGAGCCGCTCGGTCGAGGACGAGATCAGGGCGGTGCAGCCCCATCTGGCGAAGCTGAAGGCCAATGACTGCCGGGTCTGCATCGCCTGCGAATGTTCGAACGCCGTGCATGGCAGCCCGGATATTCCGGTCAACGACCGGCCCCGGCTTTCGGCGGATGACATGGCCGCTTTCGGCGCGAAGATAGAGGCTTTTGCCGCTTATCTGGCCTCCGAAGGCATCACGCTGGCCTATCACCACCATATGGGCACGGTGGTCGAATCCCCCGAAGATATCGACGCCTTCATGGAAGCGACCGGCCCGGCCACGCATCTTCTCTTCGATGCCGGACATTGCGCCTTTGGCGGCGGCGACCCGGTGGCGGTGCTGACCAGACATGCCGCGCGCGTCGCGCATTTCCATGCCAAGAACATCCGCCGCCCGGTAACCGAGCGCGTTCGGTCCGAAGGCATGTCCTTCCTGTCCGGCGTTCTGGCCGGGGCCTTTACCGTGCCCGGCGATCCCGAAGGGGCGATCGACTTCGTGCCCTTGCTGCGCATCCTGGCGCAGGCAGGCTATGACGGCTGGCTGGTGATCGAGGCCGAACAGGACCCCGAGGTCAGGAACCCACTGGACTATCAGTCGCTGGGGTTGCGGGCGCTGAAGGCGGCGGCGGCCGAGGCCGGGCTGGACCGGGGCGCGGCATGAAGATGTTCGACCTGCAGCAGGACGTCTACAGGCCGCTCTGGCTGCGGGTCGTGATCGTCGCGGTCTGCCTTGGCTGGGCGGCGGTCGAATTCGTCAGCGGCGCGCCGTTCTGGGGCATTCTGTTTGGTGCAGTCGGCCTTTACGCGGCGCATCAGTTTTTTATCGCCTTCGATCCCAAGGACCCGGATGAGGCCGACAGAAAGGAATAAGGATATGAGCCGGCTGCTTCACCGCCCCTTCGGCACCCATGGCAAGGTGCATCAGATCACGCCTGACATGGCGGGCTGGCGATATGTCGGCTTTGGCCTTTACCGGCTGCGCGCGGGCGAAACCGCCGCCGAGGCGACGGGCGGGCGCGAGGTCATCCTGGTCATGGTCGAAGGCAAGGCCCGGCTCCGCGCCGCCGGGCGGGACTGGGGCGAGCTGGGCCAGAGGATGGACGTCTTCGAGCGCACGCCGCCGCATTGTCTCTATGTCCCGAATGACCAGCAATGGCAGGCCGAAGCGGTGACCGATTGCGTCATCGCCGTCTGCTCGGCCCCCGGTCATGGCGGCCATGAGGCCCGCCGGATCGGCCCCGACGCCATCACCCTGACCGAAAGGGGCACCGGCACCAACACACGCTATATCAACAATATCGCCATGGAGGATCAGGATTACTGCGACAGCCTGCTGGTGACCGAGGTCTTCACCCCCGCCGGCCACTGGTCCAGCTATCCCAGCCACCGCCATGACGAGGACGACTTCCCCCGCATCACCTATCTGGAAGAAACCTATTACCACCGCCTGAAACCCGCCGACGGATGGGCCGTACAGCGCGTCTATACCGATGACGGCAGCCTTGATGAGACCATGGCCGTCAGAAACGGCGACGTCACCTGCGTCCCCAAAGGCCACCACCCCTGCGGCGCCCCCCACGGCTTCGAGCTCTACTACCTCAACGTCATGGCAGGACCACGCAGAAAATGG
>NZ_VOPL01000023.1 GCF_007993065.1 Paracoccus aurantiacus
GAGCACATGAGGATCACGTGGCGCAGAGCGCCGCCGTCGACCACGCGATCCTGGATCAGATCCTCGAGAAACCGGGCATTTACGAAGTAGAGGCTCTCGTCCACGCGCAGGGTGAGGACATGCGCATCGGTCTCGACCTCGTGCCGGTTGATATTGCGGAAGTGGTTCGTGCCGGGAACGAGCCCGACCTCGGCGACATGGGGCTTCGACGTCTTGTAAAGGTGTAGCGCGATGGACAGGATCACACCTGAGGCAACGCCAATCTCGACGCCCAGGGTCAGGGTCAGGAAGATCGTTGCCGCGACCGCTGTGAAGTCGGCGCGCGAATAGGACCAAGTCCTCTTCAGAATAGAGAAATCGACGAGGCTGAGCACGGCGACGACGATTGTTGCGGCCAACGTCGCGTTGGGCAGGTAATAGACCAGCGGCGTCAGGGCGAGCGCCGCAATCGCGAGGCCGATCGCCGTGAAAGCGCCGGCGGCCGGTGTCTCGGCGCCCGCATCGAAGTTCACGACCGAACGCGCGAAGCCACCGGTGACAGGATAGCCGCCGGTGAAGGCCGCACCGAGGTTGGCGGCGCCGAGGCCGATGAGTTCCTGGTTCGGGTCGATGCGCTGGCGTTTCTTGGCGGCGAGCGTCTGCGCGACGGAAATGGATTCCACGAAGCCGATGATGGAGATCAGGATTGCCGGGATCGCCAGTTGACGGATCAGGTCGGGCGCGAAACCCGGAAGGGTCAGCGGCGGCAGGGCCTGCGGCACCTCGCCGACGATGGAGACGCCTCGGCCTTCAAGATCAAGGACCCATACCGCGAGCGTCGTCACCACGACCGCCGCCACGGGGCCAGCCTTGGTGACGATGTCGGCCAGAAGCGGACCTGCGCCCATCCTGCGCAGGAGCGGCTTCAGTCCCTTGCGCACCCAGAAAAGAAATGCCGTCGCCGTGACGCCTATGACCACCGTTATCGGGTTGATCTGCCCCAGATGTGACAGAAGCGCGCCGACCATCTCGATCAGCGTATGGCCGCCCGCCTCGATCCCGAGGATATGCTTGAGCTGACTCGTCGCGATCAGGATGCCGGACGCGGTGATGAATCCCGCGATCACCGGGTGGCTGAGGAAATTGGCCAGAAACCCCAAGCGGAAGACGCCGAGCAGCAACAGGAAGCCCCCGGAAAGCCCCGCAAGCGTCAGCGCGGCGACGGCATAGCCCGCCGTGCCCTGCTCGGCGACCTGACCGACGGCGGAGGCTGTCAGAAGCGAGACCACTGCCACAGGCCCAACCGCGAGCGCGCGTGAGGTGCCGAAGACCGCGTAGAGGAGGATCGGTGCGATCGAGGCGTAGATTCCCGCCTCTGGCGGCAAGCCTGCCAGAAGCGCATAGGCGAGCGACTGCGGGATCAGCATGATCGTCACGATCACCGCCGCGACGAGATCGTTCGTCAGCGCGGATCGATCATACTGTCGGCCCCATGTAAGGACCGGCAGATAACGGGCAAATCGTAGCTTCATCGAGTTCTCTCAGGATTGGGGAACGGGGCGCAACCTGTGCGCCCCGCTCGCGAACGCGCGGTGGGCGGGAGGAGATGCCGGCGCGCCGTTCAGTTATTTGGCCGCGGTCTCGAGCTTTTCGGGCTTTGCCATCCATTCGCGGCCCCGGAGCATCGCCTGCCAGTAGATCGGCGGCAGCATCTTTTCCTTGAGGAACCACGCGGCGCGGCTTGGCTTCGTTCCGTCGATCACGAAGGACGGGAAACTCGGCTTCACCGCCCCTCCGTACCCAAACTCCGCAAGCACGATCTTGCCGCGCTCGACCGTCAGCGGGCACGAGCCATAGCCGTCGTATTGCGCCACGGCCGAGTGTCCGGCGATGTCGGCGACGATGTTCTCGGCAACGGTCGGCGCCTGTTTCCGCGCCGCTGCCGCAGTCTTGGCATTGGGTGCGTTCATCACGTCGCCAAGCGCCCAGATGTTGTCGAAGCTCTTGTGGCGCAGCGTCGCCTGGTCAACGTCGACCCAGCCCGCCGGATCGGCCAGCGGCGAGACGCGAATGAAGTCCGGCGCTGTCTGCGGCGGGCAGACATGCATCATGTCGAACGCCAACTCGACGCGGCGGGGCTCCCTCTCGGCCTCCTTGACCTCGAAGGTGGCCGTCTTCGCCGGCCCGTCGACCGCCACGAGATTGTGGAAGAAGTCCAGCGTCGCGTCGTACTTCTTCACGTATTCCATCAGTGCCGGCACGTAGTCCTTCACGCCAAAGAGCACGCCGCCCGCGTTGCAGAAGTGGATGTCGATGTCCTTGAGACGACCGGACCGATGCCAGTGGTCGGCCGAGAGATACATCGCCTTCTGCGGCGCGCCGGCGCATTTGATTGGCATCGGCGGCTGGGTGAAGAGCGCGGTGCCGCCGCGCATCTCCTGCACCAGTTGCCAGGTGTAGGGCGCCAGGTCGTAGCGATAGTTCGAGGTCACCCCGTTTCGGCCGAGCGTATCGACAAGGCCTTCGACCTTGCCCCAGTCGAGCTTGAGACCGGGACAGACGACGAGACCATCGTATTTCACGACACGGCAACCATCGAGGATGATCGCGTTGTTCTGCGGCTCGAAGGCCGCGACCGCGGCCTTGATCCACTTGACCCCTTTCGGGATCAGGCTGCCCATTGTCTTGGCGGTTTCCTGTGCCTCGAATATGCCGCCGCCGACCATCGTCCAGCCGGGCTGGTAATAGTGAATTTCGGCGGGATCGATGATCGCGATCTCGAGGCCGGGCTTGCGCGACTTGAGGCTTGCCGCGACTGCGATGCCGCCGGCACCCGCGCCGACGATGACCACTTTGTAGTGCGCATCGCCGGTATCGGTCGGGGTCTTGCCGCCGTTGGCGACGCGGCGCGCGACACCGTTCATGTCATAGCCTGCCGCCTTCGTCATGGCGAGGATCTCGGAGACGGGTCGCCTTTTCGCCTCGTGCAGCGACCAGAGTGTCGCCGAGCGTGTGCCGGTCCGGCAGTAGGCCAGGACCGGGCGTTGCACCTCTGCCAGCGCCTGGCCGAAGGCAGCAACGTCCTGATCGGTCACCATCCCCGACTCAACCGGGACGTAGCGCGTCTCGATTCCCTCGGCC
>NZ_VOPL01000024.1 GCF_007993065.1 Paracoccus aurantiacus
GCGCACAGCACCGTCACATCGCCTAAGCCCTTGACCGCGTTCACCGCCTTGGCGGTGGCATCGACGCTCAGCTCTCCATTGGTGACTTCACCCAGCAGCAGAACAGCCATCACACAACCCCCGCTTCTTTCAGTTTCGACACAAGTTCGTCGACCGAGCCGACGATGATCCCGGCCTTGCGCCCTTCCGGTTCCTTGACCGAGACGATTTCCAGCCGCGGGCTGACATCGACGCCGTAATCCGCCGCCGTCTTCTCATCCAGGGGCTTCTTCTTCGCCTTCATGATATTCGGCAGCGAGGCATAACGCGGCTCGTTCAGGCGCAGGTCGGCGGTGACGATCGCGGGCAGCTTGACCTGAATCGTCTGCAGACCGCCATCGACCTCACGCGTGACCTTCGCCGCCTCGCCCTCGATTTCCACCTTGCTGGCAAAGGTCGCCTGACCCCAGCCGAGCAGTGCCGCCAGCATCTGGCCGGTCGCGTTCATGTCATTGTCGATGGCCTGCTTGCCGGCGATGACCAGCTTCGGCTGTTCTTCGTCGATCACGGCTTTCAGGATCTTGGCGACCGCCAGCGGTTCGATATCGGTATGCACATCGTCGGCGGCCACGACCAGAATCGCCCGGTCCGCCCCCATCGCGAGCGCCGTGCGCAGCGTTTCCGCCGCCTGCTTCACGCCGATGGAAACCACCACGACCTCCTCGGCCTTGCCCGCTTCCTTCAGCCGGATCGCCTCTTCGACGGCAATCTCGTCAAAGGGGTTCATCGACATCTTCACATTCGCAAGATCGACACCAGAACCGTCAGACTTCACCTTCGCCTTCACGTTATAGTCAATCACCCGTTTTACCGGCACGAGAACCTTCATCGCTTTTTCCCTCTTTTTCCGGTCATCAGGCAGTGCCGAAGACGCGGAATGTTGCAGTTGCACTGGCGAGCAGCCTTCCGGTTGCGTCGCGAAGTTCCGCCTCGGCGAATTTCATCGACTTGCCGCCACCAGCGACGTGGCCCGTCGCGGTCACAAGACCCTCGCTGACGCTGTCGATGAAATTGATCGCAATCGAGACGGTCACCACGACCGCATCGGCATTGCCTACCGCATTGCGCACCGCGATGCCGCAGCCATTGTCCAGCAGCATCGACACAAAACCACCATGCAGAATGCCAAGGCGGTTGAGATGCTGGGGTCCGACTTCAAGCGAACATGCGCCACCGACCTCACCCGGCCAGTAGGACCGATAGCCCACCAGATCGGAGGCCCCCGAACCGTCAACATCCGGCGGAAGCTGACCCCCGCCATTGCCATTGGTCTGACCGTTACTGACCATCAGGCAGCCTCTCGCGTGGGGGCGCTGCTTGCAATGCGCAGGGCGTGATCGGTGCGATCACCAAGCTGATGATCGATCATCACCAGACGCTTGGCATAATGCGCGCCGGGATATTCCCAGGTCATGCCGATGCCGCCGTGAAGCTGAATTGCCTCCTCTGCAATGTGACGTCCGGCGCGGCCGATCAGGTTCTTGGCCATGGAAACCACACGCGACTGATCAGGCGAGCCATACGCGGCCACCGCCGCAATCGTGATCGAGCGGGCCTGTTCCAATTCGACCAGCATGTCGACAACGCGATGCTGCAACGCCTGAAAGCTGGCGATTTCCCGTCCGAACTGCTTGCGCTGTTTCATGTAGTCCACGGTCAGTTCGATCAGATGGGTCATTGCACCTACGGCCTCGGCGCAGAGCGCAATGCGACCGAGATCCAGCACGTCTTCGATCTGGCGCGTCGCATCGGGCGACAGGCACTTGACCTGAAGACCGTCCATGACCAGATCGGCGATACCGCCGCCATCGATCATCGCCGCCTCGATCAGTTCGGGCTTTTCAGCAAGAAATATACCGATCCCCTGCCCTGTCCGCGCAGCGACAAGCACGTAATCGGCACCGGGCGCACCGTAGATCGCCGATTTGCGGCCTGTCAGAAACCACCGGTCCCCTTCCTGCCGTGCCTCTGCCTTTATGTGGCTAAAGTCGCAGGCCGCCTGGGGTTCATAAATCGCAAGCGCGCATCGCGCCTCGCCGCCGATCACGGCCTCGACAAGTTCCTCGCAGCCGAAATCGGCGAGAAGGCGCAGGCCCATCAGCGTGCCCAGCATCGGCTCGGCGCAAAGCGCACGGCCGATTTCCTCGAACACCACGGCGACATCTTCGGCGCTGCCCCCGAACCCGCCACGTTCTTCGCTGATGAAGGCACCGACCGTGCCCAGGCCGGCCAATGCCTCCCACGTATCAGCAGAGTGATAGGGCGCAGCATAGGCCTGTTCGTTACGCGCCTCGATCTCGTAGTTATCTGCCAGGAAACGCCGCAGCGTGTCCGACAGCATCTGATGGTCTTCGGAAAGGTTGAAGTCCATGACGATCACCCCCTGAACAGTTCTTTGGCAACGATGTTGCGCTGGATTTCATTGGCACCGCCGAAGATCGACAGCTTGCGATGGTTGAAATAGACGGGCGCGGCACGCGCTGCGTCGACGGGAACCGTCAGCTCGTTGTCCGACAGATCATCCGCGTTGGGTGCAGCCTGCGGTCCAAGCGCCGAGCGGTACAGGTCCTGCAGCGACTGGCGGATCTGCGTCCCTTTCAGCTTCAGAAGCGAGCTTTCAACACCCCCTGCGGCACCGTCCCGCGTCTTGGCCAGCATACGCAGATTGGTGATCCTGAGCGCTTCGAGATCCGCCTCTATTTCCGCGGCGCGCGCGGCGTAGATCGGGTTATCGGCAATGCGCTGACTGTCGCGGGTGACTTCGGCTGCAAGTTCGTGGAAGCGTTCCAGATCCTTGGTGGCGAAGCCGATACCCGCGATATTCGTGCGTTCATGCGTCAGAAGATACTTCGCGATTGTCCAACCCTGATTTTCCTCGCCGACCAGATTGGCAACGGGGACACGGGCATCGGTGAAAAAGACCTCGTTCACCTCATACCCGCCGTCGATCAGACGGATGGGGCGCATCTCGACGCCGGGTGTGTCGAGATCGACGAGCAGGAAGCTGATCCCGGCCTGCGGCTTCACCTCGTTATCGGTGCGCACGAGGCAGAAGATCTTGTTCGCGTGCTGACCAAGCGTGGTCCAGGTCTTCTGACCATTGACGATATAGTCATCGCCATCTCGCACTGCGCGCGTCTTCAGGCTGGCAAGGTCTGACCCGGCGCCCGGCTCGGAATAGCCCTGACACCACCAGTCGGTGCCGTCGATGATGCGCGGCAGGATCTCGGCCTTCTGCTGCTCGCTGCCGAACTTGATCAGAACCGGCCCGAGCATGTTCAGCCCGAATGGTGGCATGCGCGGCGCATTGTTCAGCGCGCATTCCTCCGAGAAGATATGCCGTTCCACCGCGGTCCAGCCCGGACCGCCGTTTTCCTTGGGCCAGGTCGTGGCGACCCAGCCCTTTTCGTTCAGGATCGCCTGCCAGCGCAGGATCTGTTCCTTTTCCAGTTCCCGGCCTTCGGCAACCGCACGCGCAACGTCGTCGGGCAACCGGTCGTTCAGGAAGCTGCGCACCTCGTCACGGAAAGCCCTTTCATCATCAGAGAATTCGAGGTTCATGGGGTTACTCCTTGTTGAGATCGGCGAAGGTTTTTCCCGACTGAGCGAGGGTTCGCAGCAGTTTGGGGACCTGCCAGTAATGGGGGTCTTCTTGTGCATAGGCCTCGATGCGCGTGATCAGGGCTTCTGCGCCGATGCGGTCGGCATAGTTCAGCGGGCCGCCGAGATGGCGGGGGAAACCGTA
>NZ_VOPL01000025.1 GCF_007993065.1 Paracoccus aurantiacus
TCGTCGCGGATGCCCAATATCACCAGAGCCGTCAGCCGGTCCGGGTCGGTCTTGACGCCCCGCACATCCACGCCCTCACGCACCAACTGCTCGCGGATGAACCGCCCCATATGCTCATCACCAACCCCCGTAATCACCGCAGACCGCAACCCCAGCCGCGCCGTCCCGCACGCAATATTCGTCGGAGACCCCCCGATATACTTCGAAAACGACCCCATATCCTCCAGCCGACCACCAATCTGATCGCCATATAAATCAACGCTGCTCCGGCCAATCGTGATCAGATCAAGCGGTTTCATGGCCGTCCTTTCCTGCATGACCCCCGGCATGGCCGGCCAATATCGGGGCCAGACGGTCGGCGATGAAGGCCATGCTGTCTCGCAGCGCTGTTTCGGGGTCGGCGGCATTGTGGATTTCGGCGGCGAAGGGTTCGAAACTGAACGGGCCGTCATAGCCCGACTGCAGCAAAGCCTTGATCTGCGACAGGTTTTCCAGCCGGTCGTCATGGCCCACCAGCACCCGGTGTTCGTCCAGCATATCCGCCACAGCCAGCCCCGGATCGGTCACGCCGGAAATATGCACAAGCCCGGTGCGGTTGGGATAGAATTCGGCCTCGCCCGCCAGATGGTGGTGGAAGGTGTCGTGCAGCAGTTTGAAAATGCCGGTTTCATCGGCTTCGGTCATGGCCGCCAGCGCCTCTGCCTTGGTGCGAAGCGAACTGACCGGGAAGCCCAACGGTTCGACCAGCCCGGTCAGCCCGCGGGTCTGAAGGATCGGGACCATCGCATCGAGCGCGGTCACAACGGCGGAATGCGGCACGGTATTTCCGTCATTCAGCGGACACATCACCAGCGCCTGCGCGCCGCATTCGGCGGCGTAATCGGCCATGCGGCGCGCCCGGTCGGGCAGATCGCGAGACCAGACATTGAATGGATACAGCGCATTGATCGACAGGATGGTGATGCCCTGCGCATCCGCCTCGGCCCGGACCTGCGCGGGGGTCGTGGTTCCCAGTACATCGGGGATGTCGTTCCTGATCTCGACCTCGTGCACGCCAAGGCGGCGGCACATGGCGAAGAATTCCGCAAGTGGCAGCTTCGGGGCAGAGATGTGGTTGATGGCAAAGCGCATCGTGTCCCCCTTAGTCGTAAAGCGCCGGGCGCGCCGGCAGGGTGATCGGGACGATCTGACCGCTTTCCTGCGCCTGAACGCAGGCATCCGAGGTGATGGCCGCGACATAGCCGTCCCATGCCGTGGGGCCAGCCGCAGTGCCCAGGGCGGCGGCCTTGATGAAATCTGCCAGTTCCACGTCATAGCTGTCGATGAAGCGGTCCTTCCAATCCATCAGGATTTCGTTCTGCAGATGCGCCTGCTTGCGGAGCGTGATCGACATGGGTTCGGGCAGGTTCGCCAGCCCTTCCTCGCCCACGATCTGGCATTGAATGTCATAGCCATAGCGGCAGTTCACGAAGATCTCGACATCGATACGGATGCCCTTTGCGGTTTCCAGCAGCACCATCTGCGGGTCGCGCAACCCGGAATGGGCGTGGCTGGATTTGCGCGGAAACACGACCTGCGCCGAGACATAGTCGTCGTTCAGCAGCCAGCGCAGCACGTCGATTTCATGGATCAGCGTGTCGTGGATGGCCATTGGCGTGCCATAGGTATCCGGCACGGTCGGGTTCCTGTGTGCGGCATGGACCATCAGCGGCGTGCCGATGTCGTTATCCACCACCTGTTTCAGCATCCGGTAACCGGCGTCATAGCGGCGCATGAAGCCGACCTGTACCAGACGGCTGCCCTTCGCGGCCTCGGCTTCCACAATCCTCAACGCACCTTCGGCGGTCGTCGCCAGCGGCTTTTCGCAAAAGACCGGCTTTCCGGCGGCTATTGCAGCCAGCACATAGGGTTCGTGGGTCGATCCGGTCGAACAGACCAGAACCGCGTCCACATCGGGGGCGGCGATCAGATCCTCGCCCCGGTCATAGACCTTCGCGTCAGGCACCAGATCCTTCTGTACCGCCCGTGCGGCATCCGGGTTATAGTCGCTGAGCGCGACCACCTGCGTCCCCGCCAGCACCTGTTGCATGCGCCGCGTGTGGTCACGCCCGATCATGCCTGTTCCGATTACGCCAATTCTGACGGTCATTTCTGCTGCCTCATTTGAAGTATTGATCGACATAGCGCTGCATCTCGCTGCGCATGAATTTCCCGGATTCGTCGGCCTTTTCCTCCCACGCGAAGACGCAGGCGGTCATGATGCCGTCAAAGCCTATTTCAGCCAGTGTGCGGTAGAAATCGTCCCACGGCACCTCGCCCTGACCGATATTCAGATGCTGGTGGACACGCGCCTGCGATCCGGGCGGGTTGATGATATAGCGCAGCCCGCTGCTGGCCTTGTGGTTGAA
>NZ_VOPL01000026.1 GCF_007993065.1 Paracoccus aurantiacus
GGATCTGGGGGTCGGACTGCACCTCTCGGAAGTGAAGGGTCCGGTGATGGACCGCCTCAAGACCACACACTTCCTCGACCAGCTCAACGGACGCGTCTTCCTGTCCCAGCACGACGCCTGGAAGGCGCTTGCCCAACCACTGGCCGACCCGGCCAAAGCCGCAGAATGACCGAAAAGGAAAGGACTGCATGACAATCCCATATTCGAAAAGTTCATCCCGTGGGCCTGGAAGCCCGGATGTCGTTGGTTTCTACGACGAAGCTTCAGGAAGTTGCCAATATATCTGCATCGACCCGGCAACGAAAAAATGCGCACTGATCGACGTGGTTCTCGACTTCAACCCGGCCCGCGCCCGCACCTCGACCGAGTCTGCCGACTGGGCGCTCGACTGGATTGAGCGCGAGGGTCTGACGCTCGAATGGATTCTCGACACGCACCCTCATGCCGACCACCTGATGGCCGCGGCGTATCTCAAGCAGAAGACCGGCGCGCCGAACGCCATAGGCGAGAAGGTTCGGGAAATCGCGGGGCTCTGGCGCGACTTCTACAACACGCCGGGCGCATTCGACCCGGAGGCCGATTTCGACCGGCTTCTTGCCGACGGCGACACGTTCCGCATCGGCGATCTTGACCTGCACGTGATGCTCTCGCCAGGCCACACGCTGGGATCGATCACTTATGTGGTCGGCGATGCTGTCTTCGCCCATGATACGTTCATGCAGCCCGACAGCGGCACCGCGCGCGCAGACTTCCCCGGCGGATCGGCGGCCATGCTCTACGACTCGCTGATGGCGATCCTGGCGCTGCCCGATGAGTTCCGGATCTTCATCGGACACGACTACGGCTCGGAAGGCCGCGACGACCCGGCGTGGGAAAGCACGGTGGCCGAGCAGAAAGCCTCGAACAAACATCTGGGCGGCGGCGTCGAAAAGGACGACTACGTCAAGGTGCGCGAGGAACGCGACGCGACGCTCAACCTGCCCGACAGGATGCTCCACGCGCTCCAAGTCAACCTTCGAGGCGGTCGACTACCGGAACCGGAGGCTGATGGAAACAGCTACTTCAAGATACCAGCGAACAGGTTCTGATCATGGCACAACTCGAAGACTGGAAACCACAAAAGGTAAAGGCGGCGCTGGACGCGCAGGAGATCGTGTTGATCGATGTGCGGACGCCGCCCGAATACATCATGGAGCATATCGACGGCGCGCTGTTGATGCCCATGGCGTTCTTCCGCCCCGAGGCGCTGCCCACGCAGGACGGCAAACGTATCGTTCTTCACTGCGGTTCGGGCGCCCGGTCCGGCAAGATGGCCGAGATTGCCCTGAAAGCCGGACTGTCGCCACTTGCGCATATGGAGGGCGGCTTCGGCGCATGGAAACAGGCCGGTCTGCCCTACACCGGCACCGACATGGCCACGGGCGCGCCGAAGGAGATGAAGGCGAACTGAGTTCCGCATGGTACGCTCTTGCAGAACGACCAATTGGAACGGTTCGGCCGTTGCAACAGCGTCCTTACCGGTTTTTGGAACGTACCGGCCTGCGGGTCTAGGACTATAGGAAACACCATGCTGCGAACGCGGCGCTATCACTG
>NZ_VOPL01000027.1 GCF_007993065.1 Paracoccus aurantiacus
ATCACTCGATGATTTTCGAGACCACGCCGGCGCCGACGGTGCGGCCGCCTTCGCGGATGGCGAAGCGCAGTTTTTCTTCCATCGCGATCGGGGCGATCAGCTCGACCTCGAACTTCAGGTTGTCGCCCGGCATCACCATTTCCGTGCCTTCCGGCAGCTTCACCGTCCCGGTCACATCCGTCGTGCGGAAGTAGAACTGCGGGCGGTAGTTGCCGAAGAACGGCGTGTGGCGGCCGCCTTCTTCCTTGGTCAGGATATAGGCTTCGGCCTCGAACTTCGTGTGCGGCGTCACCGAACCGGGCTTGGCCAGAACCTGACCACGCTCGACACCGTCACGATCCACACCGCGCAGCAGCGCGCCGATATTGTCGCCAGCTTCCCCGCGATCCAGCAGCTTGCGGAACATTTCCACGCCGGTGCAGGTGGTTTTCTTCGTCGGGCGGATGCCCACGATTTCCAGTTCGTCGCCGACGTTCACAGCGCCACGCTCGACACGGCCGGTCACAACCGTCCCACGGCCCGAGATCGAGAACACGTCTTCGATCGGCATCAGGAACGGCTGGTCCACGGCGCGCTCGGGCGTCGGGATATAGCTGTCGACAGCTTCCATCAGTTCCTTGATCGACTTCTCGCCGATCTCCTCGTCGCGGCCTTCCAGAGCAGCCAGCGCCGAGCCCTTGATGATCGGAATGTCATCGCCGGGATAGTCATAGGACGACAGCAGCTCGCGCACTTCCATCTCGACCAGTTCCAGCAGTTCTTCGTCATCCACCTGGTCGACCTTGTTCAGGTAGACGACCATGTAGGGGATGCCGACCTGACGGCCCAGCAGGATGTGCTCGCGGGTCTGCGGCATCGGGCCGTCAGCCGCGTTCACCACCAGGATCGCGCCGTCCATCTGTGCCGCACCGGTGATCATGTTCTTCACATAGTCAGCGTGGCCGGGGCAGTCGACATGCGCATAGTGACGGGTCGGGGTTTCGTATTCGACGTGAGCGGTCGAAATCGTGATCCCGCGCGCCTTCTCTTCCGGCGCCGCGTCGATCTGGTCATACGCCTTGAAGTCACCGAAATACTTGGTGATCGCAGCCGTCAGCGTCGTCTTGCCGTGGTCAACGTGACCAATCGTCCCGATGTTGACGTGCGGTTTCGTCCGTTCGAATTTTGCTTTTGCCAT
>NZ_VOPL01000028.1 GCF_007993065.1 Paracoccus aurantiacus
AAACCCTTCTCGCAGCATTTCCTCGGTGTACATGTTTTCCGCGTGGGGCGGCCCGCCGGTGCCGTAGGTGATCTGCTCGGGGCGATAGCCGTGCAGCATCAGCATGCCGCCCGGCTTGAGGGTCCGCTTTATGCCCTCGAAGATGCGCGCGCGCATCGGCGGCGGCGCGAACAAGTTCCGCAACGAACGCGACGCGACCCTCGCCATGCCCAAGCTGATCATCCCGTCGCTGCAGGTGAATATGCGCGCAGGCGAGGTGCCGACCGACAAGGATGGCAATCCGATGCTCAAGGTGCCCCTGAACGGTCTTTGAGAGATACTGCGCTTACACATCGAAAGGAGAAGACAATGTCGAACAACGCAACGGTGGAGAACCTGAACAAGGCGCTTCAAATGGAAATGAGCGCCGCGCATCAGTATCAATTGCACGCGCATGTCCTCGACGATTGGGGCCTCAATTTGCTGGCAGACAAGATGCGTGAGGAACAGGCAGAGGAAATCGGACACTCCGACCTGTTCATCGAGCGCATCATGTTCCTGAAAGGAACGCCCGAGATTGCTTTCGCAAAATCGCCCAAGCGCGCGGAAACCCTGCCGGATATGTTCAAGGCCGACCTTGCCGATGAAGAGGAGGCCATTGAATTCTATCTCAGCGCGGCCCGACAAGCCTATGAGGCCAACGATGTCGGATCGCGCATGCTCTTCGAAAGGATCGCCATGGATGAAGAAGGCCATAAGGCCTGGTTGGAGCTGCAACTGGAGTTGATCGAACGCATCGGCGACCGGGCGTACAGCGCGAAAATGGTGTCAATCATTCAAGACGAAGACCCATCCACTTGAAGCGGTCATCGGGGCCTATGGCGGCGCATCGGCGCTGCTGTGTGATCCCTGATTGAAACCAATAGGGAGGAATACGCCGATGGAACTGAAAAAGATTTCGCCGAAAGCTACGGTGTCCCCGCAGATCGCAGCCATGGACATGGCCGCGATCAAGGCTGCAGGCTATCGTGCGATCATCTGCAATCGCCCCGATGGGGAAGGCGCTGACCAGCCAAGCTTCGAAGAGATCGAGGC
>NZ_VOPL01000029.1 GCF_007993065.1 Paracoccus aurantiacus
ACCTCCTATCTGGATGTGAACGAAATCGCCGCGGCCACCGCGCGCCCGCAGGATGTGATCGGGCTGCATTTCTTCTCGCCCGCCCATATCATGCGGCTGCTGGAAGTGGTGGTGGCCGACAAGACTGCGCCCGATGTGGTGGCCACGGCCTTCGCGCTGGCGGCGAAGATGAAGAAGGTCGCGGTGCGCTCGGGCGTGTGCGACGGCTTCATCGGCAACCGCATCCTCGCCCATTACCGCAAGGTGGCCGATTACATGCTGCTCGACGGCGCGTCCTTCGAACAGATCGACAATGCGCTGGAGGATTTCGGCTTCGCCATGGGCCCCTTCGCGGTGGGCGATCTGGCCGGGCTGGACATCGGCTGGGCCACGCGCAAGCGCAAGGCGCCGACGCGCCCGCCCGGGGAACGCTATGTCGCCATCGCCGACCGCATCTGCGAGGCGGGCTGGTTCGGCCGCAAGACCGGGCAGGGCTTCTATCTGTATGACAATCCGAAGCAGCGGGTGCCGAACCCAGGGGCAGCGGCATTCGTGGCATCGGAACGCGCGGCGACGAAGGTGGCTTCCCGTGCCTTCGCCGATGACGAGATCGTGGCCCGTTACATGACGGCCATGATCTCCGAGGCCGCCCGCGTGGTCGAAGAGGGGATCGCACGACGGCCGGTCGATGTCGATGCAGTCTTCCTCTTCGGCTACGGTTTCCCCCGCCATCTCGGCGGCCCGCTGAACTATGCCGACCGCATCGGCGCAGAAGCCCTGATCACGCGCATCGAGGCCTATGCACAAGAAGACCCCCATTACTGGCAGGTCCCCAAACTGCTGCGAACCCTCGC
>NZ_VOPL01000003.1 GCF_007993065.1 Paracoccus aurantiacus
TCGGCCAGCGTGACCGCTCAGGCCGCGGGCGAAGATCCGGGCCTGTCGAGCTGGGTCGCCGATGAGGTCGCGGAAAGCGACCGGCCGGAACTGACCTCGGCGGGCCGCGTCGTCTCGGGCGGGCGCGGCGTCGGATCGGAGGAAAACTTCGCCATCATCGAGGCGCTCGCCGACAAACTGGGCGCCGCCGTCGGTGCATCCCGCGCGGCGGTCGATTCAGGCTTTGCGCCCAACGACTGGCAGGTCGGCCAGACCGGCAAGATCGTGGCGCCCGAACTTTACGTGGCCGTCGGCATCTCGGGCGCGATCCAGCACCTTGCGGGGATGAAGGATTCGAAGGTCATCGTCGCGATCAACAAGGACGAAGAAGCGCCAATCTTCCAGGTCGCCGATTACGGCCTTGTGGGTGACTTGTTCCAGATCGTGCCGGAACTGACTGAGAAGCTTTAAGGCATCGCCGAAAAATCCCGAAACGCCCCGAGGCATCCCCTCGGGGCGTTTTCATTTGGGGGCGGTCATCGCGGACGCTTTCATGTTAGACTGATCCTGAAGGGGGTCATCATGGCATCAGTATTCATTATCGGCGGCGCGGGCGGTGTTGGCAGACGGCTGGGCCCGCTGCTTCTGTCCGCAGGACACGGCGCAGGACCGATGGCGCGCAAGCCCGAGCAGATCGAGGCGTTGCGCAAGCAAGGGCTGACACCTGTCGAAGGCGACCTTCTCGCGCTCGATTCAGCGGGGCTTTCGTCGCTGATGTCGGGCTTCGATACCGTGGTTTTCAGTGCCGGTGCCGGCGGCAAGGGCGGACCGGAAATGACCCGTGCGGTCGATGGCGACGGGCTGGAAAAGGCGGTCAGCGCGGCGAAAGGCGCGGGGATCAGCCGCTTCATTCTCGTGTCGGCCTTCCCCGATGCCGGGCGCGGTGCAAACCCGCCGAATGATCGGTTCGAACTGTATATGCAGATCAAGCGCAAGGCTGACGTGCGTCTGACGGACAGCGGCCTCGATTGGGTGATCCTGCGGCCCGGCACGCTGACGGATGAGGCGGGCAACGGCAAGGTCCGCGCGGGTGCGGCGATCCCTTACGGCAATATCAGCCGGGACAATGTGGCGGCGACGCTGGCGGCGATCGTGGCCAATCCGGCTGTGAGCCGCCAGATCATTGAGGTGACAGACGGCGACACCCCCGCCGACAAAGCCGTCGCGGCGCTGACAGGCTGAGATTGCCCTAACCCACCGCCTGGCCGCGATAAGCGCCGGGCGTAGCACCATAAGCCTCGCGATAGGCGCGGGTGAACTGTGAACGCGAGGCATAGCCTGCGGCATCCGCAGCCTCGGTCACGCTGGCACCGGTTCGCAGGGCCGCCTCTGCCGCGTCCATCCGCACCTCTGCCAGAAGCTGCCGGAACGGCCGGCCCGCCGCGGTCAGGCGGCGGCGCAGGGTGGATGCGCCGATGGCAAGCTGATCCGCCATTTCAGCGACCGTCCAGTCATGGCTGGGGCGCGCGGCCAACTGCCAGCGCGCGCGGGCGACCAGATCGCTGGCGGCCAGCATCTGACCTGCCGGATCGCAGTCGAGAAGCAGAAGAAGTTCTGTCAGGCGAAGCTGCGCAAGGGCGTCGCAATGTTCGGTGGTGGCAATCGCGGTCGCTGCATGGCCAAGCGATTCGATAAGCGCCGGCGTCAACGCGACGGCGAAATCGGGAATGCGGCGGGGCAGCGCGCGTGGACGGATCTGCGGCGGCAGTTGCGGTACAGGCAGCAGAAGCGATTCATAAATGCCAGTGCGGTCATCGGGGATATTCACGATATCCAGCGATACGCCGCCCGGAAAGACAAAGACCGTGCCAGCCGTCAGCATCTGCGTGCGTCCGGCGTGCCAGACCTCTTTCGCGCCGCGGAGCACGATGCCGATGACCGGGTCGGATGGCGTGACCGACTTCAGCCTTTCCCTGTCGAGCGCGCAATAGCTGAACATCTGGCAGCCATGCGGATATTCGCCCTGCCTGTCAGCCGGGGCGAAAAAGGGACGAAGGCGCTGCAGCAGCAATTTGCGCAGATCGGGGGCGAGCATGTTCATGAAAGCTGTCTTAACGCCTTTTCAGCAACGTGTCGCAGCGGATTGAGCGTTTCGGGCACATATCGGGACGATCGGGGCGCATTATCGGCGTCCCGGGATGCGAGGAAGCGAGGCAGAAGAAGGAGAGTTTCATGCGTCGCTACATTATTGCCCTTGCCGCTTTCACGGCACTGCCCGCCACAGCCCAGACCCCGGAAATGGCGCTTTGGCGTCTGGATTGCGGGCGGATCGTGGTCAATGACCTGAATATGTTCTCGGACACGCTGGATTACAGCGGCAAATCGAAGGAACTGACCGACAGCTGCTATCTGATCCGCCATGACGACAGCTATATGCTGTGGGACGCGGGTTTGCCTGCCGCCATGCTGGGTGCGGAAAATGATCCGGCGCAACCGGCTGTCCCGATTCTTGACCGGCTGCTGACAGATCAGTTGGCCGAGATCGGCGTGACGGCGGATCAGATCAGCACCATCGGGATCAGTCACAACCATTTCGATCATCTTGGGCAGGCCGCAGATTTCCCGCAGGCGCGGCTGCTGATCGGGGCGCTGGATTGGCAGGGCTTGCAAGCCAGTCCGCCGAGCTATGGCGCTGACCCCGCACTGGTGCAGCCCTGGCTCGACGCGGGCAAGGTCGAGCCTGTCCACGGCGATCTGGACATCTTCGGCGATGGCAGCGCGATGATGCTGACAATGCCCGGCCACACGGCGGGGGAAACAGCGCTGCTGCTGCGCCTTCCCGAGACAGGGCCGGTCCTGCTGTCAGGCGATGTCGCGCATTTTACCGAGCAACTTGCCAATGAACGCGTGCCGCCGATCAACTTTGACCGGGCGGATTCGCTGGCGGCGATGGACCGGCTGCGAGATGTGGCCGCGTCGACAGGCGCCACGATCGTCATTCAGCACGAGCCTGCTGATATCGCGAAACTGCCTGCCTTCCCGGACCCGGCCCGCTAACCTCGTCCGCCCGGCGCATTCTTCATTGATCCCCTGCGCCGGCGGGCCTATCGTCCGGCGCAGGAAAAAGCGGGGGTTAAAATGGCTATTCAATCGGTTGGCGTCGTTGGCGCAGGGCAGATGGGCAACGGTATCGCGCATGTCTTTGCCCTTGCCGGATATAACGTGCTGATGACCGATATCAGCCAGGACGCGCTCGACAAGGCGATGAAGCTGGTGGCAAAGAACCTTGACCGGCAGGTGAAGGGCGAGAAGATCACCGAGGCCGAGAAAGATGCCGCCCTTGGCCGGATCGCGACGACGCTGACACTGACCGATCTGGGCAAATGCGACCTGATCATCGAGGCCGCGACCGAGAAAGAGGCCGTCAAAAGCAAGATCTTCGAAGAGCTTCTGCCGCATCTGAAGCCCGAAACGATCCTGACCTCCAACACCTCGTCGATCTCGATTACGCGGCTGGCGAGCCGGACCGACCGGCCGGAAAAGTTCATGGGCTTCCACTTCATGAACCCGGTTCCGATCATGCAGCTGGTCGAACTGATCCGCGGCATCGCCACGGACGAGGAAACCTACAACACCCTTCTGGAAGTTGTTGAAAATATCGGAAAAACAGCGGCCACCGCAGAAGATTTCCCGGCTTTCATTGTCAACCGCATCCTGATCCCGATGATTAACGAGGCTGTCTATACGCTTTACGAAGGCGTCGGCTCGGTCAAATCAATCGACCAGTCGATGAAGCTGGGTGCGAATTGGCCGATGGGCCCGCTGGAACTGGGCGATTTCATCGGGCTGGATACGTGCCTTGCAATCATGAACGTGCTGCATGACGGGCTGGCCGATACGAAATATCGCCCTTGCCCGCTGCTGGTAAAGTATGTCGAGGCCGGCTGGCTGGGCCGCAAATCGGGCCGGGGCTTCTATGATTATTCGGGCGAGACGCCAGTGCCGACACGCTGAGCGTTGCAACCATGAAAGAAAGGGCCGGGAAGCGATTGCTTTCCGGCCCTTTTTCTGTGTTCTCGTCCGATTACGCCTGGGACGGCGCGTCGCTGTCTTCAGGCTGGCGGCGGTCGCGGCGGTCCGACATGAATTGGTCGAACTCGGCCTTGTCGCGCGCCTCGCGCAGTCTGGTCAGGAAGGACATGAATTCTTCATGCTCGTCTTCCAGCCGCTTCAGCGTTTCCTCGCGATAGGCGTCGAAGGCACTGTTGCCGGTGCGGCCGGAATAGCGGCGCACGGAACCCTTGCGACGGTTTGCACATCCCGTCATGCGATTGCTCCCGATCATGTAAAACAGAATCGCCAGACCAACGGGCCAGACGAAAATGAAGGCTGCGATCATGGTGGCGATCCAGGCCGGGCGGCCCTTTTCATCCAACCAGTCACGTGCGCGGATCAAGCCTTGCTTGAAGCGGCTGATCAGCCCCGGACGGTCATCCCTGACCGGATAGTAATAGGTGGTAGCTCCCTGGTCCATACTGCATCCCTTTGCTATGTGAATACCATTCACATTAAATGAGATGGTGGGTGAAACGCCTCAATCAAGGGCGTTCGGCCGAAAAATCGCACATGGATCAGAAACTTCGCGCGGAGCGGGCTGTCTATTGCCCGATCAGGCCGAGCCCGCGCAGATAGACGAGCGCGGCGGAACTGAGCATATCCTCGGGCGAAATGGGCGAGCGCGCGCCGGGCGCGCCCCTGCCGAAAAGCTCGACCACGCCATGCGACATCGCCCATATATGATTGGCGAACATGCGCGGCGGCGGGCGTTTGTCGCGGGGCAGCGGCCGCGACAAGGCTTCGGCAGCGGCAAGGAGGACGCCGAAGCCGTGTTCGGAAAGCTCCCACAATTCGGTATTCGGGGCGAGTGCGACGCCGCTTTCGAACATGGCGATGTAATAGGCCGGCCGCTCGCGCGCGAAATCGAGATAGCATTGCCCGAGCCGCGAAAATGCCGCGAGCGGGTTGGGCAGGCCATCATCCCACGCATCCCACATTGCGCTGCCGAATTCCTCGAAACCGCGCTTTGCAATCTCCTCAAGCAGGTCGTCCCTGCCTTTGAAATGCCGGTAAGGTGCGGCAGCGGAAACGCCGGCGCGTCGCGCGGCCTCGGCAAGGGTGAAGCCCTGCGGACCCGATTCCTCGATCAGGGCGACCGCGGCCTCAACCAATGCCTCGCGCAGGTTTCCGTGATGATAGGGGCGGTGGTTCGGCAAAAATCAGGCGTCCTCACCGAATCTTTGCGCGACGAGGGTCGTCAATGCCTCGGCCAGTTCCGCGGCCTGAGGACCAGAGGTCTGAAGTGCGATCTCGCTGCCGCGACCAGCGGCCAGCATCAGCAGCCCCATGATCGAATCGCCCGAAACCGTCATGCCTTCCCGCGTCACCTTGGCATCCGCATCGTAGCTTTCGACCATCTCGACAAATTTCGCCGAGGCACGTGCGTGCAGGCCCTTCTCGTTCACGATGGGCAAGACCATGCTGACAGTTTCGTTCATTGAGCCACCTGACGCGGGACAAGCTCGTCATAGACATTGAAGCTGTCTATGTATTTTCGCCCTGCCTCGGCGGCCATCGCGGCGGCTTGCCCGGCCGGAAGCTGGCGCAGTTTGGCAAGTTTAAGCAACATGGGCAGATTCGCACCGTAAAGGATGACGCGGTTCTGCGCCGAACAGGCCGGAAGCGACAGGTTCGACGGCGAGCCGCCGAACAGGTCGGTCACGACAACGACGCCGTCGCCGGTATCCACCTCGTCAGCGGCAAGGCATATCTCGCGGCTTTTGGTGTTCCGGTCGTGGATATCTTCAATGGTTATGGTCCGCACCCCGGACAAAGGTCCGACGACATGCTCCATCGCGGCCAGATATTCCCGCGCGAGCCCGCCATGTGCGACGATGACAATTCCGATCAATTCTGCGTTCCCTGAGGCGTCGAAGCCGAAATCGTGTGAGATGCCGCGTCAGCGTCGCGGCGTTCAAGTTCCCTGTGGCGTATTGACACTTGCCAGCCCTGCTGAGCAAGCGCCTGTGACATCGTTTCCGTCAAAGTGACGGAACGATGTTGCCCACCCGTGCAACCAAAGCCGATTGCAAGGTGGGTTTTTCCTTCCGCAAGATGTGCGGGCAGAACAAAAAGAATCAAGTCCCGGACCCGATCAAAAAACTCGGCGAAGCGCGCATCCGACTGCACAAAACGCTGAACGGCCGCATCGCGACCGTCCTTTGCACGCAATTCCGCCTGCCAGTGCGGATTGTCCAGGAACCGGCAGTCGAACATCATGTCGATGCCGCGCGGCACGCCGCGCTTATACGAAAAGCTTTGCACCGAAACCGTCAGCCGCCTGTCGGCATCGGTTTCGAAAAAGCGCGCGAGTTCGGCCTTCAGGTCATGGGGCGACATGTCTGAGGTATTGACCAGAACATCGGCACGCGCCCGGATCGGGCGAAGCAGATCCTTCTCTGCCTGAATACCGTCAAGCGGCGCGCCCGCATCTGCCATCGGGTGACGGCGGCGGGTTTCGTTGAAGCGCCTGACAAGCGTCGTCGAGTCACAATCGAGATACAGGACCTCTGCCTCGTAACCGGGGTTGCGGGTCAGGCGGTCGATCAGTTCGATCACGGCGGTGGCGGAAAAGTCGCGGTTGCGCACATCCAGCCCAAGGGCAAGCGGCGCGAGCCTTGCAGGGCCATCCAGCAATCGCGGCACCAATGACAGCGGCAGGTTGTCGATTGCCTCGTAACCCATATCCTCAAGCACGTTGATTGCCGTCGAACGCCCCGCCCCTGAGGGTCCGGTCACAAGCACAACGCGTGTCAGCGCCTCGTCGGCGCCCGTCTGTCGGGCCGGTTCGGGCTGGGTCGATATTTCATTCATCGCGTGTCCGGTTACAGATCAGCCTCTGGATCAAGACGCCCACCCCGCAATAACAGGCAGATCGCCGGACAAAGATGGTCCGATAGAGGACCAAGGACAAGGGGGCGTGACATATCCATTACGGCAGTGTGGCGAATTGGCGGCAGCCTTTCTCGTTCCTCGCGGCCAAGATCGACGACCAGGCGCACCGGCGCAGGGGCGAATTCGGTTCGAATCAATCCGATCCCCCGTGCTTCGATCAGCCCTGCGATTCTGTCGGGCGGCGCGGCGATTACCTCTTCCTTGTCGCGGCGAAGGGCAATCCGGTCGTCGCCGATCAGGATGCCGCCGCTTCCGATCAGGCGCAGGGCCAGGGTCGATTTCCCTGAACCCGACGGGCCAAGGATCAGAACGCCCTGCCCGTCTATGGCAACCGCGCTGGCATGGATGTCTGACCCGAGAATCATCTCGCGCCCCCTTTTCGTCCAAATTTCTGCTGGGCCACGAACAGTTTACGCCCGTTGATTGCGCTAACTGAAACTGATTTCGCTAACATCCTGTCAACGCCTCTGTTTTAGCAGAATCGTCATGCTATAGGGGCTGAAACGCAATATACTGTCCTTTCCCCAGCCGGAGACATTCGCAGATGGCACAGCCCCGTGTTAACCCCAATTTCAGGATTGAAGATCAGGGAATAGAGGGCGTTGCTGCGGTCTATTACAACCTGCTGGAACCGGCACTGATCGAACACGCGATCAGCCGCGGCGAAGGCAAGCTGGGCAAGGGTGGGGCGTTTCTGGTTTCGACCGGCAGCCACACCGGCCGGTCGCCCAAGGACAAGCATGTGGTGCGCACCCCGGACGTCGAAGACAGCATCTGGTGGGAAAACAACCGCGCGATGGAGCCGGCGGCCTTTGACCGGCTTTACGCGGACATGCTGGCCCATATGAAGGGCAAGGAATATTTCGTGCAGGACCTTTACGCCGGGGCGGATGCCGAACAGCGTCTGGATGTGCGGGTCGTATCGGAACTGGCCTGGCATAACCTGTTCATCCGCCACCTGCTGCGCAGGCCCGACGCATCCGAACTGGCAGAGTTCGTGCCCGAATTCACGATCATAAATTGCCCCAGTTTCAAGGCGGATCCCGAACGCCACGGCTGCCGGTCGGAAACCGTGATCGCGCTGAACTTCGAAAAGAAGCTGATCCTGATCGGCAACACCGAATATTCCGGCGAGAACAAGAAGGGTGTGTTCACGCTGCTGAACTATATCCTTCCCGCGCGCGGCGTGATGCCGATGCATTGCAGCGCCAATCATGCGCATGACGATTCTGACGACGTGGCCGTGTTCTTCGGGCTGTCCGGGACCGGCAAGACGACGCTTTCGGCCGATCCTTCGCGCGTGCTGATCGGTGATGATGAGCATGGCTGGTCGGATAATGGCGTGTTCAACTTTGAGGGCGGCTGCTACGCCAAGACGATCAATCTGTCCGAGAAAGCAGAGCCGGAAATCTACGCCACCACCCATAAGTTCGGCACCGTGATCGAGAACATGGTCTATGATCCGGAAACGCTGGAACTGGATTTCGAAGACAGCAGCATTACCGAAAACATGCGCTGCGCCTATCCGCTCGATTACATCTCGAATGCATCGAAAACCGGCCTTGGCGGCGTGCCGAAGAATGTCATCATGCTGACCTGCGACGCCTACGGCGTGCTGCCGCCCATCGCGCGGCTGACACCGGCGCAGGCGATGTATCACTTCCTGTCGGGCTTCACCTCGAAAACGCCGGGCACCGAGGTCGGCGTAACCGAACCGACGCCAACCTTCTCGACCTGTTTCGGCGCACCTTTCATGCCGCGCCGCCCCGAGGCCTATGGCGAGTTGTTGCAACAGAAGATCGCCGAGACGGGCGCGACCTGCTGGCTTGTGAATACCGGCTGGACCGGCGGCGCTTTCGGCACCGGCTCTCGTATGCCGATCAAGGCCACGCGCGCGCTGCTTACCGCTGCACTCGACGGGTCGCTGAACGACGCGCAATTCCGCAAGGACCCGAATTTCGGCTTCGAAGTTCCGGTTTCCGTGCCCGGCGTCTCTGACGTGTTGCTGGACCCGCGCCGCACCTGGGATGATGGTGCTGCGTATGACCGACAGGCAAAGAAGCTTGTCGAGATGTTCTCGGAAAACTTTGCCCAGTATATCGACAAGGTCGACGATCAGGTGAAATCGGCCGCCATCGGCTGAACCGATCCGCATCCTCCGAAACGCCGGTCCTTTGGGCCGGCGTTTTGCGTTCCTGCGGTTGTCACGCTGCGCACGGCATCGCAAGCTTGCGCCGAGGCATTTCACCGGAGGAACCACATTGCTTAGAATTTTATCGCGCCCGGCCACGCGCCTGATGGAGCGTTACCTGCCCGACGCCTTCATTTTCGTGCTGGTGCTGACGATCATCGCCATGCTTGCGGCGCTGGGAATCCAGCGGACGAACCCGATCGAGCTGATCCGCATCTGGGGCACCGGCTTCTGGGAATTGCTGAGCTTTTCAATGCAGATGCTGCTGGTGCTGGTGACGGGCTATATCCTCGCCTCGTCGCCGCCCGTCAGGAAGGTGCTGGCATCGCTTGCCACGCAGGCGAAATCGCCCGGAGCGGCAATTGTCATGGTCACGCTTGTTTCGCTGGCGGCAAGCTGGCTCAACTGGGGTTTCGGGCTGGTCGTCGGCGCGATCTTCGCGCGCGAACTGGCGCGGCATGTGAAGGTGGATTATCGCCTGCTGGTTGCCTCGGCCTATTCTGGCTTCGTGATCTGGCATGGCGGCATTTCGGGTTCGATCCCGCTGACCGTCGCAACCGAAGGCCATTTCACCGCCGACCAGATCGGCGTGATCCCGACATCGGAAACCATCTTCGCGTGGTGGAACCTGCTGATCGTCGGCGTGCTTGTGGTGGTTCTGCCCATCGCCAACCGCATGATGATGCCGCGACCCGAGGAAACTGTTCTGGTTGACCCGCGCGTGCTGGGCAATGACGAGGATCAGCCCCGGCTTCGATCCGACGCCACCCCGGCAGAGCGTCTGGAGAATTCGCGCATCCTGATCTATCTGGTCGGTATCCCCGGCATTATCTGGCTGATCCTGCACTTCGCCGCCGGCGGCGGCCTGAACCTGAATGTGGTGAATTTCGCATTCCTGTTCATTGGCCTGACCCTTCACGGAACGGCGCGCAGCGTCCTCGCGGCGCTTGATGATGCGGTCAAAGGCGGCGCCGGCATCGTCATCCAGTTCCCGTTCTATGCCGGGATCATGGCGATCATGACCGGCACCGGGCTGGCGGCGACGATGTCGGAATGGTTCGTCTCGATATCAAGCGCCACGACCCTACCCTTCTGGAGCTTTATCTCGGCCGGGATCGTCAACATCTTCGTGCCCTCTGGCGGCGGTCAATGGGCGGTTCAGGCACCGATCATGCTGCCCGCAGCAGAAGCGCTTGGCGCCGATATCAGCAAGGTCATCATGGGTGTCGCCTGGGGTGATGCCTGGACGAACCTGCTGCAGCCTTTCTGGGCGCTGCCGATGCTGGGCATCGCGGGCCTGAAGGCACGCGACATCATGGGCTTCTGTGTGGTTCTGCTGCTGATCACCGGCGTGATTATCGGCGGCATCCTGTGGGCGATCTGACCCTCGCGCGGCGATCAGGCGACGGTCAGACCGGCGCCGTCGCCTTTTCCAGCCAGGCCCGCGTTTCGTCATCGACGCGCGGGCTGATAAGGTCCAGCACCTGCGCGTGATAGGCATTCAGCCAGTCCCGCTCTGCCGGTGACAGCATATCGGTCACGATCATCCGCCGGTCGATGGGCGCGAAGGTAATCGTCTCGAAGCCCAGCATATCGCGCCCGTCGGGGCTTTCGGCCCGGATCACGACCAGAAGGTTTTCGATCCGTATCCCGAAAGCGCCCTCGCGGTAATAACCCGGCTCGTTCGACAGAATCATTCCGGGCTGCAGCGGCACCTCTGACACGCGGCTGATGCGCGCCGGACCTTCATGCACGCACAGGGCCGCGCCGACACCGTGTCCGGTTCCGTGGTCATAATCCAGCCCCACCGACCAAAGCGGCGCGCGCGCAACGGCGTCAATATCGCGACCCGACAGCCCCTGCGGAAAGCGCAGCCGCGACACCGCGATCATGCCCTGCAGGACGCGGGTGAAGGCGTCGCGCGCCGCATCCCCGACATCGCCGACCGCTATCGTGCGGGTAATGTCGGTCGTGCCGTTTTCATACTGCCCGCCGGAATCGACCAGCAGCACCTTGCCGTTTTCCAGCGGCAAATCACTCGCTTCGCTCGCGTGATAATGGGGCAGCGCGGCATGGTGGCCAACGCCGCTGATCGTGTCGAAACTGATGTCGAGAATGCCAGCCTCGCGCCGGAATTCCTCCAGCTTGTGCGCCACCGACATCTCAGTCAGGTCGCCCGGAGCATGATTGTCGAGCAAGGCGAGGAAGCGCGCCATTGCGGCCCCGTCGGCCAGATGGGCGGCGCGCATGCCTTCGATCTCGGCCTCGTTCTTGGTCGCCTTGGCCATCACCAGAGGGTCATCCGCTTCGGCAATCGTGACGTCGCGGTCCTGAAGGATACTGAACACGGCCTCGGGTGCCGATCCGGGGTCAAGCCGCACCGGCCCGGACAGGTTCGCAAGCGCCGCCTCGAAACCCTTGGGGTGGATGATCGAGACCTCGTTGCCAAGCGCCTGCCGAATGTCAGCGCCAAATTTCTCGGGGTCGGCAAAGACCTGCACGGCCCCATGCTCGTCAATGACCGCAAACCCCAGCACGACGGGGTTGCAAGGCAGATCGCTGCCGCGAATGTTCAGAAGCCATGACAGCGAATCCGCCAGCGTAATGACCGCTGCCACCTGCCCGGCCTTGCGCAATTCCCCCGCAATCCGGGCGCGCTTGTCAGCCGCGCTGGCACCCGCAAGCCGGTCGTCATGCAACCTGACGCGGCCTTTCGGCGGCTCGGGTCGGTCAGACCAGATGCGATCGACAAGGTTTTCGACCGGGATGAGGCCGATATTATCGTCCTCCAGGCGTGCGCGCAGCTTCTCGACCTCATCATGCGTGTGCAGCCAGGGATCGAAGCCGACACGTCCCCCATCAGCAAGCGCGTCTTCCAGCCAGTCGGCAGGCCGGGTCTTGGGGAAATCAACCGGCGCGAAATGATCGAGATCGAGCTCCTCTTTCGCCTGCACCGTATAGCGCCCATCCACGAGCACCGCTGCCTGATCGGCGGTGACAATGGCGACACCCGCGCTGCCCGAGAACCCGGTCAGCCAGCGCAGCCGGGCATCGGCATCCGCGACATATTCGCCCTGATGCGCATCCGCGCGCGGGATCAGGAAGGCGTCAAGGTCTTCGGCGGCCATGGCCTCGCGCAGATCGGCAAGCCTTTGCGGATGACCTGACCTTTTATCGGCCTTCTCGAAATGCTGCGCACTCAATTGAAGCTTCCTTTTGCTGATGCCACGCCACCGATCACGCCGTTCGCCGGGAAGATACGCCAGACGGCGCCATCAATGGCGGCCTTGCGCCCGGTTTCAAAAAGCGAGCGCATATAGGACTGATCGAAGGGCATTTCGGGCTGAACCGGGAAATTCGGCGGCACGGCGGTCAGATGGAAGGCAAATCCATCCTCGCGCGCCTGCTCCCGCATCGTCTGAATGTCGGCATTGGACTGCGCCTTGATCATCGTGCTGATGCTGCGCCCGGAAATCGCGACGATATTGCCGCCGGTTTCGTCATATTCAGGGGTCAGCTTGCTGTTGCGGATCACCCACATATGACGCGGCGCGGTCCGCACCGGAGGGTTTGCGCCCGGCGGATAAGCGAAGATACCGCGCGTCACGCCTCCATCGACATGCATTTCCTGATAGCGCTGTCCGTCGATTGTGACATCGATCCGCACGGGCGGAAACGCGCCGGGGATCGAGGCAGAGGCCAGAAGAACCTTGTGGATCAATTCGACCCGATCCGGCTGGCCCGAGGCTGCAATCCGCCCGATGTCCCAAACGACCTGCCGTTGCGCGTCGAGATTCGTGGTGCCGACCAGCAGCAGCCGTCCCTTGCGCCGTTCGGCCGCAATGGCGTCGATTACGGCAGGCGTCATCGCCGTGCGGATCTGCCGCGCGAGCGGCGCGCTGTCGCCAACGCTGCTGCTGCCGAACAGCGCCGTGATCGGGCGCGGCAGGACAATGTCTGAAACCTTGGTCTGCGTGTAGAAATCGCGCAGTTGACGGTCATACGCGGGGCCAAGAAAGGCGAAGGGTGCGATCAGCGCGCCGGTCGAAACGCCAGTCACGATGGTGAATTCCGGGCGGTCGCCATGCTGCGTCCAGCCGTTCAACACACCCGCGCCATACGCGCCCGCGTCCGATCCGCCCGAAAGCGCCAGCAGGTCGATCCGTCCTGCGCCGAGACGCACGGCCGCCGCGCGGGTCAGCGCGTCCTGGGGCGCGGTATAATCCTGAAGGTCAGCATAGACGCGTATCGACTGATAGCCCGCAACTTGCGCCAGATCATAGCGTTCGGCGGGCGGGATCGCGCGCGGCGTGCCGCCGCAGCCTGCCAGAATGATCGCCAGCAGCAGGCCCGCAACGGACTTCCGCATCAGCCGTTTCTCCGCATTGCCTGCCTGCCCATGGCCCGCGCACGCTGACGCGGATCGGATTCGAACAATCCGGCAAGTTGCTCGGTCATCGCCCCGCCCAACTGTTCAGCATCGGTTATCGTGACGGCGCGTTCATAGTATCTGGTCACGTCATGGCCGATGCCGATGGCAAGCAGTTCGACCTGACGGCGCTTTTCGACCATGGCGATCACATCGCGCAGGTGCTTTTCCAGATAGTTCGCCGGATTGACGGAAAGCGTCGAATCATCGACAGGTGCGCCGTCCGAAATCACCATCAGGATCTTGCGGGCCTCGGGCCGCTTCACCAGCCGGCGATGCGCCCATTCCAGCGCCTCGCCGTCGATGTTTTCCTTCAGCAACCCTTCCTTCATCATCAAGCCAAGGTTCGGACGCACCCGACGCCAGGGTGCATCGGCACCCTTGTAGATGATATGGCGAAGGTCGTTCAGGCGCCCCGGCGTGGCGGGGCGGTTTTCCTTCAGCCATTGCTCGCGGCTTTGACCGCCCTTCCATGCACGCGTGGTAAAGCCGAGGATTTCGACCTTGACCTGCGAGCGTTCCAGCGTCCGCGCGAGCACATCGGCGCAAATGGCGGCGATGCTGATCGGACGGCCGCGCATGGAGCCGGAATTGTCGATCAGCAGCGTAACCACCGTATCGCGAAACTCGGTATCCTTCTCGACCTTGAAGCTCAGGGGCGTCGTCGGATTGGCGACCACGCGCGCAAGGCGGCCCGCATCCAGCACGCCTTCTTCCTTGTCGAATTCCCAGCTGCGGTTCTGTTGCGCCTGAAGCCGGCGCTGCAGCTTGTTCGCCAGCCGGCTGACCGCGCCGCGCAGGGGTTCAAGCTGCTTGTCCAGATAGGCGCGCAGCCGTTCCAGTTCGGCGGGCTCGGCAAGATCTTCCGCCCGGATCTCCTCGTCATAGGCCTGGGTAAAGACCTTGTAATCCGCGCTCGCATCGCTGACCGGCGGCGGCAGCTCCTCGGGCATTTCGCTGTCGGCCATCTCGGCATCTTCCGAGAACTCCTCTTCCGAGGAATCGTCCATCGAGACCTGCGCCTGCCGTTCGTCCTGCGTGCGTTCCTGACTGCGCTCGGGCGAGGATTCGCTGTCCTCGCTTTCGTCCTGATCGCGGGCCTGATTGTCGCCGGCCTCGGGATCGGGTTCCGCCTCTTCGCTGGCATCGTCTTCCGGTTCGGCATCCGGGTCCTCGCCCAGCTGGTCGCCATAACCGAGATCTTCGATCATCTGCCTGGCAAGACGTGCGAAAGCGGCCTGATCGGGCAACGTCTCGCGCGCCGCATCAAGGACATGGCCGGCCTGCTGGCTGACGAACGGACGCCACAAATCGGCGACATGCGCGGCGGCAGGCGGCAATTTTCGGCCCGTTGCCGCCTCGCGCAGCAGATAGCCTGCCGCGACGGACAGGGGCACATCGGCAGGCTGCTTGACCTGCGCGTAGCCGCGCTTTTCGGCCTCTGCCCCCATCTTTGCGTCTATGTTCGACAGTGCACCCGGCATCGCGCGCGCGCCAAGCGCTTCGACGCGCGCTGTCTCCACAGCGTCGAAAATCTCGCGTGCCATGGGACCGGCCGGTGCATATTTCGCATGCGTCGATGGGTCATGATGACGAAGCCGCATCGCCAGCGCGTCGGCGGTGCCGCGTGCCTGAATGATTTCATCGCGCCCCATCCGCCGGCTGATCTGGGGCAACCGCATCGTATCGCCCGCCACCCCCGACGGATCGGCGGAAAATGTCACGTTCAGCTCTGCCTCATCCGCCAGCGCGCGGGTCGCTTCGGTCAGGGCCTTCTTGAACGGATCGGCGGGGTTGTCGGTCTTGTTCATCATTCCACTCCGGCTTCTGCCAGCGTCTTCCGGCCGGTCGCAAGATCGGCAAGGACGGCCGCATGAATCTCCAACGCGTCGATCACGGGGAAGCCCGGATCACGGCCGTCGAAGGCCAGCAGCAGATCAGTTCCGGCAAGGGCGACAGCTTCGGCACCTTTCCGGATCATCCCGGCACCAGCCGCGAAAAGCAAGCTGCGGGTGGCATCGTCACAGGACGCGTTGACGGCCATGTCCTGATAGGCCTTGCCCGATTCCTCAAAATTTTCAGGAACGATCACGGGGATGCGGGTCATCTGCCCAAACAGGCGCGTACGCATCGCCCTGGCCGTCCCCAAGAGGCCGATCTTGTCATAACCCCGATCGGCGCAATAGTCCTCCAGCGGCCGGATCGCTGACAGCATCGGCAACGGGCTGAGGGCGCGCGTTTCCTGCCAGCAGAAATGAGGGCCAATGGCGGTGATTGATGCGAAATCCGCCCCCGCAGCCTTCAATCTGCGCAACAGATCAGCGAAGATTTCGGCCTGCTCCTGCGTGCGGCCAGAAAGGTTATTGGCCAGAACCTCGCGGATGTTTCCCTCGACCATCGTCAGTTCCAGCTTGCAGCCGCGCGCGGCAGCGGCATCCGTCAGGCGCTGGTAATAAACGATGCTCGCCGCCGGACCGAGGCCGGTGATCAGACCGACATGCAATGCTTTCGATCCGGCAGTCTGCCCCATCACCCGGCCTTGGCCGCAGCGCTTTCCGGCAGTTCTTCGTCGAACAGGCGCTGATAGAACTCTGCCACGGTCTGGCGCTCCAACTCGTCGCATTTGTTCAGGAAGGTCAGGCGGAAGGCGTAACCCACATTGTCGAAGATGCGGGCGTTCTGGGCCCAGCTGATGACGGTGCGTGGCGACATGACCGTCGACAGGTCGCCCTGCATGAAGGCGGTCCGCGTCAGATCGGCCAGCGTCACCATGCGGGAAATCACGTCGCGGCCCTTCTCGTTATTATAGTTCGGGTTCTTGGCAAGAACGATGGCAGCTTCTGCATCGTGGCTGAGATAGTTCAGCGTCGAGACCAGCGACCAGCGGTCCATCTGGCCCTGGTTGATCTGCTGGGTGCCGTGATAAAGGCCCGTCGTATCGCCAAGACCGACCGTGTTGGCGGTCGCGAACAGGCGGAAATAGGGGTTCGGCGTGATGACCTCGTTCTGGTCGAGAAGCGTCAGCTTGCCGTCAGCTTCCAGCACGCGCTGGATGACGAACATAACGTCAGCGCGGCCTGCGTCATATTCATCGAACACAATCGCGGTCGGGTTGCGCAGCGCCCAGGGCAGGATGCCTTCATGAAATACCGTGACCTGCTTGCCGTCGACCAGCTTGATCGCGTCCTTGCCGATCAGGTCGATCCGCGACACGTGACTGTCGAGGTTCACGCGCACGCAGGGCCAGTTCAGGCGCGCGGCGATCTGTTCGATATGCGTGGATTTCCCGGTGCCGTGATAGCCTTGGATCATCACGCGGCGGTTATAGGCAAAGCCCGCAAGGATCGCCAAAGTCGTGTCGGGATCGAACTTATACGTCGAATCCACGTCCGGCACACGGTCGGTCCTGTCAGCGAAACCCTTGACCTTCATGTCGCTGTCCAGACCGAAAACCTCGCGCAGGTCAATTTCCTCGGTCGGTTTCGCGCTCGTTTCCAGATCGGCCATGATCTCGCCCTTTCCCTTGCATCGCGGATGTAGTGAAGGATTCCCGCCCGCAGTGCAAGCACGGCCCGCTATGGAACCTTCGGGCTTCGGCGCTATTATGCGTGTGCGGCAAGGAAAGGACATCGCATGAGCGGCTTGATCGCCCTACTCGACGACGTGGCAGGCATAGCGAAGGTGGCGGCGGCCTCTATCGACGATGTGACCGGCATGGCAGCCAAGGCAGGCGCGAAGGCGGCGGGCGCGGTGATCGACGATGCGGCGGTGACGCCTAAATACGTTCACGGCTTCGATGCAAAGCGCGAATTGCCGATCATCTGGAAGATCGCCAAGGGGTCGATCTTCAACAAGGTGGTGATCCTGCTGCCGATCGCGCTGCTCTTGTCTGCTTTTGCGCCCTGGCTGATCTCTCCGCTGCTGATGCTGGGCGGGTCTTATCTGTGTTTCGAAGGCGCCGAGAAGGTTTATCACGCGATTTCGCCCCATAACGATCCGCATGACCATTACGAGGGCGGAAAGGGCGACCCGACCAAGCTGGAAGAAACGAAGGTCGCCGGCGCGATCAAGACCGACTTCATCCTTTCGGCCGAGATCATGACGATTGCGCTGAATGAAGTTACCGCGCTGATGGCCGATACGCCGCTGCATGGCACGGCGAAATTCGCGACCGAGGCAGGGGTCCTGTTCGTCGTCGCAGTGGCAATCACGCTGGTCGTCTATGGCTCTGTTGCGCTGATCGTGAAGGCGGATGATGTCGGCGTGGCGCTGGCGAAACGTGGCAATGGCATCATCGCGGCGCTTGGCCGGGGACTGGTCAAGCTGATGCCGGTGATGATGAAGGTGCTGACCGTCGTCGGCACCGCCGCGATGATCTGGGTCGGCGGCAATATCATCGTGCATGGCCTGCACGATCTGGGCTGGCACCTGCCCTATGAATGGATCCATCATCAGGCCGAGGCCGCAGCCCACGCCCTGCCGCAATTCGCCGGCATCGTGTCCTGGGCTGTCACCGCGTTCTTTGACGGCATCATTGGCCTTGTCTGGGGCCTGATCCTGATCCCGCTGTCTGAATACATCATCGTGCCTCTGGCGAACGCGACCATCGTTCCGCTTATCAACGGCGTGAAATCGCTGTTCGGCCGCAGCGAGGCATAGGCTGCGCAGAAATTCGGCATAAGGGGCGGCAGGTTAATCCGGGCCGCCCTTTTTTCAGACTGTTGACCGACGGCTCAATTCTGTCACATTTCCTTCACAGAACCGACACCCGCCATTCACGCGGCGGGACTAGTCAGGCGACGCCCTCAACAGGAAGGACAATGAGAATGAATCGCATATTTACCGCATCGGCCGTGGCGCTGATCGCATCGCTTTCGGCAGCAAATGCCGCGACCGAAATCCAGTGGTGGCACGCCATGGGCGGCGAGCTGGGCGCGAAAGTCGAAGAGATCGCCAAGAACTTCAACGAATCGCAGTCGGATTATGTCGTTGTCCCATCCTACAAGGGCAACTATGTCGAGACGATGACCGCCGCGATCGCGGCCTTCCGCGCGAAGGAACAGCCTGCAGTCGTGCAGGTGTTCGAGGTCGGAACCGGCACCATGATCGCCGCGCAGGGCGCGATCTATCCGGTCTATCAACTGATGGCCGACAATAACGAGCCGTTCGATCCCGCAAGCTATCTGCCTGCCGTGGCCGGGTATTATACCGATACCGACGGCAACATGCTGTCGATGCCGTTCAACAGCTCGACCCCGATCATGTATTACAACAAGACCGTGTTCGAGAAGGCCGGCCTTGATCCGAACGCCCCGCCCAAGACTTGGGCCGAAATGGAAGAAGCATCCAAGAAGATCGTCGAATCAGGTGCGGCGACCTGCGGCTTTACCACTGGCTGGATCAGCTGGATCCAGACCGAAAACCTGTCCGCATGGCACAACGTTCCGATCGGCACGCTTGAAAACGGCTTTGGCGGGCTGGACGCGCGACTGGAGCTGAATGGCCCGGTGCAGGTCAAGCATTGGGGCAACATGAAGAAGTGGGCCGATGAGGGTCTGTACAAATATGCTGGCCCGCTTGGCGGCGATAACGCCCCGCCAATGTTCTACAGCCAGGAATGCGCGATGATGATGAACTCGTCGGGCTCGCGCGCGGCAGTTGTTGAAAATTCCAAGGATTTCGAACTTGGCTATGCGATGCTGCCCTACTACGACGATGTGGAAGGGGCCCCGCAGAACTCGATCATCGGGGGCGCGACGCTCTGGGTGCTTCAGGGCCGTCCGGCCGAGGAATATGCAGGTGTCGCGAAGTTCTTCACCTATCTGTCCTCGCCCGAGGTGCAGGCCGACTGGCATCAGGTTACCGGCTACCTGCCCATCACCACGGCTGCCTACGAGCTGTCGCAGGAGCAAGGCTATTACGAGGCCAATCCGGGCGCCGACACCGCGATCAAGCAGATCAACCTGAACCCGCCGACGCCGAATTCAAAGGGTCTGCGCTTCGGGAATTACGTGCAGGTCCGCACCATCATCGACGAAGAGTTCGAGGCGCTTCTGGGTGGTTCCAAGGATGCACAGGGCGCGCTTGATGCGGTGGTCGAGCGTGGCAACAAGCTGATCGAAGAGTTCCAGGCCCAGAACCAGTAATCACCACACGCGCCCGCGGCATTCCCGCGGGCGCTTTCTTCTGCCGGAGCCGTCGATGAAGCGTGCCCTTTTCCACAATAAATTTCTGCCCTGGCTGCTGTTGGCCCCACAGTTGATCGTCACCGCGATCTTTTTTCTGTGGCCGGCCGCGCAGGCAATCCGTCAAAGCTTTCTGCGCGAAGATGCCTTCGGCCTTCGCAGCCAGTTCGTCGGACTTGCGAATTATCGTGCGCTTTGGGGAAGCAGCGAATATCTGAACAGCTTCAAGGTCACGCTGATCTTCACCGTGTCCGTCACTGTGCTGACCATGGTCTTTGCGCTGCTGATGGCGGTCGCTGTGGACCGCCTTGTGCGGTCCGAGAAGGTCTATACGACGCTGCTGATCTGGCCCTACGCGGTGGCGCCCGCCGTGGCTGGCGTGCTGTGGTGGTTCATCTTCAACCCCTCCATCGGCATCCTGCCCTACGTTCTCAGCCAGATCGGGATCAGCTTCAACTGGATCTACGACAAGACCGACGCGATGATCTTCGTCGTCATCGCCTCGGCCTGGAGCCGCATTTCCTATTCGTTCCTGTTCTTCGTGGCTGGCCTGCAATCCATCCCCGGATCACTGCGCGAGGCCGCCGCAATCGACGGCGCCGGGCCGGTGAAGCGCTTCTTCACGATCACCTTGCCCCTTCTGTCGCCGACAACCTTCTTCCTGCTGGTGGTCAACCTTGTCTATGCGATGTTCGAAACCTTCGCGGTGATTGACGCGACCACGCTTGGCGGCCCCGCGCAGTCGACGAACATTCTTGTCTACAAGGTCTATCAGGACGGCTTCGTCGGGCAGAATCTCGGCTCATCTGCGGCACAATCCGTTGTACTGATGGTGATCGTGATCGCGCTGACCGTGATCCAGTTCCGTTTCATCGAAAAGAGGGTGGCCTACTGATGGTCGAAAATCGCCCCTTCCTCAATTTCCTCGCGCATCTGGTGCTGATCCTCGGCGTCGTCGTTGTGGCGCTGCCGGTCTGGATCGCGCTTGTCGCATCGACTCGCGCCTCGAACGATTTTCTGCAGGGCGTCGTGCCGATGTGGTTCGGCACTCATGGCCCTGAAAACTATGCCCGGATGCTGGGTCAGGGCATCTCGACCTCTGGCATGCCTCCGGTGGGCTGGATGATGGTCAATTCGCTTATCATGGCGCTTGGCATCTCGTTCGGGAAAATCGCCATCTCGATCACATCGGCCTTCGCCATCGTCTATTTCCGCTTCCCGTTCCGCATGGTCGCGTTCTGGATCATCTTCGCGACGCTGATGCTTCCGGTCGAGGTGCGGATCGTTCCGACCTTCAAGGTGGTCGCCGATCTGGGGATGCTGAACAGCTATCCCGGCCTTATCATCCCGCTGATCGCGTCGGCCACGGCCACCTTCCTGTTCAGGCAGGTCTTTCTGACCATGCCGGACGAGTTGACCGAGGCCGCGCGAATCGACGGCGCAGGCCCGATGAAATTCTTCCGCGACATCCTGCTTCCGCTGTCGCGCACAAATATCGCGGCGCTTTTCGTCATCATGTTCATCTATGGCTGGAACCAGTATCTCTGGCCGCTTCTCATCACGACCGGATCGGACATGTATACCGTCGTCGCGGGCATCAAGCGGATGACCACGGTGGCCGATACCGACCCGCAATGGAACTACATCATGGCCACGGCAGTCATGGCCATGCTTCCGCCGCTTCTTGTCGTCATCTTCATGCAGCGGCTTTTCGTCAAAGGCCTTGTGGAAACGGAAAAATAAGAATGGCTCAGATCACCATCGACAAACTCGGCAAGGTCTATACCGGCGGCACCCACGCGGTCGAAGATATCAATATCGACATCGCTGACGGCGAATTCATCGTCCTTGTCGGGCCGTCCGGCTGCGGCAAGTCGACGCTTCTGCGCATGGTCGCGGGCCTCGAATCGATCACCGAAGGCACTGTGTCCATCGGCGGTCGCGTCGTGAACGACGTCGAGCCTGCGGAACGCGACATCGCCATGGTGTTCCAGAACTATGCTCTCTATCCGCATATGACGGTGCGCCAGAACCTCGCCTATGGGCTGAAGAATCGCGGCACCTCGAAGCCCGAGATCGAACGTCGCGTGGCAGAAGCTGCCGAGATCCTTCAGATCGGTGCCTTTCTTGACCGGAAGCCGCGCGCGCTTTCAGGCGGTCAGCGTCAGCGCGTCGCGATGGGGCGCGCCATTGTGCGCGAGCCTGCGGCATTCCTGTTCGACGAACCGCTGTCAAATCTGGACGCGAAGCTGCGCATCACGATGCGGCTTGAGATCAAGGAGCTGCAAAAGCGGCTTGGCACGACGTCGATCTATGTCACCCACGACCAGTTGGAGGCGATGACACTGGCTGACCGGCTTGTCGTGCTGAACAAGGGCCGGGTCGAACAGATCGGCTCGCCGCTGGAGGTATATCGCAAACCTGCCTCTGCCTTCGTCGCGGGCTTTATCGGCAGCCCGGCAATGAACCTGATCCAGGCCCGCGCCGTGCCGCATCTGCCGGGCACCGGCCATGCCGGACTGATCGGGATTCGCCCCGAAGACCTGCACCCCGCCACCGACGGACAAATCGAGATGAAGGTCGACGCGGTCGAGGAACTGGGTGCAACCCGTTTGGTTCACGGCAATATCGGTGGCGAGAATGTCACCGTCACATTGCCTGCCGATGCCGATCTGCCGGAAAGCCTCCGCCTTGCGGTTGCGCCGGGTGCGCTGCATCTGTTCCATGCCGAAACCGGGGCGCGCATCGCGTGACCCCAGCCTGACATCTGGTAGCGCCGCGGATTTCATCCACAAGATTTTGTCGAAATTAACGAAAAATTTCTTTACAGCGGCCGCCTGCTGGCACACCCTTATCTTGTAGGGCGGATACGGAAAACCACATCCTGTCGCGGTCCTACACGATAAAAGGTGGGATGTACCACCGGAACACGAAGGGGCAGCAGGCATGGCACAGGCGGACAGCTTTATCCTTAGCAGCGAGATCCACCCGATCGACATCGTCGAGACCATCGCAACACATCATGACTGGGATTTCGACCGGCTGGCCGACGATCAGATCGCCATGGCGGTCGAGGGGCAATGGCGCACCTATTCCATCACCCTCGCATGGTCGGCGGCCGAGGATATGCTGCGCCTGATCTGCACTTTCGACATGGACCCGCCGGCGGACCGGATGCCCGCGCTTTACGAGGCGTTGAACATGGCCAATGATCAGGTCTGGGACGGCGCTTTCACCTTCTGGCCCTCGCAGCGGATGATGGTGTGGCGGTACGGGCTGTGTCTGGCGGGTGATTCCATCGCCAGCGCAGAACAGATCGACCACATGATCCGCAACGCATTCGAGCAGGCCGAACGGCTTTATCCAGCCTTCCAACTCGTGTCATGGGGCGACAGCACGGCAGAGGCCGCTATGGACATCGCGATGGGCGCAGCCTACGGACGGGCATAGGCGGGGCCGCATCCGGCGCGGCCCCTGGATGACGGGGGACGCAATGGAATTTTCCGATATCAATTCGCGCGGGCTGGTGCTTGTGGGCTGCGGACGCATGGGCGGGGCGATGCTCCGCGGCTGGCTGGCGAATGGGATCGCGCCAGAGGCCGTGACGGTGATCGACCCGAATGCCCGCCCGGAGCTTGCCGACAAAGGCGTGCATGTGAATGAAGCCCCACCCGCCGACCCGGCCGTGCTGGTGCTTGCCGTCAAGCCGCAGATGATGGGCGATGTCCTTCACGGCATGAATGTCGGGCCTGACACGCTGGTCGTATCGGTTGCCGCCGGCGTCACCCTTGCCACCTATGGCAGCGCATTCCCGGATGCCCCGGTGGTGCGCGCCATGCCCAATACGCCAGCAGCAATCGGCCGTGGGATCACCGCGCTTATCGGTAATGATGCGACTGCCGCCGAAGATCTGGACCGGGCCGAGGCGTTGATGTCCGTGGTGGGCGAAGTCGTGCGCCTTCAGAACGAGGCGCAGATGGATGCCGTGACCGGGCTTTCCGGTTCCGGCCCGGCATATGTGTTCCACATGATCGAGGCGCTGACCGAGGCCGGCGTGGCGCAGGGTCTGTCGGCGAATATAGCGCTGCAACTGGCCCGCGCGACGGTCGCAGGGGCTGGTGCGTTGGCGATGGCAGACGACACACCCCCCGCTTCGCTGCGCGAGGCCGTCACATCGCCCAACGGAACCACCGCTGCGGGGCTTGAGGTGCTGATGGACAGGAACACAGGGCTTCCCCCGCTGATCGGGCGCACCGTCGCCGCAGCCGCCGACCGCTCTCGGGAACTGGGCAAGTGAACATCACATTTGACGACTTCCAGAAGGTCGATATCCGCGTCGGTACGATCATCCGCGCAGAACCCTTTCCCGAGGCGCGAAAGCCCGCGATCAAGCTGTGGATCGATTTCGGCCCCGAGATAGGCGAGCGGAAAAGCTCTGCCCAGATCACCCGCCACTACTCGACGGACGATCTGCCCGGACGGCAGGTTCTGGGCGTGGTAAACTTTCCCCCGCGACAGATCGGCAGATTCATGTCCGAGGTTCTGGTTCTGGGCCTGCCCGACGCGGATGGCGAGGTCGTGCTGATCGAGCCATCGCAGCCGGTGCCAAACGGTGGAAGGATGTATTGATGAAGCTGCTGGTAACGCGGCGCATGACAGCGGCGGCCGAAGACGAGATCACCGCCTGTTTCACCGGTGTTCGGTTTCGCGACAGCAACCTGCCCCTGACGCTGGACGAGGCCTGCGCAGCGCTCGCCGATCACGACCTGATCATGCCGACACTGGGCGATGCCTTTC
Source organism: Paracoccus aurantiacus (assembly GCF_007993065.1). Lineage (GTDB taxonomy): Bacteria > Pseudomonadota > Alphaproteobacteria > Rhodobacterales > Rhodobacteraceae > Paracoccus > Paracoccus aurantiacus. Next base: position 24,593 of record NZ_VOPL01000003.1, read on the forward strand.
GTGGTCCCGCCTTTCGCGCCGGCACCCCGCGCACCAAGCTTCTGGCGAATTTCGGGGCCGGCTATAATCATATCGAGATCGAGGCCGCGCGCTCTGCTGGGGTTGCTGTAACCAACACGCCCGACGTGGTGACGGATGCGACCGCCGATCTGGCCGTGACCCTGCTTCTGATGACCGCGCGACGCGCCGGCGAAGGCGAGCGTCTGGCGAGGCGTGGTGAGTGGACCGGCTGGCACCCGACGCAGTTACTGGGCACCCATGTCAGCGATCGAACCGTCGGGATCGTCGGCATGGGCCGGATCGGGCGCGCGATTGCCCGCCGCCTTCATTTTGGCTTTGGCATGCAGATCCTGTTCTTCAACCGCTCGCAGATTCAGCCGCGCGCCTTCCCGGCGCGCCAGACGGACAGTCTGGAAGCGTTGATGTCGCTTTCTGATTTCATCGTCATAGCCGTTCCGGGCGGCGCGGAGACGCATCACCTTATAAACGCCAAAATGCTTTCGGCGCTCGGCCCGGATGGAATCCTTATCAATATCGCGCGTGGTGATGTGATTGACGAGGACGCGCTTATCCGGGCGCTTCAGGGCGGCACGATCAAGGCCGCAGGGCTTGATGTCTATGAGAACGAGCCGGACATTCCGTCAGAACTGCGCGATCTGGAGAATGTCGTTCTTCTTCCGCACCTTGGCACAGCGGTCGAGGAAACGCGGACAGAGATGGCCTTGCGTGCGCTTGGAAATCTGATGGCGTTCAGGAATGGAGAGCCGTTGCCTGACCTTATCACGACGGCGTGACTAACCAAGATTAATGAAACCCGGATTTCGCCAGATCGTTATCACAGCACAATGACGCCAACCGAAAGGATTTTGTCATGAACTGGGATATTGTCGAAGGCAAATGGGACCAGCTGAAAGGCTCCGTCAAGGAAAAATGGGGCCAGATGACCGATGATGAACTGACCGAAGCGGGCGGGAAGAAAGACAAGCTGTCCGGCAAGCTTCAGGAAAAGTACGGCTGGACCAAGGAAGAAGCAGACAATGAGCTGGACAACTTCTTCCGCGACAAGAGCTGATCGGAAATTATTTCCGAATGAAGAAAGGGCGCCCATCGGGCGCCCTTTTTCTTTGCAGCCGCGGCTGTGTCTTTCGACACAGCCGCCACTCTAACACACCACTCTTTACACGATGTGAACGTAACAAACATTTCGGGTTTTGCGCAGTCGAATTTGGCCGTTTGACCTGTCTTTTTCGGCAGATACAGGTAACAAAATTACTCAAAACCACCCTGTCGCGGGCCTGAGACTGAACAACGTTCAAAACATCACGAATCAATCACCGGATCGTGAGCGTTTGATGCCTTTGGTCTATCTTTACGTAAACGTTACCGTTAACGTTCCTGACCATGCGGCACCGCAGAATTATTTCCCGGTTTGCCGACCTGCGTGGCGCCTCATCCATACGCCAGCGAACCTGCGTCGCGTGCACATGTCCTGAGTGCCCGTTTGCAGACTTCGCCCTTGACGAAAACCGCGCCTGCCGCCACCACAGTCACCATCGACGGGGGCCAAATGCTGCGCGCTTATAAACAGGACGGCGATCATCTGGTCGAGCAGGGTTCCGGCGCGAACCTGGCAGATGCGGCATGGCTCGATCTCTACCGTCCTCTGCCGGAACAGATCGCTAGTGCCGAAGCGCTCGGCGTGATGATCCCGACCCTGGAAGACATGTCCGAGATCGAGATTTCATCGCGGCTCTATCTTGACGGTCAGGTGGCTTACATGACCGCGATGCTGCCCGGCCTGACCCCCGACAAGCAGGCAGTCTCCGGTCCCGTTACCTTCGTTCTGACGCCGGAGCGGATGTTCACGGTCCGACACCACGCGCCGCGCCCCTTTGATACCTTTGCCGAACATGCCTCGAAATCCGCAAGCGGCATCCGCACGACAGAACGCCTGTTTCTGGGCCTGATTGAAGAAATCATTGCCCGACAGGCCGATCTGCTGGAAGGCGCGGGCAAGGTCCTGGACGAAACCCTGCGAGAGGTCTTCAGCCCGCAATCGCGCAAGCGCCCGCAGATACTGCAAATGGCGCTGGAGCGGATCGGTCAGGAATCGGATGTCATCGCGCGGATCAGGCTGGCGCTTCTGTCGCTGGAACGGGTTCTGTCCTTCTACAGTGCCACCCAGCCCGCGCGCCCCGGCGATGGAACCAAGCTGAAAGTTATCCTGAAGGGCCACCAGCGCGACCTGCAGGCCTTGCAGGAGCATGCTGACTTTCTGTCGTCGCGGGTCAGCCTTTCGGTCGACGCAACCATCGGGATGATCAGTCTGCAGCAGAACGATACGGTCCGCGTCCTGTCGGTGGTCGCGGCGCTTTTCCTGCCGCCGACGCTGATCGCCTCGACCTATGGCATGAACTTCAAGAATATGCCTGAACTTGAATGGGCTTATGGCTATGAATGGGCACTGGGACTGATGGCGGCGACGGTCGTGGGGACCTGGCTGCTTCTGCGGTGGAAGAAGTGGCTATAGCGCAAAACGTTCGATCACGTGAAAGCGGCCGTCCGCTGCCTCTCCGGCAAGCGATAGGGCATCAAGCGTAAAGGGTCTGGGCACGACGGACAGCCTTGGGGTGAGCTGATCCATCACTGCCGACTGCTCCGCCTCGGCCAGCGACGAGGTCAGCGTCATGTGGTATCGGAACTCATCGAATACATAAGGGTAGCCCCAGCGATCCAGATAGGCGCGCTGGCGGGGGCTCAATGCGTCGGGATTGCGGCGCGCGATCTCGGCCGCCGTCAGCGCATCGCGAAAGGGATCAAGCGTCTTCACGACCTCTGCGGCGAGTTCGTTCAGCCCGGCCGTCTCGCCCACCGGGGTCAGCGCCAGAAACCCGCCGATGCGGCTTAACGTTAACCCGTCAAGCGTCACCGGCGACAGCCTTTCCGCCAGCTTTTCGACCGCCGCGTATAGTGCGTCCGAACCGCGGTCGGCTGCGAGCCTGAAGGGCGCCTTGAGAGTCGCGTGAAAGCCGTATTTGCGTGGCGCGCTGGTGATTTTCGCGATATCCAGCCCCGGCAGAACGGGTTGCGCGACCTCGCGTCCCGCGACCGCGTCCCAGCCGAGCCAGCGCGCGGCGAAATCTGCGAATTGACCCTGCGGCGGGGTGTAATAGACCGCGTATCTGCGATACTGAAACATTTCGAACCCTAGCTGGATGCCATGATGCAAGAAACCGTGCTGGCCAATGCGACGCTGATCCTGCCCGATCAATTGGCGAAAGGCCATCTTGTCATCCGCGACGGGCTTATTGCCGAGATTGGCCAAGGCACGGCGCCACGCAGCGCGACGGATTGCGACGGCGACCATATCGCCCCCGGCCTGATCGAGCTGCATACCGATAACCTTGAACGACACATTCAGCCTCGTCCCGGCGTCGACTGGCCCCATGCCGCAGCCATCTATGCCCACGACGCCGAACTTGCAGGCTGCGGGATCACCACCGTATTCGACGCGATGCGCGTGGGCTCCATACCCTCGCGCAACGATTACGCGCCCTATGCGCGAAAGCTGGCATCCGAGCTGATCGCGCAGGTGGCCGCCAACAATCTTCGGATCAGCCATCACCTGCATCTGCGCGCCGAAATCTGTTGCGAGACACTGCTGGACGAACTTGAGACATTCGGACCGAAGGATCGCGTCGGTCTTGTCAGCCTGATGGATCACACGCCGGGACAGCGTCAGTTTCGCGATACGTCCTCGTTCCGGACCTATCTGCGCAGCAAGGTTCAGTTGAGCGACGATCAGATCGACGGCTATTTCGCCCAGCTTCGCGCGTTGTCGGAAAAGAACGGTCCCGCGCATGAGGCGGGGGCCGTCGCCTTTGCCGCGCGGATGGGCGCGGTTCTGGCCAGTCACGACGATTCGACACGCGAAGAGGTCGCGCGCTCTGCTGCGCATGGGATAGGGCTTGCCGAATTTCCGACCACGCGCGAAGCCGCCGAGGAATGTCATCGGCACGCGATACGCACCATCATGGGCGCGCCGAACCTGATCCGCGGCGGATCGCATTCCGGCAATGTCGCTGCGCGCGAACTGGCAGAGGCCGGGCTGCTGGATATCGTCAGTTCTGACTATGTGCCGTCCGCCCTGCTGTCGGCGGCAGCCCTGCTGGCCGATCTCTGGGGAGACTGGTCCCGCGCAATCGCCTGCGTCAGTGCGACGCCCGCCGCTGCTGCGGGCTTCGATGACCGGGGCCGTCTTGCGGAAGGTCTTCGCGCCGATGTGATCCGTTTCCGCATGGTCGGGAACACGCCGGCGCTGCGTGAAACATGGGTGCGCGGTCAGCGCGTCGCCTGACGATCGGGCCACTTGCCGGAACAGACGCAGCTTGCTGTGGAACCGCAGCCACAGCGGCCGAACAGCACGCGCGGCCCATCTGGACGGCACCGGCAAGTTCTGCGACCATTTTGGACATATTTTTCTTGCGATGCGGCATTCGGCCGCGAGGGATGGATTGATGACCGGTTTTCTCATGCTCGCCACGCTGTTCCTGCTGGCCGGTGTCATCGCGGTGCCGCTTGCGTCGCGCTTCGGGCTTGGCTCGGTTCTGGGCTATCTGGTCGCGGGTATCGTCATTTCGCCGATGCTGGGCTGGCTGCATGTCGATGTGACCGCGATCCAGCATTTCGCCGAATTCGGCGTCGTGATGATGCTGTTCCTTGTCGGGCTGGAACTGGAACCAAGGATGCTGTGGCAGATGCGCAGCAAGCTGCTGGGTCTTGGCGGGTTGCAGGTCGTCGTCACGACCCTGGCGGTCGCGGCAGTCGGCATCGCCTTCGGGCTTTACTGGACCATTGCACTGACGCTGGGGATGGTCTTTGCGCTGTCCTCGACCGCGATCGTGCTGCAGACGCTGGGGGAAAAGGGGCTGCTGCGGTCTGAAGGCGGACAGGCCTCTTTCTCGGTCCTGCTGTTTCAGGATATCGCCGTCATCCCGATGCTGGCCTTCATCCCGCTGCTGGCCATGCCGTCGCTGATGGATGCAGCCCCCGCCGCCGAACATGCGGCAGAGGCCGCGCATCAAAGCTTCAGCCTTGTCGAAGGCCGCCCCGGCTGGCAGGTCGCGCTGATCACGCTTGCCGCGATTGCCGCCGTCATTGCCGCCGGGATCTATCTGACGCGGCCCGTATTCCGCTATGTCGCGATGGCCGGCCTGCGAGAGATCTTTGTCGCGACCGCCCTTGCCTTCGTGGTCGGCATCGCGCTGCTGATGACAGCCGTTGGCCTGTCGCCCGCACTTGGCACCTTCATCGCCGGGGTCGTTCTGGCTGGCAGCGAATACCGGCACGAGCTGGAAAGCGACATCGACCCCTTCCGCGGATTGCTGCTCGGGCTGTTCTTCATGACCGTGGGTGCCAGCATCGACTTTGGCCTGCTTCTGGACAACGCCGTTCTGGTCATTGGTGCAACGCTTGGGCTGATGCTGCTGAAGGCGGCGGTGCTGTATGTGCTGGGCTGGGTGTTCGGCGTGACCGGCAGCGACCGCTGCCTGTTCGCCCTTGCGCTGGCGCAGGCGGGTGAATTCGGCTTCGTGCTGCTGTCCTTCACCGTCGCCAATGACGTGATCCCGCAAAGCATCGCCGACATCGCCCTGCTGATCGTGGCGCTGTCCATGCTGCTGACGCCGGGCCTGTTCATCATCTATGACCGGATCGTTGCGCCGAGGTTTCTGGACACGCAGCAGCGCGAGATGGACCAGATCCAGGAGCCGGGCAAGATCATCGTGCTGGGCCATGGCCGCTTCGGTGGGATCGTCGCGCGGATGATGCGCGCGCTTGGCAAGCAGATGGTCGTGGTGGACTATTCGTCCAAGCAGCTTGAAATGCTGCGCGCCTTCGGGGTGCAGGCCTATTACGGCGACGCAACCCGCCCCGACCTGCTGCACGCGACCGGGATCGGCGATGCGAAGGTGCTGGTCGTCGCTATCGACAACAAGGACCAGACGACGGAAATCGTGCAATATGTCAGGCAGAATTTCCCGCATGTTCACGTGGTCGCCCGCGCCTTCGACCGGATACATGTCTATGAACTGTTCAACGCAGGCGCCCATGACATCATTCGCGAAACCTTCGACAGCTCGCTGCGCGCCGCGCGGTCGGTGCTGGAAGCGCTTGGCCTGACCCGCCCCGAGGCAGAGGAGATCACGGACGGGTTTGCTGCCGCCGATCAGGTCCATATGCGCCGTCTGGCCGAGAAGTGGCGTCCGGGCATCACCGCGCATGAGGATGAGGAATTCGTCAAGAACGCGCAGGCAGCGACAGAGGAACTGGAAAACCAGGTCCGCTCGATCGGCACGAAGATCAGGGAAGCGCGCGAAGCGGCGGGCCAGACTGCGCCGATTGCGGGCCATCCCGATACCGCCGCTGCCGAAGACAGCGCCGGGGATCGCGACCCGCCGGGCTACCCGGCCCCGGCCAGCTAGGCGTTCGCTGCCTGCCAGCCCTGCGCGTAAGCGCGCAGGGCAGCGGCATTGTCCGTCGGCGCGATCAGCCGCGTTTCGGGCGGGTCCGCCTGCCCCAGACACAAAAGCGCTGCGCCGACCGAGGTGCCGGTCGCGGATGCTGCGACCTCGACCCCCTCGGGGCGCAGCACGGCCAGCATGGCGCAGTAATCGGGGTTGCGGGCAAACGGCCCTTCGATGATCGTCGGGCCACGCGCGCCGATCAGGTTCAGGCAGGCATCGGTCATCAGTGCCAGATACCAGGACAGCGCCACCATGCGCTGCCCATCGCTGGCAGCTCGCGCGGTCCATCGCATCTCGCGTCCCGGAAACGGACCCGACCCCGTCTCGACCGAGGGCAGGATCATCAGCCCGGCTTGCAGGACCGCCGCGCGGTCGTCACCCGTTGGCTGCGCATCGCTGCCCGCCCGGATGATTTCGTATTCACGCCCGCCCATGAAACGCGCCGAGGGCACCGGTTCGCCAAGCGCGTTGACGTTCACCAGCACATCGCGCGTCGGGTCCAATGCGACCTGATCGCCGCCCACCGCCATCGCCACGACCCATGTCCCGGTCGAGACCACCGTGAACGGCGCCCTCCGGCCCAGCACATAAGGATAAAGCGAGGCGTTGCTGTCATGGATGCCCACCGCCACCGGCTTATCGGGGCGCAGTCCCGTCTGCGCAGCAATCTGCGGCAACAGCGTTCCCAGAACCTCATCCGCGCGGCGCGCGGGCGCGATCTTGCCTTCCAGGCCCAATGCCTTGACCAGCCCTGAAAATTCGCCGCGCCACGGGTTCCACAGGTCGGTGTGACATCCAAGCGAGGTCACATCAGTCGCCAGTTCCCCTGTCAGGCGCAGACCCCAATATTGCGGATAGGTCACGATATGGGCGATACGATCCGCCAGATCGGGATGGGTTTCCAGCAGCCAGAACAACTGCGCGCCAAGGTTCAACCCGATGGGCAACCGTGGCGAGCCGGTCGCGGCGAAGTCCGGCCGCACCGCATCATAGCGGGCGTGCAGTGTATCGGGGCCGGGATGTTCGTAATCCAGCATCGGCACAGCAACCCGTCCCTGCGCATCCAGCAGCACCGCAGCCGCCCCGTGCGTGGTGACAGAGATCGCGTCTATGCCATGCTCGGTATGGAAGCGGGCCAGATGGTCAAGGAAGAAGTCCCAATGTCCGTCCAGATCGACATGCGGCCAAGGCGGACCGGGCAGCGGGCGATTGGCGCGGGTGACGACGGCAATTTCGGTCAGCGTATCGCCATCGACAAGCGCCAGCTTGGCATTGGTCTTCCCAATATCAATGACCGCGATATGGGTCATGGCATGTGAAACATCGGAATCAGCGGCACGGCAACGGGTTCGTTATCGGCGCGCGTCTGCATAAGGTCGGCCATATGCGCCCACCATTTCTGCATCACCGGATGCGATGGCAGGTCGTCCATGCCGTGATCGTCGTCGCGCCACAGCACGCCGAACAAGGCATTGGTTTCCGGGTCGAGATGGATCGAATAATCGCTGACCCCTGCCCCTTTCAGCAGCGTGACCAGTTCCGGCCAGATCTCCAGATGGCGGCGGCGGTATTCGGCCTCCATCCCTGGATTCAGCTGCATGCGGAAGGCGTATTTCTGCATCATCTCCTCCGCGCCATGGACCACAGGCGTGGCAGCGCGATCACGCCGATCAGCAGCAAACCCATGATGATGGACATGACGATGCCCGGCACATTCAGAAGGCCCAGCCCGAAGGTCACAAGCCCCATCACCAGCGCCGCGATGACGACGCCGGGGATGGACCCTGACCCGCCAAGGATGCTGACCCCGCCAAGGACGACGATTGTGACGACCTCCAGTTCAAACCCCGCCGCGATGCTGGGCCGCGTGGACCCAAGGCGAGAGGTCAGGCAGATGGCGGCGATCCCGCTCATCAAGCCGGTCAGCAGGAACAGGGTGAACTTGATGCGCTCGACCCGGATGCCGCTGAAACGCGCGGCGGTGGCGTTATTGCCGATGGCATAGACCATGCGCCCGAAATTGGTGCGATGCAGCAGGATGCCGAAGATGATCGCAGCGATGGTGAAGATCACCAGTTCGACCGTGATGACCCAGAAGACATAGCCCTGCCCGAACCATGCGAAGCCGGACGGATAGCCGGTAAAGGCGCTGTCGCCCAGCACGATATAGCTGATGCCGCGAAACAGGCTCATCGTGCCGATGGTGACGACGATGGACGGCAGGCCGAAGCGCGCGACAAGCAGGCCGTTGAAGGCCCCGCACAGCAATCCGGTCGCCAGCCCCACCAGCACCAGCACAGGCGTCCCCGCCCCCGCCTGCATTGCCAGCCCCATCGCGGTCGAGGCAAGCGCGATGATCGCCCCAACCGACAGGTCGATCTCGCCCGAGATGATCAGCAGCGCCATGGCAAAGGCGATCATGGCCTTTTCGGTGAAATTGAAGGTCGCGTCCGACAGGTTCCACGGGTCGAGGAAATAGGGCGAGGCCATGGAATTCGCGATGAAAATCGCGACGGCGACGACCAGCAGCAGGGCCTCCCAGCTTTGCAGGGCACGGGTCAGCGGGTTTTGCAGCCGGTCGGGGATCTGGCGGCCGGTATGGGTCGGGGCTTCGGTCGCGTCGCTCATGATCTGTGCTCCGCCTGTTTCAGGATGATGCGGCCGGGCGCGCGGTTCGACCGGGCGTTGAAGGCAATGGCGATCAGGATGGCGCTGCCGGAAATCGCCATTTGCCAGAATGGAGAGATGCCGACGACTGGCAGCGCGTTCTTGATGATGCCCAGAAACAGCGCGCCCATCACGCAACCGGCGACCGTGCCCGCGCCGCCCGCAATGGCGATGCCGCCAATGACGCAGGCGGCAACCACGTCCAGTTCGAACCCGCCCGCAATATCGACATAGGCCACGGCATAGCGCGCAACCCACAGATAGCCGGTCAGCCCGGCCAATGCGCCCGCGAATACGAAAGCCCAGAACTGCGTCCGACCGACCGAAATCCCGGTATAGACCGCCGCATGCGGGTTGCCCCCCACGGCATAAAAGGCGCGGCCAAGCGCGGTGCGGCTTAGCAGGAATGCGAAGGCGATGATGACGGCAATCGCAATCCACGCCATGATCGGCAGACCAAGGATCAGCGTGCGGGGCAGCGCCTTGAACGCATCGCTCATCTGATGGGCGTTGATCCACGCGCCATCGGTCAGAAGAAAGATCGTGCCGCGAAAGATCGTCATGGTGCCAAGCGTCACGACGATGGACGGTATGCCCAGCGTCCAGACCAGCAGCCCGTTCACTGCCCCAAGCGCCGCGCCAAGCGCGATCACCGCCAGCACAATCACCGGCACCGGCACGCCCGCCCCGTCCATCAGCGCGGCGATCATCCCGCAAAGCGCAAGATTGGCGGCGACCGACAGGTCGATACACTTGGTCAGGATCACCACCATCTGCCCAAGCGCCAGCAGGATCAGAGGCGAGGTATCGGTGAAGACATTCGCCAGATTCTGCGGGCGGATGAAGGCCGGGAAGCGGCTGGCAATGATCGCCAGCAGCACCAGTATGGCGATACCAAGGATCGTTTCACGCGATTTCAGGATGTTCATGCGGTGGCCCCCTCTATCCCGACAGCCGCGCGGACAAGGTTTTCCGGCGTCATCTGATCGCCCGCGAATTCGGCGGCGATGCGGCCCTCTCGCATGACGATCACTCGGTCGGCCATGCCCAGCACTTCCGGGATTTCGCTGCTGACCATGATGACGGCCAGCCCTTCTGCGGCGAGTTCGGACATGAAGTCATGCACAGCGGCCTTCGATCCGATGTCGATGCCCTTTGTCGGTTCGTCCAGAATGATGACACGCGGCTTTGTCGCCAGCCATTTCGCGATGACAACCTTCTGCTGGTTACCGCCCGACAGCAGCCCCACATCCTGATCGAGGCTTGCCGCCCGCAGATCCAGCCGCTGTGTATAGTCGCGGGCAAGCGCAAATTCGTTGGCGAGTTTCAGAAACCCGTTCCGGCTGGTCTGCGACAGCGACGGCAGGGTCACGTTCTCGAATATCGGAAGGCCCTTGACGACACCCTGCCGGCCCCGATCCTCAGGCACATAGACGATCCCCGCATCGACGGCCTGCGAGGTGGACCGCAAGACCCGCACATCATCCCCGATCCTTGTCGCGCCCTTGGACGGCTGGGTGATGCCGAACAGTGCCTGCATGACCTCGCTGCGCCCAGCCCCGACAAGGCCATAAAAGCCAAGAATTTCACCCTGATGCAGGGTGAAGGTGATGTCCTCGAATTCAGTCGGGTGGCTGTAGCCTGACACGGTCAAAACGGGCGCGCCGATCTGCGCCGGGCGCTTGGGATAGATCTGATCGACGGAACGGCCAACCATCAGGCGGACCAGATCGGCCTCGGTCGTGCCGTCCATCATGCCCTCGCCCACGAACTGGCCGTCACGGAAGACGGTCCAGCGGTCGGCGATGCGGAAGATTTCGTCAAACTTGTGGCTGATGAACAGGATCGCCTTGCCCTGTGCCTTCAGCTTTTCGACCAGCTCGTAAAGCTCGGCGATTTCCTTGTGCGACAGCGCGGCGGTCGGTTCGTCCATGATGACGACGCGGGCGTCGATGGACAGGGCGCGCGCGATGGCGACAAGGTGTTTCGAGGCGATGCCGAGATCCGCCAGCTTCACGCCGGGATCAAGGTCCGCGTCGATGGAGTTCAATATCTCGCGCGCCCGCGCCTTCATTGCCTTGCGGTCGATCAGCCCGAATCGGCCCTTGGGCGCGTGGCCGATGAAGATGTTTTCGGCCACGGTCAATTCGTCAAACAGCACCGTTTCCTGATGGATCGCGGTCACACCCGCCTGCCCCGCCGCCTGCGCGGTCGGAAAGCGCGTCTCGGCCCCGTCGACGAAAATCTGTCCCTCATCCGGCTGATAGATGCCGGTCAGGGTCTTCACGATGGTCGATTTCCCGGCGCCGTTTTCACCGATCAGCGCGGTGACCTGACCGGGGTAAAGATCAAGCTGCACCCCATCCAGCGCGCGCACGCCCGGAAATGTCTTTACGATGCCCCGCAGGGAAAGCACCGGCTTTTTCGTATCGGCCTGCATGGACACCCCCCTTTGAAGAAAGGGGCCCGGACGCGCCGGACCCCATAAAACTCAGAACACCGAGCTGAACTCGTCGATATTGCTCGCGTCATAGGTGAAGGGATCGGCCATCGCGGCCTCGGTATTGTCGTCCAGCGTCACCTCGCCCATGCGGCCAATTGCGATGGTGGCACCCGGTTCGGCGGTCGCATCACCCTTCGCCAGATGATAGGCGATCATGGTCGCCGAATAGCCCAGATCAATCGGGTTCCAGATCGCAAAGCTTTGTGATGCGCCCGATTTCACATGGCCCGCCATTTCCGATGGCAGCCCAAGGCCCGTGACATTCACCTGCCCCACCTTGCCCGCATCCGTCACCGCCTGCGCAGCTGCCACGATGCCCACGCTGGTCGGCGCGATGATCGCCTTCAGGTCAGGATAGGACTGCATCAGCCCCTGCGCCTCGCGATAGGACTTGTCGGCCAGATCGTCGCCGTAAACGGTCGCCACGACGTTGATATTCGGATAATCGCCCTTGACCTTGTTCATCTCCTCGATCCAGGTGTTCTGGTTGGTCGAGGTGGTGGTCGCCGACAACACCGCCACATCGCCGCCTTCGGGCAGGTGATCGGCGGCCAGCTTGATGATCGTGTTGCCGATCAGGGGCGCGGATGACGGGTTCAGCTGCATCGCGCGGCCTTCCGGGGCCACGCCCGAATCCCAGCTGATGACGGTGATCCCGCGCTGCATCGCCTTTTTCAGCGTCGGCACCAGCGCGTCGGTGTCATTGGCGCTGATGGCGATGGCATCGACCTTCTGCGCGATCAGGCTGTTGATTACCTCGATCTGGCCTTCCGCGGTGGTGTCGGTCGGGCCGGTATAGATGATCTCGACATCGCCCAGTTCCGCCGCGGCTTCCTCGGCGCCCTTGTTCGCGGCTTCAAAGAAGCCGATGCCAAGCGCCTTGGCGACAAGCGCGATCCGCATCTTCTCGCCGTCCTGCGCATGGGCTGAACCGGCAATCAGCGCAGTCGCCAATGCGGCGGTGGTCAGTGCCTTTTTCAGAATGCTCATCTGTTTCCTCCCCTATGAGCGTTTTGCGCGTCACTCCTCCGCGCGCTTCTTGCGGTCTGCCGCGGCGACCCCGGCCACGATCAGACGAATTTCGGCAGCTTCCAGCATCTGCGCCTCGCGGTCCCCGATCCCGTCATCGGTGATGACGGTGTGGATACGGCTTAACGGGCACAAAAGCAGGCTGGAGCGCTGGCGGAACTTGGAACTGTCGGCCAGCACGATCAGTTCATCCGCCTGCCCGATCAGCTTCTGCTCGGCCTGAACCAGCAGCGGATCGCCTTCCATCAGCCCCAGCGGACCAAGGGCACGGCAGCCCATGAACATGCGCCTGGCATAGAAATGGCTGGACCCATCAGCATCGAAGGGCGACAGGATGATGTTCTGCTCGCGATAGATCGCGCCGGCGGGCAGCAGCACGGTATTCTTCGACTGCTTCAGCAGATGCTCGGCAATCGGGAAGCTGTTGGTGAAGACCTGCATCCGTTTGGTGGCCAGCGGGTGGACCATCTGGAAGGTCGTCGTGCCGCCATTGATGATGATCGCCTCGCCATCCTCGCACAGATCCACCGCCGCCTGCGCAATCGCGCGCTTTTCGGCCACGTTGACGGTCTGGTTCACCGCAAAGGGGCGCGCATTGATGCCCGCGAACAAGGGCGGGGCAATCGCCTCGGCCCCGCCGCGCACCCGGCGCAGCTTCTTCGCCAGATGCAGCGTGCCGATATCGCGGCGCACCGTCGCCTCGGACGCGCCGGTCAGGGCGCACAGATCGGCAACAGTCACGACGGGCTTTTCCTGCACGGCGGACAGAATGATGCGATGGCGCTCGGTTTCCAGCATGGGCTCTCCTCTGGCCGGCAGATTTTCATCTCTTTCGATCACTGTCAATCATTTTCAATCGCAGAAAGTCATTCTGCGCCTGCATAGTGATCGATTATGATTGAAAATGATTGACGATTGGCCGGTTTCGCGTGTAGCGAAGGCTGGAAAGCGGGCCACCGTCCGCAGCTCAGGGAGGCATCAATGACCCAATCCGGCGCCGGGAATCGTCTTGAAAATCTGTGGGATGACGCGAAAGCCGCATCCATGACCGAATCGGAAAAGCTGCTGTACCGGTCGAACCTGCTGGGCTCTGACAAGCGGGTGACGAATTACGGCGGCGGCAACACCTCGGCCAAGGCGATGGAGGTCGATCCTCTGTCCGGCGAGGCGGTCGAGGTGCTGTGGGTCAAGGGCTCGGGCGGGGATATTGGGTCCATGAAGATGGACGGTTTCGCCTCGCTGTACATGGATAAGCTGGAAGCGCTGAAGGGCAAGTATCGCGGGCTGGAACATGAAGACGAGATGGTCGGCTATCTGCCCCATTGCACCTTCGACCTGAACCCGCGCGCCGCCAGTATCGACACGCCGCTGCACGCCTATGTCCCGCGCAAGCATGTCGATCACGTACATTCCGACGCGATCATTGCGATTGCGGCTTCGGTCAACTCGAAGGACCTGACGGCCGAGATCTTCGGCGATGAAATCGGCTGGCTGCCGTGGAAGAAGCCGGGGTTTGAACTGGGCCTGTGGCTGGAGAAATTCGCGAAAGACAACCCCGAGGCCAAGGGCGCCGTGCTGGAAAGCCACGGGCTTTTCACCTGGGGCGATACAGCCGAGGAGTGCTATCAGACGACGCTCGACGTTATCAACAAGGCCGCCGAATGGCTGGAGGACCGGACCGCCGGCAAGCCGGTTTTCGGCGGTGAAAAGCTTCCCACCCTGCCCGCCGAACAACGTCGCGACATTGCCGCAAAGCTGATGCCGGTCATTCGCGGGCTGATTTCCAAGGACCGCCACAAGGTCGGGCATTTCGACGGTCAGCAGGCAGTTCTGGAATTCGTCGGTTCGAACATGCTGGAGGAACTGGCCCCGCTTGGCACGTCCTGCCCGGACCATTTCCTGCGCACCAAGATCCGCCCGCTGGTGGTCGATTTCGATCCCGCCAACCCCGATTTGGACGCCACCATCGCCAGCCTGCCCGACGCGATCGCCGCCTACCGCGACGATTACGCAGCCTATTATGACCGCTGCAAGCATACCGACAGCCCGGCGCTGCGCGACCCCAACGCGGTCGTCTATCTGATCCCCGGCGTCGGCATGATTACCTTTGCGCTGGATAAGGCGACGGCCCGGATCTCGGGCGAATTCTATGTGAACGCAATCAATGTGATGCGCGGCGCGTCCGGCGTGTCAACCTATCAGGGCCTGCCCGAGCAGGAGGCGTTCGATATCGAATACTGGCTGCTGGAAGAAGCGAAGCTGCAGCGTATGCCCAAGCCGAAATCGCTGGCCGGACGCATCGCGCTTGTCACCGGCGGCGCGGGCGGAATTGGTGCCGCCACCGCCGAACGGCTGCTGCGCGAGGGCGCCTGCGTGATGCTGGCCGATATCGACGCGACCGCACTGGAAGAAGTCACCAAGGGCTTCGCCGCCCGCCACGGCAAGGACGCGGTGCGCGGCGTGCAGATGAACGTCACCGACGAAGCGCAGGTCGCCCGCGCCTTTGCTGAAACGGCGGTAGAATTCGGCGGCCTCGACATTCTGGTATCCAATGCCGGGATCGCTTCATCCTCGCCGGTCGAGGAAACGACGCTGGCACTGTGGAACAAGAACATGGACATCCTGTCCACCGGCTATTTCCTTGTCAGCCGCGACGCTTTCCGCATGCTGCGCGCGCAGGACATTGGCGGATCAGTGGTCTTCGTGGCATCGAAGAACGGCCTTGCCGCAAGCCCTAATGCCAGCGCCTATTGCACCGCCAAGGCCGCTGAAATCCACCTTGCCCGCTGTCTGGCGCTGGAAGGGGCCGAAGGCGGCATCCGCGTCAATGTCGTCAACCCCGATGCCGTTCTGCGGGGATCGAAGATCTGGGAAGGTGACTGGCTGGATCAGCGCGCCTCGACCTACAAGACCGACAAGGAGGGGCTGGAGGAGATGTATCGCCAGCGATCCATGCTGAAACGATCCGTGCTGCCTGAAGACATTGCCGAAGGCATTTATTTCTTCGCCAGCGACCTGTCGGCCAAATCGACCGGCAACATCATCAACGTGGACGCCGGCAACGTCCAGGCATTCACGCGGTGACCGCCATGATCGACAAGCACCTGATCGAGGCCGAAAACGTCACGCGCATGGACAATCTTGCCGCCGATTACGACGCGCTTGGCGAAAGGCTGGACCGTCGTGGCATCGACATCGGCGCGCTGACCTGCCGCGCCACGGGCTTCGGTGTCGCCATCCCCAGCTGGGGCACCGGCACCGGCGGCACCCGCTTTGCCCGCTTCCCCGGCGAGGGAGAGCCGAACGGCATCATGGACAAGCTGGACGATTGCGGCGTGATCCATCAGCTGACGGCCGCGACGCCAACGGTCAGCCTGCATATTCCGTGGGACAAGGCCGACCCGGCCGATCTGCTGGCCAAGGCCGAGGAAAAGGGCCTCGGCTTCGACGCGATGAATTCGAACACCTTTCAGGATCACGCGGATCACCCGCTCAGCTATAAATACGGCTCGCTGTCGCATACCGATGCGGCAACCCGTCAGCAGGCGATCGAGCATAATCTGGAATGTATCGAGATCGGCCAGAAGATCGGATCAAAGTCGCTGACCGTCTGGATCGGCGACGGGTCGAACTTTCCGGGCCAGACTTCGATGTACAAGCAGTTCGACCGCTATCTGGAATCGATGAAGGCCGTCTATGCAGGGCTGCCCGATGACTGGCGGATTTTCAGCGAACACAAGATCTATGAACCGGCCTTCTATTCGACTGTGGTGCAGGACTGGGGCACCAGTCTGATGATCGCGCAGGAACTGGGCAACAAGGCGCAATGCCTTGTGGACCTTGGCCACCACGCGCCGAATGTGAACATCGAAATGATCGTCGCCCGCCTGATCCGGGCTGGCAAGCTGGGCGGCTTCCATTTCAACGACAGCAAATATGGCGATGACGATCTGGACAGCGGCACGATTGACCCCTTCCGCCTGTTCCTCGTTTTCAACGAACTGGTCGAACTGGAAGACACGCCGGGCCTTAACCTGTCGCACATGATCGATCAAAGCCATAATGTCACCGACCCCATAGAAAGCCTGATCGTCAGCGCCTGCGAGATTCAGCGCGCCTTCGTGCAGGCCTCGCTGGTGGATCGCGAGGCGCTTGAGGGCTATCGGCAGGACAATGATGCGCTGATGGCGGCAGCCACGCTGCGCGCTGCTTTCCGCACCGATGTGGAACCGATTCTGGGCATGGTCCGCGCGCGTGCTGGCGGTGCGATCGACCCGGTGGCGACCTATCGCGCCTCGGGCTATCGGGCGGCGGTTGCGGCGAAACGACCGAAATCAGCCGGCGGTGGCGGCGGGATCGTCTGATCCGCCGCCGACCGGTCAATGCTGCGGTGATTGTTGGGGAACGTCGCCGGCAGCGACAAGATGCTGCGCATTCCGGGCGTGGCGCTGTGCGAAACGCCGGCCCTGCCGACCCGTCGCCATCTGGCGTGCAGGCTTGAAGCGGTGACAACCAGAGCGGAGCAGCGGGAAGATTGCGAAAACCTCCTCGCGCAGCGCGGGGCCGATACCGCCAAGCGCCTCTGCGCCGGTAAACAGGCTTTCGGCCTCGGCCCCGTTCGCGAAAACGATCTCGTGCGCGGCGAAGAGGATGTGAAAATATTCGACCTCGTGCAGGTCTTCGGCGATCTCGATGCCGTCAATGGCAAGAAGATGCTTTGCTGCCACGAGGATTTCACTGGCTCCGAACATGCGCTGCGCAATCCCGGACCGCCCAAGCATCCTGTGCTGCGGGCTGACCAGCAGATCCGCCGCAGGCAGCCCTGTGCCAAGCGCGCCTGCACGAATGCGGATCGGCCGCAGATGTGGGTCGGCGGCCAGCCGCGCCGCGTTCAGCCGCGCCGACATGATCCACAGGATCGGCTGCGGCCCGTTATCGGCGGTCAGAACCATATCGCCTGCCCGCAGCGTTTCGATCAGCCGTTCGCCGTCGGGCGTGCGGATCAGCGTGCCGCGCGTGAAGCATGGCGGCGTCAGCTTGCCGGGCCGGAACGGATCGAAATGCCCGACACCGCCCTTATAGTTCCCCGCCACGCTTGTCGCGGTGATCGGGTCGAGCGTGATTATGACGGCTTCTTTTGCGGAAGTGATGGACTTTCCGTCCACAGCCATTCCGACCGAAGGCGCAGTCCCGGCGGGACCGGCACCGTCGGGGTCGATGTCCTGCGTGCCGAGGAAGCCGGCATTATTGGGAAACGAATAGCTGCCGTTATAGGCAGACATCGCGGCCCGCGCCTCGTCTGCATCAACCAGACCGTCCATACTTATGATGTGGATATCATAAGCACCCTGTTCCGCAGCACTGAGTGCATTCCATTCGGCCGTGGTCCCGAACCAGACCTCGACCGCTCTCGAAGGACCACCGACAGTCCAGGGCGCGCCGTTGGTCGCGCGACTGACCTCGGTGAGATACCAAGTGACAGTTTCCGCCATGTTTTCCTCCCCGTTTCAGACAGGGTGCGCCATGGCGCGGCACACACTATCGCAGGCTGCGACTGCGACAGCGCCCCATTCGGACGCAGATCGATTTCCGCAGGCCTGACATCGCATCCAAGCGGCGCGATTCACTTTTATTAATTTCTGGTCGTGTGGCGGGAAACTGTATATTTAGACAGAATCCATTGTTCTTTCGGGATAATTTTTGGCAGGACGCGCTTCCTCGGCTGAGCGCTATCGCCGATGTGGCGCGTCTCTGCGTGATAGGCTTAACCGTGATGCGCCACAGGAAAGCGGGCCGGATCGTTGCACCGATCCGGCCCGCCTTCACCGCAGATGCCGGGGGTCTCTGCCCTCCCCGACCGGTCACTCGCTACCACACAACACCCCGCCACACCCGCGGGAAACTCTTCAACTCACCCATCGAAGCCGGGCACCTGAACCGCAGCGGACATGCTGCGCGTCAGGAACTCTCCTCGATATTCGCCAAGATCATGACCTGCCCGATCCGCCCCCTCGCCGGTCACCTGTCCAGCATGGCGCAGCACACTCTTAAATTGTGCATCGCTGCGACCTCGCCGGCATAGGCTCAATAAACAGGCAAACCGTATGGTCTGATTTCGTTGAACTTATTCCATGTAACGCATGCTCACTTTACCGCAGGATGGCCCGCAGACAAAACGCGCAATCCGCGATTCCGATTATCTTTTTCGGCAGGTTTTCGCCCAGTTATCCACAAAACCACCGATTCGCTTGCAATATCATGTGTTCTTCGCGCACCCGGATGATTCGCATAAGCGCGGCGATCCCCCCTCGTCACAAACTTGTCGCAGGAATGCCATGACGCCGTTACAGCGCGCGGCAATTCATCCGCCATTCCCTTCCCAAGCTGGTGAGATGATGCTTCTTCGTTCGACACTAACCTCTGCCCTGTCGCTGACCGTCGCCCTGCCGGCCGTCGCCGATCCTGCCTTCAATCGCATCGCCAGTTTCGCGACGACCGAGAACATGGGCGCGGGCGAGGATCGCAATCGCGAAACCTCGGCCGAGATCATGGCGGTGACCGAAGACGGCAACCGGCTGATCTATTCCGACAGCCCGCTCGGCGCGATCGGGCTGATCGACATCACGGACCCTAAGGCCCCGAAACCCCTGGGCAATATCGCGATGGATGGCGAACCGACGACAACGGTCGTCAAGGGCGACGCAGCGTTCGTGGGCGTCAACACTTCGGCCTCATTCACTGAACCGTCGGGGGTGCTTCGCAGCGTGGATCTGGCCAGTAAGACCGTGACCGCAAGCTGCGATCTGGGCGGCCAGCCCGACAGTGTCGCGATCTCGCCGGCGGGTGACATGATCGCCGTCGCCATCGAAAACGAGCGCGACGAGGATGTGAATGACGGCGCGCTGCCGCAAATGCCTGCGGGATTTGTGGTCCGGCTGCCGCTGAAAGACGGTGCGGTTGATTGCGAGGGACGGCAGATTGTTGAATTGACCGGACTTGCCGATGTCGCGCCCGACGACCCTGAACCAGAGTTTCTGTCCTTCAACGATGCCGGAGAGCTTGCCGTCACCCTGCAAGAGAACAACCACATCGTCGTGATTGGCGCAGATGGTGCGGTCGCCGCGCATTTCAGCGCGGGCAGCGTCGATCTGGACGACATAGATACCGAGGATGACGGCAAGATCGACCCGTCCGCCAGCCTGAACGCCGTGCCGAGAGAGCCTGACGCAATCGCCTGGATCGACGCGGATCACTTCGTGACGGCGAATGAAGGCGACTGGAAGGGCGGCAGCCGGGGCTTCACGATCTGGAACCGCGATGGACGCGTCACCTATGACAGCGGCAACCTGCTTGACCACGAACTCATGCGGATCGGTCACTACCCGGACGCCCGATCCGACAACAAGGGCGGAGAGCCCGAAGCCGTCATCTTCGCTCGCTATGACGATCGTCCGCTGATCTTCGTCGCCTCGGAACGTGGCAGCGTGGTCTTCGTCTTTGATGTCAGCGACCCGGCAAACCCGCAGCTACTGCAGGCCCTTCCCTCTGGTATCGGGCCGGAAGGTCTGGTCGCGATCCCTTCGCGCAGCCTGTTCGCGACCGCGAATGAAACCGATCTGGGCGAGGATGGTGCGGCACGCGCGCATGTGATGCTTTATGAGCTTGGCGATGTCACGCCTGGCTATCCCACGATCACCGCAGCGGACGGCGTGACCGGCTGGGGTGCGCTGTCGGGCCTGACAACCGACCCCGCCTCGGCGACGACGCTTCATGCGGTCAGCGACAGCGCCTATGATGCGGCGCCCGCGATCTATACCATCGACGCCTCGTCCAAGCCGGCGCGCATCACGGCGAAAACCGTTGTAACCCGCGACGGCGCGCCGGCCGCAAAGCTGGATCTGGAAGGCATTGCCAGCGATGGCGAGGGCGGTTTCTGGCTGGCTTCCGAAGGCAATACCGAAAAGGACGTGCCGCATGCCGTTCTTCACACAGATGCATCCGGCGCAATCACGCAGGAATTCGCCCTGCCCGACGCGCTTGCGGCGCAGGAAAAGCGTTTCGGCTTCGAAGGCATCGCGCTGATCGACGGGAAGCTCTGGCTGGCTGTGCAGCGCGAATGGGGCGACGACCCGGTAGGTCAGGCGAAACTTCTGCGGCTTGATCCGGCGACGGGCGAATGGGCAGGCGCCCGCTATCCGCTCGACAGCGGCGAAGGTTGGGTCGGCCTGTCGGAGCTGGCCGCCCATGAGGGCTATCTTTACCTCATCGAACGCGACAACCTGATCGGCGATGCAGCAAAGCTGAAAGCCGTGACCCGCGTGCCGCTGGCGGACCTGTCGCCCGTGCCTCTGGACGGGGAATTGCCCGTGGTGGAAAAAGAGACTGTCCGCGACCTGATCCCGGACCTGAAGGCATGGGGTGGTTACACGCAGGACAAGGTCGAGGGCATGGCCATCGCCGATGACGGCACTGTCTGGATGGTCACCGACAATGACGGCGTCGATGACGCCTCGGGCGAGACGCTTTTCTGGTCCTTCAGGCTGGACTGACCTTCATCCGCTGCCCCGTCGGGATGCAGAAACAGGCCCCGCGTCGCGCGGGGCCTGTGGCGTATTTCCCCGGGCTCTCAGACCAGCCAGCCCATCGCGATCAGGAAAGCCCCGAACGGCGCGGCGATCAGGATGCTCAGCGCGGTGCGGATATACCATGTCGCCAACAATTCGCTGAAGCTGAGCGGAATGGACGTCGCCATCACGCAGGGGATCGACGCGGACAGGAAAAGCACCTGACTGACCGACACGACGCCCGCGACATAGCGCGTCGCAAGCTCGGCCTCCTTCAGCAGGATCGCCGGAAGAAACATCTCGGCCAGCCCCGATGACAGGGCCTTCGCAGCATCCATCGGCGCAGCCAGCCCGCCCAGCCAAGTGAACGGATAAAGCGTCAGTCCAAGCCAGTCGAAGATGGGCGTGTATTTTGCCGCGATCAGTCCAAGCAGACCGACCGACATGATGCTGGGCAGGATCAGCGACGCCATGCGCAGCCCGTCGATCAGCGTCGCTTTCAGCAGCGACAAAAGCGGGGGCGCGTTCCGTGCCTGCTCCATCCCGGCTGCAACCGCCGCCGCAAAGCGCCCGGTACCGGCCGGAAGCGCCTCGTCCTCGCTGGTATCAGAAGCCTTGCCAGTCAGGGGCCAGAGGCGAGCGGTCATCGCCGTGACAATGAATGTGATGACCAGCGTGGACCAGAAATACAGGTTCCAGCTTCCCATCAGGTTCAGCGTCTTTGCGACGATGACCATGAATGTCGCCGACACCGTCGAAAAGCCCGTCGCGATGATCGCAGCTTCGCGCGCGCTGTATTTGCCTTTTTTATAGACCCGGTCGGTTATCAGCAGCGCAAGCGAATAGCTGCCCACGAAAGACGCGACCGCATCTATTGCTGACCAGCCGGGCGTGCGCCAGATCGGGCGCATCACGGGATTGACCAGCACCCCGGTCATTTCAAGAAGCCCATAGCCGACCAGAAATGCCAGCGCCAGCGCCCCGAGCGGAACGATCAGGCCGACCGAGAGGACAAGCTTGTCAAACAGGAAGGGCAGCATATCGGGGGCAAAAATCGCCGCAGGCCCGATCCCGAGAAGATAGGCCAGCGTCAGAACCAGACCGAGAACCCGTAGCACGGAAAATATCGTCGCCGTCAGATTCCGGTTCCAGTCGCCGCGGATAAAGGGCGCGACGGCACCCCACGCGATCAGCGCACAGACAAAAGTCACCGCGAGCGGCCGCATATTCGCCGCAATCGCAGATGCCGCGTGATCCAGCAGGATCGTCGAGCGTCCGCCAATGGTCACCGGAACGAAAAAGAAGATGATGCCGATGCCGCTATAGGCAATCAGCCGGATCAGCGGACCCATACCCTTCTCGGGATGCCGCGCGGTTGTTTCGGTCACTGTTTCTCCTCCTGTTATTGATAATCTGGCGTCGGCGCTAGATCAGCAGCCGCCGGGCGATCAGCGCCGCCACACGCGCGCTCAGCCCGGCCGTATCGCGGGGCGGCGACAGCTCGACCATATCCGCCAGCCGGACCTTGCCCGACGCAAGCGCGCGGTCGATCAGCGCCTCGACCACATGCAGGGGCACGCCACGCGCGGCGGGCGCGCTGACGCCGGGCGCGACGGATGCCGGCAGCACGTCGAGATCGACGGTCAGATAAAGCGCATCGTTCCGCGCCGCGATGGCGTCGATCGCGGCAAAGCCCGCTTCGGCTGACACCTGCAACTCGCGGTCCGCGATCATATCGACGCCCCAATCCTGCGCGCGGGCAGTCAGCGCCTGCGTATTGCCCTCGGGCGCAAGGCCAAGCACGGCGTAATCGAAGCCATGGGGGTCGTCCTGATGGATCTGGAAGAACGGCGTGCCGGATGAAGCGCCGGCGGCGCCAAGGGCGCGGATATCCAGATGGGCGTCGATATTGACGATGCCGATCTTCGCCTCGGGCAGCGCGCGGCGCAGGCCCTGCCAGCTTCCGAAGGCCGTTTCATGCCCACCGCCCAGCACCACGACACGGCGATAGTCGCCGATCAGTGCGGCAAGTTCCGCGGCAAGAACGTCCTGACCGGGACCGGGGTCGTCACCCGTCACCGCAATATCGCCGGCATCGCGGAACCCGTCGAAGCCCGCAGGCGCGGCAAGACCCGCCAGCGCCGCGCGGATCGCGCCCGGCGCTTCTGCGGCGCCGGGATTGCCCTTGTTGCGCACCACGCCCGCATCGCAGCAGAACCCGATCAGCGCTGCACCTGCCCCGGCCTTCCCGGCAAGGTGATGCATCCTCAGCGCAAGCGCCCCATCCTCCGGGTCGCTGCGCCCTGTCCAGACGGGCGGGGGCAGTGTCTGAACCGGCATCAGCCCAGAATGCCCGGCAGGTTCAGCTGATGCTCGCGCGCGCAATCCAGCGCGATGTCATAGCCCGCATCTGCATGACGCCACACACCCGAGGCCGGGTCGTTCCACAACACACGCTCCAGCCGCCTGGCCGCTTCGGGCGTGCCGTCGGCGCAGATCACCACGCCGGAATGCTGCGAAAAGCCCATCCCGACGCCGCCGCCATGGTGCAGCGACACCCAGGTCGCACCGGATGCCGTGTTCACCAGCGCGTTCAGCAGCGGCCAGTCGGACACCGCGTCCGAGCCGTCCTTCATCGCCTCTGTCTCGCGGTTGGGCGAGGCGACGGAACCACTGTCGAGGTGGTCGCGACCGATCACGACCGGCGCCTTCAGCTCGCCCGAGGCGACCATTTCGTTGAACTTCAGACCGGCGCGGTGACGATCGCCAAGCCCGATCCAGCAGATACGGGCTGGAAGGCCCTGAAACGCGATACGCTCGCGCGCCATATCCAGCCAGCGGTGAAGATGCTCGTTTTCCGGGAACAGTTCCTTCATCGCCTGATCGGTCTTGTAAATATCCTCGGGGTCGCCCGACAGGGCCGCCCAACGAAAAGGACCGATACCCTTGCAAAACAGCGGGCGGATATAGGCCGGCACGAAGCCCGGAAAGGCGAAGGCATTCTGCAGACCCTCCTCCTTCGCGACCTGCCGGATGTTGTTGCCATAATCGAGCGTCGGCACCCCCTCGTTCCAGAACCCGACCATTGCTTCGACATGATCGCGCATGCTGGCCCGCGCGGCCTTTTCGACGGCTTTCGGATCGCTCTCCTGCTTCGCGCGCCATTCGGCGACGCTCCAGCCTTTCGGCAGATAGCCGTGGATCGGATCATGCGCCGAGGTCTGATCGGTGACGATGTCGGGGCGGCCATTGGGCAGTGCTTCGCCCGCCTTCATGCGGCGCAGGATTTCGGGGAATATCTCGGCGGCATTGCCGATCAGCGCCACCGACTTCGCCTCTCCGGCCTTCGTCCAGCGGTCGATCATCGCCAGCGCCTCGTCCAGCGAATGCGCCTTCTCGTCGCAATAGCGGGTGCGGATGCGGAAATCGGCGCGGGTTTCGTCGCATTCGACGGCCAGACAGCATGCCCCGGCCATGACAGCGGCCAGGGGCTGCGCCCCGCCCATGCCGCCCAGCCCGCCGGTCAGAATCCAGCGGCCCTGCAGGTTGCCATCGTAATGCTGCCGCCCGGCTTCGGCGAAGGTTTCATAGGTGCCCTGCACGATGCCCTGTGTGCCGATATAGATCCACGAGCCGGCGGTCATCTGGCCATACATGGCCAGTCCCTTCTTATCGAGCTCGTTGAAATGGTCCCAGTTCGCCCAATGCGGCACCAGATTGGAATTCGCGATCAGCACGCGCGGCGCGTCGGCATGTGTCCTGACCACCGCGACAGGCTTGCCCGATTGCACCACAAGCGTTTCATCCGCTTCCAGTTTCTTCAGGCTTTCGACGATCATATCGAAATCGCGCCAGGTCCGCGCCGCCCGGCCGATACCACCATAAACGACCAGCTCATGCGGGTTTTCGGCGACATCCGGGTGCAGGTTGTTCATCAGCATCCGCAGCGGCGCTTCGGTCAGCCAGCTTTTCGCATTCAGCGTGGTGCCGGTCGGCGGGAAGATGTCGCGGGCATTGTGGCGGGGATCGGCATTCATGAGCGTTCTCCTTGGAATGGGGGTGACGTGCAGATCAAAGCGGCAGGGCAACGCCCGCCGCATCGGCAAGCGTCCCGGTGTCGATCAGCGACCCGGCCGCGGCGAGATCGGGCGCGAGATAGCGGTCGTCGCCCATTGTCGCCACCTCCGCGCGGATCGCATTCATCGCAGCGGACAGCGGCGCAGAGGTCGTCAGCGGCGCGCGGAATTCGATGCCCTGCGCGGCGCATATCGCCTCGACCCCGACGATCACGGCAAGGTTGCGGGTCATCAGGCCAACCCGGCGCGCACCATGCGCCGCCATGCTGACATGATCCTCCTGATTGGCGGATGTCGGGGTGGAATCGACCGAACAGGGCGCGGCGAGATGTTTGTTCTCGCTCATCAATGCGGCAGTCGTGACCTCGGCGATCATCAATCCGCTGTTCAATCCGGGCTGAGGGGTCAGGAAAGGCGGCAGGCCGAAATTCATCGCAGGATCGACCATCAGCGCGACGCGGCGTTGCGAAATGGCGCCGATCTCGGCCACGGCAAGCGCGATCTGATCGGCGGCGAATGCCACCGGCTCGGCATGAAAATTGCCGCCCGATACGATCTGGCCGTCCGACAGCACCAGCGGATTGTCGGTCACGGCATTCGCCTCGGTCAGCAGGGTGTTCGCGGCAAAGCGCAAAAGATCCATCGCCGCGCCCGTGACCTGCGGCTGGCAGCGGATGCAATAGGGGTCCTGCACGCGCAGATCGTCGTCGCGATGGCTTTCGCGGATTTCACTGCCCTCAAGAAGATCGCGCGTGATCGCGGCGACCTCGATCTGGCCGGGCTGGCCGCGGAGGCTGTGGATCTCGGGGTGAAACGGCGCGGTCGAACCCATGATCGCGTCCGTCGACATCGCGCTTGTCACCAGCGCCGACCGCAGGCAGGCCCAGGCCCGGAACAGACCGATCAGCGCCAGCGCGGCGGAAAACTGGGTGCCGTTTATCAGCGCCAGCCCTTCCTTCGCGCCCAGCACAACCGGCGAAAGGCCCGCGCGGCGAAGGGCCTCTGCGCCCGGCAGGCGCTCGCCCTGAAAGAAAGCCTCGCCCTCGCCCAGCATGACCGCCGCCATATGCGCCAGCGGCGCCAGATCGCCCGACGCCCCGACGCTGCCCTGCTCGGGCACCATCGGCAGCACGCCGTGTTCCAGCATCGCCTCGATCAGCGCGACGATTTCGATGCGCACGCCCGATGCACCACGCCCGAGGCTCATCAGTTTCAGTGCCATCATCAGCCGGACAGCATCGCCATCCATCGGCTGGCCCACGCCGCAGCAATGCGACAGGATCAGGTTGCGCTGCAGTGTCGCAGTATCGGCGGGCGCGATGCGGACCGAGGCAAGCTTGCCGAAGCCGGTATTGACGCCGTAAACCGCCGCATCGCCCGCCGAGGCCGCTGCAATCCGTTCGGCCGACGCGATGATGCCCGCGCGGGCGGCATCGTCCAGCCTGATCGGCGAGGCACCGCGCCAGATCTGTGCCAGTTCGTTCAGCGTGACTTTTCCCGGTGTCAGGATCAGCATGGCTCACCTTCCAGATAGCGTTGATGAAGCGGGTTGAAGCCGATCCGGTAGGACAGCTCTGCCGGGTGGCCGATATCCCAGACCGCGAGATCGGCGCGCATTCCGGGCGCAAGAACGCCCGTGTCGCGCAGTCCAAGCGCTTGGGCGGCATTCGCCGTCACCCCGCGAAGGCATTCCTGCGGGGTCATCCGAAACAGTGTCGCGCCCATATTCATCGCCAGCAGAAGCGAGGTCATGGGCGCCGTGCCGGGATTGCAGTCGGTGGCAAGCGCCATTGCGCATCCTGCGTCGCGGAAAGCGTCAACGGGCGGCAACTGCGTTTCGCGCAGGGTATAGAAGGCCCCCGGCAGCAACACCGCGACCGTGCCCGCAGCAGCCATCGCCGCCGCATCCGCCGCATCGGCATACTCGACATGATCCGCCGACAACCCGCCGCGCGACGCGACAAGCGATGCGCCGCCCTGATGCGAAAGCTGTTCGGCGTGCAGCTTGACCGGCAACCCGAGTTCGCTTGCAGCATCGAATACCCGCGCCATCTGGGTCGCCGAAAAAGCGATGTTCTCGCAGAACCCGTCCACTGCATCGACAAGCCCGGCCGCATGCGCGGCGCGAAGGCCGGGAATGACGATCTCGTCCAGATAGGCCTCGTCGCGGCCCTTGTATTCCGGCGGCACAGCGTGGGCGGCCAGCCAAGTCGTGACGATCCTGACAGGCCGGTGCTGCCCCAGCTTGCGCGCCGCACGCAGCATCTTCAGTTCATCGTCAACGGTCAGGCCATAACCGGACTTTATCTCGACCGTGCCGACACCTTCGGCCAGAAGCGCATCCAGGCGCGGCAGGGCGCTGGCGACCAGGTCGTCTTCGGAAGCGGCGCGCGTCGCGGTGACGCTGGACAGGATACCGCCGCCGGCGCGGGCGATTTCCTCGTATGAGGCTCCGTTCAGTCGCATCTCGAACTCGACAGCGCGGTCGCCGCCAAAGACGATGTGAGTGTGACAGTCGATGAGGGCGGGCGTAACGATCCGCCCTGCCAGATCGACGCGCTCCGCATCGGCGAAGCCCTGCGGCTCCGCCCCGATCGCCACGATGCGGCCGTCCTCGATCGCGATGCAGCCCGTCCGGGCATCATAACCCGCGTCGCCGGGCGCGCAGGTCACCAGCCGTGCATCTGTCAGAATCTTGCGAATCATCCGGGTCCCCTCCTGTTTCTATGTCTAGTCATAATGACGCTTTATGTCTAGACATTAATCATGGCATTGTCACGGCAACTCACGTAAGCTCGCCCGTATGAACAGGCATGACGAAATACGAGAAGAGATGCTGCGCCGCATCAACGCCGGCGAATGGCCGGTCGGTGCAGATATCCCGAACGAGGTCGAACTGGTCGCCGAATTCAGCGCCGCGCGCGGCACCATACAGCGGGCGCTGTCCTCGCTGGTCGAACAGGGCCTGATCGAGCGGCGCAAACGCGCCGGCAGTCGTGTCGTGCCGCCACGCGCCCATGCCTCGAAGCTCAGCATCCCGCTGATCCGTGAAGAGATCGAGACGCGGGGCTTCGGCTATGGCTACAAACTGCTGGAACGGCGCGTGCTGCCTGCATCGAAGGGCACAGGCAAGCGGCTGCGCCTCGTCTGCCTTCATCTCGCTGACGGGCGGCCCTTCCAGCTTGAACGGCGCGACATCAACCTCGCCGCATTGCCGCAGGCAGAGCGCGAAAGCTTCCAGTCCGCCGGACCGAATGAATGGCTGGTCAGAGAGGTTCCCGCGACACGGATCGTCACCCGGATCTCGGCCGAGGCGGCAGATGCCGCGACTGCGCGCCTGCTTGATCTGCCCGAGGCGTCGCCGCTTCTGATCGTCGCGCGTGAAACCTTCAAGGCCGATGCACCCCTGACCGAGGTTCGGATGCTGCACCCTGCGGACAGTTACGAAGTCACAACCGTATCCTTCTAGCCGCCGCTGCGGCAAAAGGACTGCGGCATCCGCTCTCTGAACTGGTTAGGAATAGCAAGCCGAGAGCATGACACCGATTCGAAGAGGGCCATGGAGCCAGATGACCGACAAGGACAGCCACGACCATAACGACCGCGACGATCACGCGGCGGACGCGAAGGATCATTCGGGCCACGATCACGCGAAGGGCGATCATTCAGGTCACGACCATTCCGGGCATGATGGCCATGACGGGCACGGCCACAGCCATGCCGTGACCGTCACTGCAGGAAATGAAAAGCGCATGCGCTTCGTTTTCGCGATGACTGTCGGCTATGCGATCATTCAGGCGATCGGCGGTATTCTGTCGGGCTCGCTCGCGCTGGTTGCGGATGCGGGGCATATGGTGTCCGACGCCGCCGCGTTGCTGCTGGCCCTGATCGCCTATCGCGTGGCCCGGCGCGCGGCCACGCCAGAGGTCAGCTATGGCTTCCACCGCGTTCGCGTGCTGGCGGCGCTGGCAAACGGGGCCTCGCTTCTGCTGCTTGTCGCATGGATCACATATGAGGCGATCCGGCGGTTCCAGCAGCCTGCCGAGGTGCTGGCCGGCCCGATGCTGATTGTCGCCGTGATCGGCATGATCGTAAATATTGCGGGCTTCCTGATCCTGCGCGCGGGCAATGCAGATGACGCCAATTTGCGGGGCGCGATGCTGCATGTGCTGGGCGATCTTCTTGGGTCTGTCGGGGCGATCGGGGCGGCCATCGGGATCATGATGACAGGCTGGACAGTGCTTGACCCGATCCTGTCGGTGCTGGTCGCGGTTCTGGTCGTGCGTTCGGCCTGGTCCCTAGTGGCGGAATCGGTGCTGGTGCTGATGCAGGCGACCCCGCGCGGTCTGGACCCGAAGGCGGTCATGGCCGACCTGACCAATGTGCCCGGCGTGTCAGAGGTCGGACACCTGCATGTCTGGACGCTGACAGACAGCCGCAGCGTCGCGACCGTTCACGTGACCCCGGAAGACGGTGCCGATCCGCTTGATCTGCCGCGCCTCGTCTCGGTCCGGCTTGCCGAGCGCCACGAGATTGCCCATGTCACGGTCGAGGTGAACCGTCCCGGCGGCATCCCGACCGAAACCTGACAGCGACCTTTCGGCATTGCCCTAAGCCCGAGACAGAAGGAGCAGATGATGAAAAGCGCGACCCATTCCGCTTTCGGCGACCCGACAGAGTTGCTTTCCCTGACCGACAGCGCCCTGCCCGAACCCGGTCCGGGACAGGTCAGGATCAGAACGATCCTCAGCCCGATCCACAATCACGACCTTGTCACGGTGCAGGGACAATATGGCTACAAACCCGACCTGCCGGCCATCGGCGGAACCGAGGCGGTCGGCATCGTCGATGCGCTTGGCGAAGGGGTCAGCGGCGTCAGCACGGGTCAGCGCGTGGCCGTGGCCTCTGTGCATGGGACATGGGCGGAATATTTCCTCGCCCCCGCTGCCGGTGTGGTCCCTGTGCCGGACAGCGTGCCCGATGAAGCCGCGGCGCAGATGATCGCCATGCCTTTCAGCGCGGTCATGCTGCTTGAGTTTCTGGGCGTCGAAAGCTGCGACTGGGTGATCCAGAATGCAGCGAATGGCGCGGTGGGCAAGATGCTGGCGATGCTGGCCGGGGCGCGCGGCATCAACGTCATCAACCTCGTGCGCCGCGATGCCGGTGTGGAAGAGCTTTCCGCGCTCGGCATCCGCAATGCCGTGTCAACCGCAGGCGATGACTGGCAGAACAAGGTGCTGGCCCTGACAGGCGGCGCGCCGATCCGCGCTGCCACCGATTCCATCGGCGGCGAGGCGAGCGGCGATCTTCTGTCGCTTCTGGGCGAGGACGGCCTGCTTGTGACGTTCGGCGCCCTGACCGGTCAGCCGATGTCGCTGCCACCGGGCGACCTGATCTTCAAGCAGGCAACCGTGAAGGGGTTCTGGGCCAGCAAGGTCAGCGCCGCGATGCCAGCCGAAACACGCGCAAAACTGTTCGGCGAGCTGCTGCGCATGGTTGCCGACGGGACGCTGAAACTGCCGGTCGAGGGGATATTCCCGCTGGATCGCATCACCGACGCCGTGACGGCGGCGCTGACCCCCGGCCGCAACGGCAAGGTTCTGCTGAAGCCCTGACCGCTTCGCCTTAACCAGCGGGGCCGCGCTGTCACGGCCCCGTGCTGTTACTGCTGCCGCGCGCCTATTGCGGGCAGGGCTGACCTGCCGCGACCCAAAGCTGGACGTCGCGGACATGTTCGTCAAAGGTGCCGGGTGCCTTTTCGCGCCCGCCGCCCGGCGCAAAGCCCCACGGAACAAAACCGTCCTTTTCGGCATCGTGGATCAGATGCTCGACCAGACCGTCGCCGTCGCGTCCGCCATTGCGCTCGGGGTCTTTAAGCTGGGCGCAGATCTCGGGGCCGGTCTTGTCGAACCATTGCATTTCGACCGGGGCAAGCTGCCACTCGATCCCGGCATGAGGCGGTGCATGGGCCACGTCATTCGGCGCGGTCGATGTGACGTGACAGGTCTGACAGGCCAGCGTCTCGGCCCCGATCCGGCTTTCGCCGGCATGGATGTTCATCCCATGCGGACGGGTCTTGTCCTCGCCGACGATGCTCCACATCGGCAGGTTGTCGGGGCCGGTATGGCAATTGGCGCAGCGGGGATGGCTGACCACGGCCTCGATCCGCGCCCATGCGTCCAGCCCTTCGGCTTCGGACACGCTGCCCGGTTCGGGCGCGGGCGGCGCGGCAATGTCGGCGGCCGCCAGCGGCAAGGCAAGCAGCACCAGCAGCGGGGCGACAAGAAACGGGGCGAGATTTGCGGGTTTCATCTCTGGCCTCCCTCAGACGAAGTCGATGAAGCGGTTGAACGGCATCTCACGGATGCGTTGCCCGGTGGCGGCGAAGATCGCATTCGCAAGCGCCGGCGCGGCGGGTGGAACCGGCGGCTCGCCGATCCCGCGTATCTTCGGGCCATTGGCCAGACCGCGCACCTCGATCGCCGGGCATTGATGAATGCGCATCCCCTCATGGGCCTGATAATTGGTCTGCTGAACCTGCCCGCCGGCATAGGTCAGCTCGCAATTCATCGCATGCCCCAGCGCCCAGACGACGCCGCCCTGAACGAGGTTCTGGAAGTTCACCGGATCAAGCACCGGGCCGACATCTGCGGCGACCCAGACATTGTCGAGGCGAATACCGTTTTCGGTCGCCGTGACCTCGACCACTTCGCAGACAGGCACACCGAAGGATTCCACGAAGGCGACCCCCCTGCCCTTGCCGTCGCCAAGCGGCCCCTGCCAGCCGCACATCTCTCCGGCGGCTTCGATGACCTTGCGGTGATAGTCGATCTTGCACATGTCGATCCGCGCCTGCAAAGGATCGAGGCCAGCGGCATGGATCAGTTCGTCAATGAAGCTTTCCGAGAAGAAGCCGCCCGTCGAGGCCCCGACAGAGCGCCAGCTTGAGACGGGCGAAAGCCCCGTCGCAGCATAGGTCGAGACGCGCAGGTTCGGGATGCCGTAACTCATCGGACGCACGCCCATCGGGGTCTGCGCGTCCGGGCCCTCGACCGGCATACCAAGCCGTCCCATCTGCGAGGCCATGACCGGGGTCGATGAAATCAGGAACTCCGCCGCCTCGATGGTGCCTTCGCGCGCCACGCCACGCAGACGCGCCATGGAAAGCTGGCGCGGAAAGTCCTGAAGAAAATCCTCCTCGCGCGAGAAGATCAGCTTCACCGGCGTGCCGCGCATCTTGTTCGCGACTTCGGCGGCGGGGCGGATATTTTCGAATTCCAGCCGGTGTCCGAAACTTCCGCCGCTGTACAGGTTGTGGAACACCACCTTCTCGACCGGATGGCCGGTGATCTGGGCAACCATGCCCTGCACGGCATTCGGGATCTGGTGGCCGACCCAGATTTCCGCGCCCTCGTCCGTCACCAGAACCAATGCGCTCAGCGGTTCCAGCGGCTGATGGGCCAGATAGGGCGCGCGATATTCGGCCTCGATCACCCCGTCGCCTGCCAGCGCGGTATCGACATCGCCTTCGTCACGCCAGATCTTCTCTCGGTGCTCGTCGGCGAAAGACGCCTCCATCACGGCCCAGTGCTCCGACTGATCGGGGGGATAATCGCCCTGCGCCCAGTCGCATTTCACAGCCTCGGCCGCGCGCATCGCATACCAGCTGTTCGACGCAATGACAGCAATGCCATTCGTGACTTCGACAACGGACGAGACACCGGGCATCGCCAGCGCCTCGGCGGCATCATAACCGTTCAGCCCGGCGCCCTTGTAGGGATTGACGCGCAGGGCAGCATAAACCATCCCGTCCAGCGTCAGATCGAGGCCGAATTTCATCGCGCCGGTTGCCTTCGCCTCGACATCGACGCGCTGCATCGGCTTGCCAAGGATGCGCCATTCCGACGGATCGCGCAGCGCGACGTTTTCCACCGGCGGGATCGCCGCGGCTTCGGCGGCGAGTTCGGTGTAAGGAATTCTGGTCCCATCCGGCAGAACCACCTGACCGGCCTCGGTCGTCAGATCCGCGACCGCCATACCGCTGCGCTTTGCCGCCGCAGCCTTCACGGTTTCGCGCGCCACCGCACCGGCAAGGCGCAGCTTGTCATAGCTGTCCGGCACCGTGCTGGACCCGCCGGTCATCTGCATCCCCTGACTGGCAATCCAGTCCGCCGCCTGCTTGCGCGCGGCCTCTGCCTCGGGCGACAGGTCATAGGCTTCGAACGGCACGAATTCGCCGGCAAGCCCGGTATTGGCATAGGCCGGATCGGGCGGACCGAAGGACACGTCCGGCTGATCGAGGTCGATATCAAGCTCTTCGGCGATCAGTGCCGCCTGCACCGAGGCAACGCCCTGCCCGACATCGGCATGGGGCGTGACAACGGTGATGCGCTCCGGACCGATGACAACCCAGGGGTTGATCGTGGCGGCGGGCGGCGCGGCCCCCTGCGGCAATGGCGGGGCCATGTCCTGCGCAAAGACGGCCGGCCCGAAGGCGACACCCCCGGCTACGGCGGCAGAGCCGAACAGAAAAGCGCGGCGTGAAAAAGTCATCCCGTCCTTCATCTCAGTTCTCCGCCATTTTTGCCGCAGCGGCATGGATCGCCTCGCGGATACGGACGTAGGTTCCGCAGCGGCACAGATTGCCGGCCATTGTCTTGTTGATATCCTCATCGGTCGGGGCCGGGTTCATGTCCAGAAGCGCTGCCGCCTGCATGATCTGCCCGGTCTGGCAATAGCCGCATTGCGGCACCTGATGGTCGATCCAGGCCTGCTGCACGGCATGAAGCGTGCCTGCGCCAAGCCCCTCGATCGTCAGCACTTCGGCCCCGGCCAGATCGCCGATCCGCGCCTGACAGGCCCGCACCGCCATCCCGTCCACATGCACCGTGCAGGCGCCGCATTGCGCAACCCCGCAGCCATATTTCGGCCCGGTGATGCCAAGCTCGTCGCGCAGAACCCAAAGCAGCGGCATATCCGGCTCTACATCGACCTGGCGCGTCTCGCCATTGACGGAAAGTTCGATCATGCTGGCCTCCTTGCTGGCATTTTGGACAGGTTTACAGATCGACAGGGTTTGTCAATATGTCAGGCGAAACCTAACGCAACCGGCCGAGAGCGGCGATGCAGATCCGTGACGACATCCTTGAAGCAGCGGTCGACGTCTTTACACGCTTCGGCCTGCGCAAGGCGACCGTCGGCGATATTGCCGAACGGGCCGGCGTCTCGCGGCAGACCGTCTATGCGCGCTTCGCCGACAAGGATGCGATCATCGCGGCAACCATCGAATTTCTGGGCAGCCGCTGCCTCGATCAGACCCGAAAGGCATGGGAGGATCAGCACAGTCTGGCCGCAAAGCTGGACGCCTATCTGCGTCATTGCGTGATCGACCTTTACCGCATCGCGCATGGCTCTGCGGGCGGCTGGGACATGGTCATCGGCACCCAGCCGCAAGCAAGAGAGGCGATCCGCTTTCTTCTGATGAAACGCGCCAAGGCGCTTGAAACGATCCTTTCGCCGCATGCAAAGGCGCTTGCCAAGCATGGGCAATGCCCCATTGATCTGGCGATGTTCATCTCGACCGTCGGCGACAGCCTGAAACACACGGCCGAGGATGAAGTCGCGCTGAAGCGCAGCCTCGACACGCTGCGCGCCTCGGTCCTGCTGCTTTCGGGGGTCTCTCCGTCACGCGGCGGATAAAGCCGAGGCGACGCGCGGTCATTGCGAACACTGGCCAGCGATTTCGGAAGATTCTGGTAGCGGAGGAGGGATTTGAACCCCCGACACAAGGATTATGATTCCTCTGCTCTAACCAACTGAGCTACTCCGCCCCAAGCGCCCGCTTCGGGTGCAGGCGATGTAAGGGAGGGGGCGAGAGGCGTCAAGACGATTCTTCGGCTTTTCTGCCCGCCCGAGACAGATGCCCCGGATGGCGCGCCGCCGCCGCGCCCGATGTCATCGACCTTACCCCGACATTACGCCGATATAATGTGCCTGGGGCGCCCGCGCATGGTAATGGTCCCTCGAACTTAAACCCGTAAGATCAGGACGTTCGGACATGTGGCGCGCCATTCGCAGAGGGCTGGCTGTTCTTGGCATTTTGCTGATCGGATGCATCGGCTATCTGGCCTATCTTCAGCTCAGCGGCAATTTTCACGAAGTCAGCCCCGGCGCGGTCTATCGCGCCGCGCAGATGGATGGGCAAAAGCTGGTGCGCTGGAACCGCGACCACAAGATCGCCAGCGTCCTGAACCTGCGCGGTCAGGACGACGGCACCGACTGGTACGAAACCGAAAAGGCCGTGACCGACCGGCTTGGCATCAAGCACATTGACTTTCGCATGTCCGCAAGCAGCGAACTGACCGCGGACGAGGCCCGCAAGCTGATCGAGATCATGCGCGACGCGCCCAAGCCCATGCTGATCCATTGCAAATCGGGCGCGGACCGCACCGGGCTTGCCTCGGCCCTGTATGTCGCAGGCATCGACGGCGGCACCGAAGGCGAAGCCGAACGGCAATTGTCGGCGATCTACGGCCATATCGGCCTTCCCGCCGTCAGCGCCGCCTATGCGATGGACAAAACGTGGGAGCGGATGGAGCCGGAACTCGGCTTCTATGACAGCTGACCCTATTCCCGATAGGTGCATTTCACCTGCGTCTCGCTGATCCGGCGGGTGCGGCGCAGCTTGAGGCGATGTTCGCCTCGGGCGATCTTCTTGGCCAGATTGGCGCGGCAATGGAACATGTCGGCCTGAACCGGCACAATGTCGGGGATGCCCATGCCGTCTGGCTGATCAACGCATGGGGCGCGGCGAATGGCGATTTGTCACCGACATCACCGCAGACCGCAATGGCCGTGTCGGAACAGGTGAAGCTGTTCCTGATGGATATAGCGCCCGAAATCTACGTCGCCGATGATGCAGCAAAGCAGGCGAAAGCGGAAAAACTGCTGATCAGTTCTGCGCTGATCGCCAGCATGCAGCAGCAAGCTGCGGGCAAGCCGCTTGCAAGCCGCATGCTTGCGGAAAGCGTCAGGCAAGGATTGTCAGAGATGGGAATAGACACCGACCGGGTGCAACTGACCGAGGCGGGCTTTGCGCTGAAAGGCAATTAGGCGCAGGCCCGCCACACCATCACCACGTGATCCAGCGGAATTACATCCGACCTGTCCGGTCCGCCCATGAACCATCGATTTTCCGCTATTGAAGCCTCCGCAGGCGCTGATATGCCTTGGCGGCGGGCACGGATCCTGCCCCTGTCACATGCAAGCCGGTCGCAATGTCTCGATTCAAAGATGAAGCCATCTTCATGACGAAAAACGCGTTCACTCAGGCCGCATCGCGCGGCTGGACGCAGCCCTACAAGAAGCCCGCCGCCTATTACCATCCCGCTGACGGGCTCACCGTCGAGGTCGATCCGCGATGGCAAAGCGTCGCGGGCTTTGTTGTCAATCCCTCGCCCGGCATATTGATCTACTCGGCATTTTTTCAGAAATGCCTCAAAACCCATCTGAAAATCGGCACGAAGACTGCTGCAATCCGCATCTTCAATCAACAGGTCGAGCGCTATCGCGAGGATGTCAGATTTCCCATCTCTTTCATCGAGGAAGTCGACAGCAAAGCCCCGTCATTTTATGCCGAGCTTCACACGGTCCCGGAGTATATCGACCTGCTTTTGACGACGGTCGAGGACCGGATCCTTCCCAATTATGACATGTCGGGCGATCTGGCTTTCCTTCGCTCGCTTCCCGATGAATACCAATCGTACAATCCACGCTATTTTTGGGACGCGCAGGCCTACACCGTCTCGCAAATCTTAAAAGGCAATAAAGACGTCACTGACCAATTGCTGGCTTCGCAAAAGGTCAGCGGCCTGTCGCGCGATTATATCGAGCAGACAGCAACGCTCGGCCGGCATGCCGATGACATCATCGCCGCAGCAAACGCAATCGAGAATTCAGCCTAGCGCGGCCACAGCCACCGCTACGCTATCCCCGCGCCTTCACCACCTGAATCAGAGGCATTACATCCGACATATCCGGCCCGTGCGCCTGCCCGGTCACGGCCTTCCTCAGCGGCATGAACAGCCCCTTGCCCTTGCGGCCCGTGGCCTCTTTCACGGCGGCGGTCCATTCGCCCCATGTCGCATCCGTATAGGGCGGGGGCGGCAGCAGGGTCATGGCCTCAGCGATGAAATCGCGGTCTTCCTCGGCAATATCGGGTTCGGCCCCATTGCTGAAGATGTCCCACCACTGGCCCAGATCGTCCAGCCTGGTGATGTTCTGGCTGGCCACGCGCCAGAAGCGTTCGGCCTGATCGTCCGGCACGCCAAGCGCCTTGATCCGGTCCTTCACCGCATCGAAGGGCAGCGACTGGTTCTGGTGGCGGGTCAGCGGCCACAGATCCTCGGCATCGAATTTCGTGGGCGAGGCGCCGAAATGCGACAGATCAAAGCTGTCAGCGATTTCATCAAGGCTCAGCAACTCGACCGGCTGGCTGGACCCCAGCCGCGACATCATCGACACCAGCGCCTCGGGCGCGACCCCCGCCTCGCGCAGATCCTTGATCGCCAGCGAACCGAGCCGCTTCGACAGCTCCTCGCCCTGCGGGCCGGTCAGCAGGCTGTGATGCGCGAAATTCGGCACCTTGCCGCCCAAAGCTTCAATGATCTGGATCTGCGTCGCGGTATTCGTCACATGGTCGGACCCGCGCACAATGTCGGTCACGCCCATATCGCTGTCATCGACGGACGAGGCGAAAGTATAAAGCACCGTCCCATCCGTGCGGATCAGCACCGGATCACTGACCGAGGCGGCATCAATGGAAATATCGCCCAGAATGCCGTCCTTCCACTCGATCCGGTTCTGATCCAGCTTGAAACGCCAATAGCCCTCGCGCCCCTCGGCCCGCAGCTTTTCCTTATCCGCATCCGACAGCGCCAGCCCCGCGCGGTCATAGACCGGGGGCTTGCCCATGTTCAGCTGCTTCTTGCGCTTCAGGTCCAGTTCGGTCGGGGTTTCGAACACCTCGTACAGCTTGCCGTCCGCGCGCAGCTGTTCCTTCGCTTCCTCGTACCGGTCCAGCCGCTTCGACTGCTGCTCGATCCGGTCCCAGCTGATCCCCAGCCATTCCAGATCACGCTGGATGCCGTCCATATATTCCTGCTTGGACCGTTCGGTATCGGTATCGTCGAAACGCAGGATGAAGGTGCCGCCGGCCTTCTTCGCGATCAGAAAGTTGAACAGCGCCGCGCGAAGGTTTCCGACATGGATATGCCCCGTGGGCGAGGGGGCGAAGCGGGTGGTTGTCATGGCATGTTCCTTTGGATGCGCTTGCTCTTTCACATGGGGGCAAATTTGTCCATATCTTGGGGCAAACAGGGGAAGATGATGACCGACTGGACCGACGCCACCGCACCCGAAAGTGATGAGATCGAGGCAATCGCCCGCCGCGTCCTGGACACGCTTCCGGCAGCCTTCGCGCCCCATGCCGCAAACATCGTCCTGCGGGTCGAGGATTTCGCCGACGACGCCATGATGGACGAGTTGGAAATCGACGATCCGCTGGAACTGACCGGAATCTATGACGGCGTGCCGATGACCGAAAAGCAGCCCAGCTATCCGCAGCATTTCCCCGATACGATCTGGCTGTTCCGCCGCGCAATCATCGACGAATGGGCCGAACGCGGCGATGTGACGCTGGCCGATCTGGTGACGCATGTGACGGTCCACGAGCTTGCCCATCACTTCGGCTGGTCGGATGACGACATCGCGAAGATCGACAGGTGGTGGGAATGAAACAGGCCCCCATCCTGACGGTAACGCTGAACCCGGCGCTGGATCTGTCGACCGGCGCGGACAAGGTCGAACCCGACAAGAAACTGCGCTGCGACGCGCCCACCGTCGATCCGGGCGGCGGCGGGGTGAATATCAGCCGCGCGATCAAGGTGATGGGCGGTGACAGCATCGCCTTCGTGGCGCTTGGCGGCACAACGGGGCGGCGCATGGCCGAACTGCTGGAGGAAGGCGGCATCGACTGGCAGCAGATGCGCGCGCCGGGCGAAACCCGGCAATCTCTGGCGGTAATGGACCGCGACAGCGGGCTGCAATACCGCTTTGTCATGCCGGGGCCTGAATGGTCCTCGGCCGATGTCGGCAAATCCATCGCACATATCATTCAGGCGGCACAGCCCGGCGGGCTGGTGGTGCTGTCCGGGTCGAACCCGCCCGGCGTGCCGGACGACTATGCGGCCCTGCTTGCCGCGAAACTGGCGGATGGCGATGCCGGGCTGATCGTCGATACCTCGGGCAAGGCCCTGCGCGC
This sequence comes from Paracoccus aurantiacus, assembly GCF_007993065.1. GTDB lineage: Bacteria > Pseudomonadota > Alphaproteobacteria > Rhodobacterales > Rhodobacteraceae > Paracoccus > Paracoccus aurantiacus. Next base: position 64,276 of record NZ_VOPL01000003.1, read on the forward strand.
CGTCGCCGATGGCGGCCACAATTTCGCCCTGCTGCGCATGGACCGCGAAGAGGCCGAGGGGCTGGCCGGAAAGCACCTTCCCGAACGCACCGACACCGCCCGCTTTGCCGCCGAACTTGTCGCCGCCGGGGCCGCAAAAGCCGTGATCGTCGCGCGCGGCAGCGACGGCAACATCATCGCCGACAGCACCGGCGCCTGGCATGCCGAGGCCGCGAAGGTCGAGATCGTCAGCAAGGTCGGCGCAGGCGACAGCTTCCTTGCCGGCTTCACCCTCGGCCATGCGCGCGGCCTGCCCATCCACGACGCGCTTGGCCTTGCCGCCGCGATGGCATCGGCCACTTGCATGACCCCCGCAACGGAACTGTGCCGCCGCGAAGACGTCGACCGCCTGTTCGCCGCCCGCGTTGTCACCGCGCTGTGACCCGCTCTCCCCGCGCCTTCATCGCCGATACCACGGCGCTGGTGCTGTTCTTCACCGCGACCGGCATCCTGAACGAACGCTTCATCGCCGGGATGAGCTGGCCCGAGGTCGCGCAGGCCCGCATCCTCGGCGCGGCGCTGATGCTGCCCGTCGCCCGCCCTTACGGCCTCTGGCGAGACTGGGTGATGCGCCGCGCGGGACCGGGCCGCCTGTCGCAGCTTCTGTGGGACAGCCTCGCGCTTGTCAGCTTTCAGGTGCCGATCTATGCCGCGATCATCTGGATCAGCGGGGCATCGGGCGCGGGTTTCTGGCGCGGCGTCCTTGGGGCAGCGGTGATGATGCTGGCGCTTGGCCGCCCTTACGGCGCGTTCCTGAACCGGGTCCGCCGCCTGTTCGGCCTGCCCCCCGGCGGCGAAAAACCGATGAGCCTCAACAGCTAGTGATGATCCGCCCCGGAACCCCCGGCCCCGCCCGCCGTTCCGCCTGCAGTCATTTCAAACCGGAGACAGCGTTTCATGCCCCATCACGACCCCCACCATGACGACGAACACGATCTGGGCTTTGCCCATGACCTGCCGCGCCTGATCGGTCGGCGCAGACTTCTGGGCGTCATGGGCGGGCTGGGCCTTGTGGCCGCAGCAAGCCCGGCCTCGGCACTGGAATGCGTGGCCCTGCCTTGGGAAACGCAAGGCCCCTACCCGGCGGATGGCAGCAACTCGCGCGAGGGGCAGATCGTCAACATCCTGACGCAGGAAGGCGTCATCCGCGAAGACCTGCGCCCCTCGTTCGGCGATCTGTCCGGCACAGCGGACGGCCCGCAGCTTGATCTGGAACTGCTGCTGGTCAATGCCGACGGATGCACGCCGCTGGCCGGCCACGCGATCTATGTCTGGCACTGCACGACGCTTGGCGAATACTCGATGTATGACCTGCCGGACCAGAACTTCCTGCGCGGCGTCGGCGTCACCGACGATCAGGGCCGCGTTAAATTCACCACCATCTATCCCGGCTGCTATCCCGCCCGCTGGCCGCATATCCATTTCGAGGTTTTCGAAAGCGCCGAAGCCGCCGTCGCGGGCGATGCATCCGTCCTGACCGCCCAGATCGCCATGCCCCACGACATCAGCGCCGCGCTTTACGAAAGCGACGCGCTGTATGAAGGCAGCACGCAGAATCTGAACAATCTCACCCTCGAAACCGACAACGTTTTCGGCGACAATTCCGAGGAAGTCATCGCCCAGCAAACGCCCGAGATCACCGGCGACGCGGCCAGCGGTTACAAGGCCGCGCTGACCATCCCGGTCGATTTCAACGCCGACCGCACCGTCAGCATGGGTCCGGGCGGCCCCGGCGGCCCGCCGCCCGAAGGGATGCCGCCGGGTGGCGCCCCGCCAGACGGCGCCCCGCCCCCATCCAACTGATCGCCATGCGCCCCGGCCCCGAAAAGGTCGGGGCGCTTTCGTTCTGCGCTGGATACAGCCGCCTTGACGAATCATGTAAGATATTCTTACATCAACGCATGCGTATTCTGACCCAAAGAAATCTGCTGCGTTTGCTGCATATCCTGCTTGGCCTCGGACTGGGGGCGCTTGTCTATATGCCGCCGTCATGGACCGGCGATCTGCGCAGCTTCATGGCATGGATCGGCGTGCCGCTGGCCACCGCCTCGGGGCTGGCCATGTGGCAGCAGGGCCGCATCCGCCGCTGGCTGTCCACCCGCAGCGGATGATCCGCAACCTGCCCGCGCCTGTGCTGGCAATGCTGCTGGCGGCGGCGGTTGGCCTGTCGGCCTTCGGCCAGATCCTGCTGCAATCCACCTTCCGCCAGACCCGCCACCCGGTATCGCTGTTTCGCGCCAATACCACCGCCGATCCCGCCCTGATCCGCGACTGGTATGCGACACTTCAGGCGCAAGGCACGCTGAACCGCATGATCGCGACCGAGATCACCGACCTGATCTGGATCGCGGGCCTTGCCGCCACCGCCATTCTGATGACCCTGCTTGCCGCCCGCCTTCTGCGCCGCCGCAACCCTGCCGCCAGCAACCGCCTGTATCGCATCGCGCCCTATACCGCGCTCGCCCCGGCGCTGGATCTGGTCGAGAACACCTTTTCGCTGGCGATGCTGTCCGATCCGACCGGTTTCCCGGACGCGTTTGCCCATTTGCACGCCGCCGCGTCATGGGCGAAACTCGCCGCGATCGGCACCGTCGCAACGGCCATCCCGGCCTATGCGACCTGTGCGGCCATAAGGGGCAAGGGCGCTGGCGAAAAAAGCTGACTATCACCACGGCGCGCTGCGCGAGACGCTGATCGAACACGCGCTGAAACTGATCGCCGAAAAAGGCATCGCCGGCTTCAGCCTGCTGCAGGCGGCCAATGCCGCAGGCGTCAGTTCCGGCGCGCCCTATCGCCATTTCGCCAGCAAGACCCAGCTTCTGGACGAGATTGCGCGCACCGGCTTCACCCGTCTTGCGACATTGCTTCAGGAACCCACGTCCCAGACCGGCACCGATCACCTGATCGCGCTCGGCCTGCGCTACATCGCCTTTGCCCGCGACAACCCGCCGATGTTCGCCGTCATGTTCGACACGACCGAACGTCACCCCCAGTCGCCCGAAGGCAAAGCCGCCCTCGCCCCCCTGGCCGAGGCTCTGGCGGCGCTTGACGCCCGGAACCGCCTGCGCCTGCCGCCCGATGATGCCCTTCGTGTCACCTGGGCCTTCGTCCACGGCATCGCGCAGTTGCAGGCCGGCGGCATGCTCAGCTTTCAGGGACTGGGCGATGACGCGCTGCGCGCGCTGATGCGCCCGGTGCTCAGCGGCGGGATAACGGGTTGAGCCTGGCGCATGACGGCCGGTCAGTCTTTCGCCAAGCCTGATGGCTATTCGCCGCTGACCACTGGCTGGGCCTTCGGATCATGACTGTCGATAATATCGCTTACCTCGCCGAAGAGGGCATGCAACCGCTCGCTCGGGCAATGGGCCAGATACTTCACCTGTTTATCCGGTCCGCTGTAACTCACGATGTCGCCCCCGTAATCATCGCAGTCCCCCGCTGCATCCAGCACCTTCTGTGGGATCGGATTGGCCAGAATGTGATCCCGCGCGGCGACAAATGCACCGGGGTTCAGCTGCCGCGAAGCAGACCGCTTCTTCTCATCGAAAGGCCCGGCGACGGTTGTCCGCATGATGTCATCCGGAAACACCTCGAACTGCTGGTATCCGCTGAATGCGCCACCCGAGTTCAACTCGACAACAGCACTCGTGTCGCTCGGCTCAAGCGCGGGCGTGCATCCCGCCAGCAACGCCAACGTCAAAAGAAGGTTCTTCCTAACAATCATCCCAACCGCTCCACGAAACAGCGTCAACTTCCGAATGATTGCCGCCAACCCGTTACCGTGACAAGCATCAAGCTGAAACCGAAACCAAAGGCCAGCCATGCGCGCCCTGATCCAACGCGTCACCGACGCATCCGTTACGGTCGATGACCGCATCACCGGCCAGATCGGGCCCGGCCTGCTGATATTGGTCTGCGCCATGCAGGGCGATGACCAGACGGCCGCCGACAAGCTGGCCGCGCGGGTCGCCAAGCTGCGCATCTTCCGCGACGAGGCCGGCAAGATGAACCGCTCGCTTCTGGACACCGGCGGCGCGGCCCTTGTCGTCAGCCAGTTCACCCTTGCCGCCGACACTCGGACCGGCAACCGCCCAGGCTTTTCCAGCGCCGCCCCTCCCGATCAGGGTCAGGCGCTGTATGAGCATTTCGCGCAGGCGCTTCGCGACCTCGGCATCGCCGTCGAGATGGGAGAATTCGGCGCCGACATGCAGGTCGCCCTGACCAATAGCGGCCCGGTCACGATCTGGATGGATACGGCTGACCGTCGCTAGGATGTGAAGCGGATGCCCAACCTGCCCCCGCAAGCTTTCCCAACCCGTTCAGGCGGGCGTGATTCCGGCGGGTCGCGAAGGGGGCAAGGCGGGCTCGTCGTTGTATATACGCGATATATACGCATTATGGATGGGTTATAGACGCGTTATTGCAGCCGTTTCTTTCGCTCGGGAATGCGTCAGGACGCTTGACTTTTCGCCGCCGAACCCTCATCTGCCATTCAACCCCGGATCCGCGTGCTGCCGCGTGTGCAGCCAGTCGCGACCGGGCTTTTGAAGGTTCCCACCTACACGCAGGGGCACCGTCGGGCCGCCGTATCATGGCCCGCACCCCTATGCGGCAAGACGCCGCCCCAGCCGTGCCCGATACGGGTGCGCGGCATATGTAAGTGACTGATATGAATACTGAATACCGCAGGCCGCGTCGCGGCCAGAAACCCCGCCCGCAGGCGCAACGTGCGCCGCGCGAGGCCAATGTAAACGCCCGCCGCGCCCCCGCGCGCGAACCGGTGACAACCGGCCCCTTCGCCGATATGGGCATTGATCCCCGCATCAACGCCAACCTCGCCCCAATGGGCCTGACAGAGCCGACGCCGATCCAGGCGAAGGCCATCCCGCATATCGTGCAAGGCACTGATATCCTTGGACTTGCCCAGACCGGAACCGGCAAGACGGCGGCCTTTTCGCTGCCCATGCTGACCCGGCTGATCGCCCATGGCCGCAAGCCCGATCCGCGGTCCTGCCGCGCCCTGATCCTCGCGCCCACGCGCGAACTGGCAACCCAGATCGCGACCTCGGTCGAAAGCTTCGCCGAGGGCACCCCGATCCGCGCCTTCCGCGTTGTCGGAGGTGCCTCGATCAATGTGCAGATTCAACGACTTGAGCGTGGCGTTGACGTTCTGATCGCAACGCCGGGCCGTCTGATCGACCTGCTGGATCGCAATGCCGTGGACCTGTCCAAGACCGAATATCTGGTTCTGGACGAGGCCGACCAGATGCTGGATATCGGCTTTATCCACGCCCTGCGCCGCATCGCCCGCACCCTGCCGAAAACCCGGCAAACGCTGCTGTTTTCGGCCACCATGCCGAAGCTGATGGAAGAACTGGCCGACACCTATCTGACCAACGCCGTCCGCGTTCAGGCAAACCCGCCGGGCCGCCCCGCCGACAAGATCGATCAGGGCGTCCATTTCGTCAATCAGGGCGACAAGGCCAGCCTGCTGGCCGAATACATGTCCAAGCATCCGGGCGAATTGGCCATTGTCTTCGGTCGCACCAAATACGGGTCCGAGAAACTGGCCAAGCTGCTGGAAAAATGGGGCTTTTCGGTCGCGGCAATCCACGGCAACAAGTCGCAGGGCCAGCGTGAGCGCGCCCTTGCCGGCTTCCGCGAAGGCAAGACGCAGGTGCTGGTTGCGACCGACGTGGCCGCGCGTGGGCTGGACATTCCGGAAGTCGCGCATGTCTATAACTACGACCTGCCGAACGTGCCGGAAAACTATGTCCACCGCATCGGGCGCACCGCCCGCGCCGGTCGCGATGGCCGCGCCGTGGCCTTCTGCGCGCCGGGCGAAATCGGCGAATTGCGCGATATCGAAAAGGCCATCAAGGCGCAGATCCCGGTCATCGGTGGTGAACCGCCAGTCGAGCGGAAGGCCCACCCGCAGGGCCGCGGTCGCGGTGGTCAGAAGCCCCGTCAGGGTGGCGAGGGCGCACCGCAGAAGCGCCCCTCGCGCCGTCCTTCGCGCAGGCCGAAAGCCGAACAGAAGGGCTGATCGCGCGCAGAAAAACCAAACGCCGCCGAAGATTTTCGGCGGCGTTTTTCGTTTCAGATCAGCCGCAACCGTGGCAAAGACAGCGCCGCCGTCGCCCATGCCAGCAGGGCGCATAGCGCAATGGCAGGGATCATGGTCGTGGGCGTATTGTCCATGAACGGCCCGACAATCGCGATCATTATTCCGCCCGTCAGCATCTGGAACGTGCCCCCGATGGATGACGCAAGCCCGGCAATATCCGGGTGCGGGTCCAGCGACATGACCATCGCCGTAGGCATGACCAGCCCCAGAAACGCATAGGCCACGAACAGCCCCGCCATCACGACGGGCAGCGACGCAAAGCCTGACCACACTATGGCGGTCAAAAACACCATGACGCCCGCAAAGCCGGTAATCGCCAGCGAAATCACCCGCTCCATCCCGAAGCGCTGCGCCAGCCGCGCCGCGAATTGCGAAGCGGTGAAAAAGCCGATCGCGTTGACGGCAAAAGCCAACGAGAACTGCATCTCGGTCAGGCCGAAATGCTTGGTGTAAACAAAGCTCGCCGTTGACAGGAACACGAAGAAGCTGGCCATCCCGAACCCGCCGATCATGGTCAGCCCCATGAAGCGCCGGTCGGTCAGCAGGCGGCGGGCACCCGCCAACATCACCTGCAGCCTAACCGGCTGGCGCTGATCGGGGGCCAGTGTTTCCGGCAGGACAAACAGGATCAGGCCAAGGCTCAGGAAGGCTGCGACCGCAAGGACGGCGAAGATCTCTCGCCAGCCGCCCCATTGCATGACCAGCGATCCGGTCAGCGGCGCAAGCATGGGCGAGATCGCGATGACGATCATCACCGCAGCCATCATCCTTGCCGCAGCCGGTCCCGTCGCCAGATCGCGGATGACGGCGCGCGGCACGGCCATAAGCGTCGCGGCCCCCAGGCCCTGCACACCGCGCGCCAGGATCAGCCAGCCGATGCTGGGCGCCATCGCCGCCGCGACGGTGCCGATCAGAAAGATCGTGACGCCAAGGATCAGCGGCTTTTTGCGGCCAATCGCGTCAGCCATCGGGCCATAGATCATCTGCGCGAAGCCAAAGACGATGAAATAGGATGTCAGCGTGCGCGCGGCACCGGCCTCGGTCGTGCCAAGGTCGTTCGCCACCTGCGGCAGCGCAGGCAGATACATGTCGATCGCAAAGGGACCGACGGCGGAAAGAAGACCCAGAATAAGGGCCATGCGGAACATGGGGTCACGCATCGGATAAGCCTGATATTTATGTATAGATAAAGGCAGCGCAGAATCGCGCATGAAAGGGAAACCGCCGCCGCCGATGATGAGCTTTTGCCTGCCCGATCCGGAAATGGCAATCCGAGGCTGTCGCTGCGGCAGTAAATCGCCCGCTTGATGCGTCCTTCCGGCAACGCTATCTGGCGATATGGCCAAGCTGTATTTCCATTATTCGACGATGAACGCCGGCAAAAGCACGCTGCTTCTGCAGGCGAGCTACAACTATCGCGAGCGGGGGATGGAAACGCTGCTGTTGATCGCCTCGCTGGATGATCGCGCAGGTCCGGGCGTCATCGGCTCGCGGATCGGGATTTCGGCTGAAGCGACAGCCTTCGGTCCCGACGAGGATCTGTTCGCGCTTATCAGCAACGATCCGCGCGACCTTGCCTGCGTCTTTCTGGACGAGGCGCAGTTTCTGTCCAAGGCTCAGGTCTGGCAGCTTGCCCGCGTCGCGGATGATCTGGGCATCCCGGTCATGGCCTACGGGCTGCGTGTCGATTTCCGGGGCGAGCTGTTCCCCGGCTCCGCCGCGTTGCTGGCCCTGGCGGACGATATGCGAGAGGTCCGCACCATCTGCTTCTGCGGGCGCAAGGCCACCATGGTGATCCGGCGCGGCCCGGACGGTCGCGCCGTCACCGACGGAGATCAGGTGCAGGTCGGCGGCAACGAAACCTATCTGTCGCTGTGCCGCCGCCACTGGCGCGAAGCGGTGGGTGCCTGAAAATCCGACGAATTGCTTGCCGTGACGTCACTTCCCTGCCAGTTTCACAGGCAGGGAGGCAGGGATGGACGGGGACCGCACGTCGCGCAAAAAGCTCGACCCGGCAGAGATCGGCGCGATCGCGCATCTGTACCGGGGTGAGGTCTATCGCTCGACCGTCTGGCGCACGCTGCTGGACACCTCGACCAACTGGTCGGTGGTCACGCTGGGGGTCGCTTTGTCGATCACCTATTCCTCGCCACAGGCATCGCCGCTGCCGTTGGTGCTGGTCGGCATCCTGATCATCTTCTTCCTCATGCTGGAGGCGCGGCGCTACCGCTATTTCAACGTCTGGCGCGCCCGTTGCCGCTGGATGGAGTTGCATTTTTTCGCACCCATGCTGAAGGAAGGCGACCTGCATCTGGAAGATCACTGGCAGGACAGGCTGGCCGACGACTATCTGCATCCCCGCTATCACGTCAGCATGTGGACGGCGATCGGGCGGCGCATCAGACGCAACTATTTCTGGATTCTGCTGATCCAGACGGCGGCCTATCTGGGCAAGCTGATCGTGCATCCGACACCGCTGGAATCGCGCGCGCAATTGCTGGAACGTGCGGCCATCGGCCCTGTGCCGGGCTGGATCGTGCTGGCCCTGGGCGGGCTGTACTGCCTGTCATGGGGCGTCATCGCGATCATCAGCGAGCGCGAGAACAAGCGCCGCGCCCAAAGGCGCCGCGACCCCTTGGGCATGGGCTAGACCTATCTGAACATGCCCTCTCGGCGTGAAATGCCGTGATCCAGCCATGTGCGCATCGTCGCCAGCATATAGGACCATCCCATGACGTTCCCATAAGCGAATTTCAGACCGTCCGCCGTAGGTTGCCATCCAGTCTCGCTGACCTCGACGCGGGTGCGGCCCGGCGCGATCTCCTCGAAGGTGAAGGTTACGCGGTTGCGTCCATCGCCCGAAGGATGCCCCCAGTCGAAGACCAGTTTTTCACCAGGCACAGCTTCGATCACCTGCACGTCGAAAGGGCCGGGAAAATCGGCGAACTCCCAGGTGACAGTCGCGCCGCTCTGCATCACACCTTTTGCGCCAGCCGTCGTGAAATGCTGCTGAAGCTGGTCAGGTTCGGCCACTGCCGCGTAGACCTTGGCGGGCGGATGATCGAAGATGCAGAATACCGTGAAATCCATGTCCTTGGCCGTGATCGTCATCGGTGGCTCCCTCTGCTCACAGTTGCAAGATACATTGGTCCTGCGCGTTGCGACAGGACAGATCATCGGGTAATCCTATTCTCAAAACAGGCACTCCGCCCAAAGACAGGCACATCCATGCGCGCAGTAATTCCCGCCCTTCTCGCCCTTCTTCTGCCCTTGCAGGCGGCTGCTTTCGACACAACCGCCCGCTCGGCCTGGGTGTATGATGTGGGTACCGGCACGGTGCTGCTGGAAAAGAACGCGGACCAGCCCATCCCGCCCGCATCAATGTCAAAGCTGATGACCGTCTATATGCTGTTCGAGGCCGTGCGCGATGGTCGCCTGCAAATGGACACCCGCCTGCCCGTGTCCACGAAGGCGCGGCAGATGCAGGGCTCGACCATGTTCCTGAACGAACGCGACCGCCCCACGGTCGAGGAGCTTATAAAGGGCATCATCGTGCTGTCCGGCAATGACGCCTGCGTCGTCGTCGCCGAAGGCTTGGCCGGGACCGAGGAAGCCTTTGCCCGCCAGATGAACGACCGGGCGAAATCGCTGGGGATGACGCAATCGCATTTCGCCAACGCCTCCGGCTGGCCGGACCCGAACCACGTCATGTCGGCGCATGACCTCGGCATTCTGGCAGAACATCTGGTCGAGGATTTCCCCGAGCTTTACAAGTATTTCGCGATCACCGAATTTCCGTTCGACAATCGTGCGCCCGCCAATCGCCATAACCGCAACCCGCTTCTGAAGCTTGGTATCGGGGCGGACGGGCTTAAAACAGGCCACACGCAGGAAGCCGGATATGGGTTGGTCGGGTCCGCTGTTCAGGGTGACCGCCGGGTGATCTTTGTCGTCACCGGATTGGACACCGAAAAGGCGAGGGCTGAGGAGGCAGAGCGGATTACCGCATGGGCCTTTCGCGACTTTACGATGAAAGAAGTCGTGCCGCAGGGCGAAACAGTCGCCTCGGTCCCTGTCTGGCTGGGGTCTAAATCGCAGGTCGCGCTGACCACGCAGAACGGGTTGAACGTGCTGATGCCCATCGGCGCGGAATCGGGTGTCACCGCCGAGGCGGTCTTTACCGGCCCGATCGAGGCCCCGGTCGCGAAAGGCGCCCAGCTTGGCACCCTGCAGATCCAGATCCCCGGCGTCGGCCCTGCCAATGTGCCGCTGGTCGCCGCCGAAGAAATCACCGCGGCGGGCTTTGTCGGGCGCATGAAGGGTGCTGCGATGCGCCTAGGCGGCGAGGCGTGGACCGCCGCGCGGAACTGACGGGCCGCATGTTCATCAGCTTCGAAGGTATAGACGGCAGCGGCAAGTCCACGCAGGCGCGAATGCTGGCCGAAGCCCTGCTTGCCGAGGGCCAAGAGGTGGTGCTGACGCGCGAGCCGGGCGGGTCGGACGGCGCAGAAGCGATCCGTCGCCTGCTGGTCGAAGGCGGCACTGACCGCTGGTCGGCGGAAACCGAGATCCTGCTGTTCAACGCCGCCCGCCGCGACCATCTGGAACGCACCATCCGCCCGGCGCTGGAACGAGGCGCGACCGTCATCACCGACCGCTTCGCCGATTCCACGCGGGTCTATCAGGGCGTGACGCGGGGCGATCTGTCGGCCACGGTCGAAGCCCTGCACAAGCTGATGATCGGGATTGAGCCCGACCGGACTTTCGTGATCGACATTGACCCGGCGGAAGGGCTGGCACGCGGCGTGGCACGTGGCGGCACCGAAGACCGCTTCGAATCCATGGGCCTCGGCTTTCAGGAAAAGCTGCGTGCGGGCTTTGCCGATCTCGCTGCCGCCCATCCCACGCGCGTCCGCATCATCGACGGCAGTGGCGCGCCCGTGGACGTCGCCGCGCGTGTCCGGGCTGCATTATGAGCGATGATACCCCCGAATCCGACCGCGTCCCCGGCGCGCCGCATCCGCGCCATGCACGCGCGGTCATCGGGCACGATCAAGCGGCGGCGGATTTCCTGGCCTCCGCCGATGCGCATCGTCTGCACCACGCCTGGCTGATTACGGGGCCGCGCGGGGTCGGCAAGGCGACGCTGGCCTGGCAGATCGCGCGCTGGCTGCTGGCCGATGGTGCGCCCGGCGACCTGACCATTCCGGCAGATGATCCTTTCGCCCGCCGCGTGGCCGCGCTTTCCGAACCGCGCCTGCATCTGGTCCGTCGTGGCTTCGACGACAAAACCGGGCGGCTGAAGGCGGAGATCGGCGTCGATGACATCCGTGCGCTGCTGTCCTTCTTTCACATGAGCGCGGCAGAGGGTGGCCGCCGTGTCGCTATTGTCGATGCCGCCGATGACATGAACACGGCCGCCGCCAACGCATTGCTGAAAATGCTGGAGGAGCCGCCGAAGGCGGGCATCATCCTGCTGATCTCCCACCAGCCCGCACGCCTGCTACCCACCATCCGCTCGCGCTGCCGAGAGCTGCGACTGTCCCCGCTGTCGCCAGAGGATATGACCCGCGTGCTTGCCCCCCTTGGCGTCGATGCCGGGGCCGAGGCGCTGGCGGCTTTGTCAGGCGGATCGGTGGGGGAAGCGCTGCGGCTTGACGGTCAGGACGGGCTGAAGGTCTATGCCCAGATCGTTGACCTGTTCGCCACCCTGCCTCGCTTTGACCGCCAGAAGGCGCGCGATCTGGCCGAAGGTGCCGCAGGGCGCGCGACCGCCGACGGCGATCCCTTCGATCTGCGCATCACCCTGCTGGACCGCTTCCTGACCCGCCTTGCGCGCGCCGGACTGTTGGGCGCACCGATCCCCGAAGCCGCCAGGGGAGAGGCCGATCTGATGGTGCGGCTGTGCCCCGATGGCCGCGCGGCGCGCATCTGGGCGGGCGCGCAGGCGGAACTGTCGGCGCGGGCGCGGACGGGTCGGGCGGTCAACCTTGACCCTGCGGCGCTGGTGATGGATATGCTGATCCAACTGGCCGGGTTGGCCCCGGCACATGCGAAAGCCTGACCGATGCCCTATCCCGATGCCGGCAAGGCGGTCCCTGTCGTGGACAGCCATTGCCATCTCGACTTCCCCGATTTCGATGGCGAGCGTGATGCGCTGATCGACCGCGCCCGCGCCGCCGGCGTGGGTCGCATGGTCACCATCTGCACCCGCCTGCGCAACGAACCCGGCGTGCGCGCCATCGCCGAAACCCATGACGGCGTCTTCTATGCCGCCGGCACCCATCCGATGAGCGTGGCGGACGAACCCATGGTCAGCGTCGATGAACTCGTGGCGCTTGCCGCCCATCCGAAATTCGTCGGCATCGGGGAAACCGGGCTTGATTACCATTACACTGCCGACAGCGCTGCCGCGCAGCAGGACAGCCTGCGCATCCATATCGAGGCCGCGCGCCAGACCCGCCTGCCGCTGATCATCCATGCCCGCGACGCCGATGATGACATGGCCCGCATCCTGACCGAGGAGCACCGCGCAGGCGCATATACTTGCGTCATGCACTGCTTCAGCTCTGGCCCGGCACTGGCGCAGGCGGCGCTGGATCTGGGGTTTTATCTGTCCATGTCCGGGATCGCGGCATTTCCCCGTTCGACCGAGTTGCGCGACATTTTCAAGGCCGCGCCGCTGGACCGCATTCTGGTCGAAACCGACGCCCCATATCTTGCCCCGCCGCCACACCGCGGTCGCCGGAACGAACCGGCTTTCGTCACCCGCACCGCCGCCGTCGGTGCGGAACTGTTCGGCATGTCCTACGCCGATTTCGCGGCCCAAACCTCGGCCAATTTCGACCGGCTGTTCTGGAAGGCCGCCGCATGATCCGCGTCACCATCCTGGGCTGTGGATCGTCCGGGGGGGTGCCGCGCATTGGTGGGAACTGGGGGGCATGCGATCCCGGCAATCCCAAGAACCGCCGTCGCCGCTGCGCGATCCTGATCGACAGGATCGGCGATGATGGCATGACACGGGTGCTGGTGGATACCGGCCCCGATCTGGTGCCGCAGATGCTGGATGCCGGTGTGACCACCATCGACGCCGTGGTCTGGACACATTCCCACGCCGATCATGTCCACGGCATCGACGACCTGCGTCAGCTTGCCTATAACGCCCGCGCCCGTGTGCGGGGCTATGCCGACGCGGCGACCACGGCGCATCTGCGGGGCCGCTTCAACTATATCTTCGAAAGCCCGCCCGGATCGAACTATCCCCCCATTGTTGATCTGCACCCTTTCGAGGGTCCGATCACCATTGACGGTGACGGCGGGCCGGTCGAGATCACCCCGTTCACCGTGCCGCACGGCGAGATCGAGGCTCTGGGACTGAAAATCCCGACCTCCGGCGGCGGTATCGTCTATCTGCCCGATGTGCAGATGATCCCCGACGAGGCGTGGCAGACCATCGGCACGCCCGAGATCTTCATTTGCGACGCCCTGCGCCATGATCCCCATCCCAGCCACGCCCATCTGGCGCTGACGCTGGACTGGCTGGCGCGATCCGGCGCGCCACGCGGAGTGCTGACGAATATGCATATCGACCTCGACTACGCCAGAACCGATGCGGAAACGCCCGCAAACGTCACCCCGGCCTTTGACGGGCTGGTGCTGGAGGCGGTGGAGTGACCGCGCTGTTCGATGTCGTGCTGCCGGTTTTTCTGGTCATCGGCTTTGGCTATGTCGTCGCATGGCGCGGATTGTTTTCGGAAGCCGCCGTCGATGGGGTCATGCGCTTCGCACAGAACTTCGCCGTTCCGGTGCTTCTGTTCCAATCCGTCGCCAGACTGGACCTGTCGGCGGATTTCGACATCCCGATGCTTTTCGCCTTCTACGCAGGCGCATTCGCGTCCTTCGGGCTGGGCGTTTTCGGCGCGCGCTGGCTGGGCCGCCCGCCAGAGGATGCCGTCGCGATAGGGTTCATCTGCCTGTTTTCGAACTCGCTTCTTCTGGGTGTGCCGATCACCGAACGCGCTTACGGGCCTGATGCGCTGGCGGGAAACTGGGCGATCATCTCGATCCATTCGCCGATGCTTTACACCTTCGGGATCACGGTGATGGAGTTCACGCGCGCCCGCGGGCAGAACCTGTCTGTCGGACGCGTGGCGCTGCGGGCGCTGACCGGCGTTCTGCAAACGCCGCTGGTGATCGGCATTCTGTGCGGGCTGGCGATGAACTTCGCGCTGCAGGCGGGGCTGGTGCTGCCGGGAGGATTCTGGGACGGTGTCGGAATGATGTCCAGAGCGGCACTGCCAACAGCGCTGTTTGCACTTGGCGGCATCCTTTATCGCTACAAACCGGAAGGCGACAGCCGCGCCATCGCCATCTGTTGCTTTGCCGGTCTGATCCTGCACCCGATGGTGACCTTCGGACTGGGCAAGCTGTTCTCGCTGGATATCGCCGCAATGCGTTCGGCAGTGCTGACGGCCTCGATGGCGCCGGGGGTGAATGCCTATCTTTTCGCGTCGATCTATGGCGTTGCGAAGCGCGTCGCGGCATCGACGGTGCTTGTGGCAACAGCGCTGTCGATCCTGACCATATCGGTTTGGCTCGCGATCCTGCCCTAGCGGGGTGTCACGCCCCGGATGCGTTCGGACCTGCGGCGCAACAGCTCTACCGTGGTCAGAAGCGCGATGGAGAAGACGACCAGCAGCGTCGCCACGGCCAGAATCGCGGGGCTGATCTGTTCTCGAATACCGTTCCACATCTGGCGCGGGATGGTCTGCTGTTCCGGGCCGGCGATGAACAGCACCGCAACGACTTCGTCAAAGCTGGTGACGAAGGCAAACAGCGCACCGGAGATTACACCCGGCAGGATCAATGGCATGGTCACGCGGAAAAACGTGGTGCGCGGATTGGCGCCAAGACTGGCGGCCGCGCGGTTCAGCGACTGGTCGAACCCGACCAGCGTGGCCGTCACGGTTATGATGACAAAGGGTATCCCCAATGTCGCATGGGCCAGAATCACACCCAGATAGGTGTTGGCAAGACAACCAGAATTCGACAGCACCGGTCGCAGGATCGAATGCGCCCAACTGCCCTGCGGCACGCAGGCCGAGGAATAGAAGAAAAACAGCCCCGTCGCGGTAATGATCAGCGGCACGATCATGGGCGAGATCAGGGTCGCCATGATCAACCGTCTGAACGGCATTTCCGGCCTTGACAGGCCAAGTGCCGCCAGCGTGCCCAGCACTGTTGCCAGAATGGTCGAGCAGACGCCGATGATGATCGAATTCTTCGCCGCGTTCACCCATTTCGCATTTGCCCACATATCGGCGAACCAGGCGGCATCGCGCGGCGCGCCGGGCTGGGCCATGCCGAATGTCATCAGGCTGTCATACCACCGCATCGAGAAACCTTCCGGCTTCAGCGACAGCATGTCCTTGGTAAAGGTGAAGTACGGCTCTGTATTGAAGCTGAGCGGGATGATGATCAGGATCGGCGCGATCAGCAAAATAAAGATCAGCGTGCAGATGACCAGATAGGTCCAGTGCCAGATACGTTCCAGCGGAGTTGCATATGTCGGAAGCGCCATGGTTCAGCCCAGCTTCAGATTGTCGATGCCGACAAGGCGGTCATAGACCCAGTAAAGGATCAGCACGCCACCAAGCAGGATCGCTGCAAGCGCCGCGGCCATCGACCAGTTCAGCGTGCCCGTCATATGTTCGGCAATCATGTTCGAAATCAGCTGACCCGATGCCCCCCCGACAAGCGCAGGGGTGATGTAGTAGCCAACGGCAAGGATAAAGACCAGAAGCGCCCCTGCCCCAAGCCCCGGCAGAGTCTGCGGGAAATAGATGCGCCGAAAGGCCGTCCAACTGGTCGCGCCAAGGCTTTTCGCGGCGCGCACATAGCTCGGGTTGATCGTGCGCATCACCGAATAAAGCGGCAGGATCATGAAGGGCAGAAGGATATGTGTCATCGCGATTATCGTGCCGATCTGGTTATACATCATCTTCAGCCGGCCCCCGTTGTCGATCACCCCAAGCCAGATCAGCAGATCATTCACGACGCCCTGCTGTTGCAGCAGGACCATCCAGCTTGTTGTGCGCACCAGAAGCGAGGTCCAGAAGGGCAGCAGCACGAGGATCATCAGAAGGTTCGACCTGCGCAGCGGCAGCGTCGCCAGCAGATGCGCAATGGGAAAACCCAAAAGGAAGGTCATTAAGGTCACAAGCGCCGATAACCACAGCGTCCGCAGAAACAGCATGATATAGACGCGCCGGTTTTCGTTGACCTGCACGACGTCGCCCTCGACATTTCGTGTTCTGTCGAGCGAGGCGAGATAAAAGCTGTCGGTATATGCTGTCGAGGAATTGCGCATCGACGCCCAGAGCGACGGGTCGCCCCAATCCTCGTCAATCTCCAGCAGCGCCTCGCGGTAAGGCGGCTCTATCCCGCCCCTGACCTTGCGCCCGGTCGAGGTGAAAAGCGAGCGCGTGCCCGGCATCTCATAGTTTATCCGGGTGCCGACGATGCCGATGCTGCGTGCCTCGGCCGAGGCTTGCAGGTCGCGGGCAAGGGCTGCGAAGGCGGCTTCATCCGGGGTGGTACCCGGTTCGGTTTCGGCAAACCATTCGCTGAGCTGCGGCATATTCGCCGCGAAGCCGTCATTGTGGATCGAACGATAGAGCATCTGCCCGATCGGAAAGGCGAATGTGACGACTATGAACAGAAGCAGCGGTGCCACAAGCATGAAGGCCCGCCAGCGGGCCTTGCGCGATGCCCGCGACAGCGCCCGGTTCAACGGCTGGCCGTCTGCGGTCGTCAGCGGCCCGTCGACTCCGCCCGCCTCGATTGCGATGGCTGCATGGGGATCAAGTGGTGTCGCCATTCGGTCTTTCCAGATTGGCCCGGCCAGCCTCGTCGGTGGCCGGGCCGTGGGTTATCAGCCTGCAAGCCAGGCGTTGAAGCGCTCGTTCAGTTCCGAATCATGGTCGACCCAGAAATCGAGGTCAGAGCCAAGCGCATTGCCCATATTCGCCTCGGTCGTCGGCAGGTGCGGCCCCATCGGCTCCTCGGTGCCTTCAATATTTCCGACGATCGCAGCGGCAGATTTACGCGGCGGGCCATAGCTGATGAACTCGGCCGCGCGGGCCTGATTCGCCGGCGCCGTCGAGAAGGCGATGAACTTGAGCGCATCTTCCATATGAGGCGCGCCTTTCGGGATCACCCAGCCTTCCATTTCATAGATCTGACCGTCCCAGACGATCTTGAAGGGTTTGTTGTCCTTCATTGCCGCGTCGAAGATACGCCCGTTGAACGCATAGGCCATTGTCACTTCGCCATCAGCCAGAAGCTGCGGCGGCTGCGCGCCGGCTTCCCACCAGATCACGTCATTCTTGATGGTATCCAGCTTGGCGAAGGCGCGATCAACGCCTTCCGGCGTGGACAGCACCTCATAGACTTCTGCAGCCGGAACACCGTCCGCCATCAGCGCGAATTCCAGGTTGAACTTCGCGCCTTTGCGCATGGTGCGCTTGCCTGGGAAGGCTTCGAGGTCAAAGAAGTCAGCCGGGCCAGCGGGCTTGGCGTCGGGGAACTTCGAATCGTCATAGACCTCGACCATCGAATAAACGTCGGTGGCCACGAAGCAGTCGGTCACGCCGCCTTCGATATAGTCATCGGCGGCTGTCGTGCCGTCATCGGCGGCCGTCAGGCTGGCCGCATCGATTTCTTCCAGCAGGCCTTCGTCGCAAAGCCGCACGGCATCGGCATATTCGACCGAAGCCACGTCGCTTGTAACGTTGCCGGCTTCGACCATGGCCTTGATCGGGGTCGCGGGGTTGTCGGCATCGGCGATGTTCACGGCGATGCCGGTCTCGGCAGTAAAGGGCTTGGCATAGGCTTCGAGATGCGAATTGCCGTAAGCGCCGCCCCAGCTGAGCAGATTGACCTCTTGCGCAGAGGCGGCGAATGCCATGCTGCACAGTGCCGAGGTCAGGATCAGGGTCTTTTTCATCGAAATCTCCTGTTGCGTTTGGTCGGCACATTGGCCGTTATCATTGGGCGCCGTGCAGCGCCGGGTCATGGCGCGGGGATCGCGCCGGGCCGGTCCCTGTCAAACCGGATCAAGCGCCCGGGCATCCTGCGGATGCCACCCGACGCGGATGGTATCGCCGGGCGTCAGACGTGTCTGACCCAGCGTATTGCGGCATTTCATGACGAAATCGTATTCTCCGCCAATCATCAGGCGGGTGCGCAGGATGTCCCCCATATAGACGACATCCATCACCCTGGCTTCCAACGTATGCGCGCCGTCGGGCATCATCGCATCCTTGAATTCGATACGCTCAGGCCGGATCGACACTGTCGTGGGTTGCCCGACCTCGTGCACGTTCACCGCCGTCGCCTCGATCGTTTCGCCATTGGCAAGGCGCACGGTCGCGCGATCCCCGCTCAGATCGGCAATCGTGCCGTTCAGCGAATTATTCTCGCCGATGAACCCGGCCACGAAGCTGTTTTCGGGCGCTTCGTAAAGCGTCTCTGGCGCGGCGAGCTGCTGGATGCGGCCATCGTTGAACACAGCGACCCGGTCCGACATGGTCAGCGCCTCGCCCTGGTCGTGGGTCACATAGACAACGGTTACACCAAGTCTTTCATGCAAGGCCTTGATTTCGAACTGCATATGCTCGCGAAGCTGTTTATCGAGCGCGCCGAGAGGTTCGTCCATCAGAACCAGCTTCGGATCGAATACCAGCGCGCGGGCAAGCGCGATCCGCTGCTGCTGGCCGCCCGAAAGCTGCGCCGGGCGGCGGCTCGCAAACGCACCCATCTGCACCATATCCAGCGCGCGCCTGATCCGGTCGTCGCGTTCGGCCTTGGACAGACCGCGCACTTCCAAGGGAAAGGCAAGGTTCTCGCCCACCGTCATATGCGGAAACAGCGCATAGTTCTGAAACACCATACCGATCCCGCGCTTGTGCGGCGGCACGTCGTTGATGTTTGTTCCGTCAAGAAGGATCTGGCCGTGGGTCGCGGTTTCGAACCCGGCGAGCATCATCAGGCAGGTGGTCTTCCCCGATCCTGACGGCCCGAGCATGGTAAGGAATTCGCCCCTGCCGATGGATAGGTTCAGATCTTTGACGACAAGCGTCTGACCGTCATAGCTTTTCTGCACGTGATCGAAGACGACGAAACCGTCATCATGGGCCGTATTCGTCAAGCGCGGTTCCCCTGTCTTGTTTCGCGGTTCTGATCGCCGCTCGCGACAGGTTAAGCGGGGCAGAGGCCGGATTGCAACAGGCTGGATCGCGCGGAAATGGAATGGCGGCGCGGGTGCCGAAAATGTCGGCACGACCTGCGATTCCCCCTTTTCATCCGCCGCATGAGTCGTTATCTGCCCCCCTTGTCGCGATGCGGTCGTGGCGGAATTGGTAGACGCGCAGCGTTGAGGTCGCTGTTCCTTAACCGGAGTGGAAGTTCGAGTCTTCTCGACCGCACCAAAGACACCCATCTGACGGCGCCGAAAGGCACACCGTCAGGCTTTTCTTCTGACATCTGACATCATGTTGCGGGCCGATGGGCGCTGTTTGCGCCGGGAACATGACGTGTTCAGCGGTTAGCGTTTCATTAACCTCTCTGTCCTACCGTCCGGCCATGTCCAAAACGGAGACGCCGGATGCGCCCTGCCTTTACTGCCATGATTGCCTGCCTTGCCCTCGCGGCTTGTGTGAACGTGAATGACACGCCCGTCAGCACGCGCCCTGCCCAGATCACCACGCAGGAGCGCGGCCTGATCCAGTCGACGATCATTGACGGCATGAAAGACCCGGCCAGTGCGCAACTGCGCAACCTTGTGGCATATGATCTCAGCGACGGTCAGGGCCGGGCAATCTGCGGCGAAGTGAACGGAAAGAACGCTTTCGGCGGCTATGTCGGTTTTCAACCGTTCTTCATGCGCGTTAAGGACGGCCGGCTTGTCTCCAGCTATTACGGCACGGGCGACCCGAACGATCTCGATCACTTCATGGCGCGAAAGGGCTGCGGCGAGGCTGCGACCGGCATGATGAAGATTTCCAGCACCAAGTGACGCGCGACTGGACTTCGAAGCGCCGGAAACGCGGTGCCCTTTCATTTTTGCATCGCGCCCATTAACTCGGCAGGGCCGCAATCACGTGGCCAATCCGGAGACGCGAATGCCGCCCCTGCCAGAACCCGAATGGGTCATAGAGCCCGGCCTGACCCCCTACCCCGAGGCTGTCGCCGCGATGGAAGCGCATGTCGCGGCAATGCTGGATGGTCGCGCAGGAGAACGTATCTGGCTTGTCGAACATCCGCCGCTTTACACGGCCGGCACATCTGCGCGCGAGGCGGACTTGCTGGATGACCGGTTTCCCGTCCATGTCGCCGGGCGCGGGGGGCAATATACCTATCACGGTCCGGGGCAGCGGGTCGTCTATACCATGCTCGACCTGAACCGGCGCGGCCGCGACGTGCGCGCCTTCGTCAAGTCGCTTGAGACCTGGGTGATCGACACACTCGCCGAGTTCGGCATCCGCGGCGAGATCCGCGACGGCCGTGTCGGCGTCTGGGTATCCCGCCCCGACAAGCCGCCCCTGCCCGACGGCAGCATGAGAGAGGACAAGATCGCCGCAATCGGCATAAAGTTGCGGCGCTGGATCAGCTTTCACGGCATCTCGATCAATGTCGAACCCGATCTGAGCCACTATGGCGGCATCGTGCCATGCGGGATCAGCGATCATGGGGTCACTAGTCTGGTGGATCTTGGCCTGCCGGTCACGATGGCAGATCTCGACAGCGCCTTGCAGCGCCGTTTTTCAACTGGCTTCGCGGTCTAAGTGCTGGACTGCGTCGCAGGCGCGGTGCGGCAAATCCGCCGCGCCTGCCGGGGATAGT
The DNA here is from genome assembly GCF_007993065.1 of Paracoccus aurantiacus. Classification (GTDB taxonomy): domain Bacteria; phylum Pseudomonadota; class Alphaproteobacteria; order Rhodobacterales; family Rhodobacteraceae; genus Paracoccus; species Paracoccus aurantiacus. The sequence goes on from NZ_VOPL01000003.1 coordinate 85,346, forward strand.
TTATCGGATGCAGATGGTTGTGATTTGAACCCCCCGCATGCCGCGCCTAGTATTTCCAGCAAGGAAGATCGCGCGCGGATATGCAGCTCTCTGATTGCGCAGGAAAGGATAGACGATGAAAACCAGCCTGATCGCCACGTTGACCCTGTTTTCGCTTTGCTCACCGGCTTTGGCACAGGATGCCGCGAAAGGTGAGAAAGAGTTCAACAAGTGCAAGGCCTGCCACATGATCCAGGACCCGACGGGCGCCGATATCGTGAAGGGCGGCAGGACTGGCCCGAACCTGTTCGGCGTCGTCGGCCGCAAGATCGCCTCGGTCGAGGACTTCAAGTATGGCGACGGTATCCTGAAGCTTGCAGAGGCAAAGCCCGATGCTGTCTGGGACATCCACTCGCTGAAGGCCTATGTGACCGATCCGACCGGATATCTGGATCAGTATTCCGGCGACGATAAGGCCAAGTCGAAGATGACGTTCAAGCTGACCCGGAATCAAGACGATCTGGTCGCCTATCTGCTGAGCATCTCGCCCGATGCGCCCGCGCAGCCCGCAGAGGGCGACGGCGCGCCCGCACCGTAAGCAGCAGTCGCTGCGGATCGGACCCGAAGGGACAATCCGCCCGGCGCGCATCCCTGTCCGGACATTTCGGCAATGCATCCGGCCCCCGCCTCCTGTCGCGGGGGCTTTTTGATACGCCGAAAAACTGTGCCGCAACATGAAGTTTCCCGCCCGAGGCGCATTGCCGCATCCGGTCATCGCGTCTATTGTGCGCCAATCTGCCGGCCCTGCCGGCTGACTCAGGATCAACCCAGGGAGATCGCGCAATGGCCGATGCAGCCGTTCACGAATCCGGCGGACATCATGATACTCGCGGGTTCTTCACCCGCTGGTTCATGTCCACCAACCACAAGGATATCGGTATCCTTTATCTGTTCACGGCCGGCCTTGTCGGTCTGATCTCGGTCAGTTTCACCGTCTACATGCGGATGGAATTGCAGCACCCCGGCGTGCAGTACATGTGCATGGAAGGCGCGCGCCTGTTCCCGAGCGCTGCCGATTGTACCCCCAACGGCCACCTGTGGAACGTGCTGATCACCTATCACGGCGTGCTCATGATGTTCTTCGTCGTGATTCCGGCGCTTTTCGGCGGATTCGGCAACTACTTCATGCCGCTGCAGATCGGTGCGCCGGACATGGCGTTCCCGCGCCTGAACAACCTGTCTTACTGGATGTATGTCTGCGGCGTGGCCCTGGGTATCGCGTCGCTGCTCGCGCCTGGCGGCGGTGGCGGACATGGTTCCGGGGTCGGCTGGGTCCTTTACCCGCCGCTTTCGACGACCGAGGAAGGTTATTCGATGGATCTGGCGATCTTCGCCGTCCACGTCTCGGGTGCCTCTTCGATCCTCGGCGCGATCAACATCATCACCACTTTCCTGAACATGCGCGCCCCCGGCATGACGTTGTTCAAGGTGCCGCTGTTCGCCTGGTCGGTCTTCATCACCGCCTGGCTGATCCTTCTGTCGCTGCCGGTTCTGGCCGGCGCCATCACCATGCTGCTGATGGACCGCAACTTCGGGACGAACTTCTTCAACCCGGCAGGCGGCGGCGACCCGATCCTGTACCAGCACATCCTGTGGTTCTTCGGCCACCCGGAAGTGTACATCATCGTGCTGCCCGGCTTCGGCATCATCTCTGCCGTGATCGCCACCTTCTCGCGCAAGCCGATCTTCGGCTATCTGCCGATGGTTCTTGCGATGGCCGCAATCGGCGTGCTCGGCTTCGTCGTCTGGGCGCACCACATGTACACCGTCGGCATGTCGCTGACCCAGCAAAGCTATTTCATGCTGGCCACCATGACCATCGCGGTGCCGACCGGCATCAAAGTGTTCAGCTGGATCGCGACGATGTGGGGCGGCTCGATCGAGTTCAAGACGCCGATGCTCTGGGCGTTCGGCTTCCTGTTCCTGTTCACCGTCGGCGGCGTGACCGGCGTCGTGCTGTCGCAGGCACCGCTGGACCGTGTGTATCACGACACCTATTACGTCGTGGCTCACTTCCACTATGTGATGAGCTTGGGTGCGGTTTACGCCATCTTCGCCGGGGTCTACTTCTGGATCGGCAAGATGTCGGGCCGTCAGTACCCGGAATGGGCCGGCAAGCTGCACTTCTGGATGATGTTCATCGGTTCGAACATGATCTTCTTCCCGCAGCACTTCCTGGGCCGTCAGGGTATGCCGCGCCGCTATATCGACTATCCCGAGGCATTCGCCTACTGGAACAATATCTCGTCGCTTGGCGCCTATCTGTCCTTTGCCTCGTTCCTGTTCTTCATCGGCATCGTGTTCTACACGCTGTTCGCCGGTAAGCGCGTGACCGAGAACAATTACTGGAACGAATACGCCGATACGCTGGAATGGACCCTTCCTTCGCCGCCGCCCGAACACACGTTCGAGCAGCTTCCCAAGCGCGAAGACTGGGATCACAGCCACGCGCACTGATCGGCTGACATGATTGAGCGGCCCCGGAGAAATCCGGGGCCGTTTTCACAACAGAACCGGACCCTCGCCGATGCCCTATATCTGGAGCGATGTCGGAGATGCGCGGCAGATGCGGGCAACACCGCATCGCTCATTGCCCCGCAAGGGCTTCGTCTGGTTCATCGGAATCACCGCAAGCCTGCTGTGCCTGCCGCTTCTGGCCGTGCTTGGAAACGTCATCCTGTGGGCGCTGCTGCCGTTCATGCTTGCTGCAATCGCTGCAATCTGGTGGGCGATCGAGCTGAGCTATCGCAGTGGCACAAGCGAAGAGATCCTGCGCATCACGCCAGAGCGAATCACCGTTACGCGCCTGGACCCGGACGGCGCGAAGCGCGAATGGTCAGCCAACCCTTACTGGATACGTGCAACGATCAGGCCCGGTCCGGTTGACGATTATCTAACTCTCACGGGCGATCACGAAAGCGGACGAGAGATCGAACTCGGTGCGTTCCTGACGCCCGAGGAACGCCGTGATCTGCAAAGGGACGTGAACCGCGAACTCGCGCGGATACGGGGGACGGGCTAGCTGTCATCCTCGACATGCTCGGGCAGGTGATCGTGATCGGTCGAGGCGATCTCGTCCAGTTCCGCTTCCGTCATACTGTCATACATCTCGCGCGAGGCGCCTTGCAGATCGCTCACCTTACCCTCTCCGCGCTTGACGGCGAGCGCTGCGCCTGCTGCGCGTTGCTGGGCCTTCGATTTCGCTGGCATCTCGATCCTCCGGGGCTGCGTCTCAACAAAAAACGCGCCCCGGTCGGGACGCGTTCCGTTGAAGCAGGCGGTCAGAGCAGCCGTTCCTTGACCATCTGACCGACCGCTCCGAAATCCATCTGACCGGCATAGCGCGTTTTCAGTTCTGCCATGACACGACCCATATCCCGCACCGATGTCGCGCCAAGCGAGGCCAAGACCTCATCCAGCGCAGCCTGGGTTTCTTCGGCGCTCATCTTGCGGGGCAGGAATTCCTCGATCACCAGAATCTCGGCGTTTTCCTTTTCCGCCAGTTCCAGACGACCGCCCTCCTCATAGGCGCGGGCCGATTCTTGGCGCTGCTTGACCATCTTCGAAAGGATCGCGACCAGATCGGCATCTGACAGGCCGGGCGCTTCGCCCTCGCCGGTGCGCGCAGCGATTTCCCGGTCCTTTATGGCTGCCGAAATCAGCCTGAGCGTCGACAGGCGTGCGGGGTCCTTCGCCTTCATGGCGTCCTTGGTGGCGGACTGGATTTTCGTCTTCAGCTCCATGGCGATCCCTCTTGTCCAGAAGCGCCTTGATGTAGGTGCGGAAAGACACTCAATCAAGTCCGCCTTTGCTTGACCAACATGCCACCCTTCACTAGGTTCCGCGCGATTGCCAGATCAGGAGCCAGCCCATGACCGCGCCCGCCGCGAAACCGACCGCCTGCCTTGCCCTTGCGGATGGAACGATTTTCATGGGGCAAGGCTTCGGTGCCGAGGGCGAGGTGGTGGCCGAACTGGTCTTCAACACCGCCATGACCGGCTATCAAGAGATCATGACAGATCCGAGCTATGCGAGCCAGATCGTGACGTTCACATTCCCCCATATCGGCAATACCGGCGTGACCGAGCAGGATGACGAGGCCGCCGACCCAGTTGCCAGTGGAATCGTGGTGAAATGGGACCCGACCGATCCGTCGAACTGGCGCGCGACATCAGACCTTCAGGACTGGATGAGCCGTCGCGGCCGCATCGGGATCGGTGGCGTCGACACCCGGCGGCTGACCCGCGCGATCCGCCTGCAAGGCAGCCCGCATGTCGTGCTGGCCCACGACCCCGAAGGTAATTTCGACATCGAGGCGATGATTGCGAAGGCGCGTGGCTGGAAGGGTCTGATCGGGCTCGACCTCGCCAAAGAGGTGACGACCCGGCAAAGCTACCACTGGACGGACGGCCTTTGGGGCTGGCCCGGCGAATTTGCCGGTCAGGATTCCGCGAAGCCCTTCAAGGTTGTGGCACTGGACTACGGTGCGAAGCGCAATATCCTTCGTTCGCTGGTCGGCGCAGGCGCCGATGTAACGGTGCTGCCCGCGACCGCAACCGTCGAAGAGGTTCTGGCCCATGCGCCTGAGGGCGTGTTCCTGTCGAACGGACCGGGCGATCCCGCAGCGACGGGCGCATATGCCGTGCCGATGATTCGCGAACTTCTGGACCGGGACATGCCTATCTTCGGGATCTGCCTTGGCCACCAGATGCTGGCTTTGGCGCTTGGCGCAAAGACCGTCAAGATGAGCCACGGCCATCACGGTGCCAACCATCCCGTGCGCGACGTCGATACCGGCAAGGTCGAGATCACGTCAATGAACCACGGGTTCGCCGTCGATGCGCAGACCCTGCCCACAGGCGTGCGCGAGACGCATGTCAGCCTGTTCGACGGCTCGAATTGCGGGCTGGCGGTCGAGGGAAAGCCGGTCTTTTCGGTTCAGTATCACCCTGAAGCGAGCCCCGGCCCTCAGGATTCGGCATATCTCTTCAAACGCTTTGCCGACGCCATGCGCGACCGCCGGGTCGCCTGAAGCGCGCATTCGGTCCCGATTCGCGCCGCTTAACCGAAAATTAAGCGGGCGCGTGCCAGTCATGACGAAACCAACGGGGATTCGTCATGATTGCCAAGACTGCCGCGACCGATCTTCCCGTCCCGATTCGCCCCGGTGTGAAAGTGCCCGATCCGGGCACCGAGCAGGCGACGCTTGGGCCTCGCGACCTGCGGCCGCTGGGGCAGATCCTGCTGGAAGACGGCGCTGTCAGTCATGGCGATCTGCTGAAGGCGACGGTGATGCGCGGAAGGCAGAATGTCCCGCTTGGTCAGATCCTGCTCGCGCAGGGCTGGGTGACGGAAGAGTCGCTGACGCGTGCCCTGACCCGTCAATGGCGGACCTCTGCGGTCGATCCGCTGACGATGCCGCCCGATTCTCGGCTGATCGACCGCCTGGGTCCGGCCTTCTGCCTGAAGAACGCCATTCTGCCCTGGCGGCGCGTCGGCGGCGTCACGTTCATCGCGACGTCACGACCGGAATCTTTCCAGACACTGCAGACCATTCTGCCCACCGGCTACGGCCCGGTCCGCATGTTGCTCTGCAGCGAAAGCGCAATCCATCAGGCGATCATATCGCTGCGCATGACGTCTTTGACCCGGCGGGCGGAAACCAGTGTCGCAGCCGGTGAAAGCTGCCGCAGCCGAAATGAAGGCAGCATCGCTCGTTTCACGATTCTGCTGCTTTCGGCACTGGCGTTTCTTGCCGTGGCGGCCCCAGTCGGCCTGCTTTCGGTTCTGACCGGATGGGCGATGCTGACGCTGCTTGCCGGCACGATCCTGAAACTGGCGGCGTTCAAGGCCGTGTTGCGCCAGAAGGCCGAAGACGCGGCGGACCAGACCCTGATTGCAACCGGCCTGAAGACGCAACCAGAGATGCTCACGGCGCTGCCTGTGATCTCGGTGATGGTGCCGTTGTTTCATGAAAGCGACGTCGCAGGGAAGCTTCTGGGACGGCTCGCCCGGCTGGATTACCCGCGCGAGCTGACTGACATTCTTCTTGTCGTCGAAGCGACGGACCCGATCACCTCGGCCGCATTGAAAGGGGTGCGCCTGCCGCATTGGGTGCGTGTCGTAACGGTCCCGCCCGGTCCGGTCCAGACGAAGCCGCGCGCCCTGAACTATGCACTGAATTTCTGTCGCGGCGATATTGTCGGGGTTTGGGACGCCGAGGACCGGCCGGATCCCGACCAGCTTCACAAGATCGCACGTGGCTTTGCCTTTGCTGCGCCCGACGTCGCCTGCCTTCAGGGTCAGCTCGACTATTTCAATCCGCGCAGCAACTGGCTCGCCCGCTGCTTCACCATCGAATACGCCTCGTGGTTCCGCGCCAACCTTCCGGGCATCGCAAAACTTGGCATGATCGTGCCTCTGGGCGGCACGACGCTGTTTTTCCGCCGCGATGTACTCGAGCAGCTCGGTGGTTGGGACGCCTGGAATGTCACCGAGGATGCCGATCTCGGCGTCCGTCTGGCGCGGCGGGGCTGGCGCACCGAACTTGTCGACACGACGACGGATGAGGAAGCGAATTGCCGCGCGCTGCCGTGGATCAAGCAGCGCTCGCGCTGGCTCAAGGGTTATGCGATGACCTGGGGGGTCCATATGCGCCAGCCGCGCAAACTGTGGCAAGAGCTCGGCCCCAAGCGCTTCATCGGCTTTCAGATCCAGTTCCTGGGCACGATTTCGCAATATCTGCTCGCCCCCGTCTTGTGGAGCTTCTGGGCGCTCTCGCTCGGTCTGCCGCATCTGCTGCGAGAGCCGCTTGCGCATCTGTGGGGCGGCAACGCGATCGCGATGCTGTTCACGCTTTTCGTCGCCTCGGAGCTCATTGGAATGGCCATCAACCTTTGGGCGGTCCGGGGCGAGAAGCACCGTCACCTGCGCATCTGGGTGCCATTGATGCACCTGTACTTCCCGCTCGGATGCCTTGCCGGATGGAAGGCGATCTACGAGGTCGTGACGAACCCGTTCTATTGGGACAAGACGGCACATGGTGTTTTCGACGAAACCGAGGTTGCGGAAACGCTGGTTGCTGTACCTGACGATGCGCGGATCGTGCCGATGCTTGGCGACATCGGGAACACGAAAGGCAGTTCCTTCGTCATGGCTGACATATCAGCGATGGAGACTGCGGCCCCCGCGCCGCCCCTCTCTGTCGTGGAAGATGACGTCGCGCATGCGCTGGCTTCCGCAGATGCGTCTGGGTCGGACGGTGTCCATCACGCGGTTCCCCAAATCAAAGTGGTCGCGGATATGCCGATCGGCGACCGTCAGCGCATGTTGGGGTGAGCGCGCCCAATTTACGACGCGCTGACTGCCGCGCAGATGCGGTGATATGGTCGCCCAATCTGCGAACCGGCCTGCGCTCTGTCGGCGCATCGGCTTATGAAGGTATTCGTGGGGCAGTTCGGCCGGACGGCGAAGGCATCAGGCTTCAGACTCCTCCGCCGGGTCGTGGGGTATCGACAGCGCGTCTTCGACAATATCACCGACTGCTGCCACCGTTTCGTTCAGCCGCGACTTCAGTTCCGCGAGATCTGTGACCCCGGTTTCTCGCAGCAGGAATTCCTGCCCGCCCGGCCCCAGCTCATCCATGTTCAGCGTCTTTTCTGTCAGAAGGCGCGCGGCAGCCTGAACACGCCAAAGAAAGCGCTGCGCCGAAAGCAACCTCTCTGTCGCGGCTTTCGTCAACAGCCCGTGACGTTGCCCTGCCCGAACCTGCGCCTCCAGCCCGCGCGCCGGGTCGGCCCCGCGCAGCGCGAAGCTTTGCGCAAGAAGTTCCAGATCCTGCAGACGGCCGCGTCCAATCTTCGCATCCCACTCGCCGTCTGGCGCTTTGGCCGCGAAGATACGCGCGCGCATGTCCGTCAGATCCGGCAGGACGCGCGCGTCATGTCCGTGCGCGGCAAGCACCTCTACCCGCAAGGCTTCGACCTCGTCCGCAAGCGCGGCCCCGTCTTGTCCGCATGCTGCAATCGGACGCGCGCGCGTCAGGGCAAGATGCTCCCAAGTCCAGGCTTCGTTCATCTGATAATCGCGGAAAGACTGAACCGAGGTCGCAACCGGTCCCTGCCGCCCCGACGGACGAAGGCGCATGTCAACCTCGAACAGACGGCCGGTTGCCGTCTGCGCCGACAGCGCCGTAATAAGCGCCTGGGTTAGCCGCGCATACCATGCCCGCGGTGCAAGGGGCTTGCGCCCGCTGGATTCGTCAGCGCCGTCGGCATCATAGATCACGATCAGATCAAGATCCGAACCGGCGTTCAGCCGACGCGCGCCAAGCGACCCCATCCCAAGCACGACCGCACCCCGTCCTGGCGGCGGGCCGTGGCGCTCCGCAAGCTGGTCCACAACCAGAGGCAGCAGCGCGGCAACTGCGGCGTCGGCGATGTCGGCATATTCCTGCCCTGCCTGAGACGCATCGCTCAGCCCGCGCAGATGGTGGACCCCGATCCTGAATTGCCATTCATGCGCCCAACGCCTGACTTCGTCGAGAGCGCGTTCATAACCGCCATCACGAGCAGCCATTTGCTGTTCAAGCCGAAGCGAAAGCTCTTCCCGAAGCCCCGAAAGACCGGGCCAGGGCGCGAAGAATGATCCGCCAAGCACAGCGTCCAGCACCTCGGGGTGCCGCCCGAGATAGGCGGCCAGGCCAGGCGCGGTCGCGCATATATCGGCGATCAGGTCGATCAGCGACGGATTGGCCTCGAAAAGCGAGAAAAGCTGCACGCCCGCAGGCAGCCCCTGCAGGAAACCGTCAAAGCGTGACAATGCTTCTTCCGAATGGGCGGCGCGCGTCATGCGGGCAAGGATATCGGGCTTGATGCGCCGAAATATCTGCTGCGCGCGCTGCGTGCGGAGCGCGGGATAGTTGTCCCACCGGTCGATGATGGCCTGCGCCTCAGGCGAAATTTCTGGCATCTCCGTTACGTCGCCCGGCGCGAAGAAGGCATCGGTAAGCGTCTCGACCCGTTCAAGCCGCGTGCGCAGCGTTTCCGACCAGCGGTCCAGATCATCGTCGCCCATCATCTGACAGATGTTCAGAAGGCCGTCGCGATCCTTCGGAAGATCATGCGTTTGCGCATCATTCACCATCTGTATCCGATGCTCGATATCGCGGTGCTGTCGATAGTGATCCGCAAGCTCGGTCGCTATGTCGGCGGGTATCCAGTCGCGTTCCGCAAGCGCCTCCAGCGCCGGGACGGTGCCACGCAGGCGCAGCTCGGGGTCGCGGCCTCCGGCGATAAGTTGGCGGGTCTGGGTAAAGAATTCGATCTCGCGAATGCCGCCTTGCCCAAGCTTCATGTTGTGACCGGGAATGCTCAGCCGCCCGCCAAGGCCCTTATGGTCGCGAATCCGCAGGCGCATGTCATGGGCGTCCTGGATCGCCGCAAAGTCGAGATGCTTGCGCCAGACAAAGGGCCGAAGCCCGGCAAGAAACCGTTCACCGGCCGCGATATCGCCGGCACAGGGTCGCGCCTTGATATAGGCCGCTCGCTCCCATGTCCGGCCCTCGGCCTCATAATAGGCCAAGGCTGCCGAGGCTGACAGACAGACCGGGGTCACCGCGGCATCGGGCCGCAGACGCAGGTCCGTCCGGAAAACATAACCATGTTCTGTATTGTCGGACAGGGTGGCCGCCATCTTGCGGGTTGCGCGGATCAGCGAAGCACGCGCCTGATGCTGGTCATCTTCTGAATAAGCCTCGTCATCGTAAAGAACGATCAGGTCGATGTCAGAGCTGTAATTCAGCTCTGCCGCGCCCATTTTGCCCATCGCCATGACGAAAATTCCGCCTGCATCGGCGTCTGTCGCAGGCAGCTTGCCGCGATCGATCTCGGCGCGTACATGCACCCTGAGCGCGAGATCCGTTGCCCGGTCGGCCAGATCAGTCAGCGCGCCTGTCACCTGATCCAGCCGCCAGACGCCACCGAGATCGGCAAGTCCCGCAAAAAGCGCCACACGCCGCTTCGCACAGCGCAGGGCTGGCCCCAGGTCTTGCGCATCGAGATCCTCGAAGCCCTGCATTTCATGGACGACGATGTCATCTCCGCATTCGGCAAGCGCACGCGGCAACCACTCGGATTCTTTCTGCATGAGCGACCACAGATACGGGCTGCAGCCCGCGGCGCCCACAAGCAGATCGGTCGTCTTTGCATCAAGGTCGCCGAACATCGCGCGCGCTTCCGCTGCGCGGGCGGTGTCATGGGGGATTGGCAGGCGGGTGATCGAGGCAGCAAAATCCATGGATGGAGTTAGGGCCATCCTCGCGCCCGCGTCAATCGCCCTGCCCCGCGCGCATCCACCTACTTCTGCGCTTGGCCTCTGGTGCTTCTATTGCTACCGTTCGCAAGGATAAGGCGGCACAGACGGGTTTGCATGTCGGCACTCATGGACAAAACGCGCGACACTGGAAAGGGCAAGCGATGCGGCATACGCTGACGCATGTGCCGCAGTTCTATGTGACTGCGCCACAGCCCTGCCCGTATCTGCATGGCCGCGCCGAGCGCAAGCTGTTTACCGCGCTGCATCCCGGCAACGCGCAGGAACTGAATAACGCCCTGTCCCGGCAAGGTTTCAGGCGGTCGCAGAACGTGCTTTACCGGCCAAGCTGCGAAAGCTGCGTCGCCTGCATGTCGGCGCGCATCAGGGTAAAGGATTTCAAGCCAAGCCGTACGCAGCGCCGGGTGGCCAATCGCAATGCCGACCTGAGCAGGCTCGCCACGAGTGCCTGGGCGACAGAGGAACAGTTCGAGCTGTTTCGCCGCTATCTCGATGGGCGTCATGCCGATGGTGGCATGGCCGACATGGACATCTTCGAGTTCGCCGCCATGATCGAAGAGACGCCGGTCCGCACCCGCATCATCGAATATCGCGGCAACGACATCCTTCCTTCGGTCGATCCCGATGCTGCACATTCGCTTGCCGATCCAAACCTTGCGGCGGTGTGCTTGACTGATGTGCTGGATGACGGGCTGTCGCTGGTCTACAGTTTCTTCGATACGCGACTGTCGGCGCGCAGTCTCGGAACGCATATCATCCTTGATCACGTGGAACTCGCCCGTGAATCCGGCCTGCCCTATGTTTATCTGGGATATTGGGTGCCGGGCAGCCGGAAGATGGATTACAAATCCCGTTTTGGCGCGTTGGAGATCTATAAGGGCGGCGTCTGGCAGGATATCGGCGATCCTGCGGATCATTCGGACGAGGCGCATCCGTTGGCCGTTGACCCCATCGTCGAACAGGTGGCGCGGATCGACCTGCCCTGAACGCGCAACATTATTGCGCCGCATGTGAATTTTGCGCCATTTTCGCTAATTTCGCCCATTGACCCTGCGCCGAGCCGCCCATAGTTTGCGCCGACGCGGCATGGTCAGCTTCGCCACAGGCGAGGGTCAGGGGTCGCATTCACAGGATGAGGATGGGTCAGATGTCCCGAAAGATGACGGGTGCGAGAATGATTGTCGAAGCTCTGCGCGATCAGGGTGTCGACACCGTATTCGGCTATCCGGGCGGGGCGGTGCTACCTATTTATGACGAGCTGTTCCAGCAAAATGACATCCAGCATATTCTGGTCCGCCATGAACAGGGCGCGGTTCATATGGCCGAAGGTTATGCACGTTCGACCGGAAAGCCCGGCGTCGTGCTGGTGACTTCCGGCCCCGGCGCCACGAATGCCGTGACCGGCATGACCGATGCGCTGCTGGATTCGATCCCGCTGGTTGTCCTGTCCGGTCAGGTCCCGACTTTCCTGGTCGGCACCGACGGCTTTCAGGAAGCTGACACAGTCGGCATCACGCGGCCCTGCACCAAGCATAACTGGCTGGTCAAGGACACGTCGAAACTGTCGGCCACGATCCATCAGGCGTTCAATGTTGCAACCTCTGGCCGTCCGGGGCCGGTGCTGGTCGACATTCCGAAGGACGTCCAGTTCGCCGAGGCCGAATATGTCGGGCCGAAGCAGGTCGATACCACGAATTACCAACCGCGCCGAAAAGGCGATCCCGACGCCATCACGCGTCTGGTGGAGCTGATGGAACAGGCTGAGCGCCCGATCTTCTACACCGGCGGCGGCGTTATCAATTCCGGAGCCGGCGCAAGCCAGCTTCTGCGTGAGATCGTTGACGCGACCGGCTTTCCCGTCACCTCGACGCTGATGGGCCTCGGTGCCTATCCGGCTTCGGGGCGGAACTGGCTGGGCATGTTGGGCATGCATGGCATGTACGAAGCCAACCTCGCGATGCATGGCTGCGATCTGATGATCGCCGTCGGCGCTCGTTTCGACGACCGGATCACCGGGCGCGTTGCCGATTTCAGCCCGGATTCGATCAAGGCGCAGATCGACATAGATCCTTCCAGCATCAACAAGATCGTGCATGTCGAGCTGCCTATTCAGGGCGATGTCGGCCACGTACTGGAAGACATGCTGAAGATATGGAAGTCTCGCGGCCGCAAGACCAACAGCGAAGCCGTCCGCAAGTGGTGGTCACAGATCGAGCAGTGGCGCGAGGTAAAATGCCTCGCCTACACGAATTCGGACACGATCATCAAACCGCAGCATGCGCTGGAACGTCTGGAAGCATTGACCAAGGGCCGCGACCGCTACATCGCGACCGAGGTTGGCCAGCATCAGATGTGGGCCGCGCAGTTCCTGCATTTCGAAGATCCGAACCGCTGGATGACGTCGGGCGGGCTTGGGACGATGGGCTACGGGCTGCCGGCATCAGTCGGGGTGCAGGTCGCCCATCCGGATGCGCTCGTTATCAACGTCGCAGGCGATGCGAGCTGGCTGATGAACATGCAGGAAATGGGCACCGCGGTGCAGTTCCGTGCGCCGGTCAAGCAGTTCATCCTGAACAACGAGCGTCTCGGCATGGTCCGTCAATGGCAGCAATTGCTGCACGGAGAGCGATACAGCCAAAGCTGGTCGGACAGCCTGCCCGATTTCGTCAAGCTGGCCGAGGCGTTTGGCTGCAAGGGGCGTCAGGTGAGCGACCCGGCAGAGCTCGACGACGCGATTCAGGAGATGATCGACTATGACGGCCCGTTCATCCTGGACGTGCTGGTCGAGAAGCACGAAAACTGCTTCCCGATGATCCCGTCCGGCAAGCCGCATAACGAGATGCTGCTTTCGCCCGAAGCAGAGGCATTCACCGGCGGCGGCGCACTGGTTTAAGGAAGGCGATCATGGCACTGAATATCAAGCAAGGCTCCACAAGCCATTCCGCCTATGACCTGCGCGACCCGAACGCGCAGATCGAGGAGCGCCACACGCTCGCCGTTCTGGTCGAGAACGAGCCGGGCGTTCTGGCCCGCGTCATCGGTCTGTTCTCGGGTCGCGGTTACAATATCGACAGCCTGACCGTCGCAGAGACCGATCACGAAGGGCATCGCTCGCGGATCACGATCGTCACGCGCGGCACGCCATCAGTGATCGTTCAGATCAAGGCGCAGCTGGGACGGATCGTCCCGGTTCACGAGGTCCACGACCTGACCACAGAAGGCCCGAGCGTTGAGCGCGAGCTGGGTCTGTTCAAGGTGTCCGGCACTGGCGATCATCGTGTCGAAGCCCTGCGCATCGCAGAAATCTTCCGCGCAAATGTCGTGGATTCAACGCTTAAGAGCTTTGTCTTCGAAATTACCGGAACACCGGAAAAGCTGGACGCATTCGCTGAATTGATGCGGCCGCTTGGTCTCAGCGATCAGGCGAGAACGGGCGTGGCGGCACTTGCAAGGGGCGCGTGACGCGCCCCACGCTGCCAGAACGACGCGATCAGCGGATCGCGACCGGCGACAGGAAATCCGGAACTTCGTTGTCATTTTCGCGCGGCTCGTCGCACGCAGGCTGGGAATTGCCGCTTGATACAATGTGCAAGTGTGACGCGGGACGATTGGTGTGTCCCAGCAGCGCTGCAGGAAGCTGCGGGCAGACCTTGGGCGCGATGATGCTGACGGAACGGGCGTGACGCAGATTGCCGATGGTTTCGCATTCAAGACGCAGAAGATCGCCCGGCACCGGCCAATCAATCTCCTCCATCAAACCTTCGCGGCCGCGAAGATAGGCCAGCGGCCCCTGATCTTCACACCAGATGACAGCCTTGCTTGTCGCTTCGCTGCTCCAGATAACCACTCCGATCATTCCTGCCCTCCCAACGGTGCATCGCTCAACCCTGATGCACCTTATGTGCTCGCCATAGAAATAGCAGCCTGAACGGCATCTAGATAGTTGGATAAATGCATTTTCATGATGGTTCCGTCAAATAACGTTACGTCATAAGCCGGTTTGAAGACGGCAAAAGGGGTTGCTGAGCATCTTTGACATAGTATTGAGGTTTTTCAACACCTTGCAAAACAGTTCTGCCAAACTGCGGCCAACCCTCGCAGGAAGCCTCTCGCGTGACTTCTGATCGAGCGCCGACAGAGGCATACGTCAGGGTAGCAAAACTGACGTATTCTACAGATTAATCAGATACTTACCTGGTCCTTCCAGCACGAACATCCGCGACAGCCCGCTGAACCTGCGCCATCCGCGATGCGCGAGCCGGATGAGAGCCGAGAATCCGATCGCCGGGATCGGGCATGCGGCGGAAGAACTCTGCACCATTGACCGGATCATAGCCCGCATTCATCGTGATGATCGCCCCAAGATAGTCGGCCTGTAGTTCCCAGTCCTTGGAATAGACGCGTGATCCCACACTTGCCCCCATCTGCTGAACGCTGCTGATCGTGCTTGCATCGGCACCGGCCGCAGCCGCCAGTCCGCCCAGAATCACCGCGCCAGCCGTTGCAGAGGTCGATTTCCGCGCCAGGTGGTTCAGGATGTGGTGGCTCGCCTCGTGTCCGACAACGAAAGCCAGCTCATCCGCATTCTGCGCCGCCGCGATCAGGGACACGGTGAAGCCGATGATCGGCCGCCCCTGCCCGTCCAGCGTCTGGAAGGCATTCGGCTCCAGATCAAGGCGGTCGTCGACCACGAACTGATAGTCGCAGTTGATATTGGTTGTGCGCCGCGCGGCGCATTCCCGCTCGACCGCTGGTTCCATCCTGCGAATGACGCTGATGAAATTGCGCGCCGCCTGCTGTGGCGACTGCGGTGTCGTGCGGGACGGGCGAACGACCGTCGCCTCGGCAGTCCTTTGGGTTGGCGCGGGAAGTTCGGGCGTGTCACTGACCACGACGGGCGTACATGCGGACAGCACCAGCGCAGAGATCATGGACAGGGCGAACGGGCGAATTTTTATGGGCGACATGATGACTCTCTGCTGATGCCCGGCCAGAATAGACAAGCCCCCCTTGCGAGGCAAACGACTTCGGGTCACGCTGAAGAAAGACATAAAGCGGGGCCACCATGTTCACCATCGAGCACGATTTCGACGCAACCGTCATCACACTTATCGACGAGCCGGAAACGGCGCCGTTGCAAGGCGACGTGGTGATTACTGCATTCGATGACCGTGTCGTCGTCCGGCAAGATGAACCCGACACCGACCGCTATAGCGAGATCACCCTAAGCTCGCGTCAACTGGCAGAGCTGCGTGCCGCGCTGAACCTTCCCGAGGGCGGCTATCGGCTGGACCGACCGAAATAGCGTCATCCGACCAGAAAGGACTTGTCGCGCGCTGTCTCTCCGCGAACACATGTCAGCTGCGACTTGGGAACACCGATGGCCTTCGCCAGCAGCGCGATAACCGCCGCAGTCGCCTTGCCGTTTTCGGGAACGGCCGTGACATGGACGCGGATCGCGCCTTTGTCGTCGGTGAAAATCCGGTCGGCCGACGCACCCGGCGTGACCCGCACATCAAATCGCGTGCCCGGCTCGGCCAGTTCGGCAAGATCAATCAGCTTTCTGCGCATGGCTCGTTCAACGTCGGCAGGACGCGAAGGTCAAGCCTTGGCTGGACCGCGTCGCTCGACTACATGATCCGGTAGAAGGAGATTTCGATGAACCATTCGAACCCGAAAGCGCTGGATTTCCTGCGAACCCGCCGGTCACATCCGCCATCGACGCTGCGCGCCCCAGGACCGGACGCGGCTGCGCTGGAGGATCTGCTTACGATCGCCGCACGCACGCCCGATCACGGAAAACTGGAACCGTGGCGCTTCATCGTGCTGCGCGACGATTCGCTTGATCGGCTTGCCCCGCTGGTCGAGGCGGCGTCGGCCGCGGCGGGCAATCCCGCAGAGAAGGCCGCGAAACATGGAAGCTCCTTCCGCGTCCCGGTGGTCGTCGCGGTGGTATTCGCGCCGGTCGAAAGCGCGAATATCCCGGAATGGGAGCAGTTCCTGTCAGCAGGGGCCGTCTGTCTGGGTCTTGTGAACGCCTCGCTTGCCGCGGGCTTCGGCGCAAGCTGGCTGAGCGGTGTCGCCAGCGAACCGTCATTCGCGCAACAGCATCTGGGAATCGCGCCGAACGAACGGATCGCGGGATTTATCCATATCGGCTCTCGCGGTGAAGCCACCCCGCCAGAGCGTCCGCGCCCCGATATCGCCGCAAAGACCTCTTACCCCGCATGACCGCGACGCGCGCTTTGCTGCTTGGCTGGGCCGATCTGTTGCGCCCCCGGATCTTCGGTCTGGTGCTGATGGGTGTCGTGCTGACGATCGGCCTTTTCGTCATGCTGCAGATTGTTATTTTCTGGGCAGTCAGGCTTTTGGCGCCCGGCAGCATAACCCTGCCCGTCTGGGGCGAGATCACGCTTGGCCCGGCGCTTAGCTGGGGAAGCCTGGCGCTGTTTCCGATCATGGGCTTTTTCCTTATGGCACCCGTTGCTGCTGCCTTCTCAGGCCTGTTTTCGGATCGCGTTGCCGAACGGGTCGAGGCGATTCATTATCCGCATCGGCGCGGATCAGAGCCCGATTTCTGGGACGGCCTTCTCGAATCGCTGCCGGTCATGGGCGCGGTGCTGCTGGTCGGGCTTGTCAGTCTGCTGTTGACCCCGTTTATCGGTCCTCTGGCGCCGGTCCTGTTTTACGGGGCGAATGGCTGGCTGCTGGGGCGCGAGTTCTTCCAGATGGCGGCACGGCGGCACCTTTCGCAGCCCGATGCGACAAATCTGCGTCGGTCACGCTCGTTCGCAGCTACGTCGCTTGGCGTGATGATCGCGTTCGGGCTGACGGTTCCGTTGCTGAATATCGCCGTGCCAGTGCTGGCGGCGGCAGGCTTCACGCATCTTTACCACCTCGTCACCGGACGAGCTGGTCGAGCTGCATGATATCTTCGCGCGTGATGATCCCGCCAAGGATGACATAGGCGCAGCCTGCCCAAAGCACTGCCGAGATCACGCTGGCCCAGAACATCTTCTGCTTCAGCCGTGGATTGGCCGGCGCGCCGGATGGTGTTCCCGGCACGACCTCTCCGGCCTCTTCCTGACTGATCTGGCCAATCGGCAGCAGCACAAAAAGGGTCAGAAACCAAAGGACCGCATAAAGGACGATACCGCCGGTCAGATTCATCGCCACCCTCCTGCTGCTGGCATATTGTGGCCCGCGCCAGACGCGCGCCGTGGTCGCCTGTGCGCGTTTTACGCGCCCGGCGCGATAAATCCAAGGCTGTCCCGGCGACGTTAACCCACCCTTAGGTATTTCGGGCCTAGCGTGGGCTATCAGGTGATTCCATTAGGGGATGGAAGAATGCAAACCGAACAAAATTCTCTGGCTGCGGCCGCACCGCTCTGGCGCGCTCAGCTTCCCGGACGTCCGCTCTCGGGTTTGACGGTGCTGATGGTCGAAGACTCGCGCTTCGCGTCAGAGGCGATGCGCCTTCTGTGCCTGCGCTCTGGTGCCCGGATCAGACGGGCGGACAGTCTGCGCACGGCCATGCGGCATCTGCAAACCTACCGGCCAAGCGTCGTGATCGTGGATATGGGCCTGCCAGATGGCAGCGGCGCGGAGCTTATCGCGCAGATCGCCACGGTCGGCACCGGCGCGCCGGTCACAATCGGCATCTCGGGCGATCCCGAAACCGAAGGCGAAGCAATTGATGCCGGTGCCGCAGGTTTTCTGACTAAACCGATTGAAAGCCTTGCAGTATTTCAACAGGCTGTGCTGTCGGCGTTGCCTGCCGATGTGTTGCCGCGCGGCTTGCGTGTCCTGCCGGACGACATCATCACCCCGGACAAAAGCGCGCTGCGCGACGACCTCGCGCATGTTGCCGAAATCCTTGCCGGGACAAGTGATGCGTCTGCGATCGACTATGTCGCGCGTTTCCTGACCGGGGTGGCACGCTCCGCGCATGATCTTCCGCTGGCAGAAGCGGCCGCAGCGCTGGCGCAGGATCATGGGGCCGGGCGCGGCGTGGCGATTGATCTGGCGCGCATCAGCGGCCTCGTCCATGAACGGCTTGCTGCGACTGGCTCTGCCTGAGCTGCGGCTTGCACAGCCCGTGGCGGCAGGCTCCACCGCCGCGGGCTGCGTATCAGCTGGACACCGCTGCGTCACCAAGGGCGATGCCGGGTTCAGGGCAGGCGAACAAGCGCGCTCAGCATCTTCTCCGCGCGCAAGACGACGGGTGCCGTCAGACTGGACAAGCTTGTTATCTGTCGATCACCGTCGAAATTCTGCGGTAAAAGCCAGGTGTCATATGCGGTCGAGAGTTCGGCCCAGTCATCTGCAGTCATTGCAAACCATGCGGTATCGCGGCTTCGGCCCTTGACGATCATATGATCGCGAAACATGCCTTCGAAGGCGAAGCCGTATCGACGCGCGGCGCGACGAGACGGCGCGTTCAGCGCGTTGCATTTCCATTCGACCCTGCGATAACCCGCGCCGAAAGCCCAAGCGATCATCGCCATCAGCCCCTCGGATGCCGCGCGGCTGCGCTGTGCAGCCGGTGCGATTACGACATTGCCGATTTCCAACACCCCATTCGCTGCGTCGATCCGCATGAATGATGCATAGCCGAGCGTGTCGCCTGTATCTGCCGCTTGCATGACATAGAAGACGACATCCGACAGCGACGCGGCCTCCATCGCAACACGCATAGCCGCGGCATCGGCGAAAGGCCCGTTGCTCATATAATCCCAAAGCGCCGCGTCGTCGCGCGTGACCTCGAATACCGGGGCGGCGTGATGAGCCGGGTCCAACCGTTCAAGGCGAACATACCGGCCGTCTATCGCATCGGGTCCGGGCGGCGATGGCGGTTGCCAATTCTCGACCACAGGGCCGATGGGGCGGCGATCATTCGCGTCGGTCATGTCCGGCCCCTGCGATCTCGTGGCGCGCTAGATGCCCGCCCGAGCAGCGGGTCGGGCATCCAGCATTTCTGCGTGTTGGACCCGGTCACTCTTTCGGCAACGCACGCAGGCGCAGCTCGCGCATCTGTTCGTTCGTCGGTTCGCTTGGGGCGCCCATCATCAGATCCTCGGCGCGCTGGTTCATCGGGAACATGATGACCTCGCGGATGTTCTGTTCATCCGCCAGCAGCATCACGATCCGGTCGATGCCCGCCGCGCAGCCGCCGTGAGGCGGCGCGCCATAGCGGAAGGCCTTGACCATACCGCCGAAACGCTTTTCGACCTCGGTCGCGGGATAGCCGGCCAGTTCAAACGCCTTGAACATGATTTCCGGCTTGTGGTTGCGGATCGCCCCACTGATCAGCTCGTAGCCGTTGCAGGCCAGATCGTATTGATAGCCCTTCACCGCCAGCGGGTCGCCAGACAGCGCATCCATCCCGCCCTGCGGCATCGAGAACGGGTTGTGCGAGAAGTCGATCTTGCCCTCATCGGTCTTCTCGTACATCGGGAAGTCGACGATCCAGGCGAATTTGAACTGGTTCTCGTCGGTCAGACCCAGCTCGCGCCCGATCTCGTTGCGGGCGCGACCGGCGACGGCCTCGAATGTCTCGGGCTTGCCGCCAAGGAAGAAGGCCGCGTCGCCCTCGCCCAGACCAAGCTGCTGGCGGATCGCCTCGGTGCGTTCGGGGCCGATATTCTTTGCGATGGGGCCTGCGGCTTCGGTTGAACCGTCATCGGCCTTCCGCCAGAAAATGTACCCCATCCCCGGCAGGCCTTCCTTCTGTGCAAACGCGTTCATGCGGTCGGCGAATTTGCGGCTGCCGCCGGTGGGCGCGGGGATGGCGCGGATTTCGGTCCCGTCCTGTTCCAGCAGCTTGGCGAAGATCGCGAAGCCCGAGCCGCGGAAGTGGTCGCTGACCACCTGCATCTCGATCGGGTTGCGCAGGTCAGGCTTGTCACTGCCGTATTTCTGCATCGATTCCGCATAGGGAATGCGCGGCCAGTCGGCATCGACCGGGCGGCCGCCGCCGAATTCCTCGAACAGGCCCTGAATGACCGGCTGGATGGCGTTGAAGACATCTTCCTGATCGACAAAAGACATCTCGACGTCGAGCTGATAGAAATCCGTGGGCGAGCGGTCGGCGCGCGGGTCTTCGTCGCGGAAGCAGGGCGCGATCTGGAAATAGCGGTCGAAGCCCGCGACCATGATCAGCTGCTTGAACTGCTGGGGCGCCTGCGGGAGCGCATAGAATTTCCCGGGATGAAGGCGCGACGGCACCAGAAAGTCGCGTGCGCCTTCGGGGCTGCTTGCCGTGATGATCGGGGTCTGGAATTCGGTGAAGCCGCTGTCCCACATCCGGTTGCGCAGGGACCGCACGACCTTCGACCGCAGCATGATGTTGTTGTGCAGCGATTCACGCCGAAGGTCGAGGAAGCGGTAGGCAAGGCGCGTTTCTTCGGGATAGTCCTGATCGCCGAAGACCGGCAGCGGCAGTTCTTCGGCGGGGCCGAGAACCTCGATTTCGGTCGCATAAACCTCGATCTCGCCGGTCGGCAGCTTCGGGTTCACCAGCGAGGCGTCGCGCAGCTTTACGCGGCCATCGACGCGGATGACGGTTTCCGCCCTCAGCTTCTCCATCGCCGCAAAGGCGGGCGAGTCGCTGTCGGCCAGCACCTGCGTCATGCCGTAATGATCGCGCAAATCGACGAACAGCACGCCCCCGTGGTCACGGACGCGGTGAACCCAGCCCGACAGACGGACCTCTTCCCCGGCATTCTTGGCGTTCAGATCGGCGCAGGTATGGCTGCGATAGGCGTGCATGGCGGACCTCTTTCGTTCAGCACCCGCATGAACAGCCACGGCGGCGGGAAGTCAAGGCGATGCTGGCCGGGAAGCGATCAGAACGGGCGCTGAACCGCGCCGGAATAGAAATAGACGCCCATGCCGACCGCGAACAGGATGTTTCCGGCGATGGCGTGCAGGAACCATGCGTAGGGAAAGCCGCGACGAAGGTAGCCCACGGCGAAGGCCAACCCGCCAGCAAAGGTGAAGATGGCGACGATCCAGCTCCAATACATCAGATGCGCAAGACTGAAGATCGCGGCATTGGCCAGCACGGCCTGTTTGGGGCCGCTGAACAGGCGTCCGAAGCGGTGAAAGAACAGGACGCGGAAGATCAGCTCCTGCGGCAGGGCAGACAGGATCGGGTAAAAGACCCAGATCACCAGCATGAAGCGCCAGTTCGTGCGCAGGAAGCGGAACATCGCCTCTGGCGCGGTCAGATACAGCACCACCACAGAGGCCGCGAAGGTGATCGCCGCAAATGCCGCGATCATGCGCCAGTCGAATGGCCCCCAGCCCCGGAAAAGCTCTCGCCAGTTGAAGTTGCCGGTGTACCAGAGCAGCGCCAGCCCGGCGAGCGAGAAGAAGGCCAGCGATTCAAACAGCAGGCTGGGCGGCATGAACACGGCGATTGCCACAGGAACTGCGACGAACAGCGTCACGAATTCGGCAATCAGGCGCCCCCGGCCCTGCTGACCGGGTGCCGCCCATGTAAAGCGTTGTGTCAGCGCACCAGGCGACGATTCAGCCATGTGCGCCAATCGCTTACACTGCCGGCAAAGGCGTTCAGGTCGACGTTGCCACGGATGCCTGGAACGCTGCCGGTGCCGGTATATTGCCAGAACGTCCACCGCTGCCCCGGATAGACCTGGCGCGGATGCCCCGCGACCGAGCGCAGCCAGAACTCGGCGTTCAGACGTCCGATCCCGGTATCCCGGTAGAAATCGACAGTGGTATAGATGATCGGGCGTTGCCCGTAGTGCCGTTCAAGGATGGCGATGAAGTTCGATGCCTCGCGAAGGATTTCAGCGGAACCCGGACGGCGCGGGCAGGTTCGCGAGTGGGTCCATTCGATGTCCAGCACCGGCGGCAGCGAGCCTGCTTCGCGGGGGACGTTGCGGATGAACCAAGCGGCCTGTTCAGCACCCGAGCGACAGAAGTAGTAATAGTGATAGGCGCCGCGCGGGATGCGGGCGTTGCCTGCCTCGCGCCAGTAGCGCTGGAATTCCGGGTCGCTGTGATCTGCACCCTCGGTCGCTTTCAGGAAGGCAAAGCTGACGCCGGATGTGCGCGCACGGTTCCAGTCAATCTGGCCCTGCCAGCGCGAGATGTCGATGCCGTGGACCGCGTGATTGTAGGGGTGGCCGCCGACCCATTCATGCGGCGCGTTGTCTCCCAGTTGCGGGACAGAGCCGCCGACCCATCCGCCCCCGCCACTCGGGACGACGACGGAGCGTTGGCCACCGCCACATGCTGCGAGCAGCATCAGGGCAAAAGCCGAAAGAATGGTGACAATGCGCGACATGGTGCCCCTCGATAAGCCTGTTTTCCGACTTATCGCAGCGCGGAATCACAAAGTCACCAGTGCAGGCCGCTCACGAAATCGTCAGCTTGGCGCGGTGTTGCGCGCATGGCAGCATATCGCTGTCACTGCGCCGGGGCAGTCTCGCCCTGTTCACCTGTCGACTCGGCAGCCGTGCCGGTGCTCGGATCGGCGGTTGTGACGGTCGGTTCGTCGGTCACGGCTTCGGGTTCGGACGCGCCGAAGACAAGCCATGCGACCACCACGGCGACGATGGCCACCGCAATCGCAATCAGCGCGGGCGAATGACGTCGGGCCTGCTTTTCGACGGGTTGTTCCGGGGGATGGGCCATTGCGCAAACTCCTTGCTTTATGCAGACCCAACCATGCCCGGCAATTCAGGTTCCGAAGGTCAATTCCGGTCCGGCACGAGCTTGCCGGGATTGAGGATATTATTCGGATCAAGCGTCGCCTTGATCGCGCCCATCACCGCCCAGGCTTCGCCGTGCTGTTCCTCCATCAGGGCGCGCTTGCCGATCCCGATGCCATGTTCGCCCGATACGGTCCCACCGACCGCAATGGCGCGCCTGGCCATGGCGTTCGCGACCTCTTTCGCGCGGGCGAGTTCCTGTTCGTTGCCCGGTTCGATCAGCAGAAGCGTGTGGAAATTACCGTCGCCGACATGGCCGACGATATCGCCAAGGATACCCGCGTCCGCCATATCCCGCGCGGCCGCGGAAACCGCGCCGGGCAGTTCCGACATCGGCACGCAGACATCGGTCACGACTCCGGTCGCGCCGGGCCTGAGCTTCAGCGTGGCCCAGTAAGACGCATGCCGCGCCTCCCAGAGCTTGCGGCGATCCTCGGGCGAGGCCGCCCATTGAAAGCCCTCGCCGCCGCATTCGCCGGCAATGTCACCGAATGCCTCGGCATTTGCGCGCACCCCTTCGGGCGAGCCGTTGAATTCGATCATGAGATGGGGCTTTTCCGGATAATCGGTGCCGGAATGCAGGTTCACGGCGCGCATGGCAATCGGGTCCATGAATTCGATCCGGGCCATGGGAATGCCGATCTGCATGGTCATCGCAACGCAATTCACCGCATCCTCCAGCGTCGGGAAAGCGCAGACTGCCGCTGCGACGTCCTCGGGCTGGCCATGAAGGCGAAGCGTCAGTTCAGTGATGATCCCGAGCGTCCCCTCGGAGCCGACGATCAGTGCATTCAGATCATATCCCGCACTTGATTTCGCGGCGCGCGTGCCCGTCCGAATGATTGTGCCGTCGGCCAGCACGACCTCCATCGCGAGGACGGCATCGCGCATCGTTCCATAGCGCACCGCCATTGTCCCCGACGCTCTGGTCGCAGCCATGCCACCAAGCGAGGCATTCGCACCGGGATCAATCGGAAAGAAAAGACCGGTGGCACGCAGGTCGGTGTTCAGCGCCTCGCGCGTAAGCCCCGGCTGCACGACCGCCAGCATATCTTCGGGGCGGATATCCAGAATGCGGTCCATTCGCAGCATGTCCAGCACAAGTCCCCCATGCGTGGCCAGCGAATGCCCCTCAAGCGAGGTGCCTGTGCCCCAGCCGATGACCGGGCACCGATGCCTGTTGCAGATAGCAAGAATCCGGCTGACCTCCTCGGTCGTTTCTGGCCATGCAACTGCGTCGGGCGGCGGCGCGCGGTGCCACGTTTCGGACTGGCCATGCTGATCGCGGTCGGCATCTTTCTGTGACAGGCGATCCCCAATGATCGCACGAATCTCGTCAAATGCCTGCTGATGGTTGACCATGGGTTCCCCCTTTTGCTTGATGCCAACATGGCCCAATCCGAACCGCCCCGAAAGCCCCAGAACAACGCCGCTGCCGGTCACTGGCTGACGGCCGGGTTCGGACAGACGCGCCGTCAGGTGGCCGAGGGGTTGCGCATCATGCGCCACAAGGGACCAAGCCAGATACAGTTCTGGCTGCTGGCGCTGCTGATCGGGATTGGCGCAGGTCTGGCGGCACTGGGCTTCCGGTTGGGCATCACCGTGCTGCTTCGGACATTTTACGGCATCGACGACGAATCGCTGACCAATGATGCCGCCCGCCTGCCCTGGTGGTGGCTGGTTCTGGTGCCAACGGTCGGCGGGCTTGTCGTCGGGCTGATCCTTGACCGTTTCACTGCGGCCGGGCGCGCCGCAACCGTCGCGGATGTCATCGAGGACGCCGCACTCGAAGGCGGTCGCGTCAACATGCGCGAAGGCTTCGCCTCGGCCGCGGCATCGCTTCTGACCCTCGGGATGGGCGGCTCTTCGGGTCGAGAGGGGCCGGTCGTTCATTTCGCCGGCGTGATCTCGACATGGTTCGCGACCCGCATCAGCGCCAGCCCGATGGCCGGGCGGGAACTTCTGGGCTGCGCCGTCGCGGGCGCGGTCGCCGCCAGCTTCAACGCACCCATCGCCGGCGCATTGTTCGCGCATGAGGTTATTCTGCGCCATTTCGCCGCCCACGCATTTGCCCCCATCGCAATCGCTGCCGTGGCCGGCGCAGTCATCAACCGGCAGGCCTTCGGCGGCGCAACCGAGTTCGCATTGCCCGGAGAGCCGGGTCTGAGCTTTTATGTCGAGCTTCCTGCCTTCATGCTGCTTGGCATTGTATGCGCCCTTGTTGCTGCGGCGCTTGTCTGGGCGGTGCTGCGCGCGGATGCGACCGGGAACGCGCTGTTTCAACGAACCGGATGGCCGCGCTGGCTGCGTCCGACCCTGGCGGGTGCGCTGCTGGGACTGCTGGCCATTCCCTTTCCGCATATCATCGGCGTCGGTTACCAGACGACATTCGCAGCACTTCGCGGTGCGTTCGGCCTTCAGGAGGTGCTGATCTTCGCCGTCGTCAAAGTGCTGGCGGTGTCGCTGACGCTTGGCGGGCGCATGGGCGGGGGCATCTTCTCGCCCGCGCTGGTGCTGGGTGCGCTGACCGGACTTGCCTTCGGGATGATCGCGACCTCGATGGCGCCAACCATGTCGGGCAGCACCACAATCTACGCCATGGCGGGCATGGGCGCGGTCGCAGCCGCCGTCCTCGGCGCGCCGATCTCGACCGCGCTGATCGTCTTTGAAATGACCGGCGACTTTCAAACCGGCATCGCGGTCATGACCGCAGTGTCGCTGTCATCTGCGCTGGCATCGCGAATCCTGCACCGATCCTTCTTCCTGACCCAGCTTGAACTGCGCGGCGTTCACGTGGCCGAAGGTCCGCAGGTCTGGTTGCCGCAGAAGATGCGCATCAACTCGTTGATGCGCGCACCGGATGCTGAAAACGCCCCTGCCCCCGATCTGGTGCGCAACCTTGCCCTGTCAGGGCGCGCGCTTGTTGACGGGGCGCGGCTGGGATTGGCGCTTTCGGAATTCGAACGCACCGGCGCGGCGTTCCTGCCGGTGATCCGCCCGCCCGCCCCACGCGATCCCGCTGCCATTGGCCCGCCCTCGCCGCCAGAGGTCATCGGCACGCTGTATCATGTCGATGCGCTGCGCGCGCTCAATCAGGCGCTTGCCGCGACTGCGGCCGAAGAACACGGCTAGGCGGCGACGAGGCGGCCCTGTTCAAGCCGGACCGTGCGGTCCATCCGCGCCGCGAGGTCAAGGTTATGTGTCGCGATCAGCGCCGAAAGCCCGGTTTCGCGCACCAGGCTCATCAGCATCGCGAAGACCTTGTCCGATGTCTCCGGGTCCAGATTTCCCGTCGGCTCATCGGCCAGAAGCAGGGCCGGCTGGTTGGCAAGCGCCCGGCAGAAGGCCACCCGCTGCTGTTCGCCGCCCGAAAGCTCGGCCGGGCGGTGCCCTGCGCGATCCTTCAGGCCCACACGCTCCAGCAGCTCGGCTGCGCGGGCGGCTGCGCGCTTTTCCGGGACGGCATTGGCCAGTTGCGGAAGGATGATATTCTCGGCGGCGCTGAATTCCGGCAGCAGGTGGTGGAACTGATAGACAAAGCCAAGATCGCGGCGGCGTGCGATGGTGCGGACCATGTCGCGTTGGCCGGTCAGATCGGCGCCGTTCAGCGTGACAGACCCGGAATCCGGCGTATCCAGAAGCCCGGCAATATGCAGAAGGGTCGATTTCCCGGCACCAGACGGCGCGACAAGCGCCACCACCTCTCCGCGCCCGACCGCCAGATCGAGCCCGCGCAGCACGTCGATCTGGCCCGGCTCGCCACGGTTATATGTCTTTTCGATCCCGGTCAGGGCGAGAACATCACTCATACCGCAGCGCCTCCACAGGGTTCATGCGTGCCGCGCGGCGGGCCGGAAAGATGGTGACGATGAAGCTCAGCGCCAGCGACAGCCCGACCGCCTTGGCGATATCGACGCCGCGCAGCTTGGCTGGCAGTTCGTAGATCCCGCGCACCGAGGGGTCCCATGCACCACCGCCGGAAATCATGTTCACCGCGCTCATGATATGGTCGACATTCAGCGCGAATATCACGCCAATCACGACGCCCGCGATCGTTCCGATGATCCCCGTGAAGGCCCCACAAAGGAAGAAGACCCGCAAGACTGCGCCTTCAGTCAGCCCCATGGTGCGCAGGATGCCGATATCGCGTCCCTTGTTCTTCACCAGCATGATAAGGCCAGAGGTGATATTCATGGTCGCGATCAGCACGAGAACCGAGAGGATGACGAACATCACATCATCCTCGATATCCAGCGCCCGCAGAAAGCTGCCGGAGCTGTCTTTCCATGTCCAGACCTGCGCACCATCGCCTGCCGCCTGCATCAGCGGCAGTGACCAGTCGGCAATGTTTTCCGGATCATCGACATACACCTCGATCTCATCCGCGACGCCTTCGCGATTGAAATAGGACTGCGCCTCGGCAAGGGGCATATAGATGCGGGTGCGGTCGATGTCGTAGCGACCGGCGCTGAAGATATAGACAACCTCATAGGCATTGACGCGGGGGGTCGTGCCGAAGGCGGTCTGCGCGCCTTCGGGTGCGATCAGCCTGACACGGTCGCCGATACCGACGCCAAGTTCGCGCGCGATCCCCGATCCGATGGCGATGCCACGGTCGAAATCGCCAATCGTGCCGATCGAGGTTTCGGGGTCAGCGATACGGGGAATTCTTGCGAAATCTTTGTCGGTTACGCCAAATATCTCTGCCACGTTGGCGCGGTCGTCCGCCGTCGCCATGACCTGCCCTTTCACGACCGGTGCCGTGCGGATCACGCCCGGCACCGCCGCGAGGCGCTTGGCCATACCGGCGTAATCCGCGATGGTGCCGGGCTGGGTATAGACCTCTCCCGTCAGCTCGTTCGTGAAGCTGGAAGGCGACATATAGACGGTTGTATGGGCGTTCGCACCAAGGATGGTATCCACGAACTCGGCCCGAAACCCAGAGCGGACGGCGAGCGTGGCGATCAGCGCGGCGACACCAAGGGCAATGCCGATCAGGCTGATCCAGGTCATCGTCGAGACGCCGCCTTCCGCCTTGCGCGCGCGCAGATAGCGCCATGCGATGAGGAATTCGTAGCGCGAGAAGGGGCTGGGGTTCGTTGCGGGCTCTGCCATATCCGGTCCTTTGGCTCGGGCGGGAACCTGATCGGAAAGAGGACAAAGCGCAAGCCGACAATGGCGTGATCGCCGCATCACAGGCTTGCACCACGCGCAGACAGCCCGTAGCCGCCCGAACACCCGCACCACCCACGCCACCCGCACGCGGGCTTGCCGCTGCGCGGGGCCTCTGCCATGAAGTCCGGCATGGCAAAACCAGTTACCACCTTCACCTGTCAGGAATGCGGCGCGACCCACAAGAAATGGGCGGGGCGCTGCGATGCCTGTGGCGCGTGGAACACCATCGTCGAAGAAGCGCCCCTGTCGCAGGGTCCGGGGCGCGGACTTGGGGCGGCGAAGGGCAAGACGGTACCGTTAAGCGCTCTGTCCACCCACGAGCCGCCGCCGCCACGCGCGGAAAGCGGCATGACCGAATTCGACCGGGTTCTGGGCGGAGGTCTGGTGCCGGGATCGGCGATTCTGGTGGGCGGCGATCCGGGCATCGGGAAATCGACGCTGCTGCTGCAGGCCGCCGCCGCCTTCGCCAACCGGGGGCAGCAGGCGATCTATATCTCTGGCGAGGAAGCCAGCGCGCAGGTCCGTATGCGGGCGCAGCGGCTGGGGCTGGCGGAAGCGCCGGTCAGGCTGGGGGCGGAAACCGCCTTGCGCGACATTCTGACGACGCTGGATGCCGAACGGCCCGACATCGCCATCATCGATTCGATCCAGACCCTGTGGTCCGACACGGTCGAGGCCGCGCCGGGCAGCGTCAGTCAGGTGCGCGCATCCGCGCATGAGCTTGTCACCTTTGCCAAGAAGCGTGGCGTGGCCGTGGTGATCGTGGGCCACGTCACCAAGGAGGGCCAGATTGCCGGTCCGCGCGTCGTCGAACACATGGTCGATACGGTGCTGTATTTCGAAGGTGAGCGCGGGCATCAGTTCCGCATTCTGCGCGCGGTGAAAAACCGCTTTGGCCCCGCCGACGAAATCGGCGTCTTCGAGATGACCGGCGGCGGGCTGGCAGAGGTCGCGAACCCGTCAGCGCTGTTTCTGTCGGAACGCGGCCAGCCTTCGCCCGGCAGTGCGGTTTTCGCCGGCATCGAAGGCACGCGGCCCGTACTGACGGAAATTCAGGCGCTTGTCGCCCCATCGACACTGGCAAGCCCGCGCCGCACGGTCGTCGGACTGGACAGCGGCCGGGTCAGCACCATCCTTGCCGTGCTGGAAGCACGCTGCGGCATTCCCTTTGCGGGTCTTGATGTTTTCCTGAATGTCGCGGGCGGGATGCGGGTGCAGGAACCCGCCGCAGACCTTGCAATTGCGGCCGCTTTGTTAAGCGCACGCGAGGACAGCGCCCTGCCCGCCGACTGTGTCACTTTTGGCGAAATCAGCCTTTCCGGCGCGTTGCGTCCGGTCGCGCAGGCGGAAAACAGGTTGAAAGAGGCACAAAAACTTGGTTTTTCACATGCGATCATCCCGGCCTCATCGAAAATCGAGGGCTCAAGGGACATGCGGCTGGACCGGATCGCCGACCTGACAAGCTTTGTCGGAGAGGTTTTCGGGGCCGGCTAGAACAGGGACAGTGCGGCCATTTGCCGCAAAAAAGGTAGGCAAATGGACGGCTTCACCCTTATCGACGGCATTGTTGCGGCCGTTATTATCCTTTCGGCCATTCTGGCCTATGCGCGCGGCTTCGTGCGCGAATCACTGGCCATTCTGGGCTGGATCGGCGCGGCCGTGCTGGCCTTCCTGTTTGCGGCAACGGTGCGCCCGATGATCGCGCAGGTCCCGGTGCTGGACGATTTCCTTGGCGAAAGCTGCGAGTTGGCGACCATCGCCGCCTTCGCGGTTGTCTTTGCGCTGGCGCTGGTGCTGTTTTCGATCATCACCCCGCTGTTTTCGTCGGTCGTGCAACGCTCGGCGCTTGGCGGCGTCGATCAGGGCATGGGCTTCCTGTTCGGGGTCGCGCGCGGCATCCTTCTGGTTGCGATCGCCTTCATCGTTTACGACCGCGTCATGGCCTCGACCCCGGTGGCGATGGTGGACAATTCGCGTTCCGTGAAGGTGTTCCAGCGCATGACCGGGCGGCTTGATTCCGAAATTCCGCAGGATGCGCCGGGCTGGATCACCAATCGCTACAACCAACTCGTATCGGGCTGCGCGGGCGAGCCTGTCACCACGCCGGAAGCCGCGCCAACCGAAGCGGCGCCTGCCGAGGGCACGACCACCGCGCCCGCGAACTGAGCGCATCTTGCTGTGTTATGACAATTTTGCGTCACGCCCCGGCTTGCAGGGCGTGACTTTTGGTGCGTCAGCCCCTATCTAGGGCGCAACCCGTCCCGCGACCCCCAAAAGCCAGGTGAGCGTCATGCAACCCTTCCTCGCGCATCCTTTCGACGATGACCGGCTGCACGAGGAATGCGGCGTATTTGGCGTCACGGGCGTCGCCGAGGCGGCGAATTTCGTGGCACTTGGCCTGCATGCCCTGCAGCATCGCGGGCAGGAAGCCGGCGGGATCATCAGCCACGATGCGGAACGCGGCTTCAACAGCGCGCATCGCTTTGGTTATGTCCGTGACAATTTCACGAAGCAGTCGCTGATGGAAACGCTGCCCGGCCCGCTGGCCATCGGGCATGTGCGCTATTCGACGGCAGGCGCCAAGGCCGCGCATATCCGCGACGTGCAGCCCTTCTTCGGTGAATTCAGCATGGGCGGCTGCGCGGTTGCCCATAACGGAAATATCACCAATGCCGACGCGCTGCGCCGCGAGCTGATCGAGCGGGGGTCCATCTTCCAGTCGGGCAGCGATTCGGAATGCATCATCCACCTGATGGCGCGGTCCATCCAGCGCAACATTCCCGAACGCATGAAGGATGCGCTGCGCCGCGTCGAAGGCGCGTTCAGCGTCATCGCCATGACCCGCACCAAGCTGATCGGCGTGCGCGACCCGTTGGGCGTGCGACCGCTGGTCATCGGCAAGCTGGGCGATGACGCCTATGCGCTGTCGTCGGAAACCTGCGGGCTGGATATCATCGGGGCGGAATTCCTGCGCGAGGTCGAGCCGGGCGAGATGGTGGTGATTTCCAAGGGGCAGATCGAAAGCTCTCGTCCTTTCCATCCGACACCGTCGCGCTTCTGCATCTTTGAACATGTCTATTTCAGCCGCCCCGATTCGATCATCGGCGGGCGGTCTGTCTATGAAACGCGCCGCCAGATCGGGGTCGAACTGGCCCGCGAAGCCCCGGTCGAGGCCGATCTGGTCTGCCCGGTTCCTGACAGCGGCACGCCTGCGGCCATCGGTTATGCGCAGGAATCGGGCATCCCTTACGGCATGGGGATCATCCGCAACCAGTATATGGGCCGAACCTTCATCGAACCGACCGACCAGATCCGCAACATGGGTGTCCGGCTGAAGCTTAACGTCAACCGCTCGCTGATCGCGGGCAAGCGGGTGGTGCTGGTCGATGACAGCGTGGTGCGCGGCACCACCAGCCGCAAGATCAAGGACATGATCCTGGATGCCGGTGCCAAGGAGGTGCATTTCCGCATTGCCTCGCCACCCACGGCCTGGCCCTGCTTCTATGGCGTCGACACACCCGACCGCGACAAGCTGCTGGCGGCCAATATGACGCCCGAGGAGATGCGCGAATGGATCGGCGTGGACAGCCTGTCCTTCGTCTCGCTTGACGGGCTTTACCGCGCCGCGGGCGAGGCAAAGGGCCGGGACAAGTCCTGCCCGCAATATTGCGACGCCTGCTTCTCGGGCGATTATCCGGTCGCGCCCTTCGACCAATTGGAGCGCGGTTTCCAGATGAAGGACGGGTCGGAAACGGCCCATCCGCATGCCGCCGAATAGGCGGCGCCAGTCTTAGTGAAACGCAGGAATACGGGAGGCTGATCCGGCGACCGATCAGCCTTTTTCGCTGGCTTCGGCGTTGCTGGACGTGCCGGCCTTTTCCTCGGCGCGCTCGGCAAGGGACTCGGCGCGGGCGGCGAGTTCGGCCATCGCGTCCTGCACCTCGGACGCGACCATGCCGCTTGCGGCATTGCGGGTGCGCGCTAGCTCGCGTTCGGCAACCAAGGCGCGGTCTTCCATCGTGTTGAAGCGATCCGCCAGCATCAGCCCGGCCAGCAGAAGAAGGCGCGGCTCTGGCATGCGGCCGGCCTGTTCGGTGATTTTCTCTGCTTCTTCATCCAGAAGGGCGGCGGCGCGACGCAGCAGCCGTTCCTCGCCGTCCTGGGCCTGCAGGGAATATTCCTTGTGGCCGATCGTGAAGGTGACATCCATGCTCAGCCCTCGCTGTTGTCGAACGCGACCACTTCGCCCGGCGCGGGCGAGACATTTTCGGCATAAGGCGCATCTGACGACAAGGGCGCGCGCGCAATCAGCGATTCGAGTTCGTCCATGATTTCGTCAAGCGCGGCAACTTCGGCCGCGCGCTCGGCCTTCAGGGCCTCGATCTCGGCCTTGAGATCGGCGTCAGCGGTGGTCGATCCGCCCGCCCCATCCTGCGCTGCCAGTCGCGCCTCGGCCTCGGCAAGTTGCTGTTTCAGTTGCGCGTTTTCGGCGCTTAGCTGTGCCAGCGCATCCGCGTCGCCGGCTGCGGAGGCCGCAGCGTCGCCGGTGCTGCGGTCAAGGGCGCGATCGATGCGGCTGAGCGCCGCGTTCAGACGCTTTTCGCTGTCCGCAAAACTTGTCATTGGTCGTCCCGACAAAAAAACATGACGAATCTTGTGACACTACTCTGTCCAAAAAACAAGGACAGGCGGGGAATTCCCGCCTGTCCAGCATGACTTGGCCGATCTGGCAAAGACCGGGAAAGATGCGCCTCTCAGCGCAGTTCCCGGCGCTCTCCCATCAGGCCCTTGACGATGGCCCAGCACGCGCCGAGCAGAACGATGGTGAAGGGGAAGCCGGTCGAAACCGCCATCGCCTGCAACGCATCAAGTCCGCCTGCCAGCAGCAGCGCGATGGCGACCAGACCTTCGACGGTGCACCAGAACACGCGCTGCGGCACCGGCGAGTTCACCTTGCCGCCAGAGGCGATCGTGTCGATCACCAGCGAGCCGGAATCCGATGAGGTGATGAAGAACACGATGACAAGAATGATGCCGATGAAGCTGGTGATCGCCGTCCACGGAAGCTGTGAGAGCATCACAAACAGCTTGAGCTCAAGCGCTGCGTCCGAAATGCCCTGGAACCCTGCCAGCGTCAGCGAGATCGCCGTGCCGCCGAATGTGGTCATCCACAGGACCGACACGATGGCCGGAACCAGCAGCACTGCGATCAGGAACTGACGCACCGTGCGGCCGCGCGAAACGCGCGCGATGAACATGCCGACAAACGGTGACCAGCTGATCCACCACGCCCAGTAGAAAGCGGTCCAGCCGTGACGGAAGTTGTCATCGTCGCGCCCGAACGGGTTCGACAGCGGCAGCAATTCCTGTGCGTAGGATTTCAGGTTGGCGAAAAAGCCCGACAGGATTGCGGTGCTGGGCCCGACCACGATCACGAACAGAAGCAGCAGGAAGGCAAGGATCATGTTCGCCTCGGACAGGCGCTTGACGCCCTTGTCGACGCCGGTGATGACCGAAATGGTCGCCACGCCCGTGATCGCCACGATCAGCAGGATCATCGTCGTGTTCGACGCGGGCAGACCGAACAGGAAGTTCAGCCCGGCTGTCGCCTGTTGCGCACCGAAGCCAAGCGAAGTCGCCAGACCGAAGATCGTCGCAAAGACTGCGAGAATGTCGATCAGGTGACCCGGCCAGCCCCAGATGCGGTCCCCGAGGATCGGGTAGAAGACCGAGCGCATCGTCAGCGGCAGGCCCTTGTTGAACGAAAACAGTGCCAGTGCCAGTGCGACGATGGCATAGATCGCCCAGGGGTGCAGGCCCCAGTGGAAGATTGTCGCAGCCATGCCCAGACGCCGCGCGCCCAGTTCATCGCCGGCAGCGCCTTGCAGCGGCGCCCAATCGGTGCGCACGCCGTTTTCGACGACCGGCCCGGCAAGCGAGCTGTCAAAATGGCTCATCGGTTCGGAGACGCCGTAGAACATCAGCCCGATGCCCATGCCAGCCGCGAACAGCATCGCAAACCAGCTTCCGAGCGAGAAGTCCGGCGTCGCGTCCGGGCCGCCCAGACGAACGCTGCCAAGCGGCGAGACGATCAGCCCCAGGCACAGCAACACAAAAATATTCGCGGCGAACAGGAAGAACCAGGCGAGGTTGCCGGTCAGCCAGTCGCGCATCCCTTGAAAGAAGGGGTCGAGCTGGTGCTGGAAGATCAGCGCGGCCAGCGTGATGCCAATCACGCAAAGCGAGGAAATCAGGAAAACCGGCTTGTGGACGTCGAATTCCAGCGTGAACGAATGCGCGAGGTTGTCCTGACCGATTTCATATTCGGTGTCGATCACCTCGGTCGCGCCTTCCGGGGCGGGCACGGGATCGGCTTCGGGTTCGCCCCCGTCGATGACCTCTTCGTGTCTTTCGCCATCAAGGATCGGCCGTTCATAGGCGGGATCGCCCGGATGGCCCTTCTGATCTTGATGCGGATCATTTGGATCGGGCATGAAAATCCTTTCAGTTAATCTGTCATGTCTTGCGTCGCTTGTGAGGGGCGCGCTTATGTCACGTTCGGCGAAAGATTGCCACCCCACCGAACAAATGCCCGAAAATGTGTCATATTGCCGCATCGCCCGCACCGGTTGACGGCCCCGGCGGGGAATGGTCAAACCATTGGGGAAAAACAGGTCGCGGGGCATCATGGGCAAGAAAAGACGCAGCTTCGTCGTGCTCGGGCTGGGAAGTTTCGGCAGCGTGGTGGCGAAGGCGCTTGCGGGTCTGGACAATCAGGTTCTCGGCATCGACATCAACGAGAGGCGCGTCGCGGACATGGCCGAGGAACTTGGCAATGTTGCCATTCTCGACGCGACCGATGATGCGGCTTTGCGAGAGGCCGGCGCTGGCAGCTATGACGTCGCGCTGGTTTCCATGGGCGACGATCTGGAAAGCAGCATCCTGACAGTGATGAACCTCAAGCTGATCGGCATCGGCACGATCTGGGTCAAGGCCGACAGTCGCACTCATCATCGAATCCTGTCGAAGATGGGGGTGGATCGCGTGCTTCTGCCCGATATCGAGATGGGGCGTCACACGGCGCAGATGCTGAACAACCCCGCTGTGCAGGATTACGTCGCACTCGGAAACGGCTACAGCGTCGTAAACCTGCAGATGCCCGATACACATGAAGACAGCCTGCTGGCCGATCTGGGGCTGGACCCTGCGGTGCGCGTTCTTGGCCTGATGCGCGGCACCGAATATCTGGCCGCCGCCCCGGACACGGTGCTGAAGGCCGGGGACCGGCTGCTTCTGCTGGGTCAGAAGGCCGAACTGACCGCCGTCAGCGGCAAGCTGTGACGCGCCGCGACCCTTCGCCGTTGCAGGTCGCGATGCGCCGCGCACAGCGGCTGCCGCCGCCTGCGGTGCTGGCGCTGCTTTACCTGGCGCTGGTGCTGGCCGGAAGCGTCGCCTTTTTGCTGCCTGCGGCGACAACGCAGCCGATTTCGGTCATGGATGCGATTTTCACCTCGACCTCGGCGGTGACGGTCACGGGGCTTTCGGTGATAGATATCCAGACCGGCCTGACATTCTGGGGCCAGTTGATCCTTCTGCTGCTGGTCCAGCTTGGCGGGCTGGGCCTGATGAGCTTTGCGGTGCTGATCCTGTCTGCGCTTGGCATGCCCATCGGCATCCGCCACCAGACCTATCTGCGCGAGGATCTGAACCAGACCTCGTTCACGAGCCTGACGAAGATGGTCGGGATCATCCTGCGCGTGGTGCTTCTGGCCGAACTGGCGGGCACGGCGCTGCTCTGCCTTGTATTCGTGCCGGAATTCGGGGTGAAAACGGGCGTCTGGCACGCAGCCTTTCATGCCGTTTCGGCCTTCAACAATGCGGGTTTCTCGACCTTTTCGACGGGGCTAGTTCCCTACGCCACCGATCCGATCATCAACCTCGTCATCCCGGCCTTGTTCATCATCGGCGGCATCGGCTACGTCGTGCTGTCAGACATCCGGCGGCGGAAATTCTGGACCGGCTGGGGTTTGCATACGCGGCTGATGGTCGTCGGAAGCCTGGTGCTGATTTTCGTCGGGGTCACGCTTACCGCGGTTCTGGAATGGCAGAACCCGCGCACTCTGGCGGTCTATCCCGCAGCGGCTGACAGGCTGATGGTGGCGTGGTTTCAGGGCGTGACGCCGCGCACGGCGGGCTTTGCCACGACGGACATGGCCGGGCTGCACGATTCGACCGCGCTGCTTTTCATGGCGCTTATGGTGATTGGTGGCGGCCCGACCTCGACTGCGGGGGGAATGAAGGTCACGACAGTGATGGTCATGTTCCTCGCCACGCTGGCCTTCTTTCGTCGCCGGACCGAGATCTGGGCCTTCGGGCGTTCGATCGGGCTTGACGAGGTGCTGAAGGTCATGGCGCTGATCGCGATTGCCGCAGTCCTGAACTTCGCAGGTATTTTTCTGATTGCCGCGACGCATGACGGCGATTTTCTGAATATCAGCTTCGAGGTCGCCAGTGCTTTCGGCAATGCCGGGCTGACACGGGAATATACCGACGATCTGAGCACGCTGGGGCGCGTGGTCATCATGGTGATGATGTTCCTTGGCCGGGTCGGGCCGCTGACGCTTGGCTTTTTCCTTGCCACGCGCACGACACCGCGCGTCCGCTATCCCGAGGGGCAGGTTCATCTTGGATGATCCGGGCGGGCGGCATATAAGCGGCGGGCAATGAAGGGAAACACGATGCGCAAGGCAGAGATCACCCGCAAGACAGCCGAGACCGAGATCGAGGTCAGCGTGAACCTCGACGGGACCGGGGTCTATGACAACCAGACCGGCGTGGGTTTCTTTGACCACATGCTGGACCAGTTGTCGCGCCATTCGCTGATCGACCTGACGGTGCGCGCCACGGGCGACCTGCATATCGACGATCACCACACGGTGGAAGATGCGGGGATCGCGCTTGGGCAGGCGCTGGTGAAGGCGCTTGGCGACAAGAAGGGTATCCGGCGCTATGGCAGCTTCCTGCTGGCGATGGATGACGCGCTTGTGCGATCCGCGCTGGATCTGTCAGGGCGGGCCTATCTGGTGTGGAATGTCGATTTCCCGACCCAGAAGATCGGGACGTTCGATGTGGAGCTGGTGCGCGAATTCTTTCAGGCGCTGTCCACGCATGGCGGCATCACCCTGCATGTCGATGCCTTGCACGGGATCAACAGCCACCACATCGCCGAGGCCGCGTTCAAATCCGTCGCCCGCGCGCTGCGCGAGGCGGTCGAGCCCGACCCCCGCAGTGATGCGCTGCCCTCGACGAAGGGCGCCTTGTGATGCGGGTTGCGCTTGTCGATTACGACAGCGGCAACCTGCATTCGGCCGAAAAGGCTTTCGCGCTGATGGGCCGCAAGACCGGGGCCGAGGTCTTCGTGACCTCGGAGCCGGAAGCGGTGGCGAGGGCCGACCGGATCGTGTTGCCGGGCGATGGCGCGTTTCCGGCCTGCAAGGCGGCGCTGGAGGCTGTGCCGGGCATGGTCGAGGTGCTGCGCGAGGCGGTCGAGGGTCGCGGGGTGCCTTTCATGGGGATCTGTGTGGGGATGCAGATGCTGGCCGATATTGGCCACGAATACCGCGACACGGCGGGGCTGGGCTGGATCGGCGGCAGGATCGACGCGATCCGCCCTTCGGATGCCGCCCTGAAAGTGCCGCATATGGGCTGGAACGACCTGCGCCTCAGATCTCGGCATCCGGTTCTGGAGGGGATAACCGAAGGCGATCACGCCTATTTCGTCCATAGCTGGCAGTTCCACCCGGCGGACTCGGCGCATCTGCTGGCGGATGTCGATTATGGCGGTCCGGTCACGGCCATCGTGGGCCGCGACAATATCGTCGGCACCCAGTTCCACCCGGAAAAATCGCAGGCCGTGGGTCTTCGCATCATCGAGAATTTCCTGAACTGGAAACCCTAGGGCAGATGCGGTTCATCAATCCCATCTGCTTTTCGGCCGATCTGGACCGCGCGCGGCGGTTCTATCGCGACTTGATGGGGTTGCGCATTCTGGAGGATGAAGGCGGTTTCGTCCGGTTCGAGGGCGGGTTTGCGCTGCATGAAGGACGCGCGCTGCATCGCACGGTCTTCGGAACCGATCCCGCGCCCGGTACTTTTGGGCGCGGCAATCTGGTTCTGTATTTCGAGGATAACGATCTCGACGCCGCTTTCATCAGGATCGCGCCGGAGGTCGAGCTGATTCACCCGATCCAGCGCCAGCATTGGGGGCAGCGCGTTTTCCGCTTTCATGACCCCGACGGCCATATCGTCGAAATCGGCGATCCGGAATAGAAAAGGCAGCCCCAAAGGGCCGCCCGTTCCGTCTACAGGTCTGGCTTACTGGATCCGCGCCCAGGTCTGGTTCTTGCAGATCAGCCCGCCTGCGACGCAGCCCGCAAGGCTCATCTGATTGCCGCTGACCGAGGCCTTGCCGTTATAGATCTTGCCATCGGCCGGACGCAGGACCTTGCCCTTGTAATTGCCATCGCCCTGCGGGGCCATGTCGATCACGATCTGCTTGCCGATATTGGGCGACTGGAATTCAGCCTTGTCCTTGAAGGTGCGGGTGATGGTGCCACAGAAGGCACCCCCGCAGGGACCGATCTGGACATAGGCAAATGCGCCCTCGTCCGGCTGGGTCTGCCACAACCCTTCGATCGGGTCGGCGGATGCGGCACCGGCCAGCAGGCCGAAAGCGGCGGCGAACAGGATTTTCTTCATGGTTTCTCCTCCCAAAGATGCGGTTTGGTGCGATGAGAGGTCACGCCCGCGATTCCCGCAAGTATGACGTAGGGTCGAAGGTCCCGTTGACGCAGCTTCCGCTGCGCTTGCCCTGCCCGCGCCCCTGTGGCAAAGCGCGGCGAACCAAGCCGCCCGGAGCCGTGCCATGATCCTTTACCCCGCCATCGACCTGAAGGACGGCAATTGCGTGCGCCTGCTGCGGGGCGACATGGAGGCCGCGACGATTTTCGGCTCCGATCCGGCAGCGCAGGCAAAAGCGTTTCAGGATGCCGGCGCGGAATGGCTGCATCTGGTCGATCTGAACGGCGCTTTCGCAGGCCAGCCGGTGAACGCCGCAGCGGTCGAGGCGATCCTGCAGGCGACCGACATTCCCGCCCAGCTTGGCGGCGGCATCCGCGACATGGCGACAATCGAGATGTGGCTTAAGAAAGGCCTGAAGCGGGTGATCCTCGGCACCGTGGCCGTTGAAAACCCGGATCTCGTGCGCGACGCCGCCAGCGCCTTCCCGGGTCAGGTCGCCGTCGGCATTGACGCACGAAAGGGCTTTGTCGCGACCAAGGGCTGGGCCGAGGAAACGACCGTGCAGGCCACCGACCTTGCCCGCAGTTTCGAGGACGCGGGTGTGGCGGCCATCATTTATACCGATATCGACCGCGACGGCGCGATGCAGGGCCCGAACATCCCCGCGACTGAGGCGCTGGCGCGCGCGGTCAGCATCCCGGTCATCGCCTCGGGCGGGGTGTCGTCGATGGAAGACCTGACCGCGTTGCGCGATACCGGCGTGATCGCGGGCGCGATATCTGGCCGGGCGCTTTACGATGGCGCGCTGGATCTGAAGGCAGCACTTTACGCGCTTGCCGGCTGACCCCTTCCCCTGCGCCGCCGCGCAGGCTATCACCCGCATATGCTGAAGACACGCATCATCCCCTGCCTTGACGTGGCCGATGGCCGGGTCGTGAAAGGCGTGAATTTCGTCGATCTTATCGACGCGGGCGACCCGGTCGAGGCCGCGAAGGCCTATGACGCCGCCGGCGCGGACGAGATCTGCTTTCTGGACATCCACGCCACCCATGAAAACCGCGGCACCATGTTCGACGTGGTGACGCGCACCGCCGAACAGTGCTTTGTGCCGCTGACCGTGGGCGGGGGCGTGCGCACGCATCACGATGTCCGCGCATTGCTGCTGGCAGGGGCTGACAAGGTGTCGTTCAATTCGGCTGCCGTGGCGGACCCGAACGTGCTGTCCGACGCCGCTGACCGTTTCGGCAGCCAATGCATCGTCTGCGCCATCGACGCCAAGACCGTGGCCCCCGGCAGATGGGAAATCTTCACCCATGGCGGGCGCAAACCGACCGGCATCGACGCGGTCGAATTCGCGCGTCTTGTCGCCGAAAAGGGCGCGGGCGAAATCCTTCTGACCAGCATGGACCGCGACGGCACGAAATCGGGCTTCAACCTGCCCTTGACCCGCGCCGTGGCCGATGCGGTGGACATTCCCGTCATCGCCTCGGGCGGGGTGGGCATGCTGGAACATCTGGTCGAAGGCGTGACCGAGGGCCATGCTAGCGCCCTTCTGGCCGCGTCCATCTTCCATTTCGGCACCTTCACCGTGGGCGAGGCAAAGGCCCATCTGGCCGCCGCAGGCATCCCCGTGAGGCTGACATGAGCTATGACGCGTTCAAACGGCTCGACGCCACCATTGCCGCCCGCAAGGGCGCCGATCCCGATACCAGCTGGACGGCGAAGCTGCTGGCCAAAGGCCCCGAAAAATGCGCCGAGAAATTCGGCGAGGAAGCGGTCGAAGCCATCATCGAAGCCGTAAAAGGCGACCGCGACAAGCTGGCGTCGGAGGCCGCCGACGCGATCTATCACCTGGCCGTCATGTTGGCCGCGCGTGATCTGACGCTGAAAGATGTCGCCGAACAGCTTGCAAAGCGCGAGCATCAGTCGGGCATCGCCGAAAAGGCTGGTCGTGGCTGACGCCTGCTAGCCCGCAAAATGCTGCTGCAGGATGTCGCCCTCTGCCCCGGTGCAGCCCTGATATTCGCCCGCCAGATATTCCAGCTCTTCATTGGCGACCAGCGAGACGACCAGCCGCGCCGCATCTGGCGTGCGGGCGGGCCAGTATTCCAGCGCGAGGATGCCAAGGACCGGCACCGCCGTATCGTCGATGCAGGAAACGGTGACCATGGCCGTCGGCAGGTCGTTGCCGCGACCGTACATATTCGGGTTCAGCACGCCGTCGATCTGGCAGATGCCGGGATAGCCCAGGGGATAAAAGGCCGCCGTCTCGCCCGTGCCGATCAGGACCATCCCATCGCGATCCGCCCCGATGTCGGCATTACCCTTCTGGGCCACCACCGCGCACAGCCCGTGCGAGGTCAGTATCTGCCCGTTCAGATGTTCAAGGTCCCGTGACAAGGCGATAACGGGCGAAATAAGAAGCACCGCCGAAAGCGCCGCAATTCGCTGAAAATGATTGCGCATGTCACAAGTCCTTGTGTTTCTGGCGGAACTGG
The DNA here is from genome assembly GCF_007993065.1 of Paracoccus aurantiacus. Taxonomy (GTDB): domain Bacteria; phylum Pseudomonadota; class Alphaproteobacteria; order Rhodobacterales; family Rhodobacteraceae; genus Paracoccus; species Paracoccus aurantiacus. The sequence continues at coordinate 126,933 of NZ_VOPL01000003.1, forward strand.
CCGCATATTCTAGAAAAGCGGACATAAAATGCGAGCGCCAATTCTGTCGGGAATCGCCCAATTTGCTTTCCCTTACCCAGCGTTCCTTGATATAAGCCGCGCAAATCTTACCGTGCGCAAGACGCGGGCATCACAAGGCAGAGGATACTCATGACCGCATTCGGCAAATCCGGCAGCAAGAATCACGAAGGCGATGTCGCTTTCATCCAGTCGCTGGCCGAACTTCTGAACAGCAGTGAACTGGCCGAACTGTCGGTCAAGCGTGAATATGGCGAACATGACCGGCTGACGGTGAGCCTGTCGAAGAATGGCAAGCAGGTCGTTGCGGCAGCGCCCGCTTATGCGCCCGCGCCCGCAGCGCCCGCCCCGGCTGCAGCGGCGGCCCCTGCCTCGCCCGCCACGCCGACTGCCACGCCCGGTGCCACCGCCGAAGATCCGGCGAACCTGCCCGGTGCCGTCACCTCGCCCATGGTCGGCACGGCCTATCTGTCGGCGGAACCGGGTGCGGCTGCGTTCGTCACCATTGGCCAGCAGGTCAGCGAAGGCGACACGCTGCTGATCGTCGAGGCGATGAAGACCATGAACCACATCCCCTCGCCCAAATCCGGCACGGTCAAGCGCATCCTCGTCGATGACGGCACGCCCGTCGAATACGGCGCGCCGCTGATGATCGTGGAATGAGGCCGGTCGGATGTTCGACAAGATCCTGATTGCCAACCGTGGCGAAATCGCGCTGCGCGTGATCCGCGCCGCCCGCGAGATGGGCATTCAGTCCGTCGCGGTGCATTCGACGGCCGACACCAACGCCATGCATGTGCGCATGGCCGACGAATCGGTCTGCATCGGCCCGAACCCGTCTTCTGAAAGCTATCTGAACCCCGCCGCGATCATCGCAGCCTGTGAAATCACCGGCGCGCAGGCGGTGCATCCGGGCTATGGGTTCCTGTCGGAGAACGCCGGTTTCGCGCAGATGCTGGAAGATCACGGCATCACCTTCATCGGTCCCAAGGCGGAACATATCCGCATCATGGGCGACAAGATCACCGCCAAGGAAACCGCGAAAGAGCTGGGGATTCCGGTCGTTCCGGGATCGGAAGGCGGCGTGAATGACGTGGACGAGGCCCGCAAGGTTGCCGCCGAAATCGGCTATCCGGTCATCATCAAGGCCACTGCAGGCGGCGGCGGGCGCGGCATGAAGGTCGCGCATGACGAAAAGGGGCTGGAAGTGGCCTTCCGCACCGCGCGTTCGGAAGCCAAGGCCGCTTTCGGCAACCCCGACGTTTACATCGAAAAATACCTGCAAAAGCCCCGCCATATCGAGATTCAGGTTTTTGGGGACGGCAAGGGCAATGCCGTCTATCTGGGCGAGCGCGACTGTTCGCTGCAGCGCCGTCACCAGAAGGTGCTGGAAGAAGCGCCCGGCCCCTCGATCACCGAAGAAGAACGGCAGCGCATCGGCAATATCTGCGCCGACGCGATGAAGAAGCTGGGCTATATCGGCGCGGGCACGATCGAGTTCCTTTATGAAGATGGCGAGTTCTATTTCATCGAGATGAACACCCGTCTTCAGGTTGAACATCCGGTGACCGAGGCCATTTACGGCGTCGATCTGGTCCGTGAACAGATCCGCGTCGCCGCAGGCGAGCCGATGGAGCTGGATCAGGACAAGCTGGCGATCAACGGCCACGCGATTGAGGTTCGGATCAACGCCGAGAAGCTGCCGAATTTCAGCCCATCGCCCGGCAAGATCACCCAGTTCCACGCTCCGGGCGGACTGGGCGTCAGGATGGATAGCGCGATCTATGACGGCTATGTCATCCCGCCCTATTACGACAGCCTGATCGGCAAGCTGATCGTCCACGGCCGCGACCGCCCCGAGGCACTGGCGCGGCTTAGCCGTGCGCTTTCGGAGCTTATCATCGACGGCGTGGACAATACGATCCCGCTATTCGATGCGCTGCTGCAGGAAGCTGACATCCAAAGTGGAAATTACTCGATCCACTGGCTTGAGCGCTGGTTGAGCGAGAACGTCCCGGCGTGATTTCCGCCGGGCAGATGCTATGGGGATATGCCAATGGCATTTTCCCCATGGCGGTCTCGGCCTCTGATCCCAGCCTGCACTGGTTCGATCCCCCGCAGCGCGGCATTCTGCCGATCGGGGGGCTTCACGTCTCACGCTCCATGCGGCGGCATCTGCGCGGTTGCGGCTGGCGGCTGGCGCTGAACACGGATTTCGCCGCCGTTGTCGATTCCTGCGCCGCGCGGCCAGAAACCTGGATCAACGCGCCGTTGCAGCGCATCTATGCCGAACTGCACGACGCCGGCCGCGCCCATTCGCTGGAGGCATATGACGGTTCGGCGCTTGTCGGCGGCATTTTCGGGCTGAGCATCGGCGGGGCGTTTTTCGGGGAAAGCATGTTCTCGCGTGCCGGGAACGGATCGAAGGCCGCACTTCTCGCCCTGTCAGCGCATCTGGCGAATTGCGGCTTCCTGCTGTTCGATACGCAATATCCGACCCCGCATCTGCAATCGCTTGGGGGGCTGACCATCTCACGCGCCGAATATCACCGCCGCCTGACGCGCGCGCTTGCTGCGCCCGCCGATATCACGCGCCGGCCGCTGCCGGATATTCAGGCGATCTCGCAGCTTAACACCCAGACGTCATAGCGCGCGTCGTCAAGCGCCGAAAGCGCCGGGGCCGAGGCCACCATCCATCCGTCGAACAGGGTTGCCCCGCTGTTGCGGTCGGTAATCACCATCTGCGCGAAAGCGTCGGAATTCGGATCGGCCGAGGGATAGCGGCACTCTCCCAAACGAACTGTCAGGCGCCCGACATTGACCGCCTCGCCCGGTGCCATTTCCAGATCGCGGACTGCGCTCGACACCTTGTCGAGAGCACGAAGCACAGCGCCGGAACCGCGTGTTGTTTCCACGCCTTCCTGCGCCGTTGCGGCTGCCGGTGCCGCGACCAGCAGGCCAAGAAGTGCTGCATGGCCAAGCACGCGGAATTGGCGGCGCAGGGCGAAGAGAGGGTTTTGTGGTCGGATCATTCGGAGTTGCTCGCTTGCGAATCGACGAATTTCATCATCAGCGACAGAAGGCTTACCGCACCCTGCACATCCTCGATCTCGTCGCCCGGTGAAAGGTTGTCGAGACTGCCGCCGGGCTGAAGTTCAAGATAGGCACCGCCAAGCAAACCGTCAGACTGGATAAGCGCCGCCGAATCGCTTGGCAGAAGAATGTTGTCAGGAAGGCTGATCCGGGCTTCCGCGTAATAGGTTTCGGGGTTCAGCCGGATGTCGGACACGCGCCCGACCGGGACACCGGCAAGGCGCACCTCGGACCCCTTCTCGATCCCCTCGATGCTGGGGAAGGCGGCGGTCAATTCGTATCCGCTGGCCGGGACCATGCGCGCGCTGCCGGCGAAGACCAGAAACCCCGCAGCGACCGCCAGAACCAGACCGCCGGCAATCAATTCTGCCCGGCTGTCATCACTCATCCCCGGCGCTCGTCACTGGTCGGGCTGCCAGGCATCGTAGTCGCTGCGATCAACCGGGTTGGCACGATAGATCGAGCCTTTCGGGCGATAGGCCTGCGGAGTGCCCGTCATGTTCATCTGGCTCGGCAACTCCCACGAACGGCGCTGCAGCGGGTCCTTGGTCGGCGGTTCCTTATAGGTGTGGTGCAGCCAGCCATGCCATTCGACAGGCACCCGGCTTGCTTCGGATTCGCCGTTATAGATGACCCAACGGCGCGCGCCCTTCTTGGACTGGTAATAGACGTTACCCTGATCGTCCTCACCGACCTTTTCACCGTAAAGCGCGGTCCAGACCTGCGTGTTCAGGGTCTGTCCCCTCCACCAGGTCAGAATACGGTCAACGATCCACATGGGCTGGACTCCTTCGGGTCTGTTGATCTGTCTATGCCGCAAAGCGGTCGCCGGGTCCAGTGGGGCCGGAACCACGCGACGCATCCGGCGTTGGGAAACAGGGGGCGAGCGATGGCGTACCATCAGGGCAGGCTTATCGACCATATCCATCTTCGCGTGGCGGATTTCGGGCGTGCGCGGGATTTCTACAGCACGGTTCTGGATGCCTTGGGTCGCGATGAATGCGTCGGCCGCGGGCGCGACTGGCTGGAATGTGACGAGCTTTACATCGACGAGGTCGCACCCGGCGAACGGCCCAGCCTGCTGCATCTGTGCTTTCAGGCAGCCGACCGCGACATGGTCGATCGTTTCCACCGTGCGGCGCTTGCCAATGGCGGGCGCGACAATGGCGAGCCGGGGCCGCGCGATTACCACCCCGGTTATTACGCGGCCTTCGTGCTGGACCCCGACGGCAACAATATCGAGGCGAAATGCGACGAACGCATTACCCGCCGCTCTGCCGACAGTATCGAGATCGAGACCTAGCCCAGATCCGCGCCAAGCCCGGTCATCAGCGGCACGAAATCCGGAAAGGATGTGGCAATGGCCGCGCCGTCATCGACGGTGATCTCGGCATCTGCCGCAAGACCTGCGACCAAGAAGGACATGGCGATGCGGTGGTCCAGATGCGTGGCGACCGGCACCCCGCCGCCCGGAATGCGTCCCTGACCGTGGACGGTCATGCTGTCGCGGGTTTCGTCAACCTCGACCCCGTTCGCGCGAAGGCCCTTGGCCATCGCATCGATGCGGTCGGATTCCTTGACGCGCAGTTCGGCCACGCCGTTCATCACCGTGTCGCCTTCCGCCATGGCTGCGATCACCGACAGCACCGGGAATTCGTCAATCATGCTGGCGGCGCGGTCGGCGGGGACCTGGACGCCCTTCAGCGCGGAATGACGCACGATCAGGTCCGCGACAGGCTCGCCCCCTTCCTCGCGGTCGTTTTCCCAAGTCAGGTCCGCACCCATTTCGGCCAGCGTCACATACAGCCCGTCCCGCGTCGGGTTGCGGCTGATACCGGGAACGCGGATTTCTGACCCCGGCACGATCAGCGCGGCAGCAACCGGAAACGCGGCCGAGGACGGATCGCGCGGCACGGCGACGGTCTGGGCGCGCAGTTCGGGCTGGCCGGTCAGGGTGATGACGCGGCCTTCGTCGGTCGTCTTTGTCGTGATGGTGGCCCCGAAGCCCGCCAGCATCCGTTCAGAATGGTCGCGGGTCGGTTCCTTCTCGATCACAACGGTCTGGCCGGGCGCGTTCAGCCCCGCCAGCAGAACGGCGGACTTGATCTGGGCCGAGGCGACGGGCGTCGCATAGCGGACTGGAACGGGATCTTGCACGCCCTTGATGGTCACGGGAAGCAAGCCGCCCTCTCGCGCGGTGATGTCAGCGCCGAACAGCGCCAGCGGGTCGGTGATGCGGCGCATCGGGCGTTTCGACAGGCTGGCATCGCCGGTGAAGGTGGCGGTGATCGGCGTCGTCGCCATCGCCCCCATGATCAGCCGGACGCCGGTGCCGGAATTGCCGCAGTCAATCACGCCCGCAGGTTCGGCAAAACCGCCGACGCCCACGCCATCAACCGTCCATTCGCCCGGCCCCAACCGTTCGACCGTTGCGCCAAATGCCTGCATCGCCTTACCGGTATCCAGCACGTCCTGCCCTTCCAGCAGCCCGGTAATATGCGTACGGCCAACCGCCAACGCCCCAAGGATCAGCGCGCGGTGGCTGATCGACTTGTCACCGGGGACCGAGGCGGTGCCGGAAAGCGGCTTGCCCGGGCGCGAGGACATCGGTTTCGCAGCTGCGTGTGACATCTGGACTGCCTTTCTAGAACAGGGCTTTGCGCAGCATGTTCAATGCCACGAGCATGAGGAATCCGGCAAACACCTTTTTCAGCATCTTCGCATCAAGCTTATGCGCCAGTGTCGCGCCAAGCGGTGCCGTCAGCGTGGTCATCACGATGACGATCAGGAAGGCCGGGATATTGACCGCGCCGATGGTGCCGGGGGGCGCATTTTCGGTCGGCGTGAACAGGAACAGCAGGGCCGAGGGCAGCGCGATCAGCCCGCCAAAGCCCGCAGCCGTGGCCACAGCGCGATGGATCGGGCGGCCATGCAGCGTCATCAGCGGTACGCCGATCGACCCGCCCCCAATCCCCAGCAGAACCGACACAAAGCCGGTCAGCCCCGCCATCACATATTTGATTGGCCCCTGCGGCATTTCCTCTGCCAGCCGCCAAGTGCTGCGTCCGAACATCATGTAAAGCGCAATGATGACAACCAGCACGCCAAAGATCACCTGCAGCGTATGGGTACGCAGCGACGATACCATCAGCACGCCCGCCGACGCGCCGATCATGATGCCCAAAGCCCAGTCCTTCAGGATCTGCCAGTCCACCGCGCCCTTGCGGTTATGCGCCATGACCGACCGGGCCGAGGTGACGATGATCGTCGCAAGCGAGGTCGCAAGACAGATCTGCATCAGATCGTCGGATCCGTATCCAGCCGCGCTGAACAGATAGAAGAAGGCCGGCACCAGCACAATGCCGCCACCCACGCCCAGAAGCCCGGCCAGCACCCCTGCAAAGGCACCGACAGCGGCCAGAATCAGGCCGGGAAGGATCATTTCGCTCATGCTGCCTCCGACGCTTCGCGCACCTGATCCAATGCCGCGTCGTAAAGCGCAAGGCCCTGTTCGGGGGTGTGGGCCTTCGACGCCCCCTCGCTGAGGGTTCTGCGCCACAGACGCGCACCGGGGCGGGCGTGGAACAGGCCCAGCATGTGACGGCTGATATTGTGGATGCGCGCGCCGTCATGCAGCCACGCCTCGATCAGCGGGCGCATGGCCAGTGCGGCGCCGGTGGGGTCGGTGAAGGGCGGGGCGTCGCCCCACAGCGTATCTGCCGCGCCAAGGCTGTCCCATGGCTGGTGATAGGCCGCACGTCCGATCATCACGCCGTCCATATGGGTCAGCTGTTCAGCCTCCATCCCCGGCTGAATGCCGCCATTGATCGACAGGTGCATGTCAGGGAAAGCGGCCTTCATGCGATGGACAAGCGGATAATTCAGTGGCGGGATTTCGCGGTTGTCCTTGGGCGACAGCCCCTCCAGCCAGGCCATGCGGGCGTGGATGGTGACGCGGCTGACGCCCGCATCGCGCATCCGCGACAGGAAATCGGGCAGCACCTGTTCGGGGTCCTGATCGTCCACGCCGATGCGGCATTTCACCGTCACCTCGACCGGGCTTTCGGCAATCATCGCCGCGACACAACGCGCCACCAGATCGGGCGTTTTCATCAGCACCGCGCCAAAGCAGCCCGACTGCACCCGGTCGGACGGGCAGCCCACATTCAGGTTGATCTCGTCATAGCCGAAGGGCGCGGCAAGCGCCGTCGCGCGGGCCAGTTCCTCGGGGTCAGATCCGCCGATCTGCAGCGCGACCGGCTGTTCCGCGCCGTCGCGGCGCAGCAGGCGGTCGCGAGGGCCGTGGATGATCGCGGGCGCTGTGACCATTTCGGTATACAGCAGCGCGCGCCGCGACAGGACGCGGTGAAAACCGCGGCAGAAGCGGTCCGTCCAGTCCATCATCGGGGCGACGGACAGGCGCGCGGCATCGCGGATCGCCGGATCGACAGGGTTTGCGGGCATCGACATGCTGCGCGATCTAGCAAAGCCCGCGCGCCAAGTCACGCCGTCAACGGCGGATTAAACAATTGGGGCTAGCGTCGGGGTCATGCGATTCGTCTTTGCCCTGCTGATCCTGCTGATCCCCTTGCCCGCCCTTGCAGCGACCGAGGAACCGGCAGCCCTTTGCGAATGGGCCGCCCAGACCGCTGCGACCGAAGCCGGCGTGCCCCCCGACATCCTTGGTGCGCTGACGCTGACCGAAACCGGGCGCAGGCGCGACGGCATCGTGCGCCCCTGGGCGTGGAGCGTGAATGCCGAAGGCGAGGGCACATGGTTCGACGACCCGAACAGCGCCATTGCCTTTGCAGAGGAACGCGTGGCGCAGGGGCGCACCAATGTCGATATCGGCTGCTTTCAGTTGAACTATCGCTGGCATGGCGAAAATTTCGGCTCGGTCGCGGACATGTTCGATCCGCTGTCAAATGCGCGATACGCCGCGCGCTTTGTCAGTCAATTACATGCGGAAATGGGTGACTGGCGGCGCGCTGCGGGGGCGTTTCATTCGCGCACACAGGCAAATGCCACCCGCTATCTGGCGCGCTTCGACGAATTGCGCGCAGGCCTTCGTGCGGGCGGGTTCGACGGGATGCGCGACATGTCGGAAACCTATAACCGCTTCGCCTCGGCCGATCCCGGCGCGGTGGCGCGACTGCCGCAGCCGTCGCGTCAGGCGCGGATCGTGGAAAAACGGATGCTGCTTGGCGCGCCGATTGGCACGGCCACGACCGGAATGCCTGGATCTCTTGCGGTTATCGGCGGTGAACGGGTCGCGCTGCTGAGCGCTGGCGCGTTGCGGGACGCCGACACGACTGAGCGGCGGCTTCTTGGCCAAAGGTCGCAACCCCTTATCGGGCCGGGCGCTGCCCCGATGAGGACCCGCGATCGCCGAACAGAGCGACGATCACGCGGCTCGACACGGAAAGCACGGCAAGCCGACCCTGATATGGAGGCCGAGGAATTGGCCGCGACCCCGGAGATACCGCCCGAATATGCCGCAGCGATTCCCGACGGCGGCGCGGCACCTCAGGACCTGATGATCCCTGTCACCGAGATGCCGTTATAGCGAATGCCGATGCAGGACCAAGACCCGTTCGCCTCCCGTGACGCCCGCAAGCGCCCCGGCAGGTTCATTCAGGCCTTCCAGTCCGGCGCGACCGATGCCGCGATGGACGCATCCAGCGCCTCGAAATCGCCGAGGCTGATCGTGCCGTAAAGCTCTTGCCGGGTCTGCATGTCGGGCAACATTGCGGTCGTCGCACCGTCGCGGGCCAGCGTCGCATACAGCTTTTCCTGCGCCTTGTTCGCCACCCGCAAGGAGGAGACCGGCCAGATCACCATGTCATAGCCAAGATCCTCGAACTCCTGCGCGGTCAGTGCGGGCGTCCGTCCGAACTCGGTCATATTGGCCAGCAGCTTCACCCCCGGCAATGCGGCGCGGACTTCCTTGAACATCTCGACCGAGGTCAGCGCCTCGGGGAAGATCGCATCGGCGCCTGCCTCGACATAGAGCTTCGCACGGGCAATCGCCCCTTCCAGACCCTCGCTGGCGGCCGCGTCGGTGCGCGCGATGATGCGCAGATGCCGCCGCGCCTTGGCGGCCGCCGCAACCTTGGCCGCCATGTCCGCCGCCGACGCCAGCTTCTTGTCGTTCAAGTGACCGCATTTCTTCGGCAAAAGCTGGTCTTCCAGATGCACTGCGCCCGCGCCCGCATCTTCGAATGTGCGGACCATGTGCATGACGTTCAGCGCTTCGCCATAACCTGTATCGCCATCGACCAGCAGCGGCAGCCCCGTCGCACGGGTAATCTGGCGGATGAAGAACGCGACCTCGTCCACAGTGATGATGCCCAGATCGGGCAGCCCCATCGACGCGGTCATTGCCGCGCCGGAAAGATACAACGCATCGAAACCGGCGGCCTTGGCTTGCAGCGCCGCCTGACCGTTATGCGCGCCGGGCAGGCGCAGGATACCGGGCGCATCCAGCAATTCCTGAAAACGTTCGCCCGCGGGGCGGTCGGGATAGTCGGCCCCAACAAGATAAACCATGATCGCTCCTTTTCAGCCGCGCTTGGACAGCGGCACGAATTTGCGGTTTTCCGGGCCCGTGTAATGGGCCGAGGGTCGGATGATTTTGCCGTCCTCGCGCTGTTCGATCACATGCGCACCCCAGCCAGAGGTCCGGGCGATGACGAAAAGCGGTGTAAACATCGCGGTCGGCACGCCCATCTGGTAATAGGATACGGCGCTGAACCAGTCGAGGTTGGGGAACATCTTGCGTTCCTCGTCCATCACCGTCTCGATCCGTTCGGCAATGTCGTAAAGACGGGTGTCGCCCGCCGCATCCGACAACTGCTTTGCCACACGCTTGATGACCACATTGCGCGGATCGGCGATGGTATAGACCGGGTGACCGAAGCCGATGATGATCTGCTTATCGGCGATGCGCTGGCGGATATCCTCGGCGGCGTCATCGGGCGAGGCATAGCGCGACTGCACCTCGAACGCGGCTTCGTTGGCGCCGCCATGCTTGGGGCCACGCAGCGCCCCAATGGCTGCGGTGATCGCCGAATACATGTCCGACCCCGTCCCCGCGACCATCCGCGCGGTGAAGGTCGAGGCGTTGAATTCGTGTTCCGCATAAAGGATCAGCGAGGTCTGCATCGCCCGCACATGGTCCGCCGACGGCTTTTTGCCGTGCAGCATGCGCAGGAAATGTTCGGCGATCGTCGTCTCGTCGCCTTCGACCTCGATCCGGCGACCATTATGGCTGTAGTGATACCAATAGAGCAGCATCGACCCCAGCGACGCCATCAGCCGGTCGATGATGTCGCGCGCGCCGGCATTGTCATGCGCATGACCTTCGGGCAGCGTGCAGCCCAGAACCGACACGCCCGTGCGCATCACGTCCATCGGATGGCTGGCCGCAGGAAGCTGTTCCAGCGCCGCCTTGACGGGCGCGGGCAGCCCCCGCAGACGTGACAGCTTTGCCTCATAGGCAGCAAGCTGCGCCTTGGTCGGCAGTTCACCATGAACCAGCAGATGGGCGATTTCTTCGAATGTCGCGGCCTCGGCGATGTCGAGGATGTCATAGCCGCGATAATGCAGGTCGTTGCCAGTCTGCCCGACGGTGCAGAGGGCGGAATTCCCCGCCTCTACCCCCGACAGTGCTACGGATTTCTTCGGTTTCGGTGCCATTTGCGGGCCTCCTTATCCCTTGAAGTCGAAAATGCCGGTCGGGCGCGCGCCGCCAAGCTTGCCAGCCTCGACCACGAAATTCAGCGCGGCAAGATCGCCCGCTTTCAGGTCGGCCAATGCTTCAGCGGCCTGAAGGAAGCGGGTCTGTTCGGCGGGCGCGATGATGCCGTCCGACAGGGTCAGGAACTTGTTCTTATAGTTCTCGCGCACGAAGGGACGGGCGCCGTCGGGATGTGCGTCGGCAAGGGCCAGTTCATCCTCGATCACGGTCCCGTCTTTCAGCGTCACCACCACGCGACCGCCAAAGGCCTTTTCCTTCGGGTCCTGCGAGTGATAGCGGCGCGTCCATTCCTTGTCCTCCGTCGTCGAGATCTTGTGCCACAGATCGACCGTCTCGGGCCGGTTCGCGCGTTCCGGGGCATAGGATTTTTCGTGATGCCAGCCGCCATCTTCCAGCGCCACGGCAAAGATATACATGATCGAGTGGTCCAGCGTCTCACGGCTGGCCTTCGGGTCCATCTTTTGCGGGTCATTCGCGCCGGTGCCGATCACGTAATGGGTGTGATGGCTGGTATGGATGACGATGCTGTCGATCTGGGAAAGATCGCCGATCTTCGGCCCCATGCGGCGGGCCAGGTCGATCAGCGCCTGCGATTGGTATTCCGCCGAATGTTCCTTGGTGTAGGTGTCAAGGATCGCGCGCTTGGCCTCGCCCTTGCCGGGCAGCGGCACGTTATATTTCGCGCCCGGACCCGACAACAGATAGGCGATGAAGCCGTCTTCGCCTTCCCATGCGGGCGACGGCGCGCCCTCGCCGCGCATCACGCGGTCCACGGCCTCGATCGCCATCTTGCCGGCGAAGGCGGGGGCATAGGCTTTCCAGGACGAGATCTCGCCCTTGCGCGACTGGCGGGTGGTGGTGGTGATATGCAGCGCCTGCTGGACGGCCTGATAGATGGTTTCGGTGTCCAGCCCCAGCAGCGTGCCGATGCCGGCGGCGGCCGACGGGCCGAGATGGGCGATGTGGTCGATCTTGTGTTCGTGCAGGCAGATGCCGGTGACCAGATCGACCTGAATTTCGTAACCCGTGGCCAGACCGCGGATCAGGTCGGCGCCGGATTTTCCCGTATGCTGGGCGACGGCCAGGATCGGCGGGATGTTGTCGCCGGGATGCGAGTAATCCGCCGCCAGATAGGTGTCGTGGAAGTCCAGTTCGCGCACCGCCACGCCATTGGCATAGGCCGCCCATTCGGGCGAAACGGTGGTGCCGCTGTCGACGCCGAAGACGGTCGCGCCGGGCTGATAGGGATGGGCCATGGCCTGCGCACGGGCTGAGGCGACCGGGCGGCGCGCGACCGAGGCGGCGGCGACCGAAGCGTTGTCGATGATGCGGTTGATGATCATGTCGGTGACATCGGCATCGACCGCGACAGGATCGGCGGCGACCTCGGCGATTTTCCAGGCGAGCTGGTCTTCGCGGGCCAGATTTTCGGCCGATTTATAAGTGCGGACTTCATGGGTCTTCATGAGCGGAACTCCTGAGCGGTGATTTTCTTCGGCCGTCCGTCTTCATTGACGGCGACCATCTGGAACTGTCCTTGCGCGACCGGGCTGCGTTCCCCGGTCTGCGGATCTTCGCGGCTTGCCGCGACCTCGACCGTCATCGAACTGCGACCCGCATCGGTGACGCGGGCGGCAATGACGAACAGGTTGCCGACCGGGACCGGCGCGGTGAAGCGCAGGTCCTTGACCGCCGCCAGCACCACATTGGCGCGGGCATAACGGCTGGCGGCGGTAAACGCGGCCTGCGCCAGCATCGAAAGCCCCTGCCCCGCGAACAGCGTACCGTAATGGTTCGCCTGTGCGGGCAGGACCAGTTCGGTGTGTTCGAATGTGGCGGTTTCTCGCGCTTGCATGGTGATCCTTCGCAAGATTTGCACAAACAGTTTCCACGCAGCAGGGCCTTTGGTAAACAGCAGAGTTGTATCAAGTTGCAAAAGCGCACAGGCGGTTTTGCGAATCTTGCGAAGGCTTGCGAATGAAGAATGCCTATCTTGGTGGCCAGCTGCGAAGGCTGCGTGAAACCCATGCGATGACGCAGGCGGCGCTGGCGCGGGTGCTGGAAATCTCTCCCAGTTATCTGAACCAGATCGAACGGAATCAGCGTCCCCTGACGCTGAGCGTGCTGGCAAAGCTGGACGAGGTGTTCGGGGCCGAGGCGCAGCCTTTCCACGATGCGGGGGACGGGCGGCTGGCATCCCGGCTGCGGGCCGCGCTTGCAGATCAGGGCGTCGCGATCAGCACCGCAGAGCTGCATGATCTGGCCGACAATTCACCCGCGCTGGCGAAGGTAATCCTCGATATGCGCCGCCGGCTTCGCAATGCGACCGAGCGCGCGAATGTGCTGGCCGAGCAGGCGACCGATCAGCCGGGCGCACCCACCGCACCCACCGCATTCGAATCGGTGCGTGACTATTTTTATACCCGCCGCAATCACATCGCTGAACTGGACCGCGCGGCGGAACCGCTTGGCAATCTGCTGCCGGTGATCGGGCGCGCGGACGGCCTTGCAACCTATCTGCGCGACCGCCACAAGATCCGGGTCGAGCCCGCGACAGAACCGGGCGTGCTGCGCCGCTTTGATCCCGAGACGCGCGTTCTGCGGATCTCGACCCAGCTTTCGGACGCGCAGCAGGCATTTCAGATGGGCACTCAGCTTGGCCTGCTGGAAGAAGCCGCGACCATCGACCGTTTGTGCCAGAATTCGGGCCTGTCGCCCGAGGATCAGCCGCTGCTGCGGATCGGGCTGGCGAATTACTATGCCGGGGCGCTGATCCTGCCTTACGAGACGTTCCTAACCGCCGCCGAGGCTGAACGCTATGACATCGCCCTGTTATCGCAGCGCTTCGATGTCGGGTTTGAAACCACTTGCCACCGCCTGTCGACCTTGCAGCGCAACGGCGCGCAGGGGGTGCCGTTCTTCTTCATCCGGGTGGATCGGGCGGGCAATATCTCGAAACGGCAATCGGCGACGGATTTCCACTTCTCGCGCTTTGGCGGGTCATGTCCGCTATGGACGATTTATGACGCTTTTTCCCATCCGGGCGAGGTGTTGCGGCAGGTGGCGCAGATGCCCGACGGGCGGCGCTATCTGTGGATTGCCCGCACCATCAGTCACGGGCGCGGCGGCTTCGGCACGCCGGTCAAGCATTTCGCCGTGGCGCTTGGCTGTGACATCGCCCATGCCGACCGGCTGGTCTATGCGCGCGGGCTGGATCTGCTGGGACCGGATATCGCGACACCCATCGGCCCCGGCTGCAAGCTGTGTGAGCGAGAGGCCTGCCCGCAGCGCGCCTTCCCGATGATCGGGCGCCCTGCCCTGGCCCTACCCGAAAGGTCCAGCTTCGCGCCTTATTCGTCCGGCGCGTCCTTGCCGTAATACATGGTGCCGATCTCGATCTGGCCGCGGCCGACCTCGCGCCGGTGACGGTTGGTGTCGCGCAGGGAATACACGCAGCCGCAATATTCCTGCATGTAGAATTCCTCGCGCTTGGAAATCTCGATCATGCGGCTGGACCCGCCACCCTTGCGCCAGTTGTAATCCCAGTAATCCAGCCCATCGTAGGGCCGCACTGCGCGTTCCCCGCAGCCATTGATCTGCTTCATGTCCTTCCAGCGCGAAATCCCAAGGCTGGAGGTCATGACCGGAAAGCCGTGTTCATGCGCATAAAGCGCCGTGCGTTCGAACCGCATGTCGAAACACATCGTGCAACGAATGCCGCGTTCCGGCTCCCACTCCATCCCTTTTGCGCGGGCGAACCAGTTGTCGGTGTCGTAATCGGCATCGACGAAGGGGACGTTGTGGATCTCGGCGAAGCGGATGTTTTCATCCTTGCGCAGCAGGTATTCCTTCTGCGGGTGGATGTTGGGGTTGTAGAAGAAGATCGTGTAGTCGATGCCGGACGCCGTCATCGCCTCCATCACCTCGCCCGAACAGGGGGCGCAGCAGGAATGCAGCAGCACCTTTTTCTCGCCATTGGGCGGGGTCAGCACGGGGCGGTCGAGGTCGGTCGTCATGGCGATGGGCCTTGCGTGGTCACAGGGTCAAGCCGCGTATGTAGCGCGAAAAGAGCTGTCGAGGAAGGGTGAAGGTCGGCTGTGTGGGACACAGCACCAGTTCGCTTGATTTGCTTTGCGATCCGCACAGACGATATGTTCGAGCCGAATGAAAGAACCGACATGGAGGCTGCGATGAACCTTGTTGGAAGAGCGCAAAAACCCTGGGACGCCCTGTTTATCTTTCACTTTTTCTCAATGGAAAGGGATCAATTTGTCGGTGAGATGTTGCAAAAGCTGGTTACTCGAGAGGCAAGCACCGGACTAAAGCCCTTTACGCTGGTAAAGGCGGACGAGAAGAGTAGCCGGTGCAGTCTTTTGGACGATTTCTGGATAAGAAGACTGCGTCTGCCATTGTATCTGCTTGGAACGCCCCAGATGGCGAAATGGCATTGAGGTGTTACACACCCAACCATGGTATGGCGACGGTTACTGATGGTGAGTTGGATTGGTGGGCTCTGATTTGCTTTCAGTGCACTAACGCAGGAATTTCAGGCCGGCTGTCGAAGTCAAATCCTTCTGTGCCTAATCGTCTGCTGTCTGGCGGTTCCGCATTAGAAACTGAGCTAACCAGTTTGCTACCGGGGCGCCCTTTCCCTATTCGACTGTAAGTTTGGGCTCAGAACCGACATCCGGAACGTGGCGGCCTCCTGCAACACGGCGTTTCAACAGAACAACGCAGGCACAAAAAAGCGGGCCGCAATGACCCGCCTTCAATTTGTGGTTTGGCTGAAGGTCAGCCTTTGTCGGCGTCTTCCGCCTTGTCGCCGGTGCCGCGGATGGTGGGGACAACCTGGTCACCCCATGCGCCTGCACCGTTGTGGATGCGCGAGACGCGGATCACCTCGACCGAGACGCCTTCCTGCACGGCGCGCTGCACGGCGTCGTTCAGGCGGTGCACGGCCTCGGCCACGCGGTGGATTGCGCGGGTCTCGCGGTCGCCTTCGGGAAGGTCAATGCGCTGGAATTCGGTGTCTGCGTTCATGTCTCGCTCCTCCAGTTTGGGGTTGGGGCCACATTAGCCGCCCCAACCAAGAGTTTACAGAGGCTTATTCCGCTGCGAACTGGTTCATGGTGTTGGCATGGCCGCCCGCTTTCAGCGCGCGCTCGCCGCCGACCATTTCCTTGAACGTGTCGCCCAGATCCGAACCGACCTCGTGCTGGTGCTTGACCGCGCTGATGCCGCGACGGATTTCCTCGCGCTGAACGGTCTTGACGTAGGCCAGCATCTTGTCGTCGCCGAAGTAGCCGCGCGACAGCTCGTCCACCGATTTCGCGGTCAGGTGGAAGGTCGGCAGCGTGATCAGGTTGTGGAACACACCCGCCTGCGTCGAGATGTCGTGCTGGAAGCGCTGCAGGCGCGCATCGGCTTCCTGACCCAGTTCCGAGGCGTCGAATTCCGCCTTCATCAGCTCGTTCCCTTCCGGGTAATCGCCGGCGGCGATCTTGCCTTCCTTGATCCACTCGTCACGGACCTGCTTGCGCAGGTTCAGGGTCCAGTTGAAGGAAGGCGAGTTGTTATAGACCAGCTTGGCATTCGGAACCGCCTCGCGCACTTCGTTCACCATACCGGCGATTTCGGCGACGTTCGGCGTGTCGGTTTCGATCCACAGCATATCCGCGCCACCCTGCGTCAGGTTGGCGATGCAGTCTTCGACGACGCGCGCCCGGCCAGAGCCTTTCTTGAACGGGAACAGACCGTTCGGCAGGCGCTTCGGCTTGACGAATTCGCCGTCCAGCATGATCGCCAATTCGCCATCGCGGACCGGGTTGGCATCGCTGATCGCTTCTGTATCCAGCCATTTGATGTATTCCGAGGCCAGATCGCCCGGTTCCTGCGACACCGGAACCTTCTGCGTCAGACCGGCACCAAGGCTGTCGGTGCGGGCCACGATGACGCCCTCGTCAACGCCCAGCTCTTCCAGCGCCAGACGGCAGGCGCGCAGCTTTTCGATGAAATCTTCGCGCGGCACGGTGACCTTGCCGTCCTGGTGGCCGCATTGCTTCGCGTCCGAGACCTGGTTTTCGATCTGCAGGCAGCAGGCGCCGGCCTGGATCAGTTCCTTCGCCAGCAGGTAGGTGGCATGTTCGTTGCCGAAGCCCGCGTCGATATCGGCGATGATCGGAACAACGTGGGATTCGAAGTTGTCGATGGCCTCGATCGCCTTCTTCTCTGCCGCAGCATCACCGGCCTTCCGGGCCGCGTGCAGGTCCTTGAACAGGTCGTTCATCGCCACTTCGTCAGCCTGACGCAGCGAGACATAGATCTCGCGGATCAGGTCGGCGACGGCGGTTTTTTCGTGCATCGACTGGTCGGGCAGGTGGCCCCAGGTGTTGCGCAGACCGGCAACCATCCAACCCGAAAGATAGACATAGGCGCGCTTGGTGGTGCCGCGCAGGCGCTTGACCGACTTGATCATCTGCTGGGCGTGGAAGCCCGACCAGCACCCCAGCGACTGGGTCGAAAGGGTCGGATCGGCGTCATAGGCCGCCATATCCTCGCGCATGACTTTTGCCATGTCGCGGGCAATATCAAGATGGGTGTCATAGCTGTTCTGAAGCTTCAGCTGCACGATATCATCGACGCTGACGCCACCGGGGGTCTGGCCCGAGGGGTAGCGCTTGGAAACTTCGGCATGAAGCTCGGCGTAGCTTTTGCGGTTTGCCATGATCTTTCCTTTCGTGGCGTTATTCCTTGGGTTCGGACCGACCCCGTGGACCACTGGCCCGATGGGTGATTCGCCCCTCCTCATGAATGTCACTTTAGTAATGTCATGCTGCAGAAGCATCATGCTCTTGCAGAAATGGGGTCATTCTGTCACTTTTGTCAGGCTCGTTACTTTTGTAATGTAAGTATTGTAATAATTTTCTGACAAACCTGCAGGGGGCACGAATGGCCGCGCGTGGTGACAAGCTTATCATAGGTCAGCGCCTGAAGGTGCTGCGAACGACGCTGGGGCTGACGCAGGCGCAGATGGCGGCGCAGCTTGGCGTTTCGGCCAGTTATATCACGCTGATCGAATCGGATCAGCGCCCCGCTTCGGCCAAGCTGTTGATGCGGTTGGCGCAGGTCTATGACATCAACGTGGCCGAACTGGCCCCCGATACCGACGCCCAGCTTGCCGCCGATTTCGAAGCCGCCCTGAAAGACCCCGCGCTGGAGGTCGAGGGCGTCAGCCGCACGGAAATCGAGGCGGTGTTGCAGACCTCGCCCCGGATCGCGGCGGCGCTGGTGCGGCTGCAGGGCAAGCTGGGCGACCAGTTGATGCGGCGCACAGCCGAGGATTCGCCCCTGACCGATGGCAGCCGGGTCGAGGTGATGGCGCAGGTCGCCAAGCCGGTCGAACAGGTGCGCGACTGGTTCTATGAACATCGCAACTATGTCGATGAACTGGACCGCGTGGCCGAGCGCGTCGCCGAGGAGCACAAGATTCACCGCGACGAATCCGGTCGCGCCCTGCACGGGCTGCTGGCCGCGCATAACGTCCGGGTGCGGCGGATGCCGGCGTCGGTGATGGGCGGCTCGCTGCGGCGCTATGATCCGCATCGCAAGGAACTGATGCTGTCGGAACTGCTGGACGTCGCCAGCCGCCGCTTTCAGATGGGGGTGCTGATCGCAAGGCTGGATTATCAGGATCTGATCGACGAGGTGATGACGGGCGGTGCCTTCGACGGCGACGCGACGCGCAGTCTTGCCCGCGTCAGCCTTGCGAATTACTTCGCTGCCGCGCTGTTGATGCCGTATCGCCCGTTCCTCGCCGCCTGCGAATCCGAACGTTACGACATCGAACTGATCGGCCACCGCTTCGGCACCGGTTTCGAACAGACCGCCCACCGCATGACCACCCTGCAACGCCCCGAGGCGCGGGGCATTCCCTTCTTCTTCGTCCGCGTTGACAGGGCCGGGAACGTGTCCAAACGCTTCAGCGCCGGGCGCTTCCCGTTTTCGCGCTTTGGCGGCACCTGCCCGTTGTGGAACATTCACGGCGCATTCGAAACGCCGGGCAAGCTGCAGACGCAACTGATCCGCATGCCCGAGGGCGGCAAATATTTCTCGATCGCGCGGACGGTCACGCGGGCGGGCGGCACATTCTTTTCGCCCGCACCACGGCTGGCCGTCGGGCTTGGCTGCGACGTGGCTTTCGCGCCGCGCCTGATCTATGCCGACGCGATAGATCAGGAAAAAACCGAACCGACAGAGATCGGCCTGAACTGCTTTCTGTGCGAACGTCAGAACTGCGCCTCGCGCGCTCAGGCACCGATCAACCGCAATCTGGCGGTGAACGAGTTGGAGCGCAGCGTGGCCCTGTTCAGCTTTGAGACGGAGTGAGCAGCCAGCCCAGCTTTACACTGCCAGTATATCGCGACAATCTGGGCACCTGACGCGAACCAGCAGCTTGCTGCGGTTCGCGTCCCGCCCAAGGGGGACCACGCTGACAACGCCCGCCACAATCAGAAACCCTGAAGACGCGACGCTTGATCAGACGCAAGACGGCGATCTTCTGCGTCTTGGCGGCGCGCTTCTGGTCTGGACCCTGCCCCAGCTTCCGCGCGACCTGCCCACGCGGATCGGTCTTGGAGATCTCGACCGCATGGATACCGCGGGGGCGTGGTATCTGGCCCGCGCGAGGCAAGCCGGGACACAGCTGGAAGGGTTGAGCGACAGCCATGCGCGCCTGATCGAGACGGTTGCCCAATCGGTCGCGCCACCGGAGCGCGGCGCGATCCCCGATGCGCGCTGGCACAATATCCTTGAGCGGACCGGCAAGCGCGTGGTCGGTGCGCTTGGCTATTTCCACGAACTGGCCGAATTTCTTGGGCGCTTTCTGGCCGCGTGGCTGCGCGCGTTGCGTCACCCATCCGAATTCCGCCTGACCTCGCTGGTCTATCATTGTCAGGAAACCGGACTGCGCGCGGTGCCCATCGTGTTTGTGATGTCCTTCCTGATCGGCGTCGTGCTGGCCTTTCAGGGGGCCGCGCAGTTGCGCCAGTTCGGGGCAGAGGTCTTCGTTGTCGATCTGATTGCGATCGCCGTGCTGCGGGAACTGGGGATACTTCTGACCGCGATCATCGTTGCGGGACGCACCGCCTCGGCGCTGACAGCATCCATCGGCTCCATGAAAATGCGCGAGGAAATCGACGCCATGCGCACGCTCGGCATGGACCCCGACATGGTGCTGATCCTTCCGCGCGTCCTCGCGCTTCTGGTGACCTTGCCTATCCTGGGGCTGCTGGCTGATCTTGCAGGACTGACCGGGGGCGCGCTGATGTCATGGATCGTGCTGGACATCTCTCCTTCGATGTTTCTGACTCGTCTGGGCGAAGTCGATGTCAGCCACGCAATTGCCGGGCTGGTCAAGGCCCCGGTCTTCGCAGTCATCATCGGCGTTATCGGATGCCATGCCGGCATGCAGGTCGGCCGCGACGCGGAATCGCTGGGGCGCATGACCTCCAGCGCGGTGGTGAACGCGATCTTCGCCGTGATCATCGCCGATGCCATCTTCTCGATCGTCTTTTCGGAGATGGGGATATGACCGGCGACAACGCGATCGAGGTTCGCGGCCTGAGAAACCAGTTCGGCGACCACGTCGTGCATGACGACCTGGATCTCGACCTGCGACGGGGCGAGATTCTGGGCGTGGTCGGGGGATCCGGCACCGGCAAATCGGTCCTGTTGCGCAGCATCGTGGGTCTTAACCAGACGCGCCATGGCGACATCAGGGTGCTGGGGCAGAATATTGGTTCGCTGACAAGCGCCGAGCGCGAGGCGCTGGAGCGTCGCTGGGGTGTCATGTTCCAGGACGGCGCGCTGTTTTCATCGCTGACTGTGCGTGAAAATGTCGAGGTGCCACTGCGCGCGGTTCGTGACCTCAGCGATTCTGACCGGATCGGACTTGCGGAACTGAAGGTGGCGATGGCCGGGCTGCCGCCGAATGCAAATGACAAATACCCGTCAGAGCTTTCCGGCGGCATGCGCAAGCGCGCAGGACTGGCGCGCGCACTGGCCCTTGACCCGGAAATCCTGTTTCTTGACGAGCCGACGGCGGGTCTCGACCCCATCGGCGCGGATGCCTTTGACCGCCTTATCGTGGAGTTGCGCGACGCACTGAACCTGTCCGTTTTTCTGGTGACGCATGATCTCGACACTTTGCACACCTGTTGCGACCGGATCGCGGTTCTGGCGGAAAAGAAGGTTCTTGCAACCGGAACGATGAGCGAGATGTTGGCGATCGACCATCCCTGGGTGCATGAATATTTCCACGGCCCGCGCGCCCGTGCCGCGATGACCCCCGACCACGAGGACGCATAGCATATGGAAACCAAGGCGAATTTTGCGTTGATCGGGGCGTTCACGCTGGTCGGATTCCTTGGCATACTCGGGTTTCTGATGTGGTTCGCGAAATTGGAGCTTAATCGGCAATTCGCCTATTACGATGCGTATTTCCGCGAGGTGGCCGGGCTGACCGTATCGTCGCAGGTGCAGTTCGCGGGACTGAATGTCGGCCGCGTCGTTGCGACCGAGCTTTCGCCCACCGGGGCCGAGGCGGTGCGCGTGCGGCTGGAACTTGACGAGGATACCCCGGTCCGTGTCGATTCGACCGCCTCTATCGACACGTCGGCGGTCACTGGCGTCTCGATTGTCACGATCACGCCCGGCTCGCCCGATGCAGCACTGTTGCGCGATGTAACCGAGGAGCAGATCCCGGTAATCACTAGCGGCCGCTCGACGCTTCAGACCCTTGGGCAGCAGGCGCCCGAACTTCTGGCAAGACTGAACGTGCTGGCAGGCCAACTTACCCAGATGACAGGCGACGAGAACCAGCAGCGCATCGCCAATATCCTGAGCAACACCGAAGCTGCTTCGGCAAGTCTGGATCAGACGATGAAGGACGTCTCCAGGGCCACCGATGCGATTGCCGCCGCCGCCACCGATCTTGCAGATGTGGGCGACAAACTGGAACTGATCACGGCAAGGGCCGATACGGCGCTTGAAAGCTTTGCGGGCGCGTCGACACAGGCGGAACAAACGCTCGCCCGCGTCGACGCCTATCTTGGCGATGATCTCTCGCCGCTGACCAATGATCTGCGCGGGAGGGTGCCCGCACTTGCCGACGATCTCAGTCGGCTTAGCAACCGCGCGATGGACAGCCTCGATAATCTTGATGTGGCACTCGGCTCTGCGACGACGACGCTGGATACGGCGGGGCGGGTCGTCGATGACCTTGGACCGGTCTTCAACGATCTTCGCAGCACCCTGGGCCGGGTGAATGAATCGCTGGCCAACCTGCCTGACGAACTTCCGCGGATCACTGCGAATATCGGCGATGCCGCCCGGTCCGCCGCGGGCGCGTTCGATTCCCTGCGCGCGATGCTGGACGGCGCGCGCGCGCCTGTGCAAGCCTTCACCCGAGAGGGGCTGCCGCAATATTCGCGACTGGCGCAGGACATGCGCGCGATGGTCACGAATATCGACGCGCTCGTTTCGACATTACGACGCAACCCCGCGCAACTGTTGCGGGGCCAACCCACGCCCGAATTCCGACGCTGAGGTGCCCATGTTCCGCCCCGCCCTTCTGCTGCTGCTTTGCCTGTCCCTGCCCGGCTGTGCCGCCCTGTCCGCGTTGGAGGGAGAGCCTGATCGCAACGTATTCGAATTGCGCGGCCCAGATGTCGGCATCGGGCAATGCGGCGGTGCGCGCATATCGGAACTGGTGATCGAGCTTCCCAAAACGCGCGGGACACTGGATTCCGAGCGTATCATGATCCGGCCGTCCGCTTTGCAGACACAATATCTGCCTGACGCCGTGTGGGGCGACCCTGTTCCGGCGATGTTGCAACGGCTTCTGGTCGAAACGCTTGGCAGTTATGACGCCTTCGGCCATGTCGGGCGCGCGCCCCTTGGCGTTGCGGGCGATCTGGCGATGATCAGCGAAATCGGTGACTTCAACGCCGAGACAAGCGGCGACGGCGCATTGATCCGGCTGAGTGTCGATGCCCAGCTTGTCCGCGAGATGGATGCCAGCATCGTCGCGCGGGGCCGCTTCGCCGCGACGACCGAAGCGGCGAGCACCCGGACCAATGATCTGATCCCGGCATTTGATGCCGCCGCGCAAGAGCTTGTCGCCGAAATGACCGGCTGGACACTATCGAAGGTCGGCGTGAACACGGCGAATTGCCGCTGAATCGCCTCAGACCCCGTCCTTCGCATCCAGATAGTTCCGCCAGCCGCCGTGCCGCGTGATGTCTTCGGCGCCGGAAAGCGCGGCTGTCTCGCACAGGAAACCCGCGACCTGCCGACCGTCCTCCAAAGTCAACTTTCCGATGCCAAGGGGTGCGGGAATCGCATCCACGAATAGCCCGAACGCATCGGGCGGCAACGCCCAAAGTTCGACCGCGATGCTGTCGCCGTCTTCGGCCCGCACCAGCCCGGGCTTGGGCGGAACGGTATCCGCAAGCGCAAAAAGGCGGTAATCGGGTGCTGTTCGCGTCTCCTGCAGGAATATCCCGCCCGGTTCAGTCAACTGGTGGTTCAGGGGCATGCCCCGCAGATGCGCGCCCACAACGGCCAGCGTCACCCAGCCTTCGGGCACATGCGGCGCGGGTGGCGCGGGAATTGCCGCCGTCCGGTCGCGGCCAAGCCCGCTTGCGGCGTCTGCATGCATCTTCGCCGCGAAATCCTCCAGCGCATCATCCGTGAAGCCGGGCGCAACCAGCATAACACCTGCAGGCAGCCCGTCCCGGCCAAAGCCCGCAGGCACCGCAATCGCGGCACAACCCATCAGGTTTGCGAAATTGGTATAGCGACCGAATTTGCTGTTCTGCCTGATCGGATCGGCCAACATCGCCGAAACCGTCGAGGTCGTGGGCGAGGTCGGCAGCAGCAGCATGTCCACGTCCTGCCATGTATCGGCGGTTTTCTGGCGCAGCCGGCCCAGTTCGTACTGGCCGCGAAACGCATCGACAGCACTGATGCCTTCCGCCCCTTCGATGATTTTGCGCACGGTCGGGTCCAGATCATCGGCATTCGTCGCGATGAACTCCTTGATGGCCGCCAGCCGCTCGGCGACCCAGGGCCCGGACGGGTGCAGATTGCCTTCGCCAATGGCCGGACGCTGGACTTCGACGCGCGGGGCGGCGAAGTTCTGCTCGACAATTATTCCACCGCAGGCATGGGCGCGACGGCGCTGTTCGTGGACAACACGAAAAGAGGTCTGATTTTCTCGAGAAAATGGCGCACCCGAGAGGATTCGAACCTCTGGCCTCTGCCTTCGGAGGGATTACGACTAGCTCCGTCGATTACCGAAAGGGGCACGCCATGATGCGCTATGTTACTGTAAATAAAAAGGAATTTGATTTCCTTCGCCGACAAGCCTATCCTTCTGTTCGCCACGGTTTTCGCCCTGCTGCTTACGTGGTGCTTACGCGGGTTTTCGGGCATGTGACGGAGGAAGTCCATGGCTAAACTTACAAAACGCGTCGTCGATGCGGCGGAAAGCCGTCGCAGTGATTACGTGATCTGGGACGATGAGCTACCCGGTTTCGGGCTTCGTGTCTTCACATCAGGCAAGCGCAGCTATGTGATCCAGTATCGCCAGGGAGGACGGTCGCGGCGCTACACCATCGGCCTGCATGGTATCTGGACGCCAGAACTGGCCCGCCAGGAGGCCAAGGTCCAACTTGGCAGGATCGCGCGCGGCGAAGACCCGGCCGAGGAAAAGCAGCTCGATCGCAAGTCCATGTCGGTCAAGGAACTCTGCACTCTTTATCTGAATGACATGAACGCCGGTCTCATCATGGGGAAAGGCGGCCGTCCAAAGAAGCACAGCACGATTGTGACCGATACCGGGCGGATCAACCGGCACATCATCCCGCTCTTGGGCAGTCGGCGGGTGCGTGACTTGACCAAATCCGACGTCAACAAGCTCCTCAAAGACGTCATGGCGGGTAAAACTCGGATTTCGGTCAAGACCGATAAGCTTAGAGGCAGGGCCATTGTCCGCGGCGGTCCTGGGACTGCCGCTCGAACCGTCAGCCTTCTCGGCGGTATTCTTACCTATGCCGTCGATGCTGGGATCATCGAGCGGAACCCGGCGCATGGCATCAAGAAACCGAAGGATAACGTCCGCAAGCGTCGGCTGTCCGAGGCGGAGTATCGCCTACTTGGTGTCTTGCTGCGCAAAGCAGCGCAGAACGAGAATTATGCCATGACCGTCGAGATCATCCGCCAGATCACCATGACGGGTTGCCGCCGATCGGAAATGATCGGGCTAAGCTGGAGCGAAGTTGACGCCCAAGCCAGTTGCCTGCGCCTTGAAGACAGCAAGGAAGGCTATTCCATTCGGCCCATCGGGCTGCCTGTCGTGGAGTATCTGGAAGAGCGCGCCAAGTCGCGTATCGGCACTTATGTGTTTCCCGGCCGTGATGAGGACAGAGCGTTCGGCAGCTTCCCCAATCACTGGAAGAAGATCTTCACGGACTCCCCGCTTGCCGATGTCACTCCCCACGTTCTTCGCCATAGCTTCGCGAGCATAGCGAATGATCTCGGGTTCACGGAGATCACCATCGCCGCTCTCGTCGGTCACGCCAAGGGGTCTGTCACGAGCAATTACATCCACACCGTCGACACGGCCCTCATCATGGCGGCCGACACGATTGCTGGCTACATTCAGGGCCTGCTCGATGGCATCGAGTTCAAGCAGACCGCCTACGCGCTGGATCGGGACTCCCGGAAGACGTCGCTCGCGCGCTTCCTTCAGAAGGCAGCAGGCAACGACGACAGAACCGCCGACGTGGCGCAGCCTCTGGCGGCTTGAGGATGGCGGAAACGGCTGGCGGATCGTGGGTCAGCCTTGAAATTGGGGCGCCTCCAATATATATTCCGACACATCGGAAGATTTATTGGTTGGAGGCGTCCATGCCCGCGACTGAAATGCTGAAGGCCACGGAGGCGGCCGTGGTCGCCCGCGTCAGCCTGCGCGATGTCAATCGCGTCATCGACGAGCGCATCCTGCCCGAAACGCTGGTCTCGGTCGAAAACGGACGTTTCGTGCTAGGGGCCGCCTGCACCCTGATCGCCTTCTATTTCGAGAGCGCCAAACGGCTGACCTCGGAGGAACGCCTGTTCGCCATCCGCTCCGCCGAGCCACGGTTGCGGCGCTGGAACCGCGCAGCCACCGAGGCCATGCTGAAAGCCGACTGGACCGTTCGCCACGACTTCCTGACCATCGACCTTCTGCCCTTCTTCGAGCGTTCCGTCGCACGGCTGGAACGGCTGGACGCCGCGCGCGAGGTGGTCACCATCTCCGATGACATCATGGGCGGCACCCCGGTCATCAGCGGCACGCGCGTTCCGGTTCACGACGTCGCGGCCGCATTGGCGGCGGGCGTCCCCGCCAAGGAGATCCTTGAGGATTATCCGTCTCTGACCGAGGACAGGCTGGAATTGGCCGCGCTCTATGCGGAGGCCAACCCCCTTCGCGGACGGCCGAAGCCGCTCATCGCCAGACTGCCCGAAGGTGCGCGCATCCTCTCGGATCATCGCGTGCCGCGCAGGCGAGCCGGATGAAGTTCCTGATCGACGAATGCCTCAGCCCGAAGCTGACCGAGCTGGCTCACCAGAGGGGGCATGGGGAATCGTCCCATGTCGTCTGGCTGGGCCGCTCGGGCGCGAAGGACTGGGATCTCATCCCCCTCATCATCGAGGACGACTGGACCTTCGTGACCCGCAATTCCGTCGATTTCCGGGGCGCAGCCTCGCGCCCCGGCGAGAAAGGGCAATATGCCCGTGTCGATCTGCATGCCGGCCTGGTCTGCCTCAATGGCCCCGAGGGTATGACGCGAGCCCTCCAGTTGGAGTTGTTCGAGCAAGCCCTGCTCGAACTTGACGCCGATCCAGACCTTGTGAACCAGGTGCTTGAAGTCACGCTGGAGGACGATGACCATCTGCGTGTTATCCGATATGCGCTCCCCTCGGAGCCGGACCAGAGAACCTGACGGGAGCGCGATCAGCGCTCACGCGGCCAAGCCGCGTGCATGTCGTCGATCACATAGGCATGGGCATGGCGTCGACCATGCCCAGCTTCTGCGAGATGCGGATGGTCGGCCGACAGATCGGCATGACCGTGTTCAAGCACCTCTGGATCGTCGGCAGGCCAGACGGCGAAGCCGATGCCGATCGCGACAGCGGCCAGCGCGGCCAGAATGATCGCCGTCATCGGCAGGCCGAGCGTCGCGCCGGCCCACCCGGCAAGCGGATAGGCGATCAGCCAGCAGGCATGGGAAAGCGCGAACTGCGCGGCGAACAGCGCCGGCCGGTCTTCGGGATTGGCCGAGCGCCGGAGCAGCCGGCCGGATGGCGTCTGTGCCGTGGAATAGCCGACACCGAGCAGGAACCACAGCGGCAACAGCCAGCCGTAGCCCGGCAGCGCCGCCGCCGCCAGTGTTCCCACCGCCAGCAGCGATGCGCCACCGAGCATCGCCGTTCGATCTGGAATCGAGTCCAGCAGCTTCGGCAGCGCAAGCGCCGCGACCATCGAGCCGCCACCGAACGCCGCGAGGGCCAGGGCCATCGCCTGGTTGTCGAGGCCATAGACAGCCTGCACGTAAACGACCGTATTCACGATCACCAGCGCGCCCGCCGAGGCGACTGCGAGGTTGATCGCCAGCAGCCCGCGCAGGCGCGGCGTCGCCAGATAGATGCGGATGCCGCGCGTCGTGCGGTCGTAGATACCACGAGGTTTCGACGGTTTCGGACTCGGCAGGACGACCGAGATCACCAGAGCCGCCGAGACGAGGAAGCCGATCACCGTGCCGGCGAATAGGCTATGGAACGAGATGAAGGCGAGAAGTGCCGCCGCCAGCATCGGACTGACGACGCTTTCCAGATCGTAGGCCAGCCGGGAGAGCGACAGCGCGCGCGTGTATTCCTTCTCGTCCGGCAGGATGTCGGGGATCGTCGCCTGGAAGGTCGGCGTGAAGGCGGCCGAGGCCGATTGCAGCACGAAGATCAGAACATAGACCTGCCAAATCTCGGTGACGAAAGGCAGGAAAACGGCAACGGCGGCGCGGACGAGATCGAGCGCCACCAGCATGGCGCGCCGCGGCACACGCTCGGCGAATGCCGATGCGACCGGCGCGACACCGACATAGGCGATCATCTTGATGGCGAGCGCGGTCCCCAGCACCGCGCCGGCCTCCGCCCCCGCCAGTTCGAAAGCCAGCAGGCCCAGCGCCACCGTCGCAAGGCCGGTTCCCACCAGTGCGATGACCTGTGCCAGAAAGAGGTGGCGATAGGTCCGGTTTTCGAGGATCGCCAACATCACAGATACTTCGCTATTTCCTTGAACTCGTCGATCGACTGCCGCCGATCACGCCCGAGCGGCCCGACCACTTCTTCGAGGCAATGGTCGAGGTGATCCTGAATCAGTGTCTTCTTGGCCTGGGCGATAGCCTTCTCGACGGCATGGAGCTGCTGGGCGATGTCGAGGCACGGCCGCCCGCCCTCGATCATCTCGATGACGCCGCGAAGATGACCATCGGCGCGCTTCAGCCGCTTGACGATCTCCGGGTGGGATTGGTGAGTTTGGGATGGCTTGGTCATCGTCATATCCTATCCCCCTGTAGGGGATATACCAAGATGGTCGAACGTCGAAAGCAGGTTGCTCGTTTGGCTATAGCGGCAGGTGAAGTCAGGTATTGCTTACTTGCACTTCTACGCTTTTGCGGTTGTCGGTTCTTGCGGGGGAAAGCCTTCCCCCTGGCCGGCACTGCGTTGCCGGCACACCCCCTTCTGCGGGGAGACCCCGCAACGCCCCCTGGGTAGGTCTCAGCCGGACTCAGTGATGTGGTGGACGCGCTCGCCTCGCGATACACTGTCCCAATGCCTATACTTCATCTCATCTGTGGGCTTCCCGGCTCGGGCAAGACCACATTGGCACGGCAGCTTGAGAATCAGGGAAAGGGGCTTCGCCTCTCTCCCGATGAATGGATGTCCACGCTCGGATTCCAGCTCTACGACGAGGGCGGCCGCGCGCGTGTCGAGCAGTTGCAATGGCGTCTGGCCCAACGCCTTCTGGCCGCCGGAAACGACGTCATTCTGGAGAACGGCTTCTGGTCAAGAGAGGAGCGCGATTCCTACCGGGCGGTTGCGCAGTCGCTCGGCTGCGAGACCCGGCTTCACTATCTCGACGTCCCCGTCGAGGAGTTGCAGCGTCGGATCATCGCCCGCAACCGCGATGCGCCTGCCGATGCGGCTGTCGATCCGAACGATCTTCTCGCTTGGTCGAAGATGTTCGAACCGCCGACCACGGACGAACTTGCGGTTGGGCACGGCACCGCGCCGCCGTGATCGGCGGCAGCGCCGCTTTAGAGTGAGAGTGCAGACGGGGTTTGCCGTGACGGGTTGAGGGCTGGAGAAGAGGTCTCCGGCGCCCGTCGCGGAGAACCGCGATGTCCAGATACGACCATACCCCCCGTTCCGGCGCGGATCGGGCGAACCTTTACGACGAGATCACCGACAAGATCATCGCCGAGCTTGAGGCCGGGCGCTTTCCTTGGGTCCAGCCCTGGGGCAAGGCCACGGCCCAGGCCCCGCTCGGCCTGCCGCAGAACGCCAGCACCGGCCGCGCCTATAGCGGCATCAATATCCTCATCCTGTGGGGCGCCGTCGTCCAGCACGGCTTCCCCGGACAGGGCTGGCTCACCTTCCGCCAGGCGCTTTCGCTCGGCGGCAATGTCCGCAAGGGCGAGTGCGGCACAACCGTCGTCTATGCCGATCGCTTCACGCCCGAGGACGAGAAGCGGCGGGCGCGAGAGACCGGCGAGGAACCGGGGAAGATCCCGTTCCTGAAGCGGTTCACGGTGTTCAACACCGCGCAGTGCGAGGGCCTGCCCGAGGACATTGCCGTGGCCATGCCGCCTCCGCCATCCGGACTGGTCGAGCCGAGGGTCGAGGCGCTCATCAAGGCGACCGGCATCGACTTCCGCATCGGCGGCGACCGCGCCTACTACGTCCCGGCCCTCGACCATGTGGTCGTTCCGCCGCCGCAAGCCTATTTCGAGCCGATCAACTGGCACCGGACGGCCCTGCATGAGCTGGGTCATGCGACAGGCCATGCGTCCCGGCTGAACCGCGATTTTTCCGGTTCCTTCGGCACCAGGAAATACGCTTTCGAGGAGCTGGTGGCGGAAATCTCGGCCGCCTTCTGCTGTGCCTCCCTCGGCATTGTGCCGACCGTCCGCCATGCGGATTACATCGCCTCCTGGCTCGAAGTGCTGCGCGAGGACAACCGGGCCGTCGTCCGCGCTGCCTCGCAGGCGAGCAAAGCGGCCGACTGGATTTTGTCCTTCCTGCCAGATGCGGACGGGCTCGGTGCGGCCGACGATGAGCGGGAGGCAGCATGATGAACGCGCTCGCCTTTCCCGGCTCGATCCCCGATCCTGCGCAGGCGGCCGAGATCCGCCTGCGTGTCCTCAGCCTCGGCGCCGGCGTCCAGTCGACCACGCTCGCCCTCATGGCTGCCCATGGCGAGATCGGCCCGATGCCGGATTGCGCGATCTTCGCGGACACCGGCTGGGAGCCGAACGCGGTCTATGAGCATCTTGCCTGGCTGGGATCGCCGAATGTCCTGCCATTCCCCATCCATATCGTCTCGGCCGGGGATATCCGCGCCGATCTGCTCACCGGCGCACGCGGCGAGCGGTGGGCCTCGATCCCCGCCTTCACACGCACGGTCGCGCCCGCTGGGACTGAACTACCCGTCTATGATGAAGACGAGAACGGCGAACCCGTCATTGTCGGTTCCCGCGTCCTGGCAGGTGAGCGGATCAGCATTGGCATGATCCGCCGCCAATGCACCAAGGACTACAAGATCACCCCAATCCGGCGGAAGGTGCGCGAACTCCTTGGCATTGCGGGGCGCCGCTCGCCCGGATCGCCAGTCGCCGAGCAATGGATCGGGATTTCTCTCGACGAGGCGTTGCGCATGAAGCCCTCGTTTGAGGACTGGCAGGTCAACCGCTGGCCCCTGATCGAACGGGGCATGACCCGCCAGGACTGCCTGCGCTGGCTGGAGCGGCATGGCTATCCTCTCCCGCCCAAGAGCGCCTGCATCGGCTGCCCGTTCCATTCCAATGCCTATTGGCGGCATATGCGTGACCACGATCCCGAAGGGTGGACCGATGCCGTGTCGGTCGATGCCGCCATCCGCACGGGCTTCCGGGGCATTCGCGGCGAGGTCTATCTTCACCGTTCCGCCGTCCCGCTCGATCTGGCCGATCTTTCGACAGCCGCCGATCATGGCCAGCTCGACCTCTGGCCGAACGAATGCGAGGGCATGTGCGGGGTGTGACTGCTGAAACTCGCCGATGCACATAGCCGGATTTCCGGCTTTGCGATTTTCCGGCTCGCAGCGCCGCCCTTCTGGAGACAGAGGGCGGCGCTTTGGGTCGTGGCGGGTTGGGTGCCGGGAGAGAGGCTCCCGGCGGCCCGCCACGGAGAACGCAGATGCCTGCTATTCAGTCACCCACGCCCCTGAAAACCTTCCTCATCTGCCATGGCGCCGAGAACGAGTTCTGGCTGTGCAAGGCCGCGGACCGGAATCATGCCGTCGAGCAGTTTGAAGCCGCCGCGACGGACGGCGACATCAACGAGGTATTCGAGTGCGTCCCCGCCATGAACCGCTACTTCGTCCGCCAGCGGCGGGCGATGTGGGTCTGCTTCGTCCAGGAGGTCGAAGCAGAGGATGAGGATGCCGCGGTCGATGCCTTCTACCAAGGGTTCGATCCGCAGCACTTCTTCATAGAGGGCGCCCTTCAACACGCTGATCATGGCCCCGCCACGGTCTTCGACCGGCGGGAATACCCGAACGCGAATGTTGCCGAGGCCGACTGACGAGCTGTTCCAAAGCTGAATAGCCCGTGTCCTTGCGACAGCGCTGCCCTCTTAGAGTAAGAGGGCGGCGCTTCGCTTCGTGACGGGTTGGAGGTCGAGAGAGAGGCTCACGACCGCCCGTCGCGGAGATGACCACCATGGCCCGAGCTGCCAAGAAAAAGAAGCCCGCCCTTCAGATGATCGAGTTCTCGCGGGCGCGCGATATTCCGTTCAACCGCATCCGACTGTCGGATAGCAACGTCCGCGAGATCGACGTGGAGGCCGGCCTGGACGACCTGACCCATGACATCGACCGGCGGGAAGATCTCGTGCAAGGTCTCAATGTCCGCGCCGTATTCGACGAGGACGGCAATGAGACCGGCGATTTCGAGACACCCGCAGGCGGCCGCCGCTACAGGTCCATCGCGCGCCTTGTGGAAGCCGGTCGCTTCCCGGCCGAAGGGCTTGTGCCTTGCATCGTCAAGAAGGCCGACGCCAAGACCTCGGCCGTCGACGACTCGCTGGCCGAGAACCTGCTGCGCCTCGCCCTGCATCCGCTCGACCAGTTCAAGGCGTTCAAGCGGATGTTCGACATGGGCATGTCGAAGGAGGAGATCGCCGACGCCTGGCGGACCACGCCGCGCTACATCATGCAGCGTCTGCGCCTCGCCACCGTCGCGCCGACACTACACGATGCCTATGCGCGCAACGAGATGACGCTGGCGATGCTGGAAGCCTTCACCGTCAACCCCGACCACGAGCGCCAGCATCAGGTCTGGGAGCGCATCAGCACGTCGTGGCAGAAGGAGCCCTGGCAGATCCGCAATATGCTGACCGAGACCACGGTTCCGGCCGCCGATAAGCGCGCCCGCTTTATCGGCGTCGAAGCCTATGAGACAGCGGGCGGCCCGGTGCTGCGCGA
This sequence comes from Paracoccus aurantiacus, assembly GCF_007993065.1. GTDB lineage: Bacteria > Pseudomonadota > Alphaproteobacteria > Rhodobacterales > Rhodobacteraceae > Paracoccus > Paracoccus aurantiacus. The sequence continues at coordinate 159,650 of NZ_VOPL01000003.1, forward strand.
CCTCTTCTCCGAGGAAAACGGCGGCTGGTTGCAGGACGTCACGCTCCTCGACCGCCTGGTCGACGAGAAGCTGCGCGCCATTGCCGACGAGATCGCCGGTCAAGGCTGGAAGTGGATCGACGCGGCGGTCGAGCTGCCCTACGGCCACACCAACGGCCTGCGCAAGCTGGCCGGTGTGACCCAGGAACTGACCGAAGAGGAGCGCGCCACGCGCGAGGCGCTGCGCGACGAGTATGACGAACTCGAAGCCAAGTATGCCGAAGCCGACGACCTCCCCGATGAGGCCGATCAGCGTCTCGGGGAGATCGAGGCCGAGCTGGAAGCCTTCGAGAACCGGCCCGTCACCTTCGCGCCGGAAGACATCGCCCGTGCCGGTGTTTTCGTCAGTATCGGCCGCGAGGGCGAGTTGATCGTCAGCAGCGGCTACGTCCGCCGCGAGGATGAGCAACCCGAGACGGTCGATGGCGAGGATGCCGGAGAGGGCGCGGACCCGTCCGACCCTGATGCCGTGCAGCGCGCCGTCATCACTGTCGGCGGCGAGCCGGTCCCGGACGCCGACGAGGAAGAGGACGATGCTGTCAAACCGCTGCCCGAGCGGCTGGTGACGGACCTGACCGCATGGCGGACGCTGGCGCTGCGCAATGCGCTCGCCGAGAATCCGCACGTCGCCATGACGGCCCTGCTGCACAAGCTGGTTCTCGATACCTTCGAGCGCACGTCCACCTCGGGAACGAGCCTTTATGCCGCCGTGCGTCACATCTATCTCCCGGCCGATGCGACCGGGCTCGCGGACAGTGCCGCCGCGAAGATGATCGACGAACGCGCGGACGCCTGGCGGGGCGACATTCCCTCCGGTGATGACGACAGGCTCTGGGGCTGGATCGACGGCCTCGACGATGCCAGCCGCCTGGCGCTGCTCGCCCATTGCGTCAGCTTCGGCGTCAACGCGCTCTATGAGCGGCCGAACCCCTATTCGGGGAATGGCATCTCGCAGCACGGTCTCGACCGCCGCATGGCCGAGGCCGAACGGCTGGCGCAGGCCACCGGCCTCGATCTTGTCGAAGCCGGCTGGAAACCCACGGTCGAGAACTACCTCGGCCGCGTGACCAAGACTCGCATCCTCGAAGCGGTGCGTGAAGGCGCCGGCGATCGCGCGGCCGATCTCATCGCGCATCTCAAGAAGGGCGACATGGCGAAGGAGGCCGAGCGGCTTCTGGCCGATACCGGCTGGCTGCCGGAGCCGCTGCGCCCCACCGTGGACGCGCAGGCCGTGGATGGCTCAGCCGATCAGGACGAGAATGGCATGGCGTTGCCCGATTTCCTCGCCGGTGACGATGAGAACGCGGCCGATGCCGCCGACGATCCGGTGGCCTTGGTCGCCGCCGAGTGACGCGCACCAGCGGGGCGGTCTCGGTCGCCCCGCTTACTCCCCACCCCATATAGGCTCGGCCCCGGCCGGGCCTTTTTTTTCAGGAGACAGGATCATGCCATCCGACAACCATCCCAACCCCGGCCAGCCCATTCCTCAGACTGTTCATGTCGCCCTTTATGAACATCGCTATGGAACCGATGTGCGCGCTTTTCTCGACAGCGAAGAGGCGATGCACTGGCGCACAGAGATCGCCAAAGAATGGTGGACTGACGCCTTCGATGACGATCTGCCGCCCGACGACCAGATCGGCGACGTGTATTTCGAGCGCATGTTGGAGCGCGACGAGTTCTTTTGGACGAAGGCGTGTGAAATCAAACGCGATCCTCCTGATTCCACCGATCCGGACAGCCCCGTTCCAAGCGCCGATGGTGGTGGCGCATGATCATGACGGTTGATGAAATCTTCGCTGACGACCGCCGCAACCCTCCCATGGAGCGATCGCTTCCGTGGGAGGAAACGCGCGGCGGCGTCACCGTCTTCGTGGAGCCGAAGCCTCATTGGGCCGAGGACATGCGCGCCTTCCGGCTCGATAGGTGCGAATATTGCCGCTATGCGGACTGGAGCGCGCACGGCGCCCGGACACGGTTCTACGGTCATATCGACACGTCCGGCGACGACGTGATGATGGAGGCTCGGGCAATTATCGCCCGCGAGATCGCCGATGGGCTATGGGACTGAGCAGCCCTTACGCCTGTGCCTGGCGCAGACCGGGCCATCGGGGTATCGCCGCGCAGCCAGCGACGGATCGAGGTCCAGCGTCACCATTGCGCCGTCAGCTTCTCGCAGCGGGACAGCGGATTCCATCTCCAGCCTGAAACACATCCTGAAGATCAGCCCGGCAACGAGGCTGGCGCGGCGGGGCATCTATGACGGGATTCCCGGCATCCTGTCAGAGGCGAAGCACCACCCCCGCTTCCATTCGCGAACCTTGGTCCGACCGTCTCTTTGTCAATCAACCCACGAGGGGTCGGCTTACGCGAGCGTGCCGCCCTCGCGGATTCGGACGAGCCGAACGCGCGAGGGTGATTGCAGATCCGGTCGGACACTTCGGGCGCCTGTCGCGCGGGGGATGGTCCCCCGCCTCCCAAGACAGGAGCCGGAACCCATGTCCTATGCAGATGCCACCGCCTTCGCCGCCAGCCTCGCCACCACGCTGATGGTTTCCATCGTCGTGTTTCAGGCCGGAGATGGAACCCACTCCGCCATGCCGGCCGACGAGTTCGACGGCGACGAGGAGATGGTGAAGCTGGAACTCGATCCGTGGAGCTGAGGCGCGAAAGCGCCTCACTCCCAAGGCCCGGTGCCCAAGCGCAGTCGGGCCTTCTCCCGACAATCGCCGCCGATTGCCGCTTGCGTGCCGGACGGCATTGCGATCTCGACCCGCATCGGAAAGAACCGTCGGCGATCACGCCGATTTCGCTCCATCAAGATGAAAGCCATTCGCCATGCTCAGCCATATTGTCGTTTCCATTCTGCTCTGCACGGCGTCATGCGAACCGGCCGAAATCCGCGTCTGGGACGGCGATTCCATTCGCTTGGGCACGACGCGGCAATCTGAGGCCGTCCGGATCTTCAACATCGACGCCCCCGAGATCGAGGGGCAATGCGCGTATGAAACCGACCTCGCGCTGCAATCGAAGATCAGGCTGGCCGAGCTTCTGAAAGGCCAGCGGATCGAAATCCTGCACCAGGGAACCGACCGCTATGGCCGGACCCTGGCGGCGATCCGCGTCGAGGGACGAGACGTCGGAGACATTCTCGTCAGCGAGGGACTGGCCCGAACCTGGGCGGGACGCCGCGAACCGTGGTGCTGATCCACCCCGACAACAGGAGAGTGAGAGGGTGGGTCGGTTGGCCGTGACGGGTTGCAGGTGGAAGAGAGGCTTCCGCCGCCCGTCGTGGAGCAAACCCCATGACCCTTTCCCACCACCCCGGTTTTACCCTGGTCGGCGACGTCATCACGCGCGAGGTGTTGCCCCGGCTGCGCTACGCCCAAAAGCTGCCGTTGCGCCTCTCCTGCATGGGCACGGCCGGTTACGAGGGCCTCGACGAGGCCGATGAATTCGACCGCACGGTCGTCATCGGTCAATCCGCATCCGCCGAAGAAGCCATGATCCTTGCCAGCCAGCGCGTCGCGCGCGGCGACATTCGTGTCAGCGCGGACGACACGCTGCGCTTTCACCCGCGTATCGTCGTCATTCAGGACGGCGATCTCGGCCTGGTTCTCGGTGGCGAGATCCGGGCAGGAATCGTCCTCTGGCAGCAGCCCGTCGTCTCCGACGTGGAGGCCCGCCGCATCATCACCGAAGCCAGCCGCTTGCGCGGGCTGGCCTTCGCCGCCTCCGGTCGGGTCGATCACAGCGCAGCCCGCGATCATCGTTATCGCGCCAGCCTGCTCGAGGCCCGACTGGTCGATCCCTACTGGCGCGAGACCGCGGCGGAGCTTCTCCATCTGCCCCAGGCCGCCTGACACCTTCTTCCACATCTTCGCCCGGCCGCGCGCCGGGCTTTCTCGTTTCAGGAGTCCGACATGGCTAACTATTTCACCCATTTCTCCTGCCTGCTCGACGTAGGCACCCCGGAAAACGCCGCCCGCGCGCTCGACCTCTACAACGCACTTTCAGAGGAAAACGCTGCCGAAGACCCTCCCTCGGAAGGATTCATTCTGTCGATCCAGCCTGAGCATGGCGGCACCCAGCTCTGGATGCGCGACGATGAGACCGGCGATCCCGAGCATGTGATCCAGTTCGTAAAACGCTGCGCGGCCGCGTTCGGCCTGTCGGGCCTCTGGGGCTTCCAGTATGCGACCGCCTGCTCGCAAGCCAGGGTCAACGCCTTCGGTGGTGGCGCGCATGCCCTCGATCTCGCCACCGGCGAGACCGTGGACTGGATCTATAGCGGCAGCTGGCTGGAGATCGTCCTGGACGGAGGTGATCCCTATGCCTGAGATCATCGAAACCACGGTCTATCGGCTCGACGAGCTTTCCGACACGGCGAAGGACAAGGCCCGCGCCTGGTATCGCGAAGGCGGGTTCGACTACGACTGGTATGATGCGGTCTATGAGGATTTCCAGCGGATCGCGGAAATCCTCGGCATCCGCTTCAAGACCCGCACCGTGCGCCTGTATGGCGGCGGCTCGCGGCGGGAGCCGCGCATCTTCTTCTCAGGCTTCTGGTCACAAGGCGATGGCGCTTGTTGGGAAGGGTTCTACTCCTATGGGAAGAACGCCTCGGCCGAGATTCGATCCCATGCACCGCAGGATACGGCCCTGCACGGTATCGCCGATGCCCTTCAGGCAATCCAGCGACGCAATTTCTACCAGCTTCGCGCCGAGGCCAGCCATCGTGGTCGCTACTACCATGAGTATTGCATGGCGATTTCCGTCGAACGCGACAGCCAGACATATCAGGACATGACCGCCGATGCCGAGGAGATCGTGATTGAGGCGCTGCGCGATCTGGCCCGTTGGCTCTACCGCCAGCTTGAGCGCGAATACGACTACCTCTCCTCGGGTGAGGCGGTGGATGAGACCATCACCGCCAACGAATATACCTTCACCAAAGCCGGACGCCGTTTTGGCTGACCCCGACAAGCGCTCCGCCTCTCGGCCGGGCGCTTGTTTCATGCCTGCTTACGCCACGGCTTGAGAGGGAGAGAGCGACCGGAAGGGATTTGAGCCGGTGCGGTCGAGAGAGAGCGCCGTGCGGCTCGGTCCTATTCCGCTCTCCCAAGGAATCTCCGATGAACATGATCTCTGCTTCCGCGGCGGCCTCCGCCGCCGCGCCGCTTCCACTCGACCATGACGCCGAGACGGCTGCTTCCACCTTCACCGCTGCCGGTTTCCTGCTGCCGCATCTCGAACGCGGTCAGCGTGTCGATGCCGCAACCCTGCGCGGCGCCATGGAAGCGGCCTTCGGCGCTTCCGATGCCACCGGCGCCTGGAACTGGAAGACCGCCTATGATGCCTGCGAGGCGGCGACCGTCCTCTTCCTGCGCAAATACGGCGCTGCGCTTTTCCGCAGAGCCGGGTCATCGGCGGCTATCCTGCCGCAGCTCGGCAAGATCGCCGGGCTCCTGCCGACGCATACACGCCGGTCGGAGGAAGCCCAGACCTTCCAGCAGTTCTCCACCCCGATCCCGCTTGGCTTTGCGGCGGTGACGGCGGCGGCGATCACTCCTGCCGACCGGGTGCTGGAGCCCTCGGCCGGCACCGGGCTCCTCGCCATTCTGGCCGAGATCGCCGGCGGCACGCTGCTCCTCAACGAACTCGCCGAGATGCGCGCCGGCCTGCTTTCCTCTCTCTTTCCGGCCCTCTCCGTGACCCGCTTCGACGCCGCCCAGATCGACGATCACCTCGATCCCGGCCTGGTCCCGACCGTCGTGCTGATGAACCCGCCGTTCTCGGTCATGGTGAATGTCGAGGGCCGCATGGCCGATGCCGCCTTCCGCCATGTCGCCTCGGCGCTGGCGCGCCTTGCGCCCGGCGGGCGGCTTGTGACCATCACCGGGGCGAGCTTCGCCGCCGACAATCCGGCATGGACCGCCTCCTGGACCCGGCTGCAGGAGCGCGGCCGCGTCACCTTTTCCGCCGCAGTCGATGGGTCGGTCTATGCCAAGCATGGCACCACGATCCCAACCCGGCTGACCGTCATCGACAAGCTGCCCGCCGACGACCCTGCGGTGTTTCCGACAGCAATCGGAGTCGCGCCGGACGTGGCGACGCTGATGGGCTGGCTGGCGGATCAGTTGCCCGCGCGGCTGCCGGTCGATCCCGGCGTTGCCGTGCCGATCGCGCGGCCTGCCGTCCCCCGCACCGTGCGCGGCTATGTCAACCGAACGGCGAGGGCTGCGCCCGCCGCGCCGCTGGCCGAGCCGGAGGGGGTGCCGCTCGCCTATGAGACCGTCGATTGGGCACCGGCCGAAGACGGCCGCCTCTCCGATGCGATCTATGAGGAATACGGTCTCCAGACCATCCGCATCGCCGGCGCGCAGGCGCATCCGACCCAGCTCGTGCAATCGGCGTCGATGGCGAGCATCGCGCCGCCGAAGCCGAGCTACCGGCCGATGCTGCCAGCCGACATTCTCGGCAAGCTGTCCGAGGCGCAACTGGAAACCGTGATCTATGCCGGCGAGGCCCATACGGGCTTCCTCGCCGGGGCCTGGACGGTCGATGACACGCTCGACAGCCTGTCCGCCGCGCCGGAGGAGGCCGAGGGTGCCATCCGTTTCCGCCAAGGGTTCATGGTCGGCGACGGCACTGGTGTCGGCAAGGGCCGGGAATCCGCTGCCATCATCCTCGACAACTGGATGCAAGGGCGGCGTAAGGCGGTCTGGATATCGAAGTCGGACAAGCTGCTGGAGGACGCACAAAGGGACTGGAGCGCCCTCGGCATGGAGCGGCTGCTGGTCACGCCGCTGTCGCGCTTCCTACAAGGCAAGCCGATCACTCTGGGCGAAGGCGTCCTATTTTTAACCTATGCCACGCTGCGCTCCGACGACCGCGGCGAAAGGGTTTCGCGCGTCAAACAGATCGTCGAATGGTTGGGCTCCGACTTCGATGGGGTCATCATCTTCGACGAGGCGCATGCCATGGCCAACGCCGCCGGCGGCAAGGGAGAACGCGGTGATGTCGCCGCCAGCCAGCAGGGTCGCGCCGGGCTGCGCCTCCAGCATGCCCTGCCGCAGGCCCGCGTCGTCTATGTCTCGGCCACCGGCGCCACCACCGTCCACAACCTCGCCTATGCGCAGCGCCTGGGCCTCTGGGGCGGCGAGGATTTCCCGTTCTCGACCAGGGCGGAATTCGTCGAGGCGATCGAGGCCGGTGGCGTCGCGGCAATGGAGGTGCTGGCCCGCGACCTGCGCGCCCTCGGCCTCTACACCGCCCGTTCGCTGTCATTCAAAGGCGTGGAATACGAGCTGCTCGACCATGAGCTGACCCCGGAGCAGATCCGCATCTACGACAGCTACGCCGATGCCTTCGCCATCATCCACAACAACCTGGATGCCGCGATGCAGGCCGCCAACATCACCGGCGGCGACGGCGGCTCCGGCACGCTGAACCGGCAGGCCAAATCCGCCGCCCGCTCGGCCTTCGAGAGCGCCAAGCAGCGCTTTTTCGGGCACCTGCTCACGTCGATGAAAACCCCGACGCTGATCCGCTCGATCACCAGCGATCTGGAGGCGGGCCATTCCTCCGTCATCCAGATCGTTTCGACCGGCGAGGCGCTGATGGAACGGAGGCTCGCCGAGATCCCCACCGAGGAATGGGGCGACCTGAAAATGGACCTGTCGCCGCGCGAATATGTCCTCGACTACCTCGCCCATTCCTTCCCGGTCCAGCTCTACGAGCCGTTCACGGATTCGGAGGGCAACCTGTCGTCTCGCCCGGTCTATCGCGACGGCCAGCCAGTCGAAAGCCGGGAGGCCGTGGCGCGGCGCGACGAGATGATCGCAAGCCTCGCCAGCCTGCCGCCGGTCCCCGGCGCGCTCGACCAGATCATCCAGCATTTCGGCACTGACACCGTGGCCGAGGTCACTGGCCGCTCGCGCCGGATCGTTCGCAAGCGCAGCGTGACCATCGACCGGCTGGTCGTGGAGAATCGCGCCGGTTCGGCCAATCTCGCCGAGACCCAGGCGTTCATGGATGATGGCAAGCGTGTGCTGGTGTTCAGCGACGCCGGCGGCACCGGGCGCAGCTACCACGCCGAACTCTCGGCGAAGAACACCCGGCTGCGCGTCCACTATCTCCTCGAAGCGGGCTGGAAGGCCGATGCCGCCATCCAAGGGCTTGGCCGCACGCACCGCACCAATCAGGCGCAACCGCCGCTGTTCCGGCCGATCTCGACCAATGTGAAAGCCGAGAAGCGATTTCTCTCGACCATCGCCCGCCGCCTCGACACCTTGGGTGCGATCACGCGCGGCCAGCGCCAGACCGGCGGTCAGGGCCTGTTCCGCCCGGAAGACAATCTGGAGAGCCACTACGCCCGCGACGCGCTGCGCCAGCTCTATCTCCTGCTGGTGCGGGGCAAGGTCGAGGGATGCAGCTTGGAGCGGTTCGAGGCCGCAACGGGGCTGAAGCTGATGGACTCGAACGGCATCAAGGATGATTTGCCGGCGATCACCACGTTTCTCAACCGTTTGCTCGCCCTGACCATTGAGCTTCAGGGCGTGCTGTTCACCGCCTTCGAGCAGCTTCTGACCGCGCGGATTGAGGGCGCCATCGCCTCGGGCACCTATGATGCCGGACTGGAGACGCTGCGCGCCGAAAGCTTCGTGGTGGCGGACCGGCAGGTGATCTACACCCATCCGCGCACCGGGGCCGAGACCAGCCTGCTGACTATCACCGAACGCAAGCGCAACCGGCCGGTGACGCTCGACGCCGCCTTGGCCGAACTCGATGATCCGCGTGCGAAGCTGCTGATCAACGAGCGCTCGGGTCGCGCGGCGGTGCAGATCCCCAGCACGAGCGTCATGCTGGATGATGGCGAGATCGAGCGCCGCGTCCGCCTGATCCGGCCGATGGAGGCCCATAACGTCCCGGTCAGAATGATGGGCGAAACCCATTGGGTCGAGGCCGACCGGGACGTCTTCGCATCGGCTTGGGAGGCCGAGGTTGCAGAAGTGCCGGAGTTTGCCGACAGCACCCTGCATATGGTCACGGGCTTGTTGCTGCCGATCTGGAAGCGGTTGCCCAATGACTCCACCCGCGTCTATCGGCTCCAGTCTGACGCCGGCGAGCGCATCATCGGCCGGAAGGTCTCTCCAGCCTGGGCCGCGAACGCGACCAAGACCGGAACCGCATCGGTCACGCCGGATGATGCCTTTGCGGCGCTGATGGAAGGTCGGACGATCCTCGATCTCGCCGAGGGCCTTCAGCTTCGGCGGGTCCGCGTCATGGGCGCGAACCGGATCGAACTCTCCGGCTTTACCGACATGATGCGTCAGCGCCTCTCGGCCTATGGCCTCTTCCACGAAATCATCTCATGGAAGCTGCGCATGTTCGTTCCGGTCGATGGGACTGGCCCTGCCGTTCTCGGCAAGGTTCTCGACCGCTGGCCGGTCGAGCGCATCGGCGAGCGGGAGGCAGCATGATGCCCCGTCACGATGTCTCGGAACTGGCGATCCGTCTCGGTCGGGAGGCCGAGGCGGTCTGCCGCCATTATCTGTCGTCCGGCCAGCGCGCCGGACGATACTGGCTGGTCGGCGATGTGCAAAACACGCCTGGGCGATCCATGTTTGTCCGCCTCACCGGGCCTGAATCCGGCAAGGGCGCGGCGGGGAAGTGGACCGACATGGCCACTGGGGAGCATGGCGATCTGCTCGACATCATCCGGCAATCGCTTGGCCTCGTCGACTTCAAGGACGTGGCCGAGGAAGCGCGCCGTTTCCTCGCTCTCCCGCATCCCGAACCGGAGAAGACGAAGACGCCGACCGGCAGCACGTCCAGCGTGGCGTCCGGTTCGCCTGAAGCGTCTCGCCGCCTCTTCGCCATGGCGCAGCCGATCGGCGGCACGCTTGCGGAGATCTACCTGCGCGGGCGGGCGATCACCCGCCTCTCGGGCACCGCCGCGCTGCGCTACCATCCCCGGTGCTATTACAGGCCCGATGAGCATTCGCCCACCGAGATCAGGCCGGCACTCGTCGCCGCCGTCACCGATCTCTCCGGCCACCAGACCGGCGCGCATCGCACCTGGCTCGCCCCGGACGGTTCCGGCAAGGCACCTGTCGAAACACCGCGGCGGGCGATGGGCGACCTTCTCGGCCACGCAGTCCGCTTCGACACTGCCGCTGAGGTTCTCGTAGCCGGCGAGGGCATCGAGACCGTGCTGTCGCCCCGTCAGGTTCTGCCCCACATGCCGATGCTGGCGGCGCTTTCAGCCGCTCACCTCGCTGCCATCCTGTTCCCGCCGTCCCTGCGCCGGCTCTATGTCCTGCGCGATCGCGACCCGGCCGGGGACGGCGCAAGAGACAGCCTCGCCTCCAGAGCAGCGAGCTTCGGGATCGAGGCGGTCACGCTCACGCCGGTCGAGGGCGACTTCAACGATGATCTGCGACGCCGTGGCGCCGATGCCCTCAGGGCGGCCCTGAAGGATCAGCTTCATCCCGAGGACATCCGCCGTTTCATGGAGCGGTGAGGATGTAATCGTTCTCGGAGGCGCGGCCCAACTCGTCGCCTGCCGGTTTCGTTCGCTGGCCATCGGCAGGCGCATCCTTCGTCGGAGAGGCCCGCACCCACGGCCTTCTGAGAGGGCGATCGGCGCACAAACGGGCCGGGCAGGCAATGGCCGCTTTCGGACTATTTTCCGCCGGCGGGGACGAGCCCCGCCTTTGCATCGCGAAAGTCAAAATAGTCCGAACCCGGCCATCGAGGCCCTCGCGGAGTGGGCGAGGGCTGCCAACCCGTCCCGCCCGTGCGCGTCGACGCCTGCGAAGGCCGCGATGGGCGCGGTCTCCAGACAAAGGACGCTCCCGATGACGAACGAAACCTATTCCGCAGGCGACGAGCCGGTCCACACCTCCTCCCAGACCGATCACGCCCTCACCGAACTCCAGCTCTACGGCTGGCGTCCTTTCCAGGACGAACCCGATCCCAGGCCGCTGCCCGAAGGCAATACCGTCGCCAGTGCCGTCACCGACATCTTCGACGCCCTCGTCGCGACGCTCGGCGACACCCGCTTAGAGCCCGATCTCGAAGAGCTGCTCTGGGGGACGGTCAATCTCTTTCACCGCGCCGCCAGCCGGGTGGAACGCGATCTCGACGACAACGAGCAGGCGCAGCGCCGGATGCAGCGGGAACAGGACGGCAGCGAGGTGAAGTCGGTCGAACTCGAACGCCTCACGGCAGAGGGACAGACCCTCATCGAACGGCGCAACAGCATGGAACTCTTCCGCGATCTCGCCGCCGAGGCTTTCGAACACCACACCGGCAGCGCCTGGCGGCCGCGCAGCGGCTCGATGGTCAACCATCGCAACCTGACCGCCGCGATGATCGACAGCCGCGACTTCCTTGCCGCGAAACGCCGCGCCGAGACCGAGGTGATGCTGCCTGCCGGTCCCAAGGTGGCCGTGACCGGCGGCGCCGGTTTCAACGATCACCGGCTGATCTGGGGGCGGCTCGATCAGGTCCATGCCAAGCACCCGGAGATGGTCTTGCTGCACGGCGGCACCCCGAAAGGCGCGGAACTGATCGCCTCCCGCTGGGCAGACCACCGCAAGGTGCCGCAGGTCGCCTTCCGGCCCGACTGGACGAAGCACGGCAAGGCCGCACCCTTCAAGCGCAACGACGCGATGCTGGATGTGCTGCCGGTCGGCATCCTCGTCTTCCCCGGCACCGGGATTCAGGAGAATCTCGCCGACAAGGCCCGCAAGCTCGGCATCCCGGTCATGAAGTTCGACGGCGGCGCGTAAGCGCCGCCGTTCGGCGGCTTTCAGCCGCCAAACCTTGACAGGAAGCGAGGTCGAGCCTCTATTGGAGCATCCTTGTAGAACCGGCGAAGCAGAATAGTCGCAGGCGGAGCGCATCTCCCGGCAGCCTGTCGTGATCCTCAACCGTTCGCTGGAGGTTTCCATGACGTTGATCCTGCTCGCCATCTCTTTGACCATCACGGCCTGCGTGATCGCCTACAATCTCGCGATCTACGCTTTGCCCGTCATGTCGGCCATTACTGCCGCGCAATACGCGTGGGGCGCGGGAGCCGGCGTCCTGATGTCCGGTTTCGCTGCGCTCGGTGCGGCCCTGCTGTCCATCGTCTTGGTGATCGCGGTCCTGGGCTTTGCCAAGAACCCTGTTCTTCGCCTCATCGCGCTTGCCCTCTTCGCGGTGCCCGCCGTCATAGCTGGCTACGCGCTCGTCTATGGCGTCACGAAGAACGCCATAGACTCGACCCTCGCGCTCAACCTTCTGGGCGGCGTGGGCGGCCTGGTCATCGGCGTCTCGGCCATCATCAATCTGAACGCGCTCGGCGAGTCGGTGTTCTCGCGCTGAGCCGGCGCGCGCGATCCCGCAGTCTCATGGAAACCCGACGGCTGGACCACCGGGCTCCGGGCTTCCTGCTCAGAATGGGAAATCATGTCATCGCGGTCACGCTGCCGTCTTTCTCGACCTGCTTTGCCCGGCTCTGGAAGCCGGTCATCGGCGTGAATCCCGCTGACGCCGTGCAGTCGATGGCCAGCCGCATCCTTCCACTTCATTTCGTGAACACAGCCGCAATCACCTTCAAACCCTTGCCGCAATACTGCCGGACCTGACCTCGTGCCATTGATGCAGGTGATGCGATGCCGGTTCCGCGCTCCAGACCCGATAGCCCTTCTCGTCACGGGCCACACAGCCTTCCAGCGGGGCGTGAACATGACGGGGAAGTGGGTTAGATCGGGATGCCCGGTGGCATGGATACGGGTTCCAAGGGCCAGCACGCTGCTGCTACCGGCAGGGATGCCAGTTCTGCTGCGCGTCCCCGATTGGCTCTCGAAGGCACCAATCCCTCCGACTGACTGATCCCCTAAGTCCGTTCGGTTTCCACCAGCAACCCCGGCGGCTCCGGACCGTGTTGCCGCGCGAGCGCGGCTGCCCGCCCCACTCCGGGCCTTAGGGGCGAGCTGCCGCAAGGGCGGCAGTTGCGGGAGTCTCCCGACGGCCTTGGCCGGGTCTCGTCGGAGGGATGGTCCCTCCGAGGAGCAACGGAGACTTACAATGCAGAACATCGTCATCCTCGCCGGCAACATCGGTCAGGCCCCCGAAACCCGCACCACCCAGGGCGGCACCTCGATCACCCACTTCAGCCTCGCCACGTCGCGCCCCAAATACTCGGAAGGCCGCGTGGTCCGTGACGAGAAGGGCTATCGGGTTCAGGACACGGAATGGCACCGCATCACCTGCTTCAACGGCCTCGGCAAGACGGTCCAGCAGTATTGCGACACGGGCATGAAGGTTCTGGTTCGCGGCCGCATCCACTACACGAAGTGGAAGGATGCGGAGGGCAACGACCGCTACGGCTGCGAGATCATCGCCGAGACCGTCGATTTCCTGAGCCGGGCGAAGCAGACCGAGAACGACGACGGCAAGTTCATCGACGACGATGACATCCCGTTCTGAGCGGGAAGCCAGAGGCCCGGCGGCGCAAGCCGCCGGGCCTTCCATGTTTACGGTGGGTCGCGCCCGCCGGCTCAGCGCAAGATTCCCCACCGGAACGCCATGCGCCTTCGCGCCCGGCGCTCCGATTTCCTTGCCGGAGAATCGGATCATTTCCAAAAACAGGAAACCACTTTTTGGTCCGATGCTCCCCGAATGAGTAGGGGGCAAGCCGCCCCTCTCAAACTCGCCCCATGAAGGTGCAGGGCTACGCCCCGCCCCCTCCAACTCCCTACCCATGGAGGGGAGACCCCTCCAAACCTCCCCTTTGGCGTTGCGCTGAATAATGTCGCGACCCCTGGTCGGGGCCGCGGGCTCCTCTCTCTCTGACTTCGGATCATGCACCAGCCACTCCGGCGTCAAGGACTTCGCGGTCCCCCAATTTTCAGCCGACGCCCAAGAACATCGTCAGAAAATCGGCTCCACCACTCGCCGCCGCTGGCGGTCGGCTTACGCGATCCCTGACCCCTCGCGGCAACAGTGCAGGCTCCTCCCGTCAGAACGAAAGGAGAAACAAATGTCTGATCTCGATTTCCTCAATCTCTCAAGAAAGCTTGGCCGCATCAGAACCAGGGTGCGCAAGAACTACTTCAGGTGCGACACTCGCTTTTCGCAGTCCCTCCATGAAAAGCTGCTTCTTGCCCTCAACGGCCATCTCAAGACTTGCCGCGAGGGCGCAAAGGTCCAGCGGCGGCTACGGAACGAAAGCGATCCGACGGTGCGCGAGTCCCTTGAACAGACCCTCGGCGACTGCATGGGCGATCTCGAATCCGGCGGCCGGGGGTTCTATCCTTGGCATCTGCTGGATGCCGTCGATGGTGACCCGGACTTCGGCGGATACCACCACCCCGTTGCGGCCATGTGGTGCAATGGCCCGATCCCGGAATGGATGACCGTCGAGGACAAGCATCTGTCCGGCCTTGGTCCCATCCTCCGGCAGATCGCTGCCCAGACAGGTATCCGCTTCACCACCTATCTCTGCGATGCCAGCATTGGCCCCGATGGCGCGGGGCAACTCGACCCCGAGATCTACGAGCGCCCGGTCAGCAACTTCCGATACCGATACCGATAGCGAGGTGGCGGGCGGCGGAAGCCGCTCGCCACCTTTTCCCCTGTCGTAATAGCCATACCGACCGGATCGACCGCTCGGCAGGGCTTATGAAAGGGGGGCAAGCCGCCCCTCTCAAACTCACCCCATGAAGGTGCAGGGCAAAGCCCCGCCCCCTCAAACTCCCCCACCCATGGAGGGGAAACCCCTCCAAACCTCCCCTTCGGTTCCACCGAATATTGTCGCGGCCCCTAGTCGGGGCCGCGGGCTCTTCTCTCTCTGACTTCGGATCATGCACCAGCCACTCCGGCGTCAAGGACTTCACGGTCCCCCCAATTTTCAGCCGATACCCAAGGGCATCGTAAGAAAATCGGCTCCCCCGCTCGCCGCCGCTGGCGGTCGCTGCGCGATCCCTGACCCCTCGCGGCTACGGTGCCCGACCCTCCCGTCAGCGAGAGAAAGGAGCATGACATGACCGAACAAAAGATCATCCGTATCGACGGGGGCAGCGCCGAATACTGGCGCGATCGCAAGCAGGCTTTCGGGCTTATCCGCGATGCCGAGCTTGCCGCAAAGCGTCTGGCCGAGGCGCCGATGTATCTGCACGGCGGCTACGACGAGGATGGCGACGTTATCCCCATCGAAAACCTCGGTCCCCACGACGATATGGAGGACGCGATCTGGGCCATCGAGGCCGATCCGACTGCGGTGAGCATCCTCGTTGCGCAGGGGCGCACGAGCATCGGCGGTCACGAGATCGGGGCTGTGGTTCGCGGTTTCGAACCGGACTACGGGCACATCGAGGACCCGGAGAGCAATCCGCTCTGGGGACCGGATACCGACTGACCCTTCGACGAGAGGCGGCGAAAGCCGCCTCTCGTCTTTGCTTCGTCGTCAAAGCCCTGCCGGCCGGATCGACCGGCCCGCAGGGCTGATGAAAGGGGCACGCCCCTCTCAACGCTCTCCCATGAAGGAAGGGGCAAGCCCCCTCCTTCAAACATCCTCCCCAAGGGAAGGGCTGAAGCCCCTCCCTTGAACCCTCCCATGGGAAGGAGGCGACGGTTCCCTCGCCCTCCTTCCCAAACCCATCCTCCTCTCCCTGGGCCAGGCCATTCTGGCCGCGCCGATACGCTGTCGTATGTCCGACCGAATCAGATGGCTGCCTATCCCGCCACTGCGAGGTTGATCACGACGATTCCAGCCGAATTTCGAGTGGAATTTGAAGGCAGAGCGACTATTATAGTCGTAGTTCTGGAGTGCGTGCAGGTCTCGGTGGGAGGTGATCATGTATGATCACCGCTCGCCAATCACGGGCCGCACGCGCGTTGCTGGGTTGGACACAGGAGACGCTCGCTGACAAGGCCCAGGTCGCATTGACCGCACTCAAACGCCTCGAATCCCAAAATGGGCTTGAGGTGTTCGAGACGACTCGCGATCAGGTTCGCCGCGCTCTCGAAGCGGCCGGCATCGTTTTCCTGTCAACGGATAAGGGCGAAGGCGTCTTGCTCCTGCACGAGCGGAGCCCGACGCCGGGTTAGCGTCGTGGCCTGCGCATTGACCCGTTGCCCATAAAAAGAATGGCTATCTCCCGCCGGAGATGGTTAACAAATACGTTATCCGATCGTGAGCGACTGATGGGACAAGCGACACAGACATTTCTTGACGAACCACCGTCCAGCCAAACGCTGACACCATATGATCGAGAACACATGAAGCTCTATATGCGCCTGCTCGACGCAGCGCGCGATGGCGCCGACTGGCGCGAAGCGGTTCGAATCCTCTTCAATCTCGATCCAGAGCGTGATCCCGAGCGTAGCCGCCGCGTTCATGACGCGCATCTCGCACGAGCGCGTTGGATGACCGAGCGCGGCTATCGCGAACTGGTCCGCGAAAGTCAGCACCGAACATCATAGCGATGCGCGGGACGCATCACCTGTTGATCCCGACCCAGCTTCCTCAATTCAACCCGAACGGGAATCGTAGAGTCTCTCCAACTTCCTGAGCTGTGACGTGGGAGGCTCCGATGACACCCAACGCATCTACCTGGCGTTCTTCGGCAGACTACGAGCATCTGGATGTGCTGACGCCATCCGATCTGGCTTGGGAGTGGCTCCGCCGCAACGATGCCTATGACGCTGATTTTGAGGCATCGGCCTCTGGCCAGGGAGATCCCGAACCGCTGACCGAACGAATCCGGCAGCGGTGGGGACTCCGATTTCCCCGTCGATCCGCTGGCTGCGCCACCTGACGCCAAGGTATTATGGCTTCCGCAGGAGGACACGAGCGTCGTCATACTGGCGAACGCGCCATCGGAATTTGACGAGCAAATCGGTCTCGCAGCTACCGTGATCTGGCGCGCCCATCCTCGCTCGCAACCTACGGATGAGGACTACCGGCTCGATATTGGCAACGGACAGCATCTGCAGATCCTCGACTGCACGGCCGGCGACGACAGGATCGCCGTCGCCATCGTTCCGCTCGGCCTGGACGGCTTCGACCGGATCGAAGCCGTCCGCCGCTTCCTCTCCGCCCTACATGGCCGCGCCATTCCTCCCGATACGCGGCTGACCCGGCAGCAGCGCATACGCCTGCGACGGATGCTTCGCGCCTTTGACGGACACAGGGCGGGCGCCACACAGCAGGAAATCGCGCAAGTCATCCTGAAGATCGGGCCGCTCGACCGCGATGAATGGCAGGCGTCTTCGGCCCGCCACACGATCAAGGCGCTTCTGCGCGACGCCCATTCCATGGTCGCGGGCGGCTATCGAAAACTCCTGCGTCATCGTCGCCAACGCTAGCGTAGTTCGACGCCTGGGCTGGTGGGCGATTTCGATACCCATCAACTTCGCCCTGCAACTCGCCGGCCTCCCTCCGCCACCGTGGTCGTTGTCCCGCCGCTGACTCGCAGTGGCCGTTCCCAACAGCCCGGAGGCCCGATCATGCCACATGAACCCGTCGTTTTGCCGCCGCGCTTCCTGCGCACCAAGGAGGCTGCGGATTTTCTCAGCCTTTCGGCCCGGACGCTCGAAAAACACCGCACCTACGGGACCGGCCCTGCCTATCGCAAGCTCGGCGGCCGGGTTGTCTATGCCATCGACGATCTCGAAGCCTGGACCGAGCGCGGTGCGGTAACCTCCACCTCCGATCCCCGTGGCTCCGTGCTGCCCGCCAAGCGCCACGCCCTTCCGACCGGCCCGCAGGTCGGGCGCTCCGCCCGCTGATCGCACCCAGTTCCCTTCATGGTGGCGCGACGTCGATCCCTTTCCGAGCGCGGGCAGCTCGACCTGTTCAGGGCGCTCCCCGGCGACTTCGCGCCACGAGACGCGCAGGATCTCATGGCCTATCCCTTCTTCTCCCTCGGCAAGTCAAAACGTGTCGCGCCCATCGACTTCGCCGCCGGCAATGTGACGATCCGGGTCGAGGCGGTCCCCGATCATGGCATGGCGACGATCTGGGATGCGGACATCCTGATCTGGGCCGCCAGCCAGATCGTCGAAG
This sequence comes from Paracoccus aurantiacus, assembly GCF_007993065.1. GTDB lineage: Bacteria > Pseudomonadota > Alphaproteobacteria > Rhodobacterales > Rhodobacteraceae > Paracoccus > Paracoccus aurantiacus. The sequence goes on from NZ_VOPL01000003.1 coordinate 177,756, forward strand.
CCCGTGATACCGGGCTTCGGACGTCCCGGCTGATGGCCGCCACGCCTTACGAAATCCTCACCTATGTCGGGCGCGGCACGTCGCTGCGCGACTACCAGCGCCTGAAGGCCGCACTCGACCGGCTGCAATCGACCACCATTTCCACCTCGATCCGGCAACCAGCTGAAGGCCGCCGGCATCGCTTCTCCTGGATCAACGAATGGCAGGAGCGCACCGACCGCAACGGCCGCCCCGATGGTATCGAGATGATCGTGCCGGACTGGTTCTATCAGGCCGTCCTCGACGACGCGCTCGTGCTGACCATCGACCGGACCTATTTCGACCTGACCGGCGGACTCGACCGATGGCTCTACCGCCTAGTGCGTAAGCACGGCGGCCGCCAGCGTGAGGGTTGGCGCTTCGACTTCCGCCACCTCCATCAGAAGTCCGGCAGCATGTCGCCATTCAAACGCTTCGCTTTTGAGTTGCGCGACATCATCCGACGCCAGCCCTTGCCGGGCTACCGGCTCTTTCTGGAAGCCGAGATCGGCGGGCGCATGCTGCTCGCCTTCGAGCCGACACCGGCCTGTGGAAAACCTGTGAATGGCCTCGTGCTATCGGGAACCCGGACTATCGTGCTATCGGGAACCCAAGGCTCGTGCTATCGGGAACCGAAATCGGGCTTAACGCCCGAAGACCACTCGCAAAATCGCGCCCTTAACTTAGAGTCTAACAAAGACTCTAACCTTGAAGAGCGCGTGCGCGATGTGGAAAACCTCATCCGCGACACCGCCAGAAGCCTCAGCAGAGCCGCTAGGAACGGCGCATCTGCCACGCCACGCGCTTCCCAGCCGGCCCCTCAGCCCGGCGGAACCGAGGCTTCCGAAGGTTCCGACACACCCCGCCTTCCTCTCGACTTGCCGGGAGGCGGCCAATGATCATCGCACTCCTCAACCAGAAGGGCGGTGTCGGCAAGACCACGCTGGCGCTGCATCTCGCCGGAGAACTGGCGCAGGGCGGAAAGCGCGTCACACTTCTCGATGCCGACCCGCAGGGTTCGGCGCTCGACTGGTCACAGCAACGCGCACGCGAGGGCCTGCCTCGACTGTTCGGCACCGTCGGCCTCGCACGGGACACACTGCACCGCGAGGCACCGGAGATCGCCCGCGATGTCGATCACGTCGTCATCGACGGACCGCCGCGTGTCGCCAGCCTCATGCGCTCCGCGCTCCTCGCCGCCGACCTGGTGCTGATCCCGGTGCAGCCGTCGCCCCTCGATGGCTGGGCCTCGGCCGAAATGCTGGCCCTCCTCGCAGAGGCCCGCATCTATCGGCCCCAACTCGTCGCCCGCTTCGCGCTCAACCGCTGCGGCGCGCGCACCGTCATCGCCCGCGAAACGGCCGAAAGCCTTGCAGATCACGACCCGCCCGTCCTTGCCACCACTGTCGGGCAGCGCGTCGTCTTCGCCGACGCTGCACAGTCAGGTCGTCTCGCAGGCGAGATCGACCGCCAATCTCCTGCCGCGCGTGAAGTCGCAGCGCTCACCGATGAGATTGCGCGGCTGGGCATCGGGAGGGTCGGCCAATGACCATCCTGACCGGCGACTGCCGCGAAGAAATGCCCTGGCACGCTCCCTACGACATGATCCTCGCCGATCCGCCCTATGGCGACACCTCGCTCGCCTGGGACCGGCGCGTCGAGGGCTGGGTCGCGCTGGCGCGCGCCGCCCTCAAGCCGACCGGCTCGCTCTGGGTTTTCGGTTCACTTCGTTCCTTCATGGCGACCGCCGACCACTTCGCCAATGCGGGTCTGCGCATCGCGCAGGAGGTGATCTGGGAGAAGCAGAACGGCACCGGCTTTCACAATGATCGCTTCAAGCGGGTGCATGAGCTGGCCGTCCAGTTCTATCCGGCAGAGACCGCCTGGCGCGACATCTACAACGACGTCCAGACCACGCCCGACGCAACGGCCCGCACGGTGCGGCGCAAGCAGCGTCCACCCCATACCGGCCAGATCGACGCCGGCCATTACATTAGCCATGACGGCGGACCGCGCCTCATGCGCTCGGTCATCTACCTGCGCAACTGCCACGGCCGCGCCATCCATCCGACCGAGAAACCGTCGGCGCTCCTGGAAATCCTGATCCGCACGAGCTGCCCGGAAGGCGGACTTGTCGGTGACTGGTTCGCCGGTTCCGGCGCAGCCGGGGAAGCCTGTCGGCTTTCCGGCCGGAGCTATCTCGGCTGCGAGATCGACGCCGACATGGCCGATCTCGCCCGCGCCCGCATCGCCACCGTGCTGCCGTTCCATGACGGAGCCCCGTCATGACGGCCGGCACGGACAAGCGCGGCTTCGCTACGCGCCCAGCCGATCCCGATGGCTGGATCAAGGCTGGCGATGGACGGCCAGCGCGCGATGGCGCCGCAGCCGCCCATTCCGCCCGGCTGACGATCGACATCACGCCCGAGCTTCGCGGGCGGATCAAGATCGCCGCGTTCGGGCGCGGCACCACCGTCGCGGACATGCTGCGTGACCTGCTTGCGCGCGAGTTTCCCGACACAGCGGGAGACCGCCCATGATCGGTATCGATGCCCATGATGGCGATCTGACCCGCGTGGAACTGACCTGGGTGGAGGGCAGGACCGAATACTGGATCAGGTTCGGCCATGAGGCGGGAACGCAGATCCTCGACCGCAACCGGCGCGTCGTTTCTTTCGGTCCTGGTTCGGTGTTCGCGTTCGTCCGCTGGGCGGCGAACGACCACGGCACGATCATTTCGCGCCTCGACATCCTGCGCGCGGTTGCGCCGGGCGAATCCTATCAGACGCTGCCCTTCGTCCGTCCGGGCGGCGAAATCCTGCTGAAGATCGAAGGCTGGCCGAAGGTTGAGGCCGTCCTTCGCCATGTCGACGGGATCGAGGCCATTGGCGTCGATCCCGCCCAGGTCGATCCCGATCACTGGCGGCATGTCGCCCACTGGATGAACGCAGGCGAAGCGCCGCGTCCTTACACCGCCGAGCGCCATCAGGCATGGCTCCGGCGCCGGGAGATTGCCCCATGACGCGCTTTCGCTATGTCATGGTGACGGCGGCGGCCACGCTGGGGATCGCCATCGCCGGATTCGTTCCGACCGCGCCAAGGCTGCTCTGGAACGCATCGGCCAGCGTGCCGATCGGGTTCTACACCGTCGCGCCCGCTGATCGGATCGAGATGCCCGATCTGGTCGCCGTCATGCCACCTGAGCCGTTCGCGTCCTACATGGTGGACCGCGGCTACGTCGCGCGCGACGTGCCGCTTCTGAAGCGCGTGATCGGCCTGCCCGGACAGCGCGTCTGCCGCGCCGGCCGCGCCATCGCCGTCGATGGTGTTCCGCTCGGCGAAGCACGCGACCGCGACAGCCTCGGCCGAGACCTGCCGGTCTGGCAGGGCTGCCGCGTCATCGCCGAGGGCGAAGTCTTCCTGATGAACCCGGACGTCGGCGACAGCCTCGACGGCCGCTATTTCGGCCCGTTCCCCGCCTCGGCGGTGATCGGCCGCGCGATCCCGCTTTTCACCGACGAAGACGGCGATGGCCGCTTTGTCTGGCGCGCGCCGATGCGGTGACGGCGCGTCCGCTGCGGGGCGTGCGAACGGCCCGCGTCTTCTCCACCGCATAGCAAAGGAAACCTCCCATGGCACAGATCGGCCAATTTACCCGCACCCCGTCCGGCTATTCCGGGCATGTCCGCACCCTCACGCTCGACGCGGAGTTGACCTTCGTTCCAGCAGAGAACGCCGAGGCGGAGAATGCGCCCGCCTACCGCATCCACCTCGGCGACGAGGACGGACCGGAAGTCGGCGCGGGCTGGAAACATTCCGGGGAACGCGCCGGGCCGTTCGTTTCGGTCCTGCTCGACGATCCCGTCTTCCAGCAGCCGATCCGCGCCCGCCTGTTCCAGGCGGACGAGGACGGACGCGACTGGGGCTTGCACTGGACCCGCCAAAAGAAGCGCGACGAGCAGGAATGACCATGCTCATCTCCTGCATTCGTCTCGCCTCCGGGAGATACGGCGTCCGCCGCCGCATCATCCTCTCTCTTCTTTCCGGCCTGTTCGTTTCAGCCATCACCACGCCGCCCGTCCTAGCCCAAGCTGCGATGCCCGGTCATGTGGTTGCCGCGCATCCGCACGACGCCCACATTGCGGAAGCCTCGCAACGCTTCGGCATCCCGACGACATGGATCATCGCCGTGATGCGCACTGAGAGCGCGGGCGACGTGCGCGCAATTTCGTCCGCCGGTGCGATGGGACTGATGCAGGTCATGCCCGACACCTGGGCGGATCTGCGCATCCGCCATGCTCTCGGCCGCGACCCCTTCGAGCCGCGCGACAACATCCTCGCGGGCACGGCCTATCTCCGCGAGATGTGGGATCGCTACGGCAATGTGGCCGCGATGCTCGCGGCCTACAATGCCGGTCCCGGCCGTTACGACGAATACCGCGCGACGGCTCGTCCGCTTCCGGCCGAGACACGCGCCTACGTCGCCGCGCTGACACCGATCCTGCTCGGCGAGCGACCGTCGGGGGGCAGCTCGTCGGTTGTTCCACCGCTCGATTGGCGCGAGGCGGCGATCTTCGTGGCGGGAGAAATCGGCGCTACCGCTTCCGATCCGGCTTCACCCGACCCCACGCCTCGCGACGCCCCTTCATTCGTCCCGGCAGCACCGGAAACGCTCACGGCCTTGCAGCCGGAGGGGCTGTTCGTCGCTCGCAGTGCCGGTGAGGACCAGCCATGAGCGGCTCCGTGCGGTTTCGCATCCTGTCGACCGCTGGCGTGTCATGGAGGGCGCGGGGGGTGGCGGCAGGCACCACGACCGGAAGATGGCAGGATAAAAGCGCGCACGGTGCGGCTCGGTCGGTCGGTTGTTTTTGTTCATGTTTTCGGCGCGTTCCGCACCGTGCCGCGCATTCGCGCACCGTGCGCCTCGCGCCCATCCTCCTGAATTTCCTTACTGTCTTGCACCGTGCGGGGCTGTGTCATGTCCGATGAACACGAGTTCCGCATAAGGCCGGGGCGCATCCGCTCGACCCGCGCTCAGCAGACCCGGCCCTTCATCGCGCAGGCGCTCGCCGCCGCGAAGAAGGCCGGCGGTGGCGTCTCTCGATCCGGCCGCGTGACTTCCGGCAATCGCTCCCGCTTCGGGCGCGGCCAGCGCGCCAGCGTCCAGGCCAATCGTCTCATCACCACCCGCACACGCGGCGCCGTCGTCAAGGCGCGCGTGGTGCGCAACATGGCATGGTCCGCGCCGCTCGGAACGCATCTCGATTATCTCCGCCGTGACGGCGTGACCCGAGATGGCGAGAAGGCACGGCTGTTCGGGCCGGGAACGGAGGATGCCGATGGTCGCGCCTTCGCGGAGCGGTGCGGCGATGACCGGCATCATTTCCGGTTCATCGTCTCGCCCGACGACGCGCCGGATATTTCCGACCTCCGATCATTCACGCGCGATCTTGTCGGCCAGATGGAAAAGGATCTCGGGACGCGCCTCGACTGGGTGGCGGTCGATCACTGGAACACCGCGCATCCGCATGTCCATCTGATCGTGCGCGGTGTTCGCGACGATGGGCAGGACCTCGTGATCTCCCGCGACTACATCAAGGAGGGGATGCGGGACCGGGCGCGCGATCTCATCACCCAGGAGCTGGGGCCGCGCACCGATCTCGACATTCACCGTGCGCTAGAGGCCCAGATCGAGGCGGAACGCTGGACCCAGCTCGACCGGCAGCTTGTCCGTGATGCGGGAAAATCCGGCATCGTCGATCTTGCCCCGCTCGCCAGCCGACCGCAGGACGAGTTCCATACGCTGAAGGTCGGGCGGCTGCGCACCCTCGAAATCCTCGGCGTCGCCGGGCAGATCGGCCATTCGCAATGGTTCATCAAGCCCGAGGCCGAGACGGTCTTGCGCGAACTCGGCGAGCGCGGCGACATCATCAAGCGCATGCACCGTGCCCTGATCGCGCGCGGCATCGAACGCGGCTCGGCCAGCTATGTCCTCGCCGGCGAAAGCCTCGACGTTCCCGTCATCGGCCGCCTGGTCGAGCGCGGCCTTGACGACGAGTTGAAGGGCACGGCCTATGCCGTCGTCGATGGCGTCGACGGACGCACCCACCACATCAAGCTCCCTCATCTCGATGCCGCCGGTGACAGCCCGCCCGGCTCAATCGTCGAGTTGCGCGCCTATGAAGATGCGCAAGGTGCGCGCCGCGTCGCGCTCGCTGTCCGCTCCGATCTTGATCTCGGTGCGCAGGTGGGGGCCTCGGGCGCGACCTGGCTCGACCGCCAGGCCATCGCCCGCGAGCCGGTTCCTCTCTCGGATAGCGGCTTCGGCGCCGAGGTCCGTCAGGCACTGGACGAGCGGGCGGAGCATCTGATCGGCGAGGATCTCGCGGAGCGGCAAGGCGGGCGCGTCGTCTTCGCTCGCCGGCTATTGAACACGCTGCGCAGGCGCGAACTCGACAGTCTCGGCGAGAAGCTCGCGGCCGAGACCGGCATGTCCTTCGAGCGCGCCGCCAGCGGCGAATATGTCGCCGGCTCCTATCGCCAGCGCTTCGCGCTCGCCTCAGGCCGCTTCGCCATGATCGACGATGGCCTCGGCTTCCAGCTCGTGCCCTGGTCGCCCTCCATTGAGAAGCAGATCGGCCGTCACGTCTCCGGCATCGCCCGCGACGACGGCGGTGTCGATTGGGACTTCGGGCGCAAGCGCGGCCTCGGCCTCTGACCTCAATCGGAAAGGAACCAACCCCATGTCCGCCACCAAGATCCTCTGGGGACAGATCAGCGTCGTCTTCCTCATCATCCTCGCCACCACCTGGGGCGCCACCCAATATGTCGCCTGGAGCCTTGCCTATCAGGCGCAACTCGGGCCGCCCTGGTTCGAGCTGTTCGGCACCCCGATCTACTATCCGCCCGCACTCTTCTGGTGGTGGTATTTCTATGAAGCCTATGCGCCGCCGATCTTCGCCAAGGGCGGGATCATCGCGGCCTCGGGCGGCTTCATCGCCATCGCGGTCGCCATCGGCATGTCAGTCTGGCGCGCGCGCGAGGCGAAGAACGTCGCCACCTATGGCTCGGCGCGATGGGCGGAGAAACCCGAGGTGAAGGCGGCCGGCCTGCTCGATCCCGATGGTGTCGTCCTTGGCCGGTATGATCGCGAGTATCTGCGCCATGATGGACCGGAGCATGTGCTGTGCTTTGCCCCGACACGTTCGGGCAAGGGCGTCGGCCTGGTGGTGCCGACGCTGTTGACCTGGCCCGGCTCGGCCATCGTCCACGACATCAAGGGCGAGAACTGGCAGCTTACCTCGGGTTTCCGGGCACGCCATGGCCGCGTGCTGCTCTTCGACCCAACCAACCCAAAGTCCTCGGCCTACAATCCGCTGCTCGAGGTGCGCCGCGGCGAGTGGGAGGTGCGCGACGTCCAGAACATTGCCGACATCCTCGTCGACCCCGAAGGCTCGTTGGACAAAAGGAATCACTGGGAAAAAACCAGCCATTCGCTCCTCGTCGGCGCCATCCTTCATGTCCTCTATGCGGAGCCCGACAAGACCCTCGCCGGCGTGGCACGATTCCTCTCCGATCCGAAGCGCCCGGTGGATTCCACCCTGCGCGCCATGATGGAAACCGCGCATCTCGGTGACGCAGGACCGCACCCCGTCATCGCCAGCGCCGCGCGGGAGCTGCGCAACAAATCCGAGAACGAGCGGTCCGGCGTGTTGTCGACGGCGATGTCGTTTCTCGGCCTCTATCGAGATCCGGTCGTGGCCGAGGTCACGCGCCGCTCAGACTGGCGCATCAGCGACATTGTGGGAGGCGATCAGCCGACCACGCTCTACCTCGTCGTGCCGCCCTCCGACATCAACCGCACCAAGCCCTTGATGCGACTGCTGCTGAATCAGGTCGGCCGCCGCCTGACCGAGGATCTGCAGGCGAACACGGGGCGGCATCGGCTGCTCTTGATGCTCGACGAGTTTCCGGCGTTGGGCAGGCTCGACTTCTTCGAGACGGCCCTGGCCTTCATGGCGGGCTATGGTCTCAAGAGCTTCCTGATCGCGCAGTCGCTGAACCAGATCGAGAAAGCCTATGGCCCGAACAACTCTATCCTCGACAACTGCCATGTGCGGGTGAGCTTTGCGACGAATGACGAACGCACCGCCAAGCGAGTCTCGGACGCGCTCGGCACTGCTACCGAGATGAAGGCGATGAAGAACTACGCCGGGCACCGGCTGTCGCCCTGGCTCGGGCACCTCATGGTTTCGCGCTCGGAAACCGCCCGCCAGTTGCTGACGCCGGGCGAGATCATGCAGCTTCCCCCGCATGAGGAGATCGTCATGGTGGCGGGCATCCCCCCGATCCGGGCGACGAAGGCGCGCTACTACGAGGACGCCCGGTTTCGCGAGCGTGTTCTGTCACCACCTGAATTGCAGCGCCCTGAGGGAGCCCGGCCCGACGACTGGACCACGCTTCCGCTCCCGGCGCGGCCGGAAGCCGCCGTGGATGAGGACAACCCCACGACGGATGACGAGGATACGACCGAATCCGAACGCCGCTTGCAGCCAGAACTCAGCCGGGTGAAGCCGGTGGAGAAGAAAAAGCCCATCGAGAACGAGTTTGAGTTCGCCCCGCCCGATGATGTCGACGAGGAGGCTGTCCAGAACCGGCGGATGATCCGGCAGGTCCAGGGGATTGCCCGGCAGGTTGCCATGGACCCGAACGACGGCATGGACCTATAGGACCATGATGCAACGCAAGAAGAAATCAAAGGTCACGATCTATCTCGATCCAGACCTCACTGCGGCGCTGGCCGACTTCGCCGCACGCCGGGATCGGTCGCAATCCATGATCGCCGAGGCTGCCATCGCATCCTTCGTGTCGCCGGATGATGCTGAGCGCCGCGAGGCGATCGTCGCCAAGCGACTCGACCAGATCGACCGCCGCATGACGCGGGTAGAGCGTGATGTCGGCATCGCCGTCGAGAGCCTGGCGGTATTCATTCGTTTCTGGCTGATGACGACGCCAGCCTTGCCCGAGCCGGCGGCAAAGGCGGCAAAGGCCAAATCGGCCGAGCGATACGAGGCGTTCATCACTGCGCTCGGCCGACGCCTCGCACAGGGACCGAAGCTGCGGCAGGAGATTACCGAGGATGTAGCGGCAGCGGACGAATAGATCGTCAGGCGGAGTGCTTGCATTAATGCCGATCCCGTAAACTGCTTTTTCGCGGCGATGGCGCGACGGAGGCGAACGCTACAACTATCGCAAAACCGTTCTTAGGGCACGATCCAGCGTCCTTCCCAGCCGTGGAGCCCTTGCCTAAAGCTGCATCGCCTGTGCGGCTCCGAGGAAAGATCCAATCGTTCCACATGGCTTATGACGATCTCGACCAGGCAGAACCGCGCATAGGCGGTCGCCGGATCGCTATCGTCGGTTTCCATTTCATTCGGCGAGGCCAGCACTGTCCCCGGCGGCAGTGCCGACCGAAAGAGGATATGTGTATGCGGGCGCAGCGCGTTCCAGAAGTCCCGCCGCCTCGTCTCGTCTTCGATGATCTCCGCCCGACCGTCGATGCGCAGTTGAACGACCCTCTCATTGTCGAAGCCGGCAAGCGATACGCACGGATTGGCCGTGATCTCCCGAACCTTGGGCGAACGCAGGTCGGTGATGAAGGACAGACTCGTAGATGCCTCGTTGAAGCTGCGCAGCACGATGGTTCGGATCTTCGGCGCACCGTCCTCGCCGACGGTCGCGAGTTGCATCAGCGTAAAGGGCGTTCGCTGTTTGACCGCATCGGCCAGCACCAGCCAGACATCATGGAGCAATGCCTGCTTCATGGTGCTTTTCCGGCAGGAGCAAGGCCGACACCGGCATCTGGCTCGACCTCCGGTGCCACCTTCCGCGACCCGAACTGAAGCAGAGCGACCCCCGCGAGGATGAGGCACATCGCCAGGTAGCCGATCAGCTGGATCGCCTCGCCGACGAACACGACGCCGATCACCAGGGCCACGACCGGAGGAATGTAGGTAACGCTCGAAGCCGCCAGCGCACCGAGGTTTTCGACGATGTGATAATAGGCGACATAGGCAAGGCCGGTTCCGCAGAGGCCAAGACCGATGACAAGGCCGATCCAGGCCCGGTCGTCGGCGAAGACCGCGCCAATCCCCTCGACCGGGATCACCATGAACAGCAGAAGCATTGCGATGCCGATCTGGTAGGTCGTCAAGGCGGCGGCTGGCAGCTTCAGCGGGCTGACGAATTTTCTGGCATAGACGAAGGAGCAACCGACGCTGAAGGTGCCCGCGATCATCCAGGCGACCCCTGCCATCTCGATGTCGCCACCGACCGACCACGGCTGCGCGATCAGCAACACGCCGAGAAAGCCGAGGGCGACGCCGACCGCCTTTGTCGCCGTGATGCGTTCCTCGCGCAGGAAAAGGAAAGCGCAGACGAAGGTGAAGAGCGGGATCGCCCCGCTCAGCATTCCGGCGATGCTCGACGGCAGCAAGGCCGTGCCCTTGGCGAAGGCGAAATAGTAAAGCGCGGTCGCCACCAGCGCCATGACCGCGAAATGATGCACATGACGGGCATGGCTCCATCGCAGTTCGCCCCGAGACAGCGCGAACAGAAAAACAGGGAGGAAGCCGAAGACCACGCGCAGCAGCGTGATCTGAGCCGGCGTGATGTATTCCGCTGCCCATTTGACGAAGATGAAATTGCTTCCCCAGATGAATCCGAGGAAGCAGAAGGCAAGCCAGGCGGTTTTCTTCATGGGCTTACACGGCGCGGGTGACGCCGCCGTCGACCCGGATATTCTGGCCAGTGATATAGGCCGCGCCATCGGAAGCGAGGAAGGCAACCGTCGCCGCGATTTCCTCGGAGGTGCCGTAACGCTTCAAAGGCACGCCGTCGCGGCGCTCCTCGGTCGCGGGGAGACTGTCGATCCAGCCGGGCAGCACGTTGTTCATGCGGATGTTGTCGGCCGCATAGGTATCGGCGAAGATCTTGGTGAAAGATGCGAGCCCGGCACGAGCAACGGCCGAGGTCGGGAACATCGCACTCGGCTCGAAGGCCCAGGCCGTCGAGATGTTGATAATGACGCCGCCCTTCTGCTTCTGCATGGTCGGAGCGACGAGCCGAGCCGGCCGCACGACGTTCAGGAAATAGGTGTCGAACCCTGCGTGCCAGTCCTCGTCGGTGATTTCGAGGATCTGCTTGCGCGGGCCGTGGCCGGCGCTGTTGACCAGCACGTCGATACGTCCCCAACGCTCAAGGGTGCCGTCGACGAGGCGCTTCAAGTCGTCATTCGACTGGTTCGAGCCCGTGACGCCGAAGCCCCCGAGTTCCTGTGCCAGTGCCTCACCCTTGCCAGAGGACGAGAGAACCGCGACCTTGAACCCATCTGCCGCCAGCCGGCGCGCAGCAGCCGCGCCCATTCCACTACCGCCAGCCGTGATGATTGCGATTTTTTCTACTGTCATATCCGTGGCCTCTGAAAGAGAATTGATCGTGGAAGCCGCCTATACGGAGGCACTATGGATTGGTATCATCCTTTGAAACGGGATACGAACCAGTTCCACTCCCATCACTCTGTAGAAAATCTATCCTATGCCGGAAGGTTTCCCTCGACTCCCCTCGCTCAACGGCCTGCGCGTATTCGAGGTCGTGACGCGGCATCTCAACTTCCGGCTCGCGGCCGAGGAGCTGGGCGTCACGCAAGGGGCGGTCGCGCAGCAGATTCGCGGGCTGGAAGCCGAACTCGGGCTGAAGCTGTTTGAGCGCCAGCCACGCACGCTGGCCTTGACGGAGGCGGGCCGCAGCTACGTTGCCAATATCCGCCGGGCGTTCGAGTTGATCGCCGAGGCGACCGAAATGCTGAAGCCGGAACCCAGGCACCTGACCATCAGCGTCACGCCGACCTTCGCATCACGCTGGCTGATCCCGCGCCTGCCAGATTTTACCGCCACACACCCGGATATAGACCTTCGTATCCTTGCCACGGATCGGCTTTCCAGCTTCCAGACGGATGCGGTCGACATCGCCGTGCGCTATGGGCGGCCACCCTTCGGGGCGGGCCTCAACACCGAACTCCTGTTCGAGCAGGTGATCGTCGCAGTTGCCAGCCCGCTTCTCCTCGAAAAGCTCGGTCCGCCCGACGAGGACGACAATCTCACGCGCTATGCGCTCCTACACGACGCACATAATTTCTGGCCACAGTTCCTCGAACGAGCCTATCCGGGTGGCGTGACCGCCTCAGCCAAGAACATTCGCTTCAACCAGACATCGCTCGCCGTTGACGCGGCTGTCGCCGGTCAGGGTCTGGCGTTAGCGAGCCTGTTCTTCGTGCAGGACGATATTGATGCAGGCCGCCTCGCGCGCCCCTTCGCGACGGAATTGCGCGTCGGTTCGGACTTCTACCTGGTTTCGCCGCGCAAGCCGCGCCACCCTGAACCGACAGCGGATGTGCGGAGCTGGCTCCTGACCGCCGCGCGATGAACCGAATCACCTGACAAGGACCAAGGCGCTGCTTTCAGGCTTGGTCCTAGATGGGGTCACCGCCGTTCTCCTGTATTTGCGCGCTACGCTACTACGACGGTCGAAACTTGTTGAAACGACCCGATTTGGGTCTCTTTTAGTCATCCCCATCCGGGGATCGTCTCTCGCCTCCCCGGTGGAACGGGGACGAGATGGCAGGCATCAACCACAAACAGGCAACGGTGGACCGCGGCGCGCGTATGCTCCGGACGGCGCTCGGGCCTGCCATCTCAACCTTGCTGCAAGACCCGTCTGTCGTCGAGGTCATGCTGAATCCCGACGGGCGCATCTGGGTCGACCGGCTGTCCGAAGGGCTGGCCGATACCGGCGAGATCCTGTCCGCCGCCGATGGCGAGCGCATCGTGCGGCTGGTGGCCCACCATGTCGGCGTCGAAGTGCATGCGCGCAGCCCACGGGTCTCGGCGGAGCTGCCGGAATCGGGAGAGCGCTTCGAGGGGTTGCTGCCCCCGGTGGTGTCCTCGCCTGCCTTCGCCATCCGCAAACCCGCCGTCGCGGTGTTCACCCTCGATGACTATGTGGCGGCCGGCATCATGTCCGAGGATCAGGCAGAAGCACTCCGCGCCGCCGTCCAGTCGCGCGCGAACATCCTGGTCGCGGGCGGCACGTCCACCGGCAAGACCACGCTGACCAATGCGCTGCTCGCCGAGGTGGCGAATACGCAGGATCGGGTCGTAATCATCGAGGATACCCGCGAGTTGCAATGCGCGGCGCCCAATCTGGTCGCCATGCGGACCAAGGATGGTGTCGCCACTCTGTCCGATCTGGTGCGCTCGTCCTTGCGCCTGCGCCCCGACCGTATCCCGATCGGTGAGGTCCGTGGGGCCGAAGCTCTGGACCTGCTCAAAGCCTGGGGCACCGGCCACCCCGGAGGGATCGGAACGATCCATGCCGGTTCCGGCATCGGCGCGCTGCGCCGCCTCGAACAACTCATCCAGGAAGCGGTCGTCACCGTGCCGCGCGCGATGATCGCGGAAACCATCGACCTTGTTGCCGTCCTCTCCGGGCGCGGTTCCGCCCGCCGCCTTGCCGAGCTTGCCCGCGTCGAGGGGCTCGGGCCGGACGGAGACTACCGAATTTCCTCAGCCTTTTCAGAACCCGACACCACTCACAACACTGGAGAACCTGCATGATCCGTCGTGCCTTCCGTATCCGCCACCATATCGCAACCGCATCGGCCTTCGCCTGGGTGAGCCTGATGACGTCCCCGGCCTGGGCCTCCGGCTCCTCCATGCCCTGGGAGGCGCCGCTGCAATCCATCCTCGAATCCGTCGAAGGTCCAGTGGCGAAAATCGTGGCGGTGATCATCATCATCGTCACGGGCCTGACACTGGCCTTCGGCGATACCGGCGGCGGTTTCCGGCGGCTGATCCAGATCGTCTTCGGCATCTCCATCGCCTTCGCGGCATCGAGCTTCTTCCTGTCGTTCTTCAGCTTCGGCGGGGGGGCGCTGGTCTGATGGCCGTGAGCTTCGAGGCCCTCGATACCGTGCCGGGCTTCGCGGTGCCGGTTCACCGCGCCCTGACCGAGCCGATCCTGCTCGGCGGGGCGCCCCGATCCGTCGCGATCCTCAACGGCACGCTGGCTGGCGCCGTCGGCCTCGGCCTTCAGCTATGGCTTGCAGGCATCCTGATCTGGGCCGTCGGTCACATCGCCGCCGTCTGGGCCGCCAAACGCGATCCGCTCTTCGTCGAGGTCGCGCGCCGCCATCTTCGCATCCCCGGCCATCTTTCGGTGTGAGGCACGAGCCATGATGAATCTCGCAGAATACCGTCGCACCGCCTCACGCCTTGCCGACTACCTTCCCTGGGTGGCGCTGGTCGGCTCCGGCGTCGTGCTGAACAAGGACGGCTCGTTCCAGCGCACGGCGAAGTTCCGTGGTCCCGATCTGGATTCCGCCGTCGCGGCCGAGCTGGTCGCGGTGGCCGGGCGGCTGAACAACGCCTTCCGCCGTCTCGGCTCCGGCTGGGCCATCTTTGTCGAAGCACAGCGGTCGGAAGCCGCAAGCTATCCCGCAAGCCGCTTCCCCGATCCGGCCTCGGCGCTGGTCGATGCCGAGCGGAAGGCCGATTTCGAGGAGGAGGGCAGCCATTTCGTCTCTGGCTACTTCCTGACCTTCCTGTGGCTCCCGCCCGCCGAAGATGCCGCACGTTCCGAGTCCTGGCTGTATGAAGGGCGCGAGACCTCGGGCGTGAACCCCTGGGAACTGGTGCGCGGCTTCATCGACCGCACCGACCGCGTGCTGGCGCTGCTCGACGGCTTCATGCCCGAGTGCCGATGGCTCGATGACGCCGGCACGCTGACCTACCTCCACTCGACGATTTCGACCAACCGGCATCGCGTCCGCGTGCCCGAAACTCCGGTCTATCTCGATGCGCTGCTGGCCGATCAGCCGCTGACCGGCGGCCTGGAACCCCGACTGGGCAATCAACATCTCCGGCTTCTGACGATCACCGGCTTTCCGGGCACCACCACACCCGGCCTGCTCGACGAGATGAACCGGCTGGCCTTTCCCTACCGATGGTCCACCCGCGCCATCCTTATGGACAAGACCGACGCGACCCGGCTGCTGACGAAGATCAGGCGGCAATGGTTCGCCAAGCGCAAGAGCATCGCGGCGATCATCAAGGAGGTGATGACCAACGAGCAATCTGCGCTCGTGGATACCGATGCGGCGAACAAGGCCGCCGACGCGGACATGGCCTTGCAGGAACTCGGCGCCGACATGGCCGGGATGGCCTATGTCACGGCGACCGTCACCGTCTGGGACGAGGACGCCCGCCGCGCCGACGAAAAGCTGCGGCTGGTCGAAAAGATCATCCAGTCCCGCGATTTCAGCGTCATGGTCGAGACGGTCAATGCCGTCGACGCCTGGCTCGGCAGCCTGCCCGGACATGCCTATGCCAATGTCCGGCAGCCGCCGGTCTCGACGCTCAACCTTGCCCACATGGTCCCTTCGTCCGCCGTGTGGGCGGGGCCGGAACGCGACGATCATCTCGGCGCACCCCCACTGCTTTACGGCAGGACCGAGGGATCGACGCCGTTCCGGCTTTCCCTGCATGTGGGCGACGTGGGCCATACCCTCGTCGTCGGACCGACCGGCGCGGGCAAATCCGTGCTGCTGGCGCTGATGGCCTTGCAGTTTCGCCGCTATCCGCGCGCTCAGGTCTTTGCCTTCGATTTCGGGGGGTCCATCCGCGCCTGCGCCCTCGCCATGCAAGGGGACTGGCACGATCTTGGCGGCGAGCTGACCGATGCGGCCGATGCTTCCGTCT
This sequence comes from Paracoccus aurantiacus, assembly GCF_007993065.1. Lineage (GTDB taxonomy): Bacteria > Pseudomonadota > Alphaproteobacteria > Rhodobacterales > Rhodobacteraceae > Paracoccus > Paracoccus aurantiacus. The sequence continues at coordinate 193,589 of NZ_VOPL01000003.1, forward strand.
CGCTGCAACCGCTGGCTCGTATTCACCAGACCTCCGAGCGCGCCTGGGCTGCGGACTGGATCGTCGCGATCCTGATGCGCGAGAACATCCAGATCACCCCGGACGTCAAGGAACATATTTGGACGGCGCTGACTTCGCTTGCTTCCGCCCCGGTCGGCGAACGCACCATCACCGGCCTTGCCGTGCTGCTCCAGTCCAACGACCTGAAACAGGCGCTACGGCCTTATTGCGTCGGCGGCCCGTATGGTCGGCTGCTCGACGCCGAGAGCGAACATCTCGGTTCGGCCGATGTCCAGGCATTTGAAATCGAGGGCCTCGTCGGCACCGGCGCAGCGCCCGCCGTCCTCTCCTATCTCTTCCACCGCATCGGCGATCGGTTGGGTGGGCAACCTACGCTGCTGATCATCGACGAGGGCTGGCTTGCGCTGGACGACGAAGGGTTCGCGGACCAACTCAGAGAATGGCTCAAGACCCTGCGCAAGAAGAACGCCAGCGTCATCTTCGCCACGCAGTCGCTGTCCGACATCGACAATTCCGCCATTGCTCCGGCCATCATTGAAAGCTGCCCGACGCGACTCCTCTTGCCGAACGAGCGCGCCATCGAACCCCAGATCACCGCGATCTATCGCCGCTTTGGCCTCAATGATCGCCAGATCGAAATCCTGGCCAGGGCGACTCCGAAGCGGGACTACTACTGCCAGTCGCGGCGTGGCAACCGCCTGTTCGATCTTGGATTGTCGGAGGTCGGTCTGGCGCTCTGCGCCGCCTCGGCCAAATCCGATCAGGCCCTGATCACCGAAATCCTCGCTGAACACGGTGGCGACGGGTTCCTCTCGGCCTGGCTCCGGGCACGCGACGTCGATTGGGCCGCCGATCTCATCCCGGACCTCACCAATCTCGCGACCGAAAGCGAGACCCTGCCGCCGACGGTCGCTGACCTCGGCGAAATCGAACTCATCCTGGAAGAAGAGGAGATTACCCCATGACGCGCACAATTCCCCGGCTCACCCGCATCGCCAGCGCTTCGGCGCTCGCCCTTGCGCTCACCGCACCGCTGGCGCTGACCCCGATGTTCACGACACCGGCCCACGCCTTCTTCGGCATTGGGCGGATCGTCTATGACCCGACCAACCACGCGGAGAACCTGCTGACCGCCGCCCGCACTCTGGAACAGATCAACAACCAGATCACCTCGCTCCAGAACGAGGCGCAGATGCTGATCAACCAGGCCCGCAACCTCGCGAGCCTGCCCTACAGTTCGCTTCAGGCGCTTCAGCAGAACGTCCAACGCACCCAGCAGCTTCTCGGGCAGGCCCAGAACATCGCCTTCGATGTGCAGAACATCGACCAGATGTTCCAGCAGGATTATGGCAACCTTTCCCTCACGGCCACCGACCAGCAGCTCATTGCGGATGCCCGAACCCGCTGGGAAAATACCGTCGGGGGTCTTCAGGACGCGATGCGGGTGCAGGCGGGTGTCGTCGGCAATATCGACAGCAACCGCGCGGAGATGTCCGCGCTCGTCGGCGAAAGCCAAGGGGCGACCGGCGCGCTTCAGGCCACCCAAGCCGGCAATCAGCTTCTCGCCCTCCAGTCGCAGCAGCTTTCCGACCTGATCGCGGTCATCTCGGCCAACGGCCGGGCCGACGCCCTGATGGAAGCCGAACGCGCGACCGCCGCCGAACAGGGCCGCATCCAGCGCGAACGCTTCCTGACACCGGGCTCGGGCTACCAGCCCGGCAACGCCCAGATGTTCAACTGACGCCGGGGAGGCCCATCATGGAGGGGAAGGTGCTGGCCCGGATCGCAGCCATCGTATTCGTAGCCGTCGCCATCACGGCGGCGATCATCGAGATGAACCGCGAGGATGTAGCCGGTCCGGCCCCTTCCGTTCCTTTGCAGACGCGACAGGTCGATCTCCTGCGCGAGGGGCAGCGTCTCTGTCAGGAAATGGGCGAGGCGGCGGCCAATGACGCCGAATGCTTGGCGATCTGGGCCGAAACCCGCGACCGCTTCCTCGGACGGTCGCCCGCGCAGTCGACGCCTGGCCCGGATGGGGAGCGATAATCATGGGCGGAACGGGGGTCATCGACAATTTTCTCGGTATCTTCACCAGCTACATCGACTCGGGCTTTGGCCTGCTCGGCGGTGAAGTTGCCTTCATCGCGACGACGCTGATCGTCATAGACGTCACGCTCGCCGCCCTGTTTTGGGCCTGGGGCGCCGACGACGACATTCTCGCGCGCCTGGTGAAGAAGACGATCTTTGTCGGTGTCTTCGCCTATATCATTGGCAATTGGAACAGCCTCGCACGCATCGTCTTCGAGAGCTTCGCCGGGCTGGGCCTCATGGCTTCCGGCACAGGCTTTTCGGCCGCAGATCTCCTGCGCCCCGGCCGCGTTGCCCAGATCGGTCTCGACGCCGGGCGGCCGCTGCTCGAATCCATCTCCAGTCTCATGGGCTGGATCGCCGTCTTTGAAAACCTGGTGCAGATCCTCTGCCTGTTCTTCGCCTGGGCACTGGTTATCCTCGCCTTCTTTATTTTGGCAATCCAGCTCTTCGTCACCCTGATCGAGTTCAAGCTGACCACGCTTGCGGGCTTCGTGCTGATCCCCTTCGGCCTGTTCGGCAAGACCGCCTTCATGGCGGAACGGGTTCTGGGGAACGTCATCTCTTCCGGCATCAAGGTGTTGGTCCTCGCCGTCATCATCGGCATCGGCTCGACACTCTTCGGCCAGTTCACCGCCGGCTTCGGCGGCGCGACCCCGACCATCGACGACGCCATGGCGATCGTGCTGGCAGCCCTTTCCCTTCTCGGCCTCGGCATCTTCGGCCCCGGCATCGCCACCGGCCTCGTCTCCGGCGGCCCGCAACTCAGTGCTGGCGCTGCCGTCGGGACTGGCCTCGCTGTCGGCGGTGCCGCGATCGCTGCCGGTGGTGCGACCATGCTCGCCGCGCGGGGGGGCGGTGCCACACTCTCGGGCGGTGCTGCACTTGCACGCGGCGGGGCCTCAGCCGCCGGCGCAGCATCGTCTGCCTATTCCCTCGGCTCCATGGGTGGGTCAGGCGCGGCGGGGGTCGCTTCCGGCCTTGGCGGTGTGGCGCGCGCCGCAGGCTCGGCTGCCATCTCGCCTTTGAAGCGCGCAGCCTCCCATGCCGCCGACAGCATGAAGTCCAGCTATTCCGATGGCGCAAGGGCCGGATTTGCGGCGTCCGGCGGCAGTTCGTCCATGGGCACGGTCGGGGGCGCCCCGTCGCCCGAGCAATCACCTCCTTCAGCCGCTGATGGTCCACCGGCCTGGGCGCAGCAGATGCGCCGCAGCCGGGCGATGAGCCACGGCGTCACCGCTGCCGCCCATGCCGTCCGGTCCGGCGACAGCCACGGTGGCGGCTCCTCAGTCAGCCTTTCCGAAAGTGACCGCACATGAACACCTTCAAACGACCGACGACCCATTACGGCAAGGTGCCGGAACCCGAAACGCCCTATCAGCGCGCCGCGCAAGTCTGGGACGACCGCATCGGCTCGGCCCGCGTGCAGGCGAGGAACTGGCGCTACATGGCGTTCGGTTCGCTGATCCTCTCGGTCGGGTTCGCCGGCGCTCTTGTCTGGCAATCTGCGCGCGGAACCGTCGTGCCCTGGGTCGTTCAAGTCGACAATCTCGGCCAGGCGCAGACCGTTGCCCCCGCTACCGCCGATTATCGGCCGACCGATCCGCAGATCGCATTCCATCTCGGCCGCTTCATCGAACAGGTCCGCTCGCTTCCGGCTGACCCGATCATTGTCCGTCAGAACTGGCTCAGGGCCTATGACTGGACCACGGATCGCGGCGCCGTGGCGCTCAACGACTACGCCCGCGCCAACGACCCGTTCACGCGCGTCGGCCGCCAGCAGGTCGCCGTCGAGGTGTCGAGCATCATCCGGGCGTCCCCGGACAGTTTCCGCGTAGCCTGGACCGAACGCCACTACGAAAACGGCCAGCTCTCCACCACCGAGCGATGGACCGCGATCCTCACCATCGTCATCCAGCCGCCGCGTGACGCCGAGCGCCTGCGCGCCAATCCCTTGGGAATCTATGTCAACGCAATCAACTGGTCGCGGGAGATGAGTCAATGATCCGCACGTCTTTGAGTGAACCCGCTTTTCCGGTTTTCCGTAAACTCGGTTTTCCGGCTTTGTTGCTTGCCGCGACCATGCTCGCTGGCTGCGCCACCAACCGGACACCGCAATTCAGCTACGACGCCGATGTCCCGCCTCTTCCGTCCGCGCAGGCTCCCATCACCGATGCACGCCCAAGGCCGCTGCATGTGCCGCCCACCTGGAATGTGGCGCGGGGCGGCGAGGCTGCCGGCACGGCCACCGGCCGCGTTGAGAACGCCAATGCCGCCGCCCGTGTCGAGCCGCGTCGCGAAGGCTATTACAATGCCATACAGATCTATCCCTGGTCGGAAGGTGCGCTCTACCAAGTCTATGCCGCCGTCGGACAGATCACCACCATCGCGCTGGAGCCGGGCGAGAACCTGACCGGCGCGGGACCGATCGCCGCCGGCGACACGGCCAGGTGGGTGATCGGCGACACAGAGAGCGGAAGCGGTCCGACGCGCCGAGTGCATGTGCTGGTGAAGCCAACCCGGCCGGACATCTCGACCAACCTCGTCATCACCACCGACCGGCGCATCTACATGATCGAACTTCGCGCCCGCGAAGCGCTCTATATGCCTGCCGTGGCATGGGCGTATCCGGCACCGCCGCCGGGCAGCCGAGCGACCGCGCCGTCGGTCCCCGTCATCCCGGCCGAGGCCGCGCGGAACTATCGCTACGCCTTGCAGCTGCAAGGCGACAGCCCGCCATGGCGTCCAGTCTCCGTCTTCGATGACGGCAGGCGCGTCTATGTCGTCTTCCCACGCGGCATCGTGCAGGGCGAGATGCCGCCCCTGTTCGTTCTCGGTTCCGACGGCGAACCGCAGATCGTCAATTCGCGCATCCACCAAAATGTCCTGATCGTCGACAGGCTGTTCGGCGCGGCGGAACTGCGCCTTGGCAGCGGTGACCGCCAGCAGGTGGTCAGAATCGTCCGTATCGAGCAGAGACAGGCCGCTACCCAGTCGGCCGACGCGACCACGGGAGGATCGCCTTCATGAGCGATACCAACACCGCCGCGCCCATGCGGTTGCGCGCCGAGCCGCCCCGCGTCACCCGCTTGTCCCGCAAGGTGCTGGCAGGCGTCGGCGCCGCCGCGCTTCTCGGCGTCGGGGGAGCGCTGATCTATGCGCTCCAGACCCGCGAGGCGGGGCCGGGAGGAGGCGAACTCTACTCAACCGAGAACCGTCCCACTGCGGATGGCCTCGCCGGTCTCCCGCGCGATTATACTGGCCCGATCCTGGGGCCGGCATTGCCGGGCGACCTTGGCCGGCCAATCCTCGATGCACAAAATCGGGGACAGCCGATCGTTCCGCCTGCCATCACAACCCCTGCCGTCGATCCCGAGGAGCAACGCCGCCTCGCGGAAGAAGAAGCCGCACGGTTGAGCAACGTATTTTTCCAGTCAGGCCCACGCACGGGAGGTCCGGCCGGAACAGCCATGCCCGGACTGGCTGGGCTCACAGGACAACCGGACGGAACGGCGGGCCAGAATCGCCATACCGCTTTCCTCAACGGGCCGGTGGACCGGCAGACCGTCGCTCCGGATCGCGTCGCACCGCCGGCCTCGCCCTACATCCTTCAAGCCGGAGCCGTGATCCCGGCCGCGCTCATCACCGGCATCCGTTCCGACCTTCCGGGCCAGATCACCGCACAGGTGACGGAGAACGTCTATGACAGCCCCACCGGCTCGCTGCTCCTGATCCCGCAGGGAACGCGCATCATCGGCCAATATGATGATGGCGTGACCTTCGGCCAGCGCAGGGTGCTCTTGGTGTGGAATCGCCTGATCCTGCCGGGCGGACGCTCCATCGTGCTTGAGCGCCTGCCGGGCGCGGACGCCAGCGGCTATGCCGGCCTTGAGGACGGGATCGACTACCACTGGTGGGATCTGATGAAAGCGGCTGGCCTCTCCACGCTGCTCGCGGTCGGCGCGGAGCTGGCGACCAGCGACGAGGACCGGCTTATCCGGGCCATCCGCGACGGCGCACAGGATACCGTCAATCAGGCGGGCCAACAGATCGTGCAACGTCAGTTGCAGGTTGCCCCCACGCTGACCATCCGGCCGGGCTTCCCGGTCAGGATCATCGTGACCCGCGACCTTGTATTCGAGCCGGCAGGAGGTTGATCATGACCAAGCTGAGACTCGGCCCGCTGCCCGACGACAAGCCCGTCAAGGTGACGGTGGAGCTGCCCGCGCCGCTTCACCGCGATCTGGTCGCCTATGCCGAGGTGCTGGCCCGCGAGAGCGGCCAGCCCGTCGCCGATCCCGTCAGGCTCATTGTGCCGATGCTGGAGCGATTTATTGCGACAGATCGCGGCTTCGCAAAAGCACGTCGCTCGCCCCAATCTGCGAAGCCGCTTGCTTGAGCCTCATAGCCTTGGCAGACGCCGCCTTTGCCATGGAGAGCAACCTGCGGAACGCGGGATTGTCGTTCGCCGGGGACCAGACCGCCGAAAATGGAAGCACCTCGGCGGCGATGGGTCGGTATGTGATGCCTGGAAGCGCGGCCACCGTCATGGCCTCGCTCACTAGCGTCAGACCCTGGCCGATCGCCACCAGCGGCAGCAGGTTATCCCGACCGACCGATTGAACCTGGATCTCGGGATGCCGGCCGAGGTCCGCCAACTCCCGCACCAGATGGTCATGGATCTCCTGGCCCGGCGCGGCTTCGCTGACGATGAAGGGCTCATCGGCGAGATCTCCCCACATCACCTCGTCCAAAGCCGCCAGGGGGTGGAGATCGGGCAGCACAACGAAAACCCGCTCGGACCACAGAGGCGCCCGGTCGCATCCAGGCCATTCCCGGTCGCCGGTCAGGAAGGCGACGTCGAGGCGGAACTGGCGGATGGCCGCGACGTGTTCGGCAGGATCGCCGTCGATCAGTTCGATCCTGACGTCTTTATGAGACCGACCATAGCTTGCCAGCAGCTTTGTCAAAAAGCCCGAAGCGATGGACGAATAGATGCCGATCCGCACTCGTCCCTGCTCGGATCGTCCTGCGGCGGCAACTTCGTGAGCGCCTTCGTCTATCGTCTTGATAGCCCGACGCGCGCGATGAAGGAAACGCTGCCCCGCAAAGGTCTGCGACACGCCCCATGCGTGCCGGTGAAAAAGGGACGCGCCCATCCTGTCTTCGAGATCGGCGATGCAACGGCTGATTGCCGATTGCGATAGTCCTAACGAACTCCCTGCCTTTCGGAAGCTGCCATGTTCGGCAGCGGCTATGAAGTAGCGAAGGTGACGAAGCTCGATGGAGTCAGGGAACTTGGCGGTCTCCTTCATCCGAGGGCCGCCGTCCGGATCATATGCTCTCGGACCATAGGCAAGCCAACTGTCCCTCTCCGATTGTCGAGCATTCACGCGATGACGAGACGTATCGCGCGTAGCGGGTCATAGCCAGATCATACAACATTTGAACACATAAACAACTGTTCAATATTTGTATGAAAGAGGAAGATAATCGAGAGAGGCGATGCCACCGCCAGGTCAAGATGCCGAAGTCTCAAAACGAGCCCGTGGCGCTTGAGGATTGCGGTCGTGGCATGACGGATGCTTGCGGCTTACAACGGTGGCAAGGTCAAGCAGAAAGTTTTCTGAATTTTGCCCCTTGACCTTCCAACGGTGGAAAGCCCCATTTTCCAGAGGACTCAAATCAAGGAGCCCTCCATGTATCTCTTCACCGTTCCCAACATGACATGCGGCGGTTGCGCCAAGTCGGTAACCAAGGCGCTGCAAATCGTCGATGCCGCCGCGAAGATCGAGACTGATCCGCCCAAGCGTGAGGTCCGTGTTGAATCATCCGCGACCGAGGCGGACCTGCGTGCCGTTCTCACCGAGGCGGGCTATCCGGCCGAAGGCGCCCCGGCAGCCGCCTGATGCTACCTCCTGCCCACTGATCATGAGCGTCAAGCTGCTCCCGTAGGTGTCCCCCGGTTCATTGCAGTGTCAAAATGGGCAGTCCTCGGGCTGCCCATTTTGATTTCTAGGATCAGCCAGATCTTCAACGTCGAAGGCGTCGGCATTGCCCTGTGCGCCGTCACGACCCGTCGGTCCTAGAGGCTTCGGGCAGATGGCAAAAAAATTCGCACGGCTGGTTGACAAGCATACACTTGAACAACTATTCAAGTGTTGACTTGATGCAACCGGAAACGAGCAATGGCAAACTCATCACACTCCCACAGCGACCATGACGGTCACGACCACTCCAAGCACGACCATAACCACGGCGGCGGCCACGATCATGGTCACGATCACGATCATGACCACTCGCATGTCCCGACAGTCACGAAGGACAACGAGCGCAAAATCCTCATTTCCTTTTTCATCATCTTCACCTTCATGATCGTGGAGGCCGTCGGCGGCGTGATCTCGGGCTCGCTCGCGCTGCTTGCCGATGCCGGCCACATGCTGACCGACGCAATCGCGCTCGGCCTCGCCTATGTCGCCTTCCGCCTCGGTCGGCGGGCCGCGGACGGCCAGCGCACCTTCGGCTATGCCCGCTTCGAGGTGATCGCCGGCCTGGTCAACGCTCTTACGTTGTTCGGCATCGTCGGCTTTATCGTCTATGAGGCTATCGAACGGTTCCAGGAGCCCCAGCCGGTCCTCGCTGGTTCGATGTTCGTCGTAGCCATCATCGGCATGCTCGTGAACCTCTTCGTGCTTTGGTATCTGACGCGCGGAGATTCCGAACACGTCAACGTCAAGGGCGCTGTCCTGCACGTCATGGGCGACCTGCTCGGCTCGGTGGGTGCGATCGTCGCCGCTGTCGTCATCTGGTATACGGGTTGGACTCCTATCGACCCCATCCTGTCGGTATTCGTGTCTCTGCTGATCCTGCGCAGTGCATGGAGCCTGCTCAAGAACACTCTGCATATCCTGCTCGAAGGCGCACCTGACAACGCCGGCGCCGACAAGATCTCCGAGCATCTTCTCAAGACTGTTCCTGGTATCCAGAGCGTCAACCATATCCATGTCTGGTCGCTGACCTCCGGTCGTGTGCTGGCGACGCTTCAGGTGCAGCCGATGGAAGGCGTCGATGTTCGCAGCGTCATGAAACAGGTCGAGGCCGAACTGAAAACGAAGTTCAAAATCGAACACCCGACGATCGGCATCGACTGGGACGGAGTAGCCAGTTGCACCTTGGAGGAGCCGAACACCGCGGCGCTATCCCATGCGGGTCATTCGCACTGATCGGTCGCGCCTGATGGTTCACTCAGTTGATCGGGAAGGTTCGACATGAATATCGCAGAAGCCCCTTCGTCCCAAGAGTTGAACTTTCTCGCTGAAACCTTCCGCCTGCTGGGTGATCCCAGCAGGCTGAAGATTCTCCTGCACTGCGAAGACGGTCCGAAATCCGTGACCGATATTTCCGAGGCGCTGGAGCTTTCGCAGTCGCTCGTCAGCCATCACCTGCGTCTTCTTCGTGGCGCGCGCCTGGTGACCCGTGTTCGCCACTCGAAGCAAATGTTCTACGAGGTCACCGACAGGCATGTCGGTGACGTTCTGCTCGACATGCTCTCGCATGCGCGTGAGGAAAGGGAAGGCGACCCAAAACGCGACATCATCGGTCCTCGTTCTTGAGCAGCCCTTCGCTGGCCTGTGACACTAAATGTCGATCTTGGTAGTTCTCAATCGCAAAGCGTTGGCAATGACGCTGACCGAAGAGAGCGCCATGGCCAGTGCGGCAAGCGCCGGTGACAACAGCAGCCCCATCACGGGATACAGTAACCCGGCCGCCACCGGCACGCCTGCCGAGTTGTAGAAGAATGCGAAGAACAGGTTCTGCCGGATATTGCGCATTGTCGCTCCCGACAGGCGACGCGCCTTCACGATCCCCAATAGGTCACCGCCTAGCAGCGTGACTCCCGCGGATTCCATGGCGACATCCGTTCCTCCGCCCATCGCTATGCCGACATCGGCAGCCGCAAGCGCTGGGGCGTCATTCACCCCATCGCCCGCCATGGCGACGATACGGCCTTCCTTGCGAAGACGTGTAACAACCTCGCTCTTGCGTTCTGGAAGCACCTCGGCCTCCACATCGGCGATGCCCAGCTCTTTTGCCACCGCCTGAGCCGTGAGCTTATTGTCACCAGTCATCATGACCACGCGGATGCCGTCCTTTCGGAGGGCTTCCAGCGCTGCCGGCGTAGTGGATCGTATGGGATCGGCCACGCCGATGGCGCCGACGGGCCGGCCGTCGATGGCGACCAAGACGGCGGTGGCCCCGCGTGAGCGAATGACGTCCGCCTCGATCGCCGCTGCGCCCGGCTGAACGCCTTCCAGCTCCAAAAACTTGGCGCTACCGATCAGCACGCGCTGACCGGCGACGGTTCCCAAGACTCCCCGACCGACAGGAGAGTCGACGTCCGAGGGTTCCGACAGTGCGAGCTGCTTCTCCACCGCGGCACGGACAATAGCCTGTGCAATCGGATGTTCGCTCGCACGTTCAAGGCTCGCCGCGGCTTGAAGAAGTTCCGTCTCGCTCCGCCCATCGACCGGAACGATGGCCGTGACGGCCGGTTTCCCCTCCGTAAGCGTGCCGGTCTTGTCGACCACGAGGGTATCGATCTTCTCCAGCCTTTCGAGCGCCTCGGCGTTCTTGATCAGCAATCCGAGATTGGCGCCTTTGCCGACGCCAACCATGATCGACATCGGCGTTGCAAGGCCAAGGGCGCATGGGCAGGCGATGATGAGAACAGAAACAGCCGCAATCAGGCCGTAACTCAACCGGGGTTCCGGGCCAAAAAGGGTCCAGGCCACAAAAGCGATCAAGGCGATAACGATGACCAGTGGAACGAACCAGCCGGACACCTGGTCTGCTAAGCGCTGGATCGGGGCGCGGGACCGCTGCGCCTGCGCCACCATCTGGACGATCTGCGAAAGCATGGTATCGCGACCAATGCGAGCCGCATCCATGACCAGAGCGCCAGATTGATTGATGGTCCCTGCGATGAGCTTTGCACCCGGCTCTTTCGTGACCGGCATCGATTCGCCGGTAATCATCGATTCATCGACGGCCGAACGCCCCTCCAGCACCGTCCCGTCCACCGGAACTTTCTCGCCCATGCGAACACGAAGCTTGTCGCCGACGGCAATATGCTCGACCGCCACCTCCTCGTCGGTGCCATCTGGCCGGATACGTCGGGCTGTCTTCGGAGCCAGGTCAAGAAGCGCGCGTATCGCGCCCGAGGTCTGTTCGCGCGCGCGTAGCTCCAGCACTTGGCCGAGCAGCGCCAGCACCGTGATCACCGCGGCCGCCTCGAAGTAAACCGCAACGGTGTCTCCCATCATCCGCGCCGTTTCCGGGAACAGGTCGGGGGCGAGCGTTGCCACCACGGAGTAAATCCAGGCAACGCCTACGCCCATCGCGATGAGCGTGAACATATTGAGCGATCGGTTCACCACGGACGCCCAGCCGCGCTGAAAGAACGGCCAGCCTGCCCACAGCACCACCGGCGTCGCCAGTATGAGTTGCAGCCAGTTGTTGATCTGGCCAGGAATGTAACGATGCAGGCCGAAAAGTTCGCTGCCCATCCCAAGGAAGACCACCGGAACAGAAAGGGCGGCACCCACCCAGAACCGTCGAGTCATGTTGACCAGTTCCGCACTGGGTCCGGTTTCGGCCGTCGGCATTTCGGGTTCCAGCGCCATCCCGCAGATCGGGCATGATCCTGGACCGACCTGACGGATCTGGGGGTGCATCGGACAGGTAAAGATCGTGCCCTCCGGCACTACCGCTGCCTGGGTCGGTTCCGATGGTCCAACATATTTGCCCGGATCGGCCATGAACTTGGTCTGGCAGTTCTCGGAGCAGAAATAATACGTCGCGCCCTGGTATTGGGCTCGGTGCTTAGCCGTTGTGGGGTCCACGGACATCCCACAAACGGGGTCCTTCACAGTATCGCTTGCCTCCGCAGTCGCGGTGTGATGGCCCGATCCGCCACCGTGCCCCTTGTTATGGGCATGGGCGGCGCCTTGATGATGGTTATGGTCGTGAACCATAGTAAGCCTCCGCTTCCCTTATCTCCCCGCATGCAGGTTGCCACCGCATGCGAACCAAGCCCCGACTAATCGTTCAGCCGGCCAGCAATCGCCTGCATTTGCTCGATCTCGCGACGCTGGGCGACCTCAATCTCTTCACACAACGCCAGAAGCTCGGCGTCCGACAGGTTGGCCTCTCTGCACATCAAGATGGCTCCCGAGTGATGCGGAATCATCGAGTCGATAAACTGGCGGTCATCGATCATGGCTTGGGATCGAGTCGCCCAAAATGATCCCAGGGTAAGGACGACAAAAAGCACATAGAGGACAATATTCACGCTGCGGTTCGGAAACATGCCCGGCATCGTCGCCAGCATGAAGATGCCCATCGGCGCCCACATGGTTATCGCCATGTAAAGCATGTTCAGATTGTTCCGGAAGTCGCCCCAGCCGTCGATCATCGAAAACATCACGACATACATCACGATGAGGCCGAGGATCATGTTGATCCAGAACATCAGATAGGGACGGCCATGGGAGCCGTGGCTATTCCCCGAATGCCCGCCATGAGCCGTGTGGTCGCTCGCCATTTGATCGTCCTTTCGCGGTTGTCAGTGTCCAATGCCCATCGGCTTGAAGATCATCCAGACCGCCATGCCGATCATCATGAGGTTCTCGGTGAGCGACACGAAGCCGAGCGGCACGTTGCTGTCGCCACCGACGCAGGCGCATTTCAGCTCGCGCCTGTCGATATAGACCGCCTTGAACACCGAGACCGCGCCGATGCCGCCGATGAACAGCGCGACGGGGATCGACACCCACATCAGGGCACCGGAGATCATCAGGACGCCGGCGAGCGCCTCCGCGAAGGGATAGATGTAGGCATATCGGACCCATCGCTGCGCCAGAAGGTCGTAGTTCAGGAACATGGTCGCGAAGCCTTCCACGTCCTTCAGTTTCTGAAGGGCAAGAAGGCACATCGCGATGGCGATGAGCCATTCGGCGGCTTGGACCGTCGCGAGGTTCCCGAACGCCGCCCAACTCGCGGCCAAAGCCATTAGGGCAGCCATCGCGAACAGCGCGATCACCGGCTTGTAGGTAACGGCATCCTTGTCCTCGACCTTGCCGCCGAAGAACCGGACGAGATCATCGTAACCGCCGATCCGCTTGCCGCCTATGAAGGTCTGCGGCGTCGATTGAACATCATGCTTTGCCTTGAAGGCGTCCGTCTCCGCGCGGGTCGTCAGATGGTGATCGTCGACCTCGTAGCCTTCCCGCTTGAGCAGATCGAGCGCTTTCAACCCGTAGGGGCAGGTATGGTTTTCCATCACCATTCTATGAAGTTCGGCGCGTTTGGCTGCATGGGTCGCCATAGTCTGATCCCTTCGATCTAAAGTTTCGCTTTCGCGAACACCTCCACCAGTTCATTGAACTTGGCGCGCTGAAGGTCTGCATCGCCCGATGCGATCGCCTCCTCGACGCAGCAGGCGGCATGCGATCGCAACACCTGGTTCTCCACCTTGGAGAGCGCGGCTTTAACCGCGTGGATCTGGTTGAGAATGTCGATGCAGTATCGCTCGTCCTCGACCATCTGGCCGACACCGCGAACCTGCCCGGCGATCCGGTTGAGCGACGCGATGATCTGCTTGGAATTTTTGTTGCACATCCAGCTACCCCTACCCGGTATGGGTATATATACGTTAGAGCAAAAGTTTGGTTCCCGCAAAACCCAAGAGTTTTGCCGGCATGTCAACGTCGAAGCAAATAATCGTGGGAGGTCCAATGGACGATACGGTAACTGTCCGGCGCAACATCACCGTCCTTACTGCCGCGCAGGCGCTCGGAGGATCGAGCGCGCCGATCGTCATGTCGCTCGGCGGCCTGGTCGGCCAGCAGCTTGCCGACAACCCCGCATGGGTGACGCTGCCGGTCAGTCTCTTCGGTCTCGGCCTCGCAATCGGCACGCTGCCCGCCGCCTTCGTCATGCGCGCCTGGGGGCGCCGTGGCGGTTATCTGTTCGGCGCGTTGTTCGGCCTCGCAGCGGGACTCATCGCGGCGTTTGGCATCTTCGTATCGTCGTTCCTACTGTTCTGCGTCGGCTGCTTTACCGCCGGTCTCTACGGTTCCTACGTCCAAAGCTATCGCTTCGCTGCCGCCGATGCTGCCGAAGGCGCTTTGAAGGCACGAGCAATCTCCTGGGTGATGGTCGGTGGGCTGATCGCGGCTGTAATCGGTCCGCAGCTCGTCATCTGGACACGCGATTCCTTCCCCGGCACCCCCTATGTCGGCAGCTTCCTCAGCCAGGCGGCGCTTCCGTTGTTGTCGATCCCGATTCTGTTGATGCTGCGCACGCCGCAATCCGCTTCGCAATCCGCGTCGGAAAGCTCCGGCCGTTCCCTGATCCAGATCCTGATGATGCCCCGCTACATGCTTGCCGTCGCGGCCGGCGTCGTCTCCTACGGCCTCATGGCTTTCGTCATGACGGCCGCACCGATCGCGATGGTCAATACCGGCCATTCGGTCGACAGCGCAGCACTCGGAATCCAGTGGCATCTACTGGCGATGTTCGCGCCGAGCTTCGTCACCGGCCGCCTCATGACACGCTTCGGCAAGGAGCGTGTGACGGCGGCGGGGATGCTGCTCATCGCCGTCTCGGCCATCGTCGCGCTGGCCGGGCTTGAGCTAATCAATTTCTGGGGGTCTCTGGCCATCATGGGCATCGGCTGGAATTTCAGCTTCATCGGAGCGACGGCGATGGTCACAGACTGCCATACGCCGGGCGAGCGCGCCAAGGCGCAGGGCGCAAACGACTTCATGGTCTTCGGCACGACCGCCGCCGTCTCGTTTCTGGCAGGCAGCGTCCTGCACAACTCGGGCTGGGCGGCAATCAACTGGCTATTGTTTCCGCCGGTCGCCTTGATCCTCGTGCCGTTGCTCTGGCAAGCGGCACGCAAACCGCAAGCCTGAAACGCAATGTCCCCGCCATTTTGGCGGGGACGCACCGGGTCAGGTCCTCGCTCTGCGCCCTCGCAGCCGAAAGGCTGCTTGGGCATGCGGTTATTGCAGCGAGCGATTGACCGCGCCGGACCGAGGCCGGATCGAAAGATCTTCATCGTCCTGATCGGTCTCAAGGCGCTGTAGGATCGGGCAATGCGGCCGATGATCCCCTTGGCAGGCGTTCACCAGCATGGTGAGCGTGTGGGCCATGTCCTGCATATCCGCGATCTTCCTCTCCAGCGCGTCGATATGGCCCTGCGCCAAGCGCTTCACTTCTGCGCTCTGTCGCGTCTCGTCGCGCCAGAGGTTGAGCAGGTCGCCGATCTCGGCCACCGAAAAACCGAGGTCGCGCGCGCGGCGGATGAAGCGCAGCATGTGGACATCGGTAGCCGAATAATCGCGGTAGCCGGAGTCCTTCCGATCAGCAGCCGGGATGAGACCTGTCTGCTCGTAGTAGCGGATCATCTTGGCCGAAACGCCCGATGCCTTTGCTGCCTGTCCGATGTTCATGAACAATCTCCCATATGTAAGGACAGCCGACCCTAAATATAGGATCGGCTGTCTGGTTTCATCAGCCCTGGACCTTGAAGGTCTTGAGCCGGAGCGCATTGCCGAGGACGAAGACGCTCGACAGGGCCATGGCGCCGGCGGCAAAGACCGGCGACAAGAGGATGCCGTAGGCCGGATAGAGCGCACCCGCGGCGACCGGGATCAGGGCCGTGTTGTAGGCGAAGGCCCAGAACAGGTTCTGCCGGATATTGCCGATCGTCGCCTTGGACAGCGCGATGGCGTTCGGCACCCCGGTCAGGCTGCCCGACATCAGCACCACGTCCGCCGCCTCGATGGCGATGTCCGTGCCCGTGCCGATGGCGAGACCCACATCCGCCTCGGCCAGCGCCGGAGCGTCGTTGATGCCGTCGCCGACGAAGGCGACCTTGCCATGCTCGGCCTTGAGCCGGCGGATCGAGTCGACCTTGCCGTCCGGCAGCACCTCCGCCACCACCTCGTCGATGCCCAGGCGAGCCGCGATGGCCTTGGCCGTGCGCTTGTTGTCGCCGGTGATCATCGCGACCTTCAGGCCGAGGTCGTGCAGCGCCTTGATCGCCGCCGGCGTCGTCTCCTTGATCGGGTCGGCCACGGCGATGATCGTCGCCAGCTTGCCGTCGATCGCCGCATAGAGCGGCGACTTGCCCTCGTTGCCCAGACGTTCGGCAACCTGGGCGAAGCCCGCCACGTCATGGCCAAGCTCGACCATGTAGCGATCCGCGCCGATCTCGATGCGCTTGCCGTCGACCACGGCCTTCACGCCGAAGCCGGTCACCGACTCGAAGTCCGACACGGCGGGCAGTGCAATGCCTTCCGCCTCGGCCGCATCCACGATGGCGCGGGCAATCGGGTGTTCCGACTTGGCTTCGACGGCTGCGACCAGGCCCAGCACCGTCGTCCGGTCGAAGCCGGCGGCCAGTTCGAGGTCGGTCAGCGCCGGCTTGCCTTCGGTCAGCGTGCCGGTCTTGTCGACGGCCACCACCTTGGCATCCTTCAGCAGTTGCAACGCTTCACCCTTGCGGAACAGCACGCCCAGCTCCGCGCCCCGGCCGGTGCCGACCATGATCGAGGTCGGCGTTGCCAGACCCATGGCGCAGGGGCAGGCGATGATCAGCACGGCGACGGCATTGACCAGCGCGAAGGTCAACGCAGGCGACGGGCCGAAATAGAGCCATGCAGCGAAGGTGAGGGCGGCGACGGCGAAGACCGCCGGCACGAAATACATCGTCACCTTGTCGACCAGCGCCTGGATCGGCAGCTTCGACCCTTGTGCTTCCTCGACCATGCGGATGATCTGCGACAGCACCGTGTTGCCGCCGACCGCCGTGGCCCGGATCGCGAAGGCGCCCTTCTGGTTCACGGTTCCGGCCACGACCTCGCTGCCGCTCGTCTTGGACACCGGGATCGGTTCGCCGGTGATCATCGACTCGTCGACATAGCTTTCGCCCTCGATGACTTCACCATCGACCGGGATACGGTCGCCGGGGCGGACCTCCACGATGTCGCCGGACAGCACCGAATCGATCGGCAGATCGACCGTCTTGCCGTCGCGGCGGACACGCGCGGTCTTGGCCTGAAGTCCGACCAGCCGCTTGATCGCTTCCGAAGTGCGCCCCTTGGCGCGGGCCTCGAGCAACCGGCCGAGCAGGATCAGGGTGACGATAACCGCGGCGGCTTCATAATAGACGTTCACCGTCCCAGCGGGCAGGAAGCCCGGCGCGAAGGTCGCCACCAGCGAATAGAGGTAGGCGGCCAGCGAGCCGACGGCGACCAGCGAGTTCATGTCGGGAGCCAGCCGCCAGAGCGCCGGGAGGCCCTTGTCGTAGAAGCGGATGCCGGGCACGAACAGCACCAGCGTCGTCAGCACGAACTGAAGATACCAACTGTTCTGCATGCCGATGGTCGCGGCGATCATGTCGTGCGCGCCCGGAATGAGGTGCGACCCCATCTCCAGGATGAAGACCGGCGCGGTCAGAACCGCCGCGATGGTGAAATCGCGGGTCAGCTCACGGCGTTCGGCTTCCTTCTTCTCGGCGCGGTCATCGACCTCGGCCTGGCCCGCCCCGGTCGCCGCCGCGATCACCTTGGCCTCGTAGCCCGCGTTCGCGATTGCCGCGACGATGGCCGCAGCATCGGCGGTTCCCTGGACGGTGGCCTTCTCGGTGGCGAGGTTGACGACGGCGTTGGTGACGCCCGGCACGGCCTTGAGCGCCTTTTCGACACGTCCCACGCAGGAGGCGCAGGTCATGCCCTCGATCGCGACCTCAAGCGAAGCCGCCGCCGGCGCGGTGAAACTTGCCGAAACCGCGTAGCCTGCGTCCTCCACGGCCTTCACGACGACCGCTCGGTCCACCGGGCCGCTCGTCGTGATGCTGGCTTTCTCGGTAGCGAGGTTGACCACGGCATTGGCAACGCCGGGGATGGCCTTGAGGGCCTTTTCCACCCGCCCCACACAAGAAGCGCAGGTCATGCCTTCGATCGGCACTTCAAGGAGGGCAGCTTTCGGCGCACTGAAGCTGGCCGGCACTTCATAGCCAGCATTTTCGACCGCCTTGACGAGCGCTATGCGATCAACCGTGTCGTTCGTCGTGATGCTGGCCTTCTCGGTCGCCAGATTGACGACCGCGTTGGCGACGCCGGGGACGGCCTTCAGGGCTCTCTCGACACGGCCGACGCAGGATGCGCAGGTCATGCCCTCGATAGGCAGGGAAATTGCTGCATTCATCTTGTCCGCAGCTCGAACAGGGGCATCCATTGCCGCCTCCTTTCTAAGTCAGAATTCGAGTTCGGACACTGATATGCTCCTTCCAACGATGGGAAGGTCAAGGGTAAAAATTCCTTTTCGTTTCCTCTTGACCTTACCATCGTTGGAAACCCCAACTTGAGGACCATGAGAACCGAACCCAAAGGAGAAAGCTCATGGAACTCAAGATCGAAGGCATGACCTGCGGCGGTTGCGCCAAGTCCGTCACCAAGGCGATCCAGTCGGTCGATCCGACCGCCAAGATCGATACCAACCCCGCCCAGCGGATGGTCAAGGTCGAGACGACCGCAACCCCGGCAGCCCTTCGGCAGGTTCTCGAAGAGGCTGGCTATCCGGCGACCGTGAAGTGAACAGGAGCAAGATCATGCACAAGCTGACCCCGATTTTCATTGGCGGCGCACTCGCCATCAGCGCCGGCCTCGCCATCGCACAAAGCCAACTGAACACGGATACCACCATGCAAGGCCACGACATGCCGGGGCATTCGATGCCGGCCTCCGACAACCCATCCACGCAGGCTTACATCGAAGCCAATAACCGTATGCACGCCGACATGACAGTCGACTTCACCGGCGACGCCGACATCGACTTCATGCGCGGCATGATCCCGCACCACCAGGGCGCGATCGACATGGCGCGGATCGTGCTGCAATACGGCACTGACCCCGAGGTCCGCAAACTCGCCGAGGAGGTGATCTCGGCCCAAGAAGGTGAGATCGCTATGATGCGGGAATGGCTCGCCGCGCGCGGCCAGTGATTTTGATATGTAGGAACCGCCGCGGTGCGTCAGCAATGATGCGCGGCGGCGGTTGCGACATATAAGATTCATCCAGCCAAGGATGCGCGGAATGTTGTCTGACAAGGAGTTTTGACGCCGATGCGTCGTCTGTTCATCGCAGTGCTGATGATCTTCTCCTTCGTCACGGTGGCGTTGGCTGTGCCGGCGCACGGCGCCCGCATGGCCACCGTCTCCCAAACGATCGCCTCAAAACACGAAGCGCCGCATCGCACCGCATACTCCTCTCCCGAGGCATGTCAGGAAGATCGAATCTGTTCCGGAAGCGATGGCTTCTGCTACTTCGTATGCTCTGGCATGGGCTCTTGGTTCGTGTCTGACCAGCCCGGAAATGCGATTCAGCCTACCTCGGCGCGTTGGGCACTACCGGAGACGACGAACCTCGCCGGTCTCAGCCCCGAACGGAATGAACGCCCTCCCAATCCCAGTCTCGCTGAAAACCAGTGGCTGCATAAGCGCACGCCGATCTGAACTCAGAGGGAGCATAGTTCTCCCAGGAGACCGAAAATGACACTTATTTCACGACGCGGCTTTCTTGCCGCAAGCGCTGCCACGTTGTCCACAGCAGCTCTACCGCGCTTTGCCATGGCGCAAAACGCCATATCGCTCAGCGCCGCGACACGGGTGCTGGACGTCAATGGACGCGCCGCCACAGTCTTCGGCTTGGAAGGCCCGAGTGGACAGGGATTGGTTCTCAATCCAGGCCAACGCTTTCGCGCCAGTCTTACCAATCGCCTGGATGTTCCGACCCTCATCCATTGGCATGGCCAGATCCCGCCCAACGAGCAGGATGGCGTCCCGGATCTGCCACAGCCGATGCTGCAACCCGACGAAACGCGCTCCTATGACTACGAGCCGCTCCCCGGCACATACTGGATGCACGCGCACATCCCGCTCCAGGAGATGAACCTGCTCGCCGCGCCGCTGATCGTGCGCAGCGCCGAAGACGTGGCGGCCGACCGCCAGGAAGTCGTGATGTTTCTCCATGACTTCTCGTTCAAGGCGCCCGAAGAGGTCATGCAGGAGATCACCGGCGGGCACGGCGGCGGCCACGATATGAGCGCCATGGGAGGCCACGCCGCCCCCGGCGCCTCGATGGACCATTCAGGCATGCAGATGGATATGTCCTCGATGCAGGGCATGGCCATGGATCTGAATGACTACAATTGGGACGCCTACCTGACCAACGACCGCACCTTGTCCGACCCGGAGATCATCATGGTCGAGAAGGGCGGACGGGTAAAGCTGCGGGTGATCAACGGCGCCTCGGCCACTGTTTTCTGGATCGATACGGGTGGGCTGTCTGCGAGACTCGTGGCAGTCGACGGCCATGCCATCGCGGGCCTCGAAGGCAGTCGTTTCGGTATCGCCATGGGCCAACGCCTCGATCTGGATCTGGAGCTTGCCGGTGAAGGGGCGTGGCCCGTGCTTGCGTCGCGCGAGGGGTCGAAGGAGCGCACGGGGTTGATCCTCGCCACGCCCGGCGCGACCATTGAGAAGATCCCGGCGCTTGGCGAAGCGGATGCGCCTGCGTTCGACATCGACCTGTCGCAAGAGCTGAAGCTGCGCGCCTCGGACGGCCTTCCCTCGCGTGCGCCACAGCGCAGCCACATGGTTATGCTGGGCGGCTCGATGCAGCCCTATGTCTGGACCATCGACGGCAAGGTCTGGGGAGATCACAAGCCCCTCCTTGCAAAGACGGGCGAGCGGGTCGAGATCATGTTTCACAATATGTCGATGATGGGGCATCCGATGCATCTGCACGGCCATGTCTTCCAGGTCGTGGACATCAACGGCAAGCGCTTCGATGGGGCACGGCGCGACACCGTTTATGTTCCTCCGATGGCCATGGTGACCGTCGCGCTCGACGCCGGAGAGGCGGCGCGCTGGATGCTGCACTGCCATCATATGCCGCATCTCCAGACCGGCATGATGACCGAGCTCAGCATATCCGCCTGAAATGAATGAAAAAAGCCTGCGCCGCGATTCCTCGCAGCGCAGGCTCTCGCCTGATTTCATTGAACGAGGCGACTAGCCTTCCTGCCCTTCGGGCGTGAAGAAAACGTCGGCGTGCATGTCCTCGGGTCGCAGCCCGCGCGCAAATGCCATTGCCATCGCCGCATCAACCATCGGGGGCGGGCCTGCGACATAGGCTTTCCACCCGTCGAAGTCCGCGAGATCCTCGGCCACCGCGTCGGTCACGAACCCGTGCCGATGGGGGGCTACCTGTGTATCGGACAAGACAGCCGTAAAGCTGAGATTGTTGTGGCGGTCCGCCAGGGTCTCGAAATGCTCGACGAGATAGAGATCACGCGCGCCGCGTGCGCCGAAGTAGACATGGATCGGCTGCTTCATGCCGTGCGCAAGGGCTGTTTCCACGATCGACTTGATCGGCGCCAGACCGGAACCGCCGGCGATGCACAGGATCGGGCCGGAATGATGCTGGCGCAGATAGGAGGAGCCTAGTGGAAATTCGAGCGTCAGCTTGTCACCGGCCTTCAGTGCCTCATGGACGTGCTGCGAGGTGACGCCGCCCGGAACCTTGCGAATGTGAAATTCGAGGCTGTCGTCGCCGTGACGATTGGCCATGGAGTAGCTGCGCGCGGGCACACCATCGAATCCGACCTGGGCATACTGTCCGGCCGTGAAGAGCAACGGGGAGCCATCCACAGGCGAGATTCGCACCAGTTTGATGTCGTGGGTAAGGTCATCGAGGCCGGACACGATGGCCTCCACCCGTCGAGGAGCCTCAACCGCATCATCGTCATCGCTGCCAAGCCAGGCGACAGCCGCATCGGTCTGCGGCACCGCGCGGCATGCCAGGATCAGGCCGTCGGCCTTCTCTTCCTCGCTGAGGGCGAAGCGAGAATGCTGGAGCAGTTCCACCTCGCCCTCGATCAGACGTGACTTGCACGAGCCGCAGCGGCCGGAACGGCAGCCGTGGGGATAAGGTATGCCTGCGGCAAGTGCTGCGTCGAGGATGGTTTGTCCCTCCTGGACCTCCAGACTGACCCGTGCCTGCCGAATATCAACGAACCTGGTCGTCATCATGCACTCCCGGTCAAACCTAGAGCCTTGACGAGTCCCGGCTTCTGGCTTGGGAAGGTTCCGTAGAAAACTTCCGACCCTACGATTGTAATAGGAGCGACCCTGACACCCGTGCGTGCCTTTGCCTCCTCGGCGATCTTGGGGTCGGTCAGGTCACGCTCCTCATAGGCGAGACCCTGCTGGGCCAGCCAACGCTTGAGTGCATGGCAGTCCGGGCAGGTCGGCGTCGTATAGATGAGGATGTGTGGCGTGTTGGCTTCTGGCATGTCCTTGCCCTTCTTGCTTTAGACGTGGATTGGCTTCCGGCAGACCGTCAAACGGCCTCCCGGAAGAGTGGATTGCCGTCAGCGTGCGGCTTCCAGCGCTTGTAAAGTCAAGGCTGTTCTTGCTCCGGGGTCGAAATTTCCGAAGCGCAGGACGACATCAGCAGATGAAGACTGACGTGGTGCCGGCTACGATCGCTCCGACTCGCTGATCGGGAAGTATCGGGCCTGTTGCGCATTGAGATCGCGCAGCCTTCCGGTAGATTGGACGAGACAAATCGACGTGGCCGACACGTTGCCATCAAACGGGCGTGAACCGCCTCAAGACACAGGTGAAAATCGCTGATGACTGCCGGTAAACCGAAACTACGGGTCGAAAAGCAGGCCGAGGCCGCAACCCCGAGCGCAACAGAGACACGCAGCCACCTCGACCATTCCTCGCTCTCGCAGAACGAGGTGACGATCCTGGCGGAAACCTTCCGGCTTCTCGGCGATCCTTCACGGCTGAAAATCCTCCTGAGCTGCATGCCCGGTCCGATTTCGGTCGGCGAGATCGCGGAGAAAATCGACCTGTCCCTATCCCTGGTCAGCCATCATCTGCGCCTGCTGCGCGGTGCCCGTCTCGTCAAGGGCGAGCGCCAGGCCAAGCAGATCTTTTACGAGATCGCCGACGAGCATGTCCGTCAGGTTCTCCACGACATGGCGACGCACATCTCCGAGGATCACGCCGAGGAGTGATCTGAAACCGCGAAAGCCGATACTATCAACATACGCTTGAATAGTTGTTCAATCGTGGTATTGACTCCTTTCGTGGCCATGCGGGGCCTGCGCACGCGCCCACCGCGTGGTGAGAAAGGAGATCGGAATGACAACGGGACTTTCAGCACCTAGCGGCGGTGAGCGCTTGGGCTTTCGCGTCGAGGGCATGGATTGCGCAAGTTGCGTCGGCAAGATCGAGACTGCACTGAACCGTCTGGGAGGCATCACTGACGTTACCGTCAATTTTGCCACCGAGACGCTGCAGCTTTCCCGCGATACGGCCAGCACAACGACGTCGAACGACATCGCCAGGAAGATCCGCGCGCTCGGCTTCGATGTGACCGAGCTACCGCCCGCCGTCATTCCATCGACGCCCGCCCGGCATTCCGAAGCGCACAGCGGGCATGACCACAGCGGCTGCTCCGGTGAGCATGATCATGGGCACGATCACCACCATGCGCATCATCATGATCACAGCGACTGCGGTGGCCACGATCATGGTCAGCTCGCGCAAACGCCGGTCTCGCGCACAGATCCGACATCTCCGCCCAATGTCTCGATGCGGGTCGAGGGCATGGATTGCGCGAGTTGCGTCGGCAAGATCGAAGTCGCACTTGCAAGAATGCCCGATGTTTCCGACATTCGCGTGAACTTCACGACCGAAATGCTTGAACTCAACTTGGTTCCCGGCTCGGGCACCAAGGTTGCCGACATCGAAAGGACCATCAAGAGCCTCGGCTTCGGGGTATCCAACACACGCGAACTTTCGTCTTCGTCCGACGTCGCCGTGGACGTTGCGCCCGCGCCAGCCATGCGCAATCAACGCTGGTGGCAGACTCGCAAGGGCAAGCACGTCATCGGCCTCGGTCTGCTGATGGGCTCGGCCTACCTCATCGCCCAGTTTATCCCCCTCTATGCAGAGTGGATCTTTGCACTCGCCGTCGTCGCAGGCGTCCTGCCGTTCGCCCGCAAGGCGTTTGCTCTCGCGACGTCAGGGTCGCCATTCTCGATTGAGACACTGATGAGCGTGGCCGCGATCGGCGCCTTGGTGATCGGCGAGGCCGAAGAGGCGGCTGCGGTGGTGTTCCTGTTCGCGGTCGGCGAGTTGCTTGAAAGCGTTGCAGCCGGACGCGCTCGCGCTGGCATAAAGGCCCTTGCGTCGCTGGTGCCAAAGACCGCAATTCTGCTTGATCCCAGCGGCGCTCAGCGCAGCGTCCCGGCGACTTCCTTGCGCGTGAACGACCTTGTTCTTGTGCGGCCCGGCGACCGAGTGCCGGCCGACGGACAGATCGTCCAAGGCACTTCCAGCCTCGACGAATCGCCCATCACCGGAGAATCGGTCCCGCGCGCCAAAGCCAAGGGCGAGAGCATTTATGCTGGGTCCATCAATGTCGATGGCGTTCTCAAGGTTCGCGTCGAAAAGGCCGCTGCCGACAACACGATCTCGCGCATCATCCAGCTCGTCGAGCAGGCTCAGTCCGCCAAGGCTCCTACCGCACGTTTCATCGAGAATTTCAGCCGCTACTATACCCCGGCCGTGATGCTGATCGCTGCGCTGATCGTCATCGTGCCGCCACTGGCGATGGGCGGCGATTGGGACACCTGGATCTATCGCGGCCTCGCGCTCTTGCTGATCGCATGTCCCTGCGCGCTCGTTCTCTCGACGCCTGCGGCGATCGCCTCGGGCCTTGCCGTCGGCACCCGCCGCGGCCTGCTGATCAAGGGCGGCAACGCCCTCGAAACCATCGGCAAGGTGAATGCTATCGCCTTCGACAAGACAGGGACGCTTACTGAGGGCAAGCCGCGCGTCACCGAAACGGTGGCCTTCGGCAAGAACGAGGAGAAGGACGTCATCGCATTGGCGGCAGCGGTCGAGACGGGTTCCAGCCATCCGCTTGCCAAGGCGATCATCAACCGAGCAGAGGCTTCCGGCATAGCGGTCCCTCCGGCGCAGGACGCCTCTGCGACGGCCGGGAAGGCAGTCCATGCCACGGTCGTCGGGCGCCGCCTTGCCGTCGGCTCCCCGAGCCATGCCGCGAACGTGGTAGTGATCGGTAAGCACGAGCAGAGCGCAATCGAAGGGCTCGAAGATCGCGGCAACACCGTTGCCGTCCTCTTTGATGAGGGGACGCGGGAAGCAATCGGCCTGATCGCCTTGCGCGACGAACCGCGGCGAGACGCGCCCGAGGGGATTGCCCGGCTCAAAGCGATGGGCGTTCGTTCCGTGATGCTGACCGGCGACAATCGGCGCACCGCTCAGGCGATCGCCAAGGGTCTTGGTATCGAATGGAGCGCCGAGCTTCTGCCGCAGGACAAGCTCGATCTCGTGAACGAGATGAAACGAACGACCAAGGTGGCTATGGTCGGTGATGGAATCAACGATGCCCCTGCGCTCGCAACCGCCGATGTCGGGATCGCCATGGGCGGCGGAACCGACGTGGCAATCGAGACGGCGGACGCCGCCCTGCTGAAGAGCCGAGTGACGGATGTTGCCCATCTTGTGGCGCTGTCCCGTGCGACAATGGCCAACATCCATCAGAACGTCGTCTTCGCTTTGGCGCTGAAGGGCCTGTTTCTCGTTACCAGCGTCCTAGGGATCACCGGCCTCTGGATCGCAGTCCTCGCCGATACCGGCGCCACCGCGATCGTGACGCTGAATGCGCTCCGGCTCTTGCGCTTCAAGGGGGCGAAGTCGAACGACGACGAACGTGACGACGGCACGTCTTCACGCCCCCTGATACCAGCCGAGAGCTACTGATCCCTCCCGTCGAAGAAGCCGTCCGTCAAACTTGACGGGCGGCTTTGCCCGGCCGGAACCAATCGTAGCAACGGCGAACATCGCGCTCGGAAAACCCATTCATGAACTGGCACCACCCTTCAGAAAGGACAACAGCCATGGACCTGGGCATCGGCAAACTCTCCCAGATCACGGGGGTCAAGATTCCAACGATCCGCTATTACGAGCAGATCGGTCTCTTGCCCGAGGGCTTGCGAAACAAGGGCAATCAGAGACGCTACGATCATGATGCGGTCAAACGATTACTGTTCATTCGCCGGGCGCGGGATCTCGGGTTTGACATCGATGCGATCAGGGATCTGCTTCATCTAGCCGACGTCTCGGCCTCGCGTTCGCCCGAGGCACTCCGTATCGCAAAACAGCAGCTCGCTTCCGTCGAGGAGAAGATCGCTCAACTGGAAGACCTTGAAAAGGTGATCAAGCGGGTCGCCGAAGGCGAGAGCGATGGGGACGACGCGCCCTATTGCTGCAGCACGGCGACAGATCATGCGGATAAGCCCCTCCACTAGCCTCGAAACGACAGGAGGTATGGAGTTGAGATACCTTTATTCCAATCTGGAAAGGAGCCAGAGCTGCGTCGTCGTGGGGGCGGGACCGGCCGGCCTGATGCTCGGACTCCTTCTGGCCCGATCCGGGGTCGACGTAACGGTCATCGAGAAGCACCAGGACTTCCTGCGCGATTTTCGTGGAGATACCATCCATCCTTCGACACTCGAAGCAATGCACGAGCTTGGCTATCTCGACGAACTTCTCACGCTTCCCCATCAGAAAGCCTATCAGCTCCACGCTGAGATCGAAGGACGCAAGGTCACGATCGCAGACTTCTCCAAACTGCCGACGCGCGCCAAGTTCATCGCGTTCATGCCCCAATGGGATTTCCTGAATTTTCTGGCACGGAAGGCAGCGGGATTTCCGCGCTTCCGCTTGCTGATGTCGACCGAGATAACGTCGCTCCGTTGGGAAGCAGGTCGAGTTGTCGGCGTGAATGCTCGCCAGAGCGACCGCAATCTGGTTCTTGATGCCGATCTCGTAATCGGTGCCGACGGACGCAATTCCGCCACCCGCAAGGCTGCGGGACTTGAGTTTCAGAGCTTTGGCACGGCCACAGATATTCTATGGATGAAGGTCTCGAAAAAGGCCGGCGATCCCCAGCAAGCGATGAGCCATGCCGGCCCGCGACAGGGGCTGGTTCTGATCGACCGAGGCGACTACTGGCAGTGCGGCTACGTCATCACCAAGGGGACCGTCGACGCGCTGAAGGACGGCGGAATTGGTGCGCTTCGCGCAAGGATCGCTGAGGTCGCACCTTTGCCTGCGGACCGCTTCAAGGAGATCCGCTCTTGGGATGACGTGCATCTGCTGAGCGTTCGGATCGACCGCCTGAAGACGTGGTGGAAACCCGGCCTGTTGTTTATCGGGGATGCCGCACACGCCATGTCGCTGATTGGCGGCGTTGGTGTGAACCTCGCTATTCAGGACGCTATAGCGACGGCCAACCTACTGGCTGAAGCCTTGCGCGAAGGACGAATGAAAACGCGCTTGCTGGAGGCCGTGCAGCGCCGACGCGCCTTTCCAACCAGAGCGACCCAAAAACTACAACTGATGATGCGCAGCCGAAAGCGTGCGGGTGAGGCAGACAGCGCACGAAGTCCGAAGCCTCCTCTCTTCATGCGCCTGATTGCCCGGTCGCCACTGTTGCCCCGGCTGACCGGCCGCCTCATCGGACTTGGCTTTCGTCCCGAGCATGTTCGCACACAGCTAGTCGATTGGTCCTGTTCGCTCAGGAAGTCTGCGGCTCCGCCCCGATAAAACTATGGAGCAGGTGCTTGACCTAGGCACCTTGGCCGATGTCACCTTCACCGTAGAGACTAGCTTGCGAGAAAGGGATTATCGTTCGCTGGTGAATTTCCCGCTGACATTCTCGCCATCCGCCGCAGCACGGGAGATTCTCTGCCCGTTTCGAAGAACCAGCAATCAACGATTAGGGGAGAATGGCGCGCCGCACCGGGCGAAGATGACAACTACGTTTACGCTATAGCCCTATAAATGTGCCTTCGCTGACAGGGAGTAGCTTCTCTGAAATTAAAGATGTTTCTTGCGCACAGGCCTGACTATCGCGCAGGTGGTTTCGGTGGCCTTTGCTGCGCCAACGGCCTTCGGCGAGATCAGGTAAGCGTGACAACGGCGGCAGGTGGCCGCCGCTTTCTCTTTGCATTTGAGCTAGTCTAGACACCGACTCGCTTGCTTATCTCTTTGTAGTAAGCGTCCTCAAAGGCTCGGGAGTGATTAGCTCTTAAGGTTGTAATCTGAGCGACCGGTGCGGCAGGATTTTTCAGTGCAGATAGGAGGCATAGAAATTTTGCGTGTGTAATGCCGGTTCCACGGGATGGATTTGGTGCCTTTAACGCGTCAAACATTGCCTTAAATGTTGGAAGATCGGTCGCAAGTTTCATATGGAATTTGTATGTGTCGCGCACACCAGAATTTAAGGTATCCCCGAGAAGACGCTTAAGGGGCGTCTCTTCAGGCGAACCGTGAAACAAGGGCATGAACGAAGCCGCCAGACGACCCAGCCGCTCATGCGGTGACCAAATGTTTCGGGCGTCTCGAAGAGTTGTGAGAATCTGCGCGGGCGTCCCATATTTCGACAGCAGCCAAAGCCTTGAATAGAGCCCAAAGTAGCTTTGTGGGTCATTGCTCGCGATGACAGCTTCAAGCATTGCGTGACATCGCTTATTTTTGACAAATGTTTCGACAAGATAGTTTGACATCTCCACCATCGCGGCGTCATCAACAAGAAGACCTGACTGACTTGCTCTTGCTAGAATGCCCGCAATCGATGGAGTGAGGGGGCGACTTCTTATAAACGAATAAACATTCTCTCGAACTGATGGTCTTCTTTTGACGAGATCTTCGAGAGCTTCAGGCTTCACCACAGCGCCGGTTTTAGCCGCAAGCCCCAGCCATCGCTTCAGAACCTTTTCGCCGTTCCCTGCGTCGAATGATTTTTTACGAAGTCCTTGCCTGATTCTGGCTTCAACATGAGCTCGCTGCCGGTCCAACGGAAGTCCGTGTCTCACGCGGTGATCGACGCTTGCCTGAACTGAATCTAGCCGCGCGTTCTCGAAAATTCGGAAATGTCGAATAGCCTCGGGCCGAGTAAGAATGACTGTCTTGCCGCTGTTCAAACGAACCTGCTTCGTCTGAAGGACCAGATCGACGGTCTTCAATGCCCGTTTGGCATCGACGATCGTGTCAACACCTATATCGATGTCGTCCATGTAACGCACGAAGTCTCGTCCGGGATCGCTCGCAAGGTACGAATCTAGCTCGTAGAGGAAGCAGTGCGCTAACAGGCGAGGTGCATCAAGATTGATTTGGGGCAACCCAACCTCGATGCGAGGAGTGTAATCCGGCTGCCAAAGAAGATCACCGAGGACGTATATCAGCATATCAATCACGCATTCATCGACGCCGCTGATCGAGGCAATGGCGTTGCGGAGATGAACGTATGAAATACTGTCGTAGTAGTTGGCGATGTCTGTTACGACGACGAACTTACGCGTCTTTGAAAACTCGAACAGCTCTTTCTGGAAATTTAACCAAGCTGCGAACGTGCCGTAACCACTCGGTGGTGACGAGAACTTGTGATCCTTCGGTTCAAAGAATGCCTTGCTCGTAGGCGCCTTGCCTTTGATTTCAGAATAGAGAGCATCAGATAGACACTGCAAAACGATGGCATCTCGTATGCTGGGAATGACGAGCTGCCTGCAAAGCCCTTTGCTTTTTTCGACAAGGATCCGTTGCGCCTTCTGCGGTACATAATCACCCGATAATATCAAATGCGAAAGTTTTTGGCTCTCTACTTTGCGTGACACATGAAAGTCGAAATTCTCTATCCCATCGCACATGAACTGATCGCGCATTGAGACTTTAACTTTCTCTTTCCAAATCCTTTCGATGTTCTGTGGAGAAAATATCGTTCGCAGCTTCTTCGCACGTATGTCAAATCTAGGAGATCTCATGAGGTGGATCGCACGGCCATGGTCTTTATTGTTGAATGATGTCCACTACTCATCGCCACCCCCTCTGCCTGCGAAAAGGTCCCCCTGATCTGTGTCGATTTCGCTAAATGCACCCAAAACCGCTGACAGAGCATTATCGTCTAAAGGCTCAGACAAGGCATCGCCATTGAACTCTAGAACGCGCAGAACCCTGATATTCTTGGGTGAATTGGCCTTTCCCTGAAAAGCCCACTGCACCTTGATCGTGTCCATGATGTGGATGTTGAGCTGTTCGGCTTTCACCAGCCCCCAGAACTGTTCATCTTCAATCCGGAACAGCCGCTCGCGGCCCTTGGCGTCCTTCGCCTTCCAAGCACGCTGACGATCTTCCCTTTCCCAATTCGGGGACGTCACCTTGAGGTCAACGATAGCCGTCTGCCACGGCTCATCGTCTTCGTCCTTCACCGGCGGGAGAACAACCTGTAGGCGCGCGAAGTCGCTTCGGTCGATTGGGAAAACAGGCTCGTCCTCGAACCCGACTGCGCGGATATCAGGTGTGGCGGCGCAAGCTTCGTAGAACTCGTTCCGTGCGGCGAATCCATCGCGAAAGCGCGTCGTGGTTAAGCCAACCGATTCCAGTTCGGCGACATCTGTTTGAAGGAAGGATTTTGTTGTTTCGACCAGGAATTCAGCGGCGGCAAGGCATTTCGCTTCGTCATCTTCTGGCGCTTTGTCCGCTTCCTCGATGGCCTCGTCATCCTCATCAGAAACGATCTGCTCCCTGATCGCCGAACCTGCCTGCTCGGACCAATGTGCCGGTTCCTGTAATGTCAGACCACGGATGAAGGCCTGACCGATATCGCTTTCCGTAAATGTCCAAACAGCGATCCAGCCGCCAAGCAAATAGACGCCGATCCTGCTTTTGAAGGAGCCTTCCTGCGGCGGAAGAACCAGAATCTCATATTTCAGCTTTCCATCGAAAAGCTCTCTGTTCAAAGAGGCAATGATGGTTTCCGCTTGTTCGGCGGTGCGCACAAACGTACCGAGAGGTATGGCATGCGCCGGTAAGTTAAAATGGATCGGCAAGACGGCTAGCACGCCATCTTTACCTAACCAGATCTCATCCTGCATGCCCCCTCCCTACACAGCAACGTCCAAACTATTTATTTATAACTAATTTTCCAATACAAATGACCAAGCGTTAACATTTTCAGGTAAATTACGTAATCAAAACGGAATCTCATCATCCAATTCTGTTGAAGCAGAAGGTACATCCGGAACTTGAGAAACTGACTTCTCTGATTCAAAAATTATCTTTAGCCCCCAGCTCTCAACCACCTCAGCCAAGGGAAACGCATCGCCCTTAGCCCAATCAATATATGGAGCTGCTGTTGCACTCCATGGCTCTCGTTTCGGCAATCTGATCTGGACGCGCACCGGAACATGCAATGCGCTACCAAAAACGATTGCTTCACCAGCAGCGAGAACTGTTACCTGATCCAGCATACGCTGCGCTTGCTTTGGAATTATTCGTCGGAAATGATCGATATCATCGGGGTTCTGTAAACGGTGGGAAAAAAAGTTGGCGCACTGGCTTATAATGGTAGGGCTAATCTCGCTCGGCCTCTGACTAGCGACGATGAGCGATAGCCCGAATTTTCGTCCCTCTTTCGCAACTCGTTCAAATGCACGCCGCGAAAGTGCCTGACCTCGATCTTCGACCTTGCCAGCGGGGCGGGCATAGTTATGCGCCTCTTCCAGAACCAAAACCCACGGATACTGACTTCGCGTATCTGGGCGAAGCATTTCTCGTGCTTCGAGCAACAACCGCCCCAACAGCGCACATGCGAATGGCAAAACCTCGGATGCCAACATGGAAAAGTCGAGCACCGACACACGGGGGCCAGTTCTCTTTCCGACCCCTAGCCTCTCCATCCAGTCCTGAAAGCTGCTAATGGCCTGCTTCTCGTAGCTGAAAAGCGACTGCCATCGCCTGTCGTCAAGACGGGTGCGCAGACGCAGCTTCAACGTCGTCAGATACTGGTCAATCTTTTTTCCGCTTTCCTGATCCGTTGTTCGATCGACAAGGCGGGGGTCACGGAACTCAGCAACCGCAACAAAGCGCGGGGAATCTGCTGACTTTGCGAAGTTGATACCTTCATTCTGCCGATCGGAAATCGCTGTAAGCAAGTTGGATCGGACTTCTACAAGCTTGTCTCGAACGGCCTTTTCATTGGTCAACGAGTCCCAATCACCGGAACCGTTCCACGTTGGAAGCGATTTTATTTCGCTCCAATCTATGCTCGTGACATATTCCGCAGCTTGATCGAGTTGGACTTTAAAGCCGTTATTGTTTTTATTTCCCTGCCTATCCATCCACTCGAATGCAGCATCTATCTTCGAGACAGCAATTTGAAGCGGGTCGTAAGCTCCGATGCCAGAGCAGGATATCTTCGCGATCGCCCACCAATCCTTCAGAACAGGCTCTTGTGTTGCTTCAGATGCTTGAAGCCATTCACAAAGTTCTTCTCCGTTCATCAACCACGCGGGAAGACAGAACTCTTCTCCGTTGAGGTAAACTCGGTTGGGTTCGCGCTGATAGGTTGTCTTGGTGGGATCAAGAAATGCGTTTGCGTATTCGCCATTGATATCAAGGATGAAAATATGGGGATCCGCCTCGGCATCTGAGCCAAATCCATCATGCTCTACGATACCCCGGATTAGGCTGGCAACGGTGTAGGATTTCCCAGACCCGGTATTTCCTACAACCGCGAGCGGGCGGGAAAATAGGTCATTAAAAGATGCCCTGACCTTGGTATTCTCGTCACCTGTTTGATGCCCGATCTCCAGAGCAAAATCAAAAGGCTTGTCAGTCCAACCATGCGGACGGTTCCGCTGAGGTGGATGAGCAAAAATACCCGACAAAATTTCTGGATTTGCAACCTCGGCAGGCGTGTCCAATGTCGGAAGAACGGTAATTCCGGTATCGAACTTCCATTTATTTTTTCTCAAATGGCGCACAGTGCCAAGGAGCTGTACTGAAGCAATTCGGCGCGGCTTGGTCAGCTCAAGGGACAGTTCTTCATCCCGTGTCGGATCATAGCTCTCACGCGCTTCGAGGTCGCTGAGCATACCGATCGCATGGGAACCCGCCCCAAGGTCAAAAGTCAGAAACGAATTGATTGCAACCGCACGCTGCACGCCATCGGGCGTCGCACGAGAGGACGATTTCGCATCCGGCGACAACTCAACCTTGAGCCGAAATCCGTTTACCGAAACGACGTGGCCGATGACGCGCGGCTGTTCCATCAAACGGCCTCCGTTTTCCCGTCAGGCTGCCTTTCCTGAGTTTTACGAAGCTGCTCTTCAAAGCTGCGAAGATGTTTGTAGTCATCGAGCCACTTCACATCCGGCATGATGTTCTGCGCGAAATCAGAGAAGGTTGCGACATTATAGGAACAAGCAGCGCCTTCACCGACGCGCTCGGTCAACACGAAAGCACGCTGTCCCAAACTCTGATAGCTGCGGATGCGCCCGACGATTGCACTATCGGGGTTCGGCTCCACGACCAGCAACACCAGTGACGGATTCATAAGTGCCGTTTCAATGATGCGGGTTACATGATCGTCACCAAACCCATACCCCAATACCAGCAGAAAGGTTTGCGGCTGATTCAGGCGAGCATGGAAAAGCCGGAACAGATGCGCGTAGGGCATATCCAGCGTCTTCGTAAATTTTTGCGACGTCGGCAGAATTCCGAATGAATCTATTCCCTCAAATTCAGGGGACGCAAGCAGTGCAGCTTTCTGTTCAGCGCCTGCTTGTCGGTATTCCTTCGCAAATCCAAGCTCCGTATGGCGCGCGCGCACAAGGCCACGCTCATCTGGCTGCCAGTGGATAGAACCGTGTAGCTTATAAAATTGGAGAAACTTATCGAAACGACGGACACGCCCTTCCGCCACATCACCCGGATAGTAGATATCCAACCCATAGACGGAGGGGTCAAACCGCGAATTTGCTTTGCCGGTAAAGCCATCGAAATATTGAATGCCCAGTTCTTCCATCGCCTGCTCGAACATGGTGTCGTAGTTGAGTGTGAAAAGGTGTGTGCGGCCAAGATTGGTGTCGCGGGCGATGAGTTTGGCCAGAAACGGGATATGCCCTGTGGTATTTTGGGCGCTTGGGTCAGAAAGCTCGCTGCGATCGATCTCAAGAGCGCATTCCGCATAAATTGCTCTCTCGATCAACTTTCTCAGTAACTTTAGGTCTTCATCACCGAGAACGACATCGCAATCCAAACCAATGCTATCTTCTCCTTTCCATTTCACCGTACTGATAGGAGATTTTTCGGGCTTCGAAAGCTCCGAGGCATTGAAGAGATAGCTTAGCCAATCTTCAAAGCCCAGAGGTCCAGAATCTACTTTGGGGGGCCACTGCGCTTTTCGATGACGGATGATGGCCTTCACATCATCTGCGAGTTGGCAATTCTCGACAGCACCCAAAACCAAACATTCGAGATTGTTCGCCCTTGGCCCCGCCATCAGTCTCCCGCCAGCACTAAACGATGTGCCTGCTGCGGTCAGAACGACAACATTTTCCATTCGGAGCCAGTCTGCGAGCAGCGCCTGCACCCGTCGCAGTCCGTCTTCGGGGGACTTATCTGCCAACAGATCATCGCCTTCACCCGCAGAGACCGGCGACAAGAGTTTATATTTGCACAGCTCCGTCATGGCTCGATCTCCAACGCCGGGAGGCTGCGGACGATTTTCATCGTCTCCAAGCTGACGGTGATGACGCGCTGGAAAAGTTCCAGCGGATAGGCCGGATTGCCAACGGTTTCGACGGCATATCGGTTGGCGTCGTTGACAATATCGCTTCCCTTGTTGGTTTTCGGATTATAGCTGTCCTTCAAAACAGCTTGTCTCTCCATTACCCATTCAAGAGCAGGCTTACCGTTGACGACGTATTCGTAAGCCTCCAGCGGGATATTCTGCATAGTGATATTGGCATTGTAGATCACTGTCGATCTATCGACATTTGGGCGTTTGCCCCCAAACTTCATCTTGGTAACGCGGTAGAATGTCTCCGCATTGCCAAAGACCCATGTGTTTGGATGCCCCTGCTTATAAGTGACAGGGTAAGGCTCGACGCTTTCATAGCCCACATGCAGTTCCGCCAAATCACAGCCCGCCTGCACGAAAGCACGGAAATCCTCTGCCTTCTTCACGCATGGAATTCGGGGAAGCTCTTTTGTCAGATTGTCGGCATACCTCTCCCGATATTCTTCGGAATGCAGCAAGCCGTAAGTGTAGTAGAAAATATCTTCTTTGGTAATTATATCATCAGGATACGAAATTTCGAAATGCCGCAAGCCAACGTCGGTTATACAGTCACGATAAGTGACATGCTCCGCCTTGGAGAAAAGTCCGTCCGGACCGGTATCTTCTGCATCATAGATATGGAGCGGGAAGCATTGCGATCCGCTCATATCCGCCGCATGAAGGCTTGGAATACAATCTGTCATAAGGGCCGACACGGAACCGCGCGCGCCGGGACTTGACATTGCGATGACACGGTTGGGGCTATCCGCATCAGGGAAAAGTCGCGGCATCTGATAACGCCGTTCATTCAGTTCGGCGCTATAGAACAGCCACTCTTTTCCGAAAGGCCGGTAGATCGACTGGACGACGACTCCACTGTCTAAATCTAGCGGACGACCTCGTTCCAACGCAGTTTGCAGTCCCGCACTCCAACTGATCTGCCTCGGGTCGGTCAACAGTTTCGGCGCTGGTTGACCAGATTCCTGCGCATCTCTGGCCTTCACACGCTCAGCGTTGTAGGTGTCGATCATCGCCGCGATATTGCGCTCCAAATCAGTACGAGAGCGGTTGTAACACCATGCGTCACGCTGGGTTTTCACACCTGCGGAATAGGTTTCAAACAGCGTATCGGCGGTCTTGTCCTTCTTGTCACCGATCTTGATGAACTGATCGAAACTTGCATCCCTCTGGTTCAGCCAATCGCCATGCTCGTCCGGCTCGATTCTGATCCAGCCTTCGGCACGTGCGATACCGCCTGTAGAGCCGAACTCTCGGATGATGGAGAGTTTTTCTTTCTCTTCAAGATAGTCGCCGATGTCGCGGTAATGGATACGACCGCGATGTGAAGCGTCGGGGTTACGCACGAGAACTGAGACCGTGATCGGTGTGCGGGTGCCCGCGCCAAAGACATTGCCCTTCTCTTTGCGACGGCGTTCACCTGTCAGGTGTGCGTTTCCGCGTAGGTTGAAGATATAAAGGTCGGAGAACTCATTGGTGAAGCTTTTACGAACACCAGTCGTTGCATTGCCATCCAACCAGCCGCCATTGGTCACGAAAGCCACCACACCGCCGTCTTCGCCGATCCGGTCGCTGGCCCAACGGAAGGCTCGCAGATAGCTGTTGTAAAGACCGTTTTTGTTCTGCGCGTCTGTCAGTGCGGCATAGGTATCGCGAATGCGGCCATCAAGGCTGGGATAGTCCACATTGGCGTTATCATCATTGGCGCTGTCCTGCCCCTTGGAATAGGGCGGGTTGCCGAGGATCACGCGGATATCAGTAGCCTTCTGTCGCTTCCGCCGTTCCGAATTGTCCGGCATATAGTGCGAGATGAGATCGGTACTCTCATACATCTGGAAGGTATCGGTCAGGCAGATACCTTCAAACGGTATATAATCGCCGCCCATAATCCCGTGATAGACGGCTTCGACATTGATGGCGGCGATGTAGTAGGCCAGCAAGATAATCTCGTTGGCATGGATTTCACTCCGGAACTTGTGTTCCATCTGCTCCGACGCAATCAGGCCTGATTGCAGCAAGCGCGTAATAAATGTGCCGGTCCCCGTGAAAGGGTCGATGATATGGACGCCTTCGGAACCAAGCGTCTGGCCGAATTCTTGCTGCAAAACCTCATTCACCGAATGGATGATGAAGTCCACGATTTCGACCGGCGTATAGACGATACCCAATTTCTCGGTCGTGCGCGGAAAAGCTTTGCGGAAGAATTTGTCGTAAAGCTCGACAATAAGCCGCTGCTTGGCCTGCGGATCGGTGATGCCCGACGCGCGCAACCGCACCCTGGCATAGAATTTTTCGAGGTCTTTGGATTCCTTGTCGAGATTGGCTTCGTCCAGCACGTCCAGAACACGTTGCATGGCGCGCGACACAGGGTTTTCGCTGGTGAACTGGTGGCCTTCAAATAGCACCTCGAACACCGGACGGGTGATGATGTGCTGCGCCAACATTTCAACGGCATCATCTTCGGTGATGCTGTCATTGAGGTCGTCTTTCAGTTCGCCATGGAATTCATCGAAGGCACGGCGGGCTTCGGTGTCCGGGTCGGCAAGAATGCCTTTCAGGCGGCTGATATGGTTCTTGGCGATTTCGGCGATGTTGGTCGCCCAATCTTCCCAATAATCACGGGTGCCGCACTTCTTGACGATCTTCGCCATGATGGCGCGGGAGAATTCGTCAACGGAGAAGGCAAGCTCGCCCTGCACCTCGCCGGTGACGATCGGATCGCGCCCCGGTGTGCCGATGCCCGACCGTTCGGGTTTCGAGCGCGTCGGCAGGTCTTCCACAACGGCAGTGACGGCCTGCAATTCGGCATTCTGGGTAACGCCGATGATCTCGATCGCATTGCTGACATCCTGCCCCAGCGATGCCTTGTTGATGGTCGCATCGAAACGATCATCATGGGCGCGCAGGGCGTTGAGGATTTGCCAGACAACGCGATATTTCTCGTTGTCGTTCAACGCCTGTTCCGCCGGAACACCTGCGGGAACGCCAACGGGCAGGATGACATAGCCCATCTTCTTACCCTCGGCGCGGCGCATCACGCGCCCGACCGATTGCACAACATCAATCTGGCTCTTGCGCGGATGAAGGAACATGATGGCGTCGAGCGCCGGAACGTCCACGCCTTCGGACAGGCAGCGCGCATTGGTCAGGATACGGCAGATATCGTCGCCTGCATCGGCTTTCAGCCAATCGAGCAATGCGCCACGGGACTTGGCATTGAACGTGCCGTCAACGTGTTCGATCTCGCACCGCAGGGACAATCTGTTTTCGGCGTCATCTTCGTCGGTGTAGTCGAGATATTCATCGACAACCGTGCCGAACTCGTCACGGATCAGCTTGGAGCTGCGGATGTCTTTGCAGAACGCCAATGCCCGGCGCATGGGATGCGGATCGGCGGCGACATCGGCCTTCATGTCGGCTTTGGTCAGGGCCTTGTAGCAACCGATGATCTTGGTCGCGTCATCAAGGACAAGCTCGGAACTGCCGTCACCAAGCCGTTTCTGGATCGCCGAGCTGATAAGCCCTTCATCCATCGCCAGCACGACAACCTTATAGTCGGTCAAAAGGTTGTTCTGCACCGCCCATGAGAAACCCCGGTAAAACAGCGTTTTGCCGAACAGCTTCTCGTCATCCATGGAAGCCAGAACAGCGTCAGCTTCATCGGCACGGCTCTTCACGTTGTCGCCGAAGATGCGCGGCGTGGCCGTCATATAGAGGCGCTTCTTGCCGCGAATGATGTCGTTGGAATGGACTTTGACAAAGTTGGATTCGTCCTCGCCTGCCAGCGTTGCGCCTGTGGTGCGGTGAGCCTCGTCGCAAACGATGAGGTCGAATTCCGGCAGGCCGTGCTTTTGCTGCGCGTCCGCGACAACCTGAATGGATTGGTAGGTCGCAAACACCACGGTCA
This sequence comes from Paracoccus aurantiacus, assembly GCF_007993065.1. Classification (GTDB taxonomy): domain Bacteria; phylum Pseudomonadota; class Alphaproteobacteria; order Rhodobacterales; family Rhodobacteraceae; genus Paracoccus; species Paracoccus aurantiacus. The sequence continues at coordinate 232,430 of NZ_VOPL01000003.1, forward strand.
TCTTGCCCGGCACGGCCTCGCCCGCGCTTTCGGAAAGCTTGGCGGCGTTGGTCGTGGCAGGGAATGCGAGGTCCAGCACGTCGATTTCGGCAATGTCATCATTGCTCTGACGACGCTTGCCGACCTGCGTATCGGAACATACCGCAAAGGATCGCAACTGGGTTTCGGTGTCCGCCGTCCATTCGCGTACCGTCTGCGACATCAGGGCAAGGGACGGCACAAGGAATAGGACAAGCTTTCCTTCCCCTGCAAGGTCTTCGGCGATCTTGAGACTGGTGAAGGTCTTGCCTGTTCCGCAGGCCATGATGAGCTTACCGCGATCGGCTTCGGCCAGTCCAGCGCGCACCTCACGCAAGGCGTCCTGCTGGTGTTCGCGGAGTTTCTTTTTGTCGGCCAGCACCACTTCGCCCTTGGCGGCGAAGGTTTCCCAACGGATAGGGCTTTCCTGCATTTCGGAAAGGTTGATCCGAAGGACGGGGATGGCCTGTCCACGGATCATGGTTTCGGCATTTTCGCTCCAAGCCTTTTCGGTGCTGTCGATGATGACGCGCCGTTTGAACGGGGCTTTGCCCGATGCCGATATGAAGCTGTCGATGTCCTCTTTCCTGATGCGGTAGGCGGCATCATAGAATTTGCACTGGATCGCGGCGAAGCCGTCTTCGTCGCGAAGCTTTGCTACAAGGTCGATTCCGGTGTCGCGGGCATCCCAACCATTGGCGCCGGCCCAATCCTTGAAGGTCTGGACCTGCTCATACTGTTCAAGCTGGATGGGGTCATGGGTTAGGTAGGCGATGGCGAAACGCTCAAAGTACGTTCCCTTTTCCCGCTCGGTACGCGCTGCATCACGATAGGTCTGCAAAAGCGATTGCAGCGTCTGTTCGGCCATGTCTTCCCCCAAGCCCCTGTTCGGGCATTCACCTGTTGCGCTGGAACCGGCTTTCGTACCTGTTCCATTAGCGCGTCGTCACGTTCGGTTTCGTTGCGGGATGCGCGTCCGACGACGCGCCGTTCCTACGGACAAAATCGCGCATGAACTCCCGTATGACCTGCGCGGCAGGCCGATCCAGAACCTGACAGGCTGCAAGGAATTCATCCCGCAGCTCGCGCTCGATCCTGATTCGCATACCAGCGTCTTTTTTCATAATTCGCAGTGTATCCGGCGGATACACAAAAACCAGCCCTGAGGATATGCTTACCACCAGCAAACACCGTGAATTTGTCTAGCGGCCGTCCGGCTCTCTACCACGCAATCTCTGAGCGCGTTCGCCTGCGGGCCGGCGCGGCTTTCGCCGCGTCCCATCTGATAGCTATTTCTAAGGGCGCTGCCCTCGCGCGGCGCAAGACAACTCTCTGACCTTTCGCGGCATAAACGGCCCGCTCCCCACAAACGGGTCCCCTCCATTTATTCCACGGTGCCAAAGAGTTGTCTGGCACCTTACTACCCCGGTCTCGCCGACGGGCAAGGGTTCAGGAGCGGCGCTTCGCTGCTCTGAACCTCAAAACCCAAAGGAACAGAGACATGAGCAGTGCAGCCGACAGCAATCCTCGTATCTATGTTGCGTGCCTTGCAGCTTACAACAATGGCTATCTGCATGGGGCTTGGATCGACGCGGATCAGGACGCCGACCAGATCAGGGACGAGATTGCCGCGATGCTTTCCCGTTCCCCTGTCGAGGACGCGGAGGAATACGCCATTCACGACTATGAGGGCTTCGAGGGCGTCCGCATCTCCGAATATGCCGGCATCGACACAGTGGCGCGCATGGGCGCTTTCATCGCAGAGCATGGCGCACTAGGCGCGGGCCTGCTGGAGCAGTTCGGCCACGACATCGACCAAGCCGAAACCGCCTTGCAGGATTGCTATCACGGTCAGTTCACCAGCCTTGCCGATTATATGGAGGAATTGACCCGCGACAGCATCACGATCCCCGAGGCGCTGCGGTACTATGTCGATTGGAAGGCGATGGCGCGTGACGCCGAAATGAGCGGTGACGTTTTCACCATCGAAATCAGACATGACGAGGTGCATGTGTTTTCCAGCAGATGAAGCAAGGTCTGCTTGCCCGCATACGCGGGCGAGCGACTAGCCAGACTTCAACGACAGTGTTAAGAAGAAAATAACCAAGAATGATCGGGTTAACCGCTCAACGTATCTGATTTGAAAGCCTTCTAATACTTCAAACAATACTTGAATCTCTCCGATCCGGGCGCAGCCTCACGCGCCCCGGCTTTGAGAGGTGACGCCATGCTAAGCATCGACTGGCGTTTGCCGGCGGCATACAGACACGCGAAGCAAATTCCGGCCGCCGGTTTCGCTTGGGAATACCTGCGCCGGAATGACGATTATCGTCAGGACTTCGAGACCATCGCAAGGACCGGGGAACCGACCGGCAGTGACCTCGAAATGTTTGCACATCGCTGGGGCTTGCGATTTCCCGTGCGATCCCGACGCGCAGCATGACCCGCAATCGCCGATCTGGAATCCGAACCTTCACCCGCAAGCGGTGATGTTGTCGCCGGTCGATCACAAGAACGGCGATACCGAACCAATATTGACGCTGGCGCATCTCGATGGCCTTGACCTGCGCCGCGCCGCCGATGGTTGGCACGGCATCTGGCAGGTGGATGGCGTCGCGCATCAATTCTGGCTGCCCGAGGCCGTGCCCGATGCCGCCGCATTCTACGCCGTCACGTTGCCGATGGATTCGTTTCTGGAACTGCGTGCTCACGCGGCCCGCCGATTTTGGCGGTCCCTCAACGGTCGCGCGCCCGGTCCTGATTTCCGAGCCGTGCCTGCCCAACTCCGGCAATGGCATATCTTGACCCTGCGCGCGCTTGACGCGCGGTTGCGCGGCGAAAGCTATCGCACCATCGCTGAAGTCCTGCTCGGCTTTCGCGGCACCAAGGAGGATTTCGAGAGCGACCCGCGCAAGAACAAGGCCCGCCGACTGGTTGCGCACAGCATCAAAATGATGCGCGGCGGCTATCGCCTGCTGCTCCATTATCCGATCAAGCCCGACAAGCGTTGATCGTTCTCGGCCTTTGACCTCACGCCTTGTTGGCTGCCGCCTGCTCCAGAATCTTTCGATAGCCCTCGCGCGAAAGCCATTGCGCGCGCTCGAGATGGCTTTGCCAGCAACGATAGGTCCGAAGTTCCTCGGCAGCCGGATCGCGGTGCAGCACTATCCGCGCGACTTCCTTCCAGTCCGCGCCCTCGGCCTTCGCATCCAGCAAGCGCAGATAGGTGACGTAGTGCCGTTCGTCATAGACGGTTATGGTGTCGCCGGTCGGCGCTTCATCGTCCACATCGGGATCGAGTTCGACGGGAACCCGCATAGTCATTCCCCGTATCCGGGAGAGCTTTGTCTGCGGTGCGCCCCCGCAAACGATTCTCTCTGACTCTTGGTGATCGGGGAGTTAGTAACCGTCACGAAACGGCCCCATGGCCTTTAGCTCGGAAAGCCTGTTGTATACGCCACAGGCTCCCCGACCATAGGTCAAGGAGTTGGTGCCGTTCTGGCTGGCACCGGCCATTCGTGAGGGGTTACTACGCCCCAGAGCAGCGCGTCTGCTCCGCTGCGATTCTTAACCGAATCGCGTGGGAATGTCTTTCCCTATTCAGCGCCACAGGCAATGAGCCGCTGAAATCCCTCATCTATTGGCCGCGCACCGCCCCGAAGGGGGGTGCCGCCAGCGTATAGGCGCAAATGCGGCACGCTACGCGCCGCCGATCCCTCGCCATGGTTCGCCACAGTCCGCTGCCGCCCCCGGCAGCCCAATCCCGACTGGAGGTGATCCATGCCCAACCCGCTTGCGGGCCTGCCGCCGCGCCTGCTGCGCACCAAGGAAGCCGCGCGCTTCCTCGGCATATCCATCCGCACCCTTGAGAAACATCGCACCTACGGCACCGGGCCAACCTATCGCAAGGTCGGCGGTCGCGTCCTCTACACCGTCCGCGATCTCGAAGACTGGAGCGCGGCGGGCGAGCGCAAATCGACCCGCGACAAGACCGCCGGCACCGTCTTTCCGGCGCGTCCGCTCACCCCCGAAGAACGGGGCGACTGCTAGATGCTGCGCGAGAACGATCACGCCCCCGCGCAGCCGACCGAGGACAGCGAGCGCAGCCGCCTAGACCCCTTCGTGGTCGCAACGGGCGACGCGCCGCCGCGCGACCAGCGCGACTTGATGGAGCGGCCATTCTTCTCGCTGGCGAAGACCCCGCGCACAAAGCCGATTCTCTACAAGGCCGCCGACATAGAGGTGCAGGTGTTCGGGATGCCCGAGCACGGGATGGCGACCATATGGGACGCCGATGTGCTGATATGGGCGGCCTCGCAGATCGTCGCGGCCGAGAACAACGGCCTCACCACGTCGCGCTTTGTCCGGTTTACGCCTTACCATCTGTTGCGCGCCATCGGGCGGCCGACCGGCAATCACCAATACCGGCTTCTGAAAGCCGCGCTGGCGCGGCTGCAATCGACCGTCATTGCCACCACCATCCGCAACGGCCCGCATTGGCGTCGCCGGCAATTCTCGTGGATCAACGAGTGGGAGGAAATGACGACGCGCGCCGGCCGCGTCGAGGGCATGGAGTTCGTCCTGCCCGAATGGTTCTACAACAGCGTCATCGACCGTTCGCTGGTCCTGACCATCGACCCGGCCTATTTCCGGCTGACTGGCGGCATCGAACGATGGCTTTACCGCGTCGCCAGAAAACACGCCGGCCACCAGCGCCACGGCTGGGTTTTCGAGGTCGCGCACCTTCATCAGAAATCCGGCAGCCTCGCGCGGCCGTCCGACTTCGCGCTCGACCTGCGCCGGATCGCGGCCCGCCAGCAACTCCCCGGCTACCTGCTCCAGATCGAGCGGGAAGACGGCCGCGAGTTGCTGCGCATCCGCCCCGAAAACCTGTCAACAGGCACTGTTGATAACCCTGTTAATGCCATCGGCAGATCAGGCGCACGGGGTATCGGCACATCGGGCGCACCACTATCGGCAGATCAGGCGCACGAACCGCAGCTAACGCTCTGGCCTGAAAAGCGGAATCCGACCGCTAACTTATCTAACAGAGAATCTAACTCTTTTTCTTTGACGCGCGCGCAGGCGAAGCGTGGTGCCGGTTCTGCCCGAAGGGGCAAGCCATGACGGCCGCGCTCGACGCGCTGCGCCCGCGCAGCCCCCAGCACATCACCGGAGACGAACAATGACCCGTCGCGCCCATCGCAGCGCGCACGGCCGTCCGCTGCCGGACGGGCCTGCGCCCTTCACAACATTGGTCGAGTTGACCTTCGAGAAACGCAAGGTCGAGCACTGGATACGCTTCGGCCGCAAGAGCTACGAGCAGATCATCGACCGCCGCCGCAGCGTCGTCGGCTTCGCGCCGGGCAGCGTCTTTGCCTTCGTGCGATGGGCGAAAGGCGAGCACGGCACTGTCGTTTCGCGGATCGACATTGTGCGCGCCATCGGCCGGGGCGAGCCGTTCCAGACATTGCCGTTCGTGCGCCCCGGCGGCGAAATCCTGTTGCGCCTCGATAGTTGGCCCAAGGTGCAGCGCGCGCTTGCCGCCATCGACGCCGTGGATGCGCTCGGCCTCGATCCGGCCGACGCCTCACCAGAGCACTGGCGGCACGTTCACAACCGCCTGACCGCCAATCTGGAGCCGCACGCCTACACCCCCGAGCGACATGCCGCATGGCTTCACCGCAGGAGGATCGACCCATGACGCGCCGCCGCACCCTTACGGTGGCGACGCTGGCGGTGCTCGGCATCGCGGCTGCCAGCGCCGTCGATTGGCCTTTGAGGCTCATCTGGAACGCCACGGCCAGCGCGCCCATCGGCTTCTACACGGTCGAGCCAGCCGGCGCGCTCGACGTGCCCGAGCTGGTCGCCATCATGCCGCCCGAACCGCTCGCCGCCTTCATGGTCGAGCGCGGCTATATCGCGCGAGGCGTTCCGCTCTTGAAGCGCGTCTTGGGCCTGCCCGGACAGCGGGTTTGCCGCGCCGGCCGCACGATCACGGTTGACGGGATCGAGATGGGCGAGGCGCTGGAGCGCGACAGCCTCGGCCGCGATCTGCCCATCTGGCAGGGCTGCCGCGTCGTCGGCGACGACCAGCTTTTCCTCATGAATTGGGAAGTCCGCGACAGCCTCGACGGCCGGTATTTCGGACCCATCCCCGCAGCTTCCGTCATCGGTCGAGCGGTCCCGCTCTGGACCGATGAGGAAGGCGTCGGCCGCTACGAATGGCGCGCACCGACGCACTGAAACCACCCTCGAAAACCAACCACAGGAGACTTCCATGGCAGAAATAGGCACCTTCACCCGCACCGAAACCGGCTATGCCGGGGAGCTTCATTCGTTCGGCCTTCACGAAAAGCTGTTCATCGTCCCGGCCAAGCCGAGCGACATGAGAAACGCGCCCGACTATCGCCTGCGCCTCGATAGCGAGGACGGCCCGGACGCCGGCCCGGCATGGAAGGACGCCAGCGAAAATGCCGGCGACTTCGTGTCGATGAGGCTGGAGGGGCCGATCTTCCCGTTCCCGATCCGCGCCAAGCTGTTCCAGTCCAACGACGATCCTTCGGTCTGGACGCTTCGTTGGAAACACCCCCGGAAAGCCGAGGACGAGGAATGACGGCCGCGCGCGTCCGACCCGCCATTCGCTCCAAGATCGTCATCCCTCTGTTTGCGGAAAAGCCGTCTCATCTCTCCGTCCCGCTCGGCCACCGGACGGCCGGCGCGCACAGCGAAGGTCAGGGGCGGCCATCGGCCGGCGCTTGCGCCTCGCCCTTGACCGCAGCGAGCACGCTGGCAGGCTGGTGTCGAAGCGGAGACAGGACTGCATGGCATTATGCCGTCCTGATACTGGCTGGCGCGCTTTCCATCTGCGCCGGATCGGGCGTCGCGGTCGCGCAATCCGCGCCCGTCGAGCGCCCCGCCGCCGCCCATCCCTATGCGGCTCACATCGCTGAGGCGTCGCAGCGTTTCGGCATCCCCGAGCAATGGATTCGTGCCGTGCTGCGCGCCGAAAGCGCGGGCGACGTGCGCGCGGTTTCGCCGGCCGGCGCGATGGGATTGATGCAGGTGATGCCCGACACATGGGCGGGCCTGCGCGTTCGCCACGGCTTCGGCCGCGATCCCTACGACCCGCGCGACAACATCCTCGCAGGCACGGCCTACCTGCGCGAAATGTTCGACCGCTACAGCAATGTCGCGGCGATGCTGGCGGCCTACAATGCCGGTCCCGGCCGCTACGACGAGCACCGCGCGACCGGCCGCCCGCTTCCCGCCGAGACACGCGCCTATGTCGCCGCGCTCGCCCCGATCCTTGGCGGCGCAGCTCCATCGGATGCGCCGTCCCCGCAACCGGCACCGCCGCCGGATTGGCGCGAGGCACCGCTGTTCGTCATGCGCCCGGCCGACACACGGGCTGCCGCCGCGCCGCCGTCCGAGGCGCAATCAGGCGACGGCCGCGCTGTCGTTCCGGCCCGCGATCCCGCCCTTGCGGAGCCGCAGGACGGCAGCATTTTCGTGGCGAGCGCGAGCGACGGAGGAACGCCATGAAGGTGGCGTTTCCGTGCTCGGCGACGCCGGTTTCAGCACCCAGTCGGGCAGGTTCGCGCCCGGCAGGATTCCCGGCAGGAGAGGCAGAAAAGACAGAAAGGGCGGAGGGCAAGATTAAAGAAGACGGCACCATGTCGGGCCGCTTCTGGAAATTGTTGTTGTCTGCACACTGGTTAGGCGACCGATTCCGGCACCATGGTTTTGGGGGGCCGCGTGCCGCGATTTCGCGCAAAGCCTTGGCTTTGCAGGGTTTCGAGCGGCACCATAGGCGCAGATCGGCCGTTTTCCGGCGGTTTTGGCTGGAGTCGCGCCCTTGAGCGCCGACGACGAAAACCGCTTCCGACCGAAGCCCGGCCGCATCCGATCCGACGCGCCGAAGGCCGGCAAGACCAAGAGCTTTTTCACGCAGGTCAAGAAGATCACCCGGCAGCATCAGGCGGCAGCCTCCCGCGCCCCTTCCATGCCGTCATCCGCCCGCCCGTCATCGCCGGCCCGTTCCCGCGCCTTGGTCGCCAGCGGCAAGGGCGTGAAGCGCGGCCGGGGCGCGAGCTTCGTGCGCGCCCGGAACATCTCCGGCCAATGGCATCACCGCCAGCCCGGTAGCCGCCGCGTGATGGTCAAGCAGCGCAGCGTCCGGGCTGCATGGAAGGGCGGCCGTGCCCGCGCGCATCTGCGCTATGTCCAGCGCGACGGAACCTCGCGCGACGGCGAGCGGGGCCAGCTCTATTCGGCGACCGAGGATCGCGCGGATGGCGACGCCTTCCTTGATCGCGGCAAGGACGACCGCCACCAGTTCAGATTCATCGTCTCGCCCGAGGATGGCGCGGAGCTATCGGACCTCACGGCCTACACCCGCGATTTCATGCAACAGGTGGAAGCCGACCTCGGCACGAAACTCGATTGGGTTGCCGTCAATCACTACAACACCGGCCATCCCCATGTGCATATCGTCGTCAACGGCCGCGACGATACCGGCGGGGATCTAGTCATCAATGGCGACTACCTTTCGGCGGGCCTGCGCGAGCGCGCGAGCGAGCTTGCCAGTCTTGAACTCGGCCCCATCACGGAGATCGAGCAGACCCGCAAGCTGTCAGCCGAAATCGACCAAGACCGTTTCACCCGGATCGACCGCGCCATGACCGAGGAAGCCGATGCCAGTTTCCTCGACCTACGCCATGAACCGGCAGAGCCGAGGCGGCAGTTCGAGCGGACGCTGCGCCTGCGCAGGCTCGGCAAGCTGGAAAAGATGGGGCTGGCGACCGAGCACGCGCCCGGCGTTTGGGAATTGAGCAAGGACATGGAACCGGCCCTGCGCGAGTTGGGCGAGCGCGGCGACATTATCCGCACGATGCAGAAGGCACTCGGCCCGCAGGGAGGCGAACGCGATCCCATGAGTTTCCAAATCCATGACGGAGCGCCCGAGACGCCCATCGTCGGCCGCGTCGTGGACAAGCACCTGTCCGATGAGTTGGGGGAGAAGCTGACAATCGTGGTGGATGGGATAGACGGGCGGACGCATCACATCGCCGGCATCGCGCCCGAGCGGCTGGAGGATGCCCGCATCGGCAGCGTTATCCAGATCGGCCCTGCCGAGGCGGTAGCTCGGCCGTCCGACCGCACCATCACGGCCATCGTCGAGGACGGCATCTATCGACCGAGCCGCCATCTGGAGCAGGCGAAATTCGAGGGCCGCGTTCCCGGTGGCGACTATAAGGGCTATGTCGATGCCCATGTCCGCCGACTGGAGGCGCTGCGCCGGGCCGGGATCGTCGAGCGCATCGACGCAGACCAATGGCGCATCCCCGATGATCTGGTCAGCCGTGCAGCCGCCTATGACACCGGCCGTGACCGGCAGGCCAGCGTTCGCGTCCTGTCCCCCGTCAATCTGGAAAGGCAGATACGTTCGGACGGGGCGACATGGCTGGACCGGCGATTGGTCTATGGCGAGACAGCCGACCTTGCACCGACCGGCTTCGGCCAGCAGGTGCGCGAGGCCATGGACCAGCGCCGCGAGCATCACATCGAACAGGGCGACGCCAGCCGAGCGCGGAATGGCCGCGTCTTCTATCGGCGCAGCCTTCTCGCCACCCTGCGCGAGCGCGAGGTTGCGCGCGTCGGCGCGGAGATGGCCGAGAGTAAGGCGCTACCGTTCCGCGCCGCCACGGACGGCGAGAATGTGAGCGGCAAATTCACCGGCACCGTGCAGCTATCCAGCGGCAAGTTCGCGGTGGTCGAGAAGTCCTATGAGTTCACCCTTATCCCTTGGCGGCCGGTGATCGACCGGCAGCTCGGCCGCGAGGTCATGGGTGTTGTGCAGGGCGGATCGGTGTCGTGGCAGGTGGGGCGGCAGAGGGGGCTGGAACGCTGAGGGCGCCCATGCCGCATTGCGAAGCAAAAGATAATCGGATAAGAGGTATCTATTCATATTCGTAAGCGTGGAGTCATCAGATGGGAAATTCCAAGTCAGCAGACAAGTAAGCCGCAACAACCAGTATTGTTGTTGCGGCGCTCTGTAAGGCTAGTCTCATCTGATTGCTGACGAGCAGACGTCGCCCGGTATTCCTTAATCGAGCGGTTGATTCGTCATGACCACCACACGCCCCGCGTGGGCCTATACGCTGCCGGCAGCACTGCTGCTGATGGCTCCCTTCGACATCCTCGCGTCACTGGCGATGGATATTTATCTCCCCGTCGTTCCAGCGATGCCCGGCATCCTGAACACGACGCCCGCCATGATCCAACTCACGTTGAGCCTCTATATGGTGATGCTCGGCGTGGGCCAGGTGATTTTTGGTCCGCTCTCAGACCGCATCGGGCGACGGCCAATTCTACTTGCGGGCGCAACGGCTTTCGTCATTGCGTCTCTGGGAGCAGCTTGGTCTTCAACTGCACCAGCCTTTGTCGCTTTCCGTCTGCTTCAAGCAGTGGGCGCGTCGGCCATGCTGGTGGCGACGTTCGCGACGGTTCGCGACGTTTATGCCAATCGTCCTGAGGGTGTCGTCATCTACGGCCTTTTCAGTTCGATGCTGGCGTTCGTGCCTGCGCTCGGCCCTATCGCCGGAGCGTTGATCGGCGAGTTCTTGGGATGGCAGGCGATATTCATTACTTTGGCTATACTGGCGATGCTCGCACTCCTAAATGCGGGTTTCAGATGGCACGAAACCCGCCCTCTGGATCAAGCGAAGACGCGCCGATCTGTTTTGCCGATCTTCGCGAGTCCGGCTTTTTGGGTTTACACTGTCGGCTTTAGTGCCGGTATGGGCACCTTCTTCGTCTTCTTTTCGACGGCTCCCCGCGTGCTCATAGGCCAAGCAGAATATTCCGAGATCGGATTCAGCTTTGCCTTCGCCACTGTCGCGCTTGTAATGATCGTGACAACTCGTTTCGCGAAGTCCTTTGTCGCCAGATGGGGCATCGCGGGATGCGTAGCGCGTGGAATGGCGTTGCTCGTTTTCGGGGCGGTCCTGTTGGGGATCGGCGAACTCTTCGGTTCGCCGTCATTCCTCACCTTCATCGTGCCGATGTGGGTCATGGCGGTCGGCATTGTCTTCACTGTGTCCGTTACCGCGAACGGCGCTTTGGCAGAGTTCGACGACATCGCAGGATCAGCGGTCGCGTTCTACTTCTGCGTTCAAAGCCTGATAGTCAGCATTGTCGGGACATTGGCGGTGACGCTGTTAAACGGTGACACGGCGTGGCCGGTGATCTGTTACGCCACGGCGATGGCAGTGCTGGTGTCGTTGGGGCTGGTGCTCCTTCGGCTCCGTGGGACTGCCACCGGGAAGTCGCCAGTCGTCTAACCGACGACTGGTGGCAGGCCCGCTCCGATGCGGCGCACTAACCATCGAAACCTCGTGAATGGCGGTATCCTGTCTGGTAGGATACCGCTCATTTCCCTTGTTCAGTTCATCGCCGTCGCCGAGCATCTGAATTTTCGGCATGCGGCCAAGGCACTCGGCGTCAGCCAGTCGAGCGTCAGCGCGCGTGTGAAAGCGCTGGAGGATAACCTTGGTGTCCTGCTGTTTGAGCGCCATGCGCGGGGCGTTCGGCTAACAGACGCAGGCAGGCACTTCATGGAGCGTGTCACGGCGGGTGTCGATCAACTCGATCACGCGGTGAAGACCGCCGGCATGACAGCTCAAGGAGAATGTGGCCGGCTTCGCATCGGCATCCATGGCTTGATCCCACGCAGCTTTCTCACGGAGCTGATCCGTCATTATCGGGAAGCCCATACCGGCATTGAGGTCGAGATCACCGAAGGCACGGCCCGCGATGCGGTGATGCAGCTTCGTGCTGACCAGCTCGACGTGGCGTTCGTCGCGGGCAAGCCCGAGATGCCCGACTGCCATACCCGACCGATCTGGACCGAACCGCTGGTGGCCGTGCTATCGGATGGGCATCGCCTCGCCGGGCAGTCCGCAATCACTTGGTCCGATCTGGTCGGCGAGACTTTCATAGTTCGCTATGGTGGCACCGGCCCGCAGGTCCACGACCATATCGTGCTGCGCCTTGCCGGGCGTTGGCCCGCACCGTCGATCCTGCGCTTTGATGTGGGGCGCGGTACGCTGCTATCTATGGTCGGACAAGGCTTCGGCATCACTATCGTCGGCGAGGCCACGTCATTATTGCCGACGACCGGCATCGTCTTCCTGCCCTTCCTCGATGAACCGGAGCCGGTTGCCTTTACAGCCGTCTGGTCGCCGTTCAATCGCAGCTCCGCACTGAAAAATCTGCTCAACCTCGCAGGCAAAATGAAGCGTGACGGCGATTCGCCCAATCGTTTTCTCGATGGCACTCGACCGGCACGATAACGGCAAAGGCGACCCGTCCTATTTGCCACCGATAGTATCCGGCAGCCCTCCGGCATCCACTTTCCTGTTGCCCGTCCCCATTTTGCCTACTCTCTAATCGGCTCCGTCTTTTTTGCCGACTGGAGCCTGTATGCGCGGAGGCCGAATCCTTTGGGGCCAGATTGGTGCCGTCTTCACCATCGTTCTGGTGATGACGTGGGCGGCGACGCAATGGGTCGCGTTCCGTCTCGGCTTCCAGCCCCAGCTTGGCAATCCGTGGTTCGAGCTGGTGAGCCTGCCGATCTACTACCCGCCGGCCTTCTTCTGGTGGTGGTTTTCATTCGACGCCTACGCGCCCGCGATCTTCGTCGAGGGCGGCATCATCGCCGTATCGGGCGGTTTCCTCGCCATCGCCGCCGCCATCTTCATGTCGATCATCCGGGCACGGGAGGCGCGCAACGTCGCCACCTATGGTTCGGCGCGATGGGCAGAGGACCGGGAAATCCGCGCGGCCGGATTGCTCGGCCCCGATGGCGTCCTGCTCGGCCGATACGACAGGGACTATCTGCGCCATGACGGTCCCGAGCATGTCCTATGCTTCGCCCCGACGCGCAGCGGCAAAGGTGTCGGGCTGGTGGTGCCGACGCTGCTGACGTGGCCCGCATCCGCTATCGTCCACGACATAAAGGGCGAGAACTGGACGCTGACAGCGGGCTTTCGTGCGAAGCATGGCCGTGTGCTGCTGTTCGATCCCACGAACGCCAGATCGTCCGCCTACAATCCGCTGCTCGAAGTCCGGCAAGGTGAATGGGAAGTCCGCGACGTGCAGAACATCGCGGATATTCTGGTCGATCCCGAAGGCAGTCTCGACAAGCGCAACCATTGGGAAAAGACCAGCCATTCATTGCTGGTCGGCGCGATCCTGCATGTTCTCTATGCGGAGAAGGACAAGACTTTGGCGGGCGTCGCCAACTTCCTGTCCGACCCGCGCCGCCCGGTCGAGGCGACCTTGCGCGCGATGATGGACACACCGCATCTAGGCGAAGCTGGCGTTCACCCCGTCATCGCGTCCTCGGCCCGCGAGCTGTTGAACAAATCCGAGAACGAACGGTCGGGCGTGTTGAGCACCGCCATGTCCTTCTTGGGCTTGTATCGCGATCCCGTGGTAGCGCGGGTGACGGCGCGTTGCGACTGGCGCATTGCCGAGCTGGTCGGCAGCCGCCAGCCCGTCACGCTCTATCTGGTCGTGCCGCCGTCCGACATTAACCGCACCAAGCCGCTTATCCGCCTGATCCTCAACCAGATCGGCAGGCGGTTGACGGAAGAATTGACCGGCTCCGGCAAGCGCCATCGGCTGCTGCTCATGCTGGACGAGTTTCCCGCGCTGGGCCGTCTGGATTTCTTCGAGTCCGCCTTGGCCTTCATGGCGGGCTACGGCCTCAAGGGCTTCCTGATTGCGCAGAGCCTCAATCAGATCGAGCGCGCCTATGGGCCGAACAATGCGATCCTCGACAACTGCCATGTCCGCGTCAGCTTTGCGACGAACGACGAACGCACGGCCAAGCGGGTGAGCGACGCGCTCGGCACCGCGACGGAGCTGCGCGATTCCACCAACTACGCAGGGCACAGATTGGCCCCGTGGTTAGGTCACTTGATGGTGTCACGGCAGGAGACGGCGCGGCCGCTGCTCACGCCGGGCGAGATCATGCAGCTTCCGCCGACCGACGAAATCGTCATGGTGGCGGGCACCCCGCCGATCCGCGCCACCAAGGCCCGCTACTACGAGGACGCGCGGTTTCAGGAACGCATCCTGACCCCGCCCGATCTGGTCGCCGCTTCGCTGGCGCCCAGTCCATCGACCGATGATTGGTCCGGCCGTGTGGTCGCGGCGGAAAGCCGTTCCGCGACCGACGCCGCACACGGGGCCGAGGGCGATCCGGCCAATGCCGGCATCCGCCGCGAGCCGGAATTGCCAAGCCAAGAGGAAATCGTCGCCCGGCCGCCATCGCCCGAACAGGAGTTCGAGTTTCTGGACGACGAGCAAGACGTTGACGCGGCCAAGGCCCGCGCCATGCGCCAGCGCATGAGGATGGTCGCGCGGCAGGTGGCGCTGAACCCCGATGACGGAATCGACCTTTGAGGACACACCCATGGCAACCAGAACTCGCCTGAATCTCTATTTCGACCCCGCGCTCATTCCGCAGATCGAGGCGATGGCGCTGCGCCGCTCGGTGGCGCTGCGCCGCAATGTCTCGAAATCCGCCATCGTGGAGGCGGCGGTCATGTCCTACCTGTCCGGCGATGCCGACGACCAGCTTGAAGCCGCCATGTCGCGCCGTTTGGACAAGCTCGGCCGCCAGATCGAAACGCTCGACCTAGATCTCGCCGTCCTCGGCGAGACGGTCGCGCAGTTCATCCATTTCTGGATGACCATCACGCCGCCGCTTACAGGAGCCGCACAATCCGCTGCCCGCGCCAAAGGCGCGGAGCGGTTCGAGGGCTTCATGCAGAATCTCGGCCGGCGTCTGGCGACCGGCGACAGGTTCCTCAAAGAGCTGTCGCGTGACCTCGACTCGCTCCACGACGATCCGTTGCCAGACGAGTCCAAGACCAATGGCGATCAAGCGTAAGTAATTGAACCCGTCCTATTTACCGCCGTTCGCCGCCGATCACCGCACGCAGCTAGATACTTGTTGAACCGGCCCGATTTGGGCCTCTCTTAATCGACCCCGATCCGGGGATTGCCTGTCGCGTCCCCACCAGAAGCCGGGGCAGACATGACCACCAACCACCATAGACCGGAAGCCATTGCGCGCGGCGCGCGCATGTTGCGCACCGCGCTCGGCTCCGCAATCGCCCGGCTGCTCGAAAACCCGGCCGTGGTCGAGGTGATGCTGAACCCGGACGGTCGGTTGTGGATCGACCACCTGTCCGAAGGACTGTCCGACACGGGCGAACGCCTGTCCGCCGCCGATGGCGAACGCATCGTGCGGCTGGTCGCGCATCATGTCGGCGCGGAGGTTCATGCCCACAGCCCCCGCGTCTCGGCCGAACTGCCCGAGAGCGGGGAGCGGTTTGAAGGTCTATTGCCGCCCGTGGTTGCCGCCCCGACCTTTGCCATCCGCAAGCCCGCCGTCGCGGTGTTCACGCTCGACAACTATGTGGCGGCCGGGATCATGTCTGCCGATCAGGCCGTGACTCTCCGCGAAGCCGTTGCCGCGCGCGCCAACATCCTTGTCGCGGGCGGCACCAGCACCGGCAAAACCACCTTGACCAACGCGATCTTGGCCGAGGTGGCGAAGACGGCGGATCGCGTCGTCATCATCGAAGACACGCGCGAGCTGCAATGCGCCGCGCTCAACCTTGTTGCCATGCGGACGAAAGACGGCGTGGCGACGCTTTCCGATCTGGTCCGTTCCTCGCTGCGCCTGCGCCCCGACCGCATCCCCATCGGCGAGGTGCGCGGATCGGAAGCCCTCGAACTGCTCAAAGCATGGGGCACGGGACACCCCGGCGGGATCGGAACCATCCATGCAGGCAGCGGCATCGGTGCGCTGCGCCGCCTTGAACAGCTCATCCAAGAGGCTGTCGTCACCGTCCCGCGCGCCCTGATCGCCGAGACAATCGACGTCGTTGCCGTCCTTTCCGGGCGCGGTTCCGCCCGCCGGCTGGCCGAACTGGCCCGCGTCGAAGGGCTGGGGCCGGACGGCGACTACTGCATCACCACCGCAATCCAAGCCAGCACAGGAGAATCTTCATGATCCGCACGATTTCGCGTGGCTATCGCCTCGCCGCGACTGCCGCATCCACCCTTGCTATCAGCTTCATGCTTGCCCCGGCCGCACATGCGTCCGGTTCGTCGATGCCGTGGGAAGCGCCGCTCCAGAGCATCCTCCAATCCATTGAGGGGCCGGTCGCCAAGATCATCGCCGTCATCATCATCATCGTGACCGGCCTGACCCTCGCGTTCGGCGATACGGGCGGCGGCTTTCGCAAGCTGATCCAGATCGTGTTCGGTCTGTCCATCGCCTTCGCAGCCAGCTCGTTCTTCCTGTCGTTCTTCTCGTTCGGCGGCGGGGCGCTCATCTGATGGCGGGCGGCCTCGAACAGCTCGACGCGGTGCCGGGATTTTCTATCCCGGTCCACCGGGCGCTGACCGAGCATATCCTGCTCGGCGGCGCACCGCGCGCCATCGCCATCATGAACGGGACGCTTGCCGGGGCCATGGGCCTCGGCCTGCGCCTCTGGCTGGTCGGCATCGCCATCTGGGCCATCGGCCATTTCGCGGCCGTGTGGGCGGCGAAACGCGATCCCCAATTCGTCGAGGTCGGGCGCAGGCATCTGCGCATCCCGGCTTTCCTGTCTGTGTGAGGGCGCGGCCATGATGAACCTTGCCGAATATCGCCGCACCGCCACCCGGCTCGCGGACTATCTGCCATGGGCCGCGCTTGTCGGTTCCGGTGTCGTCTTGAACAAGGACGGCTCATTCCAGCGCACCGCGAAGTTTCGCGGTCCCGATCTGGATTCCGCCGTCGCCGCCGAGTTGGTCGCCGTCGCCAGCCGCATCAACAATGCCGTGCGCCGTCTCGGCTCCGGCTGGAGCATCTTCGTCGAGGCGCAGCGAAGCGAAGCCGCGACCTATCCCGACAGCACCTTTCCCGATCCTGCGTCCGCACTGGTCGATGCCGAGCGCAAAGCCGGTTTCGAGGAAGCGGACGCGCATTTCGTGTCCGGCTATTTCCTGACCTTCCTCTGGCTGCCACCCGCCGAGGAAGCGGCGCGAGCGGAAAGCTGGCTCTATGAGGGCCGCGAGCAATCGGGGGTAAACCCGTGGGAGCTGCTGCGCGGCTTCATCGACCGCACCGACCGCGTGCTGGCCTTGCTCGACGGCTTCATGCCCGAGTGCCGTTGGTTGGATGACGGCGCGACGTTGACCTATCTCCATTCCACCATCTCGACCAACCGGCATCGCGTGCGCGTGCCCGAGGTGCCAATGCACCTCGACGCGCTGATCGCCGACCAGCCTTTGACCGGCGGGCTGGAGCCGCGCCTTGGCGACGCGCACCTGCGCGTCCTGACCATCGTGGGATTCCCGACCGCGACGACGCCCGGCCTGCTCGACGACATGAACCGGCTGCCGTTCCCCTACAGGTGGAGCACGCGCGCGATCCTCATGGACAAGACCGATGCCACACGCCTTCTCACCAAGATCAGGCGGCAATGGTTCGCCAAGCGCAAGAGCGTCGCCGCGATTCTGAAAGAGGTGATGACGAACGAGGCGTCCGCCCTTGTGGACACCGACGCCGCCAACAAGGCGCTCGACGCCGACATGGCCTTGCAGGAACTCGGCGCGGACGTCGCGGGCATGGCGTACGTCACGGCGACCGTCACCGTATGGGATGCCGACCCGCGCCTTGCCGACGAGAAGCTGCGCCTGGTCGAGAAGATCGTTCAGGGCCGCGACTTCACCGCCATGCCCGAGAGCGTCAACGCGGTTGACGCATGGCTCGGCTCGCTACCCGGACATGCCTACGCGAATGTCCGCCAGCCGCCCATCAGCACATTGAATCTCGCTCACATGATCCCGCTTTCGGCGGTGTGGGCGGGGCCGGAACGGGACGAGCATTTCGGTGCGCCCCCTTTGCTCTTTGGAAAGACCGAAGGCTCAACCCCGTTCCGGCTGAGTCTCCATGTCGGCGACGTAGGGCACACCCTTGTCGTCGGCCCTACGGGCGCGGGCAAGAGCGTGCTGCTCGCCCTCATGGCGCTCCAGTTCCGCCGTTACGCAGGATCGCAGGTGTTCGCCTTCGACTTCGGCGGCAGCATCCGCGCCGCCGCACTCGCCATGGGCGGGGATTGGCACGATTTGGGCGGTGGCCTCACGGAAGGAGACGAGGCGTCCGTTTCGCTCCAGCCGCTTGCCCGCATCCACGACACCTATGAACGCGCATGGGCGGCAGATTGGATTGCCGCCATCCTCATGCGCGAAGGCATCGGCATCACGCCCGAGGTCAAAGAGCATCTTTGGACGGCGCTGACTTCGCTCGCCTCTGCGCCGGTCGATGAGCGCACGATCACCGGCCTCGCGGTCCTGCTGCAATCCAACGATCTGAAACAGGCGCTCCGGCCGTTCTGCGTCGGCGGTGCCTATGGTCGGTTGCTCGACGCCGAGACAGAGCACTTGGGATCGGCGGACGTGCAGGCGTTCGAGATCGAGGGGCTGGTCGGGACCGGCGCGGCTCCCGCCGTGCTCGCCTACCTGTTCCATCGTATCGGCGACCGGCTCGACGGGCGGCCGACGCTGCTCATTATCGACGAGGGTTGGCTTGCACTGGACGACGAGGGTTTCGCCGGCCAGCTCCGCGAATGGCTGAAAACGCTGCGCAAGAAAAACGCCAGCGTCATCTTCGCCACGCAAAGCCTGTCCGACATAGACGGCAGCAACATCGCGCCCGCCATCATCGAGAGCTGTCCGACGCGGCTCTTGCTGCCGAACGAGCGGGCCATCGAGCCGCAGATCACGGCCATCTATCGCCGCTTCGGCCTCAATGACAGGCAGATCGAAATCCTCGCACGGGCCACGCCCAAGCGGGACTACTACTGCCAGTCGCGGCGCGGCAACCGGCTGTTCGAGCTTGGCCTGTCCGAAGTCGGCCTCGCGCTCTGCGCCGCATCCGCCAAGTCCGACCAGACCCTCATTGCGCAGATCGTCACTGAGGCCGGCCGCGACGGCTTCCTCGCCGCATGGCTACGGGCGCGCGGCGTCGATTGGGCGGCCGACCTGATCCCCAACCTCACCAATCTTGCCGACCGGCCGGAATCCGCCGCGCCGGCCCGGCTCGATACCCCACAGGAGATGCTTCCATGACCTATTCCAAGATCGTCGGGGCCTCGGCCCTCGCGCTGGCGCTCGCCGTTCCGGTCGCGCTTTCGCCCATGCTGGCAAGCCCGGCCCATGCGCAATTCGGCTTCGGCCGCATCGTCTATGACCCAAGCAACTATGCGCAGAACGTGCTCACGGCAGCGCGCACCCTTGAGCAGATCAATAACCAGATCACCAGCCTCCAGAACGAGGCGCAGATGCTCATCAATCAGGCCCGTAATCTGGCGAGCCTGCCGTATTCGTCGCTCCAGCAGCTCCAGCAGAACGTCCAGCGCACGCAGCAGCTTCTCGGCCAAGCGCAGAACATTGCTTTCGAGGTCGGGCAGATCGACCAAGCGTTCCAGCAGCAATATGGCAATGTCTCGCTATCGGCGACCGACGCCCAACTGGTCGCCGATGCGCGCGGCCGATGGGAGAACACGGTTGGCGGCTTGCAGGACGCCATGCGCGTGCAGGCAGGCGCGGTCGGCAATATCGACAGCAACCGCGCCGAGATGGCCGCGCTGGTCGGCCAGAGCCAAGGCGCGACCGGCGCGCTGCAAGCCACGCAGGCCGGCAATCAGCTTCTCGCCCTCCAGTCGCAGCAGCTTTCCGACCTGATCGCGGTCATCTCGGCAAACGGCCGCGCCGATGCGCTGACAGAAGCGGAGCGCGCGACCGCTGCCGAACAGGGCCGCGTCCAGCGCGAACGGTTCCTGACGCCGGGCAGCGGATACCAGCCCGGCAACGCGCAGATGTTCAACGGTAACAACTGACCGGGAGGCTCGCCATGGACGGCAAGATGCTGGCACGGCTTGCGGCCGTTGTGTTCATCGCTATCGCCATCACGGCGACCGCAATCGACATGGCGCGGAAGGATGAACCTTCCGCGCCGCCCTCTGCGCCGGCCTTCCAGCCCCCGGCCGACCCGTTGCGCGAATCCCTGCGCCGTTGCCAGCAACTCGGCGAGGCGGCGGCGAGTGACGCCGGCTGCCTCGCCGCATGGGCCGAATCCCGCGACCGCTTCCTTGGCCGTGATCGCAGCGAGGCGCGCTGACCATGGGCAACACGGGCGTCATCGACAATTTCCTCGGCGTATTCACCTCCTACATCGACAGCGGTTTCGGCTTGCTCGGCGGCGAGGTCGCCTTCATCGCCACGACGCTGATCGTCATCGACGTGACGCTCGCCGCGCTCTTTTGGGCATGGGGCGCGGATGACGACATTATCGCGCGGCTGGTGAAGAAGACGCTGTTCGTCGGCGTCTTCGCCTACATCATCAGCAATTGGAACAACCTCGCCCGCATCGTCTTCGAGAGCTTCGCCGGCCTCGGCCTCATGGCGTCGGGCACTGACTTTTCCGTCACCGATCTGATGCGGCCGGGCCGCGTCGCGCAGACCGGCCTCGACGCCGGCCGTCCGCTGCTCGACTCCATTTCCGACCTGATGGGCTGGATCGCCTTCTTCGAGAACTTCATCCAGATCGCTTGCCTGCTGTTCGCATGGGCGCTGGTGGTGCTGGCCTTCTTCATCCTCGCCATTCAGCTTTTCGTGACCCTAATCGAGTTCAAATTGGTGACTCTCGCGGGCTTCGTCCTCATCCCCTTCGGCCTGTTCGGCAAGACCGCCTTCATGGCCGAGAAGGTCTTGGGCAACGTGGTGTCCTCCGGCATCAAGGTCTTGGTCCTCGCCGTCATCATCGGCATCGGCTCGACCTTGTTTTCGCAATTCACGGCCGGTTTCGGCGGGGCGACCCCGACCATCGACGACGCCATGGCGATTGTGCTCGCCGCACTGTCGCTGCTCGGCCTCGGTATCTTCGGCCCCGGCATCGCTAACGGCATCGTCTCTGGTGGCCCGCAGCTCGGCGCGGGCGCAGCCGTGGGAACCGGGCTTGCGGTCGCAGGTGCAGGCGTCGCCGCTGGCGGCGGGGCCATGCTCGCCGCCAAAGGTGGTGCTGCCGCCCTGTCCGGTGGGGCCGCGGCCGTCCGCGGCGGCGCGACGGCCGCGGGCGCGGCAACCGCAGCCTATAGCGTCGGCGCGCTCGGCCAGTCCGGCGCGGCCGGTGTCGCTTCCGGCCTTGGCGGTGTTGCCCGCGCCGCAGGCTCGGCCGCCGTCTCTCCCTTGAAGCGCGCCGTCTCGAAAGCCACCGAATCCGTCAAATCCAGCTTTTCCGGTGGCGCACGCGCGGCCTTCGGTGTGACGGGCGGTTCATCCACCGCAGGCACGGTCGGCGGCGCTAGCGCCGATCTTGTCGCAGCAGCATCCGGCCAAGCCGGCAGCCCGCCCGCATGGGCGCAGCGGATGCGTCGCTCGCAGGCCATGAACCACGGCACGACCATGGCCGCCCATGCGGTGCGCTCCGGCGACAGCCACGGCTCCGGTTCCTCCATCAACCTTTCCGAAAGTGACCGCTCATGAGCATCTTCAAACGGCCAGCAACCCATTACGGCAAATCACCGGAACCCGAGACGCCCTATCAGAAGGCCGCGCAGGCATGGGACGAGCGTATCGGCTCAGCCCGCGTGCAGGCGAGGAACTGGCGGCTCATGGCCTTCGGCTCCCTGATCCTTTCGGCCGGCTTCGCCTCGGCGCTGGTCTGGCAGTCCGCACGCGGGACGGTGGTGCCGTGGGTGGTGCAGGTCGATAATCTAGGACAGGCGCAGACCGTCGCGCCTGCGAACGCCGACTATCGGCCGACCGATCCGCAGATCGCTTTCCACCTTGGCCGATTCATCGAGCAGGTGCGCGCGATCCCGGCTGACGCCATCATTGTCCGCCAGAACTGGCTTCGCGCCTATGAGTGGACCACGGATCGTGGCGCGGCGGCATTGAACGACTACGCCCGCGCCAACGATCCTTTCGCCAAGGTCGGCCGCCAGCAGGTGGCCGTCGAGGTATCGAGCGTTATCCGCGCATCGCCGAACAGCTTCCGCGTCGCGTGGACGGAACGCCATTTCGAGAACGGCCAGCTTTCCGGCACCGAGCGATGGACCGCGATCCTGACCATCGTGATCCAACCACCGCGCGACGCCGAGCGCCTGCGCGCCAATCCGCTGGGAATCTACGTCAACGCAATTTCATGGTCGCGGGAGATGAGCCAATGAGGACGCACGCCCGCACCCCGACAATCGCGGCCATGCTGCTTTCGGCCACCATGCTCGCAGGCTGCGCCACCAACCGGACGCCGCAATTCAGCTATGACGCCAGCGTGCCGCCGCTGCCGACCGTGCAGACGGCCGTCACCAACGAGACGCCCCGGCCTTTGCATGTGCCCCCGGCGTGGACCGTGGCGCGCGGTGGAACCGTCGCCGGCACGCCGACCGGCCGTGTCGAAAACGCCAATGCCGCCGCCCGCGTCGAACCGCGACGCGAAGGCTACTACAACGCCATACAGGTTTTCCCGTGGAGCGAAGGCGCGCTTTATCAGGTCTATGCCGCAGTCGGGCAGATCACGACGATCGCGCTGGAGCCGGGCGAGAGCCTGACAGGCGCGGGGCCGATTGCGGCGGGCGACACCGCCCGCTGGATCATCGGCGACACGGAGAGCGGCAGCGGTGCGAACCGCCGTGTCCATATCCTCGTGAAGCCGACACGGCCGGACATTTCCACCAACCTTGTCGTTACCACCGACCGACGCACCTACCTGATCGAGCTGCGCGCGCGGGAATCGCTCTACATGCCCGCCGTGGCATGGGCCTATCCCGCGCCGCCTGCAGGCCAGCGCCAGACCGTTCCGGCCGCGCCGATCATCCCGGCTGAGGCTGCGCGGAACTATCGCTATGGCTTGCAGGTGCAGGGCGACAGCCCGCCGTGGCGGCCGGTTTCCGTGTTCGACGATGGACGCCGCGTCTATGTCGTTTTCCCGGCCGGGATCGTGCAGGGCGAGATGCCGCCGATTTTCGTGCTCGGATCGGACGGCGAGCCGCAGATCGTCAACAGCCGGGTCCACCAAAACGTCCTGATCGTGGACCGCCTGTTCGGCGCGGCCGAGCTGCGCCTTGGCAGCGGCAACCGCCAGCAGGTTGTCAGGATCGTCCGCACCAACCCAACGCACGCGGCAGACGCGCAGCCCGCCAGCGTGACCGGAGGCTCCCCGTCATGACCGATAACACTATCGCCGATACTGCTCCGACCATGCGCCTGCGCGCCGAGCCGCCCCGTGTCACACGCCTGTCCCGCAAGATGCTGGCAGGCGTCGGAGCAGTCGCGCTTCTCGGCATAGGCGGCGCGCTTATTTACGCGCTCCAGACCCGCGACGGGGGACAGGGCAGCGAAGAACTCTATTCGACCGAGAACCGGCCCACGGCGGACGGCCTTGCCGGTCTACCGCGCGACTATACCGGGCCGGTGCTCGGCCCTGCGCTGCCCGGCGACCTCGGCCGTCCGATCCTCGACGCGCAGAACCGGGGACAGCCGGTCGTGCCGCCCGTCATGACGACGCCAGCCGTCGATCCCGAGGAACAGCGCCGTATAGCCGAGGAAGAAGCCGCGCGCTTGAGCAACGTGTTTTTCCAGTCCGGCCCGCGCACGGGATTGCCGGCAGGGACGGCCATGCCCGGCCTTGCCGGTCTTGGCCTCGGCGGACAGCCCGCGACGCAGGACAGGCACGCAGCGTTTCTCAACGGGCCGGTGGATCGGCAGACGGTTGCACCGGATCGCGTCACCCCGCCGGCCTCGCCTTACATTCTTCAGGCCGGGGCCGTGATCCCGGCCGCGCTCATCACCGGCATCCGTTCTGATCTGCCCGGCCAGATCACGGCACAGGTGACGGAGAACGTCTATGACAGCCCGACCGGCTCGCTGCTCCTGATCCCGCAGGGCACGCGCATCATCGGCCAATACGATGACGGCGTGACTTTCGGCCAGCGCCGCGTCCTGCTGGTATGGAATCGCCTGATCCTGCCGGGCGGTCGTTCCATCGTCTTTGAGCGCCTGCCGGGCGCGGACGCCAGCGGCTATGCCGGCCTTGAGGATGGCGTCGATTATCATTGGTGGGATCTGATGAAGGCCGCAGGGCTGTCCACGCTGCTTGGCATGGGCACGGAGCTGGCGACGAGCGACGAGGACCGGCTTATTCGAGCCATCCGAGACGGCGCGCAGGATACCGTTAATCAGGCGGGCCAGCAGATCGTCCAGCGCCAGTTGCAGGTTGCGCCCACGCTGACGATCCGGCCCGGCTTCCCGGTCAGGATCATCGTCACGCGCGACCTGGTGTTCGAGCCGGCAGAAGGGTGACCATGACCAAGCTGAAACTCGGCCCGCTGCCCGACGACAAGCCCGTCAAAGTCACGGTGGAGCTGCCCGCGCCGCTTCATCGCGATCTGGTCGCGTATGCCGAGGTGCTGGCCCGCGAGAGCGGCCAGCCCGCCGCCGATCCCGTCAGGCTGATCGTGCCCATGCTGGAGCGGTTCATCGCCACGGATCGCGGTTTCGCCAAGGCACGACGCGCCGCAAGCTAAGTCCCAACCCGCAGGGGTGCCGCCAGCGCATAGACGCAAATGCGGCACGCTACAGCCCGCCGGCTGCCCTCCATGGTTCGCTTAATTCCGGGGCCTTGAGCGCCCCGGAATCCACACCGAACCAAGGAGGATTCCATGTGCGCAGAGCGCCGCCGCGCCCACAAAGGGCGACCGCGACAGTCGATCCCCGAGCCACTTCCCGACGATCTGTTTGACTACGCGGACGATCCAGCGCCGGACAGCCGGGCGCAAGCCGGCGACGCGCCACTTCTTGCACCGAATGGGCAGAGGATGCGTGTCACCGACGATTGGCCCGAGGATATTCCCGTCACCGAGGCCGAAATTGACGTGTTCGAGCGTTGGTTCGGTGATGTGTTCGACGAACTTTTGAGCCCACGAAAGCCCGAAGACACCTTGCAATTCCTATCACAAACTGATAGGAAAAAGGCGTGAGTAGGCATCGTGATCCGGGCCTCGACACGCTTCTGGACCTTGATGGGCAGATGCTCTTTGTCGATCCCGAGGGCGGCTATTGGGTGAAGTTCATCGTCACCCGCGTTCCGGCCTCGCCGGAGAAGCCGCACGGTCTCGATTACTCGCTCACGCTTCACGGGCCTTCGGGCAAACGGCTGGTCGGTTTCGACAACGCCCATCCGGTCGGCCGGGGCAGACGCGGCGAGCCGATGGACCATCGGCATCGCCTCCAGACCGTGAAGCCTTACGCCTACGAGGATGCGGCCACGCTGCTGGCCGACTTCTGGCAGGCGGTGGACGCGGTGTTGAAGGAGCGAGGTGCCCTATGACCACATTGAAAGTCGGGATTGCCGACTACGAAGAAATGAAGGCCCGCACCATGCGGATCGCCAAGGGCGAGGAAAAGCCCGCGCCCAGCGATCCGAAGGTGTGGTTCACCTCGACCGAATCCTTTGCCAAGGTGCTGTCGGCCGGGAACCGCGAGTTGCTGCGCGTCATCGCCGAGAAAGCCCCGGCGTCGCTGGAGGAACTGGCGGAAATCACCGGCCGGGCCGGCTCAAATCTCTCACGCACCCTCAAAACGATGGAGAGCTACGGCCTTGTGCGGTTCGAGCCGGGCCACGGCCGCAAGCTCGCGCCCAAGGTGGTGCATGACCGCGTGGAACTGGCGTTACCCCTGATCGACCGTCCGAAGCCGAGGAAGGCCATAGGAGATCGGCCATGAACATGCACAGCCCAACCATAACCGCTCGCGCTGCCCTCTATCTGCGCGTTTCGACCGCCCGGCAGGCCGAGCATGACATTTCCATTCCCGATCAGAAGCGGCAGGGCGAAGCTTATTGCGAGCAACGCGGCTTCCAGCTCGTTGAGACTTACGTGGAACCGGGTGCAACCGCCACCAACGACAAGCGCCCCGAGTTCCAGCGCATGATCGAGGCAGGCACGTCCAAGCCTGCGCCCTTCGATATTGTCGTGGTCCATTCGTTCAGCCGCTTCTTCCGTGATCACTTCGAGATGGAGTTCTACGTTCGCAAGCTGGCGAAGAACGGCGTCAAGCTGGTGTCCATCACGCAGGAGATGGGCGACGATCCTATGCACCAGATGATGCGACAGATCATGGCGCTGTTCGACGAATACCAGTCGAAGGAGAACGCCAAGCACGTCCTGCGCGCTATGAACGAGAACGCCCGGCAAGGCTTCTGGAACGGCGCGCGACCGCCCATCGGCTATCGCATTGTCGCGGCCGAACAGCGCGGATCGAAGACCAAGAAGAAGCTGGAGATCGACCCGCTGCACGCCGACACCGTGCGGATGATCTATCGCCTGTTCCTTGAAGGCGACGGCACGCGCGGCGCGATGGGCGTCAAGGCCATCGCCACCTATCTCAACGAGCGCCGTTTCTTCACCCGCGACGGCGGACGATGGGGGCTGGCGCAAATCCACGCCATCCTGACCCGCACCACCTATATCGGCGAGCACAGGTTCAATACGCGCTCGCACAAGGACCGGGAGAAGAAGCCGGAGAGCGAGGTCGCCATCATGGCGGTGCCGCCCCTGATCGAGCGCGAGATTTACGATGCGGTGCAAGCCCGCCTCAAATCCCGCAATCCCATGGTGACGCCCGCGCGTGTCTCCAGCGGCCCCACGCTGCTGACAGGCATTTGCTTCTGCGCCAAGTGCGGAGGTGCGATGACGTTGCGCACCGGCCAAGGCAGCACGGGAGCGACATACCGATATTACACCTGCTCGACCAAGGCGCGGCAGGGCAAGACCGGCTGCAAGGGCCGCACGATCCCGATGGACAAGCTGGACCATCTGGTCGCCGATCATATCGGGGATCGCCTGCTCCAGCCCAAGCGGCTGGAAACCGTGCTCGCCAGCGTCATCGACCGCCGGCAGGAGCGCGCCGAACGTCGCCGCGAGCATCTGGCCGAGTTGAACCGGCGAATCACGGAAGCCGACCAGCGGCTCGGCCGTCTCTTTGACGCCATCGAAGCCGGCATGGTGGACAAGGACGACGCGATGGCGAAGGAGCGTATGACGAGCCTTAAGGCGTTGCGGGATCAAGCCGCCGCCGACGCGGAGCGCACCCAGCTCGCGCTCGACAGTTCAAGCAATCAGGGCGTCAGCCCCGATATGCTCAAGGGCTTCGCCCGCAAAGCCCGCGAACGGATACGACTCGATGATGGCGGCTACCGACGCGACCATCTGCGCGCTCTGGCGCAGCGCGTCGAGGTCGCCGACGACGAGGTTCGCATTATGGGATCGAAGTCGGAATTGCTGCGAACGCTGGTCGCCGCCTCTAGCGTAGAAACGGCGGCGTTCGGCGTTCATAGTTCTGTTCTGAAATGGCGCACCCATCAGGATTCGAACCTGAGGCCTCCACCTTCGGAGGGTGGCGCTCTATCCAGCTGAGCTATGGGTGCCTACTGCTTACGCAGTGCTTACGCGGTTTTCGAGCGAGTGTTAACCCCAAAAATCGAAGCCCGCAAGTTACTGTTTTACTTCTACTTTTTTACTCACTCGTTCACATTGCCGGACTTGACATCCGCCTTCGGAGGGCAGCGCTCTATCCAGCTGAGCTACGGGTGCGTGCGCGTCTGATTATCCGCATTCGCACAGCGCCGCAATGGGCATGCGAAAAAATCGGCAGCCAGCCGGCAACGTCCGATGACCGTCTGATCGGATCAGGCGAAAAGCTCGCGGCTGAATTGCAGGCCGTCGATCAGGGCGTCGACTTCGGCCTTCGTATTATACATGGCAAAGCTGGCGCGCGCGGTGGCGGTCTGTCCGTAGAATTCCATCAGTGGCATCGCGCAGTGACTGCCCGCGCGCACCGCAATGCCTCGCTTGTCCAGGATAGTGGCCACGTCATGCGCATGCGCGCCGTCCATCGTCATCGAGAAGATCGCACCCTTGTCTGGCGCGTCACCCTGAATTTGAAGCCAGTTCAGCTCTCTCAGCCGGGTCCGGGCATAATCGCGCAGATTGCGCTCATGCGCGGCGATATTTTCCATCCCGAGATCCATCAGATATTCGAGCGCGGCACCCAGCCCGATCTGATTGACGATGCCTGGGGTGCCGGCCTCGAATTTCAGGGGGGCATCCGCATAGTCGATCGCATCGCGGGTCACGGTGCGGATCATGTCGCCGCCACCCATGAATGGCCGCATCTCGGCCTGCCGCTCGCGGCTGATCCAGATCGCGCCGGAGCCCGAGGGTCCGTAAAGCTTGTGCCCGGTGATGCAGTAGAAATCGACGCCAAGCGCCGAAAGATCGACGGGCATGTGAACTGCGGCCTGACTGCCATCGACCAGCACCGGGACATCGGTTCCACGCGCAATCGCGCCCACATCGACCACCGTGCCGGTCACGTTCGACATATGCGTAACAGCAATCAGCCTGGTCTTCGGCCCGACGGCCGCCAGCACCTTTTCCGGCGGCAGGCTGCCATCGGCTTCCGGCTCCACCCATTTCAGCACCACGCCCTGCCGTTCGCGCAGAAAGTGCCAGGGCACGATATTGGCGTGATGTTCCAGCACCGACAGCACGATCTCGTCCCCCGGCTGCAGGCGCGGCGCGGCCCAGGCGTAGGACACCAGATTGATCGCTTCGGTCGAACCGGAGGAGAAGATCACCTCATCCTCGTGCGGGGCGTTCAGGAAGCGCGCGATGATGCCGCGCACGGCTTCATACTTGTCGGTCGCGAGGTTCGACAGGTAATGCAGACCACGATGCACATTCGCATACTCGCCCTCATAGGCGCGGGTGATCGCGTCGATCACCTGACGCGGCTTCTGCGCGCTTGCCCCATTGTCCAGATAGACCAGCGGGCGGTTATTCACCTCTCGCGACAGGATCGGGAAGTCCGCGCGGACGCTTTCGATATCAAAGCTCATGGTTGCACCTCTGCGGGGAGTTCAGGCATCAGACCCAGCGCACCCGCCATGACAGACAGGAACAGCAGCACCACAAGGCCGGCACCCAGCAGCCCCATGAACACCAGCGCCGCATTCGAAAAGCCGTGCAGCGCCTTGATCATCTGCACGCTCGCCCAAAGGATCGCAAGAAGCGCTGCGATACCCAGCATGCTGCCAAGCAGCGGAAAGACCAGCATCACGCCCAGTTGCACGATCTGCGCGGCGAGCATCAGGAATTCCAGCCAAGCGACGACCAGCAGCGCATCCGAAAAATCGCCGCGACCGCCAAAGGCACCGCCGATAACCGCCACGAGCCATGCCGTCAGCGCCATGCCCGCCAGTTGCAGCCCGGCACGCGACATCGGCGAAAGTTCCGGCAGGCCCAAGCCGCCATCAGACAGGGCCGGGAAAACGCGCATCGCCAGCGCGGCCATGATCGAAGACAGAGCCGCGAGAAGCAGAAGTGCCATCCAGCGGGCCGAGACCGGCAGGTCAAGCCTGCGCAATTGCGCAAATGCAAGAGGCGGATCGCGAAAGGTATTGCGCGCGAGGATGATGAAATCGTCGAATGTCATGGCATCATTGCAAGGGCACGAATGCCTGCACCCCAGATGAACAAAAAGCCTGTCCCAGCGATCAGACGCGTCGCGGCAAGCGCAGCGCCCGGCCCGATCAGCCCCTCGACCAGCCCGGACAGCAGCATCAACGGCGAAATCGCAAGCAGCGCCCAGAACAGCGCAAGGCGCGATTGCGCGCCACTGATCCGAAGGGCCGTCAGTCGCGAAATCGCGGCAGTGACCGATGCCAGCGCATAGGCCAGCAGCGGCATCATGAACATCACCGCCGTCAGCGCCCCCGCCATGCGTCCGGCCAGCGGCACAGACGGATCAAGGGTCGCGGCGCGCGCATGTCCCGGTGCCTGCGCGATCAGGAAAACCAGCATGGCGCCCATCAGAACCGCAAGCAACGCGCCCTCGGACATGGGGTCCAGCCCGCGAACCACCTCGCCCGGCCTGCGCCAGCTATCGAGGATACGCGGAACGATCCCCTGTTTCAGGCGTGCCTTGTCAGCCATGCGTCCAGCCGGTCACTGATCTGTTCGCGCAGGGTTTCGTCATCGACCTCGGCCAAGGCATCTGCCAGAAAGGACAGCACCATCAGCACGATGGCCCGATCCCTCGGCACCCCGCGCGAGCGCAGATAGAACAGCGCCGTTTCATCAATCGCGCCGGTGGTAGATCCGTGGCTGCACTGCACGTCATCGGCATAGATTTCCAGCTCTGGCTTGCCAAGGAACTGGCTGTCCTCGTCCAGCAGCAGCGCCTGGCTGATCTGATAGCCGTCGGTTTTCTGCGCACCGGGCCGAACAAGGATCTTGCCCTGGAAAATGCCCTTCGCGCCGTTTTTCAGCACTTTCTTGAAAACCTGACGCGATTCGCCGCGCTCGGCCGCATGGGTGATGAACACGGTGTCGTCATGATGGAAGTCGCCGCGATTGCCGTCGCCCAGCACCGCCGCCGCGACATGGGCCACCGCGTCGTCGCCGACCATATCGACCACGGTTTCATAACGCATCATCGTGCCGTTGACCGACAGCGCGAAGGACTTGAACAGCGCCTCGGCGCCGACGCGGGCGAAGATGCCGCCCCAGCCCAGTTTCTGATGACCCGCCCGTTTGGCGGAAATCAGGTGAAAGCGCGCCTGATCGGCGACATCGACTTCCAGCACGAAGCTGGACCGCGCGCCGGTCATGCCGGTTTCAAGCAACGTCATTTCCGCGCCGGGTTCGACCCGGATGACATGATGGTAACAGACATCCGCCGCTTCGTCGCGACGGCGATGGATCAGATGGACAGGCCGCGAGGGCTTGCCCGTCACCCGGATCAGCACACCGTCACCCGCCGCAGCGGTATTCAGCGCGGCAAAGGGACGGGCAACGCGCTTGTGCGATTCCGCCTCCAGCGTGCCATACAGATCGGCGGCCCAATGGCCCGGATCGGCTTCGGATGCGGCCAGCGTGCCGATCTCGATCCCGTCCAGTGCCAGATCGTCCGAGGCATCTGCGTCGAAAACCCCATCGACAAAGACCAGACGCAGACGGTCCAGATCCTCGAAAAGCGGGCTGTCCGGGCCTGCGCCTGCGATGGGCAGCGGCTGCGGCGAGGGCGCGTTGAACGCCGCCGGATCGGTATAGCGCCAGTATTCGTCGCGCGGCTTGGGCAGGCCCATGTCTTTCAGCCGTGCAAGCGCCGCCGCGCGCGCAGGCGCGGTAAAGCCGCCCTTCGGCAGATCCAGCGCGGACAGGCGCGCCGTCAGCGCGTCAGCCCCACCAGCATCAGCCGGGCGTGATTTCAGTGCCGCATCTGCCATCAGCCGACCTCCGCCAGCAGGTCGCCGTAGCCGTTCTTTTCGACTTCGAGCGCCAGTTCCGGCCCGCCGGTTTTTACGATGCGGCCATTCGCCATGATGTGCACAACGTCCGGTTTGATGTGGTCCAGCAGGCGCTGATAGTGGGTGATAACAAGGAAGCTGCGATCCGGCGCGCGCAGCGCGTTCACACCATCCGCCACCAGCCGCATCGCATCCACGTCGAGGCCAGAATCGGTTTCGTCCAGAATGCACATCTGCGGTTCCAGCATGGCCATCTGCAGGATCTCGTTGCGCTTCTTTTCACCGCCCGAGAAACCGACGTTAACAGGACGCTTCAGCATTTCGGCGTCGATGTTCAGCGTCTTCGCCTTCTCGCGGATCAGCTTCAGGAAGTCTGCCGCCGACAGTTCGTCCTCGCCGCGCGCCTTGCGCTGCGCGTTCAGCGCGGTGCGCAGGAAGGTCATGTTGCCGACGCCGGGAATTTCCACTGGATACTGGAACGCCAGGAACAGGCCGGCAGCAGCGCGTTCTTCCGGTTCCTGTTCCAGCAGGTTCTCGCCATTCAGCGACGCCTCGCCCTCGGTCACCTCGTAACCGTCGCGACCCGACAGCACATAGGACAGCGTCGATTTGCCAGATCCGTTCGGCCCCATGATCGCGTGAACCTCGCCCGCGGGCACTTCCAGCGTCACGCCCTTCAGGATCTGCTTGTCTTCATCTTCAAGTTTGGCGTGCAGGTTATTGATTTTCAGCATTTCATTCCTCAGTCGATCGTGACGGCCGTGCCAGAGGCCGACACCATCAGCATGTTGTTGATGACCTCGTAATCGAGATCGACGCCTACGACCGCATTGCCGCCAAGCGCGGCGGCGCGGTCCTGCATTTCTTTCATGGCGGTCTCGCGGGCTTCAGCCAGCGCACCTTCATAGCTGGCCGAGCGTCCGCCGACGATGTCGCGAATGCCCGCAAACAGATCGCGGAAGATGTTCGCACCGATGATCGTCTCGCCCGTAATCACGCCGTGATAGGCGGTGATCCTGCGGCCTTCGACGCTGGGGGTCGTGGTGACGATCATCCGACCGAGCCTTCCAGCGAAATCGCGACCAGCGACTGCGCTTCCATGGCGAATTCCATCGGCAGGGCCTGCAGCACGTCGCGCACGAAGCCGTTCACGATGACTGCAACCGCCTGTTCTTCGTCCATGCCGCGCTGGCGGCAATAGAACAGCTGTTCGTCATCGACCTTGCTGGTCGTCGCCTCATGCTCGACCCGGCTGCTGGTGTTCTTCACCTCGATATAGGGCACGGTATGGGCGCCGCACTTATCGCCGATAAGAAGCGAGTCGCATTGCGTGTAGTTGCGGCTGTTCGTCGCCCGCGGATGCATGGACACCAACCCGCGATAGGTGTTCTGCGCCTTGCCAGCCGAAATCCCTTTCGAAACAATGCGCGAGCGGGTGTTCTTGCCAAGATGGATCATCTTGGTGCCGGTATCGGCCTGCTGCATATTGTTGGCGATGGCGATGGAATAGAACTCGCCCGAGGATTCCTCGCCCCGCAGGATGCAGGACGGGTATTTCCACGTGATCGCCGAACCGGTTTCCACCTGCGTCCACATCACCTTGGCGCGGGCCTCGCGGCAATCGGCGCGCTTGGTGACGAAGTTGTAGATACCGCCCTTGCCTTCTTCGTCGCCGGGGAACCAGTTCTGGACGGTCGAGTATTTCACCTCGGCATCTTCCAGAATCACGATCTCCACCACAGCGGCGTGAAGCTGCGCGGTGTCGCGCTTGGGCGCGGTGCAGCCTTCCAAATAGCTGACGTAAGACCCTCTATCCGCAATGATCAGCGTGCGTTCGAACTGGCCGGTATTTTCCGCGTTGATACGGAAATAAGTCGATAGTTCCATCGGGCAGGTCACGCCCGGCGGGATATAGACGAAGCTGCCATCCGAAAACACGGCGCTGTTCAGCGTGGCATAGAAATTGTCGGTCGGCGGCACGACGCTGCCCAGATATTTCTTCACCAGATCGGGATATTCACGGATCGCTTCGGAAATCGAGCAGAAGATGACGCCTGCCTTTTTCAGCTCGTCCTTGAAGGTGGTGCCCACGCTGACGCTGTCGAAAACGGCATCGACCGCGACCTTGCGCGCATCGGCAGGGGTGTCTTCCGCACCTTCGACGCCCGCCAGAATCATTTGTTCTTTCAGCGGGATGCCCAGCTTTTCATAGGTCGCCAGCAGCTTCGGGTCGACCTCGTCCAGCGATTTGGGCTTCACTTCCATGCTTTTCGGGCGGGCATAGTAATACTGTTCCTGAAAGTCGATCTCAGGATAGTTCAGCATCGCCCATTTCGGTTCGGCCATGGTGACCCAGCGGCGATAGGCCGCCAGCCGCCATTCGGTCATCCATTCCGGTTCTTCATTCTTCTGACTGATAAGACGGACGATATCCTCGGAAAGCCCCTTCGGGGCATATTCCATCTCGATCTCCGTATCCCAGCCGTATTTATAGCTGCCCATGTTGGCGACGGTCTCGACCGTTTCACGGTCGACGCCTTCGCGCACCTCTAGATCAGGAGTCGTGTTCATCCTTTGTCCTTCCTAAGCCCGGCCTCAGCCGGGCCATTCCTGTCGCGCCAGCGTGAATACGCGGTTTCCCACGCATCCGCAAATCGGTTGATCTGATCGTCACCCAAAGCTGGGCTTATGGAAACGCGGATCGCCGATTGCGCGGTGCTGTCATCAAAACCCATCGCCTGAAGCGTGCCGCTGGCACGGATCTTGCCCGAAGAACAGGCCGATCCCGCTGACACCGCAAATCCTGCCAGATCCATCTGCATGACCTGCGTTTCACCCTTCCAACCGGATGTAAGAATGCAGGTCGTATTCGGCAAGCGCCGCGCGTCTTTTCCTGCAATCACAGCGCCGGGGGCTGCAGCCAGCAAACGCGCCTCCAACGCGTCGCGGCGGGCCGCTACTTCGTCCCATAATCCGGCATCCAGATCGCGCTGTGCGGCCACCGCAGCCGCGGCGAAGCCGGCAATCCCGATCATATTCTCGGTTCCGCCGCGCCGGCCCTGCTCCTGCCCGCCACCGCGCAGCAGGGCCTGAATATCGGTGCCTTTCTTCAGGATCAGTGCGCCGATCCCCTTCGGCCCGCCCAGCTTATGCGCGCTGACAAAGCCCGCTGTGACGCCCAGCCAATTGAAGGCAAAGGGAATTTTTCCGAAGGCTTGTGTCAGATCGCTGGACGCCAGCCCCTCGGGCAAAGCCTGAATCACCCCGGTTTCATTATTCGCAAGCTGCAGACTTGCCCGCGCGGGATCGGGAACGGTGACGATCCCATTGCCGTCCACCGCCAGATCCTGCTCGCACCACGCCTTCACGGCACTATGTTCGACAGCCGCGCAATGAACGCCCTGCCCGGCCAGCACCATCGCCGCCGCTTCGGTCGCGCCAGAGGTGAAGATCACATCCGCACCTTCCGCACCCAAGGCGACCGCTACCTGTTCGCGCGCGCGCTCCAGCGCCATTTTGGCCGCCCGGCCTTCGCTGTGAACCGATGACGGGTTTCCCGCGACCTCCATCGCATCGCGCATCGCGGCCTTCACCTCGTCACGCAATGGGGTCGTGGCGTTCCAGTCCAGATAGGCCCTCATTTCAGCGCCTCGGCAATTCTGCTGGCCAGCTTCTGCGCCACCTCGTCCTTGCCCATGCGCGGCCAGGCATCCGCGCCGTCGGCAGAAATCAGCGTGACAGTATTCTCTGACCCGCCGAATGTCCCCGTCCCCGGCGAGACATCGTTCGCAACGATCCAGTCGCAGCCCTTTCGCTGTCGCTTCGACGTCGCGTGCTCGACCACGTTGTCTGTCTCGGCAGCGAAGCCCACCACCAGCTTCGGGCGACGCTTCCGAAGCTTGCTGACCCAAGCCAGAATGTCGGGGTTTTCCGCGAATTCCAGAACCGGCATTCTGCCGGAGCCGTCCTTTTTCATCTTCTTTCCTGCGGCATTTGCGATCTTCCAATCCGCCACAGCCGCCGCCATGACAGCCGCGTCAGCGGGCAGCGCCGCCTCGACGGCGTCACGCATCTCATCGGCGGTCTCGACAGGAATTACATCGACCCCATCCGGTGGCGAGACGCTGGCCGGGCCGGTCACGAAGCTGACCCGCGCACCAAGATCGCGCAATGCTGCAGCAATCGCTGTGCCTTGCGCGCCAGACGAACGGTTCGAGATGTAGCGCACAGGGTCAATCGCCTCTTGCGTGGGACCAGAGGTCACGATGACATGCCGCCCGTTCAGCGGTCCGACCTTGATCTCCGGCCCGAGGCGCAACCGCTCATTTGGCGAAGGTGCCGCAGCCGGAATGCCCGCCGCGCCAGCGCCAGCCAGCGCATCGCGAATCGCTGCGACAATATCTTCCGGCTCTGCAGCGCGACCGGGGCCGAATTCGCCGCAGGCCATATCACCCTCATCCGGTCCGACGATCAGAACGCCGTCGCCGCGCAGCGTGGCAAGATTGCGTTGCGTAGCGGGATGCAACCACATCCTGACATTCATTGCAGGCGCGATCAGCACCCGCTTATCCGTCGCCATCAGCAGGGTCGAGGCCAGATCGTCCGCATGCCCGCCCGCCATTTTTGCCATCAGATCGGCGGTCGCAGGGGACACGACGACAATATCTGCATCGCGTGACAGCTGGATGTGACCCATCTCTGCCTCGCGCGTCAGGTCGAACAGGTCGCGATGCACCGGCTCTGCCGACAGCGCCGCAACGGAAAGCGGCGTCACGAATTCTTCGGCAGCGCGTGTCAGCACGGGCACCACGCGACATCCCTCGCGGCGGAGTTCGCGGATCAAGGTCAGCGATTTATAGGCCGCGATCCCGCCGCCGATGACCAACAGAATGCGGCTGCCCTGCATTGCCGACTCCCTATAGCTGCCCCATGCAGATATGCGACACGACCGCAGACGGCAAGGAAACCCGTCTGGGACTGCGTTAACCGATCCTTAAACGCTTCGCTCCTAATCTGCGCCGAAAGGAGTGGGGTATGGTGGCAATCGCCTATTCGGTCGCCTTCGAAGGCGTCGAAGGCCGTCTGGTCGAGGTTCAAAGCTCCGTCGCGGCGGGGCTGCCCGGCTTCTCGATCGTCGGCCTGCCTGACAAGGCGGTCTCGGAAGCGCGTGAACGGGTGCGCGCGGCCTTCGGCTCGCTTTCCATTGCGATGCCCTCGAAAAGGATAACCGTGAACCTGTCGCCGGCCGATCTGCCGAAGGAAGGGTCGCATTTCGACCTGCCAATCGCGCTTTCGGTGCTGGCAGCGCTGGATCTGCTGCCAGCAGATGCGCTCTCCGGCGTCGTCGCCTTGGGCGAACTGGCGCTTGATGGCAGGTTGGTTCAGGTTGCGGGCGCGCTGCCTGCTGCCATGACCTCGGCCGAAGATGACCGGGCGCTGATCTGTCCCTCGGCAAGCGCGCCCGAGGCCGCATGGGTCGGCTCGGTCCCGGTGTTCGGCGCATCGCATCTGCGCGAGGTGATCGACCATTTGACCGAGCGCGCGCCCCTGCGACGCGCCCGTCCGGGCGATGCGTCGGCAAGCGTCGGCTACGGCGATCTGCGTGAAGTAAAGGGGCAGGAACGCGCGAAACGCGTCATGGAGATTGCCGCCGCGGGACGCCACCATCTGATGATGGTCGGTCCGCCTGGTGCCGGCAAATCCATGCTCGCCGCGCGCCTGCCAGGTCTGATACCCCCGCTTGCGCCGGCAGAAGCGCTTGAAACCGCGATGATCCATTCGCTTGCAGGGCTGCTGAAGGATGGTGGTATTCCGCGTCATGCACCCTATCGCGACCCGCACCACACGGCGTCGATGGCTGCTATCGTCGGCGGCGGGCGCGGCGCGCGGCCCGGCGAGATAAGCCTCGCCCATAA
Organism: Paracoccus aurantiacus; assembly: GCF_007993065.1. Taxonomy (GTDB): domain Bacteria; phylum Pseudomonadota; class Alphaproteobacteria; order Rhodobacterales; family Rhodobacteraceae; genus Paracoccus; species Paracoccus aurantiacus. The sequence goes on from NZ_VOPL01000003.1 coordinate 269,807, forward strand.
CGGCGTTCTGTTCATGGACGAATTTCCGGAATTTTCGCGCCAGGTCCTGGACACGCTGCGCCAGCCCGTCGAAACCGGCGAGGTCGTGGTCGCTCGCGCGAATGCCCATATCAGATATCCCGCACGCTTTCTGCTGGTCGCCGCCGCCAATCCCTGCCGCTGTGGCTATCTGGCGGATCCCGCGCGTGCCTGCGCCCGCGTTCCCGTTTGCGGCGAAGATTACCTCGGGCGGATTTCGGGTCCGTTGATGGACCGCTTCGATTTGCGCATCGAGGTGCCCGCAGTTGGGCTGGACGACCTGAACCTGCCCGCGTCCGGCGACACCTCGGCAGTGGTCGCTGCCCGCGTGGCGGCCGCCCGCAAGCGGCAGACAGACCGATTCGCGCGATATGAATTCGGTGGCTCAGCGCCTCGCTGCAATTCCGACACGCCGCCGGCACTTCTTGACGAAATCGCGGCGCCCGACGCGGCTGGACGCGATCTGATCCAGCAGGCAGCCGACAAACTTGGCCTCACCGCGCGCGGCTATCATCGCATTCTGCGCACTGCACGCACCATTGCCGATCTGGACGACAGCGACAATGTCGGATCCAATCATCTGGCCGAGGCCATAAGTTACCGGCTTCCTTTCATCAGGGGTGGTTAGGTTGCACTCCAGGTAGCCCCGATTCGGCGAATGCGTCGCACAGCCTCGGGTCGAAGGAAGGAATGTCTCGACCGGGTCACGTCGACTGGCAGCGCCTTATGTCGGACGCACGGTCTGCGCGGACCTGAACGCGTCAACCACCGTGCGAAACCTGAAAACCCATCCCGCGACGTCCAGCTTACCGCCGCTCAGGTCGGCCCCGGAAGCCGTTAGCGCGCCGCCAGCTTACTTTCGATTGCGTCCCAAATCAGGGCCGCGCCATTGGTTCCGTCAAACCGTTCAAGCTCCTGCAGTCCGGTCGGCGAGGTCACGTTGATTTCCGTCAGCCAGCCGTCGATCACGTCGATGCCCGTGAAAAGCAGCCCCTTCTCCTTCAGGGCCGGGCCGATCGCAGCGCAGATCTCGCGCTCCTTCGCGGTCAGCTCCGTCTTTTCGGGCCTGCCGCCGACATGCATATTCGACCGCGCCTCTCCCTGCGCGGGGACGCGGTTGATCGCGCCAATCGGCTCTCCATCGACAAGGATGATGCGCTTGTCGCCATCCTTGACCGCTGGCAGATAGCGCTGCGCGATTACGGGCTCACGGTTCAGGCCGGCGAAGAACTCCATCAAGGACGAAAGGTTCGGATCGTCGGGGCGAAGGTGGAACACGCCGGCCCCGCCATTTCCGTAAAGCGGTTTGACGATGATGTCGCCATGCGCCTCGCGGAAGGCGCGAATTTCGGCGATGTCGCGGGTAATCAAGGTCTCTGGCGTAAGCGCGGGAAAGTCCAGAACCATCAGCTTTTCGGGACTGTTGCGCACCCAGAACGGGTCGTTGACCACCAGGGTTTCGTCGCGCACGCGATCCAGAAGGTGCGTCGACGTTACGTAACCCATGTCGAATGGCGGGTCCTGGCGAAGCCAGACGACATCGAATTCGCCCAGCTCTACGGTGGCCCAATCGCCAAAATCTACATGATTTCCCTGCTCGCGCCGCAGCGTGACCGGACGGCCCTTGGCGTATACACGCCCTGCGCGATAAGTCAGCCGATCGACGATATACTGGAACAGGCGATGTCCGCGCGCCTCTGCCTCCAGGCCGATCCGGAACGTGCTGTCCCCGTCGATAGAGACGTCTTCGATCGGGTCCATCTGCAGCGCAACATAAAGGCTCATGGCAGCATCCTTTGAGGTTTCGCTGCCTTGTGGGGCGATACGCGCCGCAATTCAACCCGCGATCACCCTGGTGAACCCACGATCACTCAGCGGTTCAATCCATGCCAAAGGCGTTTTCGATAATTTCGACCCTGCCGAACTGATCGACAAGTGCTGCGTCAAGTCGCATGTCAGTTTGAAGGCCAGAGGGTAGCCCGCCACAAAATTCAATCGCGGCGTGACAGATTCGATTCATCTGCGCGCGGTTGATCCGCGCCGCCGCACGAGAGAAATCCTTTGACGCCTTCACCTCTACGAAGATGTAGGTGCTGTCCTTGCGCAGGATCAGGTCAACTTCGCCGGACTTGCCACGCCAGCGCGTCTGTATCAGGTCGTAGCCCCTGCGCAGATATCTGTCGGAAACGGTGCCTTCGGCAATCCGGCCGGCATCATATGCAGTCTTGCCGCGGGCGCGGCGCGATGACGACACCTTTCGCGGCGGCACGCTTGATCGCTGCCCCGGCGGGACGACCGGCACGGCTTCAACCCGGTCAAAATCGAAACAAAGCTGCATTCCTCATCCTTTGCCCAGAGTCAGCCCGATCTGATAGGCATCACGGCGCGAAATTCCGTATTTTTCGGCGACTGCCGTTGCGGCATCCCGCAGCGACATGTCACCCAACATCGTCGAGAGCATTTCCGTAATTTCCGCCTCATCGGGCAGATTTGCCTGAGGACGGTCAAGAACGAGCACCACTTCCCCCTTTACCCCTTTTTCAGGAAGGTTTTCGTACAGGTCCTGCGCGGTACCGCGCAGGACTTCTTCGAATTTCTTCGTCAGCTCCCTGCAAAGAACGATAATCCGCTTCGGTTCAATCTCGCACAGAATTCCCAATGTTTGCTTAACGCGCCTAGGGCTTTCGAAAAGAATGACTGTCGCGTCGACAGCCGCGGCTTCGGTCAGCCAGCTTTTCTTCTGCCCGCCCGATTGCGGCGGAAAGCCCGCGAACAGGAAGCGGTCGCTTGGCAGGCCGGCGACACTCAGCGCCGCCAGCGCAGCCGACGGACCCGGCAACGGATGGACGCGCACATCCCTGGCGATCGCCTCGCGGGCAAGCCGGAAGCCAGGATCCGCAACCAAAGGCGTCCCCGCCTCGGAAAAATATGCGACTGAATTGCCGTCGCTCATCGCAGCGACCAGAGGGCTGGCCTGCTTCATTTCGTTATGATCGTGATAGGCGATTATCCGCCGACCGCGCAGCGGCACGCCGTGAATATCCATCAGGTGACGCAATGTCCGTGTGTCCTCGGCAGCCAGGATATCCGCCGCATTCAACACATCCAGCGCGCGCAGCGTGATGTCGCGCGCAGTACCGATCGGTGTCGCGACCAGATAGAGGCCCGCCTCAAGGCGTGGCGCCTCGATGCGAGCGGAGAGCGTTTCGGGTCCGTGGGTGTCAGCGTTCAAGGCATTCTCTCCCGGCAGTAGCGCATGGTCTGGTGGCCCGGCGGTCGCGTTGCCAAGGCTCTGTCTAGCGAATAGTGTTCAGCAAAAAGCCGCAACTCCTGACAATAGGGAATCATCGTGATGTTCACCATTGCCAAGCGAATCACGCGCCGCGTCGCGCAGGCGGGTGTCGTGGCAGCGGCTCTTGCCGTCGCCGCCTGCCAGCCGACAAGCCTCGGGCGCTCCGGGCCCGCAATAGGCCCGCAGATCGACCCGAGCCAACCGGTTCAGGTCGCCCTCCTCGTGCCCGGCGGCACGGGAAATGCCGATCTGGACTGGCTCGGCCGCTCGCTTTCCAATTCCGCGCGCATGGCCGCGGCAGATGCGCGCGGCGCGCAGATCGACCTGCGCGTCTATCCGACCACCCCGGCCGAGGGGTCTGCCGTCGCCGCAGCCGAGAAAGCCGCTGCCGAAGGCGCAAAGATCATTCTCGGGCCGCTCTTTGCCGATTCGGCGAATGCCGTCGGCAATGCGATGAAGGACAACAATCTGAATGTCCTGTCATTCTCCAACAACCCGGATATTGCGGGCGGGAATGTCTATGTTCTTGGCAATACTTTCCAGAATGTCGCCGACCGTCTGGTGAAATACGGCGTCCGTCAGGGACTGAGCCGCTTCCTGATGGTCTATGAGAACGACCCCGCCGGACAGATCGGCGCAAGCGCGATCCAGACCGCCATTGCCCAGAACGGCGCGACCCTTACCGGACGCCAACAGCACGCCCTGTCGCAAGAGAGCATCGACGCGATCATCCCCGCGGTCACCAACGCAGCGAAATCCGGCCAGATCGATGCGATCTTCATGACCGCCAACCAGCAGGCCGTCCTGCCCTATCTGACCGACAGGCTGAATGCGGCCGGGGTCAGTTCGCGCGATGCCCAGTTCATGGGCCTGACCCGCTGGGATATTCCTGCCGCGCGTCTGCAACTTCCGGGCGTTCAGGGTGGCTGGTTCGCGCTTCCTGATACGTCGCTGCAAAGCCAGTTCGTTTCGCGCTATCGCAGCGCTTACGGAGAGGCCCCGCACGAGTTGGGCTCGCTCGGCTATGACGGGGTCGCAGCCATCGCGGCGCTTGTGGGATCGGGCAACAAGAACGCGGTCAACACGATCGGGCTGACCCGTCCGGCAGGCTTCGCCGGCATCAACGGCGTCTTCCGGCTGCGCCCGAACGGCACGAATGAACGTGGCATGGCCATTGCGACGATCAACAATGGCGCGGTCGTCGTGATCGACCCGGCGCCACGCAGCTTCGGCGGCTTCGGGTTCTGATTTGCCCGTCTCCGAGGATATACTGCCCCAAAGCGCCCCGGCATTGCCCGGGGCGCATTCCATATTCGCCCCGGAAAGCTTCCTTCGAGAGCTTGACGAGCGGCTGAAGGACGCTCCCGACGCACGTGCGGTCAGGGCCGAAACCGTCGCGGCGTTACAGACCGCGCGAAATTCCGCGATGGACGACATCGTGGCGGGCTTCGAATCGCATCCCCGTGCGGCGCGCGAGACGGTGCGCGCCATTGCCAGCCTGACCGACGCCATTGTCACAACCGTTCATCACGTCGCGGTAAACCACCTTCACCCGCAGCAAAGCCCGACCGAGGCGGAGCAGTTGGCCGTTCTGGCAGTCGGCGGCTATGGACGCGCTGAAATGGCGCCCCAATCCGACGTCGATCTGCTGTTTCTTACACCTTACAAGACCTCCGCCTGGGCAGAGAGCGTCGTCGAATCGATGCTTTATATGCTCTGGGATCTGAAGCTGAAGGTTGGCCATGCCACGCGCAGCGTCGATGACTGTATCCGCCTGGCCGGGCAGGACATGACCATCCGCACCTCGCTGGTCGAACATCGCGCAGTGGCCGGGCAGCTTTCGCTGGCCGAGACGCTTCGCGAGCGCCTGTGGGACGAACTTTTCGACCGCTCGATCCCCGAATTCATCGAGGCGAAGCTGTCCGAACGAGACGAACGCCACCTGCGGCAGGGCGGGCAGCGCTATGTGCTTGAACCGAACGTCAAGGAGGGCAAAGGCGGACTGCGCGATCTGCAAACGCTGTACTGGATCGCGAAATACATCCACCGTGTGGACCGCGCCGCGCAGCTTGTGGATCTGGGCTTTTTCACCCGCGACGAGCACCTTGCGTTTTGGCAGGCAGAGGATTTCATGTGGGCGGTGCGCTGCCACCTGCATCTGATTGCGGGGCGGCCCGTCGACGTCCTCAGCTTCGACATGCAGGTCGAGGTGGCGCGCCGCATGGGCTATCAGGATCGCCCCGGCCGTCGCGCGGTTGAATTGTTCATGCAGGATTATTTCCGTCACGCGACACGGGTGGGAGAGGTGACACGCGTCTTTCTGACAGCGCTCGAAAGCCGCCATGTGTTTCAGCAGCCCCTGCTCAGCCGCATTTTCCGCCGCCGCAAGCGCATGCGCCCCGGATTTGCCGAACTGTCGGGCCGGCTGACCTTTGCCGATACCGATGCCGCACTGAAGGACCCACTGAACATCCTGCGCCTTTATGAGGAGGCGCTGCGCACCGGCATCCTCATCCACCCGGAGGCAATGCGCCTTGTCGCATCTAATCTGAACCTGATCGACGACGAGGTGCGCGAGGATCCCGAAGCCGTCCGCATCTTCCTTGACCTGCTGTTGAAGCACGGCAACCCTGAACGCGCGCTCCGGCGCATGAACGAGCTGGGCGTTCTGTCCGCATTCATCCCCGAATTCGAACCCGTCGTGGCGATGATGCAGTTCAACGTCTATCACCATTACACAGTGGACGAGCACACTATCCAGTGCATCGTGGCTCTTTCCGAGATCGAGCAGGGCCACGAGGTCGAGGACCTGCCCATCGCCAGCCGCATCGTCATGGACGGCAAGATCAACCGACGTGTGCTTTATCTCGCCGTGCTGCTGCATGACATCGGCAAGGGCCGGCCTGAAGACCATTCGATCATCGGCGCCCAGATCGCGCGGCGCGTGACAACCCGACTGGGCCTGAATGCCGAAGACGTCGAGACTGTCGAATGGCTGGTTCGCAATCATCTGGTGATGTCAGATGTGGCGCAGAAGCGCGACATTTCTGATCCGCGCACGATCCGCGATTTTGCCAAGGCCGTGAAAACGCGTAAGCGGCTGGACCTGCTGCTGGTGCTGACGGTCTGCGACATTCGCGGCGTCGGGCCGGGCACATGGAACAACTGGAAAGCCGTGCTGCTGCGCCAGCTTTACGAACAGACCGCTTCTGTGCTGGAAAACGGGATGGAGGCGCTGAACCGCGATCAGCGCCGCGATGAGGCGAAGCGCGCGCTGCGTCACCTTCTGGTTGCGCAGGGTTGGGACGGCAAGTCCATCAAGGCCGAGGCGACGCGCCATTACGCGAATTACTGGCAGGGCCTGCCAACGGAAACCCATGCTGTCTTTGCCCGCTTGCTGAGAGATCTGGGTGATGACGAAATCCGCATCGACCTGCACCCCGACGCCGATCGCGACGCGACACGCGCGGCCTTTGTGCTGGTCGATCATCCGGGGATCTTCTCGCGTCTGGCTGGTGCGCTGGCTCTGGTCGGCGCGAATGTCGTCGATGCGCGGACTTATACCTCGAAGGATGGGTTTGCGACGGCTGTGTTCTGGCTGCAGGACAGCGAAGGCCACCCCTACGATGCCGAACGTCTGCCGCGCCTTCGCAAGATGATCGACCGCACGCTGAAAGGCGAGGTCGTGGCGCGCGACGCCTTCGCCGACAAGGACCAGATGAAGAAGCGCGACCGCGCCTTCAAGTTTCCCACCCATGTCACCTTCGACAACGAAGGCAGCGACATCTACACCATTATCGAGGTCGATACCCGCGACCGGCCGGGACTGCTGCACGATCTGACCCGCACGCTGGCGGCAAATCATATCCAGATTGCAAGTGCCGTCATTGCGACATATGGCGCGCAGGTGGTCGACAGCTTCTATGTCAAGGATGCCTTCGGGCTGAAACTGCATCAGGCTGGCCGACGAGAGGCGCTGGAAAAGAAGCTGCGTCAGGCGATCCGCGAAGGCGCCGAGCGCGCGGATCTCGACAAATCAGGAGCGTGAGGCGATGAAAAGCAGTTTGGTGCGCGGCTTCGTCGCCGTCAGCAGCTGGACGTTCCTGTCCCGGCTCGCGGGTTTCGTGCGTGACATGCTGATGGCGGCATGGCTGGGCTCCGGCCCGATGGCACAGGCCTTCGCGGTCGCCCTTCGCCTGCCGAACATGTTTCGCCGCTTTTTTGCCGAAGGTGCTTTCAATACCGCCTTCGTTCCGATGTTCGCCAAGAAACTGGAAACCCGGAACGAGGCGATGCGCTTTGCATCCGAGGCGTTCTCGGGGCTGTTCATCGTGGTTCTGCTGCTCTCGGCTGTCGCGATGATCTTCATGCCGCTGATGGTGATGATGATGGCATCGGGCTTTGCCGGCGATGAACGTTTCGCGCTGGCTGTCGAATATTCGCGCATCACCTTTCCCTATATCCTGCTGATCTCGCTGGCGTCGATGATTTCGGGGGTGCTGAACGCCAATGGCCGCTTCACTGCCGCAGCCGCGGCGCCAGTGCTGCTGAACCTTCTTTTCATCGTCGCGATGTTCCTCGGCCGCTGGCAAGGCTGGGATCTAGGCCTGACGCTGGCCTGGGCCACGCCCGTGACGGGGATCGCGCAACTTGGGCTGGTCTGGTGGGATGCGCATCGCACCGGCTGGACCTTCTGGCCCAAGCGCCCCCGCCTCTCGCCCGAGATGCGCAACCTGATCCGCGTCGCCCTGCCTGCCGCGTTTGCGGGCGGTGTCGTGCAGATCAACCTTCTGGTCGGTGCGCAGGTCGCATCCTATTTCGACGGCGCGGTGGTCTGGCTTTACTATTCCGACCGGCTGTATCAGCTTCCGCTCGGCGTGGTTGCGGGCGCGGTCGCGGTGGTGCTTCTGCCGGAACTCGCCCGTCGGCTGCGCGCTGGCGACGATGCAGGCGGCCAAAGCGCCTTCTGCCGCGCAACCGAATTCGGGTTGTTCCTGACGATGCCCTGCGCCTTCGCAATTGCGGTTATTGCCGTGCCAATGGTCGATACGCTGTTCGGACGCGGCGATTACGGGCCGAATGATGTGTTGCAGACATCCTACGCGCTGATCGTCTATGCGCTCGGCCTTCCGGCATTCGTCATGCAGAAGATCCTGCAACCGCTGTTCTTCGCGCGCGAGGATACGAAATCGCCATTCAGATATGCGGTCGTCGCGATGGTCGTCAACGCGGTCATCGCCTTCGGACTGATGCATGTGATCGGGTTTCTGTCCGCCGCGATTGCCACCACGGTGGCATCATGGGTCATGGCCGCGCAGCTGTGGCTTGGGACGCGCGAAATGGGCCAGTCGGCCCGCTGGGATGCCCGCCTGAAGCGCGCCGTGCCGCGAATCCTGCTCTGCTCTGCGCTCATGGCGGGTGCGCTGTGGCTGGTGCTTCGCTGGACCAACAGCATCGGCATGTCGCGGGTGCCGGAACTCGTCCTGCTGGTTCTGGGTGGCGCGCTGCTTTACTTTGCGCTCAGCTTCGCGACCGGTGCGATCTCGATTCAGGACCTGCGCCGGAACGTAAAGCGTTAACCCAGGGTCGCAAGGCCGGGAAAGGTTTCCAGCATCCAATATGACAGGTCGGCCATCCGACCCGTGACCAGCATGACGCCAACCGCGATCAGCAATAGGCCCATCACCTTTTCTATGGTCTTCATGTACGGCTTTATGCGGTTCATCAGTCCGATGGCGCGATTGATGAATATTGCCGAAAGCAAGAATGGCAGCCCGAGCCCGAGCGCATAGACCGCGAGCAAGGCAGTGCCGCGCGCGGCATCCGCATCGGTCGCGGCAAGGGACAGGATCGTCCCCAGAAGCGGGCCGATGCAGGGCGTCCAGCCAAAAGCGAAGGCAAGCCCAAGGACATAGGCACCAAATGCCGATCCGCCTTGATCGCCCGTTTCCAGCCGCGCTTCGCGGTCCATCACGGGTATGCGAAAGACATGCAGAAAGTGCAGGCCCATCAGAATGACCGCGACCCCGGCGATGCGTGCCAGCCAGATCTGATATTCAAGGAAGATGCGACCGAATGCCGACGCCGCGAAACCCATGATGAGAAATACGGTGGACAGGCCCAGCACGAACATCAGCGCCGCCGGCACAGCGCTGCGTTCGCCCGCTTTCAGACCATTCACACCGACCCCGGTCATGTAAGCCAGATAGGGCGGCACGATGGGCAGCACGCAGGGCGACAGAAAAGAGATGACACCGGCCAGCAGCGCGACAAGGGCCGCAGGCAGGAAAGCGGCGTCGATAAGGTCAATTCCGAACATGCGCAGACAGTAGAGATTTTTGTGATCTGCGCCAGAGCGCAGCGCCTCACAGTGTCGTAACCGTCAATGCAAAACAGCCCCGCCATGCCGGCGGGGCTGTTCGTTTACAATCCGCTATGCAGTTTCAGCCGATCGACCACCAGCCGCGACGCTTCGCCCGCGCGGGCTTGGCGGTTGCTTCGGGCTGGGATGCGGCGTCGCTCTGTGCTTCGGCAAATTCAAGGACGGATTCTGGCGCGGCAGTCTGCGTGGACTCGGACTGGGCCGTATCGTCCTCACTCGCTTCGGCCTCGTCCCCTGTCCGCTCCGCCTGCCCCGTCTGCTCCGCTACGCCTTCCGGCGCATTTGCGGCGGCGCTGTCTGCAAGCTCGGGTGTATCCGGCGCCGGATTGGCTGCCGCTTCCTCTTGGGCGGGTTCGCTCGCCACGGGCGCGGCATCTTCAGCGTCGGCGTCAGCCGCGACCGCTTCGGCTGCAACAGCCTCGGCTGGCGCGTCAGGCGTCGCGTCCGCAGTCTTGCGACGTGAACGGCTGCGCGAGCGACTGCGTGCCTTCGGCTTTTCCTCGGTCTCGTCGGGTGCCGCATCCGATGCGCCGCCATCCTCGACCGCCATCACGGCAGCGACCGGCTGTTCGGTCCTTGACTGGTCGTCGCCGCTGTCATCATTGCGGTTATCGCCGTCCGCGCGATCCTTGCCACCACGCCGGCGACGGCGGCGCCGGCGCTTGGAACGGTTATTGCCGTCGCTATCGCGCGATGCGCCGTTATCGTCATCGCTGTCGTCGCCCTCGGCGAGGTCGGCATCGCTCTCGTGATCGGCCTCATCCTCGGTCACATCGTCGTCGTCGATCTGCGCCATAAGCTGCGCGTCGACCGATACGACCGGACTTGCGAGTTCCGGCACGGCGCGGGTCGCCGTCTTGAACTTCTCGATGGCATAGTCGGGCGAGATCAGCGTCGGGTCAGCCTCGACCCGGACGGACATGCCGTAACGCGCCTCGATCCCGGCGATATGTTCCCGCTTGGCATTCATGAGGAAATTCGCCACCGCGATGGGCGCCTTTACCAGCACTTCACGCGAACGCTTGCGCGTTCCCTCTTCCTCGATCGCGCGCAGGATGGTCAGCGCAAGACTGTCATCCGACCGTATCAGGCCTGTGCCGTGGCAATGCGCACAGGGCTGCGTGGTCGATTCCAGCATCCCCGGACGCAGGCGCTGGCGCGACATCTCCATCAGGCCGAAGCCCGAGATCTTGCCGACCTGAATACGCGCCCGATCTGTCTTCAGGCGATCCTTCAGGCGCTTTTCGACGGCAGAGTTGTTCTTGCGCTCGTCCATGTCGATGAAGTCGATGACGATCAGCCCGGCAAGGTCGCGCAGACGCAACTGACGGGCGATTTCGTCGGCGGCTTCAAGGTTGGTCTTGGTCGCCGTATCCTCGATCGAGCCTTCTTTCGTGGCCCGGCCAGAGTTCACGTCGATCGCGACGAGCGCCTCGGTCACACCGATGACGATATAGCCGCCGGATTTAAGCTGCACGACCGGATTGAACATCCCGCCGAGATAGCCCTCGACCTGATAGCGCGCGAAAAGCGGCATCGGATCACTGTAATGTTTCACGTTCTTGGCATGGGACGGCATGATCATCTTCATGAAGTCCTTGGCCACGCGATAGCCGCGATCGCCCTCGACCAGCACTTCGTCGATCTCGCGGCTGTAAAGGTCGCGGATCGTGCGCTTGATGAGGTCGCCTTCTTCATAGATCGGTGCAGGTGCCGTTGACGCGAAAGTCAGTTCGCGGATCTGTTCCCACAGCCGCATCAGATATTCGTAATCGCGCTTGATCTCGGTCCGGGTTCGCTGGCTGCCGGCGGTGCGGATAATCAGGCCCGCGCCCTGCGGCACCTTCAGGTCCGAAGCGATATCCTTCAGCTTCTTGCGGTCGGCTGCATTTGTGATCTTCCGAGAGATGCCGCCGCCCCGCGCCGTGTTGGGCATCAGCACGCAATAGCGCCCGGCCAGCGACAGATAGGTAGTCAGCGCGGCGCCTTTGTTGCCACGTTCTTCCTTGACCACCTGAACCAGCATGATCTGGCGGACCTTGATGACTTCCTGGATCTTGTAGCGGCGCGCACGCGGTTTCTTGGGAACGCGGATTTCCTCGGTCACGTCCTCATCGGCGACCGATTCGATGCTGTCATCCTTGTCCGACGCGTCAATCTCGGCATTCGCATCCGAATCGGAATCAGCTTCTGCTTGCGCGGTATTGTCCAAGGCGGCGTCATTGGCCTCGCCCTCGGGCGCGGCAGCACTTTCATGCGCGTCGTCATCGTGATCGACGACTTCCATGCCCGGAATTTCTTCCGAACTGACCGAGGGATCGGTCGCGCCAGTCTTTTCCGGGCGCGACCGGCGGCGGCCCTTGCGTTCGCCCGATTTCTCTCGTGCGGCCTCTTCGGCGGCGACAGCCTCGGCATAGGCGCGTTCTTCTTCGATCAGCGCCTGACGGTCGGCTGCGGGGATCTGGTAATAATCGGGGTGGATTTCCGCGAAGGCGAGGAAGCCGTGCCGGTTTCCGCCGTAATCCACGAAGGCCGCCTGCAGCGAGGGTTCGACCCGCGTGACCTTTGCCAGATAGATATTGCCAGCAAGCTGCCGCTTGTTGACTGTCTCGAAATCAAATTCCTCGACTTTTGTTCCGTCCACGACGACCACGCGGGTTTCTTCCGCATGTGTCGCGTCGATAAGCATTTTCTTTGCCATTGGTGATACTTTCGCGCAGCCGCCTGTACCGACCTGCGGTCGGTGACTGCGGGCTGCGATGTGATGGGGACGCGGAGGCGGCGAGGACGGGGTCGAAAACAAGACCCTGTGGGGACAAACCCACCGGCGTCTGAGTCGAACTGTATCGCGCGCGATGCATCGCGTCTGTTACCTCTTGGCCCTGGCGTTGATGCACAAGGCAGTGAATGACTCCCCCGCGCGGAACGCGCTGCAGGGTGGCTTTCTTGGCGGATGGCACCTGTCTTGTCAGGCCAGCCTCCGCTGCGAAACTGATGGCGCGAAAGTCCGATCAGGGATCCAGACCACGCGCATGGTCTGAACATAATCGTGGAAGGCAAGGAAGTTCAATGGCGAATTGCCAAGACGTCACATAACCGCCGATGGCGCGATGCTACCTTTGGTTGTGATAACGCACCCCGCCGTTCAACCATAAAAGATCGGGCTGGCTCGCAGATCAAAGATAGTCGCCGCGCGAGAGGCCGTATTTTGCCATTTTCTCGTTCAGGGTCCGGCGCGGCAGGCACAGCTCGTCCATGACCGCCGCGATACTGCCCTTGTGCCGGCGCATCGTGTTGTCGATCAGCATTTTTTCGAAGCTCTCGACATATTCTTTCAGCGGCTTGCCTTCGGTCGTGGTTGCCTGCGCCTGATCCTCGTCGCCCTCGGTCATCAGCAGCGATGTGATGGACCCCGAACCACGCCTGTTCTGCAGCACCGCGCGTTCGGCGACGTTGATAAGCTGCCGCACATTGCCGGGCCAGGGTGCCTGCAGAAGCTGGGCGGCTTCCTGCGCGTTCACCTGCGGCGGCTCACAACCATATTCATCGGCAAACTGCTCGGTCATACGGGTGAACAGCGCCAGAATATCTTCACCCCGCGCGCGCAGCGGCGGCACGGTGATCTGCAGCGCCGAGAGACGATAGAACAGATCAGGACGAAGCAGATCCTCGGGCCGGCGCCCGTCGCCGCGGGCATTGGAAATGGCGATGATGCGGGTTTCAGCAGGGCTGCCCTGATCGGCGATGAAGCCAAGCAGCCGGGCCTGCAAAGCGTCAGGAAGCGCCTCGATATCCTCAAGGCAAAGCGTGCCGCCGCGCGCCTCCTCGACCGCCGGGATGCCTTCCTCCATCGGCCCGAACAGCCGCGCACCAAGCTGTTCCGGGTCAAAGGCGGCGCAGGCAATGGGCACGAATTTCTTCGAGGCGCGCGGGCCAACGGCATGCAGCGCATGGGCGACCAGCGTCTTGCCGGTGCCGGTTTCCCCGTCGATCAGAACATGGCCGTCAGCCTGCCCGAGATCGAGAATATCCTCGCGCAGACGTTCCATCGCGGCGGACTGGCCGACCAGCTTCGACATCACCTGCTGACCTTCAGAAAGGTCACGGCGCAGGGCGCGGTTGTCCAGCGTCATACGTCGTGTCTGGGTCGCCTTCTTGGCAAGCTCGGTCATCCGGTCGGGCTTGAACGGCTTTTCCATGAAGTCCATCGCGCCCATGCGCATCGCCTCGACAGCCATTGGCACGTCGCCGTGGCCGGTAATCATGATGACCGGCAGCGCCGAATCGATGCTCATGAGACGTTTGAGGAAGGCCATTCCATCCATGCCGGGCATGCGGATGTCGGAAATCACCACGCCGGGCCAATCCGACCCTATTTCTTTCAGCGCATCCTCGGCCGATGCGTAGGTCACGGTGTTGAAGCCCGAAAGGACCAGCCACTGGCTGATCGATTCACGCATATCCGGTTCGTCGTCGACAATCGCAATACGAAGCGTCTTGCTCATGCTGTCTCTTTCCTTCTCATTCGGCGGCGAGCGGCGCGTCAGCGCGTCCGCCATCCGGATCGTAAAGCGGCAGGGCGAGTTCGAACACGGCGCCGCTTCCGTCCTCGGCATTATGGGCAGTCAGGCGGCCGCCGAAATCGGCGACAATTCCCGACGAGATCGCGAGACCGAGTCCCGTGCCCTCGCCAGGCTTCTTGGTTGTGAAGAACGGCTCGAACAATTTGTCCAGATCGCTGACCCCCGGACCGTTATCACGTACGGTCACAACGGCTTGAGCGCCGGTCTCGATTCCGATCTCCACGCGCGGGTCTTTTACCGCTTTCGTGGCATCCAGTGCATTGCGCAGAAGGTTGATAAGCACCTGTTCTAGCCGGATGCGGTCGCAATAGACCATCACCGGCTTGCGCGGCAGGTTGCGGATGATGCGGACCGGGCGGGCGCGCAGTTGCGGTTCCATCATGGTCAGGGCGTTTGACAAAGCCGCGCGAAGGTCCACGGGTTCGAACGCTTCGCCGCCCTTGCGCGCATATGATTTCAGCTGCCGTGTGATCGAGCCCATACGATCGACCAGATCGTCGATCCGCTGAAAGCTCGACAGCGCTTCGTCCGAGCGCCCCCTGTCCAGCAGCAGTCGCGCGCCCGCCAGATATGTTTTCATCGCGGCCAGCGGCTGGTTCAATTCGTGACTGACGCCTGCCGACATCTCGCCAAGTGCTGCGAGCTTCGACGATTGCTGCACGGTTTGTTCGGCCACGCGCAGTTCTCGCTGGACACGCTCGCGCTCGGCGATTTCGCGGGTCAGCCGCGCGTTCAGCGCACGAAGGTCGGCAGATTCGCGCATATACGCAACCGAGCGTCGCTGCGCCCGGCGCGACAGCACATAGAAGGCAAGCGCCGCGATCACCGCGAAAGCCGTCGCCTCCATCGCCAGAACGGCAAGCACCCTTTCACGCGTCGAATCGTAGGTGGTGAAATTGTACATTCGCCAGCCGCGGAAGGGGATGCGCGTCTCGGTCTGCATCACGGCGCGCCCCTTGACCCAGGCATCGGCTGGCGGGTTGGTCCAGTCGCTCGTGACCTGAAAAGCGCGTTCTATCGCGCTTGGTGCGGGGCGCAGGTCAAGGGCCTCATCCAGCGGCAAGCCGCGCCAGCGGCCTTCGGTCGTCAGGATGACCTGCCCGGTGGAATCCGTCACCGCGACCGCGTCAGATATTCCTGCCCAGCTTTGTTCGAGCCGCGACAGATCGGTGCCGACGACGATGACCCCCAGCGTTCCGGCGCTGTCGGCAATGGCACGCGAATAGACAAAATCGAAGCCGCCATGAGGCGACGGTGCGACCGTAAACACCGTGTCACGCGCGCGCATGGCATCCACGAAATATGGCGCGGCCACGTAATTGGTGCCCAGAAGCTGGCGGTCCGTTGCCGCAACCGTGCGCCCGGACGCATCAAGAAGGCGGATCGACGCCGCGCCAATGTCTTTTTGCGCCGTAATCAACCGCGCAGAGGTATTTGCGAAATCCCCGGACGCGAGCGCGGTAATCAGCGCCGGATCGCGCGCAAGCATCATCGGGACGACCGAATTGCGCTGAAGCTCTGACTGAAGCTGACCGCTGTAAAGCGTCGCGCGCAACTCTGCCCGGACGCGCGTGTTCTCGGAAAAACGCTCGGTCAGGCCGACATTGGTCGCCCACAGGATAAGGCCCGAAACCACGACCAGCAACGCCAGCGCAACGCGCAGCGCCCAGGGGCTGCCCGCCTTACCGGACCCGGCGCGCGCCGTTGCCGGCGGGCGGTCATCTTCGGGCGTCATCAGGATCAAGAAGCGCTTTCCACCGCGATTGCCAATTGAGACAATCTAAGCAAGGCCGCGCCACATGCCAAGCGTAGCGCTCACGCAGGGATCAGTCCCTCGGCCAGCGACGCGAACATTGCCTTGCCATCCGTGCCGCCGTGGCGCGCGTCCACCGCCCGTTCCGGGTGCGGCATCATGCCCAGCACACGGCGATTTTCCGACAGCACGCCGGCGACGTCACCGACCGATCCGTTTATCGCCGGCGCATAGCGAAACGCGATCCGGTCCTGATCCTCAAGCGCGGTCAGCCCGTCAGCATCAATCTGATAATTCCCATCGTGATGGGCGACGGGAACCTGCAGAACTTCGCCTGCCTCATACCCGGCGGTGAAAATGCTGTCCGCGGTCGCGACTTTCAGCGAAACCGGGCGGGCGATAAAGGTGAGCCCGGCATTGCGCATCAGCGCGCCGGGCAGCAGGCCCAGTTCGGTCAGCACCTGAAATCCGTTGCAGACGCCCAGAACATACCCGCCGCGTCCGGCATGCGCGCGGATCGCCGCGGCAATCGGCGACTGCGCGGCAATCGCCCCGCAGCGCAAATAATCGCCATAAGAAAAGCCGCCGGGCACGGCGACAAGATCCGTCCCATCCGGAAGCGTGTCATCCTTGTGCCAGACGGACACGACATCTGCCCCAGCCTCGCGCAGCGCGACACGCAGATCGCGGTCGCAATTTGAACCGGGGAATGTGATGACCGCAGCTTTCATGGCGCAGGCTCCGCTCGATTTCGGGATGCGCTGCCTTTAGCCCAAAACTGCACTGTTGAAAAGCGCCCGGCATCGCTCCGAAGGCTTCCGTATTCTTGCATAGACAAATGCTTGGGGCGCCCCGGCAGATTCCCTGGAAACCCAGGACCACCAGAGCGCCCCTATACTGGGCCGGCGCCTTTTTGCCCATGCATCGAATATACTACGGAAGTTATTTACAAACGACTCACGAAACTTGACCTTTCGGTCAAATTTACGCACGGTCAACTTCGCGACTGTGTGATTTATCCAACAGTGAGAAAACGGCAATCTGACTGATCGAATGTGCCAGCTATCGCGAGGGCAATCGACCCATTTCCCAGCGCGAGGCCCTGGATATGTCAGCTTAACTGACCTGACCCAGCGCTTCGATTATGATCGCCTCAGTCTGGCTCAACCCCGCGTGAACAGCGTTCAGCGCCTCGCGGTAGAAATGGCAGCACCTCTGCCATTATCTGGCGTCCAAACAGGTTTTTGGTCATTTTTCGTCCGAAACCGGAAGAAAGAAGTCCAATTATTCGCCGAGCGAATCATCCGGGGAAGAATATCCGTGATTCGGAATGCGAAAGGCCGGGCGAAGCTGCCCGGCCTTTCTTCAAAGGATGCAGATCAGGCGAGTGCCTTGTTCAGATATTCGTCCACTTTTTCCAGATAGCCCATGGTCGAAAGCCATTTCTGTTCCGGGCCGACCAGCAGCGCGAGGTCTTTCGTCATGTAACCGTCCTCGACGGCCTGCACCGTGACCTTTTCCAGCGTCGTGGCGAAGTTCATCAGCGCCTCGTTATTGTCCAGCTTGGCGCGGTGCTTCAGACCGCCTGTCCAAGCATAGATGGACGCGATCGAGTTGGTCGAGGTTTCGTTGCCCTTCTGATGCTCGCGGTAGTGGCGGGTGACGGTGCCGTGGGCGGCTTCTGCCTCGACCGTTTGTCCATCGGGCGTCATCAGAACCGAGGTCATCAGCCCCAGCGAGCCGAAGCCCTGCGCAACCGTGTCCGACTGCACATCGCCGTCATAGTTCTTGCAGGCCCAGACATAGCCGCCATTCCACTTCAGCGACGACGCCACCATGTCGTCGATCAGGCGGTGCTCATAGGTGATCCCGGCTTCCTTGAACTTGTCGGCGAACTCCTCATCAAACACCTGCTGGAAGATGTCCTTGAAGCGCCCGTCATAGGCCTTCATGATCGTGTTCTTCGTCGACAGATACAGCGGATAGTTGCGCTGTAATGCATAGTTCATCGACGCGCGGGCAAAATCGACGATTGACGGGTCGAGGTTGTACATGGCCATCGCCACGCCGGCCTCGGGCGCCTGGAAGACCTCATGTTCGATGGTCTCGCCATCCTCACCGACGAACTTGATGGTAAGCTTGCCCTTGCCGGGGAATTTGAAATCGGTGGCGCGATACTGGTCGCCGAACGCATGGCGGCCGACGATGATCGGTTTCGTCCAGTGCGGAACCAGACGCGGCACGTTGCGCGCGATGATCGGCTCGCGGAAGATCACGCCGCCAAGGATGTTGCGGATGGTGCCGTTGGGGCTGCGCCACATCTTCTTCAGGCCAAATTCCTCGACACGCGCCTCGTCCGGGGTGATGGTCGCGCATTTCACGCCGACGCCGTATTGCTTGATCGCATTCGCCGCATCCACGGTTATCTGGTCGTCGGTGCGGTCACGCTCCTCGATGCCCAGATCGTAATATTTCAGGTCGATATCCAGGTAGGGCAGGATCAGCTTTTTCTTGATGAAGTCCCAGATGATCCGGGTCATCTCGTCGCCGTCGAGCTCGACAACGGGGTTTTCTACCTTGATCTTCGACATGGGGGCTCCCTTCGGATGGATTTCGCTTTGGCCGAGGGTATAGCGCTTAACGTTCCCGAACGGAAGGCGGCATGCTATCGCATACCGAACGGGACAGCACCGGGCTTGCTGGCCCACCCGACCCGCCTCATAGTTGGGCTCCGGCCCCTGCGATCTTGCCCGGCAAGCCGCATCGCCGGTCATTGAGGAGGAGATTGATGATGCAGTTTTCGAATTTTACCGCCGCCCTTGCCATAACGGCGGGCCTGTCCATTGCCGCGCCCGCGTGGTCGCAAACGGCTGATACGGCGACGACGCCGGCCGAGCCCGAGGCTACGTCCGCTGATGCCAGCGCGGACAGCACTGAAACGGATGCCGATGCGCCGAAGCAGATCCTGTTCATCGGCAACAGCTATTTTTACTATAATGACAGCCTGCACAATCACACGCGCCGCATGGCGGGCGAGGCCAGCGGTATCGACATTGACGACCTCGATTACCGCTCGATCACCATTTCCGGCGGCTCGCTGGATATGCACCCGATCGACCACTATCTGACGCCCGGCGCGATCGGATATGACGAACCTTTCGATCTGGTCATCCTGCAAGGCAACAGCGCCGCCGCCGAAACCGAGGCGCGCAGCACGCGCTTTCACGACGCGGTCGTGGCGATGGACGAAAAGATCAAGGCGACCGGGGCAAAAACAGCGCTTTACATGACCCACGCCTATGCCGAAGGGCACGAGGATTATACCCCGGATGGCACGGAAAAGCTGGACAAGCTGTATACCGATACCGGTGCGGAGATCGGTGCCACCGTGATCCCGGTCGGCCTCGCCTTTGCCGAGGCGAAGCGCCAGCGCCCAGAGCTTGAGCTGCAGCAGGACTTCGACCACAGCCACCCGACGCTGGCCGGCACCTATCTGGCCTCTGCCGTGACCTATGCGACGCTTTACGGCAAGAACCCGGTCGGGCTGGAATACGACTATTTCGGCCGCCTGCCCGCAGAAGATGCGGCCTTCCTGCAGCAGGTCGCGGAAGAGACCGTCAAGGCCTATCAGGCCCGCTAACCTTTTTCGGGCGGCGCAACCCGTCGTGCCGCCCGACGCTGCCACCATTGTGTCAGCAGTTCATAGACGATGATCGTCAGGGCGGTCTCGATCAGATAACCGATGTAAAAATGGATCGTTGGCAGGCCATTATCTATCGCACGGCCGGTATATCCGGGCATTGCGGTAAAGTTTCTGTTCAACGCAGCCTGCTCTCCGAAATACAGCGCGACGACGATAACGCCCAATGCCGCGACCGGCTTGCCGCAGGTATCCCGCATAAGCACCCACGCCAGCAGCGGCGGCATTGCATGCGACCAGAAGCCTATCGTCGCCAGCATGATGACGACGAACGGCGCATAGATAGCCACCTGGAATGCATAGCGTAGATAGTCGCCATCCGTCGGACTCCCGTACCCGCCGGTGAACACGCCCAGCGCGATCATCACCAGCACATAGGCCAGCGTCATCACCAGCAACCTGAGGATGGTCAGCACGATCAGGTCCCCAAGGCCGGGGGCAGTCGTCGCTGCACCTGATCGACCTGCGCCTATCACGGGTCAACCGCATTGAAGAACGAACGCACCCTGCGTTCCAACTCGGCCCAGACGGCAGGCATTCCGCGCGCGATCCTGGCGCCAACGCGGTCCTCGATATGCTGGCAGGTCACGCCGTATTCGGCCCATCCGATCCCGTCCGATGCGAGGTTCTGGATCAGCGGCTGGGTCCGGTCAAGCGACTTGGCGAAAACCGCGTCGGGTGTCTCTGCCGCCTCGAACTCTTCCCACAGCGCCAGAAACGCCTGTCCCTGTGAAGCGGGCAGCATCCCGAACAGACGCCGGGCGGCTGCGGCCTCTGCTGCATGTATTTCGGGTGCATCATGTGCCTGACCATCCGCCGAGTGCAGCGGCACATCGCCCACGTCGATTTCGACCAGATCGTGCAGGATCAGCATGCGGATGACGCGGCTTATATCGACGCCCTCGCCCGCCTGCCCTTCCAGCACCAACGCGTAAAGCGCGAGATGCCAGCTATGCTCGGCACTGTTTTCGCGGCGCGACAGGTCGATCAGCGTGTTCGCGCGTTCGACCGATTTCAGTTTGTCGGCTTCGGCCAGAAAGGCGAATTGCCGGTCAAGCTCCGTCTGCGACATCTGCTTCCCCCATCATACCAAGGGGTTTAGCGCTTCAACGTAAAAACCGCCAGCCTCCGGCTTTGGCGACCGCGTAACGAAAAGGGGGCGCAAGCGCCCCCTTCCGCTCTCAGCCAGAGGTTGCGGTATTCGCCGCGTCCTCGGCATTGGCGGCCCCGGCATCGCTGCCAGTCGCCCCCATATCGCTACTTGCGGCGCCTGTGTCGCTGCTCGCTGCGCCGGTGTCGCTGCCGGTCATGGCAGACCCGTCGTCTGTAGCGGCTGCGCCCGTCGCAGCGCCGGATGATGCAGCCGCATCTGCGGCTTCGGCTGACACGACCTGTCCCGTCTCGCTGTCATAAACCACATCGACGGCGACGCCGTCGGCATTGGTTCCACGCGCGACAATCTGGCCATTGGCGGGCGCCGCGACCTCGATGCTGGTATAGCCCTGCCCTTCCAGCGATTGCGTGACCTGCTCTGCAGTCACCTCGGCAAAGGCCGGAACCGAACCGAATGCCAGTGCGGTGGCCAGAACGGCCAGGTTGAACTTATGATGCATGTCTTTCTCCTTCGTTCCGACACGGTCATCCGCGCCGGTCAGATGCGAAGGAACCCGATCGCCCGGCCACGCTCAACTCACGTCAGAGGGAGGCCGGGCGATTTGCCGATTTGGGCATAGATCAGCCATGCGCGCCGAAATGATCGGCGGCGATCCGCCCTAGCGCGTGCCCTCGGTCAGGCGGCGGCGCACATAGCCCTGCACATTGTCGATCATCGGCTTCATATGGGCTTCGTCGTCGCGGAAAAAGTGGTCCGCGCCCTCGATCACTTCGTGACTGATGGTGATGCCCTTCTGCTCTCGCAGCTTGGCGACCAGCCCTTCGGTATCCTTCGGCGGCGCAACCCGGTCGGCTGCCCCATTGATGATCAGGCCAGAGGCAGGGCAAGGCGCAAGGAAGCTGAAATCATACAGGTTCGCCTGCGGGGCGACGCTGATGAAGCCGGTAATCTCGGGACGGCGCATCAGAAGCTGCATCCCGATCCACGCCCCGAAGCTGAACCCGGCCACCCAGCAATGCTTGGAATTGGGGTTCATGGCCTGAAGATAATCCAGCGCCGCCGCCGCATCGGACAATTCGCCGATACCCTGATCGAACTCTCCCTGACTGCGGCCCACGCCCCGGAAATTGAAGCGCATCACCGTGAAGCCGATCTTGTGAAAGGCGTAATGCAAGTTATAGACGACGCGATTGTTCATCGTGCCGCCATATTGCGGATGCGGATGCAGGATGATCGCGATCGGAGCATCGGGCTTGGGCTGGGCGTGATAGCGGCCCTCAAGGCGGCCATCGGGACCGGCAAAAATCAATTCAGGCATGGGGTCCTTCGCAAAACGGTTTTCTTGACGCAAGCAGGGGCGACAACTATTCCAAGCCCAGTAGATGTGGGCCATGACCGGCCTGCACAAGAGCCACCGGAACGCAGCGGGATTAGCCCATGCCCGACGCGCTCGTCAACAATTACAGGCAGCGCTGTCTTATGACGCGCCGGTGACAAGGGAGTGTCGCATGAAACTTTCCACCAAGGGCCGCTACGGAATGGTGGCTCTGGTCGATCTGGCCCTGCAACCCGAAGACCAGTTGACGTCGCTTGCCGATATCGCGGAACGGCAGGACGTCTCGCTTCCGTATCTGGAACAGCTTTTCGTGCGCCTGCGCCGGGCCGGGCTGGTCGAATCGGCGCGCGGGCCGGGTGGCGGCTATCGCCTGGCACGTCCCGCCACTGAAATCCGCGTCGCCGAGGTGCTGTCCGCCGTCGATGAAACCGTCAGCGCGCTGCATATCGGGGCCGGCGCATCGGGCGCGGTATCGGGATCGCGTGCGCAGACGCTGTCGAACCGGCTGTGGCAAAGCCTTTCGGCGCATGTCTATGTGTTTCTGCACAACGCGACGCTTGCCGATGTGGCCCATAACAAGCTGCTGCCCTGCCCTGCGGTGCCCGATATCCTGTCGGTCGTGGACGATCAGTCCTGATCGCGGTCGTGCGACGGCAAGTCAGCCGCAGCGTTGTGCCGGAATCGAAATAATATCCCAGACGATGCCCGCGACCATCACATGACGTTCTTATTCAGGGCGATCCCCTGACGCGCAGACGGAAAATATTCTATATCTGCGGGTGAATCGGTTTGGCTGGGCAACAGAGCGCCCCGTGCCGGACTTCACCGACGCGCCACATTGGCATAGATGACGCAGGACCGCAGATGACACTGGATATCGCCGTGACCGACGCCGCCCCCGCCCAGAATGTTTCGCCGAACCGCGAAAAGCCGACGCTGCCTGATGCGCAGACCGTCACGGCGGTGAAGCACTGGACCGATAGCCTGTTTTCCTTCCGCGTCACGCGGCCTGCCAGCCTGCGCTTCCGTTCGGGAGAGTTCGTGATGATCGGGCTGCCCGGCGATAACGGCAAGCCGATCCTGCGCGCATATTCCATCGCCTCGCCGAACTGGGACGAGGAACTGGAATTCTATTCGATCAAGGTGCCGGACGGGCCGCTGACCTCGAAGCTGCAGCATATCAAGGAAGGCGACCAGATCATCCTGCGCCCGAAGCCCGTCGGCACGCTGGTGCTGGACGCATTGCTGCCCGGCAAGCGGCTGTGGTTTCTGGCAACTGGCACCGGCCTTGCCCCTTTCGCCAGCCTGATGCGCGACCCCGAGACATATGAGCGCTATGAGCAGGTCATCATGATGCATACCTGCCGCACCGCGGATGAGCTGAACTATGGCCGCGAGCTTGTTGAAAACCTTCGCGAAGACCCGCTTCTGGCAGAGATGTATGGCGCTGATTTCCACGAGCGTCTGCAGTATTACCCGACCACCACGCGCGAAGACTCGCCGCTGATGGGCCGGATCACCGATAACATGACCACCGGCAAGGTCTTTGCCGATCTGGGTCTGCCGGGCATCAACGCCGAGGAAGACCGTGCCATGATCTGCGGCAGTCTCGCGTTCAACGTCGATGTGAAAGCGGTGCTGGAAGGCTTTGGCCTGCGCGAGGGCGCGAATTCCGAACCCAAGGAATTCGTGGTGGAAAAGGCCTTCGTGGGCGACGGCGTCTGACCACGAACGCGCTGCCGCTCGGCAAAGAAAAGCCGACCCGTCCGGTCCGTCCGGGCGGGTCTGTTAACTTCCGGCATCTGACCTGTTAGGTGCCGCCGGAGCAGATTAACGATTTTGCGTCACCGTGACGGCCCGGACCGGCCTTATGCAAGCGCTCTGACGCCGTTTTCAGGATGGGACACTTATGCCCTCGACAGCCCAGACAGGCACCCCGCATTTGGTCAGCGTGCAATTGCTGCGCGCCATCGCCGCCGCCGCGGTGGTCTTCGAACATGCGCAGGCCGAGGCCGGCCAGACCGTCGAGGGCTTTCATCACATCCCCTTCGATTTCGGCATCGGCGTCGATATTTTCTTCATCATCAGCGGCTTCGTGATGTGGCTGTCCAGTTCGCACCTGTTCGGGCAACCGGGGGGGGCGAAGCTGTTCCTGATCAAGCGCTTCCAGCGCGTGGTGCCGCTTTACTGGCTTTATACGCTGGGGATGCTGGCCGCGATCTGGCTGCTGCCCGACAAGCTGAACAACCCCGATGCCAGCCCGCTGATGGTGCTGTCATCATTCATTTTCTACCCCTATCCGAACATGATCGGGCAATACACGCCGGTCCTCGCGCTCGGCTGGACGCTGAATTACGAGATGTTCTTCTACGCCCTGTTTGCTATCGCGCTGCTCTTCCCGCGCAGGCTGGGCTTCGGCGTTCTCAGCGCGCTGATCCTTGGCTTCGTGACACTTTGGGCAGTCACGAGCAGCGGTCCGGTGCTGTTCTGGGGCCGCCCGATCATTCTGGAATTCCTGATCGGCGTCATCCTTGCCCGGCTGTATCTGGAGGCCGGCCACAAACCCAACCTGATTCTTTTCGCAGGCTTCGTGGCACTGGCCTTTATCGCCTATTGGCTGCTGCAGGGATCGGACAGCCGCCTGATCCGGCTGGGCATCCCCAGCGCCTTCTTCGCATCTGCGTTCATCTTCTTTCTGCCCGGAAGGCTCAGCGGTGCGCTCAGCGGGATCGCCAAGGTGGGCGGCGACAGTTCCTATACGCTGTATCTGTCGCACCCGTTCACGCTGGCCGTGGTCAAGATCATCTGGACGAAGCTGGACCCGGCGGGCGCGCATCCATGGGCCTATGTCTGGGCCGCGACGCTGATCTGCGTGCTGGCGGGCTATGTCCTGTATCTGCTGATCGAAAAGCCGCTGCTGCGATTGTGGAAACGCAAGCCCGCAGCCCAGCCCGCATAGGGGCTATTTCGTGCCGGAGCGAGGCACTGCCTTCGCTCTGGCACGAATATCCTTGTGCACAGAGAGCCCCACCCTTTCGGTGCAATCCCTCAGAAAAACGCCTGCAAGCCCGTGATCGCGCGACCGAGGATCAGCGCGTGAACGTCATGTGTGCCTTCATAGGTGTTCACCGTTTCCAGGTTCACCATGTGGCGCATAACCTGAAATTCCTCGGAAATGCCGTTGCCGCCATGCATGTCGCGGGCCCAGCGGGCGATTTCCAGCGCCTTGCCGCAATTGTTGCGCTTGATGATCGAGATCATCTCGGGTGCTGCCTTCGCCTCGTCCAGAAGACGACCGACGCGCAGACTGCCCTGCATGCCCAGCGCGATTTCGGTCATCATGTTGGCGAGCTTCAACTGGTGCAACTGCGTCTGCGCCAGCGGCTTGCCGAACTGGTGGCGGTCAAGCCCGTATTGCCGCGCGGCATGCAGGCAAAATTCGGCAGCGCCCAAAGCGCCCCAACTGATCCCGTAGCGCGCCCTGTTCAGGCATCCGAACGGCCCCTTCAAGCCTTCGACATTCGGCAGCAGCGCGTCTTCGCCCACCTCGACATTGTCCATCACGATCTCGCCCGTGATCGAGGCGCGCAGCGAAAGCTTTCCACCGATCTTCGGCGCGGAAAGGCCCTTCATGCCCTTCTCCAGCACGAAGCCACGGATCTTTCCGCCATGTTCCTCGGACTTGGCCCAGACCACGAAGACATCGGCGATCGGCGAATTCGAGATCCACATCTTCGATCCGTTCAGCACATAGCCGTTCGCCGTCTTCTTCGCCCGCGTCTTCATGCCCGCGGGGTCGGAACCCGCATCGGGTTCGGTCAGACCGAAACAGCCGATCCATTCGCCCGATGCCAGTTTCGGCAGGTATTTCTGCCGCTGTTCTTCCGACCCATAGGCATAGATCGGATACATCACCAGCGATGACTGCACCGACATCATCGACCGATAGCCGCTGTCCACACGCTCTACCTCGCGCGCGACAAGGCCATAGGCGACATATGACGCGCCGATCCCGCCATATTCTTCCGGGACGGTCACACCAAGCAGGCCCATATCGCCCATTTCGCGAAAGATCGCCGGGTCGGTGTTTTCGTCGCGATAGGCGTCGATGACGCGGGGTTGCAGCTTGTCCTGCGCATAGGCGCGGGCGGCATCCCTGATCGCGCGCTCTTCCTCGGTCAGCTGTTCGTCCAGGCGGAACGGGTCCTCCCAGTCGAAGCGGCCAAGATCGGGTGAGTCCTTCGGTTTCAGTGCCATCGCCGTTCTCCCTACCATCGCGTTGCAAAGGGGATAGGACGACCAAGGGCGTCGCGCAAGCTTTCCGAGCCGTTCACATTGTAGTCACGCAGTTTTTTGGAACGAAGCGCGGAACGGGCGGTTTACATTCGGAACCGAACCGCCTGGGGAGACACGACCACCATGAACCGCCTGAATGCCAGTCAGACCGCACTGACCGCCCTGCTTTGCCTTGGGCTGCTCAGCCCCGCCCAAGCCGAGATGGTGGTGCCCAACGGGGTCGCGAAAGCCGAAGGCGCGAGACGCGCCGACGGCATGCCGGGCGTGTTCGGAATGCTGCAAGCGGAACGACGGGCGGGGTTAAAGACATCTGACCTGCGCTGCCTCGATGGCTCGCCCCGTCCGTGCGACAACAGCATGCCGCTGATTACCCCCGCCGGTGTTGCGATCCAGATGAGCGAAGCGGGCGAGATGATCCTCGCGCCGAACGTTCAGCAGGCCTACCGGTATGAAAACGGAAAGCCCATCGTGCGCGATACGCCGCTGCGCCCGCTTGCCGAGGGACGGCTGGATCAGGTGCGCCGACGCGCCGCAGCGGTGACGAATACGCCGGCGAAGCCGCCCGCCAAGGTCGCAAAGACGCCCGAGCGCAGCAAGGAAGAGCAGATCATGGGCATCGGCTCTGACGAGAAAGAAATCTTGCGCAAACTGACCGGCAACGAGGGTGGCGACGCCAATGACGCAGATCGCCGCCGCCGCGACGACCTTGCGCGCCGACTTGCCGAGGCAGAGCGCAAGAACCAGAACAAGGGCGCGCCGAAGCCGCAGACCCGCACCATCGTGAAGGACAGCTTTGCCGATCGCGAGGCACGCATTCCCAACGATCAGGCGGGCAGCTTGCAATCGCGCCGCGCCGCGAACATGCCGCTGCTGAACCGGCTGCTGATGCAGGAAATCGCGGGCGGGCTGAACGCCGACGGGCTGCTTTGTCTTGACGGCCGCAAGCGGCCCTGCGCCGAGGGCGTGACATTGGTCAGCCCCGAAGGCGTCAGCGCCGAAATTGCGCGCGACGGCCGCATCATTCTCGCGGGCATGGACAAGCAGCAATATATCGTCGGCGAAGACGGCCGCCTGCGGGCCCGCGGCTCCAACACCGAGGCCGCGCGCGAAGCGGCAGCGGGTGGCCGGCCCGACGCCGCCGCGCTCAACGGAAATGGCCAGAGCGAGGGCCAGACGGTGCGCGAGCGTGTGAATGCCGAAGACGTCCGGCGTTCGGATCAGGACTTCGAGACACGCATCGCCGACGCAATCCAGCGCGCCGCCGCTCAGTCGCAGGACAAGAAGGATGACGGTGGCAGTGATCTGGCGAAGATAGCGCTTGCAGGACTTGGCGCTTTGGCGGTCGGACAGGTTCTGAAGAACAACGGACAGGTGGCACTTAACACCGGCGATCGCGTCGTCGTTACCCGCAACGACGGCAGCCAGCAGGTGCTGAAAGACGACAACATGCTGCTGCGGCAGCCCGGCAGCGAGGTCCAGACCGAGAATTACAGCGACGGCTCGTCCCGGACTGTCGTGACGCGGCAGGATGGATCGCAGATCATCACGATCCGTGCGGCCGATCTGTCGGTCCTGCGCCGCATCCATGTCGCGCGCGACGGCACCGAAACGGTGCTGATCGACGAATCCGTCGAGGTGCCGCCGGTTGAGGTCGCGGAACTGCCCGCTGCCCCGCAGACCAGCGATGCCGCCGCGCCCACGACCGAGGCCGCCCTGCGCGAGGCGCTTGCCCGCGAGGCGGCAGTCAACCGCCGCTTCACCCTGAACCAGATCCGTTCGATCCCGCAGGTGCGCAACCTCGTCGCGCCCGTCGATATTGACGCGATCACCTTCGACAGCGGATCGGCAGCGATCAACCCCGATCAGGCACGCCAGCTCGCCACGCTCGGGACGGTTCTGGAAGGCGCGATCCGCGACAACCCGCGCGAGATTTTCCTGATCGAAGGCCATACCGACGCCGTAGGCGGCGCGGCATTCAACCTCGCCCTTTCGGACCGCCGGGCGGAGTCAGTGGCTCTGGCGCTTTCGGAATATTTCGACGTGCCGCCGGAAAACCTTGTGGTGCAGGGATATGGTGAAGAATATCTTAAGGTCCCCACTCTCGATTCCGAGCGTGACAACCGCCGCGCGTCGGTGCGGCGGATCACCGACCTTCTGGCATCGGCGCAATAACAACCCCGCAGTCAAGGAAAGGCCCGGCACTCGACCGGGCCTTTTCCGACCTAGCCGCCGACGCCTTCGCGACCCTTTGCCAGTCGGTAATAGGCCCAAAGCGCGCGCGCCGCGACCGAACGCCAGGGGCGCCAGGGCTCTGCGATCTCAACCAGCGTTTTTGGGTCGGGCCGCGCATCCAGCCGGTAAAGCAGGCGCGCGGCTTCCTGCAACGCCAGATCGCCCGCTGGGAAGGCATCCGTGCGGCCCAGTGCAAATGCCAGATAGATTTCTGCGGTCCACTGACCGATGCCCGGAAGCGCCGTCAATGTCTCGATCACCTCTGCATCCGGGGCGTGGCGAAGGCGATGCCAATCGGGTTCCTGACCAACAATCCCAAGCAGATAGCGGATCTTCGGACGCGAAACACCGCAGGCCCGCAAGGCCTCCTCTCCGCCTGCGCGGATCGCTGCGGGTTCGGTCAGCCCCGCCGCCTGAAGCCGCGCCATGATCGCGGCAGCAGCGGCAATCGAAATCTGCTGTCCGATGATCGCATCAAGGATCGCCGTGAAGCCGTCCGGGCGCCGCCGCAGCGGCAGTGCCAGTTCTGGCAACGCACCTGCCCAGACCGGGCAGATCGCGGTCAGGTGGTGGCGGCCCTCGTCCAGATCGGCATCGCTTTCGATGATCCTCAACGATCGCGCCTTGCATCCTCGCGAAGCCGCGTCTCGAACGCTTTCGAGATATGCGCCCTCAGCGCGGTTTCCGCCGCCGCACCATCACCGGATTTCAGCGCATCGACAATCGCCTGATGCTCGCCCAACGCGACCTTTGGGCGGCCTTCGACCGCCAGCGACGTTCTTGCCATGAGCGCCATATTGCGATGGACCACGTCAAGCTGCTGAATCAGATAGCGGTTATGCGAGGCAAGGTGGATCTGGTGATGAAACCGCCTGTTGGAGCGGGCCAGCGCCTCGGGATCATCCAGCGCCTTCATGTCATCGTCGATCATCGCCTGAAGAACCCGCAGCTCTTCCGGGGTTGCGTGGCGCGCAGCCAGTCGGGCGGCCAGTGCCTCCAGCTCGGTTCTGACGGTGTAAAGCTCGGAAAGCTGGTTGTGATCCAGCGTCGCCACGATCAGGCTGCGGCCGTCCCGCTTGACCATGGATTGGGTTTCAAGCCTTTGCAGCGCCTCGCGCACCGGCGTGCGAGAAACCCCGAAACGGTCGGCGAGTTCGGATTCGACAAGCCGGTCGCCGGGCTTGTAGGTGCCGCTGTCAATGGCGTCGACGATCAGTGAATAGGCGTCTTTCATGGCGACAGTAGCCGCGAAGCCGCGCCCGATTGCAAGCGCGAAGACCGGGCGTTCAATTCGGACATTGGCGATGGTCGCCGGTTCCGGGCTGCAATGACGCCGGACCATTGCACCCCCGTGCCGGTCGCCTTATCACCACGCCATGTCCTTCGATCATGTCACCACCTGGATCTTCGATCTCGACAATACGCTCTATCCGCCCGAGGCAGCGCTTTTCGCGCAGATCGAGAAGCGGATGACGGCCCATGTCGCCCGGCATCTGGGTGTCGAGGCCGCAGAAGCCGACCGGCTGCGCATGCATTACTGGCGCGATTACGGCACGACACTGGCCGGGCTGATGGCGGAACACGATATCGACCCGCACGCCTATCTGCTGGATGTCCACGATATCGACTTTTCGGTTCTGGACCCGAACCCCGCGCTTGCCGATGCGATCACCGCGCTGCCGGGTCGCAAGATCATCCATACGAATGCTGATTCCGCCTATGCGGCGAAGGTTCTGGAACAGTGTCGCCTTGGTCCGTTCGAGGCAGTCATCGGGATTGAGGAGGTGGGCTTTCACCCCAAGCCTGATGCGCGCGCATATGCCGCAGTGATCGAGACACTTGGCATAGACCCGGCGACATCCGCGATGTTCGAAGATGATCCGCGCAACCTTGCCGTGCCCGCAAGCCTCGGAATGCAAACGGTTCTTGTCGGCGCAGGGCGCCTTGGTCCCGATCAGCTTGCCGCAGATCACGACCACGGCCCGCATGTCCAGCATCGGACCGCCGACCTTGCCGGCTTCCTTCGTGCCCTGCCATGACGGTTGTCTGGGCCGGCGGGCTCTGGCAATCTGACAGGCGTCTTTGAAGGAGGCGACAATGTCCCAGAACGCTTTGACCGACGACCCGCAGGCCAGCCGGTCCGAAAACGCACTTGCTGCGCGGCTTCTGATGGCGGTGGTGGTTCTGCTGGCGGTTTGTGCGGCCATGGTGGCGCTTTTCGGACTGCCCGCGCTTGGCATCCTCGGCCTGATCGGCACTGCCCTGACATTTGCGGCGCTGCTGACGATCATGGCCGGAAACTGACGGCGATGACAGCCGGGGGCGCAGACGAAACCGATATCCTGGTTTCAGGCGGTGGCATTGCAGGCTTGATCGCGGCTGCGGCCTTCGGCGCGGAAGGGCATCAGGTCATCATGGTCGATCCGATGCCCCCGGTGACCGATGAAGCCGCGACGGGGTCCGATCTGCGCAGCACCGCCTTCCTGCAACCTTCGGTCAAGGTGCTGAAGCGCGCCGGTGTCTGGGAGGCTCTCGCACCCCATGCGACGCCGCTGCAGATCATGCGCATCATCGATGCGGGCGGGGCAGCACCCGAAGCGCGCCTGACCCGCGATTTCGATGCCGCCGATATTTCCGATGCGCCGTTCGGCTGGAACCTGCCGAACTGGCTGCTGAGGCGGGAATTGCTGGCGCGGCTGAACGGTATGGCGAATGTCCGCTTCCTGCCCGGCACCGCGACGACCGGGCTGACCGCCCGCACTGACGAGGCGATCGTGACGCTGTCAGATCACAGCCGGATCGCCGCGAAGCTGGTGATCGGCGCCGATGGCCGCGACAGCGTTGTGCGACGCGCGCTCGGCATCGGTGCCAGGACAACACGCTACGGCCAGAAGGCGCTCGCCTTTGCTGTCACACATGAGCGTCCCCACCAGAATGTCTCGACCGAGATTCACCGCTCGGGCGGGCCATTCACGCTGGTCCCGCTGCCCGAACGCGACGGCAAGCCCTCATCCGCCGTCGTGTGGATGGATCGCGGCCCCGAGATCGCGCGCCTCATGGCGCTTGAACCCGACCAGTTCGAGGAGGCGCTGAACGAACGCTCGACCGGCGTTCTGGGCCATTTGACGCCCGCGACCCGCCTGACCTCCTGGCCAATCATCAGCCAGTTGGCAGAGCGTTTCACCGGCCCGCGCACCGCCCTGATCGCCGAGGCCGCGCATGTCCTGCCGCCCATCGGTGCGCAGGGCCTGAACATGAGCCTCGCCGATCTCGCCCTGCTTCTGGATCTGTCCCGGCACGAGCCCGGTAGCCGCGAGAGTCTTGACGAATTCCAGCGCCTCCGCTGGACCGATGCGCGTCTGCGCCTGAGCGGGATCGACCTTCTGAACCGCGCTTCGATGATCGGCTCGCGTCCGCTGCGCGATCTCCGCGCGGCTGGCCTTGGCGCGATTTACGGTATCAGCCCGGTGCGTCGGATGATGATGCGGCTGGGGCTTGGCGTCAGCGGCCGGGACGACGTGGCCTGAACGCCGTCGCGCGTGACCTGACAACGCATCTTGACCGCCGCACAAAGCTTCGCGAAACGTCGCGCTGTGTCCCAACAGAAAGACCGGCCATGGATATCCGCGACGCCACAGAAGCCGACCTGCCCGAGATCACGGCGATCTACAATCAGGCCGTCAACGAGACGACGGCGATCTGGAACGAACGCGAGACGGACCTCGCGAACCGTGCCGCCTGGCTGGCCGACAGGCATCGCGCGGGCTACCCGGTTCTGGTTGCGTCCCGCGACGGTACAGTGCTGGGCTATGCTTCTTTCGGGGATTGGCGCGCCTTTGACGGCTATCGCCACACGGTCGAACATTCCGTTTATGTGCGCACCGACTGTCAGGGCGGCGGGATCGGCAAGGCACTGATGCTGGCGCTGCTGGACCGCGCTCGCGGACTTGGCAAGCATGTCATGGTCGCCGGAATCGAGGCAGGAAATACTGCCTCGATCCGCCTGCACGAGAAGCTGGGGTTCAGGCAGACCGGGCTTCTGCCGCAGGTCGGCACCAAATTCGGCCGCTGGCTGGACCTCGCCTTTCTGCAACTGATGCTGGACGAGCGCAGCGACCCGGACGCGACAGCACCGCACGGGGATTGATCCGAACTTCCGGCCGCGCGATGATGGCAGGGTCAGATTGCCGGAGCCCTGCGATGCGCCTTGCCCTGCCGTTTCTGCTGATAATGCCGCTTGCCGCCTGTATGGAGGCAGAGCCTGCGGCAACCGATCCGCGCCAGATGCAGGAAACTGCCTGCGCCCGCGTCATCGCAGCCCATATCAATCGTCCGGTGACCGAGGTCGCTCCGCGATGGGTGGGCGCGTCAGTCGGCATTGCCACAATCGAAACCCGCGACGGCAATCGCCTGCACCGCTGCACGGTCGATGGATCAGGCCGGGTGCTGGGCTATACGCATCCGCGCGGCTGATGCGCCAAAGGAAAAGCCCGGCGTTCCGGCCGGGCTTCGAAATTTCGGGCGAAGGTCAGGCTTCGTCGATCAACTGCTTGCGCGCAACGGCCACCAGCTCGGCCATCTTGGCGCGGATCGTCGCCTCGTCGGCCTTGCCTTCCAGATCGGCGGCGACCTTGCGGAAAACGTCTTCATCGCCCGGCTCTTCGAAATCGCTGGTCACGACGGTCAGGGCATAAGCCTTGGCATCCTCGCCCGACTTGCCCAACACTTCCGCCGCCCACTCGCCCAGAAGGCGGTTCCGGCGCGCCTCGGCCTTGAACTGCAGGT
Source organism: Paracoccus aurantiacus (assembly GCF_007993065.1). Lineage (GTDB taxonomy): Bacteria > Pseudomonadota > Alphaproteobacteria > Rhodobacterales > Rhodobacteraceae > Paracoccus > Paracoccus aurantiacus. The sequence goes on from NZ_VOPL01000003.1 coordinate 303,298, forward strand.
CTGCATCACGGGCAAACTTCGCCTCGTAAGAGCGTTCACGGTCGTCAAAGGTGGTCATTCACGTCTCCTGAAATCATCTGAACCCATATGGCCATAGCGCCATTATATCACAAGCCTGTATCGCCGCATCCCTTGCCAGTATTGAAGCGCGCCCGCTTTGCGCCTATAGCCGGTCCATACCCATCCCGGCCCTGAAAGGACGGCGCATCCCATGGCACCCCGGCGCAAGAAGATCTACGAAGGCAAGGCGAAGATCCTGTACGAAGGCACCGAGCCGGGGACGCTGGTCCAGTATTTCAAGGACGATGCCACCGCCTTCAACGCCCAGAAGAAAGCCACCATCGAAGGCAAGGGCGTGCTGAACAACCGCCTGTCGGAATTCTTCATGCAGGGGCTGACGAATATCGGGGTGCCGAACCACTTCATCCGCCGCATCAACATGCGCGAACAGTTGATCCGTCAGGTCGAAATCATCCCGCTGGAAGTCATCGTGCGCAACTTCGCCGCAGGTTCGCTGTCCAAGCGTCTGGGGCTGGAAGAGGGCACGCAGCTGCCGCGCCCGATCGTCGAATATTCGTTCAAGAACGATGAGCTGGGCGATCCGATGGTGTCCGAGGAATATGTCATCGCTTTTGGCTGGGCCAGCCAGCAGGATCTGGACGATATTGTCAGCCTGGCGCTGCGGGTGAACGACTTCCTGTCGGGCGTGTTCTTCGGCGTCGGCATCAAGCTGGTCGACTTCAAGATCGAAATCGGGCGCATCTGGGACGGCGACTTCATGCGTCTGATCGTGGCCGATGAAATCAGCCCGGACAGCTGCCGGCTGTGGGACGTGAAAACCGGCCAGAAGCTGGACAAGGACGTGTTCCGCCGCGATCTGGGCAGCCTGACCGACGCCTATACCGAAGTCGCCCGCCGCCTTGGCCTGATGCCCGCCAATGCGACGCCGATGAACAAACCGACCCTGATAAACTAAGGACTGTCCGATGAAAGCCCGTGTGACCATCATGCTGAAAGACGGCGTCCTTGACCCTCAGGGCGAAGCGATCCGCCACGCGCTGGCAGGCCTTGGCCACAAGGGTGTGGACGGCGTCCGTCAGGGCAAGGTCATCGAACTGGATCTTGCCGCCACCGACGCCGGTGCCGCCGAAACCGAGGTCAAGCGCATGTGCGAAACCCTGCTGGCCAATACCGTGATCGAGAAATATTCGGTCGAGATCGTCTGATCGCTGCTGACCTGCGAGGCGGCGCGGTGCATATGGCACCGCCCCGCGCCCTGGCTTTCGGGGGTGAGGCTGCAGCGTTCAGGTCAGGATCGCGCGGGCCGCGAAAGCCATGCGGTGATCCCGAGACTGGCTGCAGCACGGGCGAAAACGCCGACTAGTTCTAGAAGTCGAACAGTTCGCTCAGGAAGCTTTCGCGCTTCTTGCGCTTTCCGCGATACCTGTATTCGTCGTCATCATCATCGTCGTAGCGTCGCCGGTCACGGCGATCATCGCGGCGGCCGTCTCTGCGGTCGTCACGGCTGTCATATCGCTGCGTGTGCGGTCGCTCGGCATAGGGATCAAGCGACGGGTCAACAGGGCGCGGCGCAGCGGGCTGGCCGGCGGGCTCCGCCAGCCGGACCGGCGGTGCAGACGTCGCGGCGCTGCGATCAATGATCTTGTCCAGTTCGCCGCGATCCAGCCAGACGCCCCGGCATTTCGGGCAATAGTCAATCTCGACACCGTCTCGTTGGGTCATCAACAGCGTTTCGTTATCGACGGGACATTTCATTGCGGGCTCCTCGGCTCGGTCGGTGTTACTGATCAGATAAGAACGCGGCGACCGATCTCAACCCACGGGTTTTGCGGTCCGGGCCGGCAGGCATTTTGCCGCCGTGTTGCCACGGGGCAGATGACATAGGGCGACGCGCCTGCCCCGTGAAAAGGGGCTATCCAATCCGGTTGTGGTGGGGGCGCGCAAAGCGTAACAATCCGCGCGAACCCATACGAACGGAGGTCCAGAATGGCCCGCGCCCTGAAGTCCGAACGCAAAGGCCCCAAGGATGCAAGCCGCGCAGTCGTCTTCCTGCATGGCTACGGCGCTGACGGAGCGGATCTGCTCGGGCTCGCCGATGCGCTTGGCCCGCACCTGCCCGGCACAGCCTTCTACGCCCCTGACGCGCCAGAGCGGTGTGCGAATAATCCCTTCGGTTATCAATGGTTTCCGATCCCCTGGCTTGACGGTTCAACCGAGGAGCAGGCACGCGCATCGATGGCGTTGTCGATAGATGACATCAACGCGTTTCTGGACAAAGTGCTTGCCGATGAAGGGATTACGCCCGATCAGCTTGCTGTTGTCGGCTTCTCGCAAGGGACGATGATGGCGCTTCATGTGCTGCCGCGCCGCGACAAGCCGGTCGCCTGCATCGTCGGCTTTTCGGGTCGTTTGCTGGTGCCGGAACTTCTTGAATCCGAGGCGAAATCAAAGCCTCCGGTTCTGTTGCTGCATGGCGATCAGGACCCGATGGTGCCCTTTGCCGACCTTGGTCTGGCCGCCGACGCGCTTGACAAGGCTGGGTTCGAAACCTTCACCCATGTCATGAAAGGGACCGGGCATGGCATTTCGCCCGACGGGCTGGGCGTGGCGCTGCAATTTCTAAGCGAAAGGCTGCCGCCCGCGCGCTAAAGGCGGGCTGCACGGGCGCGAAGCGCCGCTGCCTGCCGCACCAGCAACTCGCCATTGCCTGACGTGCCGGCGGCCGATCCCTCATGTAGCGGGCTTCGCTTGCCGCTGCTGCCCGTTTCCAGCGCCTCCATCGCGGCAAGCAGTTCGCCCTGCATCTGCCGCAGCACGGATGCCACGTCCGAACGCGCCCCACTGATCGCCACATTCAGCGCCGAGGCAGCGCCACGAAGTTCCGCGATCCGCGCCTTCGTGGCTTCCTCGCCATCAGAAGGCGCATGCGCAGCCTGTGTGCCGCGTAGTCCCTCGGCCGCGCCTGACAGCCGCATATCAAGCTCCGACAGCCCCTGCAGATTGTTCGTCAGGCGCCCGCGCAAACGAACTGCAGCGTAACCGGCTTCCAGTGTTGTAAGATCTTGTGCGCGGTCAACCGCCGCAACGAAGCGGGTCAACGGTTCGGCAGGTGGAACACTGCTTGCCGGTGCCTGAACTGGCCGGCCAGGTGCTTGCTGCACTGGTGCTGTGACTGACTGCGTCAGCGGATCAAGGCGTGTCATCGAAACCTCCGACAGATGCATCCAGCCTAGCGCCGCGGACGCCCTCGTGCCGAGCGGATTATCCCTAAAATTGCGTTAATTCGCGCGATGTTCCGCGACAGGATGTGATGTCATGCCGACGTTACACGGCCGCGCTAGGACCTATCCATATTCTGGGGCTTGTCTGATCGCGACCCCGATATATAGTCGGGATCAGGCGAACCTTCAAAAGGTCGGCAGGACGGGGTTGCGGATGCTCGACGACCACCACCATGCAGAGTTCAGGACGCAGTTCGTACGCGAACCGGCGGCGCTGAAGCACTTTCCTGCACTTGTGCTGAATGCGGATTTCCGGCCGCTTTCCTATTATCCGCTGTCGCTCTGGCCGTGGCAGGAGGCGATCAAGGCGGTTTTCCTCGACCGCGTGAGCATCATCGCCGAATATGATGAATTCGTTCACAGTCAAAGGCAGGCGTTCCGAATTCCCTCGGTCGTGGTTCTGAAAGATTATGTCAAACCCCAGAAGCGCGTGGCATTCACGCGCTTCAATCTTTTTCTGCGGGACGGATTCGAATGCCAGTACTGTGGCTCCAGGGGCGATCTGACCTTCGACCATGTCGTGCCGCGATCACGTGGTGGCGTCACAAGCTGGCAGAATGTCGTCGCGGCCTGCTCGCCCTGCAATTTGCGCAAGGCCAACCGCTCGCTCAGACATTCGGGCCTGCGCCTGCGCCGCGCGCCGACGCAGCCTTCGGCGGAAGACATGCTGGCCATGGGGCGGCGATTCCCGCCGAACCACCTGCATGAGACGTGGATGGATTTTCTGTATTGGGATGCAGAACTGGAAAGCTGATCTGTCGTCGCTGATGCCGGCCCGCGCCGCCCGTCAGTGCTGCTGATTGTCGCGGCGGCTGAAATGCACCAGACCTGCCGCAATCAGCGCCGCCAAAGCGAGCGCCACGAAGGGCACCCCATTAGCCAGACTGACCCAAAGTGTCGCGGCGGCCGCAAGGATCACAGCGGCCATGAGCAGCAAAAATTGTGGAAGCGGCATTCTCGCATCCTCCCTTACCTACCCAATATGGGATGCGGGTCCGGGAATGGAAAGACCTGCAGGGGAATTGCGGCAGATTATGGACTATGTTCCCTTTATGTTCTATACAGTGGGCATGCTTCCGCCCCGAAACCCCGATGAAATGCTGAAAGCGCGCGGCGCAGACACGCGTCCGGCGAATCGTTATGACAGACTGACCCCGGTTCGAGAGCATGACGGCTGGGATATTCCCGAAGAATCGCAACTGCTGCGCACCGAGGTGACAGAGGAAAATCCGCGCAGCATCATCAGCCGCAACCGATCGCCGGATGTGCCGTTTGACCGTTCGATCAACCCGTATCGCGGCTGCGAACACGGCTGCATCTATTGCTTCGCCCGTCCGAGCCATGCCTATTGGGGACTTTCGCCGGGGCTGGACTTCGAAACGAAGATCACCGCGAAACCCAACGCGGCGAAGCTGCTTGCGGCAGAGATTGCGAAGCCGTCCTATCGCTGCGCCCCGATTGCGTTCGGGACCAATACCGACCCCTACCAGCCGGTCGAGGCGAAGCGGCGCATCATGCCGGATCTGTGGCAGGTGTTGCTGGACTGGAACCACCCTGCCAGCCTTGTGACCCGCGGACAGACAGTGCTGCGCGATCTGCCCCTGATCGCGGCCATGGCGGCGCGGCAGCTTGTGCATGTGGGCGTGTCGATCACCACGCTGGATGCTGGTCTGGCACGGCGGATGGAACCCCGCGCGCCCGCCCCGGCGACGCGCCTGCGCATGATCCGTGACATGGCGGCCGCCGGCATTCAGGTCCGCGTCATGGTCGCCCCCGTGATCCCTGTCCTGACCGAGCCCGAGATCGAACGTATCCTTGACGCGGCACGCGACGCCGGTGCGACCAATGCAAGCATGATCCCCCTGCGCCTGCCGTTGGAGGTGGCGCCCCTGTTTCGCGACTGGCTTGACCGCCACGAGCCGGGGAAGGCCGCACATGTCATGAACCGTGTTCAGGCGATGCGCGGCGGGCGCGACAACGACCCACGCTTCGGCAGCAGGATGCGCGGCGAGGGGATCGAGGCTGAACTGATGATGAAACGGTTCCGGCTGGCAAAGCGGCGGCTGGGTTACAGCGAGACAACGCCGCCGCTGGATTGCTCTCGCTTCGGCCCCCCGCCGCGCTCGGGCGACCAGTTATCGCTGTTTTAGAGCCGAGGCCAGCGACAGCAGATTGCTGCTTTGCGACATCCGCGCCAGCATGTCGATTAACGCGCCCCTATCGTCAACGGTCAGCCAAGCGGTCCGGGCCTGCGTTCTTCTGATAACATCACGTTGGCTTCAACCTGTCCCAGACCCGGCAGGGTCATGATCCGACGCCGCAGGATGCGTTCGAAATCGGCAATGTCGCGCGCCACGATGCGCAGTCGGTAATCGAACTGGCCAAGGACGTGCTGGACCAGCTGCACCTCGGGGATGGCCGTGACGGCGCGTTCGAACTCCTCAAGGCTGGTGCGGCCCTTGGTTGCAAGGCGGATGCCCAGAAACACGGTCACGCCGAAACCCAGTGCTGCATTGTCCAGTTCTATCCTGCGGCCGGCAATGATCCCCGCATCCTGAAGCCGTTTGATCCGCCGCCACGTCGCGGGCTGGGTCATATCGAGCGCCCGCCCTATTTCGGCGGCCCCCATGCCTGCGTCCCGCGACAGCAACCGCAGGATCGCCAGATCGGTTTCGTCCGGCGTCACAGCGGCAGCTCCACGCTGTTCTTGATGGTCGATATCAGCATCAGCGCGTCGCTGGTTTCCACATTTGGCAGGGTCAGGATGCGGGTGCGATAGACTTCCTGCCAATGCGCCATGTCACGGGCGATGACCGACAGGCGGAAATCGACGCTGCCCAGAAAGGTCTGGATCTCGATCACCTCTGGCACCTCTCGGGCGGCGGCGGTGAATTCGTCGAAGGCGCGCGGATTGGTTTTGTCCAAGGTGAAGCGCAGGCTGACCTCCACCTCATATCCCAGCTTGCGCCAGTCGATCCGCGCCTGCTGGCCGACGATCGTGCCGGTTGACCGCATCTTTTCCAGCCGCCGCGAAAGGGTTGCGCCGGTGACGCCGGCCCGTTCAGCCAGCCGTGTCGCGGGCTGGTCGGGATCGGCCAGAAGCTGGCGTAGGATTCGGCGGTCTGTCGCGTTGGGCATGATTATTTCAATAATTCTCTGTATAGGGCATGATTTCATCAATCATAGTCTATTTTCTGCGAAGATTGCAGAGATCACCAGCGAGAAGTTTCGTATTAGTCTGCCACAGATAACTGAAAGGACCGCTGACATGCGCGTTTACTATGACCGCGATTGCGACGTTAACCTGATCAAGGACAAGAAGATTGCCATTCTGGGCTATGGCTCACAGGGTCACGCCCACGCGCTGAACCTGCGCGATTCCGGTGCCAAGAACGTCGTCGTCGCGCTGCGCGAAGGTTCGCCCTCGAAGGCAAAGGCCGAAGCCGAGGGCCTTCAGGTGATGGAAATCGCCGAGGCCGCCAAATGGGCGGACCTGATCATGTTCACCATGCCCGACGAATTGCAGGCCGAAACCTACAAGAAATACGTCCATGACAACCTGCGCGAAGGCGCGGCGATCGCCTTCGCCCACGGTTTGAACGTGCATTTCGGCCTGATCGAGCCGAAGCCCGGCGTTGACGTGATCATGATGGCCCCGAAAGGCCCCGGCCACACCGTGCGCGGCGAATATCTGAAAGGCGGCGGCGTGCCCTGCCTGGTCGCGGTCCATCAGGACGCCTCGGGCAAAGCCATGGATCTGGGCCTGTCCTATTGCTCGGCCATCGGCGGCGGGCGTTCGGGCATCATCGAAACCAACTTCCGCGAAGAATGCGAAACCGATCTGTTCGGCGAACAAGCCGTGCTGTGCGGCGGTCTTGTCGAACTGATCCGCATGGGCTTCGAAACGCTGGTCGAGGCCGGTTACGAACCCGAGATGGCCTATTTCGAGTGCCTGCACGAGGTGAAGCTGATCGTCGACCTGATCTATGAAGGCGGCATCGCGAACATGAACTACTCGATTTCGAACACCGCCGAATACGGCGAATATGTGTCCGGCCCGCGCATCCTGCCTTACGAGGAAACCAAGAAGCGCATGAAAGAGGTTCTGACCGACATTCAGAACGGCAAGTTCGTCCGCGACTTCATGCAGGAAAACAATGTCGGCCAGCCGTCCTTCAAGGCGACCCGCCGCATCAATGACGAACACCAGATCGAGCAGGTCGGCGCGAAGCTGCGCGAGATGATGCCCTGGATCAGCAAGGGCAAGATGGTGGATAAGGCGCGCAACTGACGCGCACCATCGAACCAGTGAGTACAGCCGGGGCGCAGTGCGCCCCGGTTTTTTCTTGAACCTTCAATAGCTGAAGCCTGAGACGCGGCGATATAGTCTGGTGGCATCCGTCTGATTTTGTTACAGTAATGGATCTGCAGCCGGGAAATATCATGACTGATGCGAGCGCGATTATAGGGTCGTGGCGAATGGAGAGCTGGACGCGCACCTCTGTCGCGACAGGCGAAACCACCGACGCGCTCGGTCCGTCCCCCATCGGTTATATCGCCTATCACCCAGACGGCCGGATGATGGCGACGGTATTCAAAGCTGATCGCCTTGCGCCGAATGATGACGGGTGGACAGAGGCAGAAAAGGCGCAATTGTTCGACAGCATGCTTGCCTATGTCGCGTCATATCATCTCGACGGCGACCGCGTCGTGCATCAGGTTGAGGGGTCATGGAACCCGAACTGGGGGGGCGACCTGTCGCGACCGTTCAGGTTGCATGGCGACCGGCTGGTCATCAGCGGCGCGCCGGGCATAGACCCGACCACCGGGGACGAAGTGATCTATCAGATGGAATTTCGCAAAGTCGTCTGACGCAGATCGTTGGGACCGCGCCGTTATCGGGCCGCATCGGTTTCCCCCGGTCCGGAACCGGGCGCATCGCGCCGCTGGACAAGCGCCCGCCCATCACAGCGGACGGGCGCCAGCCATCGCGCAAATCCGTTCCGCGCCCTATTCCGCTGCGTCCAGCTTATCCTGCGTCCGCAGTTCGAAATCCGACGCATCATGCCGTTCCCACAGCTGCCCGGAGGGATCGCCAGAGGTGCGGTTGACCATCATGCCACGCTGAACGGCGGGACGTGCGGCAATCTCGTCATTCCAGCGCAGAACGTTCTTGTAGCTGCTGCCATCAAGGAAGGTCGCGGCATCGCCGTAAACCCCGCCCGTGGTCATCCGTCCGTACCACGGGAAAATGGCCATATCGGCGATAGAATAATCCTCACCCGCCATGAAACGGTTATCGGCAAGATGACGGTCCAGCACGTCCAACTGGCGCTTGGTTTCCATCGCATAGCGGTCGATGGCATATTTGATCTTCACCGGCGCATAGGCATAAAAATGCCCGAAGCCGCCACCGACAAAGGGGGCAGAGCCCATTTGCCAGAACAGCCAGTTCAGCGCCTCTGTCCGCGCGGCAGGTTCCGTGGGCAGGAAGTCCCCGAACTTCTCGGCCAGATACAGCAGGATCGCGCCGGATTCGAAAACCCGCACGGGCGGGTCAACCGAATGATCCATCAGCGCCGGGATTTTGGAGTTCGGATTAACCTCGACGAAACCGCTGCCGAACTGATCGCCGTCGCCGATCCTGATAAGCCACGCGTCGTATTCCGCGCCCTTGTGCCCCTTGGCCAGCAGTTCTTCCAGCATGATGCCGACCTTCTGGCCGTTCGGGGTCGCCAGCGAATAAAGCTGCAGCGGGTGCTTGCCGACCGGCAGCGGCTTTTCATGGGTGGGGCCTGCGATGGGACGGTTGATGCTGGCAAATTCGCCGCCATTCTGTTCGTCCCAAGTCCAGACTTTCGGCGGGGTGTATTCTTCGCTCATGATGGGTCCTGTCCGGTAACCTGATTGCGCGTCACTGATCTGGACCTGTATGCCTCGCCACGGGATTTCAAGCCCTTGCGATGACTGTGCGATCTGTCCGATCCCGTCACTGTGATTGCAGCCTTGCGCATTCGGGCGCTGACATCCGCTGTCGCCGGGTTTAAGCAGAGGCAGATTTAACGCCGGCCTTGGGGGTTCGGCCCGCAGATTTTTGTCAGGAGTGTTTCATGCCGGGACAGAACAACCTCGTCTCCGCCCCGATTGCATCGACGCTTCTGGCCTTTGCGCTGCCGACGCTGGCGTCATCAGTTCTGCAATCGGCTAACGGGTCGATCGACACCGTCTGGGTCGGGCAGTTGATCGGCGAGGATGCCGTTGCCGCCACGACCAATGGCAATCTGGTCATGTTCCTGATGACGGCCTTCGTTTTCGGTTTCGGGATGGCGGCGACGATTCTGGTCGGGCAGTCCTTCGGGCGCGGCGATATCGACGCGGCGCGGCGCGTGGTCGGAACGGCGGTCGGGACGTTCATCCCCGTGGCGCTGGTTCTGGCCGTGGTCGGCTGGCTTCTGGCCCCGTCCGTCCTGTCGCTGCTGGGAACCGACCCCAGCATCACGCCATTGGCGCGCGCCTTCCTGAAGGTGACGTTCCTCGCCCTGCCCGCGATCCTGATGATGACCATGCTGATGATGACCCTGCGCGGCAGCGGGGATGCGATCACACCCCTGATCTTCATGGTGCTGGCAGTCGCGCTGGATGTGGCGCTGAACCCGGTCTTCATCCTTGGACTAGGGCCAGCCCCGAAAATGGGCATCGGAGGGTCGGCCTTTGCCATGGCGATTGCGAACTATACCGCGCTGATTGCGATGCTGGCCTATATCTACGCCCGCGATCTGCCGCTGCGGCTGCGCGGACCTGAACTGGGCTATCTTCGGCCTGACCGCTCGATCCTGGCGCTGATGCTGCGCAAGGGGCTGCCGATGGGCATCCAGATGGTGGTGGTGTCCGGCTCCATGCTGGCGATGATGCGGCTGGTCAACCGGCAGGGCGTCGATACGACCGCAGCCTTTGGCGCCACGCAGCAGTTGTGGACCTATGTGCAGATGCCCGCGATGGCGCTTGGCGCGGCGGTCAGCGCGATGGCGGCGCAGAATATCGGTGCCGGGCGTTGGGACCGGGTCGGCAGGATCACCCGGACGGGTATCATCTATAATATCCTTCTGACCGGCGGGCTGGTGGCGCTGCTGGTCGCCGCGGACAGGCAGGCCATGCAGGTCTTTCTCGGCTCCGGCTCTGCAGCGGTCGAAATCGGGCGGCATATCGCCCTGCTGGCCACATGGGGCTTCATCCCCTTCGGCGTCACCATGGTGCTGTTCGCAACGATCCGCGCCAATGGTCAGGTGCTGTGGCCGCTGCTGATCCTGATCGTTTCTCTGTTCCCGGTGCGCCTTGGCTTTGCATATGGAATGCAGGGCGCGCTTGGCACCGATGCGATCTGGTTCAGCTTTCCTGTCGCGATGGTGGCGACGATGGTCATGGCGATCCTGCTTTACCGTTTCGGCAACTGGCGCAGCGAACAGGACATGCAGGTTCCGGCAGATCGCGCCCCCGACGCCCGCCCGGTCGCGGCAGCGCTGTATACCGAAGCCGGGCCGCCCGGCGCGCCGACCTCGGGGCACGCCCCGCCTATCGCCGAGGCGCAGGACGCCTGATCTATTCGCGGCTGAGTGCGACCACCGGGTCAAGGCGCGCCGCCGCGCGAGCGGGCAGAAAGCCGAAGGCGATCCCGATCACGGTCGAGGACAGAAAAGCCACCACGATCGACAGGGTTGAAAAATTCAGCCTCACCGCGTCGGTCAGCGACGATGTCAGCCAGCCAAAGCCAAGCGCCGTCAGAATGCCAAGCGCGCCGCCCGTCAGACAGACCAGAACCGCCTCGATCAGGAACTGCGCCGTAATATCGGCGCGCCGCGCACCGACAGCCATGCGAACGCCGATCTCCTTCGTGCGCTCTGTCACCGAAACGAGCATGATGTTCATCACCCCGATGCCGCCGACAACCAGCGAGATCACCGCAATTGCCGCCACCAGCAGCGTCATCGTCGTGGTGGCAGAGGTGATGGTCTGGCGGATCGTGTCGCTGTTCTGAAGAAAAAAGTCCTGCGTGCCGTGCCGCGCAAGCATCAGGCCGGAAATCTGCTGCTGAGCGGCCGTCATGTCCTGCCCGTCTGCAACCTGAACGGTAATGCTGCTGAGGTATTTCTGACCCGAGATGCGCGACATGACTGTGGTGTAGGGAAGCCAGATATTCAGCGAATCCGGCCCGAAGCTGGCCCCGCTGGCGCGCACGACGCCGATGACGCGCACCGGCACATGTCCGATATGCAGAACCTGCCCGACGGCACTTTCCCCGCCTGCGAAGAAGGTGTCACGGGTGTCTTCGTCGATGACGGCAACCTGCGAAAGTTCCGAAATATCGCTGCCCGCGAACAGGCTTCCGGCGATGGTTTCGTAGGAATGAAGCTGGAAATAATCGTTGCTGACCCCGTTGATCGAGGCCGCAGCATCGGTCGCGCCATAGCGCACTGTCGCATTGTCATTGACCGCCGGTGACACACCTGCCGCAAAGCTTTGCTGCGAAAGCGCGGTCGCGTCGGACGGCATCAGCGTCCTGATCCGCCCCGCGCCGCGCGCGCCGAACCCGCTGCCCGCGCGCACGGTGATCGTATTCGTCCCGAGCGAGCTGATATCTTCCAGCACCTTCTGCTGGCTACCTGACCCGAGCGCCACCACCAGCACGACAGATGCGATGCCGATGATAATGCCCAGCATGGTCAGAAAGCTGCGCATGCGGTGCGACAGCATGGCCAGAAGCGCCATGCGCAGCGCCTCTGATACGCGTGTGACCTGCATGAACGCCGCCGCCCGTTGCAGGCTGGCTGGTTCCGGGCGCAGCGGTGTCGCGGCAGGCCCGTCGCCGCTTTTGTCGGAAACGATGCGCCCGTCGCTGATCTCGATGATACGATGGGCCTGCGCGGCGACATTCGGGTCATGGGTCACGATGATGATGGTATGGCCCTGACGATTCAGGTCGATAAGCAAATCCATCAACTCGGCGCTGCTGTGGCTGTCGAGCGCTCCGGTCGGCTCGTCCGCCAGGATCACTTCGCCGCCATTCATCAGTGCGCGCGCAACCGAAACTCGCTGCTGCTGGCCCCCCGAAAGCTCGCCGGGCCGGTGATCGGTGCGTTCGCCAAGCCCGAGCCGCCCCAGCAGGGACAAGGCCCTGTGCCGGCGCGTCGAACGACCCTCACCCGCATAGACGGCCGGCACCTCGACATTGCCAAGCGCGTCCAGATCACCCAGCAATTGATAGCGTTGAAAGATGAACCCGAAATGCGACCGTCGCAGTTCCGCCTGCTCATCCGGGCTCAGCGTGCCAACATCGCGCCCACCGAACAGATAAGTGCCACTGCTTGGCCGGTCGAGACAGCCGAGAATGTTCATCAGCGTCGATTTTCCCGAGCCTGACGCACCGATGATCGCGACCATTTCGCCCCTGCGGATGTCCAGATCGACATCGCGCAGGACCGTGAACTCCTCCTCGCCGGCCTTGAAGCTGCGGCTGATCGCGCGAAGCGAAATCAGCGGCACGTCCTGCGTCGCCATATCAGAACCTCATTCGCGGGCCGCCCCGCGAATTTCCGCCGTCGGCTGCGGCGGCATGTTCGGTGCCTGTGACGACGCTGTCGCCTTCCGCCAGCCCTGACAGTATTTCCGCGCTGACCCGGTTATCGAGCCCGACTTCGACTGCCTGCCGCTTGCTTGTGCCGCTGGCGGGATCGTAGCGCAGCACGTAACGCCCCTGATCGTCGCTGCGGATCGCCGAGGATGGCACGCTCAGGACGTTTTCCGCCTTGGCGAGTTCGATCGTCACCTGTGCCGTCATGCCGATCCGAAGCGCGCCATCCGGGTTAGCTACCTCCAGCAGTCCGTTGTAATAGATCGCACTTTCGGAATCTATGGTGTCGCTCTCTTCGATTTCGGTCGGCGCGGGTTCGATCTCGCGCAGGATCGCCTGGAACGGACGCCCGGATGCGCCAAGCGTGGTAAAGCTGGCCTCCTGACCCGGCGAGACATTCATCACATCGGCCTCGGAAATCTCTGCCTTGACCAGCATGGTCGACAGATCGGCCAGCTTCACGATCGTCGGGGCATCGTTATTCGCGTTGACGGTCTGACCTTGCTTCACCACGACCGCAACGACCGTCCCGTCGATGGGGGCGGTGATCTTCGTCCGTTCAAGCGCGATCCGCGCGGTCGAAAGTGTCACCTCGGCTGCAGATTTCTTTGCCGCCAGCGCTTCCAGATCCGCCTTCGTAATCTGAACATCGGCCTTGGCGGATTCGACGGTTTCGGCACTGGAATAGTTCTGCGCGCCCAACCCGCTATAGCGTTGAAACGCAAGCTCCGCGCGTTCCAGCTCGGCATTCTTGGCTGCGATCTGCGCGTCGATATTGGCCAGTTCAGCCTCGGCCATCAGCACCTCGTTCTGCTGATCCTGCGAATCGATCTGTGCGATCAGGTCGCCGGCTTCAACGGTCTGCCCCAGCGTCACCGCCAGCGTGTCGATCTGGCCGGACACGCGGGCACCGACACTGACAAGCTGCGCCGCCTCAAGCATGCCCGAGGAAAGCACCGTCTGCGCGACCGTCCCGATCTGCGCCGTGGCAAGCGTCGGCGCGGCCGTCGGTGCAGGCTGGGACAGCACGCGCCAGCCGAAAAAACCGGCAACGCCGACAATAACCAAAAGTGGCAGAAGAAGTTTACGCAGTCTCATCTCGTCGTCCCGGTCAGCAAAATTCCGTCAATCTCGCGGAAGCCAGACCCGTTATGACAACTGGTTCCCAAATGAAAACCAAACGGCGCGCCGCAAGCCCGGCACGCCGCTTCACATTTGCAAGAGCATCAGGTGTTCAGCTCAGCCCGCGGTCTTGTCCCACCAGGGCCCATGAGGCGCGTCCTTCCCGTCCAGGCGCTTATAGCCATGCGCACCGAAGAAATCGCGCTGCGCCTGAATCATGTTTGCCGATCCGCGCGGCGTGCGCATGGCATCGAACCACGAAAGCCCCGCAGCAAGCGCCGGAACCGCGATCCCCGCCCCTGTCGCGGCGATCACGACTTTGCGCAATGCTGCTTCGTTTTCCTTGACCAGCCGCGTGAAGGGGTCTGCGAAGATCAGGTTCTCGCCCGGATTGGCCGCCAGCGCCGAAGCCATGTCGTTCAGCATTTCCGACCTGATGATGCAGCCATTGCGCCAGATACGGGCGATTTCCGGCATTGGAAGCTTCCAGCCGAATTCCTCGGATGCCCGGCCCAGCATGTCGAAACCCTGCGCGTAACATAGAATCTTGCCAGCAATCAGCGCTGCCTCCAGCGTATCTGTATCAAGCGCATCCTTCGGCAAAGATTGTGGCATCGCGCCAAACACATCCGCGCCGCGCGCCCGCGCCGCCACCTGCGCCGAAAGGTTGCGCGCGACCACCGCGGCCTCGATCACGGGAATGGCGACGGCCAGCTTCTGCGCCTCGATCACGGTCCACCGGCCCGTGCCCTTCTGACCCGCAGCGTCAAGGATCGCGTCAAGCATCGGGCCGCCGGCGATCGGATCGACGGCGCGGGCGACCTTGCCGGAAATCTCGATGAGATAAGAGGCGAGCGGTCCCTTATTCCACGCCTCGAAGGTTTCAGCGATGCGGGTCGCGTCAAAGCCCATGCCGTCGCGCATCAGCGCGTAGGTTTCGGCAATCATCTGCATATCCGCATATTCGATGCCGTTATGGACCATCTTCACGAAATGGCCCGCCCCGCCCGGACCCATCAGCGCGGCACAGGGCTCGCCGTCATATTTGGCCGAAATCGCCCGCAGCATCTCGCCGACACGATCCCACTGCGCGGGCTTGCCGCCGACCATGATCGACGGTCCGTGGCGCGCCCCCTCCTCGCCGCCGGAGACGCCAATGCCCATGAAGTCGTAGGTCTCGCCTTCGCTCTGGCGGTCCCGGCGTTCGGTATCGGCGTAATTCGCATTGCCCGCGTCGATAATCAGATCGCCGTCCTGAAGCAGCGGCGACAGCGCCTCGATCTGCTGATCGACAACCGGACCGGCGGGAACCATCAGGATGATCGCACGCGGCGGCGTGATCGCGGCGACCAGTTCTTCAAGCGACTTTGCCGGGATCAGCCGCGGCGCAAGATCACCGGCATTGGCCATGAATTCATCGGTAACAGAGGTCGTGCGGTTATAGACGGCAATCGGATAGCCCTTCTCGGCGATATTCTGCGCCAGCGCTGCGCCCATTGTTCCCAGCCCGATCAGGCCGAAATGTGCTAGATTATCCATGTTATCATTCCATCTGAAGCAATTCCGCCCTTGCTGGGCGGGCAGTTTGCCCGGCGGGCGGCCGCGTCGGAATGCGATCTTGCGGGCCGGTGCGATGTCGGCACCTTATCGGCGAAACGGTGCGGGTTGCAATCCGTCAGACAGCGGTCGAGATCGCATTGACAAGGCGGCGAAGGTCGCCGAAATAGCCCTCGCCCCGCGCCGGTCGGTTCGGGTCAGACGTGATTGCCACAACCAGACGCCGGTCCGGCTGCACAACCAGCAACTGCCCGCCATAGCCCCGCGCATATGCAGCAAAGCGTCCGCCATAGCGCGTCAGAAACCATCCATATCCATAAAGATCCCCCGAAAACGGTGAGCGCGCCCTCGGTTCCCATGACCGGGACAGCCAGCTTTCGGGGATGACACGCCGCCCGTCCAACTCGCCGCGATTCAGGACCATCTGCCCGATCCGGGACAGGCCAAGCGGGCTGATCGCCATATCATTGCCCCCCAGATAGCGGCCCTGCGGGTCTGCGACCCAGGGCGGCATCACGATATCCAGCGGATTGCCCAGCCAGTCCTGCGCCATGCGATGCAGGCTGAGCCCGGAGGCGCGCGACAGTGCGGCGCCAAGGATATGCCATCCCCCGGTGGAATAGATGAAGCGGTCGCCGGGCGGCCCGTTCATCGGCTGGCGCAACGCATATTCCACCCAGTCGTCGCTGGACACCCAGGCCCCGTAATTCCCGCCAGAGGTGCTGCCCACGCCTGCCCTCATGCTCAGCAGATCGCCTATCGTCATCGCGTCGCGCGCATCGCGGAAAGGTTCCCGGCCCAGCAGCGGCAGGACGGGCTGATCGACGCCTTCGACAACGCCACGATCAATCGCGATGCCGGTCAGCAGCGCCACAATGGTTTTCGAAACCGACTTCACATTGGCAGGCCGGTCCAGCGGCGGTCCGCGAAACGCCTCGGCGAACAGGCGCTCGCCGTTCTGCGTGATGACAAGCGAGCGAAGCTGATCCAGTCCCGCCGCCTGATCCACGACGGTCTGCAGACCACCTGTCTGGGCCATTGCGCCACGCGCCACCAAGGGCGCGCCAAGCAACCCTGCGCCGAAAGCCATAAGTCTGCGTCGTGATATGCCTGCCATGCGATGCGCCCTTTCTGTTTCCTTCAAGGTGGGGTGCGCGGCCGCACGGCTCAACCGCGAGATTGATGACGAATCTGCATAAGACTTATCGTCGTCGCCTCGTGACGCATGCAGGCGCGACATGGCAGCCATTCCTTGACCGTCGCGCGACAGTTTATTAGCTAGGCAATGAAATTAATTCGCAAGCTAATAAAATGGCCGACAGACCCCATACCCTTTACGAATCCGTTCTGCGTCTGACGCGCGCCGTGCGCGCCGCGTTCGAGCTGCGCGTGAAAGAGACTCAGGGCCTGACATTCGCGCGCGCCCGCCTGCTGGCCATGATCGGCCATAACGAGGGGGCCAGCCAGACAGAGCTTGCCGTGGCGCTTGGGATCGAGACGCCGACCCTGAAACGCCAGCTTGACGCGCTTGAGGCACAGGGACTGGCCGAGCGTCGGCCGATGCCCGATGACGCGCGGAAATATGCTGTGTTCCTGACCGACGCCGCCCGGATCGAGCCGCTTCTGGGCTTTCGCGCCGAGATCGAGGCCGTGCTGACCGAGGGCGTCGCAGCCGAGGATATCGCGACGACGCGCCGCGTCCTGGATCGGATGGCTGAGAAGATCGAAAAGCTGAAAGCAAGATGACCTACGAAGCCGCACCACAAGGCGCAGCGGCGGCCCCGCCGCCTTTCGTGCCAAAAAGCTGGCCGATGACGCTTGGCTATATCTGCGCGGCTGTCGTGATTGCGCTGACGCAGGGGCTGGCGCAGGGGTTTGTCAGCACCAATCTGCCGCAGATCGCGGGCGATCTGGGGGTCAGTGTTACGCAGGCAAGCTGGCTGATGGTCGCCTTTCTGATCCCCCGCGCCTCGCTTCCCTTGCTTCTGATCAAGCTTCGCACGCAATACGGCCTTCGCCGTTTCGCTGAAATCGCGATCCTCGCCTATCTGGTCGTCGCACTCGCGGCGATGGCGATTTCCGATCTGCGTTCGGCTTTCGTGATGCAGTTTCTGGCCGGCATGGTCGCGGCACCCCTGTCCACACTGGCCTTCCTTTACATGCTGGAGCCGCTTTCGCAGGCCTGGAAACTGCGGCTGGGACTGCCGATGGTGCTTGCCCTGATTTCCGCAGGTCCGCTGCTGTCGCGCGTCATCTCACCGGCGCTCATGGGCGATCACGGATGGGACGGGCTGCATCTGATGACGCTTGGCATGGCGGCGATTTCGCTTGGGCTGGTTTATGCGCTTCCCCTTGCGTCACCGCCCCGGATGAAGGTCATTGCCGCGCTCGATCTCATCAGCTGGTTGCTGATCGCGATCGGGTTCGGCGGGCTGACGGTGGCCTTCGTCACCGGCGCGACCTATTGGTGGACGCAGGCCGACTGGCTGGGCTGGGTGATGGCGGCATCTATCGCGGCGCTGAGCGTCGCCGTGATGATCGAGTTGAACCGCAAGGCACCGCTTCTGGATATCCGCTGGCTGGCCAGCCCGGCCATGGTTCACCTGACCCTTACGCTGCTGCTTTTCCGGCTGATCCTTTCCGAGCAGAGCGCCGGCGCCCCGCGCATGTTCCAGCTTCTTGGCGTCACGCAGGGCCAGCTTGTCCCGATCTTCGCGCTGCTGACGCTTGCGACGGTTCTGGGCGGCCTCGCGCTGATTCCCTTCATGAAGCCAGAGCGTGTGCCGCTGCTGCACGTGATTGCGCTTTCGCTGATCGCGGTCGGGGCATGGATGGACAGTCACGCGACCGCAGACACCCGCCCGGCCCAGATGATGCTGAGCCAGTCACTGATCGCCTTCGCAGGGTCTTTCTTCATGGCACCCGCGATGATGCGCGGGCTGATGGCGGCCTTTGCGAAGGGGCCGAACTATATCCTGTCCTTCGTCATAGTCTTTCTCTCGACGCAAAGCCTTGGCGGGGCGATGGGCTCGGGCCTTTTCACGACGTTCATAAACTACCGCGAGGCGATGCATTTCCAGCTGCTGCGCGAAAGCCTGACAGCGACCGACCCGCTGACCACCCAGCAGATCGCGATACGCGCCGCGACCCTTGCGTCGCAGATCGCGGACCCCGCCATGCGTAAGGCGCAGGCGGTCGCGATCATCGCGCAGGATGCGACCAGTCAGGCCTATGTCATGGCATATAACGACGCCTATCTGCTGACCTCGCTGGCCGCGGCGGCGGCGTTAATCATGCTTCTTCTTCACATATTCCGCGACGGCCTTGCCAGCCTGCTGACCCGCCGCGCTTCGACTGAGACAGAGATAACACCATGACGAAGAACCACCTCATCCCGACCCTGATCGCGCTGTTTGCGGGCCTTGCCGGCGTTCTGATCGTGCTGTTCGCCTGGCACCTGCCCCCCTTCACGGCGGCGCATCCGCAGACCGAGAACGCCTATGTGCGCGGCTATGTCACCACCATCTCGCCTCAGCTTTCAGGCTATGTCGCGCAGGTGGAGGTTCAGGATTTCCAGCCGGTCGAGAAAGGCCAGATCATCGCGCGGATCGACGACCGCCAGCTTCGCCAGAAGCTGGCGCAGGCGCAGGCGACACTGGACGGCGCGAAGGCATCGCTGGAAATTCAGACCCAAAGCATCCATTCCGCCGAGGCTCAGCTTCTTTCGGCCCGCGCAGCACTGCGCTCCGCCGAGGCGGCGCGCGATACCGCAAAGCAGAGCTGGGATCGGGCAAGCGCCCTTAACACCCGCGGCGTCACCGCGCAAAGCAGCGCGGATCAAAGCGAACTCGCGCTGCATCAGGCCGAGGCGGCCGTGACCCAGGCGGAAAGCGGCATCGCGGTGGCGCAGGAAAGCGTAAACGGCGCCAAGGTCGGGCTGGCGGCAGAACAGGCGCAGATCGCGTCGGCAAAGGCGGCCGTCGAACTGGCAGAGATCGACCTGTCGAATGCTGTGATCCGCGCGCCGGAAAACGGCAGGCTCGGTCAGGTCGGTGTGCGCACCGGCCAGTATGTGACCGCCGGAACCGCACTTGTCAGCCTTGTGCGGCCCGAGGTCTGGGTGATCGCCAATTTCAACGAGAACCAGCTTCACGGCGTGCGGATCGGCGACAAGGCGGAATTCACCGTCGACGCCATGCAACATCGCAGCTTCAGCGGCCGGGTCGAGGCGTTTTCGCCCGCGACCGCGTCCGAATTCAGCCTTCTGTCGTCGTCAAATGCGACGGGCAATTTCACCAAGGTCGCGCAGCGCCTGCCCATCCGCATCAGCATTGATCCCGGTCAGGACATGGCCGAATTCCTGGAGCCGGGGCTGTCCGTCGTCGTCACCATCGACGAAGGCAGCGGGACCGGCGCAAAGACCGCATCCGAAACCGCCGCGATCATGGGAAGCGGCGCATGACACGGCAGGGCGAGGCGTTCAGAATCCCAGCGCGGTGCCGTATTTCACCCGGTCCATCGAAACCAGTGTCCGGAATTTCTTCACGTTGCCGGATTCGAAGAACATCCGCCGCGTGAACTCCTCATAGGCCGACATGCTGGCGACCGCGAGGATCAGGACGAAATCTGCCTCGCCGGTGACATAGTGGCATTGCTGGACCTCTGGCGCTGCGCGGAAACGCTGCTTGGCCGCGTCTATATGAGCCGGGGTTTCGCTCAGCAATTCGACCTCGACGATAATGGTAAGTGGAAGGCCGACCGCCTCTGGCAGAACCTGTGCGACATTCGCGGCGATCACGCCTTCGGCCTCCATCCGGCGGATGCGCCGCTGGACCGAGGGGGCTGACAGGTTGACAGCCTCGCCAATTTCGCGCTGAGGCAGGCGATTGTCGTGCTGGATCAGCCGCAGGATGGCGATGTCGAAGCTGTCGAGTGCGGTCATGTGAAAGAATCTTGCATAAAAGCCGCATTAATTCAGCGCTTTTTTCACGTCGAATGCAATATATCTTCACTGCCAATGATGAGGGAGTGGCCGATGACCTACCGGAAAAACACGATGCCACGCTTCGGTCAGCCACTGGACAAGGGCGACGCCGAACTGCTGGGCCGGGACGCTGCCGACCGCGCCGCGCGTGCGCTGTCACTGCGTTCAGACAAAGCGACGCCGCTTCACGCCTTGCCGGGGCTGGCCGCCGAGCTTGGCATTGGCGCGCTGTATCTCAAGGACGAGGGGCATCGTCTTGGTCTTGGCAGCTTCAAGGCGCTTGGCGGCGCCTATGCGCTGATGGTTCTCGTCCAGCGGGAAGCCGCGCGCAAACTTGGCCGCCCGGTCGGGATTGAGGAACTTCTGTCAGATGAGATCCGCGAGATCGCGGCCGCGATGACCTTTGCCTGCGCGACCGACGGCAATCATGGCCGTTCGGTCGCGCAGGGCGCGCAGATGATGGGGGCCCGGGCAGTGATTTTCGTGCATTCCGGCGTCAGCGAGGCGCGGATCGCCGCGATTGAAGCCTTCGGCGCGGAAATCGTCAGCGTCAGCGGCAATTACGACGACTCCGTCGCCGAGGCTGCGCGGGTCGCCCGGGCCGAAGGATGGACGATCCTTTCCGACACCTCATGGCCGGGATATGAGGAGATCCCCGGCCTTGTGATGCAGGGATACACGGCGATGGTCAAAGAAATCCTGACCGCACTGCCCCATCCCCCGACCCATGTTTTTCTGCAGGCGGGCGTCGGCGGGTTCGCCGCCGCCGTGGCCGGGCATCTGGCGCTTGAATTCGGCGCTGACCGCCCGCATGTCACGATTGTCGAACCCGCGCGCGCTGCCTGCATCTTCGACAGTGCCCGCACTGGCAAGCCCGTGACCGTAGCCGGGCAGCCCCCGACCGTGATGGCGATGCTGGAATGCTATGCGCCATCGCTTGTGGCGCTTCGCATCCTTGAACGGGTTGCTGACGGTTTCATGCTGATCGACGAGGAAAGCGCGCCTGCGATCATGCGCCGGCTGTCGGACCCGGCTGAAGGCGATCCGCCGGTGGTGGCGGGCGAAAGCGGCGGTGCCGGACTTGCGGGGCTGTTGGCCGCGCTTGACGATGCATCGGTGGCGGCGGCGATCGGGCTTGACGCGGGTTCGCGCGTTCTGGCGATCAACACGGAAGGCGCAACCGATCCGGCACTCTATACACGGATCGTCGGGCAAAGCCCCGAGGCTGTTCTGGAAAGGGCGCGGCCATGACGTCCGGGATCGAGCGCGCGCCGCTGCTGACGCGCCTGCGCGAGCTTGGCGATACCGGGCGCGACAGTGCCGGGCGGCTAAGTCGCGTCGCCGGCAGCGATGCAGACCGCGCCGGTCGCGATTTGCTGTGCAAGTGGCTTTCGGCGGCAGGTCTGCGCATCGCCATCGACAAGATCGGCAATATCTACGGCATCTGGGAACCGCCGGGGGCATCCGGTGCGCCGGTGATGATCGGCTCTCATATCGACACGGTGATAGACGCCGGGGTCTATGACGGATGCTATGGCGTGCTGGCCGGGCTTTCGGTGATCGAGGCCTTGCAGGCTGATGGCCGGCGCCCGTCGCGCCCGATTGTCGTGGCGGCGTTCACGAATGAGGAAGGCGTTCGCTTTGCGCCCGACATGATGGGCAGCCTTGTCGCCGCTGGTGGTCTGGACCTGGATGCGGCGCTGAGGTCGCAAGATGCGGCGGGTGTCACCTTGGGCGATGCGCTGGCGTCTATCGGCTATGCGGGTCAGGAACAGCCCGGTTTCCTGACCCCCCATGTCTATCTTGAGCTGCATGTCGAACAGGGGCCGGTTCTGGAAGCCAGTGGACTTCCCATCGGCGCTGTCGAAAACCTTCAGGGCATCTCGTGGCAGCGCATCGCGATCACTGGCATGGCCAACCACGCAGGAACCACGCCCATGACGATGCGGCGCGACGCAGGCATCGCCGCTGCGCGGGTCATGGCGTTCGTGGACCAGCAGGCCCGCGCCACCAGCGGTGGCGTCGCCACTGTCGGCACGCTGACGCTGGCGCCGGGCGCAATCAATGTGATCCCGGCAGAAGCCCGGTTCACGGTCGATATGCGCAACCCGGACGAGACACTTCTGAAGCAGCAGGAGGACGGTCTTTCGGCATTCCTTGACGGCCTTCGGGCCGAAGGCTTCACGATCACGACCGAATCCCTCGCACGTTTTCAACCCGTCGCCTTCGATCCCGGTATCGCGGCAATGGTCGAAGCAGCGGCCGCCGCGCGGCAATTGGGCTGTCGCCGCATGACCTCTGGGGCCGGGCATGATGCGCAGATGATGGCACGCATCGCGCCTTCGGCAATGATCTTCGTCCCCTCGAAAGGCGGGATCAGTCACAACCCGATGGAATTCACGGCGGAAAGTGACTTGATCGCCGGGGCGGATATTCTGCTGGATGTGGTAAGGAGGCTTGGCGAATGCACACAATCCACGACCGCATGACCAGTTGGCGGCGCGATCTGCACCGGCACCCGGAACCCGGCTTTGAAGAAACGCGCACCGCACGCTTCGTCGCCGAGACGCTTCGCAGCTTCGGGATCGACGTTGCCGAGGGAATCGGCGGAACGGGCGTCGTCGGAACCCTCAGGCGCGGCGTCTCGAACCGCGCCATCGCCCTGCGCGCCGATATGGATGCGCTGCGCATCACCGAAACAGCCGATCGAGACTGGGCATCCGCAACCCCGGGGGTGATGCATGCCTGCGGTCACGACGGACATACCGCAATGCTGCTGGGTGCCGCCGAGGTTCTGGCACGGGAAGGTGGCTTTGACGGAACATTGCGCCTGATCTTCCAGCCCGCCGAGGAATGGGGCCGCGGCGCGCTTGCCATGCTGGCGGACGGACTTCTGTCCCGGTTTCCGTTTGACGAGATTTACGGGCTGCACAACATGCCGGGCCTGCCCGTCGGCCATTTCGAAACGCGCCACGGCCCGATCATGTCCGCAGAAGATATTTTCGAGATCGTCCTGCACGGTCAGGGCGGGCATGCGTCACGGCCCGATTGGGGCCGAGAGGTCATGGTGCCGGCCTGTGCGCTCGTGCTCGAATTGCAGACCATCGTTTCGCGACGTTTGCAGCCGTCCGATGTCGCGGTGGTGTCCGTCACCGAACTGGAAACGGATGGAACGCGCAATGCACTTCCCGGCATCGCAAAGGTAAGGGGCGATTGCCGCAGCTTTGCGCCGACGGTCTCCGCGACGATCGAGGCCGAGATGCGGCGCATCACGGAGGGCGTAGCGCGGGGGCACGGGATACGCGCAGAGTGCCGCTACGAGCGGGAATTCATCCCGACACTGAACGATCCGGGACTTGCCGACGCGATGCTGGCAGCGGCCGCGGGCGTGTCGGCGCAGGCATCCATGCGGGCAGAACCCATGACCGCGTCGGAAGATTTTGCGCGCTTCCTGCAGCACGTTCCGGGCTGCTTCGGCTTCATTGGAAATGGCAAGGAAAGCGCGCCCCTGCACAGCCCCGATTACGATTTCAACGACGCGGCGCTGATACACGGGCTGAACGTCCATGTCGCGACGGTACGCGCGCGATTGCCCGAACAGGAAAGGCCCGCCGGATAGCGGGCCTTTCGTCTGGCTCTGGGCCGTGGTCAGGGCAGGCTGTAGGCCATGATGTAATCGCCGGGCTTGGTGCCGACGGACCCGTGACCGCCTGCGACGATGACGACATATTGCTTATCATCAACAGTATAGGTCATCGGCGTTGACTGTCCGCCTGCGGGCAGGCGCGCTTCCCAAAGCTGCTCGCCCGTGGTCACATCATAGCCGCGAACGTAATCATCGACCGCCGCGCCAAGGAAGGCCACGCCAGAGCGTGTCATCATCGGCCCGCCGATGCCCGGCACGCCCAGCTTGATCTTGAGCGGCAGGGGCGTCATGTCGCGCACCGTTCCGTTCTTCAGCTTATAGACGACATTCTCGCCACGCAGATCCGCGCCAGAGACGTAGCCCCAGGGCGGCGCGGTGCAGGGCACGCCGAGCGCTGACAGGAACGGACCCATGAAGACGCCGTAAGGTGCGCCGTCATTGCGGTTCAGACCCTGCTCGCTTGCCTTCTCGTCCGCGCCCTTTGGCGGAATATCGGCGGCCGGGACCAGGCGCGAGGTAAACGGCAGATAGGTCGGCATCCCGAACATGACCTGCCGTTCAGGATCGACCGCGACCGAGCCCCAGTTGAACGTCCCGAAATTGCCCGGAAAGACGATCGTGCCCTTCAGCGAGGGCGGCGTGTATTGCCCCTCATAATCAAGGCTGCGGTACTTGATCCGGCAGGACAGCTGATCGAACATGGTAATGCCCCACATATTCGCCTCGTGCAGGCGGTCGGGACGGAATGTCAGCTTGCTGATCGGCTGTGTGGGAGAGGTGAAGTCCTCGGGGATCGCGCCGCCCGGTGCCGGAAGCTCCTCTCGCGGGGACAGCGGCACGCCGGTGCGGCGGTCCAGAACCCACATGTCGCCCTGTTTGGTTGGCGCGACAAGCGCCGGGACGACGTTGCCGTCTCGGGTCAGATCGACAAGCACCGGCTGCGCGGGAACGTCCATGTCCCACAGGTCGTGGTGAACGGTCTGACGCACCCAGCGTTGCTGCCCTGTGCGGATATCCAGCGCCACGATGGATGACGAATGCGCCTCGACCTCGGGGCTGCGGCCCATGCCAAGCTGGTCGGGCACGCGATTGCCCATCGGAACATAGACCAGCCCAAGCGCCTCGTCATAGCTGAACACCGACCAGCTGTTCGGAGAGTTGGTGGTGTAACGTTCGCCACCCGCAATATCGATGGGCGCAGTCTCGGTGGGCTTTGCACTGTCCCAGTTCCAGATCAGTTCGCCGCTGTCGATATCGAAGGCGCGGATCACGCCCGACTGCTCCTCGGTCGAGAAGTTGTCGTTCACCGCACCGCCAATGATCAGCTTGCCATCCGTCGCGACCGGCGGCGAGGTCGAATAGTAATAGCCCGCCGGGTCGTATTTCATCCCGGCTTCAAGATGCAGCACCCCGTTATCGGCAAAGAAGGTGCAAACATCGCCGGTATCGGCATTCAAGGCGATCAGGCGCGCATCGGCGGTGGGCAGATAGATGCGGCGCGGGCATTCGGCCAGCGCCTGCGCATGCAGCGCCGCCTGCTGAGGCGTCGCATCGGCGGAAACGTTCTGCGGGGTTTCCCACCACGTCACCCCCCGGCAGGTCTGATGCTGACGGTTGGGGTTCATGCCCGAATCCGCATTGTAGCGCCAGTTTTCCTTGCCGGTCCTGGCATCCAGCGAGATCGCGATGTTATGCGGCGTGCAGACGTAAAGGCTGTCGCCGATCTTGATGGGCGTGACCTGATAGGTCGTCTCGCCGACATCATCAGGCAACTTCACATCGCCGGTCTGATACTGCCAGGCAAGCTGCAGATCCTTGACGTTTTCAGGCGTGATCTGTTCCAGCGGCGACCAGCGTTGGCCAAAGCTGGTGCGGCCATACTGATGCCATTCGCCGTCGCCCGCCTCATTGCCGGTATTCAGGTTCTCGCGCATCGGCTGGGCGATGTCCTTGGTCATCTCGCCGTGGATTGCCGACGGATCGCGCAGCATCGAATAGCCTGCCGACGCAATAGCGGCGAGCGTCACTGCCGCCAGCACCGCGCGTCCCGCAGGTGCCGGGTCGTCCAGACGACGACGCAGCGCAGGAAGAAGAAGCAGCAGTCCCAGCAAGACCGGGATGCCGCCGCGCGGCGCGAGTTGCCACCAGTCGAAGCCGACTTCCCAGATCGCCCAGGCCAGCGTGCCGCCAAGCGTCACCGCATAAACGATATAGGCCGCCGCACGCCTGCGCCACAAAAGCAGCCCGGTCGCCAGAAAACCCAGCCCGGCCGCTAGATAATAGGGGCTGCCGCCAAGCGACAGCAGCCAGCCGCCACCGATCGCCAGTGCCGCCCCTGCCAATAGGAATAAAAGGCTCAGGATTGGAATGAGCATCAAATCTATCTCCCGATGGGTATATCAGAGCCGCTGGTGGCGTCGCGGGGGGCCTGCTGAAAATGTCTGCAGGACTCAGTGCAGCGCCGGACTCAGCGGCAGTTACGCCCATATCGCGGGAAGGGGCAAGGCGGCGGCG
Source organism: Paracoccus aurantiacus (assembly GCF_007993065.1). Classification (GTDB taxonomy): domain Bacteria; phylum Pseudomonadota; class Alphaproteobacteria; order Rhodobacterales; family Rhodobacteraceae; genus Paracoccus; species Paracoccus aurantiacus. Next base: position 330,048 of record NZ_VOPL01000003.1, read on the forward strand.
CGGATTTTTCTGGGCGAGGTCACCGAAGCATCGGGCGATGCCATGTAAATCCGCAACAGCGATCGGAAGGTGATCCGGGCAGAGGAAACTGCCGCCGCCCGGTGAAGGCGGCGGCCGGATCGTCAGGCAGGCACGGCGACCGGCGGCAACGACATGGCGGCAAGGTCGACCTGCCGTTCCAGCGCCTGTCCGCCCGCATCAAACAGATGACAATCTGCAGTCGAGAAGCTGACCTGCAGCGGCTGTTCTTCGGCAATGCCCCTTGATCCGGGCAGCACGAGGCAGAAGTTCTCGTCCTGACCGTCAAGGGCGGCATAGCCGATGGTCTGCTGACCCAGACGCTCCACCACGGTCGGCGTAATGGTCATGACCGCCTCACCCGGCCCGATCTCGATATGTTCAGGGCGAATGCCCAACGAAAGCGCGGAACCGACGATGCCGTCGCGCCCCGCAACCGGGATCAGCAGCGTCTGCCCGTTGAAGTCGACCTCGACCCCCTGATCGGTGACGCCGGTGCATGTGACCGGCAGCATGTTCATGCGCGGATTGCCGATGAAGCCCGCGACAAAGGTGTTCTGCGGCTTGTGATAAAGCTCCAGCGGCGGACCAACCTGAGAGATATAGCCCGCGTGAAGCACCACGATGCGGTCGGCCATCGTCATTGCCTCGACCTGATCGTGGGTCACATAGATCATCGTTGCGCCTAGCTGCTTGTGCAGGCGCGTCAGTTCGATCCGCATATCGGCGCGCAATGCGGCGTCGAGATTCGACAGCGGTTCGTCGAACAGGAAAATCTCTGGTTCACGCACGATGGCGCGACCAATGGCGACACGCTGGCGCTGACCGCCCGACAGCATCCCCGGCTTCTGTTCCAGCCGCTGATCCAGATGCAGGATCTTCGCCGCCGCCTCGACCTTTTCGCGGATGCTGGCCTCGGGCGCCTTTTCGACGCGCAGCGGGAAGGCGATGTTTTCGAAGACCGACATATGCGGATAAAGCGCATAGGACTGGAACACCATCGCGATGCCGCGCTTGACCGGGGCCAGGTCGTTCACCCGCTTGCCGTCGATCACGATGTCACCGGATGTCGTATGTTCCAGCCCCGCAATCATGCGCAGCAGCGTGGATTTCCCGCAGCCCGAGGGGCCGACGAACACGATGAATTCGCCCTCGTTCACATCCAGCGAGACGCTTTTGACGACCTCGATCGCGCCAAACCGTTTCACGATATCCTTCAGTGTCAACTGACCCAAAGTGTCATTCCTTCCTTGATGCAAACAGGCCCGGCCGCAAATTCCGCGGCCGGGCCCTCGGCTGCCTCACTTGTACTCTTCAAGCGCCTCTGCGGCCTTGGTCAGCGCTGCCTGCGGCTCGGCCGAGCCGGTGACGACGGATTGCACCATCTCGATCATCACGTTCTGCAGGCCCTTGTAATCGGTGAACAGCGGTTCTGGTCCGCCGAACTCGATCCCGTCCACGAACGGCTTCCAGTAGGGATCGGCCTCGACCATCGCATCGACCGCGGGCGAGGGGCGCAGCGGCGTCAGACCCGCCAGACCGCCGGCTTCGTACTCTTCCTGAATGCTGGGCTGGGTGATGTATTTGGCAAATTCGGTCGCCTTTTCCTCGACCCCGGTATCGGCAAAGACGACGAGGCTGTCGGTAATCATCAGGGTGCCCGGACCCTGCGCGTCGGGACCAAGCGGCAGGTCGGTCACGCCCCAGTCAATATCGGTGTCTTTCAGAAGGAAAGCGGTGCTGACAGCGGCCTGCAGCATGCCGACCTGACCATCAAGAAAGATCGCCCGCATCTCGTTCTGCTCATAGGCGGTGGCGCCTTCGACAGACCACGGCGTGATGTCCTTATAGGCCTGAAGCGCCGCGAGGTTCTGCGGGCTGTCCAGAACGATATTGTCCTCGGCGTCGATGACCTTGCCGTTATTGGTGTAAACCCAATGCAGGAACTGGTGCATCGTGTTGTCGAAGGTCTTGGCCGACAGACCGTAACCCGCCTTGCCGGTCTTTTCCTTGATGGTCTTGGCGAATTCGATCTCCTCGGCCCAGGTCTTGGGCGGGGTTTCGGGATCAAGGCCCGCTTCCTTGAACAGATCCTTGTTCCAGTAAAGCGCCTTGGTCGAAAACGCGATCGGCACGCCCCATTGGGTGTCCTGGAAGGTCACGGTTTCGACGATGTTCGGGTAATACGCGGCCTTTTCTTCCTCGGTCATGGGGACCGGGACGATCAGCTCGTTCAACGCGAATTCCTTCAGCGTGCGCGACCCGACATAGGCGATGCCGACGGGGCTGCCTGCGGCGGCAAGGGTCGTGGCCTTGTCCTGACACTGCGCCCAGCCGACCAGTTCCGGCACGACCGGATAATCGGGGTTCGCCGCGTTCCATTCGCCGATATATTTTTCATGCGCAGGGTCGATGCGGTCGCCGCAATAGATCCAGCTGATTTCGTCTGCCAGCGCTGGCAAGGCGGTAGTTCCGGCAAGGGCAATGCCGATCAGGCTTGTGCGGAATAGTGTGTTCACGTTCAGGACTCCCAGTTGGTTGATTATTGTTTCACCGCGCCTGCGGTCAGCCCGCCGACGAGATAGCGTTGCAGGAAGAAGATCAGGATCAGCGCGGGCGCGATGCCGACGAAGCTGGCGGCCATAAGCTCGTTCCAGATCACCTCTTGCTTGCCGAAATAGGCGAACAGCCCGATCGGCAGCGGCATGTATTCGGTCTTGGAGTTGAAGGTCAGCGCAAAAACGAATTGCTGAGAATAGGCGCCGATGAAGGTCATGATCGCCACGACGATGATGCCCGGCCGCGCGATGGGCAGGATCACCCGGCGGAAGGTATAGAACTGGCTCGCGCCATCCATATAGGCGGCCTCGTTCAGCTCTTTCGGGATGCGCATCATATAGGTGCGCAGCAGCCAGATCGCCGCCGGGATCAGGAAGGCCGCACCGGGGACAATCATCGCCCAATAGGTGTTCAGCATCCCCAGCGTCCGCATCAGCCGGAACAGCGGGATCAGCAGCACCGCGCCCGAGAACATGCTGACGGCCAGAAACGCCGCCAGCACCAGACCCATGCCGCGAAAGCTGAACCGCGCGAAGGCATAGGCCGCGGGCACCACCAGCAGCAGCACGATGACCGTGGCGATGGTCGAGATCAGGAAAGAGTTGAAGATATAACGCGCAAAGCCCGGCACACTTTCCCACATGGTAAAATAGGCTTTGAACGACCCATTTTCCGGCCAGAAGCTGTAGGGCGTCGAGAAGAGCTGCGACAGCGGCTTCAGGCTGACCAGAAAACCCTCGATAAAGGGGGACAGCATGAAGAACAGGAAGACGAAGATCCCGGCATAGATGCCGATGATTTCCCACCAGCGATAGCGGTCGATCATGGGCGTGTCGTCATTGCGAAACAGGGCCATGTCTCTCTCCTATGCCTTATCCATGGTGTGGAGGCGCCGTGTGACGCGGAAATAGGCAAGGCAGAACAGCGACAGGAACAGGCAGATGACCACTGCGCGTGCCGCACCCTCGCCGTATTTCTTGGACCCGATAGCGACCTGATAGGTGTCGATGATCATGGTCGTGGTCTGCCCGCTGGGACCGCCCTGCGTCAGGATCCAGATGATGTCGAAGCTGTTGAAGGTCGCAATCAGCGACAGCATGGACATGGTGATGATCGCCGGCGCCATCAGCGGCAGGGTGATGCGGCGAAAGCGCGTCCAGCGGCTGGCGCCGTCGGTCCATGCAGCCTCGTACAGATCCTTGGGGATGGCCTGCATGGCCGCCAGGAAATAGATCGTCACCATCGGCACACCGATCCAGACATCGGTGATGATCGTGGCCCAGAAGGCGGAGCCGCCATAGGCCAGAAACGCCACCGGCCCATCGACGATGCCAAAGCGCTGCAGCAGGCCGGAGATCATCCCGAACTGGCCGTTATACATCCAGCCCCACATGAAGATGCCGATGGCCATGGGCACGATCCACGGCGGCATGGTCAGGATTCGGAACAGGTTGCGCCCCGGAACGGCCGCGTTCAGCATGACCGCCCCGCACATTCCGATGACCATTTTCAGCAGGACGGAAAAGAAGGTCCAGATGAAGGTCCGGGTAATGACGGTCAGGAACGTCTCGTTGAAGATCTTTTCATAATTGCGCCAGCCGACATAGTTCACCGTCTTGCGCAGCGAGGCGTCAGTAAAGGACAGGCGGAACGTCTCGACCAGCGGCCAGGCCACGATAATCAGGACATAGATGATCGCCGGGGCCAGCAGCAGCCAGGCGAATACCCATGCAGATCGGGAACTTGTCATCAGGCGGCCCTCCGCAGCAACGCCTCGTCATAGCGGTCCCAGATCGGCGCGAGGTCGACCACCCTGCCCTGACGGCGCGCATCGTCCATCGCCATTGCAAGAATGCCGGCTTCCAGCGCGTCCAGCGGCGAAACCGGCAGAGGGCCGCCACGCATCACATGGTCCACCACTTCCGCCGCCATCTTTTCGTCTGCGCCATAATGCTGCGACAGCGCGGTTGCCTGATATTCGCGTTCCACGACGCGGGCCTCGCTCATCACGTCGGTCACGTTCAGGAACCCGCGAATGAAGTCGCCCTCGGCCTGCCCTTTCGTGCCAAAGACCGCGAAACGCCGGAACTGGTCGGGCGCATTCAGATTGGTGTGGAAATTCATGCCGACGCCATTGGCATATTCGACGATTGCGACCTGATAATCGATAATATCGGCATCGGTATCGAAAACCTTGTCGGTTCCGTTCCAGCCAGACGGCTTGCTGTGGAACAGGCTCACATCATTGACGCCCTCAAGACGGGGATCGTTTTCCGGGATGAATGTCTTGCGCCCGCCAAAGCTGGCCACGCGCGCAGGCCGCGCCCCGATCAGCCCGTTATACAGGTCGAGGTCGTGGCAGCACTTTTCCAGCATGAAGCTGCCCGACCATTTTTCGTAACGCCGCCAGTCGCGCATGAAAAACGCGCCGTGATAGGGAAAGATATGCTCGGCCGCTTCGACCGAGACGATCTTGCCAAGCTGCCCCGCATCACGCGCCGCCAGCAGGTCGCGATACAGCGGCGCATAGCGCAGCACCAGCCCGACCAGCAGACGGTCATGGCCATACCGGCCCATCAGGCGGGCCAGCTCGACCGTCTGGTCGATCGTCGCGACGATCGGCTTCTCGGAGAAGATCTTGTCGCCCGCTTCCAGTCCCAGCCTGATATGGTCGAGATGCATGTGATTGGGAGAGCCGATCATCAGCAGGTCATAGCCACCTGCCTTCACCAGATCCTCGGCCGACGCATATCGCTTGCCGGGCGAAATACGGTGTTCTTCAAGCGTGGCAAGGCCAGCGGGTTCCGGATCGAAATACCCGACGATCTGAAAATCCGGGTCCATTTCCTGGAACACGTGGCCAAGATAACCCAGTCGATATCCAAGACCGATAATCGCGACTTTCATTGCCTTCCCCGTATGAGAAATTCTTTTTCTTCAAAATGCGTGAAACATGACGTTCAGTCAAGAAATATCCGCATTTTTCTGACGTCGGTGTAATCAATTTTCATGCAATAGGCATTTGAACGCCGTTTCCATCACCGCTGATCCTGCCGGAACGCCAGAATCGCTGCGCCGACAAGTCCCGGCTCGATCCGGCATTCAGCAGGAACAATCAGCGGGCGGGTGATTCGGCGCAAGATTCGTGCGCGGGTCGCGCGGTCGAGGCCCGCGATCAGCGGCGCGGAATTCGACAGACCGCCACCAACCGTCATGACGTCCGCGCCGATCAGGTTCTGTATCATCGAAAGCGGTCCTGCCAGCAATTCCGTCCAGATTTCGATGGTGCGCATTGCGTTGGGGTTGCCCGCCTGCCAGCCCTCGACAATGGCGCGGCTGTCCAGGGATTCGTTGTCGTGAAGGTGGCGGTGCAGCGCCTCCATCCCGCGCGCCCCGCAAAGCGTGTCCAGACAGCCGGACTGGCCACAGCCGCAGGCAAGCACGGGCAGGCTGACCGGCGGCTGACCGAGGGTGCGCTGCGCCACAGGTCCATGCCCCCACTCGCCCGCAAAGCCACCGCTGGCGTTTATCAGCTCTCCGCGGATGACCAGCCCGCCGCCGACCCCGGTTCCCAGGATCAGCCCAAGCACAACGTCATGCCCGCGGCCCGCCCCTGTCACGGCCTCGGCAAGCGCGAAGCAGTCCGCATCATTGGCCAGATCGACAGGCAGGCCGAGTTCGCCTTCCAGTTCCGCATGCAGCGCGCGTTCGTTCAGGCACGGGATATTCGCAACCTGCGCCCGCCCGGTATCGGGGTCGATCACGCCGGCGATGGACACAGCGACGCGGCGTGGCGGTTGCGGCGCATCCTGCAGCGCCTGTTTCAACACCGCCATGAATGCATCGCGGTCACGGCCCGGTGTGGGGCGGGTTCCCGTCGTGCGGATGTCGTCGACGGCATGAGCATGCGCGATCTTGATCGCGCTGCCGCCGATATCGAAGCAAAGGATCACGTGATCTGCCCCGAGCCCTGCCCGACACGCCGACCGCGTGACCAGACCTCGCCCACCGCGATGTCCGGGGTCAGGGTCAGAAAATCAGCCCGCGCACCGGGGCGAAGATGGCCGCGATCCGGCAGGCGCATGGCCTCTGCCGGGAAAAGCGACGCGAGCTGCAATGCCTCTGCCAAGGGCAGCCCCAGGCTGCGATGGACGTAGCGCACCGCGTCGATCAGCGCGATGTCGGCGCCGGCCAGCGTCCCGTCCGCCAATGTCAGGCGTCCGTCCTTGCGATAGATCCGGCGTCCGTTCAGCGAGAAGCCCTCAAGATCCGTGCCGATGGTGGACATCGCATCCGAGACGAGGAACATCCGGCCTGGGCCAGCCTTACCGCGCAAGGCCACGCGCATGGCCGCATCATCGACATGAAATCCGTCTGCGATCAGCCCGGCCCAGACCCGCCCGTCATCCAGCGCGGCGCCGACAAGGCCGGGGGCGCGATGCGCAAGCTGGCTCATCGCGTTGAACAGATGCGTGACCATGCGCGCGCCCGCATCGAAGGCCGTTCCGGCGGCAGCGGCGTCGCAATCGCTGTGCCCGAGGCTGACGGTTATGCCCGCATCGGCAAGCGCCGCGACCTGTTGAGGGGTAATCGCCTCGGGCGCGACTGTCACGATAAGATGCGGAACCCGCTTCGCCGCGGCGACCAGCAGCCCCAGATCATGTGCGGTCATGGGCCGGATCAGCGCGGGGTCATGTGTCCCCTTGCGCGAGGCGTCAAGGTGCGGACCTTCAAGATGCAGGCCGATAAGCCCGGTCGCGTCAGACGAGGCCGCGGCCTCGACCGCGCGGGCTGTCACTTCGGGCGTGTCGGTAATCAGCGTGGCCATGATCCCGGTCGTCCCGCAGGCCATATGCGACGCGCATATCTGCGCGATCCCGGATGGCGTCGGGTCGTTATTCAGCAATACGCCACCACCGCCATTCACCTGCAGGTCAATCAGTCCGGGCACGATCCAGCCCGGAACGCGCTTCCCTTCGGGCAGGCTGGCGGACGCTTCGATCGCATCGACCTTACCGTCGCGAAGGATCAGGGCCGCATCATCGTGCCAGGCATCGCCGTCAAAAATACGCTCTGCATGAAAAACCGTCTGCTCCATCCTGCCCTACCACACTGTTCCGCGCGCCAGCAGCGGCTCGACCCGCGTCACGATGCCGTCGCGGTGGAAGACGACCCTGTCGAACAGGTTCGAGACGACGCAGCAATGGTTCGGCACGATCCTGACCTGCTGGCCGACCTCTGGCGCATCGCCCGCGTGGGGGCCAAGATCGACGACGGCGTGTTCTTCGGACAGGGCGATAATCCGCGCATCGGGCAACCCCTCTATCGTGCCGTATTCGCTGAAGCCCAGCAAATCCGAGGTCAGCGCCTTCGATCCCGCGTCAAGCACCGCCCGATCCGGCGTCGGTCGCGACACGACGGTCGCAAGAACGTTCATGGCCAGATCGTCGGGGCCGCATTCGCCCGCGCGCAGCATCGCACGATCATTATAGACATAGGTGCCTGCCCGGTACTCGGTCGCTGCAGGCACCAGATGCGCGGACCACAAATCAGGGCTGCCCCCGGTAGAGCGGACGGGACACTCGATCCCCTGCGCTGACAGAAGCGCCATCGTCTCGGCCAGGAAATCCTGCACCTTTGCCGCGCCACCCGGCGACGGATAAGTCATCAGGCCGCGGAAAATCAGCCCCGGCACATCGTCGATCAGTGCCGCAAGTTCGGCCGCGTCGGCGGGCGTCTGCACCCCGCATCGCTGCCCGCCCGTATCGCATTCGACCATTACATGCAGCCGCTTGCCGGTTTCGAAAACCCCGGCATACCCGGATATCGTCGTGTGGCTGTCGGCACAGACCGTGAGCAAATTCAGCCGGTCGTTCAGCGCGCGCAGCCGCGACAGACGTTCCGCCCCGAGGATGTTATAGGTGACAAGGATATCGTCGAAACCCGCATCCGCGAAGGCTTCCGCCTCGGTCAGCTTCTGACAGTTCAGGCCGACAGCGCCGGCGTCAATCTGGAAGCGCGCAACCGAGGCGAGCTTGTGCGTTTTGATATGCGGCCGGAAAATCAGGCCGTGATGTTCCATATAAGCCTGTGCGCGGGTCAGGTTGTTGGCGAGCCGCGCCTCGTCGATCACCGGCATCGGCGTGATGACATCGGACAGCGGCGCGCCCAGCTGAGGCCAGGGAAAGGTCATGACACATCTCCGAAAGGATATTCGCTGCGCGGCCATATGTCGCTGCGCACAAGTCGGTAAGGATTGGTTGCGGGGTCGTTGGGATATGGCTTTCCCGCCGAGCAATAGATGATCTCGGACGCGATCGGCTGGAAGGCGGCATAGAAATGGTTGGTGGATTTGACCACCAGGATGCGCTTCTGCTCGGGCACGATTCCCATGACCGAGAAAAGCGACGGATCATAGCTTTGGGCGCGCACCGTATTCAGGATTACCTCGATGCCGAGATCTTCGCCCTCGGGCGTCAGCAGAGCAATGCGCGCCGCAGGACCGAAGGGCACGACACTTTGCCCGAACTGCATCTCTGCCCGAGGGGCGATGCGAAGCACGCGCACCAGCGCATCGAAGGGCTCTCCGGTCAGGGGTGCGGATTTGCCGCCGAAGCGCAAAAGCAGCTCTGCCCCCTCGCCCGCGACCATACAAAGCTGAACGGCGATAGGGTCCCATATGGTCCCGACCGCGACGCCCCTTGCGCCCCTCGCGACGAGTTCGCGCAGCAAAACGGTCGCGTCGCCCGCAGTCCCGCCGCCCGGATTATCCCACATGTCGGCGATGACGACCGGGCCAGACCGGTCCGATGCCATCGCCTTTTCAACCGCCTCGCGCTCATCAAGTGCGGGCATGATATGCCGCCCGCGATTGGCATACAGCGCTGCCCCAAGCTCCTCGGCGATCCGCTGGCCCAGTTCGGCATCATCGTCAGTCACGGCGATCATCCGGGTTCCCATTTCCGGAACATCGCCCGCCATGAAGCCGTGTATCGCCGAAAGCGACAGCAGCTTCGGCATCTCGGTTTCCAGTCGCATCATCCTGTCGACGAAGCTTCGCATCGGCTCTCGGGAGGTGGGGAAAACGTCGATCATCCGGCAATCGTAAACCGACATGACCGGCCGCACACGCCCCTCCAGCGCATCGACCGCAATGCGCCAGAGATCCTCGGCACGTTCGACGAAGTCGGTATGCGGAAACTCCTTGAATGCGACAAAGAAATCGGCGGCGCGGACCCGTTCGGCGGTCAGATGGCTGTGCGGGTCAAGGCTGGCACAAAGCAGTACATCCGGCCCGACGATCTGACGGACACGGCTCAACAGGTCGCCTTCGGGGTCAAGATAACCCTGCGCCACCATCGCACCGTGCAGCCCAAGCACCACGGCATCGACCGGCATCGCCTGTTGCAATTGCTCAAGGATTTCGTCGCGCAGCCCCTCATAAGCGCCGCGCGCGACCAGTCCGGCCGGATCGGCCCACGCGGCCGTCCCTTCGATCAACTGCCACCCCAGTTCCGCACAGACGCGCCGTCCGACGGTGATTGGCGCGGTGCACAGCGTCGGGGTCGGCGGATGCTGGCCCGGAGGCGCGTAAAGCGATGCCTCGAACCCCTGCCGGTCAATGACGATCGGCGAGAATGTATTTGTCTCGGTCGCGAGGGCCGCGACAAAGATACGTTTTCCACGCGCGCCCGTCATGCTCACTCCGGCAGATGCGGCAAATAGCCAAGGAAACCCGCGATCTTCCAGCGCCCGCCTTCGCAGCGGCACACGTAAAGCGTCTGCCAGTTCATGCGGTCGGAACTGCCGTCGGTCTTGGCCAGACTGCCGTCGAATTTCTTGCGGACAAGCGCGGTTTCGCCGTCGATCTCGATCTCCTCCAGCCGGGTTGCCGCGAAAATGCCGTCGCGCGGATTGCCGGCAAATTCACCGGCGTCGCGTGCTGCGGTGAAGTCCTTCGCCTGACGCATCCATTCACGGCGATAGGCATCAAGCGTCGGAAATGCGAGCGTGTAGCCCTGCGGGTCGGGCTGGAAATTGCCGCTGAAGCCGGTGAAATTCGTCGCGACAAAGTCATCTGCAACCGCTTCCCAATCGGCGCTGACGAAGGCATCAATGTCGCGTGTCACCAACATCTCCCACATCTCGCGGCGATCCGCGTCATCTGGGGCGAACGGGTTCTGAAAGGGATCGCGAGCTGACACCGGTATTGCGCCTTCCGTGAAAATAAATTTCTGCATTCTGCGGAATGCGCTAGAATATTCCAAAGAATCATGCCTAAATGTCAAGCTGAAACGAAAATAAATTTCGGGAGAGAGCTGTGAAGCAACGACAGAGGTCACGCGCCGTCAATCTGATCTGCAACGCAGCGCTTGGATTTGGCGCATGACGGACGCAAAGCCGAAGGGCGAAGATCAGGGCGCGGTCAATTCGACCGATCTGATCGCGGCGCTGAGCAATGGCGAGGGGCTGGTATCTTCGCTGGAACGCAAGCTTGCAGCGGTGATCCTGTCTGACGTGAATTTCGCCACCGCCGCCTCGATCACCGAAATCGCGGCCAAGGCGGGCGTCTCTCCGCCGACGGTGACGCGGTTCTGCCGCCGTCTCGGCTGTGCGTCCTTTTCGGATTTCAAGGTGCAGTTGGCCAAAAGCGCCTATGTCGGGCTTCGCTATCTGCATCCCGAAACCATTACCTCGACCCCGGCCGAGGTGGCCGAGGACATCGTGACAAAGGCGCAGAACGCGCTTTTCGAACTGCATCGCGGTCTGGATATGGCCAGCTTGTCCAGGGCTGCGGAGCTTTTGGCCGGGTCGAGCATGATCTATGCCTTCGGTGCCGGCGGGAATTCGTCGCTGATCGCGAACGAGCTTCAGAACAGGTTGTTCCGTCTGGGCTGCCGCATCACGGCATCGACCGATCATGCCTTTAACCTGATGCTGTCCGCCGCGGCAGAGCCGGGCGCGGTCGTCATCGGATCGTCGCTCAGCGGCCGAAATACCGAGATCGTGCGCTGCTTCGATCTGCTCCGGGAAAGAGAGATACCGACAATCGCATTGACCCGCGCTGGCTCTGAGGTCGCGGCGGCGGCTGATATCGTCATCGCGATCGACCTGCCCGAAGGCAAGAACATCTTCCGCCCGACCTCGACGCGCTACGCGTTTCTGGCGGCGGTCGATATCCTTGCCAACCTTGTCGCCTATGCCGACCGGGAAAAGTCGCGCCGATTGCTGCGCAGCATCAAGGAACAGCTCGTCAGACACCGCGACGGCGACGACCGCCAGCTTCTCGGGGACTGAGACAGGTGGCGCGCGGGCCTGCGGCAGCCCGCGTGCCGACGGATGGCCGCGGGATCGTGAAGGAAGAAGATGACGAAACGACTGGCCATCGTGACCGGCGCCGCCGGCGATATCGGGGGCGCGATTGCGCAAAGACTGCAGGCGGATCACGACGCGGTCGTGATTGCGGATCTGGATCTGGCTGCGGCCGAAGCCGTCGCCCGAGATCTGGGCACGGACTGCATAGCGGTCGAACTTGACGTCACCGACCCCGAAAGCTGCGCGCGACTGGCACGGGTCGTGCATGCCTTGGGTCGCCCCGTCACCCTTGTGAACAATGCCGGCGCAGCCGTTGCGCCAAGCCTGCAGTCGACACGGATCGAGGCGTGGCAGGCGGACCGCGCGCTTAATCTCGACGCCGCCTATTATGTCTTCGCGGCGCTTGTCGATCAGATGAAGGAAGGCGGTGGATCGGTCGTCAATGTTGCCTCGGTCAATGGTATGGCGGTCTATGGCCACCCGGCCTATTCCGCCGCGAAGGCCGGCATGATCCATCTGACGCGGCTAATCGCGGTCGAATACGGCGCCTTCGGAATTCGCGCCAACACCGTGGCACCCGGGACCGTCCGCACGCGCGCCTGGGAAAAACGCGCCGCTGACAATCCGAAAGTTTTCGACGAGGCGGCTGCCCATTACCCCCTTGGCCGCATCGTCCGCCCCGAGGACGTCGCCGAGGCTGTCGGCTTTCTGGCCTCGCCGATGGCTGGGGCGATTACCGGGGTGACACTGCCGGTCGATTGCGGACTGACGGCCGGCACGCCCGCGCTCGCGCGGACCTTCAGCCAATCACAGGACTACTGAGCAATTCCGAGGGAGGCCCGCAATGACCCTGTTTCTGGAAAACGCATGGATGCCCGATCCTGCGCCTGACGGCACATGGACGGTCACACTGCACAATCTCGGCACCGAGACGCTTGCTGATTTCACGCTTTCGATCACGACGATCACCCGGATCATGCCCGAACATGTCATCACGGGCGCGCGGCTGCTTCGCAGGGTCGCGAATTTCCACGAATTTGCCCCGCCAGAGGGTATGCGCCTTGCCCCAGGTGCGCGCTGGCAGTTCAGTGCCGACGGTTTGTTCCGCATGCCGTTCCATCGCAACGATGCGGCAAAGACGGCATGGATCACGACTGCGGATGGGCAGCATCACGAGGTGCAGATCGGCGACCTGATCCGTGCGGATGGCATACCGCCCGCGCCGCCACCCCGCCTGCCCGAGGGACGCCTGACCCTGCCATTCGCGCTGCTGCCCTGGCCAAACGAGATCACTGCGACACCCGGCCCCGCCCCGGTATTGATCCACGCCGAAAGCGGCACCTCGGACGATGACCGCCGACTGATGCTTTCGGTCGATGCCCTGCATCGGCGCCTGTTCCCTGCGGCGCGCAGCCTGTTCCAGCTTTCGCCCGCGCCGGGAAGCCGCGCGCTGGCATTCGCCGAAGACCCGGCTCTTCCGGCCGAGGGCTATCGGCTGGATTTCGGCGAAACGATTACGCTGTCGTCCAGCACCGCCAGCGGCCGCCGCTTCGGACTGGTTGCGCTTGCCCAGATGCTGCATGGCGCGTTCACCGACCCGGCTTTCGCCTTCCCCGCCACGGGGCATATCAGCGACGCGCCCCGCTATGGCTGGCGCGGATGCCATCTGGACGTGTCGCGGCATTTCTGGGGGGCCGATCAGGTCAAGCGCGTCATCGACATTCTGGCCTGGTACCGGATGAACCTGTTTCACTGGCACCTGACCGATGACGAGGGCTGGCGCGCCGAAATCCGGGCCTATCCCGAACTTACCTCGACCGGGGCGTATCGTGGTCACGACTGCGAGGGAATGCTGCCGCAACTGGGCGACGGGCCGTCGCGACGCGGGGGGTTCTACACCCAGGACCAGATGCGCGACGTGGTCGCCCATGCCGCAAGCATCGGCATCGAGATCATGCCAGAGATCGAAACCCCCGGCCACGCGGCTTGCGTTCTTGCCGCGCTGCCGTTCCTTGTTGACCCTGACGAGGTGCCGAACAGCTATGCGCCCGTTCAGGGTTATCCGAACAATTCCTGGAATCCGGGCATGCCAGCCACGTTCGAGGTCCTCGACACGATCATCGGCGAGCTGTGCGAAATCTTCCCGTCCAGGCTGTTCCATATCGGCGGCGACGAGGTGGCAGGCAACGCCTGGCTGCAATCACCCAAAGCACGCATTCTCATGCAGCGCGAAGGGCTGGCGGGCACGTTCGAGCTGCAAAGCTGGTTCGCCCGTCGCGTCAAAGACATGCTGACCCGGCGCGGAAAGATCATGGTCGGCTGGAACGAACTGGCCAATGGCGGCGGTGTCGACCCCGAAAATACGGTCCTGATGGCATGGGAAACGCCCCAGGTCGGGATAGAGCTTGCGAGGCAGGGCTATGACGTCGTCATGACGCCAGGTCAGGCCTATTACATGGACATGGCGCAGGGTGCGGACTGGCTGGAAAATGGGGCCGCATGGGCGGGAGCCGTTCCACCCGAAAAGACCTATGATTACGAAGCCGAGGGCGATTTCCCAGACGATTTGCGCCCGCAGATGCGCGGCGTTCAGGCCTGTATCTGGTGCGAACATTTCACCACGGATCACTGGTTCAACGATCTCGTGTTTCCGCGCCTGCCCGCCGTAGCGGAATCCGGCTGGACGCAGAAGGCGGAAAAGGACTGGCAGCGTTTCGCGGCGCAGGTCCGGCTTCATCCTCGGCTGTAGAAAAGGGACCACGAATGCCACGTATCGCCGTGGGCGGCATTCATACCGAATGCTCGACCTATTCGCCGCTTCTGATGCAGATGGAAGATTTCAGGGTTCTGCGCGGCAGCGGTCTGTTGTCGCACGACCACTTCGCGTTTCTGAGGCAGTTTGATGCCGAATTCGTGCCGCTTCTTCATGCGCGCGCGGTTCCGGGCGGGCCAGTCTCGGCGCAGGTCTATCAGGCACTGAAGGCGGAGTTTCTGGATCTGCTTCGCGCCGTGTTACCGGTCGACGGGGTTCTGCTGGCCATGCATGGCGCGGTGAAGGTCGACGGCATGTTCGACGCCGAGGCGGACTGGATCGGTGCCGTCCGTTCCCTTGTCGGCCCGGATATTCCGGTCGCCGCCAGCTACGACCTGCATGGCAACGTTTCGGACGGCGTGGTTGACGCGCTCGACATCTTCGCGGCCTACCGCACCGCGCCGCATGTTGATACGCAGGAAACGATGGCCGCGTCTGCCGCGATGCTGCTGCGCGCGCTGGAATCGGGCGAACGCCCCGGCATCGTTTATGTTCCCGTGCCGCTGCTGCTGCCGGGCGAGCGATCCTCGACCGAGGATGAGCCGGCCCGCCGCCTTTACAGGGCGCTGCCTGCGCTGGAAGGGCCCACGGTCTGGCGCACGGATCTGATGATCGGCTATGTCTGGGCGGACGAGCCGCGCGCCACCGCCGCCGCAATCGTGACCGGAACCGATCGTGTCGCGGCCTCGGCCGCCGCAGAAGGGATCGCATCCGAGTTCTGGGCCGCGCGCGACGAATTTGCCTTCGGTCCCGTGACAGGCCCCCTCGACGAAATGCTGGATATCGCGGAACGGACCTCGACCCGGCCCGTCATCCTTGCCGATAGCGGCGATAATCCGACCGGCGGCGGCGTCGGTGATCGCGCCGATGTGCTGGCCGCGCTGATCGCGCGCGACTGGTCCGAGGCGATTGTCGCAGGCATCGCGGATCGCCCCGCGACCGAGGCGTGCTTTGCCGCCGGCGCAGGTGCGCAACTCGACTTGCGGATCGGTGCCAGCCTCGATCCTGCAGGCGTTCGGGTGCAGCTGCGGGCAGAAGTGGTCACGCTGGATCACGGCGAAAGCCCCGCGGACCGGCAGGCGGTTGTCCGAAGCGGTGGACTGATCGTGGTTCTGGCAGCACGCCGAAGGCCCTATCACGACATTGCGGATTTTACGCGGCTTGGCCTTGACCCTTCCGGGACGCGGCTGCTGGTGGTGAAGTCAGGTTACCTTTCGCCGGAACTTGCGCCGCTCGCCAATCCCAACCTCATGGCCCTGACAGACGGCGCGGTCAATCAGGACATCCGCCGTCTTGAAAACTGCCATCGACCTGCCGGAACCCTGCCCTTCGACAAGCGCGACAGCTTCACCGCGACGGCGCGGCCCTCGCGGCGCTTCGCAGGACGAAAGCCCGGCGCATGAACCCCTGGGTCGCCATTCTGCGCCGGCATCCGGTGGTGCGCGCCTCGGCTGCGGCAATCTTTCTCTATGGATTGGCCGGTGCCGCGACCTCCCCCTATCAGTCGGTGATCGGCATTCGCGAGCTTGGGCTTTCCGACGCGGAATATGCGACCATCGCGCTGGCGGCCTCGATCACCAATGTCTTCATGGCAATCGCTATCGGTGCGCTGTCGGATCGCTTTCAAAGCTATCGCCGCCCGCTGATCGTCGCCGCCGCTTTTGGCATTCTCGGCTATGGCACGATCTGGGCCGCTCCTTCGGCGATTGTCTTTGCGCTGGCCACGGTCGGGCCGCTCGCGCTGTTTCACGCGACGAACTCGTTGCTGTTCGGCAATGTCAGCGCCCAGACCGCGCGCCTTCACGCAGATGACGCGCAGATCGTCAATGCGCTGATGCGAATGGCGATTTCGCTGTCATGGGTGCTTGTGCCGGGGGCTGTCGGGCTGCTGATGATCGGGCGTGACAGCATGATCGGCGCTTATCTGATTGCGGCGCTGGCAGCGGCCGCCTGTCTTGCCACCATCGTCCTAGGACTGGCACCGGATCATCCGCGCCGCCCGCTGAGACGAAGCGAAACCACCCCCGATGCCATCCCCGAAGGCGGCACCGGCACGGCAAGGGTCGCGCCCAGTTCGGGACGCGCCGACCGGCCGGTGCAGGTTCGTCTGCCCGGATCGGTGATCGGCGACATGGCGCAGATTTTCCGCCCGAGCCTTCTCGCCCCGGTCATCGGCATCGCCCTGATAAGTCAGGTTCTGCATGTCAACGGCGCGGTGCTGCCGCTTATCATGACCGGACAGGCAGGCGGCCAGACCGGCGATGTGGGCTTTGCGGTCGGCATGGTTGCGCTGCTTGAGGTTGTGTTCATGTTCGGCTGGACCTGGTCGCTTCGCTATCTGCGCGTCACCACGGCGCTTGGCCTGTCGATTGCGATCTATATGGGCTATCTGGTCGGCCTCGCGCTTGCGAGCGACCCGGCTCATATTTTTGCGGCCAGCCTGCTGGCCGGCATCGGGGCGGCGGGCATCATCTCGATCCCGATTTCCTATCTGCTCGATCTCATTCAGGACCGGCCCGGCCTGTCCGCCTCGCTGATCGCGGTCAACATGTTCCTTGGCGGCGCGATCGGCGCCGGAATTTTTGCGATGGGCACAGCGCTTCAGGGCTATCCCGCGGCCGCGATCCTCAGCGGCATCGGGGGGCTTGCGGGGGCCGGGTTGCTGATCTTGCTGGAAAGGAAATCGCGATGAACCGCATCACGCTTGAAATCTGCGTGGACGATGCCGACGGCATACGCGCGGCAGAGGACGGCGGCGCGGACCGTATCGAACTTTGCGCCGCGCTTGGCCTTGGCGGGCTGACGCCGTCCGCAGGGCTCGTGGCACTTGCGGCCAGATCGCGCCTGCCTGTCATGGCGATGATCCGCCCGCGTGCCGGCGCCTTCGTCTGGAGCGCGGATGAGTGCGGCGCGATGCTGGCCGAAATCGACGCCATGCGGGACGCAGGACTTGCCGGTGTGGTGATCGGGGCATCCCTGCCCGACGGACGGCTGGATGCGGCCACGCTGGCCAGGCTGATGCGCGCCGCAGAAGGGATGGAGGTCACATTGCATCGCGCCATAGACCTTGCGCCAAATCCGGCAGAGGCAATGCAGGTCGTCGCGGGGCTGGGGATCAGACGTGTTCTGAGCTCGGGCGGCGCGCCGAATGCGCTTGCGGGATTGGACCGGCTGGCTGCCATGCAGACCGCCGCACCCAACGTCGCGATCATGCCCGGTGGCGGCGTATCGGCCGAGAACGCAGCGCAGATCGCGGCGCATCTTCCCGACCTTCAAGAGCTTCACGCCTCTGCTTCTGTCGCGGCAGACCGACCGGCACTGGACAAGGTTGAAAGCTTCGGCTTCCTGCCGCCTGGCGCAAGGCGCACCGATGCGGGCCGCGTCGCCGCCCTGCGCGCGGCGCTGGATCAGATTGCCCTTTCGCGTCCGCCCGGATGAACCTCGGCGTAATAGTCGCGAAGCTTCAATCGGCTGGCGGCGGCACCATCCAGGATGACGGTCGCCTTGCGATGCATCTGCAACGCCGAGGCGGGGCAGACAGCTGACACCGGCCCTTCGATCATCGCTGCGGCGGCGTCAGCCTTGTCGTCACCATAGGCCAGCAAAACCACTTCGCCGGCGCGCAGAATGGTTCCGATCCCCATTGTGATCGCAAGGCGCGGAACCTGTTCGGGATCGTCGAAGAACCGCGCATTCGCATCCCGCGTCGACCGGGTCAGCGTCTTGATACGCGTCAGCGAGCACAGGCTCGATGTCGGCTCATTGAAACCGATATGCCCGTTTTTCCCAAGGCCGAGAAGCTGGAAGCCAATATCGCCGGCATCAAGAATGGCCTGTTCATACGCCGCAGCCTCTGCTTCGGGGTCTGGCGCGTCACCGCGCGGCAGCATGGTCGCGCCAACGGGGAAATCCACGTGGTCGAAAAGCTGTTCCCGCATATAGCGCCAGTACGAGCAGGCGTGATCGGGCGCGAGCCCGACATATTCGTCAAGGTTGAAGGACCGTGCGTCGGCGAAGCTGACCCGCCCCGCGCGATGCGCGTCGATCAGGCGGGTATAGACGGCCTCCATCGTGCCGCCAGTCGCAAGACCAAGCACCGTTTCCGGCCGGGATCGAAGGCGCGCAGCGATCAGGTCGGCGGCATGGTTCACCGCCTCGGCGCGATCTTCGTGGATCAGGACCTTCACAGCGGCTTCCAGGCGATGGCGTCGATTTCAACCTTGGCATCCACCATAAGCCGCGATTCGACCGTCGAACGTGCGGGAGGATTGTCGATGAAATGCTTCTCGAAAACCGCGTTGAAGCTGGAGAAATCGCGGGGATCGTCAAGCCAGCAGGTGACTTTGATGACATCTTCCAGCCCGCAGCCGGCAAGCGAGAGAACGGCCTTGATATTCTCGATCACCTGCTCTGTCTGGGCGACGATCCCGCCGGTGACCACCTCGCCATTCACGGTCGGCACCTGCCCCGAGACATGGACATAATCACCCGCCCTGACCGCTTTCGCAAAAGGGCGACGCTGGCCGCCAGCCTGCGGATCGGCTGTATCGTAGCGGATGAGTTGTTTCCCGGTCATTCGATGCACCATATGTTATTTATTTTCTCAGAATGCCGTATATTCTGTGAAAATTCAAGAAACAAGGCGTGAATTATCGAAGTAAAGAAAACAATTTTCATGTCGGGTGTTGGCGATAATCGTGGCAAGCGCGAACCAAATACGCCTCGCGCGCTGCCTTTCGCTGTGGCAAGCCCCTCATCGGGGGCTGAATACGCGCGTCAGGATTCCGACTGCCAGCCGCCACGCCCGATCCATTTCAGCGCCGAGATCGACGGCATGAACATATATTCGCCGCCGCGAAGGCGGTTGAAGGTCGTTATGCCGTTCACGCGCTTGCGGACGGGTTCCGCCGGAATGGTAAACCTGCCCGGTTGCTCATGCAGACCCACGATGGGGTCGCGCTCTTCCCCGAGATCGAGGAAATTGCCACGATTGATCCATTCCTGTTGCAGAAATTCGATCGTGTCATAGGCCCGCGCACTGATGAAGATGAAGAACAACCCGCGATCGCCCTGGTCGCCGGCAGCACTCACGTCCCGGTCCCATTTCGGCCCGAAGGTCGAAGAGCGCCGGATGATCCGGTGAATGTTCTGATCCGTCAGGATTGTCAGACTGGACCCGCGCGGGTTCATCCGCCGCATATGCGCTGAATGCGGACAGATCAGCCCCTTCGCGTCGTCCTGATAGGTGAAATCGTTGTTGCGGCCGGGGTCCGCACCCAGGGCTTCGTCATCCTGGTCGGGCGATAGGGTCAAGGGTGCACCGGACCGCCAGCGGCCGAACATCTTGGCACCCAGACTGTCCTGCGCGGCATCATCCTGCCCGTGTTCGCGCAGGAAATCGTTGAACGCGCCGACGCGGCTTTCATATTTGCGTAGGACGACGAAGGAGCCGTTGCGCCCCAGCACGTCGGGCGCGGGCATGGCGACAGGTGCGCCGGCCTCGCTGTCTTCGCCCAGAATGAACTCGCCCGCCGCAATGGCGCGCTCGTCACCGTCATTGGGTTCAACCCCTGCACCCGCCACCGTCGGCTGAGAGATCGAGTCGCGATAGCCGAAAGGGTTCTTTGCCTGTTCATCCGCGCCGAATTCATGCGTGCCGATCAGGGTCACGCCGCTGGCGCTTTCCAGTTCGGCCATGGCCTTCTGCTTCACGCGGTCCAACTCTGCCGCATCCTGCGCAAAGATGGACAGCGCGATATGGCAGTTTTCGTCCTGATAGGCGGGCTCCCATGTCTCGGGCGCGTTCTCGCCTTCGTCCCGAAGCTGGGGCGCGCGGGCCGCCATGCCCTGCTGAAACGCCAGTGGAAAGGATTTCAGCGAAGCATCCGGCAGGCCAAGCGCTTTCAGCCCGGCATGGCTGATCGCGACGCCCAGCCATGCCGGCATGTCATCGGTCCAGCCCTTGGCAGACGGGACATGATCGGCCAGCCGCGCGATAAGGTCGCGCCCGCCGGCCGCGTCATCGACATGCAGCATGGCATGGATGCCGACATAGGGCTCGGGGCGCGCGCGCAGGATCAGGCCCTGAATGTCATCAAGCTGAAGCGTCACGCGCTTGCTGTCGAAGCGCTTGCGAAGATTTCCAAGAAACGACATCAGTAATCCACCCCCTCGGGGACTGACACGGCGTCGGACAATTCGGCAAGCGCCTTGCGACTGGCGTCGTCCATGCCGCCGTTATCGGCCATCTTGTCCATGAAATCGTTCAGTGCCGTTTCCATGCGCTGCATGCGCCGCACATCGACGACTGTCACCTGCGGGTTGGCCACGAACCAGCCTGCCGCGTCGATTTGATGATCGGCAATGTAGTCCTTGACCTCGGGACTGTCGATGCCGGGCCAGCCCTCGACATTAGCGAATAGCAGGTCCATCAGTCCCGGAATCTTCGTCGCGAAATCGTTGATATAGGTGTCCCAGTCACCGTCATAAGTGGTGGCGAAGATGATCCGGGTATCGTCGTCGAAGAACACGAAGCGCATGTCGTGCAGGGTCGAGACCCGCTGCGCGCCGTCGAAATTCCCGCCCGTCAGGTTGAAGATGCGGCGCAGGCGTTCGGCGCCGCCCGGTTTCACCGTGGCAATCGCGGTCAGTTCGGACACATTGCCCGACTGCCGCCCTGCCCGGCCCGCCTTGTCCGCGGTGCCATCGAACAATTTGTTATGATCGCGGATCAGACCTTCAATGGCGATCTTGGCCAGCTGCGGGGCGTCGGCTGCGACCTCCTTCGCGACGCGGCGGAATTCCTGCAGACGGCTTTCGTCGTCCAGACGCGGGTCATTGTGCTTGTCGGTCATGACAAACTCCTTCTGTATCAGGTCAATCGGGAAGATCGGCCAGCTTCTGCGGTTCCTGACGCGGCAGATCGTTCAGCCGGTGCCGCTGCGCTGACGAGGATTCATAGGCTGCCTTGCGCACCCGCATGATCGACCCAAGCGGGCGATGGGCGGCCACGCCATTCCACGGGTTGAAGGCCAGATGGTCGTCGCCGTGAACCTGCCGCGCGGGGGAATAGGCGTCCTGCGCGTCAAAATGCAGGCGGGCGACGGGGCGGTGCGGCGACTGATCGGGATCCCAAAGCACCGCCGCATCCTCGACCGGCATCGCGTCCGGATCGGTGCAAAGCTGCGCGCGCAATGTGTAATCCGCGCCGTTTTTCGCGAAGTAAGCGCCGACCGCGTCGCGCATCGCGGAAAAGCCGCCTTCGACCTGCTGGCCGGTCAGGTCAGCCACATCGCCTTCGGGCGCAAGCGACAGCTTTGCGATGAAATCGCCATAGCGGATCGCGGCCTGCGTATGG
Source organism: Paracoccus aurantiacus (assembly GCF_007993065.1). GTDB lineage: Bacteria > Pseudomonadota > Alphaproteobacteria > Rhodobacterales > Rhodobacteraceae > Paracoccus > Paracoccus aurantiacus. Next base: position 352,109 of record NZ_VOPL01000003.1, read on the forward strand.
AACGTCTCGCCCAGCATGTTGGCATTGTCGCGGGCCAGTCCCTGCAGCGTGGCACCGGGCGTGCCGCCAAGCGCCTCGACCACATCTTCGGCGCCTCGCGCCGCTGCCGCGACCAGTTTCTGGAAGGCGTCAGGGGCGTTGGCGTTCTTTTCCAGCAGCGCCAGCATCTTCTTGTATTTCTGCACCGTGCCAAAGGCCAGCACAGGGAAATTGACCATCAGAAAATCCTGATTCGCGCCACCGAGCGCCGGGGTCAGCCTGTCGCCGGGCACGCCGATGATCTTCAGCGCAAAGCCGCGCGGTGCCGGGATGTCGTCGCTGTGGATGTCGCCGGGGGCCGATGACAGCCGGGCGATGACCGGATATTCCGCGCCGGGCACGAAAACCCCCTGCGCCAGCTCGGGCGGCAGATCGTCCAGCACCGTCATTCGGCCCTTAAGGATCGCATGGCTTTTGGCATGGGCGTCGCGATGGGCGTGGCGGTGGCGTTCCGCGTTGCCGGCCTGCGTCGCGGCCATTTGCGCGACAATTTCGCGAACGATACCGCCTTCATGAGGCTGCAACGTCTCGATGTCGTCAGTATATTTGATCGGAGGCATAACCACCTCGCTTGTTGTCAGAAGTTGAATGCTGCACCGGAAAATCAATCTTCTGTCCGGTCGCAGTCTACCGCCAGAACCCCCGAAGCTCTGCGCGGGTTGCGCGTTATTTTCATGACGTCGCGGAATGACTTAACGAAACGCCCAAAGCTGAAAGGGATGCCTGCCTTAGTTTTAGGCAGACGACTTATCAGTTGATTTTCTGAACGATATGCGACGAAACCTTCTTGACCGGCGCATGCGCAATCCGCAATCCTTGGGGAAATAGCGATGTGCGACCGGCAACAAGGCCCCATACCTGCTTCTGGCGGGGTGGGGTCTTTGTCGTCTGGGGAACAGGGAAAAGATGAAAAGACGTATTGAGATCGGAATCCTTCTGTCCCGCTCGGGCGGCTACAGCGCGATTTCGAATGCAAAATACAAGGGCGCGATGGCCGCGATTGCACAGGTGAACCAGAACCCGGCCCTGGCGGTCGAACTGATCCCGGTAGAGCGTGATCCGCTTGGCCAGATCGACCTTTACGCCCCGCTCTGCACCGAGATCCTGCGTGACAGCGAGGCACGGCATATCCTTGGCTGCGTGACCTCGTGGAGCCGGAAGGAGGTTCTGCCCGTCCTTGAACGCGCGGGCGCGGCGCTGTGGTATGCCGTTCCTTACGAAGGGTTCGAGGCGTCGGCACATGTGGTCTATATGCATGCCTGCCCGAACCAGCATCTGCTGCCTCTGCTTGACTGGGCGATGCCACGTTTCGGGCAGCGCATGCATCTTGTGGCTTCGAATTATATCTGGGGATGGGAGATCAACCGCCTCGCGCGCGAGGTCGTGACCACACGCGGCGGAGAGATCACGGGAGAGCGGCATCTGTCGCTTGGTGAGACAGGCGTGGACGGCATGGTCGAGGAAATCGCCGCGATCCGGCCGGATTTCGTGATGAATTCGCTGATCGGGCCGTCGCAATATGCATTTGTCGCGGCGATGCATGAGCGCATGCCCGGCGTTCCGATCCTGTCCTGCAATCTGACCGAATGCGAATTGCCCCTGATGGGCGCGGCCTCGGACGGGCTGATTGCCGCAGGCCCGTATTTTCATACGCCGGGTGCCGCATTCGAAAGCTCTCATGAGGCGGCGGGTCATGCGGCGATCATGGAAATGGCAAGGCTGTTCGACGCGCATCCCGGCAGCGAACGGCTCTCGCTGGCAGAGCTTCTGTCACTGGATGCCAACGAAGGCCCGATTGATCCGCAGACGCATCATACCTCGCTTCCCGCGTTGATAGCGCAGGCAGAAGGCGGTGCATTCCGTGTCCTGCACAGCTTACCCGCCAGACCCGGCGACCCTTATCTGACCCGCCCCGACCGCAGCCAGACCCGCCAGAAACTGCGGCTGGTGACATGAGCGGGCAGCTTCGAATCCTCGACCTTGCGGGCGCAAAGGCGGCGATCCTGCACCGCCCCCACGCGACCGCTGCTGCAATCGAACGCCAGTTGCGCGCCATCGGGCTGTCGGCCGAAACCCATTGGCCCGAATTGCCGGACACGCTCGCCGTAGATTTCCTGTTTTTCGATGTGGATATGGGCTTCGATGCGCAATTCCCGTGGCCGCCCGGCCAAAGCCCGATGCCGATGATCGCGCTGATCGGGTCAGAGGCGCCGGGCCGTATCGAATGGTCGCTGTCGCACGGGGCGCATGCGCAGCTTCTGAAGCCGGTCGGCGATAACGGCGTCTATTCCGCATTGCTAATCGCGCGCGCCGCCTTTCAGGTCCGTCACGGCTACACCGCCCGCATCGGCGAACTTGAGGGGCGGCTTGCGGCGCGCGAAACCGTGGTGCGCGCGGTCATGACCCTTGTCGCGCAGGGGATGACCGACGAGGACGCTTTCGCCAGCCTGCGCCGCATGGCCACCGACCGTCGCGAAAGCTTCGAAGCTGTCGCGGCCCGGATCATCGCCCGTCACGACACCACCAAAACCAACGGAGGCGGTCGATGACCGACACCACCCCGCCCGACCATGCCGCGCCCCTCGCCGCGCCGACCGAACGCGGCGCGTTTGCGCGGATGCTGCGCCGTCCGCTGGCCGTGCTGGGGCTGGCGCTGATCGTCCTGATCGTCGGCGCCGCCATCGCTGCACCCTGGCTGGTCAGCTATCCGCCCGACCAGCAGAATTTCGACGGGCTGACGCTGGAAGGCGCGCCGATGCCGCCGGGCGGGCAATGGCTGATGGGCACCGACCTTCTGGGCCGCGATCTGTTCTCGCGGCTGCTTTACGGGGCGCGCACGTCGCTGATTATCGGGATTGTTGCCAATGGTATCGCGGTCGGGCTGGGCACGGTCGTCGGGCTGACAGCGGGCTGGATGCGCGGTTGGATCGGCACCGTTCTGATGCGCTTCACCGATTTGATGATGGCTTTTCCGGCCCTGCTTCTGGCGATCTGTCTGGCGGCTATCTTCCGGCCCTCGCTTTGGATCGTGGCGCTTGTCATCGCGATGGTGAACTGGGTCCAGACCGCGCGTGTCGTCTATACCGAAACCACCGCCCTGACCGAGCGCGATTTCATCGCGGCCGAGCGAACGCTGGGTGCGTCGGGCGCGCGCATCCTGTGGCATCACCTGCTGCCGCATCTGTGGCCGACGATCATCGTCTGGGCGACGCTTGGCATTTCGACGACAGTGCTGCTGGAGGCGACGCTGTCATATCTTGGCGTCGGCGTGCAGCCCCCGACCCCAAGCTGGGGCAATATCATCTTCGAGAACCAGACCTATTTCCAGTCGGCGCCGTGGCTGGTCTTTATCCCCGGTGCCGCGATCCTGCTGCTGGCGCTTGCCTTCAACCTTGTCGGCGACGCGCTGCGCGAGGTGCTGGACCCGACGCAAAGGGGGCGGCGCTGATGGCGGCTTACCTGATCCGGCGGCTGATCCAGTCGGCGCTGATCCTTCTGGGCGTCAGCGTCATCACCTTCCTGCTGCTGTATATCCTTCCTGCCGACCCGGTGCGCCAGATCGCGGGCCGATCGGCCACGCCCGAGGTGGTCGAGAATATCCGCCGTCAGTTGGGTCTGGATCAGCCGGTCTGGGTGCAATACGGCAATTACCTGTGGGGGCTGCTGCATGGCGATATGGGCCGCAGCTATCTGCAACGCTCCGAAGTCGCGAGCCTGATCGCCGCCCGCCTGCCCGCGACGCTGCAACTGATGCTGGGCGCGATCATCGCGGAACTGGTGATCGGGCTGACGCTTGGCGTCGTGGCCGCGCTGAATCGGGGCAAACCGCTGGATACCTCGCTGATGGTTGCCAGCTTCGCCGCGGTATCCGCGCCGCAATTCGTGGTCGCGCTGCTGCTTCTTTATGTCTTTGCGGTCAAGCTCGGCTGGTTTCCCATCGGCGGCTACGGGACATTCTCACATCTGGTTCTGCCCTCGATCACCATGGGGATCATGGGGGCCGGCTGGTATTCACGGATGATGCGGTCATCCATGCTGGACGTGCTTCGCGCCGATTATATCCGCACCGCCCGCGCGAAGGGGCTGGGACGGATGCGCGTCATCCTGCGCCATGCCCTGCCCAACGCGATCCTGCCCGTCATTGCCATGATCGGCATGGATATCGGCATCTTCATGGGCGGGGTTGTCGTGGTCGAAAGCGTCTTTGGCTGGCCCGGCATCGGGCAGTTGGCGTGGCAGGCGATCCAGCGCGTCGACATCCCGATCATCATGGGCGTCACCATTACATCGGCGGTGGCCATCGTTCTGGGCAACCTGCTGGCCGATCTGATTACCCCATTCATAGATCCGCGCATCAAGCTGCGGTAACAACAGGAGAGGATAAATGAAAAAACTCATGATCTCGACGGCACTCGTGGCCGCACTGGCCCTGCCCGCAGCGGCGCAGGAGACGCTGGACCCGAACGCCAAGGCGGGTGGCGACATCATCATCACCTACAAGGACGATGTCGCGACGCTCGACCCCGCGATCGGCTATGACTGGCAGAACTGGTCGATGATAAAGTCGATCTTTGACGGGTTGATGGATTACGAACCCGGCACCACGACCCTGCGCCCTGGCCTTGCCGAAAGTTATGAGATGTCCGAGGACGGGCTGACCTATACCTTCAAGCTGCGTCCCGGCGTGAAATTCCACAATGGCCGCGAGATGACGGCAGAGGATGTGAAATACTCGCTGGACCGTGTAACCAACCCCGAAACGCAATCGCCGGGCGCGGGCTTCTTCGGGTCCATCGCAGGTTACGATGCTGCTGCGGCGGGCGAGGCCGAGGGGCTGTCAGGCGTAAGCGTGATCGACCCGCAGACGGTGGAAATCAAGCTGAGCCGCCCAGACGCGACTTTCCTGCATCTGATGGCGCTGAACTTCGCGTCGGTCGTGCCGAAAGAAGCGGTGGATGAATACGGCGCGGATTTCGGCAAGAACCCGGTCGGGACCGGGGCCTACAGCCTTGGCGAATGGACCATCGGGCAGCGCGTCGTGCTGACGAAGAACCCGGACTACTGGCGCGATGGGTTGCCCTATCTTGACAGCATCACCTTCGAAATCGGGCAGGAACCCGTCGTGGCCCTGCTGCGCCTTCAGAATGGCGAGGTTGACGTGCCCGGCGACGGCATCCCGCCCGCCAAGTTTCAGGAGGTGATGAGCGATCCCGATCAGGCCGCGCGCGTCGTCGAAGGCGGGCAGCTGCACACCGGCTATATTACCATGAATGTCGGAACCCCGCCCTTCGACAAGGTCGAGGTCCGCCGCGCCGTCAACATGGCGCTGAACAAGGACCGGATCGTGCAGATGATCAACAACCGCGCCGTTCCGGCAACGCAGCCCCTGCCCCCGTCGATGCCCGGATATACCGAAGGCTATGAAGGCATCGCCTATGATGTCGAGGGCGCGAAAAAGCTTATGGCCGATGCGGGCTATGCTGACGGTGTGGATACCGAGCTTTATGTCATGAACACCGACCCAAACCCGCGCATCGCGCAGGCCATTCAGCAGGATCTGTCGCAGATCGGCATCAACGCCGAGATCCGCGCGCTTGCGCAGGCCAATGTGATCGAGGCAGGCGGCAATGGCAGCGCCCCGATGATCTGGTCAGGCGGGATGGCATGGATTGCCGATTTCCCCGATCCGTCAAACTTCTACGGCCCGATCCTAGGATGCGACGGGGCCGGGGATGGCGGCTGGAACTGGTCGAAATACTGCAACGAAGACCTCGACGCCGCAGCGACCGAAGCGGATTCGATGGCCGCAGAGGATCAGGCCGAGGCACGCCTTCAGGCATGGTCCGACATCTACATGAAGGTGATGGAGGACGCACCCTGGGCGCCGGTCTTCAACGAACAGCGCTTCACCATGAAATCGGCGCGAATGGGTGGCGATGACGCGCTTTACGTCGATCCGGTCTCGATCCCGGTCAATTACGACTACGTCTATGTGAGCGAATAAGATGTGCAAGAATTGCGACTATACCATCCACGGCGCGCAGCATCATTTCGGCTGGGACAACGCCCTTGCCCCGGTGCAGCGGGTCGAGCCGGGCCAGTCGGTCTATTTCGAATGCATGGATTCATCGGCGGGCCAGCTTGGCCCGTCTTCGACGGTCGATGATGTGGCGGTGCTGGATTTCGGCAAGATCAACCCGGTGACGGGCCCGATCTGGGTCGAAGGGGCAGAGCCCGGCGATGCGCTGAAGATCACCATTCAGCAGTTCTTCCCGAAGGAGGCGGAGGGATCGGCCTCGGGCTGGACCGCCAATATTCCGGGCTTCGGCCTGCTGGCGGATCAGTTCACCGACCCGGCGCTGACGATCTGGAAATACGATGGCGCCACGCGCGCGCCGGCGCTGTTCGGCAAGGAAGGCCGGGTTCCACTGAAGCCCTTCGCCGGAACCATCGGTTGCGCCTTGGCGGAACCGGGGCTGCATACGATCGTGCCGCCGCGCCGGGTTGGCGGCAATCTCGACATCCGCGATCTTGCCGAGGGAGCAGAGCTTTACCTGCCGGTCGAGGTCGCGGGCGCGCTGTTCAGCGTCGGCGACACCCATGCCGCGCAGGGCGACGGAGAGGTCTGCGGCACCGCCATCGAAAGCCCGATGGATGTCGCGCTGAAATTCGATCTGGTGAAAGGCGCAAATCTGAAAATGCCGCGCTTCACAACCCCCGGCCCGGTCACGCGCCATCTCGACGCCAAGGGCTATGAGGTCACGACCGGCATCGGTCCCGACCTGATGAGCGGGGCGCGCGACGCTGTGGCAGGCATGGTTGATCACCTTTGCGCAACGCGGGGGATGTCTGCGGTGGATGCCTATATGCTGTGCTCGACCTGCGGCGATCTGCGGATCTCGGAAATCGTGGACATGCCGAACTGGGTTGTCAGTTTCTATTTCCCCCGCGCGGTCTTCGAATGACCGATCCGGTGCTTTCCGTCCGCGACCTGACGGTCGCGGTCGATACGCAGGCAGGTCCAAAGCCGTTGGTTTCGGACCTGTCCTTTGCGCTTCATCGCGGCGAAACCCTGTGCATCGCGGGCGAATCCGGATCGGGCAAGTCGATCACCTCGCTTGCGGTCATGGGTCTGCTGCCGACGGGCGTGAACGTGGCCAGCGGCGCGATCACGCTGGACGGGCAGGAACTGACGAAGCTGCCGGAACGCAGGATGCGGGATATTCGCGGCGCGCGCATCGCGATGATCTTTCAGGAACCGATGACCAGCCTGAACCCGGTGCTGACCATCGGCACCCAACTGGCCGAGGCGATCCGCACCCATGATCCGAAGGCCGATGCGAAGAAGCAGGCGCTCGACGCGCTGCGGGCGGTGCGCCTGTCGCAGCCAGAGCGGCGCATGGGTCAATACCCGCACGAGCTTTCCGGCGGGATGCGCCAGCGTGTCATGATCGCCATGGCGCTTGCGCTGAAACCCGATGTGCTGATCGCCGATGAACCCACGACAGCGCTTGATGTGACCGTGCAGCGCGAGGTTCTGGATCTGCTGCGCGACCTTCAGCGCGACACGGGGACCGCAATCATCCTGATTACCCATGATATGGGCGTGGTCGCCGAAATGGCCGACCGCGTCATTGTCATGCAGTCGGGGCGCATGGTGGAAACAGCGCCCGTCGCGCAGATCTTTGATACCCCGGCCCAGCCCTATACCCGCGCCTTGCTGGCCGCCGTTCCGCGCATGGGCGACGGCGGCGGTGCCGCGCCAATCACCGCAGACCCCATCGCGCAGCTCCAGGATGTGCAAGTAAGCTATGACATCCACGGGGGGCTTCTGGGCCGCACCACGCATCGCGTTCATGCGGTCGAACATGTCAGCTTCGACATCCTCGCGGGCGAGACCTTCTCTCTCGTCGGGGAATCGGGGTGTGGAAAATCCACCATCGCGCGCGCGATCACCGGGCTGGTCCCGCATGAGGGGCAGATCACGGTCGCGGGCCATTCCGTCCCGCATGACGGGCTCAGCGCGGGCCCGGGACTGCGTCGCGATGTGCAGATGGTGTTTCAGGACCCCGCTGCTGCGCTGAACCCACGCAAGAAGGTGGGCGAACTGGTGGCAGAGCCGCTTGTCATCCATCGCATCGGCACCGCGTCCGAGCGGCGCGCCCATGTGCGTGACCTGTTCAACCGCGTCGGGCTGTCGGCCGATCAGATTGACCGCTATCCGCATGAATTTTCCGGCGGCCAACGTCAGCGGATCTGCATCGCCCGCGCGCTTGCCCTGCAACCGAAGCTGATTATCGCGGATGAAAGCGTCTCGGCCCTTGATGTATCGGTTCAGGCACGGGTTCTGGAACTGCTGGCCGAACTGAAAGCCGAATTCGGCATCAGTTACCTGTTCATCAGCCATGATATGGCCGTCGTCGAAAATATCAGCGACCGCATCGCGGTCATGTATCTTGGCCAGATTGTCGAGATGGGAACCCGCGCCCAGATCTTCGGAAACCCGCAGCACCCCTATACCCGCCGCCTGATCGAATCCGTCCCGGTCCCCGATCCGGCCTTCATCCGCGCCCCGTCGCCGCGCATGGCGACCGAGGTGCCAAGCCCTGTCTGGGCGGTCGGATCAGGCCCGGCGCGGGTCGTGCTGACAGATGCCGGTGGCGGTCATCTTGTGGCAGAGGCCGCGGCAACAGACGACGCCGCGGTTTCTTAAACCGAGGGCGCCTGCCCCGGCACGTTAATGCGCGGTGGCAATCACGCCGGTCGGGCGCAGATTCTCGCCACGGCTGCGGGCATGAAGCCATACAAGCGACAGGCTCAGCAGGCCGACGACGGTGAAACCGATGGCAACCACCCCCGATGAACGCCAGCCCCACCCGGCGTCAAGCGCCCAGCCAGCGATCAGCGGACCCAAACCGTTCGCGGCATTGAAGGCGGCGTGGTTCATCGCGGCGGCCATGCTTTGCGCGTCATCGGCAATATCCATCAGCCGGGTCTGAAGCGGCACGAACACGCCAGAACTCAGCCCGAGAAGCAGTGCCGACAGGATCATGGCGGGCCAGCTTCCGACCGCCCAGGCCGCGAATGCCTGCGTCAGGATCATGAACAGAAACAGCCTTGCGCAGGCCGCAATCGGTCCCAGGACGATTGTCATGCGTGCCGCGAGGATGCTGCCAAAAGTGCTGCCGATCCCGAACGCAGAAAGCATTGCAGCCACCGCCCAGACCGGCGGGGTCGTGGTTTCCAGCATGGCTTTCGACAGGAAAGCGTAAACCGCGAACAGTCCGCCGCAGCCGATCGTTCCCACAAGCAGCGTCAACAGTACCGCCGGATTGCCAAGGGCCTTCAGCTCTGCCATCGGTCGGGCGTTCGGATCGACACCGACGCGTGGCGCAAGCTTCAGAATCAGTACCGCCGCGATCAGCGCCAGCACGCCCGGCAGCGCAAAGCCGCTTCGCCATCCCAGCACATCGCCCAATATCCCCGCAAAGGGGACGCCGACGATATTTGCGATGGTCAGGCCCAGCATGATCTGCGTGACGCCCTTCGCCCTTTTCTCGCGCGGCAGGGCGTCGGCCGCGTAAAGCATGCCGACCCCCAGAAACCCGCCATGCGGTAGCCCGGCAAGAAAGCGCATCCCGACCAGCGAAGAATATCCCGGCAGGATAGCGGCCAGAAGGTTGAGCACGCCGTACGCCGCAATCAGCGCCGCCAGATAGCGACGCCGCGGCAGCCGCGCCCCGAGAAGCGTCGTGATCGGCGCCCCCACGACAACGCCAAAGGCATAGGCCGAAATGACATGGCCTGCCTGCGCCTCAGTCAGGCCAAGATCGTCCGAAAACCACGGAAGCAGCCCCATGGCAGCAAATTCCGACGTCCCGATGGCAAACGCACCAAGGGCAAGCGAAAGGATGACCAGCGTCATGCTGGCCGGATTGGCATCGTTGGCGGTCATGGCGTCAGATTCGCATTGAAGAGGGTTGGTTCAGCGCTAACAGAAACGCGCCTGCGCCACCATCGCCTGCTGCGAAGACCCGCCATGCATTTCAAGCAAAGCTGGATATACCACTTGCGCCGGGCAGTCGGCCGCCGCGTCCTGCAAGCGTGCGGGCCGAACCATCGTGCCGTTTCAGTTCGAAACCTGCGCAACTTCGGTTGCGCGCTTGGCCGCTCTCACCCAGGCCACGATCGATGCGCGGGCCTCGGCGTCCATTTCGATCGCATTGGGTGGCGGCATCGCCTCGCTGAGCCCGGCCTGAACGTAAATCTGTTCGGCATGGCGTGCGATATCGGCGGGCGTTTCCAGATAGACGCCCTTCGGTGCCCACAGGATATTCGTCCATGAGGGTTCGCGCGCGTGGCACATGGAACAGTTGCCGATCACCACATTTGTCGCCTCTTCAAAGCCGGGCGCCGCCGCGAATTGCTGCTCGTAGCGGGTCAGATCGCGCGTCGAAGCCTCGTCATAGGTTTCGCCTGCCCGCGCGGTCGACAGCCACGCGATCACCACCATCAGCAGCACGGTCACGGCCCAGGTCCAGTGCGGACCCTTCCCGGTCGCGTGCATGGTGTTGAAATAGTGGCGGATGGTGACGCCGGTCAGGAAGATCAGTGACGCGATGATCCAGGAATATTCCGTCGCGAACGCCAGCGGATAATGGTTCGACAGCATAAGAAAGACGACGGGCAGCGTCAGATAGTTGTTATGCGTCGAACGCAGCTTGGCGATCTTGCCGTATTTCGGGTCGGGCTTGCGGCCTTCCTGCAGGTCCTTCACGACGATCCGCTGATTCGGCATGATCTGGAAAAACACGTTGGCCGTCATGATCGTCGCGGTAAACGCGCCAAGATGCAGAAGCGCCGCGCGGCCGGTGAATATCTGATTATAAGCCCATGACATGAAAACCAGAATCCCGAACAGGACCAGCATCAACACCGTGGGTCTTTCGCCAAGGGGGGATTTGCAAAGCTGGTCATAGGCGAGCCATCCGATGGTCAACGACCCGCCGGAAATCAGAATCGCCTGCCACAGGCTAAGGTCCATCTTGCTCGGGTCGATCAGGAACAACTCTCCGCCGACCCAATAGACGATCATCAGCAGCGCCGCGCCTGACACCCACGTCATATAGCTTTGCCATTTATGCCAGACGAGATGCGACGGCATGTTTTCCGGCGCGACCAGATATTTCTGGATATGGTAGAACCCGCCGCCATGAACCTGCCATTCCTCGCCATGACAGCCCTTAGGCATCTGTGCAGCAGGTCTTAGTCCCAGATCGAGCGCGATGAAAAAGAACGAGGCGCCGATCCAGGCCATGGCCGTGATGACATGCAGCCAGCGCACCGAAAAGGCGATCCAGTCCCAGATGATTGCCAGATCATACATCCCGTTCCTCCTGTCGCGTGTTGATCTGCCAAGACTATGAGAGCGGGATTTCTTCTGGTATCTCTGCTAATGACCAAGCTGCATCAAAATAATCAGAAGAATGTCCTATCTCGACAATATCCGCACCTTCGTCCGGGTCTATGAGCTGGGCAGCATGTCCGCAGCAGGCCGGGATCTGCGTATTTCGCCCGCTGTGACATCGTCGCGGATTTCACAGCTGGAGGCACATCTGGGTGTCCGGCTGTTCCAGCGCACCACCCGCAATCTTAGCCCGACCCAGCAGGGGAAAGCCTTCTATAACGGCGCCGCCGAGATATTGGAGGCCGTGGCAAGCGCCGAGGCGCAGATCGTCAACCTGACGGACAATCCGCGAGGCTCGCTTTACGTTTCGGCACCGCTTGGCGTAGGCCGCCGCCTGATCGCGCCGCAGGTCGCGGATTTTCTGGCGACCTATCCCGAGGTCAGCGTCCGCCTGCGCCTGAGCGACAGGAAAGTCGATCTGACAAGCGAGGGGCTGGATCTTGCATTTTTCCTTGGTCAGCCAGAGGACAGCAATCTGCGCATCCGCAAGATAACCGATGTCGAGCGCGTTCTCTGCGCCTCGCCAGCCTATATCGCGCGACGGGGAAAGCCGGCGAATGGCGAAGACCTTGTCTCGCTCGACCATGAATGCCTGAACCTTCGCTTCCCCGGCGCGACGGAATTCCAGTGGATGCTCAGCACCGAGGACGGACCGCGGCGTTTCCGCGTGTCAGGCCGTTTCGAATGCGATGACGGCGACGTGCTGACCGACTGGGCGCTTGCCGGGCATGGCATCGCGCTGAAGCCGTTGTTCGAGGTGGCAGAGCATCTTGAAAGCGGCGCACTTGTCCCGGTCGCGCAAGAAACCCCGCCAGTGCCGATCCAGATGGCCTGCCTCTTCACCCATCGAAAGCGCCAGGACCCGAAATCGCGGCTGTTCATGGACTTCATGGTCGAGCGGATCGGCACCCGGATCAGGGAAGCAGGCCGCGCGCGCTAAGGCTCAACTTTTGCGGACTGCGGCAGGCGCGTATGGTGCATGCCGCGCCAAGCGGCGGCGACCGGAAACAGCTTATCTATAATTTTGAAAAAATCTTCTGATCTTCTGCTTTATCAGGAAGACGGCAAGAAGAGCGCGGATCATGGTTATCCGCGCAATCTGGCCGGCGATGCTTCTGCCCGAGGATGAAGCGCGCGACCTCGCAACCCGCGACACACAGCAAGGAGCCATTCATGACTGCCTTTCAACACCACATTCGGAACGACCGGGATACGAATTTTTCCAAAGCCAGCCGACGGGCCGAACACGTCACGCATTTGCGCCAGATCGAAAGGACGGGCGCATGAGCCAGTCCATCAGAATCCAGACCCTGACCGCCGAGGCATTTGCCGATTTTGGCGACGTTCTGGAAACCGCGGGGCAACCCGACCGCCTCCTGAACGACGGCATGTGCGGACGGTATCATGACCGCGCCAGTCTCGATTTCACGGAAGGCCGCGCCGGTATCAGCCTGTTCAAGGCTAAGCCCCGCGCCCTGCCCCTGAAGCTTGAGATGGTCGAACGTCATCCACACGGCAGTCAGGCCTTCGTCCCGATGAGCGAAGCGGGATTTCTGGTCGTCGTGGCCCCTGATGAAGACGGCAGGCCCGGACAGCCGCAGGCCTTTCTGACCCAGCCCGGACAGGGTGTGAACTATCACCGCGGGGTCTGGCATGGGGCGCTCGCGCCGCTGTCCGATCCGGGTCTTTTCGCCGTGGTCGACCGCATCGGGGCGGGCGCGAACCTTGAAGAACACTGGTTCGACCGCGAGATCCTGATCGTCGAGGCGTGATCTCAGCGCGGCTCGCCGCCGATGGCCGATGTAAGCTGCCGGGCCGCCTCGATCACGGGGCGGCTTAGCTTTTCGATGCTGTCATCGCGGATACGGCTGGTCGGGCCCGACACCGAAATTCCCGCCACAGCTTCATTGTTCATGTCAAAGACCGGCGCGGCGATGCAGCGCATGCCTTCGTTCTTTTCCTCGTCATCGAAGGAAAAGCCGCGCGCGCGGATCAGCGCTAGTTCCCCGATCAGCCGTCCGCGGTCGGTGATCGTTCTGGCCGTGAATCTTTGCAGGCGCGATCCGCGTAGCAGTTTCTGCAGCCGGTCTTCCGGCATCTGCGCGAGCAGCGCCTTGCCGATGCCCGATGCATGCATGGGCGATGCCGTTCCGGGCGGGAAGAAGGCGCGGATGCTGGCATGGGTTTCCACCTGACTGACGAAAAGAACCGCCGTTTCCCGTTCGATGCCAAGGTTTGCGGTTTCCCCGGTCGCGTCCATCAGGCCCCGCAGGATCGGCCGCGCGCGTTCGACAAGGCTGCTGCGGCGCAGGAAACGCGCGCCGATGATGAAAGCGCGTGGCCCGATATGCCACAACTGCGCGCTTGGGTCGAATTCGACCAGATCACGGCCGGCCAGAGTCACAAGAATGCGGTAAACTGTCGCCGGCGACTGGTCCATCTGATCGGCAATGGCGGTCAGCGTCAGACCCTGCGACTGGCTGAGAAATTCAAACACCTGCATCGCCCGGTCCAGCGATTTGATGGTGTTCTGTTCGGTCTTGTCATCCCAGTCACGCGGCCTGCCACGGGCCTTGCGCGCGCCGGAATCCGCATTGTCTTGGAATTTCATCTAATACCTTTTGCTTTATATGAAAGCTAATTTCACATTATGAAAAATTCAACCATTTGACAAGGCTGCATAATCTTTCTCCCCACGCTACCGCACACCCACAATCAAAAAAATATTCGCGCTCGATGACATCCGTTACCGTTGGGTTAACGATGGAAGGAGACCCCCATGAGCTTTCAGAACCCAGTCTTCATTCCGGGCCCGACGAACATCCCGGAAAACCTGCGCAAGGCCTGCGACATGCCGACGATCGACCACCGTTCGCCGCTGTTCGGCCAGATCCTGCACCCCGCCCGCGAAGGCGTGAAGAAGGTGCTGAAAAGCGACGCAGCCGAGATCTTCATCTTCCCCTCCACCGGAACCGGCGGATGGGAAACCGCGCTCAGCAACACGCTGTCGGCAGGTGACAAGGTTCTGGCGGCCCGCAACGGCATGTTCAGCCACCGCTGGATCGACATGTGCCAGCGCCACGGGCTGGACGTTCAGATCGTCGAAACGCCCTGGGGCGAAGGTCTGCCCGCAGAACGCTATGAAGAGATCCTGACCGCCGACAAGAACCACGAGATCAAGGTCGTTCTGGCCACGCATAACGAAACCGCGACCGGCGTGAAATCCGACATCGCCGCCGTCCGCCGCGCGCTGGATGCGGCAGGCCACCCGGCGCTGCTGTTTGTCGATGGCGTCAGCTCTATCGCGTCGATGGATTTCCGCTTTGACGAATGGGGCGTTGATATCGCCGTCACCGGCTCGCAAAAGGGCTTCATGCTGCCGCCGGGCCTTGCCATCCTCGGCTTCAGCCAGAAGGCGATGGAGGCGACGAAATCGGCCACCCTGCCCCGGACCTTCTTCGATGTCCGCGACATGGAAAAAAGCTATGCGAATAACGCCTATCCTTACACCCCGGCGGTTGGCCTGCTGAACGGGCTTAATCAGGCTTGCGGGATGCTGCTGACCGAGGGGCTGGAAAATGTCTTTGCCCGCCACCACCGCATCGCCGAAGGCGTTCGCGCCGCGACCGAAGCCTGGGGGCTGAAGCTGTGTGCCGCCAATCCGTCGGTCTATTCCGACACGGTCAGCGCGATTCGCACGCCGGACGGGTTCAATGCCACCGAAATCGTCACCCATGCCGCCAAGATCTACGGAGTCGCCTTTGGCGTGGGCTTGGGTGAAGTCGCGGGCAAGGTCTTCCGCATCGGCCATCTGGGCAGCCTGACCGATGTCATGACGCTGTCGGGTCTGGCCACGGCCGAGATGTGCATGGCCGATCTGGGGCTTGAGATCCGGCTGGGTTCGGGCGTTGCGGCGGCGCAGGAATATTACCGCGCAAATCCGGCGAGCGCCCACAAGGCCGCCGCGTGATGAAGGACGTGGCGATGCAGATCCCCAGCTATCAGGACATGCTGGACGCGCATGACCGGATCAGGCCGCATATCCGCCTGACCCCGGTTCGCGTGTCGGACTACCTGAACGAGTTGACCGGCGCGCAGCTGTTCTTCAAATGCGAAAACTTTCAGGAGCCGGGGGCCTTCAAGGTCCGCGGCGCCAGCAACGCGGTTTTCGGGCTAAGCGAGGAACAGGCGAAGCTGGGTGTTGCCACCCATTCGTCGGGCAACCACGCGTCCTGCCTGTCCTATGCCGCGATGCTGCGGGGCATTCCCTGCAATGTCGTCATGCCGCGCACAGCACCGCAGGCGAAGAAGGACACCGTGCGCCGTTACGTTGGCAGGATCACCGAATGCGAGCCGTCGACCTCGTCGCGAGAGGAGACATTCGCGCGCGTGCAGGCCGAAACCGGGGGCGATTTCGTCCACCCCTATAACGATCCGCGCGTGATCGCCGGTCAGGGGACGTGCTCGAAAGAACTGATCGAGCAGACGGACGGGCTGGACATTGTCGTGGCCCCCATCGGCGGCGGCGGGATGATTTCCGGCACCTGCCTGACGCTGTCGACGCTGGCACCCGAAACGCAGGTGATCGCGGCGGAACCCGAAACCGCCGACGACGCCTATCGCAGCTTCAAGGCGGGCCGGATCATCGCTGACGACGCGCCGAAATCGGTGGCCGATGGGCTGCTGGTGCCGCTGAAGGACCTGACATGGCATTTCGTTTCGAACCATGTTGCGCAGATCTATACGGCCTCCGAGCAGGAGATCGTCGAGGCGATGAAGCTGATCTGGAAGCATCTGCGCGTGGTGGCGGAACCCTCAAGCGCCGTCCCGCTGGCGACGATCCTGAAGAACTCCGCCGCCTTCAGGGGCAAGCGCGTCGGCATCATCATCACGGGCGGCAATGTCGATCTGGACCGCCTGCCCTGGAATAACTGAGGACAAAGCCATGAACGCACCTGTCAACCTCGAAACGCTGGATGTCGGCTTCGACGTCCCCGCCCTGCCCGGTATGGACGCGGCGGATATCCAGACGCCCTGCCTGATCCTTGACCTGGACGCGCTGGAACGCAACATCAAGAAGATGGGCGATTACGCCAAGGCGCATGGGATGCGCCACCGCGTCCACGGCAAGATGCACAAATCGGTCGATGTGGCCAAGCTGCAGGAACGTCTGGGCGGCGCTGTCGGCGTCTGCTGCCAGAAGGTGTCGGAAGCCGAGGTCTTTGCCCGTGGCGGCATCAAGGATGTTCTGGTGTCAAACCAGGTCCGCGACCCGGCCAAGATCGACCGACTGGCGCGGCTGCCGAAACTGGGCGCACGCATCATCGTCTGCGTCGATGACGTCGACAATGTAGCGGACCTGTCGGCTGCCGCTGAGAAGCACGGGACCGAGATCGAATGCTTCGTCGAAATCGACTGCGGCGCGGGGCGCTGCGGGGTCACCTCGACCGAGGCCGTGGTGCAGATCGCGCAGCCCATCGACGCCGCGCCGGGTCTGAAATTCACCGGCATTCAGGCTTATCAAGGTGCGATGCAGCATCTGGACAGCTATGAGGCGCGCAAGGAAAAGCTGGATATCGCGATTGCAATGGTCAAGGACGCCGTGGCCGGTCTGGAAGCGGTGGGGCTGAAGCCGGAACTTGTGTCCGGCGGCGGCACCGGGTCGTACTACTTCGAATCGAATTCCGGCGTTTTCAATGAATTGCAATGCGGATCTTATGCGTTCATGGACGCAGATTATGGCCGCATTCTGGACAAGGACGGCAAGCGCATAGATCAGGGCGAATGGGAAAACGCCTTCTTCATCCTGACCCAGGTGATGAGCCACGCAAAGCCCGACAAGGCGATCTGCGATGCCGGGTTGAAGGCGCAATCGGTCGATAGCGGCCTGCCCTTCATCTATGGCCGCGACGATGTCGAATACGTCAAATGCTCGGACGAACATGGCGTCATCGCTGACCCGCAGGGCGTGCTGAAGGTGGGCGAAAAGCTGCGGCTGGTCCCCGGCCACTGCGACCCGACTGCAAATGTCCATGACTGGTATGTCGGCGTTCGCGGCAACAAGGTCGAGGTGGTCTGGCCGGTTTCGGCCCGCGGCAAAGCCTACTGACATCCCTCAAGGAAGGCCGTTGCCGCGAGGGCAGCGGACGCCGCCCATGTGCTGCTTACCTTCCGGCACAGGCACATGGGCGCACGAAATCCATACGGAGACTGACATGCTGATCGTGCCAGAGCGCGAAATTGCTGAGCTGATGACGCGCGAGGCCGCTTTCGACGCGGTCGAAAAAGTGTTTGCCGCCATGGCCGCAGGTGACGCCTATAACTTCCCCGTCGTGCGCGAGGCGATCGGGCATGAGGATGCGCTTTACGGCTTCAAGGGTGGGTTCGACCGGGCCGGTCTGACGCTGGGGCTGAAGGCGGGCGGCTATTGGCCGAACAATCTGGAAAAGCGCGGGCTTATCAACCATCAGTCGACGGTTTTCCTGTTCGATCCCGATACCGGCAAGGCGATTGCCATGGTCGGCGGCAACCTGCTGACGGCTTTGCGGACCGCTGCCGCATCCTCGGTGTCGATCCGGCATCTAGCGCGCAAGGATGCGAAGGTGATCGGCATGGTCGGTGCGGGGCATCAGGCGAAATTCCAGTTGCGTGCGGCGCTGGAGCAGCGCGATTTCGAAAAGGTCATCGGCTGGAACCGGCATCCAGAAATGCTGAAAAATCTGGAAGACATCGCGGCAGAGGCCGGCCTGCCCTTCGAGGCGGTCGAGCTTGACGGGATGCGTCAAGCGGACGTGATCGTCACCATCACCTCGTCCTTCGCGCCGATCCTGATGAAGGATCACGTCAGCCCCGGTACCCATATCGCCTGCATGGGTACCGACACAAAAGGCAAACAGGAAGTTGACGCCCAGCTTCTGGCCGGTGCCAGAGTCTTTACCGATGAGATCGCGCAATCTGTCACCATTGGCGAGTCGCAGCATGCGATTGCGGCGGGTTTGATCGCCGAAACGGATATTGCGCAGCTTGGCGCGGTCATCAACGGCACCGATCCGGGGCGGAGTTCTGACGATCAGATCACGCTGTTCGACGGCACAGGCGTCGGGTTGCAGGACCTTGCAGTCGCGGCTGCGGTCGTCGAACTGGCGGCCGAAAAGGGTGTGGCGACTGAGGTCGAGCTCTGACCTGAACCCCGAACACCAAAACGAAAGGCGACCCGAATGAGGCCGCCTTTTTCGGCGTATTGCGTCTGCGCCACCTGACCTTCATCGCCTGCCCGGCAACCTGAACTGCGCAATGGACCGGTTGTCGCCAAGGAGATGATTCGCAAGTATGCAGGCGAAGCGCGTCAGGAAATGCACGCCCGTCAGGCGAGGAACAAAGCGCAGGTCAACGGAACAACATCAGAGCACGAAACTGATGCCAAAAGTACTACCCTGCAAGCGCGCGGTACAGCCATGTCTTTGAAAAGATGGTGCCCGGAGGCGGATTCGAACCACCGACACGCGGATTTTCAATCCGCTGCTCTACCAACTGAGCTATCCGGGCACATCAGCCTCTGCTGAGGTGTGAGGGTGTTTACGCAAGCCAGACTGCAGTGTCCAGAGCGAAAAACTATTCTTTCTGATCGTCATCCTCGGGTGTCGCGCGTTCGCCCGGAATGACGTAGTCGCCACGCAGCCAATGTGCGAGGTCCAGGTCGGCGCAGCGCCGCGAACAGAAGGGCCTGTAGGCCTTGATGCCGGGCTTGCCGCATATCGGACATTTCGCCATCACAATCCCTCCAGCAGGCGATTGATCGGCATTCGGTCGCGCTTGCGGCTCAATTCGAATAGTCCCATCGCTGTCCAGCCAGACAGAACCGCATCGCTGCCGTCCGCGCGGAATGCCTTCTTCAGTTCTTGTTCGAGAGTACCGCGCTCGCGCTTGGGGATCGGCGCGAAATCCACGACGACCTGTCCGCCGAGACCGCGCAGGCGAAGCTGGCGCGGCAGGTCGCGCGCAAGGGCGATGTTCGCCTTCAGCCCGGCAGCGGCCGAGCCGTCGCTGCCTGTGTTCACGTCAATGGCGACAAGCGCGCGCGTCTGCTCGATATAGGCAGACGCGCCGGCAGGCAGCGGGACCCGCGACGACAGAAGCGCGGACAGGGTGTCCTGCGCATCCGGCGACAGGATGTCATGCTCCGTCACGACATCAGGTGGCGGCACTGCCCAGTCGCGCCACGCGGTTTCGGATGGGCTGGCCGCGTCCAGCAGCAATTCGGGCGCGCCGTCCAGATCGGCGGCAATATCATTCGCAATCGCTGCCAGATCGGCGAGTTCTGCGGCGATGTCGCTGTCTTCGGCCCCAACCGAGGCACTGCGCAGGATCAGACCCGTCTCAGCTCCGCCAAGCGCCGCATTTCCAATGTCCTGCAGCTCGGACCTGCGGTCGGCGTCGCGTATCGCCCGCGAAACGTTCACGCCCGGCACTCCGGGGGTCGCAATGCCGTAGCGGCCACGAATAAGGACGCGAGACGAAAGTGGCACGGCTTTGCCATCCTCGGCTACGCCGCTCACCTGCACCAGAACCGGTTGACCCTCGCTAAGACCACTGCGATCACGGAGATAGCCGCTTGCACCGTCCGGCAGGGTGACGAACACACCGCCCTGCCCCTTCATCAGCCGGTTGACGCGGCCACGCAGGATCGCACCAGGCGCAAATGCAACCAGATCAGATGCATCAATCGCGACATCCTCAAGGCGGCCATCGACCATCAGCAGCGCGGCCTCTCGACCGGCGACCTTGCCAAGCAGTATTTCGCGTCCCTTCATCTAGGCGTCCTCTTGCGTGCAAGTCGATTGCGCAGCGCGCAGCAGGACCTGTGTCTCTGCCAGGGGCAGGCCGACGACAGCGCTGAAAGAGCCTGACATCCAGTCGACAAACGCCCCCGCTCGGCCTTGAATCGCGTAACCACCGGCTTTGCCCTGCCATTCGCCACTGGCGAGATAGTCGTCAATCTCGCCTTTGCTCAGGGCGCGCATACGCACAACGGTTTCCACCACGCGAACCCATTCGCGGTCCTGACGGCGCACAGCGATGGCGGTCATGACCCGATGTCGGCGGCCTGCGAGCAGGCGCAGAAAATCGCGGGCCTCGGACATGTCATTCGGCTTTCCAAGAATCCGGCGACCCGCAACGACGGTCGTGTCGGCAGCAAGGACGATCTCGCCGGGCCCCGCAGGAATGGCCGCCGCCTTTTCAGCCGCCATCCGCCTGACATAGTCGCGCGGGCGTTCAGATTTGGCGGGCGTCTCGTCGATATCGGCGGGGCGGACGTCGTCGGGTACGATCCCGATCTGGCGCAGCAGATCAAGCCTGCGCGGGCTGGCAGAGCCAAGGATCAGCCGGGATGTCGGCACGCTGGTCATATCAATCGACGTTTTCTTTCGACAGCGCTCCGCGTCGCGAAGTCACATATACCGACCCCGCCGCTTCGCGACACCGCGATGTGCCGCGCCGCACGGTCACTTGAAGCGATAGTTGATCCGTCCCTTGGTCAGATCATAGGTGTTCATTTCCACCTGAACCTTGTCGCCAGCCAGAACACGGATGCGGTTTTTTCGCATCTTCCCTGCCATATGCGCGATGATTTCATGGCCGTTTTCTAGCTCGACCCGGAATGTCGCATTGGGCAGGAGTTCCTTCACGACGCCGGGGAATTCGAGCATTTCTTCCTTGGCCATGGTCACTCCTAGACAGCATACCCGCATCAAGCTGCGGGGCGCTGGTTAAATGCGTCCGTGCCGCCCGGTTTTCAAGGGAAAAAGCGCGCATAGCATCGTTTCGCGGCAGTCGCGTGACAAAAGCGGCGCGGAGAGAGGCATGCAGACCTTCGTCAGTGAACCCCAAAAGTGATCTGCATGGCGGTCCAATGAGGCACACGTTTTTGCCGGAATAAAGCGCCTGCGCCGCTAGTTCGCGATCAGCATATTCTCATCCTCTTCGGGATCATCGCCCGTTTCGCGGAACGGGTCAGGGGCATCTGCGTCGCCAAGAGGAAGCATCGCGACCGTATCGTCGTCGTCGCCGCCGGCAAGAGCGGCGCCGGTCGTGAAGATATTGTCGCGGTATGTATCTGTGGCCTGCCGGTCATCATCACGAAGCCCTGTCCTCGCGGTTTCAGCATCTTCGCCCGAGGCATGAAACCGGTTGCCTCCCGCCATGCCGCCGATACGCAAAGCCCTCATTCCGTGGAACGCGCCGAGCTTTCCCTGCGCCAGAAGCTGGCTCGCGCCGGTTTCCAGCCGAACCGCACCCATTGCCCCCGCAGGAAGATTAAGCTCCGCGCCGGGCTGAAGCGCGCGAAGTTCGCGCAGCGAAATCCGACGGCGGCACAGCACGACATGCAGCGAAATCGGTGCGCGGCGCACTGCGCTGGCAAGGCTTTGCTGGACATGCGGGGCATGCCGCGAAATCCCGGCACCAACTTCGTCCCGGCCCCGTCTTGCATCGGTTTCGCCACCCGGCAGGAACAGAAGCAGGCTTGCGTCGCGCACACCACCATGACCAAGCCGCAGGTCCACGCGCATCGAGCGGTAGGCGAGGTCTTCAAGCATCAGCTCAAGTGGTTTTGGATCGTCAACGAAGCTTGCGAAGCGATAGGCCGTAACCTCAACGCCCTGGCCTTTGGTTTCGGCGGAAAGCTCTGCAAGCATCGCATTGACGAATTCAGCAGAGATCGAGGCATCGGTGCGCGTGGGGCGACGCTCTCTCGGGGGGGTGCGTGTTACGCGGCCGATCGACTGCATTTCGATTATGGCGGTCAGGAACTCCGGGCAAAGCGCCACGATCCCCAGCAGACCCTGCGCATCTTCGACAATCATGATAAGCGCCCGCTCTGGCAAACGCTCTGACAGTTCCGCGAGGCTCGCAGTTTCGATGTAGGTCCGCGACGGATAGACCGGCATTGCGCATGATTTCTGCGCCGCCCGCCCTACCGCAAGCGTCAGCGCACGTTCCGGGGTCGATGCCGCTGGCATGTCGGACGCGCGACTTGGCACAACATCTGCCCCTTCGGCAGCCCCCTTGCGTGCGAGATAGCGGCGCAGAACCGCCACGGTTCCGCGCGCGGTGGCATCCTGCGCCGCTGCCGTTTTCTTGCCCGCTGCCCTTGCCATTGCCTGCCCGAATCATCTCTGCCTTGTTGCAGACTTGCACGCTCAAGGTTGATATTCGGTTTACGCGGGCGCGTTGTCGTCGCCGAAGCCCGGCGGTCGGTGCGGCAGAACCAGCCGGAATGCCGCGCCCTCATGCCCGGGCAGATAGGTGATAGAGCCGCCAAGCACCGTCATCACCTCGCGGGATATCGAAAGCCCGAGGCCCGCGCCCCCGGCCCGCGACGGGTCGTTCAGGCGCGAAAATTTCTCGAAAATGAGATCCTGCTTTTCGGGGGGAATGCCCGCACCATTGTCCATCACGTCGATCTGTGTCGTTCCGCGATGCTGCTGCGCCCGAATGCTCAGCACCGGGCGCGCGACATCGCAATATTTGCGGGCGTTTCCAATCAGGTTGATCAGCACCTGAAGCAAACGGTCCGCGTCGGTCAGCACCATCAAATGCTCTGACGGCTGGTCGCGGTCTATGGTCAGCGCTCTGCCACGGCCAAGCGCCGAACTCGCCTCGATCGCGCGCGAGATGATGTCATGAAGGTTGGCCACGGACGGCGAAAGCCGCGCGCGGCCGCTTTCCAGAACGGAAATATCCAGAAGATCGTCCAGAAGCCGGGTCAGTCGAGAGGCTTCCTCGTGGATGATCCCGGCAAACCGGGTCCGCTCCTCGACCGAAATGTCGGGAAGTTTCAGCAGTTCGGAAAATGCCTGAACCGAGGTCATGGGGGTGCGCAATTCATGGCTGATCTGACCAAGAAACGCGTCCTTCTGCACCGAAAGCGCGGTCAGGCGGTCATTCGCTTCCTGCAGGCTGCGCGCTGTACGCGCCAACTCGTCCGAATCGTCTTTCAGCCGCCGCGCCCGTTCCTGCGCCCGCTGCGCCTCGCCGGCGACAGCCATCAGCTCGGCCATCGAGGTCGGGCGCTGTCCCGCCACCTGGGCCAGCATGGCATGTGCTGTGGCGGTCCCGACGGCCCCCGCCAGCCGACGTTCCAGACGCGACAGAAAACCGGCGCTGACATCGGGCAGAAAACCTGATTTTCCCTGCCGTTCAGCCTCGGCCCGGAAAAAGCGCAGCGCCTCGTCTCCACCCCAGATCCTGCGGGCGAGCGTCAGAAGAGCCTCGGCGCGGGCGGCACCATCCGCGCGGGGCGGCGTACTGACCGCTGCCGCTTCGGGGGCGACGGCGTGAACGAATGACAGCGCCTGCAGACGTTCCTGCGGATCGGGAAGCGTGATCAGCGACACCCCGACAAACAGCGCCACATTGAGCCCGAGCGAGATCAGCACTGCCGCCGCCAGTGCGTCGACGCCGCCCCAGTTGATATCGGGAACCCAGCCGAGCGAGGGCAGGAATACCAGCGCCAGCCAGACCGCCGAACCCGCCGTGATGCCGCAATAGGCACCAAGCCGCGTTGCCCCGCGCCACAACAGACCGCCCAGCATTGCCGGCAAAAGCTGCGCGACGCCGACAAAGGCGACGGTTCCCATCGCCGCCAGCGCCTGACCGCCGCCATATGCCTGATAGACAGCCCCCGCCCCGATCACCGCAAGGATCGCGAAACGGCGCGAGATCAGAAGCGGACTGCGAAGGCTAGCCGGCGCCGCGTCGCCCGGCTCTGTCCGCTTGAGCGCCAGATAAAGCGGCACCAGCCAGTGATTCGAGATCATCGTTGCCAGCGCGATCGCGCTGATAATGACCATCGACGTGGCAGAGCTGAGCCCACCAAGAAAGACCAGCAGCGCCAACCCGTTCGCGCCCTGCGACAGTGGCAGGTGCAGGACATAGAGGTCCGGCGACACCTCGGCAGGCAGCATCTCGCGGCCGATCACGGCGATTGGCAGCACGAAAAGCGACATCGCCATGAGATAGGCCGGAAACGCCCAGGCCGCTGAATTGAGGGGGGTTTCGTCAGCGGGTTCAATGACCAGCACCTGAAACATGCGCGGCAGCGTGACGATAGCCGCCGCAGACACAGCGATCAGGGCGGTCCAGCGGTCGGGGCGCAGCATCCAGCCCGCAGCATCAGGATCGGCGGCCCGCGCAGCGATGCGCCCGATCACATCTGCTGGCCCACCGGCAAGCCCCCAGATCACCCAGACACCAAGCGCCACAAAGGCAATCAGCTTGACCACGGCCTCGACGGCGATGGCCATGACGACGCCGTGATGACGCTCATCTGCCGCGAGATTGCGGGTGCCGAACAGAATTGCGAAAACCGAAAGTCCGGCTGCGACCCAAAGGTCGAGCGGACCGGGCAGCACGTCGCCGGGTCCGAAGGCAGCAAATGACAGCGAGATCGATTGCAATTGCAACGCCAGATATGGCGTCGCGGCAACCAGTGAGATCAGGGTAATCAGCGCGGCGAGCGGGTTCGACTTCCCGAACCTCGCCGAGATGAGGTCGGCGACCGAGGTTACGCGGTGCATCTTGGCCACGCGGACCAGCCTGCGAAGCCCCCACCAGCTTCCGGCCAGCACCACCGTCGGCCCCAGATAGATTGTTACGAATTCAAGCCCGGATCGGCTCGCATAGCCGACTGCGCCGTAAAATGTCCACGCCGTGCAATAGACCGAGAGCGAGAGGGTGTAGACGATCGGGCGCTCGGTCCAGCGGGTGCGCCCGCGCGACGCGGCGCGGTCCGCGGCCCATGCGACCACGAACAGAAGGCCGACATAGACAAGCGCTGCGAAGACCAGCGTGTCAAAGCTCATCCGGCGCAGCTCCTCCGCCTGGTGCGATCTGCGCCGGCGCGGGCGGTGCGGGTGGCAATGACCGGGCGGGTTTTGCGGACAGCCGGCGATGCAGCACCGCAGAGACAGCGATTACCAGAAGCCAAAGCGCGAAAAGCCAGATCATTCCGCCTGCGCCGGACAGCGCATCCGGCATCAGCCAGACCGGCAGCAGCAACGCGGCAAGTGTCACGATGGGCAGGATGCGCGCCGCATCCTTCAGGCGGCGACGGCGATAAGCGGCGCGTTCCAGAAATATGGGCCTGTCATTTGGCAGGCTCATCCCGGCGCGCCCAGCATTTCGACAACTGTTCTGCGCAATTCGTCATTGTCGAAGGGCTTCGACATGATCCTGTCGGCATCGGCGGGTGCGATCCCACTGCGCCCCGCCGTGCCGCGCGCGGTCAGGATCAGCACCGGCGTCGCGGCCAGCGATGGATCGGCGCGCAGGCCAGACAGAACCTCCAGCCCGGATTGCGCGGGCAGCATGATGTCAAGAATCACCAATCGTGGCCGCAGACGCGCGATATGATCCAGCGCCTGTCCACCTTCGCCCCAGTGATCCAGTCGCCAGCCGTCACGGGTCAGGATGAAGCGCACCGCCTCGGCGATGTTTGGCTCGTCCTCGATCAACAGGATGTCGGTGTCTGACACCTCGCCCCCTCTCGCCCTGCCTTCACGGATAAGCAGGGTCACGACGCTTGTCAAAGCCGGGTTGCTCCTGAACTGCGTCTGCCGGTCGCGCCAGCCGTATGCAGGATCGAACTGACGCGGCGCGCCGGGCATGAATTGCGCGGGCATATGCGACAACTCGGGCCGACGGGAACCGGCTGACCCGGCGCGACGGGCGCGTCTGCCGGCGCAGGGCGCATCAACATCACGGAATGGCTGAGGAAAGGGCCGGAAAGACCGCCGGCACTTTGGCGTGTCGCAAGCGCGATTGCGTTCAGTCGCTGCCCTGTCTCAAGCTCGATCAGGCGTGACACGGCGGTGCCGGGCTGGCCAATCGCCTCGAAGATGGGAAGCATCGCACAGGAATCGCCGGGCCGCCCGAATGACATGCCACGCGCGGCGCGTCGAAAGATCAGCCCCCCCGCACCGTCGCAGATCAGCAGTCCGCTGTCAGGCTCGGTCATGCCCAGGCGGCGCAGCACCAGATCCGCGGGCAGCCCCAGATCCTGCGCCAATTGCAGCGGATCGGGCGATGGATCAGTCCCGGTCGCGGCGGCCAGAACCTCGGTCGGCAAGTCAGCCAGATCGCGTCTTTCGCGATCCTGCCAGTCCTGCGCCAGATCGCGCGCTGCGTCGGATGCGGGCAGGTCCTGTGGCGCGCCCTCGGCCAGCCATGCCTCGAATTCCTCGTGCGGGGTCAGCAGGCCTGCATCATCCTCGAACCCGTCGAGATAGGCGACAAGGGCCTGGGCCGTTGTGGACAGGCGCCTGCTGTCCTGATCGAGATTTCCATGAAAGCGCGCCCGCCATTCCCGATCCATTTCTGGTTCCTGCACCAGAATGGAGGCGGTCGAGCGCAGCGAGGTCGTGGCCGACAGCACCTCGTGCAGCGTGTCCAGAAGATACGGGTTCTGCGTCATGCGATCTGACAGTTCCGTCAGACGCCTGCCCTGCGCCTCGTTCATCTGCGACAGCGCAACGACCAGCCGCGCCCAGCCGGGCAGGCGCGCGGCAAATTCGGCGATCCGGTCTTCCTCGGCCGCCGCATCCGTCGCGGCCTCACCGGCGGCCGCAATGCGCAAACCCTCCAGAATAGCCTGCGCGCGCCCCCCCTCCAGTTCCTCTTCGGAGATTTGCAGCGCGGCGGCCAGCCGGGCGCGCATCGCATCAGTCAGATTGCGGCGATCATGCTCGATCAGGTTCAGATAGGCGGGGGAAATGCCGACATCGCGTGCCAGATCGGCCTGCGCCCGCCCCAGCGAAAGTCGCCTTTCGCGGATGCGCGTGCCCGCAGAAACACGGTGAGGGCTTGTGCGTTCATTCATCTTTACATGAAACGCCCGAAACAAACGGCGCGCAAGCACATGTTTCAGAAGATGATTTACAAAAGGTCCGGCATTTTACAGCGCGAGGCCGTGGCGTCCGGCCAGATCGGTAAAGAACTGCCACGCGACCCGGCCAGAGCGTGCGCCACGCGTTGCCTGCCATTCTATCGCCTCGGCCCGCAGGGTATCTGGGTCGATATCCAGACCGTAGGCGTCGCAATAACCCCGGATCATTTGCAGATACTCGTCCTGCGCGCAGGGGTGAAAGCCAAGCCACAGCCCGAAGCGGTCAGACAGCGATACCTTTTCCTCAACCGCTTCGCCGGGATGGATCGCGGTCGAGCGTTCATTGTCGATCATGTCGCGCGGCATCAGATGGCGGCGGTTTGACGTGGCATAGAGGATGACGTTGTCAGGCCGACCGGCCAGACCGCCGTCCAGCACCGCCTTCAGCGATTTATACTGCGTATCGTCGTGGCTGAAGGACAGGTCGTCCGCGAACAGCAGAAACCGCCGGTCGCTGGCCTGCCCCAGCAAAGCCAGCAGGCGGTCTACGCTGGCAAGGTCTTCGCGTGCGATCTCGACCAGCACCAGCGGCAGACCCTGCGCGCGCGCCTCTGCATGGGCGGCCTTGACAAGAGAGGATTTGCCCATGCCCCGCGCGCCCCAGAGCAGCGCGTTATTGGCAGCGTGGCCAGACGCGAACTGCAGCGTATTGGCCAGCAATATGTCGCGCGCGCGGTCTATGCCGACCAGTTGCGCCAGCTCGACCCGGTTTACCCTCGCCACCGGCTCCAGCCGGTCCGGGCGCGTGTGCCAGATATAGGCATCGGCCTCGGCAAAGCTGGGGGGCGGCGCTGGTGCGGGGGCCAGACGTTCCAGCGCGTCGGCGATGCGGCTGAGCGTATCGTCACTCATCTTCGACCGGCAGACCCTGCGCGCGCAGTTCTTCATTGCGGCGTGTCTCGATATGCCGGACAAGCTGGATCGAGATTTCGTACAGGCCATAGACGACCGAGAACAGCACCACCTGACTGATGACGTCCGGCGGGGTCACGATCGCCGACAGAAGCAGGATCAGGACGACCGCATATTTACGGACGCTGCCCAACCCCTTGGACGAGACCAGCCCCGCCTTGCCCATCAGCGTCAACGCGACGGGAAGCTGAAAGGACAGCCCGAAGGCAAGAATGAACTTCGTGGTCAGCGCAAGATATTCGCTGACCGATCCCTGAAAGACGATCCCCGCCATCGCGGTCGATGCCGTCGATGCCGTGTCGGCATCGTCAGGCAATGCCAGCGGCCCCTGCTGAAATCCGAGGAAGAAGTCATAGGCCATTGGCAGAATTACATAATATGCAAATGCTGCGCCCAGAAAAAACATCGCTGGCGAGGCGATAAGGAAGGGCAGGAAGGCCTGCTTCTCGCTGCGGTACAGCCCCGGCGCGACGAATCGCCACATCTGAAAGGCAATCACGGGAAAGGCGAGGATGAAGCCCCCGAAGAAGCTGATCTGAATGGCGACGAAGAAACCTTCCTGAAGTTTCAGAAGGATAAGCCCGCATTCCTGGCCGCGCGTCTCCAGCGCCTGACATATCGGACGCGTCAGAAAGTTGTAGACCGGGTTCCAGACGGCATAGCAGATGACCATCGCGATCACGAAGGCAAGGACCGACCAGATCAGCCGGGTCCGAAGCTCTGCCAGATGCTCGATCAGGGGGGCGGAGCTGTCTTCGATCTCGTCCCGCGCGTCGGTCTTGCTCACCTCAGATGTCCTTTGAATCGCTGCGCCGAACGGCATGCAGGCGTCGCTGACCGGATGCGGGTGGTGGCGTTTCCGCGTCGGCGGATGGTGCTGCAGGGGCTGGTGCCGTGGCGGCCGGTGCAGATGCCGGCGTCGCACCATCCGCCGGCGCTTTGTCGGATGCGGCCGGATCGGGCTGCGCAGATGCACGCGACGACGGGATCTTGGGGTCCCACTTCTCGAACCGGTCGGCAGCACGATCAAGCGCGTCAATCCCCAGCGAGCGCTTCGAGGTGACGTTGCGGATGTCGTTCAGCGACTTGGTGGCCTCATCCAGCCCTGAATCGCGAGCGGCATCCTCCATCGCGGACGAGAATTCGCGCGCCATTGAACGAACCTTGCCCGTGATCCGGCCAAGCGCCCGGAACATGTGCGGCAGGTCGCGCGGACCGATCACGATCAGCGACACCACCCCGATGAGCAGAAGCTCGCTCCAGCCGATATCCAGCATCTGGCGCCTCTAATGCGACGTGTTTCAGACCCGATTCTGGTCGTCAGGCGTCACGTCGCGCAGCTTTTCGTCGCGACGGGCCTCCTCTGACTTCATCTCTGCAGTCAGTTCCCGGCCCGAATCCTCGACCTCTTCGCTGCCTTCCTTGACGCCCTTCTTGAAAGAGCTGATCCCCTTGCCGACTTCGCCCATCAGCGAAGAAACCTTGCCCCGCCCGAACAGGACGAGCACGACAACGGCGATCAGAAGCAGGCCAGGAAGGCCGATATTGTTCAGCATGTCTTCATTCCTCCTCGGGCAGGATCGCCCGATGACGGCACATATCTATGCCTTCGCCGGCCCATTTGCAAAGCCTCGTTTGCAGCTTGCGCGGATGTGATCGCACCGGGTCCGCGCGGGATCATGCCGGCGGCCCGCATCTTGGCAGCGGGCTTCGGCTCGGTCATAAGCGGGGCATGGACATGGCCGCCATCATTACATCCTTTGTGACGCTGTTCGTGGTCATCGACCCGGTCGGGCTGGCACCGCTGTTTATCGCGCTTACGCCGGGGATGAACGACCGGCAGCGCCTGCGCATCGGCTGGCGCGCGACGGTGATCGCGGCGGTTCTTCTGACGCTGTTCGGGCTGGCAGGCGAAAACATTCTGGAATTCATCGGAATTTCGCTGCCCGCTTTTCGGATCGCCGGGGGAATTCTGCTGTTTCTGACCGCGCTCGACATGCTTTTCGAGCGCAGGACAGAGCGACGTGAGGGTCAGTCCGCCGATCAGGACCATGACCCTTCGGTCTTTCCGCTTGCCACGCCGCTGCTGGCCGGTCCGGGCGCACTTGCCACGATGATCCTTCTTGTCGGCGAAAATCAGGGGGCGGTGCATACGCTTATCATTCATCTGGTAATGCTGTTCGTGCTTGGCCTCTGCATGGTATTTTTCGTGCTGGCAGGGCCGCTGTCGCGCCTGCTGGGACGGACGGGCACAATGGTTGTGACGCGGCTTCTGGGAATGCTGCTTGCGGCATTGTCGGTGCAGTTCATCATCGACGGGCTGCGCGGAACCGGGCTTTACGCATGAACGATCAATGGCCCCGCATCGCTTATCTGGTACTGCTGCTTCTGGCGGTCGGCGGCTACCTGCTGACAGAGATGCGACAGGATTTCAGCAAGTCGCTGCGCCAGATGCTGGCCTGGGGGCTGATCTTTCTGGGGCTGATCGCGGGCTTCGGGCTTTGGGACGACATCCGGCGCGACGTCGCACCGCCGCAGATGGTCGAGGGCAACCGGATCGAGCTGCCCATGTCCGGCGACGGTCACTTCTATATCGACCTTCGCCTGAACGGCACGAATGTCGAATTCATCGTCGATACAGGGGCGTCCGATATTGCGCTGACACGGCGCGACGCGGAACGGATCGGGCTGGAGCTGGATGAGCTCAGCTATTCCGGCATTGCCTATACCGCGAATGGAGTCGTTTCGACCGCGCCCGTTTCGATCGCGCTGATCGAGATCGGCGAGATCACCGACGAGAACGTGCGCGCCGATGTCGTGGAGGGCGATCTGGACACCTCGCTACTTGGGATGTCCTATCTGCGCCGCTTCGCCCGTGTCGGTTTCGAAGGTGAAACCATGGTGCTGGAACGCTGATCTAACGCTTTTTTTCCCAACGCCCGCCAGCTTCTGACCAGTATTCCGCAGCGATGCCCGCGCCGGTCAGTTGCCGCCACTGTTCGCGCGCCCGCTCGACCGCCGACTGATCGTTACCGTCAAAGATGATGCAGACGCGGGCAAGGCGTTCTGCCTCCTCTGCCGAGACGCCCGCATCGTCAATCGCGATCAGGCAATCAGGCGCATTGCCGGCAGGCGGGGCGTCAGCGCTGCGCAGGATGATCGGCTGGCGATTGTCATGCGGCCCGCCCGCGAGGCCATGCGGCAGAAAGCCTTCATCCAGCCACAAGGCTGCGTCAAGCGCCGCCAGCCGTTCGGCGGAATCACTGCGCAATTCGACACGCCAGCCCGCGCCGAGCGCCTTGCCGAGAAGCTGCGGCAGAAGCCCCTCGGGCCGCGAGCGTGTCAGGTGATAGAAAAGCGCGTTGCCCATTCGGGCCTCAGCCCTCGTAATTGTCGCGGATCATGCGGTTCAGGGTCATCACGCCCCACCCCGACGCGCCACGAGGGGCCAGATCGGTCGCGCCGGGCGGCAGGGCAACGCCTGCAATGTCGATATGCGCCCAGGGCTGACCGTCGCGAACGAAGCGTTGCAGGAACTGCGCCGCCGTGATCGACCCAGCCGGTCGCCCGCCGGTATTCTTCACATCAGCCAGACGGCTGTCGATCAACTGGTCATATCCCGGCGAAAGCGGCAGGCGCCATGCGCCCTCGCCCTCGGCCTTGGCAGATTTCAGCACCTGATCGGCAAGCTTGTCGTCATTCGCAAATATCCCGGCATTTTCGTGGCCAAGCGCGATGATGACCGCGCCGGTCAGCGTCGCAAGGTCGATCACGGCTGCCGGATTGAACCGCGTTTGGGCATACCAAAGTACATCTGCCAGAACCAGACGGCCCTCGGCATCCGTGTTGATGACCTCGATCGTGTCGCCCTTCATGGACCGCACGATGTCGCCCGGTCGCTGTGCGCGACCATCGGGCATATTTTCGACCAGCCCGACAAGGCCGACCACATTCGCCTTGGCGCGGCGAAGCGCCAGCGCGCGCATGGTGCCGGCGACGACGCCTGCACCGCCCATGTCCATCGTCATTTCTTCCATTCCGGCGGCGGGCTTGATGGATATGCCGCCGGTATCGAAGACGACCCCCTTGCCGACCAGAGCGACCGGAGCGTCGTTCTTCTTGCCGCCATTCCAGCGCATCACGACCACCTTCGACGGCGATTCCGACCCCTGCCCCACGCCAAGAAGCGCACGCATGCCAAGCTTGGCGAGGTCATCCTCCTCCAGCACCTCGACGTCCAGGCCGATCTCCTCCATCGCCTTCAGCCGGTCGGCAAAATCGGTGGTGGTCAGGACGTTCGCGGGTTCGTTGACAAGATCGCGGGTAAAGAACACGCCTTCTGCGACGGCGGCCTGATCGCGTGCGGCCTTGGCCAGCGCTTCCGGCTTCGCGGTCATGAAGGTGACGCTGGCGCGCGCAGGATCAGGACGGTCGGCAGCCTTGCGTCCCTTCCCTTTGCCTTTGCCTTTGCCCTTGTCCTTTGCGGTCCCCGCGGCATCGCCCAGAACGGCATCGTCACTCCCACCGGCAAGCGCCTGCGCAGGCACGCCCGCGTCGTCGCCGCCATTCCCGCCGCCCGACGTCCCATCGTCTTTCCGGGTCTTGTAGACCGAAAAATCGTATCCGCGCAGCGCGAGCCCCAGTGCAACCTCGTCTGCCAGGGGGTGATTTCCCGAGAGAACCAGCGTCTCTGCCTTACCGAGTGCCGCGCCGATCGCGGCGCCGGCCTTTCTCGCCTCGGCAACCGACGCCTTGCGGGGCAGCTTTACCAGCATCAGCGATTCGGCCGCCCAGCCGCCGGGCCAGGCGAGCGTCAGCGCTTGACCGGGCTTCAGCTGCTGAAATTCCCGTGATGAAATCGCGCGCCCGACCCCGTCCCGCGCTGCCTTGGGAAGACGCGACGGAAGTTTGGCGCTATCATCCAGAACAATCGCGATCCGCCCCTCGCGCGCGGCAAGGCCTTCGGTTGCTGTTTCGGTGAAGCGGATCTCGACCGGATGGGTCATGCGGATACTCCTGTTCATATCGCTGCAAATCTATCCCGCGGTCCGACGCTTGGCCAGAGCCGCCGCCCGAGACGCCTTGCGCGCGCGGGCTTTCCCCAAGCCGCATCAAAGGCTAATCAGGTGCAGGACCGAAGAAGCGACCGCATATGAACCGCATCGACCGATATATTCTCAAGACGATGCTGATCCTGTTCGGCTTCTTCGCATTGGTGCTGGTCGCGGTCTATTGGGTCAATCGCGCGGTCGCCCTGTTCGAGAACCTGATCGCCGATGGTCAGACAGCGCTGGTGGTGCTGGAGTTCACGCTTCTGACTCTGCCGCTTGTCATCTCGGTCGTGCTGCCCGTCGCGGCCTTTGCAGCGACGGCTTATGGTACGAACAGGCTGTCGGGCGAATCAGAGCTGGTGGCAATGCAGGCCGCTGGCCTGTCTCCGTGGCGCATGGCGCGGCCAGTGCTGGTTTTCGGGCTGGTCGTTTCGGTCATGGTTGCGATCCTCGTGAACGGGCTGGTGCCGATGGCGCGCGCACGCCTTGCAGACCGGCAGGCGCAGATCGCCGAGAACGTGACCGCACAATTCCTGAATGCCGGCGTATTTCAGTATCCGGTCGCCGGCGTCACGCTTTTCATCCGCGAAATCACGCCACAGGGAGAACTGGAGGGCGTTTTTCTGGAAGATGCCCGCAAACCGGAAAGCGTCAGCAGCTACAGTGCGGAACGCGCGCTTATGGTGAAATCCGATGCCGGGCCGAAGCTGGTAATGGTCAACGGGGTGATCCAGACGCTGCGTCCTGGCGCGGACGGCCCGAACCTTTCGGTGACGCGATTCGCGGATACGACCTATGACCTCGCCAGTCTGATCGGCGGGTCCTCAAGCAAGGGACGCGATCTGCGCGACTATTCGACGCTGCACCTTTTGCGACCCGGCCAGGCGCTGCTGGACGCCACCGGAGCGACCGCAGCCGAGGCGCGGCTAGAGGCGCATTCCCGCATCGCCCAGCCATTGTTGTCGCCGGTCGCCGCGATGCTGGGCTTTGCCACGCTTCTCGTCGGCGGCTTTTCCCGATTTGGTGTCTGGCGGCAGATCGGATGGGCAATCGTTGCCCTGATCGTCGTTCAGCTGCTGTCGAACCTCGCGGCGAATCGTGCGGGCGACAATCCGTCGCTTTGGCCGTTGGTGTATCTGCCAGCGCTGATCGGTGCCGCAATCTGCATCTGGCTGCTTTGGCTGGCAGGTCGCCCCCGACGCCCGATCCTGTCGCGCAAGGCAGAGCCGTCCAGCTTCAGCGGGGACGCGGCATGATCCTCGGTCGTTATCTCGGCATCCGCTATCTGCGCGCCTTCCTGCTGCTGGCCGGGGTCTTCATGGCGATCCTGTTGCTGATCGACATGGTCGAACAGATCCGCCGCTTTTCCGATAACGGGATCAGCCTGGGCGGGGCGGCGCGCCTGTCAGCGCTTTCCGTCACGGGCAGCTTCTACAATATCCTGCCGCTGATCGGGTTGCTGGCCGGGATCATGTTGTTTCTAAGCCTGTCCAGAACCTCCGAAATGGTCGCGATCCGGGCCTCGGGGCGGTCGGGGCTGCGCAGCGTCATGGCGCCTGCGATCATGGCCGCCCTGATCGGCATATTTGCCGTGGCGATCCTGAATCCCATCGTCGCCGCGACCGAGTCGCATTATTCGGCCGCCGTGGCGCGGATCGAAAACGGAAGCGCCCAGACTGTCAGTCTTGGCGACGACGCGGTGTGGCTTCGTCAGGCGATCGGCAGCGATGGCGGCCAGATGATGATCCGCGCCGCGCGCACCAGTCCCGATGCAACGACGCTTTATGACGCGAGCTTCGTGATCTACGACCCAGAAACCGGACCCACCACCCGGATCGAGGCGACAGAAGCGGTTCTCAAGCAAGGCGAATGGGAACTGAGCGGCGTCAAGCAATGGCCGCTCAACGCCCCTAACCCGGAAGCGGAAGCAACCCGCGTCGATGCGATGCAACTGCCCACCGAACTGACCGCCGACCGCATCCGCGATGGCTTCGGCAGCCCTCAGGCTATTCCGATATGGGAACTTCCCGCCTACATCGCCGGACTGAAACGGGCAGGCTTTTCCGCACTGAGACACGAGGTCTGGCTTCAGATGGAGCTTGCATTGCCGCTGACGCTTGCGGCGATGGTGATGATCGCGTCGGTTTTCACCATGCGCCATATGCGCGGCCGCAAGACCGGCGGGCTGGTGCTTGCGGCCTTTGCGGCAGGGTTGGGCCTGTTCTTCCTGCGCAACATGGCGAAGATCCTTGGCGACAGCGCGGGCGTTCCCCCTTCCTTTGCAGGATGGGGTCCGCCCATAATCGCCATATTGTTCGCCATCGGCGTTCTGCTTCAACTTGAGGACGGATGATGAGCCGCCTGATCTTCGCATCCATCTGCCTCGCGGCGGCACCTGCCTTCGCGCAGGATTTCGCGACAGGAACCAACAACACGCC
The DNA here is from genome assembly GCF_007993065.1 of Paracoccus aurantiacus. Classification (GTDB taxonomy): domain Bacteria; phylum Pseudomonadota; class Alphaproteobacteria; order Rhodobacterales; family Rhodobacteraceae; genus Paracoccus; species Paracoccus aurantiacus. The sequence continues at coordinate 387,959 of NZ_VOPL01000003.1, forward strand.
GTGGTGGGAGGCGGAGTCCGCGTCCGACACTGCTGATGGTCCGGCACTCGCCCCCACTGAAAGCGCGGCAGGCAACAATGCCCCCCTCTCGGACGGAACAGAGCTAAGCCGGCTTACGCAGTCGGTCAGCAACCGACCCGCCGATGTCACAGTCTCGGGCGAGGGTGTCCCGGACCAGGGCGGGGCCGCGACACTTCTGGCAGATTACATCACACTTGAAGGCGACCGGACCTTGACGGCATCCGGCGGGGTCGTCGTCTGGTATCAGGGCTCGCGCCTTGTCGCGAACCAAGTCCGCTATGATGGCTCAACCGGCGATATGACTATCACGGGCCCTGTGCATCTGACCCGCCCCGGCCTGTCGGGAACCCGTGACGATGCCATTCTGATCGCCGACGAGGCGCAGTTGTCGCAGGATATGAGAGAGGGAATGCTGCGCGGCGCGCGCCTTGTGCTGGCGCGAGAGATGCAACTGGCCGCGACAGAGGTTACGCTGACCGGCAATGGCCGCTTCACGACACTGAATCATGTTGTCGCCTCGTCCTGCCGGATCTGCGCCGAAGATCCGACGCCTTTGTGGGAAATCCGTGCCCGGCAGATCGTCCATGATGACGAGAAGAACCAGCTTGTCTTCGACCATCCCCAATTGCGCGCGTTCGGCCTGCCCGTCGCAGCCTGGCCGGGGCGTGTCACGGCACCCGACCCGACGGTCACGCGCATGTCGGGCTTTCTCAGGCCGCGCTTTCGCACAACGTCGAGTCTCGGCTTCGGGATCATGGTTCCTTACTTCAAGACACTGGGACCCCATGCCGATGTGACGCTTACGCCGTATATCTCGGCCTCGCGGACGCATACCCTGATGATGCGGTATCGGCAGGCTCTCTGGAATGGCGCGACAGAATGGAATGGCGCAATCACGCGCGACGACATCCGAGAGGGCGATACCCGCGGCTATCTGTTCGGCGCGGCCGAATGGGATCTGCCGCGTGGCTATACGCTGGGGCTTCAGGTGCAGGTCGTGTCGGATGACGGCTATCTGCTGGACTACGATGTGTCCGATGCAGACAGATTATGGAGCGGGCTGACCCTGCAACGGGTGACGGCCGATAAGCTTGTCTGGGCGCGCGCCGGCAATTACCACTCGCTGCGCGATGACGAGGATAACTCGACCTCGCCGGCGCAGGTCGCCGATGCGATGTGGGTCCGTCGCTGGCGTCTTGGTGGTGGCGAGGCCGGGCTGGAATGGTCGGCCCATGCGCATCGCAGGCCTTCGGGCGAAGATGTCATCGGGCGCGACATGGCGCGGGCCTCTGTCGAACTGGACTGGCGCAGAACCGAGATCATGCCTGTCGGCCTTGTCGCGACCGGAGCAGCGGGTCTGGGCGCCGATTTTTATTCGATCCGGGATGACAGCCGCTATGACGACACCGTCACGCGCGCGCGGCCCTGGCTGTCGACGGAACTGCGCTTTCCGATGACCGGCAGCGACGGCACGGCATCTTACGTGCTGGAACCCGTGGCACAGCTTGTCTGGTCACCCCGCCGCGATTCCGACGACGATGCCGTCCCGAACGAGGACAGCCGGCAGATCGAGTTCGACGAGGGCAACCTGTTCTCGCTGTCACGCTATCCGGGCTGGGACGGCCGCGAAACGGGACTGCGCGCCAATCTGGGCGTGACATGGACGCGCTTCGACCCGGCCGGATGGCAGGTGTCGCTGGCCGCCGGACGGATCTGGCGCGATGACGACGAATCAGATGATGAAACGCCGGACCTGCTGCGCGGAACGCGGTCGGACTGGCTGCTTGCCGGTCACTATTCCGACATCTCGGGCCTCAGCGTCGCCAACCGGGCGCTGTTCAACGACGCGAGCGACATCACGCGGGACGAATTGCGCATCGGCTGGGCCCGGCCGGGACTGGAGCTGAGCCTTGGTTATCTGTGGATGAAGGCGGACCAGTTCGAGGATCGCGACACCGACCTTTCTGAACTGACCGGCGAAGTCGGCTGGCAGGTCGCCGAAGGCTGGTGGGCCACCGCGCATAGCCGCCACGATCTGGAAGAAAATCGCGCACAGCGCGCGGGCCTCGGCGTTACCTATCAGAACGAATGCCTCGCGGTTGAATTCAACGCGTCGCGGCGTTTCACCGACACGGATCAGGTCAATCCCGAAACCGACGTTGGCCTGTCGGTCAGGCTTGGCGGGTTCGGTCAGCAGGATCAGGGCAAGGGCACAGTGGCGCGGCGCGCGTGCATGCGCTAGATTGGCGCAAAATAATCAAGGGGGCATGGTAACATGCGGCAGTTTCTTCTTTCCGCGGCCTTCGCGGCGACCCTTTTCGGGCCGATGGGCACTCCGGTTCTGGCGCAGGATTTCTCGCCGGTGGTCTATATCAACAACTCGGTCGTGACGCGCTACGAGATTGATCAGCGGATCCGGTTCATGCAGGTGCTGAATGCGCCGCAAACCAGCGCCGCCGAGGCCGAGAAGCTGCTGATCGAGGATCGCCTTCGCCTTGAAGCGGCCAGACAGATCGGCGTCGAAGTCAGCGATGTCGGTCTGGAAGAGGGCCTCGCGGAATTTGCCGGGCGCGCCAATCTGACAACGGGCGAATTTATCCAGCTTCTGGAACGCAATGGTGTCGACAGACAGGCCTATCGCGACTTCATCAAGGCCGGCGTCGCCTGGCGCGAGGTCGTTCGCCGACGCATCCTGCCCTCGGTCTCGGTTTCAGATGCCGAGGTGGATCAGGCGATGAAGCGCATTATCGAAACGCCGATCGTCACGGGCGTGCTGCTGTCGGAACTGATTATGCCCGCACCGCCCGGACAGGAAGAAGCGGTCATGGCACGGGCCGAAAATATCGTCGCGACCGTCAGCAGCGAGGCCGCGTTCGCAGATGCCGCGCGCCGTTATTCGGCGACGCCGTCGCGCGACCGGGGCGGACGGCTGGAATGGATGAACGTCGACAATATGCCCCCGAGCCTGCGCCCCATCGTTCTGGGGCTGAGGCCCGGACAGATGACACCGCCGCTCAGCATCCCGGGCGCGGTTGTCCTGTTCTATCTGCGCGACACCCGCGGCCAGCTGCGTCCGGGCGCGAACGAGCAGACGCTGGATTATCTGACCGTGACGTTCCCCAGCATGGCGGATGCGCAGCGCGCCGCTTCCCAGTCGCATACCTGTGGCGAGCTTTACGTGTTCGCCAATGGCCTTCCCGATCAGCAGGTCCGCCGCGAGACGGCAGGTCAGGGTTCGATCCCGGCCTATACCGGCGTCCTGCTCGCCTCGCTCGACAAGAACGAAAGCACGGTCGTGGATCGTGGCGGGGCCGCGGATGTCGTGATGCTGTGCGACCGGACGCCCGCATTGCTGGCTGGGCTGGAAGCTGGTCCTGTGGCAACGGCGACGCAGGAAGGCGGGGAAACGACCGGCGCAGATGCCAATGCGCTTCCGCAACGCGAGGCCGTGCGAGAGCAGATTTTCAACCGCAAGATCTCTCAGGCCGCGGACGCATTTCTGGCCGAGCAACGGGCCGATGCGGTCATCCGCCGGCCGTGACGTGACGCGCCCGATCATAGTGACCTGCGGCGAGCCCGCAGGCATCGGGCCGGAACTTGCGCCGAGACTTCTGGATGCGGGGGTGCCATTCGTCTGGCTTGGCGATCCGCGCCATCTTCAGGGCGGCACGGACTGGACTGAAATCGAAACCCTCGACACCCTGCCGGATCAGGGACTTGCCGTCCTGCGTCACGATTTCGCGGCACCCGCCATGCCGGGCCGGATCGACCCTGCAAACGCGGCAGGTGTGATCGACGTGATCGAACGTGCGGTTTCACTGGTCATGGACGGGCAGGCATCCGGTATCTGCACGATGCCGATCAACAAGAAGGCGCTGAAGGACGGCGCCGGTTTTGGCTTTCCCGGCCATACCGAATTTCTCGCCCATCTTGCGGGAAACGCGACTGTCGCGATGATGCTGGCCTCGACGACCGTTGATCCGCCCTGCCGGGTTGTCCCGGCGACGATCCACATCGCGATTTCCGACGTGCCGGACGCGCTGACGCCTGACGCGCTGGAAAGCGCGATCCGGGTGACGCATGACGCGCTGATCCGCGATTTCGGCATTTCCGCACCGCGCCTCGCCGTCGCGGGGCTGAACCCCCATGCAGGCGAAGGCGGCGCGATGGGCGTCGAGGAAGTTGACTGGATCAACGCCCTGCTGGATCGGCTTCGCGACGAAGGGATGCGCATTTCTGGCCCCCTGCCCGCCGACACGATGTTCCACGCCCCGGCACGCGCCCGTTATGATGCGGCGATCTGCGCCTATCACGATCAGGCCCTGATCCCGGTCAAGACGCTGGATTTCGCGGGCGGCGTCAATGTGACACTCGGCTTGCCGTTCATCCGCACCTCGCCCGATCATGGCACGGCGCTTGATATCGCCGGGAAAGGCATTGCTGATCCCGACAGCGCCATCGCTGCGCTGCGCATGGCCTGGCAGCTTGCGCAATCGCGAGGCCGCGGCGCATGAGCACCATCGACGGTCTGCCCCCGCTGCGAGAGGTGATTTCGACGCATGATCTGCGCGCGAAAAAGCAACTTGGGCAGAACTTCCTTCTGGATCTGAACCTGACCGCCAAGATTGCACGGCAGGCCGGCGATCTGACAGGCAGCGACGTGCTGGAAATAGGTCCCGGTCCTGGCGGCCTGACGCGCGGGCTTCTTGCAGAGGGCGCGCGCCACGTCCTCGCCATCGAAAAGGACGCACGCGCACTGCCCGCCCTGGCAGAGATTGCCGAGGCCTATCCGGGCCGGCTGAGCGTCCTTCACGGCGACGCGCTGGAAATCGACCCTCTTGCGCATCTGACGCCGCCGATCCGGGTCGCCGCCAACCTGCCCTATAATGTCGGGACGGAACTGCTGATCCGCTGGCTGACACCGCCAGCATGGCCGCCATTCTGGGAATCGCTGACGCTGATGTTCCAGAAGGAGGTGGCAGAGCGTATCGTCGCGAAGCCCGGCAGCAAATCCTATGGTCGCCTCGCGCTTCTGGCGCAGTGGCGGGCGGATGCGCGGATCGTCATGCAACTGCCGCCGGAAGCCTTCGTGCCGCCACCCAAGATTCATTCTGCCGTGGTTCACCTGACCGCGTTGCCAGCGCCACGCTATCCTGCCGATCCTGCCGTATTGTCACGAATAACCGCCGCTGCCTTCAACCAGCGCCGCAAGATGCTGCGCGCCTCACTGCGCGGGCTGCACCCGGATATCGAGGTCATGCTGGAAGCTGCGGGCATCGCACCCACCGCACGCGCGGAAGAGATCGACCTGGAACATTTCTGCGCACTGGCGCGGATTCTGGCCGAAGCCGGTCCGCAGGATCGCCAGCGCTGACCCGAAGCGGTGTGAACGGTTGCGCATCACTGCGCGAAAATTCCCTCCCAATCGCGAAACCCCTTGATCTCTATCGGATTGCCTGACGGATCGGCGAAGAACATGGTCGATTGCTCACCCGGCTCATCCTTGAAGCGGGTTTGCGGCGCAAGGATGAAATCGACCTTGGCGGCCTCCAGCCGGTCGGCGAGCGCGCGCCAGTCGTCCTGGCGCATCACCAGCCCGAGATGCGGCATGGGCACCATGTGATCGCCGACCTTGCCGGTGTTTCCGGTCTTGAATGGGGTGCCAAGATGCAGGCTGATCTGATGGCCGAAGAAGTCGAAGTCGACCCAGCTGTCGGTGCTGCGTCCTTCCTTGCAGCCAAGAACGCCGCCGTAGAAGGCACGCGCTTCGTCCAGATCGGTAACGTGATAGGCAAGGTGAAAGCGGGTATCCATGACGGCCTCCTCGGGTAAACGTTGCCGTCAGCGTGCACTGTGCGAATGGCCGGGCCAAGTCCCATGCCGAACTACGGCGAACAATATGACGTCAGAAATGAAACAGACCCTTCACCTGATGGCGAAGGGCCTGTCTCCTCCCGCGTCGGATGCCCTGACCTCCCCGCCCGGCACCCTGCGTATTCCATTGCGTCGCGATGCATTCACATCTGCTTTACATTCGATCTCTTCTGCCTGACCGAAGGGCAGGCTGTCAACAGGACATGTGACAATTTGCCCGGTTGAACGCTTGACGCACCGCCCCCGCAGGCGCATGACAGCCGCGAACAAGGCACAGGAGTCTCGCATGTCCCGCACCGTTTACCTCAATGGCGAGTATATTCCCGAAACAGAGGCCAAGGTTTCTATCTTCGACCGCGGTTTCGTGATGTCCGATGGCGTCTATGAGGTGGTCAGCGTCCTGGACGGCAAGCTGATCGACTTCGACGGCCATCAGGCGCGCCTGAACCGCTCGCTTGACGCGCTGGAAATCGGCAACCCGATGCCAGATGCTGATTATCTGGCGATGTTCCGCGAACTGGTCGCGCGCAACGATATCACCGACGGCATGATCTATCTGCAGGTCACGCGGGGCAATCCGGGCGACCGCGACTTCGCCTATCCGCCCAAGGACACGCCACAGACGGTTGTGGCCTTCACCCAGTCGAAGCCCGGCCTTGCCGACAATCCAGCGGCGCAGTCTGGCTGGAAAGTCATCACGGTGCCGGACGAACGCTGGGGCCGGCGCGACATCAAGACGGTGCAGTTGCTGTATCCGTCCATGGCCAAGATGGCCGCCAAGGCACAGGGCGCGGACGATGCCTGGCTGGTCGAGGAGGGCAAGATCACCGAAGGCACCTCGAACAACGCCTATATCGTCAAGGGCAACACAATCATCACGCGCGAATTGTCGCATGACATTCTGCACGGCATCACCCGCGCCGCCGTGCTGCGCCTTGCGCGCGAGGCGCAGATGACCGTCGAGGAACGCGGCTTCACCCCGGATGAGGCCAAGCAGGCAGACGAGGCTTTCGTGACCTCGGCATCCGCCTTCGTGATGCCGGTCGTGTCCATAGACGGAGCGAAGATCGGCACCGGAACGCCCGGAAATGTGGCGGCAAGACTGCGCGAGATCTATCTTGACGAGATGCGCAAGACCGCGCTGTAATCCCGAAAGACCCGGCCATCGCGCCGGGTCTTTTGCTGTGACGGGCCGGGCGACAGTGCAGCCAGCGGCTGTTTCAGCGCCGTGCCTCGGTCGCCATGCGCACGGCAAGTCCGGCCAGCACGGTTCCCATCAGCCAGCGCTGCGCGACCATCCATGCCGGGTGGCGCAACAGAAAGCCTGCGAGGCCGCCAGCCGTCACGGCAATTGCCGCATTCACGGTGACGCTGATTGCGATCTGAACACCACCCAGCACCAGCGACTGCGCCAACACACTGCCATGGTCCGGGCTGATGAATTGGGGCAGCAGCGACAGATACATCACCGCAATCTTCGGGTTCAGCAGATTGGTCAGCAGCCCCATCGCGAACAGTCTGCGCGGCCCGTCCTTCGGCAGCGCCTTGACCTGAAAGGCCGAACGCCCACCCGGCCTGACCGCCTGCCAGGCCAGATACAGAAGATAGCCGGCCCCCGCGAACCGCAGCGCGTCATAGGCATATGGCACGGCCATGACAAAGGCGGTGATCCCGAACGCTGCGCAAAGCATATAGACCGCAAAGCCCGTGGCCACCCCGGCAAGCGAGATCAGCCCCGCCACGGGCCCCTGCGAGATTGAGCGCGAGATCAGATAGATCATGTTCGGCCCCGGCGTCAGCACCATTCCAAGTGCAATTGCGGCAAAGGCCAGCAGGTTGGTCATGTCAGGCATGGCGATCTCTCATCCGGGTCGCCGCACAGCATAGCTGCGCGCCGCCCGCGCACAACCACAATCGCGCGGGTATTGAACCCGGCTTGCAACCTGTCAGTCTGGGTGCAGGGCAACGCGAAAGGCGGCAGCATGTCATCCCCGGACGAGCAGGACGGCAAAGGACAGCCGGGCACGCATTTCTTCATCGCCGCCATAGTCGTCGCGGTGGCGATCTGGCCCATCGGCTTTGATCTGGGCGCGTATGGCACGATCTTCTTTGACAGGCTGCTGGAGATCTGGGCGATCTCGGTCGCAGCACTGCTGGCTGGGCTGCTGGTCGACCGAAAGCGCGATCAGGACATCCTGACCCGCCGCGACGTGCTTTTGCTGGCGCTGCCAAGTCTGTGGCTGCTTACGACAATACTGCGTTTCGAAACCGGCAGTACTCCCATGCGCTGGCTTAATGACGCATTGATGTTTGCGACCGGCTTCTTCTCGGTGCCGCATATCATTCGCGTGACACTGCCAATCGCCATGCCAGAGGTGTTGGCCGTGCGCGGACGGCGCCAGAGCCTGAACCTTGCAGTGCTGACCCTGATCATCGCGCTGGCATCGTTCCTGCTCGGCTATCGCAATGACCTGATCATGACCTGCGAAGACTTCCGTGTCGCCGGTGACGATCTGCCGACGAACTGCCGCCAGACCGAAGAACGCTATGAACACGGTCGCTTCCGATTTCCGGATTGACCGCCCCCTACCGTGCGCCGACGCGAAGCACCGGCGCCAGTGCTACTGCGCAAAGCGCCAGGCCGGCCAGCATCGCGAAGGACACGGGCAGCCCGGTCAACTGGGCAACAAAGCCGACAACGGGCGGACCCAGCAGCATGCCACCATACCCCACCGTCGCAACGCTCGCGATGGCCGGGCCGGGTGCCATATCGGGATCGTTCGCGGCGCGCGAGAATACCAGCGGCATGACCACCGCGTAGCCAATGCCGATCAGCGCGAAGCCGAAAAGCGCCACCACAAGATTGCCTGTCGCAATGACGACCGATAAACCGAATGCCGCGATCAACCCGCTGAGCCGCGTCACCCTGACCGGCCCAAGCCTTTCGATGAAGAAGCCGCCAGACATCCGGGTCAGCACCATCATGAGACTGAATGCGGCATAGCCGAGCGCTGCCTGTGCCTCGCTGACCTCGGGCAGACGGGCAAGGAAAACCGCGCTCCAATCCGCCATCGCGCCTTCGCCCATCGAGATTGCGAAAGCGACAAGTCCAACCAAGGCAAGCCTGCCGGTCGGCAGCGCGAAAAGGCGCGTCTTTGCGGCAGTGGCACCGGTTGCGGACAGAACAGCAGGACGCGGTTCCTGCGCCGGGATCATCATGGCAAGCGCGATAACCCCGCCCAGAACAGCCGTAATTGCGAAGTGGCTGATCGGCGCCAGTCCCATGCGCACAGCAACATAGCCGCTGGCCGCGCCTACCCCCGCGCCCAGGCTGAACATGGCATGAAAGATTGACATGGTCGCGCGCCCCATGCGGTTTTCGACCCGCGCACCCCAGCCGTTCATCGCCACATCCATCGAGCCGTGCAGCGCCCCAAAGATGAATAGGGCGATACCCAGCATCAACGGCGTCGGCGCAAGTGCCAGGCCGATCAATGCGGGGCAATAGATGATCGCGCAGATGACCGTCATGCGCGACGCGCCGAGCCTCTCGCTCAGCCCGCCGGCAAGCGGAAAGGACACGATCGCGCCTCCTGCCAGTGCCAACAGCAGGAACCCCAATGTTGCCTCGGACAGTGCGAAGCTTTCCTTGAAGCCCGGCACGCGCGATGCCCAGACACCGAACAGCAGCCCGTTCAGCGTAAAAGCCGCCGTGACGGCGCGCCAGCCGGCATCTGCCCACAAAGCCCCGCGATGAACTTTCGGATTTGCAGCGATCTCAGACATGATGCACCTCTGTTCCCGCGTCCCGGAACGGACCCGTTTCCTCGGGCGACGCATCGGTGACAAGCAGGTCGATTTCCTCTGCGCCGAGGATGCGATGCCGCCCCCGCCGCGCCAGTTTCGATTGCAGCGCTACGACTGCGACACGCCGCGACGCGCCCGCCATGGCGCGTTTCACGCCTGCCTCGGCGCTGTCTTCGGCGCTCAGGCCAAATCCGGGCCACAAACCACACGCGCCGAGAAGACAAATATCCGCTGCGATCTGCGATATTGCGCGCTCAGCCTCGCCACCCGTGGCAATCGCGCCATCGGGACACAGCGCGCCGCCGATAAGATGAACGCGCGCACCACGCTGCAACGCGGCCAGTGCGACCGACGGCGCTGGCGTCACAACCAGCCCATCAAACCCTTCCGGCAGACGCGCGGCGACGACATTCATCGTTGTGCCGCCGTCCAGAATTACCGTGCCAAGTCCGGCGAGCATCGGAGCCACGGCCTCTGCCAGTGCGTCCAGCCCCGGCTCGGGCCGAAGCGCGCGGGTCGCGTAGGGCGGCAATGGCGGCGAGGCGGGTATCGCACCGCCGCGTATCCGTTGAAGTACTCCGCGCTGCTCCAGCGCAATGAGATCGCGGCGAAGCGTATCGAGCGAGATATCGAATTCGGCGGCCAGTTCCGACGCGATCAGGGGCCGGTTGTTATCCAGCCGTTCGGAGATCAGCGTCTGACGTGTCTGCGGACAATTAAGATCGAGCATGTGCAAATTCCTGCAAGAACCTGCACGCTTCTGCAGGTTTATTTACAGGACTGCAAGCCCCGGCCGGCGCGGTCGCGGAAAGTCGCTGCGCGGCTATTTGCGGATCGTGTCGCCGGGCATGAAATGCGGGGCGAGTGACAGCTTTCCCTGTTCGGGCCGTGGCTCTTTTCCGGCGACGATCCGCGCGGCGCGGCGCCCGATATCGACCCGCCGTGCATCCGTCGTGGCAAGCCGCATGGGCAGGCCTTCCAGCAGATCGACGCCGTTAAACCCGGCCAAACCCAGCTTTCCCGGAATGTCGAAGCCCTGCTCGCGGCACCACAGAAGCCCGCCTGCCCCAATCATGTCATTGGAATAGTAAAGAAAGTCCAGATCGGGTTCGCGGGCGAGTATACGCTCCGTCAACTCTCGCCCCTTCGCCAGCGACGATCCGCCCTGATAGAATTCGCGCGCGACCAGCGGAACGCCCGCGTGCTGAAGCGCTTCCTCCAGCCCCGCGAGGCGCTTCTTGGCGCGGTGATCCTCGGGCATATGGGTGCCGATAAAGCCGATCCGGCGGTAGCCCGCGCCAAGGATCTCGGCGGCCATCTGACGCCCGGCCTCCAGATGACTGATCCCGACCGCAGTATCGATCACGTCGCCGTCGATATCCATGATCTCGACAACCGGAACCGACGCCGCTTCCAGCATCGCCCTTGACGAGCGATTATGTTCGAGGCCGGCCAGAATGACACCGGACGGACGCCATGACAGCATGTCATAAAGCACCGATTCCTCGCGTGAGAGAGAATAGTTCGTCACCCCGATGACCGGCTGCAGGGGCGTATCGTCAAGCTCTGCCGAAATCCCGCTCAGCACATCGGGAAACACGAGATTCGCCAGCGACGGTATGACCACTGCAACCAGGTTGACATGCTGGCTGGCCAGCCCGCCTGCTATCTTGTTGGGCACATATCCGAGCGTCTTGGCCGCCGTCAGCACCTTTTCACGCGTCGCCGCCGACACATCGCCGCGATTGCGAAGCACCCGGCTGACCGTCATTTCCGACACACCCGAGGCCTCGGACACATCACGGAGTGTCAGCGGACGGCGTTTCGTGCGTTGTGGCATGGAGTTTGACCCGAACAGTTTGCTTGTGTTAGCGCATAGCATGTTGGAAGGGCAAGCATATTGCCAAATCCGGCTTCTCACGGCACAAGGATGCCCGGCGGCCCCGTGGCTCAACTGGATAGAGCAGCCCCCTCCTAAGGGGCAGGTTACAGGTTCAAGTCCTGTCGGGGTCACCATCAATTTAAGTGCCTACCACAAATCCATCCGATTCGCGGTTGGGGGTGCAGCCGAGCGTAATTTCGGAACGGCGGCGCTGACGTCTGCCTGTCTCGCGACCTAGCTGATCCGGCGTCGCGATCAGAGACTCGCGGCGCTGGTCAGCGACGGATCGGGCAATACCAAAGCCGGCGTGACGCGCGGTTCGCGTCGGAGACATCAGGACAGGGGCTTCGCATCAGGATTTCGTTCGCCTCACGGAGCGTTTGCATTCGTATGCATAACTGCTAACGTTCCGGTAGGCGCACTCGCTTTTGATCGACCGGGGGAGGTTAGGAATGGCTGGTAATGACAAGAAAGACGGCGGTGACGTATCCCGAACCGCCGAACCGGTTCTGCAGGTGGAACGGCGCGATTTCGTCGAACTGGTCCCCGACGGCCGCAAACGCGTCCAGCCAATGGAGGGGTTCGACGAGATCTATACCGACATCGTCGACTATATCGTGCGCTGCACCCACAAGATCTGGGACGAGCGCGATATCGGGCTGATCTATACGCATTACACGCATAACTGCGTACTCTACGGCACGATGGGCACGATCTATGACCGCGAGGATGTGGTGCGTGACACGATTCAGCGCCTCGTCAGTCTTCCGGAACGGCGGGGGATGGCCACCCATGTCGTCTGGGGCGGGAACGACAAGGATGGGTTCTATACCTCGCACCTGGTCACGGGGTCGGGGCGGCATACGCAATACGGCCATTACGGCCCGCCAACTGGGCGCAATTTCACGTCACGGACCATTGCGGATTGTATGATCCACGCGAACAAGATCTATCGCGAATGGGTCGTGGCCGACCAAATGGCGATCATTAAACAGCTTGGTCTTGACGCCGATGCCTTTGCCGAGAAAATCGCAAAGCGCCTGTTCGACAAGGGGCTTGTGGCCGTCGATATCGGCGAAAACCGTCGGATGCTGGGGCAATACCCCCCGGATGCCGAAGCCGATCTGTCCATCGCGAATTCCGATCTGGAACGTGACACGCTGCGCTGGCTGCACGCGGTCTGGAACCAGCGCATGCTGGGTCGGATCAAGGATGTCTATGCGCCGACATGCCAGTATCACGGCCCGCTGATGGTCGAGATGTATGGCATCGCCGCCGTCACGCATCAGACGCTGGGGCTGATCGGCTCGCTTCCCGATGCGCGGTTCAGCCCGCAGCACATCTGTTCGACCCCCTGCGAGGAAGGCGGCACCAAAGTCGCGGTGCGCTGGATTCTGGAAGGGCACCACCTGGGCTATGGCCTGCTGCATGAGCTTGGAGAGCCGACCGGCAAGCATGTCCAGATCATGGGGATCAGCCATTTCCACTATAAGGACGGCAAGATCGTCGATGAATGGCGCGTCTATGACCAATTGTCGCTGCTGATGCAGGTGAAGCTTGCGCAGATGGCCGATGCGCCCGCCGCACGTCCCGAAGTCTCGACGGAATAAGTTCCCTTTCTCCCCGCCTGCCCGGCGTCGCGAAAGCGTCGCCGGGCTTTTTGATGGCTAACGGCCAAGCTTCAACTGCGTTTTCATTCGCCCCAGCACGTCGACGCCCATCTGCATCAGCAGGTCCAGCATATCCAGCGGAACCCAGTTTTCGCGGATCAGCCCTTCGTCGTGCAGGTAAAAATCCATGACACGCATCGTGACGGGCCGGCCAGTCGGTGGCAGGCCAAGAAAGCCGCCGCCGGTATGCATGGCGAACACGCTCGGCCAGCCGCCTGTTACGGAATATGGGCCTTCGCCGATACGGATGTAATGCCCGCCGCCGAGTTCGCTTTTCAGGGCCGCGATCTCGTCCCATTGCCCGCCACCCTTGCGGTTCGGGAAGGCTGTGCGGAAGGGAAGCTGGTGGCAATCGACGAAGCCCGCCAGCCCGCGCGCGGTGCCGATCCCGCTGGGGCCATACCACATCATCTTCGGGTGCCAGTGCTGCTTCTGGGGCATGTTCAGAAGCCCCTGCCGCCCCTCGCCCGCTTCGTCGTTATAGGCGCCCAGCGTGCCGTGCATCGCCAGCGTCTGCGCCAGACTGGCCGCGCCCTGTGCGGGATCTTGCGGGTGCAATATGATGCCGTCGCAGGTGATCGGGCCGGGCCACATGCCTTCAGCGCCAAGGCTGGGCGCGAGGGGCCAGATGCCGGTCTGCCGGATCAGGTCGAGCACATCCCAAAGGCAATTCGACTGCACAATCCGCCCGTCGCGGATCTGGTGAACCTCGCCATAGCGCAGAAACACCGCGCCGCCCGTCGCGGGAATGCCCAACCAGTCGCGCCGGAACGTGCCGCAGTAATGACCCAGCGCAGCGATATAGTCACGGCCCTGATAGCTGCCGCCGACAAGGATCAGGTCGCGCCGTTCAAGATCCGGGACGGCATCCATCAGCGGTTGCCATACATTCGCGGCAATCGCCTCGGTCCCCCGCATCTCGTTCAGCGGATGTGCCCCGCGCCACTCCGCGTCCGGGTGATACAGCGCCGCAATCGCGTCCGGCAGGCCGTCCGGGCGCACACCCGCCAAGTCCTGAAGCCGGGTCAGCAGCTGCTTTCGCGCCGTCATATTGTTGTCTTCCACTCCACCCTCCGCCACGCTCGGGCATTCCCTGAGAAATTTCTTGCATTCGTATGCAAGCCTTGTTAGCGTCAGATTGCAACAGGTTCTTTCACCTCCTGACGCCACAAAGAAACAAAGTTTCAATCGCCGCCTGTGGGCCCTTCCCCCGGCGCAAGCTGCTCTCAACAGGAGACGGATCATGAATAAATTTCTGAAGGCCTCTGTCGCGGTGGCGGCGCTGTTCGGCAGCGCCGGGCTGGCGGCTGCGGAATGCGGGATCGAAAAAGGTTCGGTGCGCATCCTCTCGAACGATTTCGCAGCACTGCGTGTCGTGGCGGACGCCGCCGAAACCTGCGCCAGCGACACGGTGACGGTGACGCGCAACCAGACGACCGAACACAAGAACATTCAGGTGCCGGCCCTGACCACCAACCCGGCGAACTATACCGTGGCCATGATCGCAACCAATTCGGTGACGCCGCTGCTGACCAACGGGCTGGTCCGCCCGCTTGACGAATATGTCGAAAAATGGGGGCAGGACCTTCAGGAAAGCCAGCTGATCCGCGTCGATGGTCAGATCATGGCCATCGCCTTCATGGCCAATGCCGAGCATCTTTTCTATCGCGAGGATATTCTGGCCGAGAACGGGATCGAGGTGCCGAAGACCTATGACGAACTGCTCGCTGCGGGGCAGAAGCTGCGCGACGCAGGCATTCAGGACCCGCTGGCAGTTGCCTATCAGGCGGGCTGGTATCTGGGGAACGCTTTCGTCAACACCTATCTCGGCACGGGCGGCGACTTCTTCAAGGACGGCACTGCCGAGGCGGATATCAACAACGAAAACGGCATCAAGGCGCTGGAAACCATGAAGGCGATGAGCGAATTCATGTCGCCCGACTTCATCACCTATGGCACCGATACCCTGCGCCCGATGTGGGAAGCAGGCGATACCGCGATCCAGTTCAGCTGGGGATCGACGACAGGCGAATATATTGCCGAAGGCGGTGCCAGCCCCGAAATCGCCGCAGCCACCAAGTTCGCCGCTGCCCCGACAATCGGCGGGGGCGACATCCCCGCGGTCGCGCTGTGGTGGGATGGGTTCGTCATCGCCAAGAACATCTCGGACGAAGATGCCGAGGCGTCGTTCCGCGCCATGATGGTCGGCATCTCGCCCGATACGGTGAAGGCCAATCCCGAAGCCGCCGTCTGGCTGGTCAAGGGATACGAGCCGACCCCAGCCGCTGCCGGCGTCGTGGCCGATCTGGACGGCGGCGCGCGGCCCTATCCGATGCTGCCCTATATGGGGCTGCTGCACACAGCGCTTGGCGATAACCTGGCTGAATACATGCAGGATCAGGAAAGCGCCGAACAGGCCCTGGCAGATGTGACCGCCGCATATACGACCGCGGCGCGCGAGGCCGGCTTCATCGACTGACCCACGCCGGGGCGCCCATCGCTGGCGCCCCCACCCGATCCAGACGTTCACCCCGCCTTCCGACGAGGTTGCCCATGCCGCACAGAACGTTCCTGGCCTTCATCTGGCCCTCATTGCTGGCGATGCTGCTGTTCATCGCCGTGCCGATCGTCTCGGTCGCGTATCAATCGCTGTTTGTCGAACATCAACAGATCCTGTCGGAGGTCGAAAGCTGCGGCCCCTTCGGCTGCAAGTCCGAAGTCAGGGTCGATGCTGCCGCCATGGCGGAGCTGCGGGCGGAAGAGCCGATGGGCCGCTATAACGGGCTTGGCACCTACACCAACCCCACGCATCTGGCATTTGACGAGGTGCGCGAGGCATGGGCCACCAGCGGCAGCTTCGGCAACTTCATCGGCAGGGTGATGAACCTGCCCTTCTACAAGGCGCTGATCTTCACGCTGTGCTACACGTTCATCGTCACGCCTCTGGTGATCGTGCTGGGCTTCTGCATTGCGGTCGCGGTCAACAATGTCTCGGCCCGGCTGAAGGGGCCGGTGATCTTCTTCTCGCTTCTGCCGATGATCGTCACGCCGCTGATCGGGGCGCTGGTGCTGTTCTGGATGATCGATTCGCGCGGGGTCATCGGTGCAACGCTGCAGGTCATTTTCAACGACCCGCAACTGTCGCTGAAAGCCTCGCCCACGCTGACATGGGTGACGCTGTTTGTTTACGGCGTCTGGCACAGCGCGCCCTTCGCCTTTGTGGTTTTCTATGCCGGCCTGCAGACGGTGCCGCAGGACACGCTGGAAAGCGCCATGGTCGATGGGGCCAGCCGGTGGGAGCGGATCAAGTACGTCACCATTCCCTATCTGATGCCGCTCGCCACCTTCATCGCGCTGATGCAGCTGATGGACAATTTCCGCGTGTTCGAGCCAATCATCAGTTTCTCGGCCGAGGCGAATGCGCCGTCGCTCAGCTATATGATCTATTCCGACCTGCGCTCTGGCGACTTCCCCCTGTTCGGATCAGCCGCAGCCAGTTCAGTGCTGACAATCATCGGCGTCATCATCCTGCTGTTCCCGGTGCTGATCCGGAACTGGCGCGAATTCAACCGCAAGGCTTGAACAATGGCAAAAAGCGTTAACCAAAAGCCCCTGCCCCTAGTCGCCCTGTCCACGGGTTTCGTTCTGCTGTGGCTGTTCCTTGCGGCCTTCCCGTTCATCTGGACGGCCTGGGGGTCATTCAAGGTCGAGGCGGATTTCTTTTCCCGCACCGACTGGATGAACGCCCTGACCGGCCCCGCGACCGAAGCGCAGACCGGCAGCCGTTTCACCGGTGACGGCTATTACGGCGCATGGATCGAGCAGGGCTTCTGGAAGGCCGTCGTCAACAGCACCATCGTCGTCTTCTGCGTCGTCACCATCTCGCTTACCTTCGGGACGCTTGGCGGCTATGCGCTGGCGCGGTCGGGCTTCAAATATACCTTCTGGCTGCTGATCGCGGCGCTGATCTTTCGCGCCATGCCGCATGTGACGCTGGTATCGGGCTATCTGCTGCCCTTCTTCGAGATGAACATCTGGGGCTATCTGCCCACCACCATCATCGTGCTGGTCGCGATCAACCAGCCCTTCACCCTGTGGATGCTGCACAGCTTCTTTCTGACCATCCCGAAGGATCTGGACGAAAGCGCAATGGTCGATGGCTGCACGCGCTTTCAGGCATTCCGGCTGGCGGTCATCCCCGTGATGTGGCCGGGCGTCGTGACGACGGGGCTGTTCAGTTTCCTGCTGGCCTATAACGATTTCACCGTTACCTCGATGCTGCTCAGCCAGGAAAACCAGACGATGATCCCAAAGATCAACAGCTTCCTCGGGTCCACCCAGCAAGAGGGCAAGGTGATGTATGCCGTCGCCGCCGCCGTGTCCGCGATGGCACCCCTGTTCGTGCTTGTCATGGTGTTCCAGCGCCAGATCGTCAGCGGGCTGACCGCCGGCGCCGTGAAAGGATAAATGATATGGCAGAGATGCATCTGAAGAATGTCAGCAAACGCTGGGGCAATTTTGTCGGCGTGGACAATTTCGACCTGCATATCGCGGATGAGGAATTCATCGTGCTGCTTGGTCCATCGGGCTGCGGGAAATCCACCACCATGCGCATGATCGCCGGGCTGGAGGATGTGACCGATGGCGAAATCTGGATCGGCGACCGGATGGTCAACCGGCTGGAGCCGAAGGACCGCGACATTGCGATGGTGTTCCAGTCCTACGGGCTTTACCCGCAACTTTCGGTCTATGAAAACATCCGCTTCCCGCTGAAGGTCCGCAAGGCACCGAAGGAAGAACACCACGAGCGCGTCATGCGCGCCGCCGAGATGGTGGAACTGACCGATCTGCTGGAACGCCGCCCCGCCGCCCTGTCCGGCGGTCAGCGCCAGCGCGTGGCGCTTGGCCGCGCGATTGTCAGGAAGCCCACGGTGTTTCTGATGGACGAACCGCTGTCGAACCTCGACGCGAAGCTGCGGGTGTCCACGCGTGCGCAGATCAAGAACCTGCAGCACAAGCTGCGCACCACGACGATCTATGTCACCCATGACCAGATCGAGGCGATGACGCTGGCCGACCGCGTCGTGGTGATGAACAAGGGCAAGATCCAGCAGGTGGGCACGCCCACCGATATCTACGACTATCCGGCCAATACATTCGTTGCCAGCTTCATCGGCAGCCCGGCCATGAATCTGGTGAATGGCCATATCGAAAACGGCGTGTTCAGCGCCGAAAATATTCGCGTCCCCGGCCTGCGGACCGACATTTCCGGCCCCGTCACGCTGGGGTTCCGGGCCGAGGATGTCAGCCTCGCCCCGGACGGCGAGGGCGAATTGCGCGCGCCCGTCTATTCGATGGAGCTTCTGGGCGAAGCCTCGATGATCTCCTACCGGCTTGGCGAGGCGCTGGTGTCGATCAAGGCGCCCAAGGACTTCCGTATCGAGATCGGCGACGAGGTCGGTACCCACATCCCGGCTGCCATGTGCCACCTGTTCGACGCCGACACCGGCGAGAGCCTGCGTCTTTCGGAATAGCCATTCACGAGGGGACCGACCAATGAACACATATGCCTTCCGCCTGTCTGCCGTGATCTTCGCGTCGGCAAGCTGCCTTGCAGCAGCCTCACATGCCGAATGCGGGATCGAGGCTGGCAATGTCTCGATCCTCGCGAACGACTTCGAGGCGTTGCATGTCATCGCCACCGCCGCCGAGGAATGCGCCAGCCCGACCGTCACCGTGACCAAGAACCACACCACCGAACACGCAAATCTGCAGGGACCGGCGCTGACCGCCAATCCCTCGACCTACACGGTCGTAATGATCGCCAATGACTCGATCAGCGGACTGCTGAGCACCGACAAGCTGCTGCCGCTGGATGATCTGGTGGCGGAATATGGCGGTGATCTGCAGGAAAGCCAGCTGATCCGGGTCGATGGCCAGGTTATGGCGATCGCCTTCATGGTCAACGCCCAGCATCTGTGGCTGCGTAAGGATATTCTGGACAAGGCGGGACTGGCGCAGCCCACGACCTATGAGGAGGTTCTGGCCGCCGCCGAGGCGATCCGCGAGCAGGGGCTGATGGCCGAACCGCTGGCCGCATCCTACAAGCCGGGCTGGGATCTCGCCGCTGATTTCGTAAATATGTACAGCGGCTTCGGCGGCGAACTTTTTGCGCCGGATGGCAGCGACGTCGCCATTGAAAACGATCAGGGCGTCAAGGCGCTGGAAATGATGAAGGCGCTGTCGGCCTTCATGGGGCCGGATTATCTGACCTTCAACACCAACGAGATGAGTGCGCGGTGGCGCGACAATCTGGCGGCTATCGAAAACGGCTGGGGATCGCGCGCAGGGCAGGCAATCGACCCTGCACAGACCCCGCTCGAAATCGCAGACGCAACCGTCTTTGCCGCAGCACCGACCGTGGGCGGCGGGACGATCCCCGCCACGACCATGTGGTGGGACGGCTTTGCGCTGGCACGCAATATCAGCGAGGAAGACGCCACGGCTTCCTTCCGCGCCATGATGCACGCGCTGCGCCCGGAAACCGCTGAGGCCCATCCGAAGGCGGCCACATGGCTGATCGAAGGATACCAGCCGACGCCCGCCGCCGCGGGCGTGCTTGCGTCGATGGAGGCCGGCGCAAAACCCTATCCGATGGTTCCCGCGATGGGCCTTCTGCACCGCGCGCTTGGGGACGAGCTGGCCGATTTCATGCAGGACCGCGAGGACGCGCAGACAGCGCTAGCCGACGCCGCCAGCGCCTACCGGACCGCCGCGCGCGAAGCCGGTTTCCTCAAATGACGATCAGCAGGAGCGAGAAATGAAAGGCTCAAGACCCGAACAGGCAGCGCTGTCGCGCGACACCGACCTGTCCAAGACCGAAGAAACCCGGCGGGTGATCGAAGGGATGGTCGATGGCCTGAACGATCATCGCATCGCCGATATCGGCGAGTTCTTTTCCGAAGGGTTTCGCTGGATGGGCAATCAGGGCTGCGGGACTAAGGAGGGCCTGAAGGAGTTCCAGAGAAACTGGCAGCGCCCCTTTCAGGCCGCGTTTCACGACAAGGTCTGCATCGACGAGGCGCGGCTGTATATGGGCGAGTGGGCCGCCTGCTTCGGTCGGCAGGAGGCGATCCACGGCGGCGAGTTCATGGGCATCCCTGCCACCGGAAAGCGGGTCGAGATCCGCTATATGGATTTCTGGAAAGTGGTCGATGGCAAGATCGTCGACAATTGGGTGATGGTCGATTTTCCGCATGTGCTGGCGCAGCTTGGCCATGATGTGTTCGACGGTCAGGGTTGGGAAAGCTTCGACCGGGGCGAACGCATACCTCCCGCCCCGAAGGAGGCGGTCGCATGACCATCGAACACCTGAAATCCGGCAAACCTGCCGAAGCGCGCGCCGAAGATGACGCCAAGGTCCGCGCCACGGTCGAAGCGACGCTGAAGGACATCGAAACCCGCGGCGACGCGGCGGTGCGCGAACTCTCGGCGAAATTCGACGGCTATGAACCCGAAAGCTTCCGCCTGTCGCCGTCCGAAATCGAAGCCGCCATGCAGCAGGTCAGCACCCGCGACATGGAGGATATCCGCTTCGCCCAGACCCAGATCCGTCGCTTTGCCGAGGCGCAGCGGGCATCGATGACGGATATTGAGGTTGAGACGATGCCCGGCGTTATCCTTGGCCATCGCAATATTCCGGTGCAATCCGTCGGCTGCTATGTGCCGGGGGGCAAGTTCCCGATGGTCGCCTCGGCCCATATGTCGGTTCTGACCGCATCGGTCGCGGGCGTGCCGCGCATTATCGCATCCGCGCCGCCGGTCAAGGGCGGGCCGCATCCCGCCATTGTCGCCGCCATGCATATGGGCGGCGCGCACGAAATCTATGTGATGGGCGGTATTCAGGCGGTGGGTGCCATGGCGCTTGGCACGGAAACAATCGAGCCGGTTCATATGCTGGTCGGCCCCGGCAATGCGTTCGTGGCCGAGGCCAAGCGCCAGCTCTATGGCCGCGTGGGCATTGACCTGTTCGCCGGCCCGACCGAAACGATGGTGATCGCGGATGACACGGTGGATGCCGAAATGGTCGCCACCGACCTTCTGGGACAGGCCGAACACGGCTATAACTCGCCAGCCTGCCTGATTACCAATTCGCGCAGGCTGGCGGACGAAACGCTGGCCGAGATCGACCGCCTGCTGGACCTGCTGCCGACGCGCGAGACGGCGGAAACATCCTGGCGCGACTATGGCGATATCTATGTCTGCGACAGTTATGACGAGATGCTGACCCTCGCTAATGATCTCGCCTATGAGCATGTGCAGGTGATGACGGACCGTGACGACTGGTTTCTGGACAATATGCACAGCTACGGCGCGCTGTTCCTTGGCCCGCGCACCAATGTCGCGAATGGCGACAAGGTGATCGGTACCAACCACACCCTGCCGACGAAGAAGGCGGGCCGCTATACCGGCGGACTTTGGGTCGGTAAGTTTCTGAAAACGCACAGCTATCAAAAGGTCACGACGGACGAGGCCGCGACACTGATCGGCGAATACGGATCGCGCCTGTGCCTGCTGGAAGGCTTTGTCGGCCATGCCGAGCAATGCAATATCCGCGTGCGCCGCTATGGCGGGGTGAACGTCCCTTATGGCGAGCCCGCGCCCTACCGGGAAGCGGCGGAGTAACCGGATGAGCCTGCCCAAGACCCCCTCGTTCCGTCTCGATCACCGTCGCGCACTGGTGACAGGCGCATCATCAGGCATTGGTGCCGCCTGCGCCTCGGCCCTGGCCGAAATGGGCGCGCATGTCGTCTGCGCCGCGCGGGGCGCCGACAGGCTGCAAGGCGTGGTGGATGAGATCAACAGCCGGGGCGACAGTGCCGAATCTCTGGTGCTGGACATGGCCGATCTTGATGCGCTCGGCGCGGCGCTGGATGCACAGGATGCTTTCGATGTGGTCGTCAATTCGGCGGGACTGGCGCGGCATTCGCCCGCGCTCGATACCACGCCGCAGGATTTCGATGACGTCATGGCGCTGAACCTGCGCGCGGCCTATTTCCTGTCCGCGGGCGCGGCCCGCAAGATGATCGCGCGGGGCAATGGTGGCTCGATCATTCATATCTCCAGCCAGATGGGCCATGTCGGCGGGATCGACCGTGCGGTCTATTGCGCGTCGAAACACGCAATCGAAGGGATGGTGAAGGCGATGGCCATTGAATGGGGCCGCGACCGCGTTCGCATCAACACCGTCTGCCCCACCTTCATCCGCACACCCCTGACCGAACAGACCTTCGACAACCCCGACCGCGTCGCGTGGATTGAGGACAAGATCAAGCTGGGCCGCACCGGCGAGGTTGAGGATATCATGGGCGCAGTCGCCTATCTGGCGTCGGATGCCTCGTCCTTGGTAACCGGGACGGCCTTGATGGTCGATGGTGGATGGACGGCGGACTGATGACGGTGGAAAAGGTAACTTCGCAGGATGTGGCAAGGCTGGCGGGCGTCAGCCAGTCGGCGGTCAGCCGGGTGTTCACGCCCGGCGCCTCCGTATCGCCCGCAATGGCGAAAAAGGTTCACGCGGCGGCGGCAGAGCTGGGCTATCGCCCGAATGTGCTTGCGCGGTCGCTGATTACCGGGCGCTCGCGGATCATCGGGCTGGTTGTCGCCTATCTGGAAAACCAGTTCTACCCGGTGGCCATCGAACATCTGTCCCGCGCGCTTCAGGCCGAGGGCTATCACATCCTGATCTTCATGGCCGAGAATTCGGAAAGCCAGGTCGCCGATGTCATTCAGGAGCTGATGGATTATCAGGTCGATGGCATCATTGCCGCGTCGGTCGCCATGACGCATGACCTGTCGGAACGTTGTGCGGCGGCGGGCATCCCGGTCGTGCTGTTCAACCGCGATCAGGACGGCCAGTCCCATTCCGCCGTCACATCCGCCAATACGATCGGCGGCGCGAAAGTCGCCGAATTCCTGATCGCGGGCGGGCATCGGCGCATCGCCCATATTGCAGGCTGGCAGGGTTCCTCGACCGGGCGCGACCGGCAGAAGGGATTTCTGGACGCGCTTGCCGCAGCCGGGCGCGAGCCTGTCGCCGTGATCGACGGCATGTATACGCGCGATGGTGCCGCCGACGCCGCCCGCCAGATGATGGCGATGCCCGATCCGCCGGATGCCATCTTCGTCGGCAACGATCACATGGCCTTCGCGGTCATGGACGTTCTGCGCAGCGAATTGGGGCTGAGCGTGCCCGGCGACGTCTCCATCGTGGGTTACGACGACGTGCCATTGTCGGCATGGCCCGCCTTTGATCTGACCACCTTGCGCCAGCCGGTCAATCGCATGGTCGCGGCGACGGTCGAAACCATTCTGGGTAAAATCCAGGACCGCACGCTGAAACCCCGCAAGATCGAGATAGACGGACCGCTGATCCTGCGCGGATCGGCCCGCATACCCGAAGGATGGGCAGGATGAAGGGCTTCGATCCGAAATTCAGTGACTTCCCCGACTATATTCTGGGGATCACTCGAGAGATCTGGGAAGATCGCGGCATTGCCACCCTGCATCAGTATTATGCACCCGATATCGTGGTGCGCTCTCCGCCGTCGGTGGTGGTGGGCAATCAAGGGGTGATCGCCGCGACAATGGCGACGCTGGCAGAGTTTCCTGACCGCCAGCTTCTGGGCGAGGATGTGATCTGGTCCGGGACGCCCGAGCAGGGGATGCTGTCCTCGCACCGGCTGATCTCGACCGCGACCCATGCGGGTGACGGCGTCTATGGCAGGGCCAGCGGGCGGAAGCTGCGCTACCGCATCATTGCCGACTGCCACGCCCGCAACAACACCATCGACGACGAATGGCTGATCCGCGATCAGGGGGCAATCGTGCGGCAAATGGGGCTGGACCCCGCCGAATATGCCCGCGATCTGATCGCCCGGGAAGGTGGGCCAGAGGCCTGCGTGCAGCCGCTGTCCCCGGCGACTGACCGGCCAGGTCCCTATACCGGACGCGGAAATGATGACGAATGGGGGCAGCGCTATGCCGACCTGCTGACCCGTATCATGCGCGCCGACATGGCGGCGATCCCTGCCGAATACGACCGCGCCTGTCAGTTGGAACATCCGGGCGGCGTGACCGGCCACAGCCATGATGCCGCCGACCGCTTCTGGATGGGCCTCCGCGCCGCATTCCCCGATGCCACCTTCACCATCCATCACCAGATCGGCCGAACCGATCCACTAATGCCGCCCCGCGCCGCACTGCGGTGGAGCCTGCACGGCAAGCATTCCGGCTGGGGCGCCTTCGGCCGCCCGACCGGGGCCGAGGTTTATCTGCTGGGCATCTCGCATGCCGAATTCGGGCCGTGGGGTCTGCGGCGCGAATGGGTCTTGTTCGACGAGACCGCGATCTGGAAACAGATCCTGCTGCAAACGGGTGATGTATGACCGTGCCGCGTTATTCCGACCCGGAAAGCTATATCCTTGGGATCACGAAGGATATCTGGGAAGATCGCGGCATCTCGCTGCTGGAAACTGCCTATGCGCCCGATATCGTCATGCGCAATGCGGGTGGCATGAAGGTCGGAAATACTTCGGTCATCGACGACACGCTGGCCAAGATGGCGGCTTTCCCGGATATCGAGATTCTGGGCGAGGATGTGATCTGGGCGGGCGATCCGGACGGGCGGTACCTCTCGTCACATCGCAGCATCATCACCGGCACCCATACCGGGCATGGCGTCTATGGACCGCCGACGGGCAGGCGGTTCACCGTGCGCTGCATCGCCGATTGTTCCGTGCTGGACGAGGTGATCGACGACGAATGGCTGGCCTATGATACCGGCGATCAGGCGCTTCAACTTGGTCACGACCCGGCGGATTTCGCCCGCGCCCGGATCATGGCGGAAGGCGGGCCGGACACGGCCGCCCGCCCCTTCACGCCCGATCAGGACCGGCCCGGCCCCTATACCGCGGCCGGGAATGACAGCGAATGGGGTCAGCGGCTGGCAGATATACTTACCCGCATCATGGGCAAGGACGTGACCGTGATCCGCCCCGAATACGACCGCGCCGTTCGCGTCGAACATGCAGGCGGCATGGGCGGCTGGGGCTGGCAGAATGCCGAAGCCTTCTGGATGCGCCTGCGCTCGGCCTTCCCCTCTGCCGCGTTCCGCATCCACCACGTCATGGGGCGGTCCGACCCGCACCAGCCGCACCGCGCCGCCGTCAGGTGGAGCCTTGATGGCAAGCATGACGGATTCGGCCGCTTCGGCGCACCGACCGGCGCGCCGGTCCATCTGATGGGCTTCACCCATGCCGAATTCGGCCAATGGGGGCTGCGCCGCGAATTCACCCTCTTCGACGAGGTCGCCATCTGGAAGCAGATCCACCTGCATACGGGGGCCGTCTGATGCTGCGCGAGGACGCGCGGCTGCGTCGGTTCCATATCTGGCGGCAGGCGCTGCGGTCTCGCCGTCTGAATCCGCACTATCCCGGTTGCGCCAGAAAACCGACACAACCGAACATCAATTTCATAGACGGATCAACGACATGACACCCCAGGAAATGGAAGCCCGCATCGTCCGCTATGGCGACCTGCAGCCCTGCAAGACCGCCTTTATCGACGCCCACACACCCGGCTCGAACCAGAAGGAAAACTTCACCATCATCGGCGGCGGGGTCAGCGAAAGCCCGGACCAGCATGTCCATATCTCGATCCCGCATGGCTTCAATATCGGCGCAGCGGGCCAGCCCCCGAAATGCCGCAACAGTCTGCATTCCCATCGCACAGCCGAGGTTTTCTTCGTTCTCAAGGGCCGCTGGCGCTTCTTCTGGGGCCGCTATGGCGATGCGGGCGAGGTGACGCTGGAAGAGGGCGACATCTTCAACATCCCCACGGGCATTTTCCGTGGCTTCGAAAACATCGGCACCGATTACGGGATGATCATGGCGATCCTTGGCGGTGACGATGCCGGGGGCGGCGTGATCTGGGCCCCGCAGGTTATCGAGGATGCAAAGGATCACGGGCTGATCCTGTCCGAAAAGGGCAAGCTTTATGACGGCAAGAAAGGCGAGGCGCTGCCCGATGGCGTAAAGCCCATGCCTGTGCTCACGGATCAGGAACTGAAGACCTTCCCCGAACCCACCACAGCTGATGTCGTGCCGAACTATGTGGCGCGCTACTGGGATCTGGTGGCGCTTGCCGACAAGCAGCCCGCCAAGGTCATCGGCGAAAACGCAAAGCTGCGTGACAAGCCGGGTTTCGAGGTCGATTTCATCACCCAGAAATCGGCAGGCGATACCCAACAGCGCCACGACAACCCGGCCGTGCTGATGCCGGTGCGCGGACATTGGAAAGTGACGTGGAACGACGGCGCGGCCACTCTCGCGCCCGGCGACACGATGAGCGTGCCCGAGAATACGGATTACACTGTCACGCCGTCCATGACCGGCGAATCCGCGATCTATCGAGCGGTCGGCACCGGCGATCCGGCTGGCCTGACCTGGAAACCCTGAGCCTCAGCGGGGTGCCGCATGGCGCCCCACCAACCGGAGACACTCATGTCCATCCTGACCACCCATGTCGGCAGCCTTCCCCGCACGCAGGAGGTCGTCGATTTCATTTTCGCCCGCGAACGTGGCGAGGATTACGACCAGTCGGCCTTTGACGCCGCCATGACCCGCGCCGTATCGGACACGGTAAAAAAGCAGGTCGAGGCGGGCGTTGACATCGTCTCGGACGGCGAGACGTCGAAGATCAGCTATGCGACCTATGTGAAGGATCGCTATACAGGTTTCGACGGCGACAGCCCGCGTAACGCGCCCGCAGACCTGAAGCAGTTTCCCAGCTTTCTGAAACGCATCGCGGCTTCGGGCGGCACCCCGCAATATGCGCGTCCGATGTGCGTGGGCGAGGTGAAGTCCAAGGGTCAGGGAGAACTGGAAAAGGACATCGCGAACCTGCAGGCCGCGATGGAAGAACATGGCGCGGAACGCGGCTTCATGAACGCCGCCTCGCCCGGTGTGATTTCGCTGTTTCTTCAGAACGATTTCTACCCGTCGCGCGACGCTTATCTGGCCGCGCTCGCCGATGCGATGAAGGCAGAATATGAAACCATCGTGGCAGCCGGGCTGGATCTGCAACTCGATTGCCCCGATCTCGCCTTGTCGCGGCATATGCTGTTCAGCGATCTGTCCGATGCGGAATTCGTCAGGATCGCCGCCAGCCATGTCGAGGCGCTGAACCATGCGTTGTCCGGGATTCCGGCCGAGAAGGTGCGCATTCATATCTGCTGGGGCAATTACGAAGGGCCGCATGTCTGCGACATTCCCATGTCGAAAATGTTCGACACGCTGATGACGGCCAAGGCGCGCTATGTGCTGTTCGAAACCTCGAACCCGCGCCACGGTCATGAATGGTCGGTCTTCCGTGATCGCAAGGCCGACATTCCCGCCGACAAGGTGCTGGTGCCGGGCGTGGTGGACACGACGACCAACTTCGTCGAACACCCCGAACTTGTCGCGCAACGGCTGCGCAATTTCATAGATATCGTCGGGACCGAGCGCGTGATCGCCGGGTCCGATTGCGGCTTTGGCACCTTCGCGGGCTTCGGCGCGGTCGATCCGGACATCGCCTATGCCAAGCTGAAAGCCATGGCCGACGGGGCGGCGCTCGCCTCGTGACTCCGCTGATGCTTCTGCCCGGAATGATGTGCGACGCGCGGCTGTTCGGCCCGCAGATCGCCGCATTCGGGCGCGACCGGGCGATCCAAGTTCCGGCGATGGGCCGGCATGACAGTATCACGGCGCTTGCTGCCGATGTGCTGGAACATGCGCCACCACGCTTTGCACTTGCGGGCCTCTCGATGGGCGGCATTCTGGCGATGGAGATCACGGCGCAAGCGCCTGCGCGTGTCGAAAGACTTGCGCTTCTGGACACCAATCCCCGCGCCGAACTGCCAGAGGTGAAGGCAGGTCGCACGCCCCAGATGGAAGCGGCGCGCAGTGGCAATCTGCGCGAAGTTATGCGCGACGAGATGAAGCCGAATTATCTGGCCGACGGCCCCGGCAAGCAGGCAGTGCTGGATCTGTGCATGGATATGGCGATGGATCTTGGCCCGGAGGTGTTCGTAAACCAGTCCCTCGCCTTGCGCGACCGCCCCGATCAGCAGGACACGTTGCGCCGGGTCAATGTGCCGACGCTGGTCCTGTGCGGGCGCGAAGATCGCCTGTGTCCAGTTGAACGCCACGAACTGATGCACAGGCTGATCCCCGGCTCGACCCTGACGATCATCGACGGCGCGGGGCATCTGCCCGTGCTTGAAAAGCCCGACGAAACGACAGCGGCGCTTGCCCGCTGGCTGGAGGAATGATGGATAGTGCCTTGTTGGACCTTTTGAAATCGGTCGATACCCCGACCGTCTGCAACGCCATCGAGGTCGCGCAGGGGCGTCGCGGCTTCGACGCGTTTACCCGCGGCACGGTCATCTGCACAGAACCAGACGGCGGCGCGATGGTGGGTTTCGCCCGCACCGCGAGCCTTGCGGCCATAGCCCCGCCGACAGAGCCGCCAGAGGTGATCCGCGCCCGGCGCATGGACTATTACCGCCACATGGCAGAGGCCCCGAAGCCCGCCATCGCCGTGGTCGAGGATCTTGATTACCCCAACGCCATTGGGGCTTATTGGGGCGAGATCAATACGACGGTCCATAAGGGTTTCGGCCTGTCCGGCACGCTGACCAACGGCGTCGTGCGCGACCTTGGCGATCTGCCGAAAGGCTATCCGGTCATCGCCGGCTCTGTCGGACCCAGCCACGGCTATGTGCATATCAAGACCATCGGTCGGCCGGTCCGCATCTTTGGTATGACCGTGGCAGAGGGCGACCTGATCCACGCCGACCGCCACGGCGCGCTTGTGGTGCCGAATGACGTGATCCCGGTTCTTGGCGACGCGATCCGCAAGCTGTTGGAAACCGAAAGGCTGGTTCTCGACCCGGCCCGCGCCGAGGGCTTCGATTTCGCCGCATTCGAGGCCGCGTGGGACGCGTTCGAAAAGGCGCGGACCTGACATGGCGGGCGAAGAACAGGGGCGTTTCGACGCGGCGCTGAAACAGGCGGGGCTGAAACTGGACGCGCGCGACAAGGCGGCGGCTTTGCGGGTGTTTCTCAGCCTCGAGCGCGCCGCGTTGCTGCTGAAGGCCGAAGAAGCGGTGCCGGATGAACCCCGCTGATCGCCCGATCCCAGAAATCGCATCGCAGCTGCGCGATCGTCGCCTGCGTGTCCCGGATCTGATCGAGGCGCATCTGGACCGGATCGCGGCACGGAACCCGACGCTGAGCGCTTTGGTCGGTGTTGATGCCGACGCCGCACGGCAGGCAGCGGTCAACGCGGAACGCGATTTGCGAGCAGGCGACGATCGCGGTCCGCTGCACGGTATCCCCTTCGCGGTGAAGGATCTGATCGACATCGAAGGGCAATCCAAAACCTGCGGCAGCCGGCGCTTCGCGGACCGCGTCGCTACGGCAGATGCTGCCGTTATCACCCGCCTGCGCGCCGCGGGTGCCATCCCCATTGCGCGCGCCGCAACATATGAGTTTGCGCTGACCGGCCCCAGCTTCGATGCGGCCTATCCGCCCAGCCTTAATCCGTGGTCGGCGGATCATATCACCGGGGGGTCGTCGTCCGGCTCTGCCTCGGCCGTCGCGGGCGGCATGCTGCGCCTGGCGCTCGGCACCGATACCGGCGGGTCGGTTCGCAGCCCTGCGGCCTATTGCGGGATCGTCGGCCTGAAACCCACCTATGGACTCGTCCCGATGGGCGGGGTCTTTCGGCTGTCACCCAGCCTTGACCATCTTGGCCCGATGGCGGCAAGCGTGGCAGAGGCGGCGCTGATGCTGGACGCGATGGCCCCCGGCTGCGGCGCTGCGGCGGCGCTTGGACACGACATTAAAGGTTTGCGCATCGGCTATGCCCGCGACTGGTTCGCGCATGATCCCGATGCCGCGCGCGATCTGGTCGCCGCGGTGGACGATGCGGCCTCGGCCCTGTCGATGCTGGGTGCGGAGATCACGCTGGTCCGGATGCCTGACTACGCACTGGCAGAATCAGCAGGTGCAGTCATTCTTCATTCCGAGGCGTTGGAAATTCATCGCGACGGCCTGACTGACAGCTTCGATCTGTATGGTCGTCAGCCGCGTCAAAGCCTGGCAGGGGGCGTCGGCCTCACGGCAGAGGATGTCGCGCGGGCGCAAGCTGCGGGACACAGGATCAGCGCCGCAATCGACGCGCTTCTGGACGAATGCGACGTGATCCTAGCACCGACGACGCTGGCCCCTGCCCCGCCCGTCGCGGCGTTTCGCGGAGATGAGACCGTCTGGACCGTGATGCGCACCCTGCCCTTCAACCTGACCGGTCACCCGGCGATGTCGGTCCCCATCGGCTTTTCGGAGGGCCTGCCGCTGGGAATGCAGATTGTCGGGGCCAGGCGGGCCGAGGCGATGATCTGCCGGATCGGCGCGGCCTTCGAAGCCGCGACCGACCATTCGGCGCAGCGGCCCTATTTCGCCTGAAGCCGTTCCAGCCGCAGGGCAGCCGCGCGGCGGTGGCCTTCCAGCCCCTCGCTGGCGCTTTGGCGCACGGCGGCGGGCGCCACCTGCTGGACGCCTTCCGGCGTCAGCCATTGATGCGTCACCACCTTCACATAAGCCCCGCCCCACAGCCCGCCGGTATAGCGCCCCGCCGCCATCGTCGGCAGCGTGTGATTGGTGCCCGCGCATTTGTCGGAATAGACCACGCTCGCCAGCGGCCCGATAAACAACGACCCATAGTTACGCAGCTTGCCCGCCGTTTCCTGCGGATCGCGGGTATGGACCTGCAGGTGTTCTGCAGCGATCAGATCGGAATAGGCCAGCATCGCGGCCTCATCGTCGCACACGGCAATCTCGCCATAATCGCGCCATGCATCACCCGCCGTATCAGCGGTGGACAGGGTTTCCAGCTGCCGGTCAACCTCGGCCAGAACGGCCTCGGCCAGAGCCTTATCGGTCGTAATCAGCCCCACGCGCGTGCGCACATCATGTTCGGCCTGCGCCAGAAGGTCGGTCGCGATCATCTCGGCGTCGCCGGTTTCGTCGGCAAGGATATAGATCTCCGACGGACCGGCCAGCTGGTCGATCCCGACGGGGCCAAAGACCTGACGCTTTGCCTCGTTCACGAAGGCGTTGCCGGGGCCGACAATCTTGTCCACGCGCGGCACGGTTTCAGTGCCGAAAGCCATCGCCGCAATCGCCTGCGCGCCGCCGATGCGGAAGATGCGGTCCGCGCCGGACAGATGGCAGCCCGCGATCATCGCCTGATGGGCGTTCGGTGGAAGGCAGGCAATCACCTCATCCACGCCAGCGACCTTGGCGGGCACGATGGTCATGATTGGAGCCGAAAGCAGCGGATAGCGCCCGCCCGGCACATAGCAGCCGACACGTTCCAGCGGGATCACGCGGTGACCCATATGCACACCGGGCCGTGGCTGAAAATCGTCCAGAACGCCGATGGTCGCGAACTGTGCCTCGGCAAAGGCACGGACATTGGCGATCGCAAATTCGGTATCCTCGCGCGTCTGCGGATCAAGGGCGGCGACGGCTGCCTCGCGTTCGTCCATGCTGACCTCGAACCGGGTCAGATCGGCCTTGTCGAACCGCTGGGAATAATCGCGCACGGCGGCATCGCCTTCTTCCCTGACGCGGGCCAGAACCTCTGCCACCGTCTCTGCCACGGGGGCATTGTCAGAGGCGGCACTTCTGGCCGGCGACTTCAGGTGGCTGACGCCGGGCAAGATGTCAGGTTCGGTCATGTCTTGATCCTTCGTTTACGGCGCTGGCGCGACTCGATGGTGTGCGGGCGAAGTCTAGCGCGCGAAAGCTGTGAAAATCCGGCAGCGGCAGTGGCCGGAAAATAAAATTTCCGTTGCAGCGCAAGAAAACGCTAACTAATCTTCTATCAGAACAAGAAACGGAATGTATAATGGCCAAGATCGGGAATGACCTGAAGGCGC
The DNA here is from genome assembly GCF_007993065.1 of Paracoccus aurantiacus. Classification (GTDB taxonomy): domain Bacteria; phylum Pseudomonadota; class Alphaproteobacteria; order Rhodobacterales; family Rhodobacteraceae; genus Paracoccus; species Paracoccus aurantiacus. The sequence continues at coordinate 420,261 of NZ_VOPL01000003.1, forward strand.
TGCGGCTGCGCCGACAGTTGAGCATGCGCGAGTTGGCGATCAGGTCAGGCGTTTCGCACACAACCATCTCGATGATCGAACGTGACGCGATCAGCCCGACCATCGACACGATGCAGGCCATTCTGGACGCGCTCGGCAGCAGACTGGCCGAGTTCCTGGGCGGGCTGCGCGACGGCGGCGGCAGCCCCTTCTATCCCGCGGCAGAGCTTCCCGAGATCGGCAATCCCGACAAGATTTCCTATCGCCTCATTGGCCTGAACCACCCCTATCGCAGCTTCCAGTTTCTGAAGGAAACCTATGCGCCCGCCGCTGATACGGGCGAAATGCTGTCCCATGTCGCCCAAGAGGCGGGTTTGTCGTGTCGGGCCGGGTCGAGGTGACCGTCGGCCAGCAGACGAGAGAGCTTCGCGCCGGTGACGGCTATTATTTCGACAGCCGCGAGCCGCACCGCTTCAGAAATACAGGCACGGGAACCGCCGAGATCGTCAGCGCCATCTCTCCGCCGTCTTACTGAACCTGACCGGCCACGCGCGCTCATGCACCTTTTGGCGGACGGGTTGTGATCACGCCCGGCTGCTCGGCTCGCCCGATCACAATCAAATGCACGACAGGCACGATTACGCCCATGATGACGATCGCGAAGACCGTGTCGCTCAGGAAATGGCCACCAAAGGCGATACGAAGCCCCGACACAAACAAAGTAAAGCTGGCGGCAGCCACACTTCCCCGGACCCTGTCCCTGTGGCTCAGCCGCGGCCACGCCGCAAGCAGCAATGCGAGAGAGATCGCGGCTGCGCTGCTGGCCTCGCCCGATATGAAGCTGCAATCAAGACGACACTGATCGGTCGGGACCAGAGCTGGCGTGAAGGTATGTGTTCCGCCAAATTCCACAATGTCGCGTGGCCTTGCCCGGCCCCAGAAGGATTTGAAAAAGCCATTTGCGATCAGACCCGGACCAAGCGCATAGGCCGCCACAATGAAAGCCAGGGCGCGATTTCTGCCGATTGCCGCGTTCGGCCTCAGCAGGTTGTGGACCAGAAAGGCCAGCATAAGAAGCGCGGTTCCAGTGGTGATGATCCTGAAAAACAATCGCACCTCCTGCCAGACCCTTTGTTGACTGATCACAAAATCCTTGCCACTGGCCCCCGCGAACCAGCCGCTGACATTCAGGTCGATCTGCGGCTTCGCGGTGAACAGGACCGAGGCGATGATCAGCCCCAGAAGCGAAAGCAGTGCCAATCGGATTGAAAGGGAATGTGCAGTCATGATTGTGCTTCCGTAAAAGGCCCCGGCAGCAGATGCCAGGGCCGTGTTCGTCACGCGCGGCGCGACTGTTCAAGATCGACCTTGCTCAGGCCCAGATAACCGACCAGCCCAAGAATGATAGCCAGAAAGGCAATGCTCGTGACCGTCGTGCCAAGGCCAAGACCACCATTTGCCACCGGCTGCGACAGGAAATCGCCGAACGAGGCGCCAAGCGGGCGGGTCAGGATATAGGCGATCCAGAAGGCGGTAACAGCGCCCAGATGTCCGCTGCGCCACAGCGCGAAGATCAGCAGGATGCCGGCCGCGAAAACTGCGGTCGACGGCAGATAGCCAAGTCCGATCCGTTCGGCCATCAAGTCGCCGGCAGCGGTACCAAGCGCGAAGGTGAACAGGATCGCCAGCCAGTAGAAACCTTCCCGCGACGGCGTGTCGATCGCGTGGATCGAAAGGGTCTTTTCGCGTGCATACCAAATCGCAAAGGTCGCAGTCAGCAGGACCGCGAACACGGCGGTCGTGACTTCCAGCGGCACACCATAGGTATCGACGAGACTGTCGGTAATCAGCGTCCCGACAACCGAGATCATGGTCACGGTCGGCCAATAAATCCAGGCGCGGTAACGATCCGCGCGAAACTGCGCGACCAGAATAGCGATCAGCACAATCGACATCAGAACCGATGTCATCGGCAAGCCGAGCTTCATATTGAAGATCAGAAAATCGGCACCCGTCTCACCCACGGTCGTTGCCATGATCTTGATGATCCAGAAAAAGGCCGTGACTTCGGGGACTTTGTTGAATGCGCCGCTGAGCGGGGGCGTCGGCGCTGTGTCCAGTTGTGACATGAGAGAACTCCTTGCGATATGGGCGAAGTCGCGCTTCGTCGCCCTCCTGCATGGCAACGGCGGCTGACGCCGCGATTAAGCGCAGATTACGGTTCCGTAATGCGGCCAGCCCTCCGCTGGGTTACAAAACCGTAATCCGGGCGACAGCGTGACGTCAGCCGGCCTGCCCAACTGTCATGTCATCGAAAAAAAGGAGTGCCAGAGATGAAACGACTGAAAACCACCATCACAACTGTTCTGCTGGTCTCGGCCGGGGCGGCGGCAATCGGACTTGGAACTGTGGTTGCCGTGGCCGCAATGGTGATCGGCCTTGTGGTCGCGGCCGCTGCGAAGCTGGCGGTCGGTGCGGCAAAAGCAGATACCAGCCGCGCGAATGGCGTATCCGTCGCGACCGCCGAACCGGCCAACCCGACGGCCGCCTGAAGGCAGGCTTGATCGGCCGCCGCGCGGCTGGCAAAGGAAGTCTCGTGTAACGAGCCGCGCGGGGGCATGACTGTCATGCAGATAACCGAACATCGCATCCACGAGATTTTTCGCCTCAGCGTCATTCTGAAAGGTCTGCATGCGCTGATCGAAATCGCCGGCGGTATCGCATTCTACCTGATCAGCGCCGACAGCGTCGTGCGCTGGGTCAGCGTATTGACCCGGCCGGAGCTTGCTGAAAATCCCCGCGACATGATCGCGACCCATCTGCTGGCTGCGGCACATGGGCTGAATGCTTCGACGCAATCGTTCTATGCGTTCTATCTGCTCAGCCACGGGCTTATCAAGATCGTGCTGGTGATCGGACTGCTGCGCGAGAAGCTGATCGCATATCCCGCCTCGCTCGTCGCGATGACAGCCTTCATTGCCTATCAGCTTTACCGCTACAGCTATACGCACTCGTTCGGGCTGCTCGTGCTCACCGTATTCGATCTGATCGTCATGGTGCTGGTCTGGCACGAATGGCGGCTGCTTCGAAAGCATCTGCCTGTAGACTGATCCATGCCCTCAGAAATCCTTGGAAAAGCCGCCCCGCCGATCATGGCGGGGCGGCTTCGTTATGGCGCGTGAAGAGAGTGGCGAAGATTACGAACAGGTAATTCAGCGGCGATTTTTCGGTCATCGGCCATACCCAACTTGAGGTCATCGAAAGGCAATCACGCCCAACGATGAACCGAAAGGAACGACTAAGATGAAACGTAAACTGGTTACGCTCATGACCGCTGGTGCGGTTTCCGCTGCCGCTCTTGCAGGGGGCGCTGCTTTCGCAGACAGCCACCAGAACGACCAGGCTGAGGTTCAGGCCTTCCTGGGTGCATCGCAGGACATCGCCGCCGCAATCAACGCTGCGGAAACGGCGACCAGCGGCAAGGCTGTTGCAGCCGAGTTCGATGACAAGAACGGCACGGGCTTCTACGAGGTCGACACGATTGCCAATGGCAAGCAGGTCTCGGTCGAGGTCGATGCAAGCACCGGCAAGGTCATCAAGACCAATGACGAAGGCGATGTCGCCAACGCCGATGAAGACGATATCGTCGATCCCGCGCAGCTTGGCGCACCCCTCGCACAGCTTGTTGCCACGGCCGAGCAGAACGGTTCGGGCAAGGTGATGTCGATCAGTGCCGAGCATGACGGCGGCGCGAACGGCACCGTCGAGGTCGAGCTTGCCAATACCGACGGCACCACGCAAGAATTCGCCATGGCTGCCGACGGCACCCTGACCCAGAAAGCCGCCGATGATGGCGAAAAGGGCGAAAATGGTGAAGATGGTGAACAGGGCGAACAGGGCGAAGGCGCTGAAACCGCCGGCTGATCCAGCCGCCAGTTGATATGAAATGCCGGTCCCTTTTCGGGGGGCCGGCCTGATAATGGGACGGGACAACATGCGGATTCTGGTGATCGAAGATGATCGCACGACCGGCGACTATATCGCCAATGGCCTTCGGGAAGAGGGCCATGTCGTTGATCTGTCCCGCAATGGCCGCGAAGGGTTGCTGACGGCGCAGACCAGCGATTTCGATGTTCTGGTCGTTGACCGGATGCTGCCCGATCTGGATGGATTGTCGCTTGTGCGCACGCTTCGCGCGGCAAAAAATCTGACCCCTGCCCTGTTCCTGACCGCGCTTGGCGGTGTCGATGACCGGATCGAGGGGCTGAATGCCGGGGGCGACGATTATCTGGTCAAACCCTTTGCCTTCGGCGAACTGACTGCGCGCCTGACAGCGCTTGCGCGCCGTCCGCAGATGCGACAGGACGACGCGATCCTGACCGCCGGTGATCTGCACATGGATCTGATCCGGCGCAAAGTGACCCGCGCAGGTGCCGAGATTGACCTGCTGCCGCGCGAGTTCTCGCTGCTTGAATGCCTTCTGCGGCGCAAGGGCCGTGTCCAGACCCGAACGATGCTGCTGGAGGCTGTATGGGAGCTCAGCTTCGATCCGCAGACGAACGTTGTGGAAAGCCACATCTCGCGGCTGCGCAGCAAGGTCGACAAACCGTTTGAGACAGAGTTGATCAAGACTGTCCGGGGTGCCGGCTACAGGATCGAGGCGTGAGATCCGACTGGCAGGACATGCTGCGCTCAACGCCGATGCGGCTAACGCTTCGGCTTGTTGCGCTGTTCGTTCTGATTAGCTTGCTGACCTTCATCGCGACATGGTGGCTGGCCAACAAGACACTTCTCGATGCGGCAGAATACACGCTGGATCTGGAACTGGCAGAGCTGTCGGCCTCGGGCGATCCGGCAACGATAGCGGCAGCCGTTGCGCGGCTTGCCTTGCAGGCGGACCCGGAAACCATGATCCTGCGCTATGATGGCCCCGACGGTGTCACCGGCAATCTGGATCAGCAGGTTCCCGGCAGCGGGGTGCGCGAATTCGACCCGCGTGACCGGGACGATTTGTCCGATCGCTATATCGTCAATAGCCGCGAGGTTTCTGGCGGTGTGCTGACCGTCGGGCAAGCCGCCGATTCTTTCGAGGAATTGCGCGAAGTTTTCGGCAAGGTTCTGGGCTTCACGCTGCTGCCAACCGTCGTGCTCGTGTTTGCCGCCGGCATGTTAAGTGCCCGCCGCTCTGCGCGGCGGCTTGGCGCGATCGAGGAAACGCTTGACCGGCTGCGCAGTGGCGACCTGTCGGCACGACTGCCCGCAATGCCCGGACCTGCCGATGACCTGTCGCGCGTCGGTGCTGGCATCGACAAGCTGGCCGAGGCGCAGGAAGCCTCGACCGAGGCGCTTCGGCAGGTGTCTGCGGATATCGCCCACGATCTGAAAACCCCGATCCAGCGGCTATCGGTCCAGCTTGCGCAGACCCGCGAGGCGCTGCCCGAAGGCACCGCACCCGACGCTCTTGACCGCGCGGAGGCAGAAATCGAAGGTATCGTCTCGACCTTCCAGTCGCTTCTCAGCATCGCCCAGATCGAAGGTGGCAGCCCGCGTCTGCGCTTTGCGCCGGTCGATCTCGCAGGGATCGTGCGCACCATGGCCGAACTGTATGAACCTTCGGCAGAGGAAAGCGATCACCGCCTGCGCGTTGATATAGGACGCGAGGCGAACGTCATGGGCGACCGCGCCCTGCTGGGTCAGATTGTCACCAACCTGCTTGAGAACGCGCTTCGCCACACGCCTCGCGGCTGCGAGGTGGTGCTGTCGCTGGACGGCACCCGGTTGAGCGTCGCGGATGACGGTCCCGGCATTCCAGCCGCAGAACGTGGAAAGGTAATGCGCCGTCTTTACCGTCTGGATCGCAGCCGCAGCACGCCCGGCAGCGGGCTGGGCCTCAGTCTGGTGGAGGCGATCGTGAAGCTGCATGGTGGAGAACTGTCGCTGCATGACAACGCGCCGGGACTGCGCGTTGTAATCGATCTTCCAGAACTTCCTGAAACCTGACGAACAGCAGGCACATTCCGCGAAAAAGTCTGCCTTCGCGTCAGAAAATCAGCGTCACGCGCGCGCGGTTGCCGGAATCGTCGAATTCCAGCCCGATCCCTTCCTTGCCGGCGATCTTGCGGACGATGTCCAGCCCCAGACCCGTGCCGCCCGTCCGCGCCGATTTCTCGAACGCGGCATGACGATAGCCTTCGCCCGGACGGATCGGGTTCGAAATGGTCAGAACCGGCCCTTCCGTCAGCGCCACACGCACCGCCCCGGAACCATGATCGCGGGCGTTTCGCAGCAGGTTGCCAAGGATCAGCGCAAGCGCTTCGGGGTGGATCGCGACCTGCACGTGATCGACATCACCATCGTCGAACACGACATTGCCGCGCATCTCGGCAATGACCATGCGCGTCACCTGCACCAGATCGGACTGGCCGAGTCCTGCGGGCGCTGCATCGGCACGCGCCAGAAGCAGCAGCCGGTCGACAAGGCTGCCCAGCCTGCGCAACGCCTCGACGATGCGCTGCGGCGCGCCCGTATCCGCAATCCCCGCAGCAATCGCCTGCGCCTGCGCAGATGCGGCCGCAACCGGGGTGCGCAATTCATGCGCCGCATGGGTGGCAAACTGCCGCTCCGCCTCGACATGCCCGCGTATCCGGTCAAGATACAGGTTCATCGATGCGGCAACGGGCGCAAGGTCACGCGGCAGGCCCGGCGCACGGATCGGGTCAAGATCGCCGGGCTTGCGCGCCTGCAACTGCCGCGCGAAGCGGTCCGTCGGGCGCAGCGCCGATGTCACTGCGCGGCTGACCACCAGCAGCGTCAGCGCCAGCACCGGCAACATCATCACGACCAGCCAGCCGACGGTTTCGACGACCTCCTCGCGCCGCCAGGAATCGTTCTGCCCCGCCTCGACCACAAGGCCGCTGGCCGGATCGCTGATCCGGACCACACGCCAGCCTTCCACGTCGAAACCGCCGTCCTGTGCAAGCGCGGGCCAAGCCGCCGAAAGCCTTTCATCGCCGTTGTGGATGATGCGAAGCTGGGTGTCGCCGGAATAGGGCGGCAAGGCGACATCACCGGTCTCGCGATAGATCGACAGCGAGAGCTGCGCGATCCCGCCCAGACTTTCGTCCAGCAACTCGCCCATTTCGTACCTGACCGCCGAGATCGCGAGGATAAGCCCCAGAAGCCAGCCGAGCCCGACGCCGATCAGCACCCGACGCAGCAGGCGTCCGCGCAGCGACCAGCCTCCAGCAGACTTTCTTCGCGTGATGTCAGGCCCGGTCATGGGATCAGGTATCCAAGACCGCGCCGCGTCTCGATCACGCCATTGCCAAGCTTGCTGCGCAGACGCGAGATATAAACTTCGACCGCATTCCCCGCGATCTCATCCTCGAAGGCGTAAAGGCGCTCCTCAAGTGTCCTGCGCGACAGAAGGCGGCCGCGGGCCGCGAGAAGCGCCTCGAACACAGCCCATTCCCGCGATGTCAGCCGGATTTCGATGTCCTCGCGAAAAAGCCGCGCCCCGGCCCGGTCGATCCGCAGGTCGCCAAGCGCGGTTTCCGCCGCCGGGTCGCCATTTGCGCGGCGGCCATGCGCGCGAAGCCGCGCCTCGACCTCGCCCAGATCATACGGCTTTACCACGTAATCGTCGGCGCCCGCGTTCAAGCCTGCAATGCGGTCAGCAATCTGGTCGCGCGCAGTGGCGATGATGACCGGAACACGATTGCCGCGATGCCGCTCTCGGCGCAACAGGTCAAGCCCTTGCCCGTCGGGCAGCGCCAGATCCAGCAGGACGGCATCAAATTCCGCCACCGACAATGCCGCATCGGCATCGGCCAGATTGCCGACCAGATCGACGGCATGACCCTGACCCTGCAGAAAACGCTGCACTGCATCGGCAATATCGGCCTCATCCTCGACCACCAGCACGCGCACGGCCACGCCTCCGTTCGTTCGTCAGTCTTCTTCATGGCCCCGCAAACGGCGCAATTCAATCGCCTATGCCTGAGAGCCGGAAAATCCCGTTCAAGGCCAAGGTTGTAAGTCTTGCGTAAGGTTCGGGTGGTCAGAGCGGCGCACGAAAAAAACAATTGGATTGATTTCATGTCCGAGCAGATGATCTGGATCGGCGTTGGCTTTCTGGGACAGGCCCTGTTCAGCGCACGCTTCATAGTTCAGTGGCTGGCAAGCGAAAGATCGCGCCAAAGCGTGATTCCGCTCGCGTTCTGGTGGCTGTCCGTTGCCGGGGGCACCACGCTTCTGACCTATGCGATCTGGCGGCGGGACCCGGTTTTCATCATCGGCCAGGGCACCGGACTTTTCGTCTATGCCCGAAACCTCATGCTGATCCGTCAGCACCGCCGTGCGAACGAGGGTGCGACCACGCCATGAGACTTTCGATCTGGTCGGTCACATTGCTTTACGCATTGACCGTTTTGACATTGATTCTGCTGCGCCCCCTCCTGCCGATTGACGAGACGCGCTATGTCGCCGCCGCCTGGGAGATGCATCAGGGTGGCCCGGTCTTCGTGCCGCATCTGAATGGCGCGCTTTACGGGCACAAGCCGCCGCTTCTGTTCTGGCTTATCAATCTGGTCTGGATGGTGGCAGGCGTCAGCGAATTCGCGGCCCGTCTGGTTGCGCCCGCCTTCGCCGTCGCTTCGGTTGCAGCGACGGGCGTGCTGGCAAAGCGGCTATGGCCCGACCAGCCGTGGCGGGGCGGGGCCGCCGCGCTGATCCTTGCCGTCTCGCCGCTTTTCCTGCTGTTTGGTTCGTCAACAATGTTCGATGCGATGCTGGGCTTTGCCACACTCGCAGCGATGCTGGCGATCTGGAAAGCCGCAACAGACCCGCATCGCCGCGCCAACTGGCTGTGGCTTGGTGCAGCGATCGCGCTTGGCGTTTATGCCAAAGGGCCGGTTATCCTGATCCACGTGCTGCCCGTCGCATTGCTGATGCCGCTTTGGGCCGGCCGACCGCAGCCCAAACCGGGCGTCTGGTATCGCGGGGTTGGCCTCTCTATTCTTGTCGCACTCGCTTTCGTCGCGCTCTGGCTTCTGCCCTCGATCATCCTCGGCGGCGAGGCTTACCGGACCGAGGTTCTGTGGCGTCAAAGCGCGGGGCGGATGGTGTCGTCATTCGCGCATCAGCGGCCGTTCTGGTTCTTTCTTGCCTTGCTTCCTCTGATGCTTTGGCCGTTCGGCTGGACATTGCGCGGGCTGTCGAGCCTGCGCCCGGCTATCCTTTCGGCCTCGCCGCAGACGCGTATGCTGGTGGTCTGGTTTCTGGGTGCGCTGATCATCTTTTCGGCAATCAGCGGCAAACAACTGCATTACATCATACCAGAGCTTCCCGCGCTGGCGCTGCTGATTTCGGGGGGATTGCCCGCCCGGCAATGGCGCGCGCGTGACCTGTGGCTCGCGCTGCCGGTATTGCTGGTTTTGCTGGTCGTGCTGGCGGCGATGACCGGCAATATCGCCGATCTGCAGCGAATGGAATTTCGCCTGCCCGTCTGGGCGGGTGTGCTTGGCATTCTTGCGTTTGCCGCAGGGGCCGCAGCTTTCCTGAAACTGCGCAGCAGCACGATCGCGCTCGCCGCGTTGCCGCTTGCGCTGATCGTGGGTCTGCACTTTGCGGCAAGCCCGCTGCTGTTCGGGCATTACGACATGCGCGCGCTTGGCAAGGCCGTGGCACCCTATGACAAATCGGGCATCGCCGTGACCGACGGCACCTATCACGCGCAGCTCAATTTCGCGGGCCGGCTGACGCAGCCGGTTGCCAGGCTGGGCGATCCGGCCTCTGTCGAGCGCTGGCGCCACGAGCATCCCGACGGCCTGCTGCTCGACCAGTCCACCGATCCGCTGACCGGAATGCGCGCAATCGGCACGCTCCCCTATCGCAGCGGCCACTATACGCTTTATCGACCGAAGGAGACGGCGGAATGACGCTTGATATTTCAATAATCCTTCCCGCCCGCGACGAAGCCGGAAATATCGGTGAACTCCTGTCGGAAATCGGGCGCGTCATGGCTGACACCGATCACGAGATCGTCGTGATCGACGACGCGTCAAGCGATGGGACGCGACAGGTTCTGGCGCTGGCAAGGCGCCGGATGCCGCAGCTTCGCGTGATCTGCCATGAAAGCGCCTGCGGCCAATCGGCGGCGATCAGAACGGGCGTCATGGCAGCGCGAGGCCGGCTTATCGCAACGCTGGATGCCGACGGCCAGAACCCGCCCGGAAACCTGCCCGCGCTGCTTGCACCCTTGCTGCAGGCAGCACCGGAAGCACGGATCGGGCTGGTTCAGGGGCAGCGCGTTAATCGTCAGGATACCTGGTCAAAGCGTTGGGCGTCGCGCTTCGCCAACCGCGTCCGCAACGCCTTGCTGCACGACGGGGTCAGCGACAGCGGCTGCGGCCTGAAAGCCTTTCCGCGCGACGTCTATCTGTCGCTGCCGTTCTTCGACCACATCCACCGTTTCATGCCGGCCATGGTCCATCGCGAGGGCTGGAATGTCGTGACCGTCCCCGTGACCCATGCCGAGCGCCTGTCTGGCCGTTCGAAATACAGCAACCTCCAGCGCGGACTGGTCGGCATCGTCGATCTGCTTGGCGCGGCGTGGCTGACTGGCCGCCGCAAGCTTCCCCAAACGCACGAACTGCCGATGGGCCTTGCCGATACCGCCGGAAAAGATCAGCCACCATTGCCCCGGACCCGGACCGCGATTGTGCAGGATCCCGTGCTGAACTGATCGCGAAGCTGGACGGTGTCGCGCATCGCTGCGGCCGCAGGAACAGACATCATGGAGAACCCGCGATTTCAGACGGTTATAAGCTTAATTTCAAAGAAAATCGTCGCGGCGTGGCGTGAACGTGTCGATCAGCGTCCCTGCCTCGTGACAGGTACATCCGTGCCGGACATTCGAAGGGATCACGAGGCTGTCGCCCGGACCAAGTTCATATTCCCTGTCGTCCATGACAAAGGTAAAGCGCCCCGTCTTCACATAGGTCGACTGCACATGCGGGTGATTGTGCAACGCGCCTTTGGCACCCGCGTCGAAGCGGAACGCAACGACCATCATGTCAGCATTTTCGGCGAGGACCTGGCGGGTCACGCCGGGATCTGTGGTAACTTCAGGATAGCTCATGCTTCCCCTCATTGGGCTGACATCAAAGTCCGATGGCTTCTATTGCGAGCCGACACGTCAGCCCGCGCCCAGCATGGTGATCGCTCATCATGGATGATCAATCGCGTCCATTTCTGACGACCGATACCCTAGGTTTTCAAAGATCGTGGTGTCAACTAATATTCTAGTTGTCAGATTGGCGACGAATGTTGTTAATGTCGTCTCGGACCGAGCCGGAGAACCGATCAGCGTGAATGATATCGGGACACAGCGCGAAGCGTCGCTAGACCTTCCAACACTTACGCCCCCGACGCGGCCGTCGGTCGCAGATCAGGTTTTCAGGCTGCTGCAGCAACGCATCCTGACGCTGGAACTGCCGCCGATGACGAAGATGAGCGAATCCGACATCTCGAAGCGTCTCGGGGTATCTCGTCAGCCTGTCCGAGAGGCCTTCAAGCGTCTGGAAAGACTGGGTTTTCTGGTGATACGTCCTCAAAGCGGCACCATCGTCAGCCTGATCTCGGAAGAGGCGATCCTCAGGGCACGCTTCATTCGGACGGCGCTGGAAACCCAGACGACCCGCGCCGCCTGCGAGGTGTTTGACAGTGATGACATCGCCGCGCTTCAGGACCTGATCGACCAGCAGGCCACAGCAGCCGACGACAACAATGCGCAGCTGTTTCACAAGCTGGACGAGGATTTTCACCGCGCAATCTGCGCCCGTTCCGGTCACGACTATGTCTGGGACCTGATCCACGATCACAAGGCGCATATGGACAGGGTGCGCATGCTGTCGCTCAGTTCACGCTCTCAGAAGCTTGCGCTGCAGGAGCACGTGGCAATCCTTGCGGCGATCGCCTCCGGCGATTCCGAGGCAGCGGCAGCAGAGATGACGCGGCACCTGTCGCGGATCGAGACCTTGATCGAACAGATCAAGACGCAGAACCACGACTGGTTCGTGGACACATCGGCATGACCAGAGTCGTTGCCATCGGGGAATGCATGGTCGAGTTTTCCGCGACCGCCAGGCAGGGTCACTATCAGCTTGGCTTCGCGGGCGATACGCTGAACACCGCCTGGTATCTGCGCCGGCTGCTTGGCCCTTCGGATCAGGTTGATTACGTCACCGGCGTCGGCACCGACAACATATCCGATCAGATGTTGGCCTTTCTTGAAAGCGCCGGGATCGGAACGACGCATATTCAGCGAATGGCGGACCGGACTGTCGGGCTCTACATGATCCAGCTTGACGAGGGAGAGCGCAGCTTCGCCTATTGGCGCGGGGAAAGCGCCGCGCGCGCGATGATGCAGGACAGCGACAGGCTGCGCGAGGCTTTGACAGGTGCCCAGATCGCCTATCTCTCTGGCATTACGATTGCGATTCTGCCGCAAGCAGACCGCGAGATACTCGCCCGTATTCTGGGCGATTTCCGGCAGTCTGGCGGTCAGGTAGTGTTCGATCCGAACCTGCGCCCGAGGCTGTGGCAAAGTCCGGCGCAGATGACGGCCGCCGTCATGGCGATTGCAGGCGTGGCCGATACCGTGCTGCCGTCTTATGAAGACGAGGCGGCGTGGTTCGGCGATTCCGATCCTGCGGAAACCGCGCGGCGCTATCTGGGCGTGGGCGCGCAGAGCGTCGTCGTGAAGAACGGCCCTGGCGACATTCTCGCTGTGGCGAACGGCGAGGAGATCGTGATTCCCATCCGGCCAAGCACGAATGTCGTCGATACCACTGCCGCGGGTGACAGCTTCAATGCAGGCTTTCTGGCCGCGCTGCTGGACGGTCAACAGACGCGTGATGCGGTGCTGGCCGGTGCGGACCTGTCAGCAAGGGTGATCGGCCAATACGGCGCACTTGTGGATATCGGGCAATAGCGCCGACGCACGTTTCGCGCCCGCGTAGCTGCGTGTCGCTCCTGTCCGCCGTCTCGTCCCATCTTCATTGGCATCGCCTGTTGCACGATTTTCCGGCAGCACTTCTGCTCAAGCAGCTTATCCGGGCAATTCGCGTTGACAGCACCCGGCCGCCACCTACCCTTGCTGATGAACGAGGGAGACGAGATGCGACTGTCACTGTGCACTGCCCTTTGCTGCCTTGGCACTGGCCTGCCGCTTGCCGGATGGGCCGAAGATGTCAGCCCTGCCGCGCCCGCCGTCGAATGCCACAGCGCGATCCCGCGCGTCAGCAAGCAAGAAGAATGGCCGGGATATCTTGACCGGACGGAAGGCTCGGAAACCTGCATTCCCTTCACCCCGACCGGCCTGCTGCCGCCAGCCGGCTACGCAGGCGATTTCTATGTCGACGAGTTCACCGATGCGAAAATCCGCAAGGCCTGGGCGGATTGCAAGGCTCAGGGTGCGGCGTGTCTCGACAGCGAAATGGCCGTGATCGAAGGTCAGGGCGGCGAGAATGTCTTTCGCAATACCGGCAGCGTCGATCCGAATGGCCGCATTGACCCGCTTGCGGGCAATATCGACCTGACGCAGGTCCGCCGTCCTGCCTATTTCGGTCAGCCCCCCTATAACGAGCCGATCGCTGCGGTCGAGGGTCGCACCTATACGGTCGAGGTAACGGTCGCCTCAGAGCCGAACGAGCATAAATATATGGACGTGCCAGAGGATCAGACATGGCGGCTGCGTGGCTGGTATATCGAGGGGGACGGGGTCGAGAATGCCGAGGGTCGGGTCCAGCGTGCGCTGATCGTGCTCGTCGCCGGCAGAACCATCGAAACCACCGCCATGCAGCATCCCGACGACATGCCCTATACGCGCGACGCGGCAACCGGCGAATATGTCGATGTCACGTTTCCGACCGAGCGGTCGGAGAAATGGGGAACCCCGGCCTGGCGCGGCTATATCCTTGCGCTGAACGAAGCCGGTTTCGATGTGCTTACGCTCGACAAGCGGGGCCACGGTATTTCTGGCGGGCGGCAGGCCAGCAACAACGCGCTGATGGCGCGCGATCTGTTCGCCGCGCTGGAAGAATTCGACAGCGGCGCGGGGCTGCGCCTCGTGAACCCTGCCGGCGACGTTCTGGCAGGCCCGGATGCAGCCGGCATTCTGCTTGGCGGTCAGAAGTCCTCCGAAATTCCGCTGATATTTGCCGGACCGTCACAGGGGGCGATGGTTGTGGCTTTCGCAATGCATGACGCTCTGGTCGGCGATTGCAGCTTCGATGCTGTCGAAACGGTGTGCGGACCCAAAAGAGACGTGAATGTGAAGGCAGGGATGCTGCTGGCAGAGTTCGCGAAGGGTCCGGGCTATGCCCCCGCCCGCGCCATTCGCGAAGGCGCGTTCCGCAGCGACTATGATATCGCCTATCTGCCAACCAGCGAGATCATGCAGCATATCGGCGAGTGGCCGGCCACGTTCATCGGTCGCGGGCTATGGGATGTCGCGGGCGGACTGGAAGGCACGCTTGATCTTTACAGGCGTGCCGGTGCGCCGAAGGAACTGGTCGTCGTGCGCGGCCCGCATTCCGAAGTCGAATATGGCGAGCCCAATATTAAATTCATGCAGCAGCGTATGGTCGCCTTCGCGACTGCGGTCATGAAGGGGAACAAGACAATACCGGGTGCTGCGACATTTTCCGACCTGCGCGAGCTGGTCCTGTCGGCGCCTGCAGATTGGGCCCCGACGAGCGACCCGGCAGATCGCTGACAAGACAGCCGATTGTCACCGCCGCTGATGCTGGCGGTCACCCGGAAGATGCTCGCCAGCTTTGTCCTTCGCTTGGCTCACATCATTCGCTCGACCTCTGGTGCTGGGACGAATCTCCATTTTCTGCGTGGTCCTGCCATGACGTTGAGGTAGTAGAGCTCGAAGCCGTGGGGGGCGCCGCAGGGGTGGTGGCCTTTGGGGACGCAGGTGACGTCGCCGTTTCTGACGGCCATGGTCTCATCAAGGCTGCCGTCAT
>NZ_VOPL01000030.1 GCF_007993065.1 Paracoccus aurantiacus
AAGCCTATTTCAGCCAGTGTGCGGTAGAAATCGTCCCACGGCACCTCGCCCTGACCGATATTCAGATGCTGGTGGACACGCGCCTGCGATCCGGGCGGGTTGATGATATAGCGCAGCCCGCTGCTGGCCTTGTGGTTGAAGGTGTCGGCGATGTGGACATGGGCCAGCACATCGGCGCTTTCACGCAGCATCGCCACCGTGTCGTCACCGAAATAGAAGGTATGCGGCGTGCAATAGAGGAATTTAACGCGGGGGCTGTTCACCGTGCGGATCAGGTCCAGCGAGGGTTGCAGCGTCTCGGTCCAGTCCTCGGGATGGGGTTCGATATGCAGGTTGATGCCTTCCTTTTCGAAGACCGGCACCAGTTCTTCCATGCTGCGCCACCAGGCATCCTCGCAGGCCTCGATCATGCTGCCGGTGTGACAGCAATAGCAGCTGCCCTTGTCCGGATGCGGGCCGCGGCCGAATTCGCTGTTCATGGTGTCGACGCCCAGTTCGACAGCAATTTCGATGGCGCGTTTCCAGTGGCGGACGGCCGCTTGCCGTTCCGCCTCGTCATTGCTGGCCCAGCGATACATGGGCAGCAGCGTGGCGATGCCGACATTGGCGTCGGACAGCGCCTTTTTGAAGCTTTTCACCCGGTCGGGGAACACGCGCGGCGCCTTGAACCATTC
>NZ_VOPL01000031.1 GCF_007993065.1 Paracoccus aurantiacus
TGCGGCCATGGTTCTGGCTGGCGGGCAAGCGCCGCAATCAGCGGATTTTCCACGACATGACGGTTGTCGAGATCATCGGGGAATTGCTGTCCGACTATGCCGGTCTCGGCGATCCGGCGCTGGAAGTCCGGCTGAGCCAGAGCTATCCGAAGCTGGAATATACCGTGCAATACCGCGAATCCGATCTGGATTTCGCCCGCCGCCAGATGGAGCGGCACGGGATCAGCTTTCATTTCCGCCACGCCATGGGCAGCCATACGCTGGTGCTGACCGATGACGTGCTGGCGCATGAGGAGATCGGCGCGCGCCCGTTCAAGCGCTATGACGGGCACCACCAGTCCGACCAGGAGCATTTCTGGGAATGGGCGCCGGAACGCAACCTGACGACGGGCGCGATCCGGCAGGTGGATTACAATTTCAAGAAGCCGACGCAGTCGATGGAGACCGAATCGCTTGGCGATGCGGACCATGCGGAAGGCCAGATCGAAAGCTTCGACTATCCGGGCGACTATGCCGATCAGGGGGTCGGGCGGATCGTTTCGGCGCTGCGCATGGCGCAGGAACGCGGCGGCGACCGTCGGAACCGGGCGATCGGGGATTGCGTCTCGCTGGGTTCGGGGATGCGTCTTGTGCTGTCGGGCGACCGGATCCCCGGCACGGGCGA
>NZ_VOPL01000032.1 GCF_007993065.1 Paracoccus aurantiacus
GGCCGTCTCTGACAAACAGGAAGGATATTTTATGCGCTTTGTGTCAAGTATTGCGATAACTGTCGCATTAGCTTCGGCCGCGTCGGCGGACGTCTCGTTTTCGCTCGGCTTTGATACCGAAGACATGGCGATACGCACGATAGAATACGAATGCGACGAAGGGCAACCGTTCGTCGTGCACTATTTCACTTCAGAATCCGACGTGCTGGCACTGGTGCCAGTGGATGAAGATCATCGTGTATTCGTCAACGTGGTCTCCGCCTCAGGCGCCCGTTACGTGTCTGGGCGGTACGAATGGTGGACAAAGGGTGAGAATGTCACGCTGACCGATACGATCAAGGAAGAGTCCCTGCTGCAATGCACACCAAACAATGAGTGAAACTAGGAGACAAAGAGGCGCGGCGGGCATCAATAACTGGCTTGGTCCCGGCGTACTCATCAACGCCAGGACGGTCATTACGTACAATGTCCGGGTTTCAATTAGCATCAGTTGGCGCCCTTCCGTTCCCCCTCACTCTTACACTCAACGAAACTTTTCACAATTTGAACCGCCCCGGCTTGCCCGGAGGGGCGTTTCGTTCAGCGCGGAAAGCTGAAATTGGGCTC
>NZ_VOPL01000033.1 GCF_007993065.1 Paracoccus aurantiacus
GTCGAAACTGAAAGAAGCGGGGGTTGTGTGATGGCTGTTCTGCTGCTGGGTGAAGTCACCAATGGAGAGCTGAGCGTCGATGCCACCGCCAAGGCGGTGAACGCGGTCAAGGGCTTAGGCGATGTGACGGTGCTGTGCGCCGGCTCAAGCGCGAAGGCTGCGGCCGAGGCTGCGGCGAAGATCGACGGTGTGGCGAAGGTGCTGGTGGCCGAGGATGATCTGTATGGTCATCGTCTGGCGGAACCGACCGCCGCGCTGCTGGTCAGCCTTGCGGGCGACTATGACCACATCGTCGCGCCTGCCACGACGGATGCCAAGAACATCATGCCGCGTGTGGCCGCGCTGCTGGATGTGATGGTGATTTCCGATGTGTCGGGCGTGGTCGATGCGGATACGTTCGAACGCCCGGTCTATGCCGGCAACGCCATCCAGACGGTGAAGTCGAAGGACGGCAAGAAGGTCATGACCATCCGTACGGCGTCGTTCGATGCGGCGGGTCAGGGCGGATCGGCCAGCGTGACCGCTCAGGCCGC
>NZ_VOPL01000034.1 GCF_007993065.1 Paracoccus aurantiacus
GCGGCCTGAGCGGTCACGCTGGCCGATCCGCCCTGACCCGCCGCATCGAACGACGCCGTACGGATGGTCATGACCTTCTTGCCGTCCTTCGACTTCACCGTCTGGATGGCGTTGCCGGCATAGACCGGGCGTTCGAACGTCTCCGCATCGACCACGCCCGACACATCGGAAATCACCATCACATCCAGCAGCGCGGCCACACGCGGCATGATGTTCTTGGCATCGGTCGTGGCAGGGGCAACGATGTGGTCGTAATCCCCGGCCAGCGACACCATCAGCGCGGCGGTCGGTTCCGCCAGACGATGACCATACAGATCATCCTCGGCCACCAGCACCTTGGCCACGCCGTCGATCTTCGCGGCCTCGTCAGCCGCAGCCTTCGCGCTTGAGCCCGCGCACAGCACCGTCACATCGCCTAAGCCCTTGACCGCGTTCACCGCCTTGGCGGTGGCATCGACGCTCAGCTCTCCATTGGTGACTTCACCCAGCAGCAGAACAGCCATCACACAACCCCCGCTTCTTTCAGTTTCGAC
>NZ_VOPL01000035.1 GCF_007993065.1 Paracoccus aurantiacus
GAGGTCGAGACCGATGCGCATGTCCTCACCCTGCGCGTGGACGAGAGCCTCTACTTCGTAAATGCCCGGTTTCTCGAGGATCTGATCCAGGATCGCGTGGTCGACGGCGGCGCTCTGCGCCACGTGATCCTCATGTGCTCGGCGGTGAACGAGATCGACTATTCAGCGTTGGAGAGCCTGGAGGCGATCAACCACAGGCTCATGGATCTGGGGGTCGGACTGCACCTCTCGGAAGTGAAGGGTCCGGTGATGGACCGCCTCAAGACCACACACTTCCTCGACCAGCTCAACGGACGCGTCTTCCTGTCCCAGCACGACGCCTGGAAGGCGCTTGCCCAACCAC
>NZ_VOPL01000036.1 GCF_007993065.1 Paracoccus aurantiacus
GAGGTCGAGACCGATGCGCATGTCCTCACCCTGCGCGTGGACGAGAGCCTCTACTTCGTAAATGCCCGGTTTCTCGAGGATCTGATCCAGGATCGCGTGGTCGACGGCGGCGCTCTGCGCCACGTGATCCTCATGTGCTCCGCGGTGAACGAGATCGATTACTCGGCCCTCGAGAGCCTGGAGGCGATCAATCACCGGCTCACGGATCTGGGGGTCGGACTGCACCTCTCGGAAGTGAAGGGTCCGGTGATGGACCGCCTCAAGACCACACACTTCCTCGACCAGCTCAACGGACGCGTCTTCCTGTCCCAGCACGACGCCTGGAAGGCGCTTGCCCAACCAC
>NZ_VOPL01000037.1 GCF_007993065.1 Paracoccus aurantiacus
TCGCCGAGCGTGTGCCGGTCCGGCAGTAGGCCAGGACCGGGCGTTGCACCTCTGCCAGCGCCTGGCCGAAGGCAGCAACGTCCTGATCGGTCACCATCCCCGACTCAACCGGGACGTAGCGCGTCTCGATTCCCTCGGCCCTGGCAGCCGCCTCGATCTCTTCGAAGCTTGGCTGGTCAGCGCCTTCCCCATCGGGGCGATTGCAGATGATCGCACGATAGCCTGCAGCCTTGATCGCGGCCATGTCCATGGCTGCGATCTGCGGGGACACCGTAGCTTTCGGCGAAAT
>NZ_VOPL01000038.1 GCF_007993065.1 Paracoccus aurantiacus
ATTTCGCCGAAAGCTACGGTGTCCCCGCAGATCGCAGCCATGGACATGGCCGCGATCAAGGCTGCAGGCTATCGTGCGATCATCTGCAATCGCCCCGATGGGGAAGGCGCTGACCAGCCAAGCTTCGAAGAGATCGAGGCCGCTGCCAAGGCCGAGGGAATCGAGACGCGCTACGTCCCGGTTGAGTCGGGGATGGTGACCGATCAGGACGTTGCTGCCTTCGGCCAGGCGCTGGCAGAGGTGCAACGCCCGGTCCTGGCCTACTGCCGGACCGGCACACGCTCGGCGA
>NZ_VOPL01000039.1 GCF_007993065.1 Paracoccus aurantiacus
ACATCTCCTTTTAACCTTCCGGCACCGGGCAGGCGTCAGACCCTATACGTCGTCTTGCGACTTCGCAGAGCCCTGTGTTTTTAGTAAACAGTCGCCACCCCCTGGTTTGTGCCCCCCGCCAACAGTTGCCTGCCAACGGGGCCTCCTTCTCGCGAACTTACGGAGGTATTTTGCCGAGTTCCTTAAATGTGGTTCTCTCAAGCGCCTTGGTATTCTCTACCAGTCCACCTGTGTCGGTTTCGGGTACGGTCTCATGGAGGGCTGTTTCCAGGAACTGCTAA
>NZ_VOPL01000004.1 GCF_007993065.1 Paracoccus aurantiacus
AATGGTGATGCCGGGCGACAACCTGAAGTTCGAGGTCGAGCTGATCGCCCCGATCGCGATGGAAGAAAAACTGCGCTTCGCCATCCGCGAAGGCGGCCGCACCGTCGGCGCCGGCGTGGTCTCGAAAATCATCGAGTGATGATTGCGTAGGCTGCGTGTTCACACGCACCGTGCTGGAAAACAGAAGGCCCGTCCCGAAAGGGGCGGGCTTTTTTCTTTGGTGGCAACTACCCAGCTTCGGCGGCAACCAGCGCATCTGCTTGACTGCTGACGCATTCTGTCAGCAGGGCGCGGCAATAATCGGCCGTGAAACGCGAAAAGGGGAGTATTTCGGATGATCGATCACGTCGGACTGGCCGTATCGGACCTTGGCCAATCGCGAAGCTTCTACGAAGCCGCGCTGAAACCGCTTGGCTACGAGGTATTGATGGAGGTGACCGAGGAAATGACGGGCGGTCATGGCGCGCATCTGGGCATGGGCCGCGACGGGGTTCACAGTTTCTGGATCGGAACCCATCAGGCCGCGTCGAAAGGTGTACATCTCGCTTTTTCCTCGCCCGACCGCGCGAGTGTGGACGCGTTCTATGATGCGGCAATAGCTGCGGGTGGCAAGGACAACGGCGCGCCGGGGCTGCGACCTGAATATCACCCGAACTATTACGGGGCGTTCGTCATCGACCCGGAGGGCAACAATATTGAAGCCGTTTGCCACAAGGGGGATGCATGAAAACCTATCATGGAAGCTGCTTTTGCGGCGGCGTGGCGTTCGAGGCGGACGGCGATCTGGCCGACGGCACCATGCGCTGCAACTACCGTTTCTGCCGCAAGATGCGCTACTGGGAAATGCGTCTGCCCGATCCCGACGGGCTTCGCCTGCTGCGCGGGCAGGAGCTTATCGCCGAGACGCCACGCTCTGCCGACGACGGGATCGACATGCATCACCGCTTCTGCCGGCGCTGCGGCACGCGACTTTGGACGGAGGGCAATACCGCGGAAATGGGCGGCAGGTTCATGCAGGTCTGCGTCGCCACGCTTGACGATGCGACCGAGCAGGAACTGATTGCCGCGCCGATCTACGTTGCGAATGGCGCAGATGATGACTGGATGAACCCCGCATCCGAGGCGCGGCACCTTTAGCGGCGACGCCGCCGCTGTCATCAAGGCCGCGGCAAGGACGCCGCGGCCTGTTCGTTTTTATCAGTGTGATCAAACGGCGGCCTTATTGACCCCGCCCTCAGCAATTTTGGTCATGTGACGATCACCTTCCCAGGTGTTGTCCAGGCATTCCTGCAATTTGGCCGCATCGCCATCCAGTCCCAGACGGTTGGCGAAGGTCCGCACGCAGCCATAGCCGGCAATCGCGTAGTGGGCCATGCGCTGATACTGGGTGATGATGCCGGCATCCTGCGCATCCTCATCCGCGTAATCCGTTTCCAATGCGTGCTTGCGCGCCTCTGTCACCAGACCCTCCATCCCTTTGCAATGCTCTCCCGTCGGATCGACGCCATGCTCGTTGCAGAGCGCGGCCAGCACCTCCATCCCTTCGGCGATGCCCTGGTTGCCCGCAATCAGTGCTTTCGACAGGGCTTCGGACTTGGCGGCGCTGCCCATTTCCGCGACGATCGGCTGCGATTGCTTGCAGGCAGAATAAAGATCGCGAAGCTGGTCGAGATAAAGGTCCTTGAGATTCTTGATGGCCATGATGTGCCTCCTCTGGCTGGGCGTGGTTTCCGGCCGACCGCTGTGGGTCGGATCGGTCGGCCAACGTGGCTGGCAGCGGGGCCGTTCCCGTCTTCTTGCAAAGATCAATCCAACTGAAGACAGGGGCGCAGGCTTGACTCGGTCCCCGCCATGCGGCACGCCGCGTGTCCAGCCCGCCATCTGGCCGGCTTCCACGAGGTTATATGATGTTTCGCTGGTTCGAAGGCCGGCTTGATCCTTATCCGCTGGATCGGCCCAGGATGCCGCCCCGGACGTTCTGGGGATTTCTGCTATTCTATTCGCGCGGTGCGCTGCCATGGCTGCTGGTCATGGCCATCGGCTCTGGCGTGATCGCGCTGATCGAGGTGTCGCTGTTCGGTTATCTCGGCGATCTCGTGAACCGGCTGTCCGATACCCCGCGCGCGCATTTCTGGTCCGTCGAAGGCCGCAGGCTGGCGGCGATGGGGCTTTTGCTGCTGATCGTGCTGCCGCTTCTGAATGCGCTGACCAGCATGATCATGCACCAGACACTTCTCGGCAATTTCCCGCAGCGCATTCGCTGGCAGGCGCATCGCTATCTGCTGCGCCAGTCCGTCGGATACTTTCAGGACGAATTCGCGGGACGGATCGCGCAGCGGCTGATGCAGACGGCGCTCGCGGTGCGCGAAGTGGCCATGAAAATCATGGATGTCGCTGTTTATGTGCTGGTCTATTTCCTGGGCGCGGTTCTGCTTGCGGCCAGTCAGGATTGGCGTCTTGGTCTTCCGTTCGCGCTGTGGGGCGCGGGTTTCGGCGTGCTGCTGTGGTACATCGTTCCCCGGCTGGGGCGGGTCGCGCAGGAACAGGCCGATGCACGCAGCACGATGACGGGGCAGGTGGTTGACAGCTATACCAACATCGCCACGGTCAAGCTCTTCTCGCATTCTGACCGCGAGGAAGCGTGGGTTCATCGTGGGATGGATGGCTTTCTGCAGACAGTCTATCGCCAGATGCGGCTGGCAGCGACTCAGGACATCCTGCTGACCGCGATGAACGTGCTGCTGGTGGCATCGGTCACGGTGCTGGGATTGGTCTTGTGGACTGACGAACGGGTCAATGTCGGTGCGGTCGCGGTGGCCATTCCGCTGGCGATGCGGCTGAACAACATGTCGCACTGGATCATGTGGGAATTCGCCGCGCTGTTCGAAAATGTCGGCACGGTGCGCGACGGGATCTCGTCGCTGGCGATGCCGCGCATGGTCGAAGACAAGCGCGACGCACGCGCGCTGTCGCCCGGTCCGGGGGCCGTATCCTTCGACCACGTCACCTTCCGCTATGGTGCAGAGGAGGCAGAGCGTCCCCTTGCCGTTCTGGACAATCTCAGCCTGAATATCGCGCCCGGTGAAAGGGTCGGGCTGATCGGTCGTTCCGGGGCTGGCAAATCGACGTTGGTCAACCTGCTGCTGCGCTTTCACGATCTGGAAAGCGGTCGGATCATGATCGACGGGCAGGACGTGGCCGATCTTACACAGGAAAGCCTGCGCGCGGCGATCGGCGTGGTGACGCAGGACAGCAGTCTGCTGCACCGCTCTGTGCGCGAGAATATCGCCTATGGGCGGCCCGACGCGACCGAGGCAGAGATCGTCGAGGCCGCGCGCATGGCCGAGGCGCAAGACTTCATTCCCGGCCTGTCTGACAGCAAAGGGCGGCACGGGCTGGATGCACATGTCGGCGAACGTGGGGTGAAACTGTCGGGCGGTCAGCGTCAGCGGATAGCGATTGCGCGCGTCGCCCTGAAAGACGCGCCGATTCTGGTTCTGGACGAGGCGACATCGGCACTGGATAGCGAGGCAGAGGCCGCAATCCAGTCGCGGCTTGACGTGCTCATGGAAGGGAAAACGGTTATCGCGATCGCGCATCGGCTTTCGACCATTGCCGCGATGGACCGCCTGGTCGTCATGGATCGCGGTCGCATTGTCGAGCAGGGGACCCACGCGGAATTGCTGGCGCAGGACGGAATCTATGCGCGGCTCTGGGCGCGGCAATCGGGCGGCTTCCTTCTGGCCGATGACGACGCCGCTATTGCAGAGTGATGCGGACCCGCCTGCCCGGTTCACGGATGGGGCAGGCGTGGCGCGGCATTTGCTTGCCGATATCTGGCGCGAAGCGCGACAGTTCCCCCTTGCGCCCTGATGCGTTCCGCACTAATCAGGCGCGCGGCTTAGGGGTTTAGCTCAGTTGGTAGAGCATCGGTCTCCAAAACCGAGGGTCGTGGGTTCGAGTCCCCCAACCCCTGCCAGTCGCATATGAAGTTGACCCGACCTGACCGGCTGCCTACTTCTGATCCCTCATGTCCATCCGCATCCATATCGGCGCTCACAAGACCGCCACGACCGAGTTGCAGCGCGCATTGCTTCAGACCACCAAACGTCTGGCGCGCGGCGGTATGGGGTTTCTCGGGCCTGAAACGCTTCGCGGGGAAGGCTTTCCGTTTCATCTGGCGCTGCGCAGCACGCAGCCGGCGTTGGCCGAGAAAGTTGCGGGTCTGTTCGACGACAGGCTGGCGCAGTTTCGCAATCTGCTGATCTCGGAAGAAAACATCCTTGGCACAACCGCGCGCACCAGTGTGATTGGGCGGCATGGACAGCTTTATCCCGGCGCCGAACGTCTGTCGTCGCGCGCGTTTTCGTTGCTGCGCGGGCGGGATGTGGTTCTGTTTCTGGCCGTGCGCGACCCCGCGGATTTCGTGACCTCTGCCTATAGCCAGCAATTGCGCCGCCCGCTGCCGCTTCATCACGATGTTTACCTTCGCGACTTCAGCCTGCCGGCGATAAGCTGGACCGACCTCGCGCGGCGACTGCTGAACCAGCCGCAGGTGCAGAAGATCATCTGCTGGCAATACGAGGATTATGCCGTTCTGCGACCGCGAATCCTGACCGAGATGGTCGGCAGGCGGGCAGCGGCGCGGGTTCCGCCGTCGCGCGTGGTGAACAGCGGCATTTCTGCGGCGGCCTATGATGCCTTCGTGGCAGAGGCGTTGACGGACGATGAAACGCCGACGCAGACCCTGCTTCGCGATGCGTGCCGCAGATTTCCGAAATCGCCGGGTGAGCCGTCCTTCCGCATCCTGTCATCGCGGGTGCATGACGAAAGCCGTGCGCAATATGCGCAGGATCTGGATAGTCTCGCCGGGCTGGACCGCGTGCGGTTGCTGCGTCCGCAACCCGGTGATGGCGCGCCTTCGCCCGATGCCGCCGATCCTGATGGCAGCCCCGTCGCAAGATGAACCTGCGCCAGATCAGGCAAAGCTTGAAACCCTTCGCGGTTCGGTCTATCTGACCGGCTGCAACACCGAGGAACATCATGGCCAATCCCGTCCAGTTCATTTCGCAGGTCCGCGCCGAAGCCGCCAAGATCACTTGGCCGACCCGGCGCGAAGTGGTCACGACCACCATCATGGTCCTGATAATGGCGACCTTGGCCGCGATCTTCTTCTTTCTCGTGGATCTTGGCATCCGCACCGGGCTGGCAGCGCTTCTTGGCGCGGTAAGCTGACGGGGTTGCATTTGGGTATGGGCGGCTGTATGCCCGCCCGACCTGCCTGAAAGTCGGCGTGCACGATTCGCTGCGCGCCGGTTTGTTTTTTCAGGCTTCAATGGAATATGACCGGACGGGTTGCCGTTCGTGTGACGAAGCTGGGGTCGATCGAGATATGGCAAAGCGTTGGTATTCGGTCAGCGTCCTGTCGAACTTTGAAAAGAAGGTCGCAGAAGCGATCCGTCAGGCCGTGACTGAAAAATCCCTGGACGATCAGATCGACGAGGTTCTGGTCCCGACCGAGGAAGTGATCGAGATCAGGCGCGGCAAGAAGGTGACATCCGAACGCCGCTTCATGCCGGGCTATGTCCTGGTCCATATGGAACTGAATGACCGGACCCATCACCTCGTTAACTCAATTAACCGCGTGACCGGGTTTCTTGGCGCGCAGGGCCGTCCGTCGCCCATGCGCGACGAGGAAGTGAACCTCATCCTGCATCGCACCGGCGAGGGCGGGGCAGAGGCTGCGCCGCGCAACCTGATCCGCTTCGATGTCGGTGAAACCGTTAACGTGACCGATGGCCCGTTCGAAGGCTTTTCGGGCACCGTGGAAGAAGTCGACGACGCTGCCAGCCGGATCAAGGTCACGGTGTCTATCTTTGGCCGGCCGACGCCGGTCGAACTGGAATTCACGCAGGTCGCCAAGACCGCGTGATGTGTGTGCGGGAGGCGAAAGCCGGACCGCTAAATCGGCCTGATCGCCCAATCATGGGCAGGGCATGATGAAAAGGAGAAGGCCAGATGGCCAAGAAAGTTGTCGGCAGCCTAAAGCTGCAAATCAAGGCGGGTGAAGCCAACCCGTCCCCGCCCGTCGGCCCCGCACTGGGTCAGCGCGGCATCAACATCATGGAATTCTGCAAGGCGTTCAACGCCAAGACGCAGGAAATGCAGAAGGGTTCGCCCGTCCCGGTGGTCATCACCTACTATCAGGACAAGTCGTTCACCTTCGAAACCAAGACGCCGCCCGCCTCTTATCTGCTGAAGCAGGCCGCTGGGCTGAAGCCGCAGGGCAAGCGCAACCGCGCGAAGGGTTCGGAAAAGCCGGGTCGTTCGACCGCTGGCTCGGTCACCACCAAGCAGGTGCGTGAAATCGCCGAAGCGAAGATGAAAGACCTGTCCGCGAACAGCGTCGAAGAAGCGATGAAGATCATCGCTGGTTCGGCCCGTTCGATCGGCATCGAGGTGAAGGGCTAAGAGCATGGCAAAGATCGCTAAGAAAAAAGCCGCCGCCCGCGCTGCCTTCGAAGGCAAGTCGAACATGACCGTCGCTGACGCCGTCAAGCTGGTAAAGGACTCTGCCTCGGCAAAGTTCGACGAAACCATCGAGATCGCGATGAATCTGGGCGTTGACCCGCGCCACGCGGA
The DNA here is from genome assembly GCF_007993065.1 of Paracoccus aurantiacus. Classification (GTDB taxonomy): domain Bacteria; phylum Pseudomonadota; class Alphaproteobacteria; order Rhodobacterales; family Rhodobacteraceae; genus Paracoccus; species Paracoccus aurantiacus. Next base: position 6,643 of record NZ_VOPL01000004.1, read on the forward strand.
CCAGATGGTCCGCGGTGTCGTGCAACTGCCTGCCGGTACCGGCAAGGACGTTCGCGTTGCCGTGTTCGCGCGTGGCCCCAAGGCTGACGAAGCCAAGGAAGCCGGTGCGGAAGTCGTCGGCGCCGAGGATTTGGTGGAATCGATTCAGGGCGGCAAGATCGACTTCGATCGCGTTATCGCCACGCCGGACATGATGCCGCTGGTCGGTCGTCTGGGCAAGGTGCTTGGTCCGCGCAACCTGATGCCGAACCCCAAGGTTGGCACCGTGACCATGGATGTCGCGCAGGCAGTGGCTGCTGCCAAGGGCGGTGAGGTCCAGTTCAAGGCCGAGAAAGCCGGTGTCGTCCATGCGGGTATCGGCAAGGTCAGCTTCGATGCCGACAAGATCGCGCAGAACGTGCGCGCCTTCGTCGAAGCGGTGAACCGCGCGAAGCCGACCGGCGCCAAGGGCACCTATGTGAAAAAAGTCTCGATCAGCTCGACCATGGGTCCGGGCGTGTCGATCGACGTCGCTGACGCGGTCGCTGCGCAGTAATTCCGCGCACCCGTCTGATACAGACCCCGGCGGCAGGCCCGCCGGGGTTTTCCTTTTCCGCCACGCGGCGAGGTCGAGGGCGAGGCAGCTGCTTCACCCCCTTGGCAATCATCGCGTCATGGCCTATATCGGCAACTCGCATCGGGCTGGCGATTCGCTGGCCCTTTGCTTTCGTCCGAGACGGAGGGTGCCGCAAGCGGCTTAATTTCCTTCCCGAGATGGAAATCGAGACCATTTTTCCGGGGCTCTCCTCGGGTGATCTCGGGTCCATCGTTAACGGACCCGACCTGTGATCTTTCGGGGTCACGGGAAAGTGAGAGCCGGGGAGAAATCCCCAAACTTGGAGTAAACCGTGGATAGAGCGCAAAAAGAACAGGTGGTCGAGGAACTCGGCCAGATCTTTGAAAGCTCTGGCGTCGTGGTGGTTGCCCATTACGAAGGGATGACGGTTGCACAAATGCAGGACCTGCGCGCGCGTATGCGTGAAGAAGGCGGGTTCGTTCGCGTTGCCAAGAACAGGCTCGCCAAGATCGCCCTGGAAGGTAAGCCATGCGAAAGCATCGGCGAATATCTGACGGGCATGACCGTGCTGTCCTATTCGGAAGATCCTGTGGCTGCGGCCAAGGTCGCCGATAAATACGCCAAGGATAACGAAAAATTCGTTATTCTGGGCGGTGCCATGGGCGACACGGCGCTTGATCCGGCCGGTGTGAAAGCCGTCGCTGCGATGCCGTCGCGTGAGGAGCTTATCGCTTCGATCGTGGGCTGCATTGGCGCGCCTGCTTCGAACATCGCCGGTGCGATTGGCGCACCTGCTTCGAACATCGCGGGCATTCTTTCGACGCTGGAAGAGCGCGAAGCTGCCTGATGCAATCAATTCCCGACGTATGGACCAAACCCGACGTTGGAAACCTAACTTGGAAAGAACGGAAAAATGGCTGATCTTAAGAAACTCGCCGAAGAAATCGTGGGCCTGACCCTGCTGGAAGCCCAGGAACTGAAAACCATCCTGAAGGATGAATACGGCATCGAGCCCGCCGCCGGCGGCGCTGTCATGATGGCTGGCCCGGCTGCTGGTGCAGGCGAAGCCGCTGAAGAAAAAACCGAATTCGACGTCGTCCTGACCGAAGCCGGTGCGAACAAGATCAACGTGATCAAGGAAGTTCGCGGCATCACCGGTCTTGGCCTGAAAGAAGCCAAGGATCTGGTTGAAGCCGGTGGCAAAGTCAAAGAAGGCGCTGCCAAGGACGAAGCCGAAGAGATCAAGAAAAAGCTCGAAGCGGCCGGTGCCAAGGTTGAGCTGAAGTAATCCGATATTCGGATGATGAATTGGGCAGGGTCCGGGATTTTCCTGGTCCCTGCCGAACCTGTCTTGAAGGACGCTGACAGAGTGCCTACATGGCATCAGCTTCCTTCATGGCATGTTCAGGTTCGGGAGCCGCGCGGTGGGACGGGCGGCAGGTATTGAACTGGAACCCCTGACATTCGCAGGCCGCACGCTCCGGGCCCCGACGGTGCGCGCGCGTCAAGACGAAAGGTGCAAGACCCCATGGCGCAGTCCTATGTCGGCCAGAAGCGCATCCGGCGCAGCTACGGAAATATCCGCGAAGTTCTCGAAATGCCGAACCTCATCGAGGTTCAGAAATCCTCCTATGATCTGTTCCTGAACTCGGGCGACGGCGACAAGCATGCCGACGGCGAGGGGCTTCAGGGTGTCTTCCAGTCGGTTTTCCCGATCAAGGATTTTAACGAGACCGCGACGCTGGAATTCGTGAAATACGAGCTGGAAAAGCCGAAATACGACGTGGACGAATGCCAGCAGCGTGACATGACCTATGCCGCGCCGCTGAAAGTCACGCTGCGTCTGATCGTGTTCGATGTCGACGAAAACACCGGCGCCAAGTCGGTCAAGGATATCAAGGAGCAGGACGTCTTCATGGGCGACATGCCCCTGATGACCCAGAACGGTACGTTCATCGTGAACGGGACCGAGCGCGTTGTCGTGTCGCAGATGCACCGCTCGCCCGGCGTGTTCTTCGACCACGATCGCGGCAAGACCCATTCCTCGGGCAAGCTGCTGTTCGCCTGCCGGATCATCCCCTATCGCGGCAGCTGGCTCGACTTTGAATTCGACGCGAAGGATCTGGTCTTTGCGCGCATCGACCGCCGCCGGAAGCTTCCGGTGACGACGCTGCTCTATGCGCTGGGCATGGATCAGGAAGGCATCATGGACGCCTTCTACAACACCGTCGGCTTCAAGCTGCAAAAGGCCAAGGGCGGTACCGATGCCGGCTGGGTCACACGCTTCTTCCCCGAGCGTATGCGCGGCTCTCGCCCGGCATTTGACCTGATCAATGCCGCGACCGGCGAGATCATCACCAAAGCCGGCGATAAAGTTACCCCACGCCAGGTCAAGCAATTGCTGGACGGCGACAAGGATATCGACCTGCTGGTGCCGTTCGATCAGATCATCGGCCGCTTCGTCGCAAAGGATCTCGTCAACGACGAGACAGGCTTGATCTATGCCGAAGCCGGTGACGAAATCACTGCGGAATATGACAAGGACGGCGAACTGACCGGCGGTCTGCTGAAGGTGCTGCTGGACAATGACATCACCGATGTTCCGGTGCTGGACATCGATAACGTGAATGTCGGCGCCTATATCCGCAACACCATGGCCGCGGACAAGAACATGAACCGCGACCAGGCGCTGATGGATATCTATCGCGTCATGCGCCCGGGTGAGCCGCCGACCGTGGAAGCGGCCTCGGCGATGTTCGACAGCCTGTTCTTCGACAGCGAGCGGTATGATCTTTCCGCCGTTGGTCGCGTGAAGATGAACATGCGTCTTGATCTGGATGCGCCGGACACGCAGCGCACGCTGCGCCCCGAAGACATCGTGGCCTGCATCAAGGGTCTGGTCGAACTGCGTGACGGCAAGGGCGAGATCGACGATATTGACCACCTCGGCAACCGCCGGGTGCGTTCGGTCGGCGAGCTGATGGAAAACCAGTACCGCGTCGGCCTGCTGCGCATGGAACGCGCCATACGCGAACGCATGTCGGGGGTCGAGATCGACACCGTCATGCCGCAGGACCTCATTAACGCGAAACCGGCGGCTGCTGCTGTGCGCGAATTCTTCGGCAGCTCGCAGCTGTCGCAGTTCATGGACCAGACCAACCCGCTGTCGGAAGTCACCCACAAGCGTCGCCTTTCGGCGCTTGGGCCGGGCGGTCTGACCCGCGAACGCGCAGGCTTCGAGGTTCGCGACGTTCACCCGACCCATTACGGCCGGATGTGCCCGATCGAAACGCCGGAAGGCCAGAACATCGGTCTGATCAACTCGCTGGCCACCTTCGCCCGCGTGAACAAGTATGGCTTCATCGAAACCCCCTATCGCAAGGTGGTCGAGGGCAAGGTGACCGACGATGTGGTCTATATGTCCGCGACCGAGGAAATGCGTCACACCGTGGCGCAGGCCAACGCACAGCTGGACGATGACGGCAAGTTCGTGAATGAACTGGTCAGCACCCGTCAGGCTGGCGACTTCATGCTGAACCCGGTTGATGCTGTCGATCTGATCGACGTGTCGCCGAAACAGCTGGTGTCGGTCGCGGCCGCGCTGATCCCGTTCCTTGAAAACGACGACGCCAACCGCGCGCTGATGGGCGCCAACATGCAGCGTCAGGCGGTTCCGCTTCTGCGGGCCGAGGCGCCGTTTGTCGGCACCGGCATGGAAGCCACTGTCGCCCGCGATTCCGGGGCCGCCATCATGGCGCGGCGTTCGGGCGTGATCGACCAGGTCGATGCGCAGCGTATCGTTGTGCGCGCCACCGAAGATCTGGGTGCGGGCGATGCTGGCGTGGACATCTACCGCCTGCGCAAGTTCAAGCGTTCGAACCAGTCCTCGACCATCAACCAGCGTCCGCTGGTCAAGGTGGGCGAGAAGGTGATGAAGGGTCAGGTGATCGCTGACGGCCCCTCGACCGATCAGGGCGAACTGGCCATCGGCCGGAACGTGATCGTCGCCTTCATGCCGTGGAACGGCTACAACTATGAAGACTCGGTGCTGATTTCGGAACGGATCCACCGCGACGACGTCTATACGTCGATCCATATCGACGAATACGAGGTCGCCGCCCGCGATACCAAGCTGGGGCCGGAAGAAATCACCCGCGACATCCCGAACGTCGGCGAAGAAGCGCTGCGTAATCTGGACGAAGCCGGCATCGTATATATCGGTGCCGAGGTTGGTCCGGGCGACATTCTGGTCGGTAAGATCACGCCCAAGGGTGAAAGCCCGATGACGCCGGAAGAAAAGCTTCTGCGCGCCATCTTCGGCGAGAAGGCTTCGGACGTGCGCGATACCTCGCTGCGTCTGCCGCCGGGTGCTTACGGCACCATCGTCGAGGTTCGTGTCTTCAACCGTCACGGCGTCGACAAGGACGAGCGTGCGCTGCAGATCGAACGCGAAGAAGTCGAGCGCCTGTCGCGCGACCGCGACGACGAGTTGGCGATTCTGGAGCGTAACATCTATGCGCGCCTGAAAACGCTGATCTCGGGCAAGACGGCCGTGAAGGGTCCGAAGGGCATCAAGTCGAACAGCACCGTCGATGACGAACTGCTTGGCTCGATCTCGCGCGGGCTGTGGTGGCAGCTGGCCATCGGCGACGAGGATACCGCGAAGGAAGTCGAAGCGCTGCACGACCAGTTCAACGCCCAGAAGAAGGCCCTTGAGGCCCGCTTCGAGGACAAGGTTGAAAAGGTCCGTCAGGGCGACGACCTGCCTCCTGGTGTGATGAAGATGGTCAAGGTCTTTGTCGCGGTGAAGCGCAAGCTGCAGGCCGGCGACAAGATGGCTGGTCGCCACGGCAACAAGGGTGTGGTGTCTAAGGTCGTTCCGATCGAGGACATGCCGTTCCTTGCTGACGGTACCGCTGTCGACATCGTGCTGAACCCGCTGGGTGTGCCATCACGCATGAACGTCGGTCAGATCCTTGAAACCCATATGGGCTGGGCCGCGCGCGGTCTTGGGATCCAGATCGACGAGGCGCTGGAAGCGTTCCGCAACGGCTCGGGCGACATGGACGGCGTGCGCGCTGCCATGAAGAACGGCTATGGCGACGAGATGTATGCCGAAACCTTCGATGGCATGGATGAAGATCAGCTGCTGGAGCACGCGAATGCCGTTCGCGCCGGTGTGCCGATTGCAACCCCTGTCTTTGACGGTGCCAAGGAAGGCGACGTTGACGACGCGCTGCGCCGTGCGGGCTTCGACACGTCCGGTCAGTCCATCGTCTATGACGGCCGCACCGGCGAGGCGTTTGCGCGTCCTGTTACCGTCGGCGTCAAGTACTACCTGAAGCTGCATCACCTTGTTGACGACAAGATGCACGCACGTTCGACCGGTCCTTACTCGCTTGTGACCCAGCAGCCGCTGGGTGGTAAGGCGCAGTTCGGTGGTCAGCGTCTGGGTGAGATGGAGGTCTGGGCACTGGAAGCCTACGGCGCCGCCTATACCCTGCAGGAAATGCTGACGGTCAAGTCGGACGACGTGGCAGGCCGGACCAAGGTCTATGAAAGCATCGTCAAGGGCGAGGACAATTTCGAAGCCGGCGTGCCGGAATCGTTCAACGTTCTTGTCAAAGAGGTCCGGGGTCTGGGCCTCAACATGGAGCTTCTGGACGCGGAGGAAGAGGAGTGATCCACCGACTTCGCAGGCTGCTGGCTTCGGGAACGGAGCAGACGGCATGGGTTCCCCCTATGCCCGAACAGCAGGATTGCGACCCGGTTCCTGACGAGCATCGGCTGGTGATCGCGCTTGGCGCGCCCAGCCCGTTGCCGCAGGTCAGGATTACGGGCAGTTTTGGCGAGAACGCGTTTCTGACGCTGGATCGCCGGACGCCGCCGGGTGTCGAGATCACCATCGCCGGCCATGCCGGAGCCAAGCCGCATGACAATATCGCCATCACCATCGGCGAAATCGGCATGGGCAAGATCCGCTTCGGCATCGCCGGCTCGGACATCGATGTGCAGATCGGCAGCACCTCGCGCTTCGTCGCGAAGCTTGGCCTCGGCCCTGAATCGCGCGTGCGGTTCGGTGAGGAAACCACCGCGAACGGGCTGGAAATCTCGTGCGCGCGCGGTCGGGTCCAGATCGGCCGTGGCGGCCAGATCGCCAGCGAGACGATGGTCATGGGCGCCGCGCATCACGGCGTCGTCGACCTGTCTTCGGGCGGGCCGGAGATCGTCACCCGCCGGCCGGACGTGCGCATCGGTCACCATGTCTGGCTGGGCTATCGAAGCTATGTCGGCGGTAATGCGCAGGTCGGGGACGGTTGCATTGTCGCCGCCCAGGCAGCAGTCATCGGCCGAATGCCCGCAAACAGCCTGATCGCCGGAAACCCGGCGACGGTCCGTCGCAAGAACATCGGATGGAGCCGGAGCCCCTTCAATATCGACCCGTCCTCCCGCCCTTACTTCGCGTCGCTGAGCTAGGAAGAACAAATCTGATCGCAGGCACTGACCGCATCCCGCTCGCGGCCGCCTCAATCAAGAGGAAACTACATGAACCAGGAACTCGCCACCAACCCCCTGAACCCGCTGGCTCAGCCGCGGCAGTTCGACGAAATCAAGATCTCGCTGGCCTCGCCGGAAGAAATTCTGGCCTGGTCCTATGGCGAGGTGAAGAAGCCCGAAACCATCAACTACCGCACGTTCAAGCCGGAACGTGACGGTCTTTTCTGTGCGCGCATCTTTGGTCCGATCAAGGACTACGAATGCCTGTGCGGCAAGTATAAGCGCATGAAATATCGCGGTCTGGTCTGCGAAAAATGCGGCGTGGAAGTGACCCTGCAGAAGGTCCGCCGCGAACGCATGGGCCATATCGAACTGGCAGCACCTGTTGCCCATATCTGGTTCCTCAAGTCGCTGCCGTCGCGCATCGGCCTGATGCTGGACATGACGCTGCGCGATCTGGAACGGATTCTGTATTTCGAAAACTACGTCGTGATCGAACCGGGTCTGACGGATCTGTCCTATGGCCAGCTGCTGACCGAGGAAGAATATCTGGACGCGCAGGACCAGTTCGGCGCGGACGCCTTCCAGGCCGATATCGGTGCCGAAGCGATCCGGACCATGCTGGCCAATATCGACCTCGACGCGACGGCAGAACAGCTGCGTGAGGAGCTGAAGGAAGCCACGGGCGAGCTTAAGCCGAAGAAGATCATCAAGCGTCTGAAAATCGTCGAGTCGTTCCTCGAATCCGGCAACCGGCCGGAATGGATGGTCATGACCGTGATCCCGGTCATCCCGCCGGAACTGCGCCCGCTGGTTCCGCTGGATGGCGGCCGCTTTGCGACTTCGGATCTGAACGACCTGTATCGCCGCGTCATCAACCGTAACAACCGCCTGAAGCGCCTGATCGAGCTTCGTGCGCCCGATATCATCGTGCGCAACGAAAAGCGGATGCTGCAGGAATCCGTTGACGCGCTGTTCGACAACGGCCGCCGTGGCCGCGTCATCACGGGCAACAACCGTCGCCCGCTGAAATCGCTGTCGGACATGCTGAAGGGTAAGCAAGGCCGCTTCCGTCAGAACCTTCTGGGCAAGCGCGTCGACTTCTCGGGCCGTTCGGTCATCGTGACCGGCCCGGAACTGAAGCTGCACCAGTGCGGTCTGCCGAAGAAGATGGCTTTGGAACTGTTCAAGCCGTTCATCTATTCGCGTCTGGAAGCCAAGGGCTATTCCTCGACCGTGAAGCAGGCGAAGAAGCTGGTCGAGAAAGAGCGCCCGGAAGTCTGGGATATTCTGGACGAGGTCATCCGCGAGCATCCGGTTCTGCTGAACCGTGCGCCGACGCTGCACCGTCTGGGCATTCAGGCGTTTGAACCGATCCTGATCGAAGGTAAGGCGATCCAGCTTCACCCGCTGGTCTGTTCGGCCTTCAACGCTGACTTCGACGGCGACCAGATGGCCGTGCATGTCCCGCTGTCGCTGGAAGCGCAGCTGGAAGCGCGCGTTCTGATGATGTCGACGAACAACGTGCTGTCGCCCGCCAACGGCGCGCCGATCATCGTTCCGTCGCAGGACATGATCCTTGGTCTGTATTACACGACCATGATGCGTGAAGGCATGAAGGGCGAGGGCATGGTCTTCGCGAATGTTGACGAAGTCGAGCATGCTCTGGCCTCGGGCGAGGTTCATCTGCATTCGAAAATCACCGCGCGTCTGAAGCAGATCGACGAAGACGGCAACGAGGTGATGCAGCGTTTCGAAACGACGCCGGGCCGTCTGCGCCTTGGTGCGCTGCTGCCGCTGAACGCGAAAGCGCCGTTCGAACTGGTCAACCGCCTGCTGCGCAAGAAGGACGTGCAGCACGTCATCGACACTGTCTATCGCTACTGCGGCCAGAAAGAGGCTGTGATCTTCTCGGACAAGATCATGGGTCTCGGCTTCCGCGAGGCGTTCAAGGCCGGCATCTCGTTTGGCAAGAACGACATGGTGATCCCCGACAATAAGTGGGACATCGTGGGCGAGGTGCAGGAGCAGGTGAAAGAGTTCGAACAGCAGTATCTGGACGGTCTCATCACCCAGGGCGAGAAGTACAACAAGGTCGTCGATGCCTGGTCGAAATGTAACGACCGTGTCACCGACGCCATGATGGCGACCATCGCTGCCACCCGCAAGGATGACGCGGGCGCGGAAATGGAACCGAACTCGGTCTATATGATGGCCCATTCCGGCGCGCGGGGTTCGGTCACGCAGATGAAGCAGCTTGGCGGGATGCGCGGCCTGATGGCCAAGCCGAACGGCGAGATCATCGAGACGCCTATCATCTCGAACTTCAAGGAAGGTCTGACCGTTCTTGAATACTTCAACTCGACCCACGGCGCCCGGAAGGGTCTGTCGGATACCGCGCTGAAGACCGCGAACTCTGGTTACCTGACCCGTCGTCTGGTTGACGTGGCGCAGGACTGCATCGTGCGCGAATACGATTGCGGCACCGACCGCGCGATCACCGCCTCGGCTGCGGTCAATGACGGCGAGATCATCTCGCCGCTCAGCGAGCGTATCCTGGGCCGCACGGCGGCCGAGGATGTCGTGGCACCCGGCACCGACGAGGTGATTGTGCGCGAAGGCGAGCTGATCGACGAGCGCAAGGCCGATGCGGTCGAAGGGGCGGGCGTGCAGAACGTGCGCATCCGTTCGGCGCTGACCTGCGAAAGCGAAGACGGCGTCTGCGCAATGTGCTATGGCCGCGATCTGGCCCGTGGCACGCTGGTCAATATCGGCGAGGCTGTCGGCATCATCGCTGCCCAGTCCATCGGCGAACCCGGCACCCAGCTGACGATGCGGACTTTCCACATCGGCGGCGTGGCGCAGGGCGGACAGCAGTCCTTCACGGCTGCGAACCAGGAAGGTACCGTCGCATTCGAAAACGAGGCGACCATCACCAACGACGCTGGCGAACAGATCGTCATGGCCCGGAACATGGTTCTGAACCTGCTGAACAAGCAGGGCGAGCCGGTGGCCTCGCACAAGCTGTTCTATGGCTCGAAACTGATGGTGAAGGCGGGCGAGGAAGTCATTCGCGGCCAGAAGCTGTTCGAATGGGACCCCTATACCCTGCCGATCATCGCCGAAAAGGCTGGTGTGGCCAAGTTCGTCGATCTCATCACCGGGCTTTCGGTCCGCGATGAAACCGACGATGCGACGGGGATGACGCAGAAGATCGTGACCGATTGGCGCTCGACGCCGAAAGGCGGCGACCTGAAGCCGGAAATCCTTGTCGTCGGCGAAGACGGAGAGCCGATCCGCAACGATCAAGGCAACCCCGTCACCTATCCGATGTCGGTCGATGCGATCCTGTCGATCGAGGACGGGCAGGAGATCAAGGCCGGTGACGTTGTCGCGCGGATCCCGCGCGAAGGCGCCAAGACCAAGGACATTACCGGGGGTCTGCCCCGCGTGGCCGAATTGTTCGAGGCCCGTCGTCCGAAAGATCACGCGATCATCGCCGAAATCGACGGCTATGTGCGCTTCGGGAAGGACTACAAGAACAAGCGTCGCATCGCGATCGAACCGACGGATGAAGGGCTGGAGCCTGTCGAATACATGGTGCCGAAAGGCAAGCACATCCCGGTGCAGGAAGGCGACTTCGTGCAGAAGGGTGAGTATATCATGGACGGCAACCCGGCCCCGCACGACATCCTGCGGATCATGGGGATCGAGGCACTTGCCGATTATCTGATCGACGAGGTGCAGGACGTCTATCGTCTGCAGGGCGTCAAGATCAACGATAAGCATATCGAAGTGATCGTTCGCCAGATGCTGCAGAAGATCGAGATCCTCGACAGCGGCGACACCACGCTGCTGAAGGGCGAGCATGTCGAGCGCGACGAGTTCGAGGAAGAAAACGCGAAGATCGCTGCCAAAGGCGGCAAGCCTGCCACGGGCGAGCCGGTTCTGTTGGGGATCACCAAGGCGTCGCTGCAGACCCGCAGCTTCATCTCGGCCGCGTCCTTCCAGGAAACCACCCGCGTGCTGACCGAGGCTGCGGTTCAGGGCAAGCGCGACAAGCTTGTCGGGCTGAAGGAAAACGTCATCGTTGGCCGCCTTATCCCGGCGGGCACAGGCGGCGCGACCATGCGGCTGAAGAAGATCGCGAGCGATCGCGATACCGAGGTCATCGAGGCGCGGCGTGCCGAGGCCGAAGCAACTGCGGCGGCACTGGAAGGGCCAGCCGCGACGGACGAGGTCGTCGACGTGAGCTTCGCGGAAGTCTCGAACGAAGAATAAGTGACCGATTGCGGTCACACAGAGGGCCCGGCATCACGCCGGGCCTTTTTCATGATACTCTGAATGGAGTGACGGCGTGCCGTTACGCGCGGAATACTGTTATGTGAACCCCGGTTTTCATGCAGGGTTGCGCAAGGAAGGGTGGCATTGAATCGTGGGTGGCCTATGCCTAGATTTAGGCGGTGCAGGGGGTCCGTGCTGCCGATCTTGGGGCGCGCGCCCTCGGGCCTGAAAGGAAGAATATGACCGATATCATTCATTCGCATCCCGTGCTGCCGCTGCGCGATATCGTGGCGTTTCCGCATATGGTCGTGCCGCTATTCGTCGGTCGCGACAAATCTGTGCGCGCGCTCGAAGCGGTCATGGCCGAGGATCGTCCGATCCTGCTGGCTACCCAGAAGGATGCTTCTGTCGATGAGCCGACCTCGGACGGCATTTACCGCATCGGTGTGCTGGCCAATGTCCTGCAATTGCTGAAGCTGCCCGACGGCACGGTCAAGGTGCTGGTCGAAGGGCAACGGCGTGTCGAAATCACGCGTTTCCTTGAGAATGACGACTATTTCGAAGCAGAAGCGACCCCGCTGATCGAGGAGCAGGGCGACGCAGATGCCGTCACCGCCCTGACCCACGCGGTTGCCGAGGAGTTCGAGAAATACGTCAAGATCCGCAAGAATATCCCTGACGAGGTGGTTTCGACAGTTGCCGAAACCTCTGATTCCGATCGCCTGTCGGATCTGGTGGCCGGACATCTTGGCATCGAGATCGCCAAGAAGCAGGAACTGCTGGAAACCCTCACCGTCGCTGAGCGGCTGGAGAAGGTGTACGGCCTGATGCAGGGCGAAATGTCGGTCCTGCAGGTTGAGAAAAAGATCAAGTCGCGCGTCAAGACCCAGATGGAGAAGACGCAGCGCGAATACTATCTGAATGAGCAGATGAAGGCCATTCAGAAGGAACTCGGCGACGGCGAGGAAGGCGCGAACGAGCTGGAGGAGCTGGAGCAGAAGATTGCGGAAACCAAATTCAGCAAGGAAGCCCGCGAGAAAGCGGAATCCGAGCTGAAGAAGCTGAAGTCGATGTCGCCGATGTCGGCCGAAGCGACGGTCAGCCGCAACTATCTGGACTGGCTGCTCGCCCTTCCCTGGGGCGTGAAATCGCGCACCAAGAAGGATCTTGCCAAGGCCGAAGAGGTGCTCGACGCCGATCACTATGGTCTGGAAAAGGTCAAGGAACGGATTGTCGAATATCTGGCCGTGCAGGCGCGCAGCCAGAAGCTGAAAGGCCCGATCCTCAGCCTTGTCGGCCCTCCGGGCGTGGGTAAGACCTCGCTTGGACGCTCGCTGGCGAAGGCGACGGGTCGCGAATTCATCCGCATCTCGCTTGGCGGTGTGCGCGACGAATCTGAAATCCGCGGCCACCGTCGGACCTATATCGGGTCGATGCCCGGCAAGATCATCCAGGCGCTGAAAAAGGCGAAAACCACCAACCCGCTCATCCTGCTCGATGAAATCGACAAGATGGGGCAGGATTTCCGTGGCGACCCCGCTTCGGCCATGCTGGAGGTGCTGGACCCCGAACAGAACTCGACCTTCGTGGACCACTATCTTGAAGTGGAATACGATCTGTCGAATGTCATGTTCGTGACCACGGCCAACAGCTACAACATGCCCGGACCGCTGCTCGACCGGATGGAGATCATTCCGCTTGCCGGCTATACCGAGGATGAAAAGCGGGAAATCGCGCGCCGCCACCTGCTGCCCAAGCAGGTCAAGGCGAACGGCCTGAAGAAGGGCGAGTTCAGCGTCACTGACGACGCGCTGAACCACGTCATCCGCTATTACACGCGCGAGGCCGGTGTCCGTTCGCTGGAACGCGAGATCGCCAAGCTGGCGCGGAAGGCCGTGACCGAGATCCTGAAAGGCAAGGCGAAGTCCGTCGAGGTCGATGCCGACAAGGTCGAGGAATATCTTGGCGTGCGCCGTCATCGCTATGGCCTGGCCGAGAAGGAAGATCAGGTCGGTGTTGTCACCGGGCTGGCCTGGACCCAGGTCGGCGGCGATCTCCTGCAGATCGAGGCGCTGAAGCTGCCCGGTAAGGGCCGCATGAAAACGACCGGGAAACTGGGCGACGTGATGAAGGAATCCATCGACGCCGCGTCCTCTTTCGTCCGCTCGGTCGCGCCGGATCTGGGCATCAAGCCGCCGGAGTTCGAGAAGCGTGACATCCACGTTCACGTTCCCGAAGGCGCGACGCCCAAGGACGGCCCGTCTGCGGGTCTGGCCATGGTGACTTCGGTTGTGTCGGTGATGACCGGCATTCCAGTCCGCAAGGACGTTGCCATGACCGGCGAGGTGACGCTGCGCGGCAATGCGCTTGCCATCGGCGGCCTGAAGGAAAAGCTGCTGGCGGCGCTGCGTGGCGGCATCAAGACGGTGCTGATCCCGGAAGACAACGCCAAGGATCTGGCGGAGATTCCGGCGAACGTGAAGGAAGGGATGACCATCATCCCGGTCTCGAACGTGCGCGAAGTCCTGAAGCACGCGCTTGTGCGCATGCCCGAGCCGGTCGAGTGGGACGAGGCGGCCGAAGAAGCCGCCGAAGCCGCTCGTCAGGCCGCCGCACGTGGCGATCGCGGCAGTGCAGTTCCGACCGCGCATTGACATGATCAGTGCAGAGCGCGTGGAAACGCGCGCTCTGCTGCCTCGGGATGCCGAAATCACTTGCGCAGGCTTCCCGCGCTGGCTATCTAGCGCCGCACGGGTGATTAGCTCAGCGGTAGAGCGCTTCGTTCACATCGAAGATGTCAGCGGTTCAAATCCGTTATCACCCACCATCATTCAGGGGCGTTGGCGCGTTTCGCCAACGCCCTTTTCTGTTTCTGACACCTTTTCGGCGTATTCGCGTGCAATCGCGTTCAAGCCGCCAAGCGCATAAATATACAGATGGTCTGCCAGTTCTTCCGCCGGTGCGTTCAGGGCGGGGACGTCAAAAATGGATCGTCTGGTTCCCGCGAGAAGCAGCGCCAGGCATGGCGCGCCGATGCACGGCAGGCAGCGCCACAGCACGGGATCGCCGACGGGAATTTCCGTGATCTGGCTTATGATGGGCATCACGAGCATCAGCTTCGGTGCCACCTCGCTTTGACGCAGCACTTCTATATGCGGGCTGGGTGACAGCAGCTCTCGCAACAGGACCGTGACCGGCCAGTTTTCCTCTGCCCTGGCCGTGGCCACGAAGAACGAGATCACGCGCCGCAGCTTTTCCTGCGCGGGCATATCTGCGTTCGTGAGCGTTTCCAGATCACCGATGTCGATGATGCGGCGATGCGCTTCGATCAGGGTCGCCTGGTAAAGGCCGCTTCGGTTGCCGAAGTGATAGTTGATCGAGGCCATATCCACGTCAGCGCGTGCGGCCACTGACTTGTTCGTCGTATCGGCGAAGCCGGCAGCGGCGATCATGGTGCCTGCGGCGTTCAGGATTCGGTTGCGCGTGGCCTCTCCGTCGGCGCGTTGGGGGCGTGGTGTCTTGGTCATCTCTCTCTGTCTGCTGCCGATGCCGAGCATACACAATAACAGGTAGACATGAAATAGAATTTAATCTAAATTCGATTTAATCAATTCGCACAGACCCCGTTCTGCAGATGCCAATCAATCGAGTCGCGCCATGAAGAAGCTGATCCCGGTTCTCGTTATTCTCCTCGTGCTGGCTGGTGGCTGGTATTGGTGGCATCAGCGGCAATCAGGCGACGATGGGCCGCTGGTGCTGTATGGCAATGTCGATATCAGACAGGTTGCACTGGCCTTTGAGGGCAGTGGCCGCGTGGCAGAGATGCGGGTCGAAGAAGGCGACAGTGTCGTGAAGGGGCAGGTGCTGGCACGACTGGATACAGACACGCTGCAATTGCAGGTCGACGCGCAGGAAGCCGCGGTCGAGGCGCAGCGACAGGCGCTGCTGAAGCTGCGCAATGGCTCCAGACCCGAAGAGGTGGCGCAAGCCAGGGCCCAGCTCGATTCCGCTGAAGCGTCAGCAGTGCTGGCCGATCAGGAACTGGCGCGCGCAACGCAGCTTCGCGCCTCGCGCAGCGGTGCGGCCAGTCAGCAGAGCGTCGATCAGGCGAGGGCGCAGGCCGATGCTGCAAAGGCGAGTGTGGCGCAGGCGCGTGCCGCGCTCGATCTGGTCGAGGCAGGGTCGCGCGCCGAGGATATTGCGCAGGCCGAGGCGCAGTTGCGCGGCGCCGAGGCCGAACTGAGTCTGCTGCGCCGTGGCGTGGAAGATGGCGAATTGTCGTCGCCAGACAACGCGGTCATCCGCTCTCGATTGCGCGAACCGGGTGATATGGTCACCGCCAGCACGCCCGTCTATGCACTTGCATTGACGCAGCCGAAATGGGTTCGCGTCTATGTCAGCGAGCCGGATCTGGGCCATGTCAGACCGGGGCTGGCAGCAGAGGTATTTGCCGACAGCTTCCCGGATCAGCCGACCGCGGGCAAAGTCGGCTATATTTCGTCGGTCGCAGAGTTTACGCCGAAATCGGTGCAGACCGAGGAATTGCGCACCAGTCTTGTCTATGAGGTTCACGTCACCATCGACGATCCGAACGACCGCCTGCGTCTTGGTCAGCCGGTCACTGTGCGCTTGCAGGATGTGGCGACGCCATGAGAGATCTGACTGTCCGTGCAGAAGGTCTGCGGCAGGTCTTTGACGATCCCGATATTGGCGAGGTCGTCGCGATTGACGAACTGTCGCTTGAGATACAGGCGGGCGAGCTTACCGCGCTTGTTGGCCCCGACGGGGCGGGAAAGACGACGCTGATGCGCCTTCTGGCCGGGCTTCTGAAACCTGCAGCGGGCAGCCTGACGGTGCTCGGAACCGATGTGCTGAAACACCCTCAGGCCGTGCAGGATCGGATCAGCTATATGCCGCAACGTTTTGGTCTGTATGAAGATCTGAGCGTGCAGGAAAACCTGGACCTGTATGCCGACCTGCACGGGGTGCCGCCAGATCAGCGCAAGGAACGTTTCGGCAGGATGTTGGAAATGACCGACATGGCGCGTTTCACCGACCGCCCTGCAGGTAAGCTCTCGGGCGGGATGAAGCAGAAGCTGGGCTTGGCCTGCACACTCGTTCGATCGCCCGATCTGCTGCTGCTGGACGAGCCGAGCGTCGGCGTCGATCCGCTGTCGCGCCGCGACCTTTGGGCCATCGTGCAGCAGCTTGTCGATGACGAACGCCTGAGCGTCATCATCAGTACCTCGTATATGGACGAGGCAGAGCGGTGCGCGCGTGTCTTCGTGATGGACAAGGGCAGGATCCTGGCCGACGGGACTCCGGCGGCATTGACGGCGAAGGCCGCAGGGCTGACCTTTACCGCAACGCCTCCTGCCGGGACGCCCGCGCGCGAATTGCAGGCGCGGTTGATAGACCACCCCTCGCTTGTCGTTGATGCCGTGCCCGAGGCGGGGCGCGTTCGCTTCATCCGCCAGCCGGATGCAGATCAGGCAAAGTGCGAGGCGTTGCTGGGTGATATCCGCACCGCGCCGCGCGCGGAAGAACTTGAGGACGCCTTCATGATGCTGCTTCGCCAGCAGCAGGACGAGCCGCCGCAAAGTCCCGCGTCGCAGGCCGCCGAAAGCGACGCTGACGTCCCCATGCCGCCGCGAGATGAAAAGCCAGTCATCGTCGTGCGCGATCTGGTCCGCAAGTTCGGTGATTTCACCGCTGTCGCCAGCACCTCTTTCGATGTCGGGCGCGGCGAGATCTTCGGCCTGCTCGGGCCGAACGGGGCGGGTAAGACGACCACGTTCCGCATGCTGTGCGGGTTGCTTCCGGCCACCAGCGGCCAGCTGGAGGTCGCGGGACGCAACCTGCGCACGGCCCGCGCGCAGGCCCGCGCGAAAATCGGGTATGTCGCCCAAAAATTCGCGCTTTATGGCAACCTGTCGGTGCGTCAGAACCTTGAATTTTTTGGTGGCGCGTATGGGATGCGTGGCCGCGAGCTGGCGGGCCGGATCAAAAATGCCATCGCGCAATTCGACCTCGACCCCTCGGCGCAAAGCGGGCTTCTACCCGCCGGATACAAGCAGCGGCTGGCAATGGCGACCGGGCTTCTGCACCGGCCCGAGATCCTTTTTCTGGACGAGCCGACAAGCGGCATTGATCCGCTTGCACGGCGGGCGTTCTGGCGCACCATCACGGCGCTCTCGAAGGAAGGCGTGACAATCGTTATCACCACGCATTTCATGGAAGAGGCAGAATATTGCGACCGGATCGCGATCCAGGATGCGGGCGAGATGCTTATCATCGGGACACCTGCCGAGGTGCGCGAAAAAGCCGCTGCAGGTGCCGATGGCGAGACGGTCAGGACCATGAACGATGCCTTCATCGCCGTCGTGGAACAGAACCGCGCGCGGCATGATCGGCAAAGGGCGGCTGCATGATCGCAGTGGCATCATTCTCGCGACTTGTCGCGCTGACGCGGAAGGAAACGCGTCAGATGCTGCGTGATCGCAGCAATCTGGTTGTCGGGCTGGTGCTGCCCGCTGTGCTGATCCTGCTGTTCGGTTACGGGCTGTCCTTCGATGTGACGGATGCACGCGTCGCCGTGGTGTTGGAAGACAGCTCTCCCGTTACGCTGAACGCCGTGGCGGGGCTTGCGGGCTCGGACTATCTCAGCCCGATCTGGATGCATTCCATGCCCGAAGCCGAGGCGATGATCCGCGCGGGCGAAGCAGACGCCATCCTGCGCGTCCCAAGCGAATTTACCCGCGATCTGTCCCATGGTTCCGGCACCTTGCAGCTGATCCTGAACGGCGTCGATTCAAATACCGCGCAAAGCATCGAAGGCTATGCGACGGGCGCGATTACCAATGCGCTTGAACATCTTGCCGACCGGGGCGATGCGCGTTTCGGAGATGCGGGCGGCATAACGCTGGTGCAACGGACCTGGTTCAACGAGGCGGGAACAAGCACCTGGTTTCTGGTACCCGGCCTGATCGTGCTGGTCATGACCCTGATCGGCGCCTTCCTGACCTCGCTGCTTATCGCGCGCGAATGGGAACGCGGCACGCTTGAATCCCTGTTCGTCACGCCGGTCCGCCCGCTGGAACTGGTCTTGTCGAAGCTCGCGCCCTATCTGGTCATCGGCGCGATTGATCTGGTCATGTGCCTTCTCGCGGCGAAGTTCCTGTTTCACGTTCCGATGCGCGGGTCACTTTGGATCATCGTGCTGTCCTCGATGCTGTACCTGCTGGTATCGCTGGCGATGGGGCTGTGGATTTCGGGCGTGACGCGCAACCAGTTCGCGGCCAGCCAAATGGCGCTTCTGGCAAGCTTCATGCCGGCAATGATGCTTTCGGGCTTCGTGTTCGACCTGCGCAATGTGCCGCTGGTGGTCCAGGTCATCAGTCAGGCGCTACCCGCGACGCATTTCATGTCGCTTGTGAAGACGCTGTTCATGGTCGGGAACTACTGGCCTGAGATCGCGAAATCGGTTGTCATCCTGTCGCTTTACGGCGTGCTGCTGATCTGGGCGACGCGGCGCACGCTTGCAAAACGGTTGGACTGAGCGATGGGTGCCATTGCATTTCTGTTCCCGCTACTGGCGTTGATCCGCAAGGAACTGTTCGCGATCCTGAAGGACCCGTCCAGCCGCGCATTGCTGTTTGCACCAGCGCTGATACAGGCGCTTCTGTTTGGCTATGGCGCGACCTACGATCTGACGAACGCGCCTTTCGCCTTGCTGGACCAGAGCAGAAGCGAGGCATCGGCAAGGATCGTGGCGGATATCGAAGGCACCGGCGTTTTCCACCGCATTGCGACCCTGCAAAGCACCAGTCAGATCGCCGACCAGATCGAGAGCGGCGACGCGCTTCTGGTGGTCAGCTTTCCCGCCGATTTCGCGGCGACGCTGGCGAGGGGAGAGCAGGCGCAGGTTCAGGCGATCTTCGACGGGCGGAACTCGTCCACTGCCGGCCTGGCCGCGGCTTATCTGTCCGCGATCGTTGCGCGCTATAACGCGGAAGAAGGCGCATCCGCACCGCTAAGCATCGTGCGCCGCGCCTGGTTCAACCCCAACTTCGAATCCCGCTGGAACCTGATGCCCGCGCTGATTGCGTCACTCAGCATGCTTCAGACATTGATGCTTTCCGCGCTTTCCGTCGCCCGCGAGCGAGAGCAGGGCACATTCGATCAGCTTCTGGTCACACCCCTGACCCCCGGCCAGATCCTGATCGGGAAGGCATTGCCGGCTATCCTGATCGGACTTCTGCAATCGACGATCATTTTTCTGATCATTCGCTTCTGGTTTCAGATCCCGATGAACGGACAGGTCTGGTTGATGTATCTGGGCCTGATCGCGTTCACCACGGCTGCGGTCGGGCTGGGGCTTTCGATTTCGGCGGTCGCGCTGACGATGCAGCAGGCGATGCTTTACACCTTCATCCTGATCATGCCGCTGATGCTGCTTTCAGGTCTGCTGACCCCGGTGCGCAACATGCCTGCGATCCTGCAATGGGCGACCTACGCGAACCCATTGCGCTTCGGCATCGACCTTGTGCGCCGGGTCTATCTGGAAGGGGCGCGGCTGTCAGATGTGGCATTCGATTTCGTGCCGCTTCTGGCCGTGGCGGCCGTGACATTACCGCTTGCGGCATGGCTGTTCCGGAACCGGCTGAGCTGAGCCTGCGCCAAGGGGCTATCGCGTGATGTCGCGATATTCGTGCAGCCCGCCGCGCCAATCGCGAATATGCCATAGACCCGGACCCGCGCGTGTGACGGCCGCGGAATCGAGCGGAACCTTCCCGAAGCCGCCCGGCAGATCGAGGACATAGCTCGGAATGGCGATGCCAGAAAGGTGCCCGCGCAGTTCCGCGATGATCGACAGGCCTTCATCGATTGTGGTGCGGAAATGGCTGGTCCCTCGCGCCAGATCGCAATGGTGCAGATAATAGGGCGTGACGCCAATCGCGGTCAGTCCGCGAAACAGACGCGCCAGCGTTTCGGCGTCGTCGTTCACGCCGCGCAGCAGGACGCTTTGCGACAGAAGCGCAGCGCCGGTCTTGGCGAGGGTTCGGATTGCCGCCTTTGCCTCGGGGGTCAGCTCATCAGGGTGATTGATGTGGTTCACCACGAAAACGGCAGCCCTGCGCGTCAGCAGTGGCGCAATCGCCGAGATCCGCTGCGGCGCGACGACGGGAACGCGGCTATGGATGCGTATGACCTCGATATGAGGTATCGCATCGAGGCGATCGAGGATGTCGGCAAGTCGGCGCGGTGACAGCGTCAGGGGATCGCCGCCGGTCAGGATGATCTCGCGAAGCGCAGGTGTGGACGCGATATGGGCAAGCGCATTATCAAGCTGGTCCGGGGGCAGGGGGCCAGCCGCGCCCACTGCCTCTCGGCGAAAGCAGAAGCGGCAATAGACATCGCAGGTCTGGGTGACATGCAGAATGGCGCGGTCAGTATAGCGATGGGTCAGACCCGGCACCGGGCTGTGCGCGTGATCGCCGATAGGGTCGGTCAGTTCTTCCGGACGTACGGTAAGTTCCCGGCGGTCAGGAACGAACTGGCGCGCGAGTCCCGGTTCCGCAGATTGCATCGCGGGCGTGATGCGAATTCGGAAGTCCTTGGCGACGCGATCGAGTTCTGGTGAATCCGCGCTGTTCGCCAGACCTGCATCCACAAGCTCGGCAACAGAGGTCAGGGCGGGTCGGGCGGCAGGCATGGGTCACGCGTCGTGCGCAAGCGTCTCAGTTAAGCGACTGCTGAAGCGCGTAGTAACCGTCGCAGAATTCACCGAACTGGGCGTTGAGTTCGGGATGCTCGATCGGCTCGCCCGAGATGTCGGCAACAAGGTTCTGCTCCGACACATATGCAACGTAATAGGTCGCCTCGGTCTCGGCATAGAGATGGTAGAAAGGCTGGTCCTTGTCGGGGCGGCTGTCCTCGGGAATGGATTCATACCACTCATCCGAATTCGAGAATTTCGGGTCGATGTCGAAGACAACCCCGCGAAACGGATGCATGCGATGCCGCACCACCTGTCCGATCATGTATTTCGCCGTTCTCGCTTCCATAAAACCCCGCGCTTCGATCCGTGACTTTTACGACTTCGAAGCCTGCCTGTCTATGGATAGGTGGGGCGAGACAGCCAGATGTGATCCCGCGCCGCTGCATTGTCGCATCGGCGCGGGGTCGGATCATTGGGACTGACCTGCCGCAACGACCTCTGCAGTATCGCTGCTGACCTCGGCAAGGGTTTCGGCCGAATCGCCCGCTTCGACAAGATCGCGGGCCTCTTCTTCGTCCTCATCCTCAAGCGCGGGGGGATCTTCGCCGGCAAGGAAGTTGCCAAACTTCTCCAATCCGGGGATATGGTCTGCCAGCACCTTCATGACCACAAGCATCGGCACTGCGACGACCATGCCAAGCACCGACCATAGCCATGCCCACAGCGCCACCGTCACGAACACCACAACCGTGTTCAGACGAAGCCGCCGCGAGACGAAGTAGGGCGTAATGAGTTGCCCTTCGAGCGAGGTCAGACCCAGATAGGTTGCAGCGACCATGAAGGGCGTGAAGATGTCGCTGAAGCTGATAAGGGCAACGACAAAGGACGCGGCTACCCCTGTGACGGCACCCAGATAGGGAATGAAGTTCAGGATGAACGCGGCCACGCCCCAAAGCAGGGGTTGCGGCATATCCCATATCCACATCCCAAGTCCGATGCAGAGGCCAAGCCCCGCATTGATCAGCGTGATCGCGCCGAGATAAGAACCGAGCGCCAGTTCAATCTCGCGCAGTGCCATATACGCGGCGCGCTTTTCCTTCAGGCTGTCAAAGCTCTGGACGATCTTGAGATACATGAGATCGCCAGACGCAAGCAGGAAGAACAGCAGGAACAATGTGAACACGATCTGTCCGACGACCGAAGGTCCGGCCGCCATCACGCTGGCAAGGGTAGAGCTTTCGTCGGTCTTCACCTCGACCTGTATCGGCTTGTCGCCCTCTGCCGGCTGTTCGACGACTTCGGTGGCAGCGACGGTCGCGGCGGGCGGCGGAGGGGCGTCGCCTTCCTGATCCTGCGCGCCGCCGCCGGTCACTTCATCCAGCTTCGCTGCCGCTTCTTCCAGCGGACGGACGCTTTCACGAAGGTCGCGCAAGCGCTCTTCCAGCCGCGAGGTGATCTGGGGCGAATCGTCCACAATGTCCCTGATCGGACCAGAGATGAAATAGCCGAGCACGACCACAAGCGCGATCATGCCAAGCGTCACGAGCGCCGCCGAGATGGAGGCGCCGATGCCGAATTTGCTGAGCAGGCGGCGGAACGGGACAAAAACGAAGAACAGCAGAAGTCCCAGTGTGACCGGCATCAGGAAAGCCGATGCGGCGGTCACAAAATAGAAGAGCATTATCATGAAAATGCCGATGATCGCCCACCGCGGGACGAGTGGCGGCTTGGCATCTTCTTCACGTTGGATGGTCGGGAAGCGGTGCTCTGGCGAATAACGTGGCTTGGGCGGCGGCATCTAGGACTCCGTGTGGTGCCAACATAAGCAAATCGCGATGCCGGGGGTTCCGGCATCGCGATCAAATTCTGTGCTGCTAAATGTTTGCCAGCCTGGCTGCCCTAGATCGCGTGATCGCCGCTTGCGTCGATCACCCGCGTCGGCAGACCCATCTCACCCAAAAGTTCCAAGAAGGGACGCGCGGGCAGATCCTCGACATTTACCATCCGCTTCACATCCCATGTGCCGCGCGCGATCAGGATTGCGGCAGCGACGGGCGGGACGCCAGCGGTATAGCTGATGCCCTGGCTGCCCACTTCCTCGAACGCATCCTTGTGGTCGGCCACGTTATAGATGAACACCTCGCCCGGCTCGCCATTGCGGCTGCCTTTGACCAGATCGCCGATGCAGGTCTTGCCGGTATAGTCGGGCGCGAGGCTGGCCGGATCAGGCAGCACTGCCTTGACCACCTTCAGCGGAACAACCTCCTGGCCCTCGGCAGTCTTTACCGGCTGTTCCGACAACAGCCCCAGCGATTGCAGGACGGTAAAGACGTTGATGTAATGCGCCCCGAACCCCATCCAGAAGCGAACATCGCTGTCCTTGTAGCGTGCGGACAGGCTGTGAACCTCATCATGGCCGGACAGATAGGCGGTCTGTTTGCCGACAACCGGCAGATCCCATTCGCGACCGACCTCGAACATCTTGTTCTCGGTCCATTCGCCGCCCTGCCACGCATAGACGGTGCCGGTGAACTCGCGGAAATTGATCTCCGGGTCGAAATTCGTCGCGAAATAGCGCACGTGACTGCCGGCATTGATATCGACAATGTCGATGCTGTCGATCTTGTCGAAATACTCATCCTCGGCAAGCCGGGCATAGGCGTTGACCACACCCGGATCGAAACCGGCGCCCAGAATCGCTGTCATGCCGGCTTTTTCGACGGCCTCGCGGCGCTTCCATTCGTAATTTCCATACCAGGGCGGGGTTTCACAGATCTTCGACGGATCTTCATGAATTGCGGTGTCGATATACGCGCAATCGGTATCGATGCACCCTTGCAGCACCGTCATGTTGATGAAGGCAGAGCCGACATTGATGCAGATGCCAGCGTCAATCTTGCGGATAAGATCGGCCACCGCGACGCTGTCCATCGCGTCGATCTGATGGCTGGCGAAATCCATCTTGTGGCCCTTGTCGCGAAGGCTTGCGATGATGTCGTCGGCCTTCGACTTCGTGCGCGATGCAATATGCAACGCGCCGAATTCATTGGCCCATTGCGCAACCTTGTGCGCGGTGACCTTCGCGACGCCGCCGGCGCCGATGATGAGAACGTTCTTCGTCAACATTTCCCCCTTCGGTGTCAGGACAGGCTGTCCCGATAGTCGTCATAAGTAAAATCGCGGACGAGGCGGATCGTTCCATCCTCGTCCCGGATCGCGATGGACGGCATGGCGACGCCGTTGAACCAGTTTTTCTTGACCATCGTATAGCCCGCCGCATCGGCGATGCTGATCCGGTCGCCGATTTCCAGCGGCTTCTGGAACTGCGCTTCGCCGAAGATGTCGCCCGCAAGGCAGGTTTTCCCGGCGATCTGATAGGGGTGGCCGCCTGTCTGCGGCAGCTTCGCCGTTTCCCGATAGATCAGCAGGTCAAGCATATGCGCCTCGATACTGCTGTCGACGACGGCGATTTTCTTGCCGTTGTCGATGATGTCCAGCACGCTGACTTCCAGCGTGGCGGTGCCGGTGATGCTGGCCTCGCCCGGCTCCAGATAGACCTGAACGCCAAGCCGGTCGCTGAACGCTTTCAGCCGGTCGGCGAGCTGATCCAGCGGGTAGCCCTCGCCGGTGAAATGGATGCCGCCGCCAAGCGACACCCAGTCGAGCCGTTTCAAAAAGCCGCCAAAATCCGCCTCGATCCGGTCGAGCTGTCCCGAGAACAGGTCAAAGTCGCGATTCTCGCAATTGTAGTGGATCATGACGCCGCTGATGCGACCCTCTGCGGCCTCCAGTCGCGCCATGTCCCATTCGCCAAGACGCGAGAAGGGCCGGGCGGGATCAGCCAGATCAAAACCCGATGTCGAGAAGCGCGGATTAAGCCGCAGCCCGCGCCCGACATCGCCAGTCCTGTCTGCAAAACGGTCAAGCTGGGTCAGAGAGTTGAAGATGATCTTGTCGGAATAGCCGATTGCCTCGTCGATCTCATGATCGGCCCAGGCGACGGAATAGGCATGGGTTTCCTTGCCGAATTTTTCGCGACCCAGCCGCAATTCGTAAAGCGACGACGACGTCGTGCCGTCCATATAGTCGCGCATCTGGTCGAACACGGACCACGTGGCGAAGCATTTCAGTGCAAGCAATGCCTTTGCGCCCGACGCGTCGCGAAGACGGGCGACGATCTCCATGTTGCGGCGCAGGGCTGCGAGGTCCATCAGGTAATAGGGCGTCTGAATCGTCATGGCTGTCCCGAGGCAATCAAGGGCTGCGATATATGCCGCCCTCCCACATTTCGCAAGGAACTGCCCCAAGCCTCTGGCAGCAAAGCATGACATCTGGATGACGCGCGGCGTAAACACTGACGACGGCGCAGGATCAGTCGTCGCGGCCGGTCACTTTGGCCGCGATCCGGGATGCCGCGCGATGAAGCCTGGGGATTTCGCCGCGAACCGTCCCGCGTATCCTTGCGGTTCTGACCGGGACGTCAGGCTGCCTTGCTTGGATGCAGCGGGATCGTGAACGCGACATAGTTGCGCTCACCCTCGCGGAAATAGATCAGCGACTGGGTCAGGTGCCCGATCAGGAACCATCCGAAGCCACCCTCAGGATCGTTTCGCGGGTCAGGCGGGGGTGAGTTTAGGCAGATGCTCGGCAGCAGGCCGCCATCGTCGCTGACGGAACAGGCAAGGCCGTCGGGCTGCGCGACCACGCTCAGATGAACGATCGGGGCAGGGTCGGCCGAATGCGCCCGCCCGTGCTGGGCGACATTGTTCAAAAGCTCTGCCAGAACCAGTTCCGCGCGTCCCAGCAGGTCTGTCGTCGTATGCAGGCGCAGGCGCTCGGTCATGAGGATCAGTATCTCGCGCACGGTATCTGCCAGCGCCGGAAAACTGCGTGTCAGTACGATGATCGGCTGGGCCTTGCTGTCTCTGCCGGCCGGGCTTTCCGGCTGCTTTCCCGCGATCATGCACAGCCACCCTTGCCGCAATCGGCGGCGTCGACAATGTCGAAAACCTGATCCATGCGTGTCAGCCGAAACACCCGCGCGACATTCGGCGTCAGTCGGCGCAGCCGCATCTGGCGTCCCTCGGGAAGCGCCTTTTTCAATGCGATCACCGCACCGAGCCCGGAGCTGTCCAGAAATTCGACCTCGCCAAGATCGAGGAGCAGGTCGGGTCCGCGCATGGCGACATGCGGGCGCACCGCATCCTTGAATTCGCCAGCTATGGCGGCGTCGAGCCGCCTTTCGACGATGCGCACCACGATCTGACCCGATTCATCCTTTACCGTCAGGTTCATGCTTGCCCCTATCCCCGATGTCGTGTGGAATCCCTAGCGCAGATTTCTTACTATCCGATGAACAAGGCTCGGAATTCGGAACAGGCATAAGGTGGGCTACGTGTCACAGGCGCCTTCGCGGGATATTGTGATCGCGTCACCCGCCGGGCAAATTCTGGCGCGGCGGGATTGTGATATCATCCGCGCCACCGGCATTCCCTATGCAGACGCGGGCCGGTGGGAGCTTCCCAAACCGTCAAAACCCGCGCCTGTCCGCGCCAGCGCGCTGTCCCCCGCATGTCCGCAATTGCCGATCCCGCGGCTGGATGCGGTGTTACCCGACGCCTTCGCCGGTATCGCCTTCGCCGAAAGATGCCAGTGCCTGTCTGTCAGCGCACCCGCAGACGCGCGCGATCTGCCGGTGATGGTCTGGCTGCATGGTGGCAGTTACGAATCGGGGGCTGCGGATATGGGCGTGCTGGACCCGTCAGCGCTTGTTCGCGAGCAGCAGGTGGTGTTCGTTGCGATCAGTTACCGGCTTGGGCTTTTCGGCTGGCTGGGCTTTGACGGGCATCCTGCAAATCTCGGTGCGCTCGACGTGATCGAAGCGCTGCGCTGGATCGCCGAGAACATCGCCGCTTTTGGTGGCGATCCGGGGCGTGTGACGCTGTTCGGGCAATCATCAGGCGGTGATCTGACGGCGCGGCTGATGATGGCCGGCGCTGCGCGCGGGATGTTCCACCGCGCGATCATCCAGAGCGCGCCGCTCGATCTGCCTTTGAAGACGGCACGCATGCGGCGGGTCATGCGCAGGGTCGCTTCAGGGGCCCTGTCCGATGAGAAGGTGTCGGAAATTCTGTCCCGGCAGGCCCGCTTGCGAAAGGCGGTTCGCCGTTTCGGGTTGGCTGGGCAGATGCCGTTCGGGCCGGAATTCGGTCATGCGCCGTTCCCGATCGAACCTCAGCTTGCCACGGCGCATGCCGAAATTGCACCGCATATTCCGATCCTTATCGGGCATATGCGTGACGAGGCAGCGCTGTTTTTACCCCCATTCGCGCAGGGTGCTGCCTCGGTTCTCGACGCGCCGCGCCGGCTGGCTGTCCGCGCACTCACCGCGCGACTTTATGGCCGTCCGGCAAGGCGTTTCGCATCGCGTCATCATGCGGCCGGGGGCTATGCGGCGCGGTTTGTCATCGACTGCGGGGGTGGCGATTGGGGCAGCGCGCATCTGGCCGATCTGCCGCTGCTATTCCCTAGCGATGACTGGCTGGGAACGCCGCTTGTGCCGCGCGAGATGAGCGCCGAGGATCTGCGGCGCATCGGTCGGCCCATCCGGCGGATCTGGGCGGATTTTGCGCGTGACGGCACTGTTGCAGCGCCGCCTGCAGAGGCGACCGGCCTGATCCGGCTGCACTTGCCCTAAGCAGGATAGAAAAAACCCGCGCCGGGGCGCGGGTCTTTCATGTCATTGAGATGCGCCTCAGGCGGCGGCTTTTGCTTTTTCGACGATCGCGCCGAAAGCCTCGGGCTCGTGAACGGCCAGATCGGCCAGAACCTTGCGGTCGACTTCGATCCCGGCTTTCGACAATGCGTTGATGAAACGCGAATAGGTCATGTCGGCATCGACAGCGCGCACAGCGGCGTTGATGCGTTGAATCCACAGCGCGCGGAAGTTGCGCTTGCGGTTCTTGCGGTCGCGGGTGGCGTATTGGTTCGCCTTGTCGACGGCCTGGGTCGCGGTGCGGAAGTTGCGCGAACGGTTGCCGTAATAGCCCTTGGCAGCATCAAGGACTTTCTTGTGGCGGGCGTGGGTAACCTTGCCGGATTTAACTCGTGCCATGTGTCAGTCCTCGGATCAGCGGTTATAGGGCATGTATTTCTTGACGATCTTGGCATCAGCGTCGCACAGGACGTTGGTGCCGCGCGCATCGCGAATGAATTTCGTCGTGCGCTTGATCATGCCGTGGCGCTTACCGGCCTGAGCCGATTTCACTTTGCCCGACGCCGTGAACGAGAACCGCTTCTTGGCGGCCGCTTTGGTCTTCATCTTCGGCATTTTACTCTCCTTGTCAGAGGTTTACGCGCGACTCGGCAATGCCATATCGGCCGGCCGCGCGGGATTGAAGGCGTCCCTATACTGAGAGACGCCTGCAATTGCAAGCCGGATCAGCCGAAAAGGCGGCCCCAGGCAGCCCCAAGTTGGGGAATGCCGACGCTGCCGGGATACAACCAGGCACAGACGGCAAGCACCGCGAGGCCGGCGCAAAACAGGATTGCTGCACCACGCGGCGCGCGTGTGTTGATGACGGACACGATGGCCGCGATGACCGACAGGACGAAAAGCGCCGTGCCGAGAAGCAGAAGAATGTCACCCATGATATTTCCCTTAGCCCATTCCGGCGCCGGGCTTATTCCGGGTCGGCGCGGGAAATCAAGCGTTCATCGCATGTTGCGACGCGAAGGATATTCGTCGTACCCGAGGTGTTGAACGGCACGCCGGCGGTCACGACGATCTGCTGCGTCTCGTCCGCGAATTCGAAATCGCGCGCGGCGCGGGCCGCGGTGATGACGGCCTCGCGGAAGCGCGACAGCGGTTCGGTTGCGACGCAATGGGTGCCCCATGTCAGGCACAGGCGGCGCAGCACGGTCGGGATCGGGGACATGGCGATGATCGGTGTCCGGGGGCGTTCGCGCGCCACCAGGCTGACCGTGGTGCCGGATTGCGTATGGGCGCAGATCGCCTGAATGTCGGTCGTCTCGGCGATTTCGCGGGCGGCGGCCACGATGCCGTCGGCGACGGTATTGCGGTCGGCCTTGCGTGACGCCTCGATCACCTCGCGATAGGTCGTGTCGGTTTCGACCGAACGGGCAACGTGGTCCATCGTCTGAACGGCCTCGATCGGATACTGACCCGCCGCCGATTCGGCCGACAGCATCACCGCATCGGCGCCTTCATAAATCGCGTTCGCCACGTCCGAGACTTCGGCACGGGTCGGCACCGGGCTTTCGATCATCGATTCCAGCATCTGGGTCGCGACGATCACCGGCTTTGCGGCCGCACGGCACTGGCGCACCAGACGCTTCTGGATCGGCGGGACGGATTGAACCGGCAATTCCACGCCAAGATCGCCCCGCGCGACCATGATGCCGTCAGACACAGCAAGGATTTCGGGGAAGGCGCGGACAGCTGCGGGCTTTTCGATCTTGGCCAGCACGGCAGCGCGGCCCTTGGCCAGCTTGCGGGCCTCGTCCATGTCCTCGGGGCGTTGCACGAAGGACAGGGCCAGCCAGTCGACACCAAGCTCGCAGGCGAATTCCAGATCGTCGCGGTCCTTGTCCGACAGTGCCGCCAGCGGCAGCACGACGTCTGGCACGTTGACGCCCTTGCGGTTCGAAATCGTGCCGCCGACCGTCACCACGCAATTGGCGAAATCCTTGCCGCAATCTTCGACCTTCAGGCGGATCTTGCCATCATTGACCAGCAGCTGCGAACCGGGTTCGAGTGCTGCGAAAATCTCGGGGTGGGGAAGTTGCACGCGGGCCGCGTCGCCGGGTGCATCGTCCAGATCGAACCGGAACTTCTGGCCCTCGGTCAGTTCTGCCTCGTCGCCATCGAAAACGCCGACGCGTAGTTTTGGCCCCTGCAGATCGGCGAGAATGGCAATAGGCCGGCCCAGATCGGCCTCGACCTTGCGGATCGCGTCATAGCGCGCCTTGTGGTCTGCATGGCTGCCATGGCTCATGTTCAGGCGGAAGACATCTGCGCCTGCCTCGAACAGTGCGCGGATGGTGTCATATTCGGAAGAGGCCGGTCCCAGCGTGGCCACGATCTTGACATTGCGGTGGCGTCTCATGGTGATCTCTCCGGCTGGTCAATGGAATGTTTGCGCCATCATGGCCGAAACCATCCGCCGGGACAACTGGCCTAGCGTGAAGAATTGACGTAAGGGGCGCGTATGAAAGATGACAGTGTTATCCGGGACGAAGCCTTCTGGAGCGAAGGCGAGGCGCGGGACAGCCGTTGGCTGATTACCTGCGATCATGCGACCAACCGCGTGCCTGATTGGGTAGGCAGTGGCGATCTGGGTATCGCGGCTGACGATATGGCGCGCCATATCGCCTATGATGTGGGCGCGGCGGGCGTGTCGAAGAAACTGGGCGCGCTGATCGGGGCGCCGGTGGTGGGGTCCGATTTCTCGCGTCTGGTGATCGACCCGAATCGCGGCGAGGATGATCCGACGCTGCTGATGCGTCTTTATGACGGCACGGTGATTCCCGCCAATCGCGATGCCGACGCGGCGGAACGTCAGCGGCGGCTGGACCGGCTGCATCGCCCTTATCACAACGCCTTGGAAAAACTGGCGGGGGCGCGTCCGGACCGGGCAATCTGCGCGATCCACAGCTTCACCCCGCAATTGCGTGGCCGCATGGCGCGGCCTTGGGCCGTGGGCGTGCTGTATTCCCACAAGGATGAACGCCTTGCGCCCCTGCTGATCGAACGCTGCCGGCAACAAGGCTGGGTGACGGGGGATAACGAACCCTATTCAGGTCATCTCGACGGCGATTCTATCGACCGGCATGCGCTTGCGCAGGGCCGCCCCAACGTGCTGATAGAGGTTCGCAACGACCTGATCCGCGACGATGCCGGGCAGGCAGAGTGGGCCGAAAAACTGGCGCTGGTGATGGACGGTCTGCTGGAGGAAGCCGGGCTTTAATCCCGGTCCGGTGCGCCAAGCGGGAAGCAATGTCGGTATTTGCGCGCCTCATCCACGGCGCGCGCGAATGACGGGCGTGCCATCAGGCGGCTGCGGTAGGCGCGCAGGTTCGGGCAGTCCTGCGGGATTTCGGAAATCCAGTCCGCATAAAACAGCGACGGCCCCGCCGCGCAATCAGCCATGGTGAAGCTGTCGCCCGTCGCCCATTCCCGGCCCGCGAGTTCACTTTCCAGCCACCCATAGGCGCGGGCCAGCTTTTCAGTTGCGACCTTCAGACCGTCTTCCTTGTCGGTCGCATTGATGCCAAGCGCACCATCGACCGCATATTGCGCGGCGTTCATCACATGCAGGTCGAAGAAGCGATCCATGAATCGCACCGGCAGCGCCGCCAGCGGGTCTTGCGGCAGCAGCTCCACCGGGCCGGGATGGCTCAGCCCCAGATATTCGATGATGATGCTGGTTTCGACCACCTGACGATCACCATCGACCAGCAGGGGAAACTTTCGCAAAGGCCAGCGGCGCAGCCATTCGGCGGTCGTTTCCGTCTGATCCGGCTCGATCAGGCGAAATTCGAACGGGGTCGCGTTTTCATAAAGCGCGATCAGTACCTTCTGGGTGTAGGACGAAAACGGGTGGCCGTAGAGGGTCAGCGCCATGGATCGGAACCATATATTTGGACAGGAGGATGTCTGACTGTATCATTACAGCGCTGACATGGATCGCACAGCCTTGGCAAGCGCGGACTGTGGCGGCGGTCTAAAGGGAATGTGGTCAGAAAAGGTTTATATCATGAGCCATAAGCCAGAAGGATACCCCACCGCTTCGCCGTATCTGCTGGTCCGCGAGGCCGAGAAAACGCTGCAATTTCTCGAATCAGTTTTCGACGCCGAGCGCTTGCGCGTCATCGCGGGTGAAGATGGGCAATCCATAGCCCATGCCGAGGCTCGGCTGGGTGACAGCGTCGTGATGATGGGCCAGACCCCGGATGCGGCGCCGTCGCATGTGCATGTCTACCGGCCGGATGTGGATGACTGTTTCGCCCGCGCCAAGGCGGCAGGCGGCGAGGTGGTCCAGCCGCCGAAGCAGGGGGCGGACGGCGATTATCGCGGCGGCGTCGCGGATGCGAATGGCATTGTCTGGTGGATCTCTGAACAGCGCGGCTAACCGCGCTTGAATGGCCCCCAATCGCGCAGAAAGTCGATCTCCTCGCCCACGGCGCGGCGTTCCCGGTCAAGGTAATCTTCCAGCGCACGCCGGAAACCCGGATCTGCGACCCAATGCAGGGAATGGGTTTCGGTCGGCAGATAGCCGCGGGCGAGTTTGTGTTCGCCCTGCGCGCCGGCCTCGACCCGGTCCAGTTCCTCGGCGATCGCGAAGTCGATGGCCTGATGGTAGCAAAGCTCGAAATGCAGGAAGGGGTGTTCCTCGATCGCGCCCCAATAGCGGCCATAGATGGCGTCCGGGCCGATCAGGTTCAGCGCGCCAGCAATAGGTTGGCCGTCGCGTTCGGCAATAACCAACAGGCAATCATCGCGCATGGTGTCGTGCAGGCGGTCGAAAAAGGCGCGGGTCAGATAGGGGCGGCCCCATTTGCGCGCGCCAGTGTGCTGGTAGAAGGTCCAGAAGGCTTCCCAATGTTCGGTCTGGATCTCGTCGCCGCGAAGCTGGCGGATCGCGCCGCCGAACGCCTGCGCGCGCTCGCGTTCCTTCCGAAGCGCCTTGCGCTTGCGCGATGACAGCCGGGACAGGAACTCAGCATAATCCGAATAGCCGTCATTGACCCAGTGAAACTGCTGGGTCGAACGGGGCAGGAAGCCTGCGCTTTCGCCCAGTTCCGCCTCGGCTTCGGTGCAGAAGGTAACATGCGCGCCCGACAGCCCGTTCTGCAGGCAAAGCTGCGTCATCGCGTTCAGCAGCCCGCGCTGCACCGCAGGATCGTCCGCGATCAGGCGCGGACCGGTTACCGGCGTGAAGGGCACGGCGCATTGCAGCTTTGGATAATACTGCCCGCCCGCACGTTCGAAGGCATCTGCCCAGGCATGGTCAAAGATATACTCGCCCTGGCTGTGCAGCTTGACATAGCAGGGAGAGACGCCGCGCAGCGTATCGCCTTCGCGCGCGGCAATATGCGCGGGAACCCAGCCGGTGCCCTCCCCGACCGAGCCCGAATCTTCCAGCGCTGCAAGGAAGCGGTGGGTCGTGAACGGGTTGCGCCCAGCCCCGGTTGCATCCCATGCCTCGGCGGGGATCTCGGCGATTGTCTGATGGACAGTGACGGATAGCGACATCAGAACAGGCTCAGCACAAGAGGGGCAAGGATGGCGGTCAGCACGGCGTTCAGCCCCATGCCGATGCTCGCGAATGCGCCAGCGGTTTCATTGACCTGAAAGGCCCGCGCGGTGCCGATGCCATGCGCGGCCACCCCGACAGAAAAGCCGCGCGCCCGCCAATCGGTGATGCGCAGCGCATTCAGCAGAGGGGTCGCGATCATGGCACCGAAAATGCCGGTCAGCAGCACCATGACAGCCGCCAGCGTGGGCTGACCCCCAAGCCTTTCTGCGATGCCGATGGCGACCGGCGCGGTCGTTGATTTTGGGGCCATGGAGGCAAGAAGCAGGTCGTCCAGTCCGAAGGCGCGCCCGATCAGCAGGGCGGAAACAACTGCGACTGTCGACCCTACGATCAGGGACGCCACGACCGGCAACGCGGCGCGGCGGACCCGTTTCAGGTTGTCGTAAAGCGGCAGGCCAAGACAGACGGTTGCCGGACCCAGCATGAAATGAACGAACTGCGCGCCCTCGAAATAGGTCTGATAGCTGGTGCCGCTTATCCAAAGCACAGCGCCCAGGATCACCACCGCAATCAGCACCGGGTTGGCAAAGCTTTTCCGCCCAAGGGCGCGGAACAGCGTGTCGCCCGCCCAATATGCCGCAAGCGTGGCCGTCAGCCACAGTAACGGCTGGCTGGACAGATAGGACCAGATCAGGGACGCGTCATTCATCGTCGTCGGCCCCGGTCCATCGCGAGACGGCTGCGAATGTCAGCGCCCCGGCCGCAATCGCCAGCACCGTAGATACGGCCAATGCCAGCGCCAGCCCCAGCCCGTGTTGGCCGAGAATCCCCAGATGCGCGATCACGCCGACGCCTGCCGGGACAAAGAACAGCGACAGATGCCCCAGAAGCCCTTGTACCACAGACCGCAGCCTTTCCGCCAAGGCAGGCGATGCAAGACAAGCGCAGACCAGCAGCACCAGCCCGACCACCGGGCCGGGCAGGGGCAAGTGCAACCCGCGCGAGGCGATCTCGCCCATAAGCTGGAAACACAGGATGATGGTCAGGGCGGGGATCATGTGGCGAAGTTATGCGCGATTTTCCCGACTGACCAGAGGCGCAGCCATGTCGAAAGCGGCGGGGAGCCATGCGTATCTGGCAGACGCTTGTTACAAGGCGGATCTCGGTGATTGCGCAAAAACTTGTGGATAAGCTGCCTATAGCCCCCATATCTTGCGGTTTTGGTTGACTCGGGCGTGCGTCAGCCGGACAATCGCGGAAAACAGAACCGATTCAGGGGCAACGGGGGCAGCAGCGTGAAATTCGACCGGCTACGGCTGAACGGCTTCAAATCTTTCGTGGACCCGACTGATCTGATCATCCGCGAAGGGCTGACAGGCGTGGTGGGACCGAATGGCTGCGGCAAGTCCAACCTGCTGGAAGCGCTGCGCTGGGTCATGGGCGAAAACCGTCCCACCGCCATGCGCGGCGAGGGGATGGAGGATGTGATCTTCGCCGGCACCTCGCGCCGTGGCGCGCGCGCGCATGCCGAGGTGACGCTGGCCATCGACAATAGCGAACGTCTTGCACCGGCTGCGGTGAATGACGCCGACGGCATCGACATCGTGCGCCGGATCACGCGCGATGCCGGGTCTGCCTACAAGATCAATGGTAAAGACGTGCGGGCGCGCGATGTGCAGATGCTGTTCGCGGACGCCTCGACCGGGGCGCATTCGCCGGCATTGGTGCGGCAGGGCCAGATTTCCGAACTCATCAACGCCAAGCCCAAGGCGCGGCGGCGAATTCTGGAAGAAGCGGCGGGGATTTCCGGCCTTTACGCCCGCCGCCACGAGGCCGAACTGAAGCTGAACGGGGCGGAAACCAATCTGACCCGTGTCGATGATACGCTGGATCAACTGGCAACGCAGGCGGCATCGTTGTCGCGGCAGGCACGCGCGGCCGCCAAATACCGAGAGATCGGCGCGGCGCTGCGTCAGGCGGAAGGTGTGCTGCTGTATCGCCGCTGGGCCGAAGCGGACAGCGCCCGCGAGGCGGCGGCTGAAGCTCTGCGAGATGCCGTCAAGGCCGCGGCAGAGGCCGAGGCCGCGGCAAAGCGGGCGCTTGCGGGCCGTGAGGCGACCGAGGCCGCGCTTCCGCCACTGCGGGAGGAAGAACAGATCGCGGCGGCGCTGATGTCACGCGCCATTGTGGACCGCGAGGCTTTGGACGAGGCTGAAGCGCGCGCAGAGGCCGCGATAGCCGCCCTTCGTGGACGTGTTGCGCAATTGGCCAAGGACATCGACCGGGAAGGCCAGCTGAACCGCGACGCGGCGGAAGTCGTGGATCGCCTGAAATGGGAACGGCGGGAACTGGAA
This sequence comes from Paracoccus aurantiacus, assembly GCF_007993065.1. Lineage (GTDB taxonomy): Bacteria > Pseudomonadota > Alphaproteobacteria > Rhodobacterales > Rhodobacteraceae > Paracoccus > Paracoccus aurantiacus. The sequence goes on from NZ_VOPL01000004.1 coordinate 42,337, forward strand.
AAGGCCGGCGAAGGTCAGGCCGACAAGCAGGATGCCGCCGCCAAAGCCGCGGATGAGGCCGCGGATGCGTTGCGTCAGGTCGAAGCCAGGCTGGCGGAGCTGACCGATGAATCGGCGCGTTTGACCGCGCAGGCGCATTCCGCCGAAAGGCTGGTTGCCGACCTGACTGCCATGCGCGACAGGGCAGAGCGCGCTGCCGGCGAATCCGAAGCGGCTGCCAGCCGGTCCGAGGCAGCAGGCGCTGAGGCGGAGGCTGCGTTGAAACAGGCCGAGGCCGCTCAGCAAACTGCAGCATCCGCTGCCGAAGCGGCAGAAGCAGCGCTGGCAGAGGCGGAGCAGATCCGCAGCAGTTCCGAAAGTGCGGAAGCTGCTGCCCGCGCCGCCCGCGCAGAGGTTGAGGGCGAGACGGGTGCGCTGAAGGCCGAGATGGCGGCACTGGAAAAGCTGGTGGCGCGGGGGGGCAGTGATGGCACGTCACTGCTCGATCAGGTCCGGGTCGAAAAGGGGTATGAGGTGGCGCTTGGCGCTGCGCTTGGCGATGATCTGACGGTGGGGCTGGCCAAGGACGGCTCTGGCTGGGCCGATCTGCCGGATTATGACGACGCCGCACCCTTGCCAGCTGGTGCCGAAGGACTTGCCGCGCAGGTTAACGCGCCGGCCCTGCTGGCGCGGCGACTGGCACAGATCGGCGTGATCGCGGATGCGGCAAAGGCGGATGCGATGCAGCCCGCGCTGCGTCCCGGCCAGTGTATGGTGACGCGCGACGGCGGGCTGTGGCGTTGGGACGGAATGCGCGTCATGCCGGGCGAAGCATCGTCATCCGCTGCGCGACATCTGGAACAGGTCAACCGGCTGTCTGAAATGCGCCTCGTCGCGGCCGAAGCCGTCGCCCGGGCCGACAAGGCCATTGCCGCACATGATGCATCGCGGGCCAGGCTGGCCGACGCAGGCGCAGTCGAAAAAACTGCGCGCGAGGCCCGGCGTGACGCAGAACGGGCGCTGTCTGACGCGGCGCGTGCCGCGACGCGCGCGGAAAGCGATTTGTCCATGGCGCGGGCCCGGTCTGAATCGGCGCGAAGCGAATTGAAGCGTCACCGCGAAGATGCCAGCGACGCCCGTGCGCGGCTGGCCGAGGCAGAGCGTCAGCTTGCTGCCTTGCCTGATCGCGGGGCGGCGGCTGCGGCGGTCGAGGCTGCGAAAACCGGTGTCGAGGCCGCGCGAATCGCGACCATGACGCGGCGCGGCGCGCTGGATGAGTTAAAGCGTGACGCCAACGCGCGCACCCGCCGTCTTCAGGAAATCGCCAAGGAAGAATCGGGCTGGACGTTGCGGCTGGAACAGGCCGGTACGCGCGCGGCGGAACTGAATGGCCGCCACGACGCGACACAGGCCGAACTGACGGAAGCAGAGCGTCAGCCCGGCCTTCTGGCCGAAAAGCGCGGCAGCCTTCAGGCGGCAGAGGAATCCGCCGGTGACCGGCTGGCCACGGCGCGCGCCGTGCTGGGCGAGACCGAGGCGCGTTTGCGCGATGCCGCCATGGCAGAGCGCGAGGCGGAACGCACCGCCTCGGAATCGCGCGAGGCACGCGCCGCACGCGAGGCGAAGGCCGAAGCCGCGCGTGATACGGAAGCGGCGGCGCGGACCCGGATTTTCGAGGAGACAGAGGCGACCCCGCAGGCATTGCTGGAAAGCCTTGGCGAAGCCGATACCGAGATGCCAGCCACTGAACTGGAGGACAAGATCGCGCGGCTGCGCGCCAACCGCGACGCGCTCGGCCCCGTCAATCTGCGTGCCGAAGAGGACAAGCGCGAGCTGGAGGAAGAGCGAGGCAAGCTCGCCGGCGAGAAAACCGATCTTGAGGAGGCGATTCGCAAGCTGCGCGCCGGCATCGGCAGCCTGAACCGCGAAGGGCGCGAACGCCTTCTGGCCGCGTTCGATACGGTGAACAGCAACTTCACCACCCTGTTCACCCATCTGTTCGGCGGCGGCGAGGCCAAGCTGGTGCTGGTCGAATCTGACGATCCGCTGGAAGCGGGGCTGGAAATCATGTGTCAGCCGCCGGGCAAGAAGCTGTCGACCCTGTCGCTGCTGTCGGGTGGCGAGCAGACGCTGACGGCGCTCGCGCTGATCTTCGCGGTCTTTCTGGCCAACCCTGCGCCGATCTGCGTGCTGGACGAGGTCGACGCACCGCTTGATGACGCCAATGTCAGCAGGTTCTGTGACCTGCTGGACGAGATGACGCGGCGCACCGATACGCGGTTTCTTATCATCACACACCATGCCGTCACGATGTCGCGGATGGATCGGCTGTTCGGCGTCACGATGGTCGAACAAGGCGTCAGCCAGCTTGTCAGCGTCGATCTGAAACGGGCCGAACAGCTTGTGGCTTAGGCCAGTTCTGCCGCGGCGAGTTCGGCAATCTGCAGGTCGATCCTTGCCAAGGGATCGTTGTCGGCGATGAACCATGCTGCCGACAGCCCTGTCCACGCAAGGATCCACTGAAGCAACCGTCTGCGTTCCAGCCCTGCCGCAGCCGTGACGACATCCAGTCGCCTGTTAAAGATGCCGGGCAGGGTCGCCACCGGGCGCGCCGGGTCTGACAGGTCGGGATTGGTGAAGATATTCGCGAAATCGAAGCCCCGCTCTCCGCACAGGCCGTGCGGGTCGATGGCCAGCCAGCCGTCGCTGCCGAAATCGAGGATGTTGTCATGATGAAGATCACCGTGCAGCGCTGTCTGATCGCGAGGGTCCGCGAGCAGGGTCGATGCGGTGTTCCAGGCCTGCGCCAGCAGACCGCCCTGAGTGGCGGCGGCGACTTCCAGATCGCGAAACCATACTGTCAGGGGCATAAGCGCGGGCGGATTCGCGCGTTTGCGGTGCAGTCGCGCGGCCGTTTGGCAGATGATGCGGCTGGCCTCGGCATCCCTGCCGTCGCGGGCCATTTCGGACAGCGATTGCTCGCTGTCTGCGCGCGCCAGTAACAGCGCGCCGCCCTCTCGGGCCAGCACGGGCGCGGCACCATCGCCAGCCCACCACTCCATCATCCTGGCGCCCCGTAATTCGGCAGGTTCTTCGGTCAGCTTCAGCATTGCCTTCCGGCCGTCATGGCGCACCGGCAGCAGAAGGGCGTGATGCGTCGTCATGACCGGACCGTCCGGCGACAGGTGCCAGCGGGCCAACCATGGATCGGGTGAAAGGTGATCGCCTTGCTTCATCCCGTGGCAACGCGGATCAGCGGGTGCTGTTCCCGGCGAAGGTCGCAGAAAGCCACTGCTCGGCAACTGCTCTTGTGACGCTACTGCAATGGGCGTAGGTCGGGCCGAACTGATTTTCAGGAGACGCAGAATGAAGCTCAACGTCATTATCACCAGCACCCGGCCGGGCCGGAACGGCGAACCTGTCGGCGAATGGTTCTTTGAATACGCCAAGGCCAAACCCGGCGCGTTTGACGAAGTGATCCTGTCTGATCTGGCGCAGATCGACCTGCCGCTTCTGGACGAGCCGAACCACCCGCGCGCGCAGAAATACACGAAGGAACATACCAAGAAATGGGCCGAAATCGTCAACGGCTCTGACGCGTTCGTGTTCATTCTGCCCGAATACAACTATGCCCCGCCGCCGGCCTATTTCAACGCGATCGACTATCTCGCGCTGGAATGGAACTACAAACCGGCAAGCTTCGTATCCTATGGCGGTGTTTCTGGCGGGATGCGATCGTCACAGGCGGCGAAGGAAATCCTGACCACCGTAAAGATCATGCCGATTCCTGAACAGGTTGCGGTGCCGATGGTCTTTGACCACCTGAAGGACGGGGCTTTCAACGCGCCGCAGATCGTGCAGGACAGTGCTGACACGATGATTGCTGAACTGGGCAGATGGGCGTCTGCGCTGAAGCCGCTGCGCTGATAATGTGCTTCCCCTTCCGCGCCGAACCGGCTTAGGATCGGCGCGGAAGACGACCGGAGCCTGATATGTCCCATGAAGAACGCCTGAGGGCGCTGAACATTAGTCTGCCCGAGGCGCTCGCGCCGGTCGCGAATTACGTCCCTTACGTGCAAACCGGAAATCTGCTGTTCGTTTCGGGCCAGATCTCGTCGGATGCGAACGGGCTTGTGACCGGCCGTCTCGGCGCGGACCTGGACAGTGCCGCCGGCGCTGCCGCCGCGCGGCGCTGCGGTCTTGCGCTGTTGGCGCAGGCGCGCGCGGCGACCGGATCTCTCGACCGGATCGTCAGGGTCGTCAAGCTTGTCGGCTTCGTCAATTCGACCAATGATTTCAGCGAACAGCCCGAGGTCATCAACGGCTGTTCGGATCTTATGGTCGAAGTGTTCGGCGATGCCGGTCGCCATGCCCGCGCAGCCGTGTCGTCAAATGCTTTGCCGCGCGGCGTGGCCGTTGAAATCGAGGCAATCTTCGAGGTGGCATCATGAATCTGCATCCCGACTTTATCCGGCTGCCCATCGCCCATCGCGGGCTGCATTCGCGCGGAGTGCCGGAAAATTCGCTCGCATCCTTCCGGGCGGCGATAGAGGCAGGTTATGGGATCGAACTGGATATCCAGCCCGCCGCCGATGGCACGCCGATGGTGTTTCACGACTACGACCTGACGCGCATGTGCGGCGACGAAGGCTTTATCAGCGACATGGATCTGGACGACCTGGAGGCGCTGCGTCTGTCCGAAAGCGACGAGGGCATCCCGACCCTTGCGGAAACGCTGCGCGAGGTGGCTGGCCGGGTGCCGCTGCTGATTGAGATCAAGGATCAGGACGGCAGGCTGGGCGCGGCCATCGGCGAGGTGCAGGATCGGGTCGCCGCGCTGCTGAAAACCTATGAAGGACCGGTCGCGGTCATGTCGTTCAACCCCAACGCGGTCAGGGCGTTCAACGAGGCTGCACCGGATGTTGCGGCAGGACTGACAAGCTGCGCCTTTCCCAAGGAGGATTGGCCGATGCTGGATGAAGAAACCCGGAACAGCCTTGCCGCGCTGGAGGATTACGCCCGCAGCGGCGCGAGCTTCGTGTCCCATGACTGCCGCGATCTTGAAAATCAGGCCGTTGCAGATCTGAAGGCGGGCGGGGTGCCTGTGCTGTGCTGGACGGTGCGGTCCGCCGAGGATGAGGCAGTGGCGCGGCGCGTTGCCGACGGCATCACCTTCGAGAACTATCGCCCCTGACGGCTGGGTGAAGGCTGACTTATGGCGACGGTTTCCGAACTTTACGATGCCCGCGTTCGGGATGGGCAACTGAAGGATGACGCGGCGCAGCGCGCGGTGCTTCCGCTGCTTGACGCAATCGCGACCGACCTCACCGACGCAGCTGCGCCAAAGGCCAGTTCAGGCGGCTGGCGCGGTCTTTTCGGCGGAGGGCGGCCAGAGCCTGCGCCGGGCGGCGCGCGCGGTTTGTATCTGTGGGGCGGTGTCGGTCGCGGCAAGTCGATGCTTATGGATCTGATAATGGAAGCCGCGCCGATCCGGGCCAAGCGGCGTGTGCATTTTCACGAATTCATGCAGGAAATTCAGGCCGGCCTGAACGAAGCGCGCAAACGTGGCGATCAGGATGCCGTAAGGCCGGTCGCCGAACAGGTTGCCGCCGGCGCAAGGCTTCTGTGTTTCGACGAAATGCAGATCACCGATATTGCGGATGCGATGATCGTCGGCCGCCTGTTCGAAGTTCTGTTCGAGCGCGGGGTCTGCATCGTCACCACGTCGAACCGGGTGCCCGAGGATCTTTACAAGAACGGCCTGAACCGCCAGCTTTTCCTGCCCTTCATCGCGCTTATCCGCGACAGGCTGGAGGTCGTCGCGCTCGACAGTCCTCGCGACCACCGGCAGGGTCGGGCAGGCGGCGATCAGGTCTGGTTCAGCCCCCTGAACCGCGATACCCGCCTTGCCGTCGATAAAATCTGGACCGACCTGACGGGTGGCGAGGCGGCGCCTCCGCTCGTGCTGGAGGTGAAGGGCCGCAAGGTCGAAATTCCGCATCATTTTGGGCGGGCAGGGCGCGCCAGCTTCTGGGATCTGTGCTCGCGCGCACTTGGTCCTGCCGATTATCTGGCAATCGCGAACGCGCTCGATCTGCTGGTCATTGACGAAATCCCGCAGCTTTCTTCGTCCAATTTCAACGAGGCCAAGCGCTTCGTGACCCTGATCGATGCGCTTTACGAGGCGAAGGTGCGTGTCATCGCCTCGGCCGCGGCAGAGCCCGAACGGCTTTATGTCGAAGGCGAAGGCAGCTTCGAATTCGAGCGCACGGCCTCGCGATTGCGAGAGATGCAGGATGCCGGGTGGGGCGCCGGAAAGTCGGGCGACTAACCGTTTTCGCGCAGGACCGTGCCGGCCAGATAAAGCGATCCGCAAATCAACAGGCGCGCGCCGGGATAAGCGGCGGACAGCTCTGCCACGGCAGACGCGACATCATCGGCAATGCCGGCATCGAAACCGACCGAAGCCGCGACATCGCGCGTTGTTTCTGCGGGCAGGGTATTGGCCTCACCAGGGATCGAAACCGCCAGCAGCGACTGCGCCTGACCTGACAGCGGGCGCAGGTAACCCGCGATATCCTTGGTGTTCAGCATGCCACAGACCAGATGCGTCGGCTTTCGCGGCAGTTCGGCCAAAGTCGCCGCGATGGCCTGCCCCCCAGCCGGGTTATGCCCCCCGTCCAACCACAATTCGCAGCCATGACGCGCCGCGATGTCGACAAGCGGGCCGCACGACAGGCGCTGCATGCGGGCCGGCCATTCGGCGCGGGTCACTGCTGCGAGCGCCTCGGGCGCGCCAAAGCCGAGCGCGCGCAGGGACGCGATGGCAGTGCCGGCATTGTCGATCTGGTGCGGGCCGCGAAGGTTCGGGCGCGGCATGTCGATGAGGCCATTCTCATCCTGAAAGACCATCCCGTCGCCCTCTGGCGCTGAATGCCACTGCTGACCACAGGCCATGACCGGAACGCCCAGCCGAGCGGCACGGTCTTCGATCACCGACAGCGCGGCCTCGTGCTGACGCGCGATTACGGCGGGCGCGCCGCGCTTCAGGATACCCGCCTTTTCGGCAGCGATTTCCGCAAGGGTCTCGCCAAGGTATTGCGTATGGTCGATGCTGACTGGCGTGATGACCGTCAGGGCCGGATCGGCCACCACATTGGTCGCGTCCAGCCGCCCGCCAAGGCCGACTTCAAGCAATGTGTAATCCGCCGGATGACGTGCGAAGGCCAGAAAACCGGCGGCAGTAGTCAGCTCAAAAAAAGTGATCGGGCGACCGGCATTCACGGTCTCGATCTCTGTCAGGATATTTGAAAGCGCATCCTCGGGGATCAGGTTACCGGCCAGGCGGATACGCTCGTGAAACCGCGCCAGATGCGGCGAGGTATAGACGTGGACGCGCTTCCCTGCCGATTCGAGACCGGCGCGGATCATCGATACCGTCGAGCCCTTGCCATTCGTTCCGGCGATATGAACAACCGGCGGCAGGCTGTCCTGCGGATTTCCCAGATCGTCCAGAAGTCGGAACATCCGATCCAGCGACAGGTCGATCATCTTCGGGTGCAGCCCCATGACCCGCTTCAGGATGGCGTCAGAATGATCCATGACCGGGCAGGAACGCGTCAAGCCTTCGGGGCAGGGGGTGCGGGCACGGCGGGCGTGGCCGCCGCCGGGGCGGGCAGTTCGCCCATCACGGCGGGGGGCTGACCAGTCAGCATGCGAAGGATAACGATCAGTTCTTCACGCAGGTCACCGCGCTTGGTCACGCGGTCGAGCATACCGTGTTCCAGAAGATACTCTGCCCGCTGAAATCCCTCGGGAAGCTTTTCCCGGATGGTCTGCTCGATCACGCGCGGCCCTGCGAAGCAGATCAGCGCATTCGGCTCGGCAATCTGGACATCGCCCAGCATCGCGTAGGATGCCGTGACCCCGCCAGTCGTCGGATGGGTGAGCACGACCACATAGGGCAAGCCCGCCTCTTTCAGCATTTCGACCGCGACGGTCGTGCGCGGCATCTGCATCAGGCTGAGGATGCCTTCCTGCATGCGCGCACCGCCAGCGGCGGAAAACAGCACCAGCGGCCGCTTCAACTCGACCGCGCGTTCGGCCGCCGCGATGATCGCGTTGCCGACATACATCCCCATCGAGCCGGCCATGAAGCTGAAATCCTGCGCCGCCGCAACAATCGGCGTGCGACCGATCTCGCCCTCGGCGACGAGCATCGCTTCCTTCTCGCCTGTGGATTTCTGCGCGGCTTTCATCCGTTCGGGGTATTTCTTCTGGTCGCGGAACTGCAGCGGATCGGCAACAGGTTCCGGAACCGAAACCTCGCGGAAAATGCCCGCGTCGAACAGCGCGGCAAACCTTTCGCGGGGGAAAATCGGAAGGTGGTGGCCGCAATTTGTGCAGACCTGAAGGTTGTCCGCAAGTTCGCGGTGGAACAGCATGGTTCCGCATTCGGGGCATTTGGTCCACAGATTCTCCGGCACTTCTCGCCGCGAAAACAGCGAGTTGATGCGCGGGCGGACATAGTTCGTGATCCAGTTCATCTGCGGTAGCTCCCTGAGCGTGGGTCGCAGGACAGATAGGCTGGCTGACGTCGAATTGCAATTGCGGCGACGCGTTGCGCAGGGTTTGATGCCGCTTCATGTGGATGTCGTTTTTGCTTGGCCTGAACTATGTTGCTGCGGCGCTCGTGGTTATTCGCGTGCTGATGCGGTCCCAAATGCAACCATCTGTCAGGCTGGCATGGATCATGGTCGTCGAGGCGCTGCCGTTCATCGGCATTCTGGCCTACCTTCTGTTCGGCGAGGTCCGTATCGCGCAGGCAGAGCGTCAGAAAACCGCCGACATCCGCGCCCGGCTGAGCGGCATCTGGACACCAAGCCCGCACGCTGTCAGCGACCCGCCCGAATGGATTGCCGGGATCGCTGCGACGGCGCATTCGGTGGGTGGTATGGTGCCGGTTTCCGGGAACGTTATCGACCTGCTGCCCGAGGGTGACGATGCCTTTGACCGCATGATCCGGGCCATCGACGAGGCGACCGATCATGTCCATGTGCTGTTCTATATCTGGCTGGACGACGGGACCGGGCAGCGGATCGCCGCTGCGCTGCGCATGGCGGCACAGCGTGGGGTGTCCTGCCGCGTGGTGGTGGATGCTGTCGGTTCGCGCGGGTTCGCGCGTTCCGCATCGTGGCGTCAGATGGAAGCCGCCGGGGTAGCACTGGTCGAGGCGATGCCGACGGGCTATTCGGTGCTGCGCGCACTGACCCGACGGCTTGATCTGCGTAATCACCGCAAGATCGTGCTGGTGGATAACCGGATCGGCTTTACCGGCAGCAGAAATGCTGCGGACATGGCTTTCGCCGTCAAGCAGCGCTACGCGCCCTGGATCGATGTCTGGTTTTCGTTCGAGGGGCCGATTTTGCGGCAGATGCAGGGTGCCTTTCTTGCCGACTGGATGAGCTATACGGGTGCCGATCTTGGTGACGAGATCCTGGCAGCCGTGCCCGCCGTTGCAGATCCGGGTGCGATTGCGCAGGTGGTCGCGACGGGACCGGACCGTCGCGCCGGCAGCGTATCGGACTGTATCGTGGCGATCCTTGCCGCGGCGCGCGAGCGGGTGATGATAACCACGCCCTATTATGTGCCGGACACATCGCTGGACACTGCCATCCGCGCCTGCGCGAGGCGTGGTGTGGAAGTCACCATGATCCTGCCGGAGCGGAATGATTCGCTGCTGGTCGGCGCGACCTCGCAGGGGTTTTATCTTGGACTTTTACGTTCTGGCGTGCGGCTGATGCTTTTTCAGCCGGGCCTGCTGCATGCAAAGCTGATTACGGTTGACGGGCGGGTCGCCATGCTGGGCAGCGGCAATCTGGACCGCCGCAGCTTCGAGCTGAACTACGAGATGAACGTTATCGCCGCAGGTCATGACGTCATTACCGCGATAGACACGCGACAGGCCAGCTATGTAGCCCGTTCGCGCGCACTGACGCTGGCCGAGGTCGAGGCATGGCCGCGCTGGCGGCGCATCGTCAACAATACGCTGGCACTGGCGACACCGCTTCTATGATCGGCAATTGCGTCACCTTCGACGGCTGCGTGTCGTCTCAGCGCGCGGGTTGCGCGTAAACGGCGGCCCAGAAAACGATCTTTCCGTCCGCGGCGACCGCCTTGCCGATCCCGAAATCGCGCAGGCCGGCGATCATCATGTTCGAGCGGTGGCCCGGCGAGCTTGACCATTCAGACATGACGCGCCCCAGATCGAAGCGGCCACCGGCAATATTTTCTGCGGCGAGACGGGGTTTGTAGCCGCGCTGTTTGACCCGGCCCATCGGTCCTTTGCTTTTCCCACCTGCATGCGTCAGTGTTCCGCGCTGTGCCATGTCGCAGGCATGCGACTCGGCCGAGCGTTGCAGGCGCGGGTCGGTGCGCAAGGGTGCCAGTCCATGCTGCGCCCGTGATGCGTTTGTCGAGGCAAGTGCCGTGGCCGCATCGGCGGCGGCGGTCTGCAGGCACTGCGCGCGGCCCGCCGAGGCCACGTAGATATCCTCGTGTCCATCCGTCCGCACGATCCCCTTCGGCAGCCGCGGAGACAGGGTCGAGGTCCGTGCCGTGAGTTCTGGTTCCGCAGGCGTTTGCGGGCCGCAGGCGGTCAGGCCCAGGCTGGCGGTGAAAATCAGCCCGGCGGCTCGCAGAATATTCATTTCAGATTTTCCCGTTTCAGTTGATTCGCGTTAAGCGTGTATTTTGATAACCTGAAAACCCCTAAAGTCGAGTTAATCCGCGCAATCACGCGCTTGCTCCTTCGGACCGGCTTGATTATGCCGAAGGACGTTGAAACGACCGGGAACCAGCGGCAAAAAATGGCCTTCCGCCTCAGACATTGGATTGAGCGAATGCAGCGCCTGCGCGCCGAGGAGCAGTGGGCGCGCCTAAGCGCGGGCGCGCTTCGCCTTCGCCAGTCCCGTCTGGGCGGTCTCCGGGACGAAGCGATGTCGCTGCGCCGCCATCTTGACCGTTTCCTGACCCAGTCCGACCGCCGGGTCGCAAGCGCGCGCGCCGATATCGACCGGGTGCCGCTGCCCGGCGGCACCGATTGGCGATGGCGACCCGATTTCATGGTCGTCCCGGTCAGTCCCAGCGGCGTGGCTGCGCCCGAAAATGCCAGTCGCATCGCCGAAGGGGTCGCCGTCTGGCACGATTGCCCTGAGCGCGCGCTGATCCTGAGACAGGTGCGGAACACGCGCGCTGGCGAATTGGCGGCCTATGGGTTGCAGGTCGAGGTGATGGGCTTCGGCGGCAGCTTCATGTCGCTTTCCATCGACCTTCCGCGCGACGCCCTGACCAACCTGACGCGCGACCACATCATCCGTGTCGAAACGACGATCGAACCAGAGGCGGGCACCGAACTTTATTATCGGCTGAATATCGGCAATGGCCCTAACACCGAAGAACTGCTGCGCCATGTCGGCGAGCTGCAGGCGGGACGCATGGCCCATCTGGTTACCGAATTTGACCTGGCGCAGACGCAGATGAACGAGAAGCGGCTTGAAAAGATATGGCTCGACCTGATCGTCGAGAATCCGCGTATGACGGCCGTAACGATCCGGGAGATGATCCTTTCGCGCCATCCCCGCGCACATATCTGATCGAGTGACAAAGAGGCAGGCGTGACCATGTCCGAATTCGAATCCTACGGTGTGACCGCCGGCATCTGGTCCGGGCGTCTGCTGGCCGACAATGCGCCCGCGCGCATCCGTCTTTTCCATCTCGCCGCGCCGGTCGCCGAAGCGCAGGTCCTCAGCGATGGTCCCGGCGCATGGAAGGTCGAGGTCGCAATTCCGCCGCACTGCCTGTCGGACGGAATGCAGAGCCTGATTCTGATGAGCGACGACGGTCAGGATGAGGCGCTGTCGCCTTCGGCGCGGCATCTGGCAACGCTGACGTTGGTTGCTGGCGCGCCGCTCGATACGGATCTGCGTGCAGAGATCGACCTGATCCGTGCGGAATTGGACCTGCTGAAGCGCGAATTTCGCCGTTACGCTGCCGCGCGTACCTAGTGAACGAAGTAGCTGTAGCCGCCGATGTCCCGAAAGCCCATTTCGTCATAAAGTGAAAGCGCGGGGGCGTTTTCGGACGTAACCGCAAGCGCCAGAGTGTCGCAGCCTTGGCCAGCGGCCCAGAACGCCGCTTCGCGCAACATCCATCGCGCCAGCCCCTTGCGGCGCAGCGATGGCAGCACCTCAAGCGCGTGAAGAATCGCCAGCGACTCACCTGCGGCGACGAATCCGACAGCGGCGGCGCGATCCTCGATCCGGCCAAGAAGCGCCACCTTGGGCAGCGTTACCCGCGCCATGATCGCCTGACGCGCTGCGCCGATCCCCTGTTCGGTCCACAACTCGCGCTGGATTGCGAGCGGGGGCCAGACGGCAAAGCAGGTGACGCGAGGCACCGGCGTATCGGTCAGCGCGCCCAGATCGGCACAGAGCAGCCGCGTCGGCGTATGGCGACGAAATCCACGCGACTGCAGCGCGGCGCGCAGGTCTTCGGCCTCGATGCCCTGACCCTCGCTTAGGCGAAAGGCGGGCGGCTGTCCCCAGCTTCGCTGGATTTCAATCGCTTGGCCGATATCATCCATGTTCCACTCGGTCGAAACAAGCCGCGCCGAGCTGACGCGCATTCCGCCGCCTTCGCCCCGACCGATGCGAAACGCACCGGCGACGGCGTATTCTGCGGCAGGCCAGCTTGCCTCGAACGTTCTGTCAAGCGGGGTATCGGCAGCGATCACGCGCTGATCCGGCCCTTGAGTTCAGCCATCGCCGCAGCCACGCGATCCTGATCCAGACCGCGGACGACCAGCATGGTGCCGAATGTGCCGTCGCGGTGCCAGGGATACGAGCCGAGAGAGAGGTCGGGATAAGCTTCAGCGACGGATTTCAGTTCTTCCGCGACCTCGGATTCACCACGATGCAGGTCCAGCGACTCGCTTACAGGCGGACGCCCGGTCGGCAGTTCGGGCAAAATCGCGTCAACCATGGCGCGGAAAACCTCGGGAACGCCGGCCATGACGTAGGTATTTCCGATATGGAAGCCGGGCGCTGCGCTGTAGCTGTTCGCGATCAGCTTTGCGCCGACGGGAATGCGCGCCATGCGGGTGCGGTTGCCAGTGACCGGGACACCTCGCGCTTCCCAGCGGGCGCGCATGACGGCAAGCGCCTCCTCATTCATCTCGATTCCGGTGCCGAATGCCTCGGCCACGGAATCGGCTGTCACGTCGTCATGGGTCGGCCCGATCCCGCCCGAGGTAAAGAGAAGGTCGTAGCGCCCGCCGAGCGAGCTGTCGAGTGCGCGAATGGCTTCGACGATCAGGGGCTGTTCGTCCGCGACGACCCGGATTTCCTTCAGGTCGATACCGACCGCGCTCAGCACGCCTGCAAGGTGGTGCGCATTCCCCTCGCGCGTGCGGCCCGAGAGGATCTCGTCGCCGATGACCAGAATTGCAGCAGTCTTGTTTTCCGATAGCATGGCAACCTCCATTCGCGCGGACAAGTTACGCCCGCTATGGCCGATGAACAAGCAGGGCTGGAACAAGCGTGCCGGCATGGTTATGTCGGGGCGAAAGAAAGGGTTGGCGATGAAAGACGGTTCTTTGACGCGCGAGGGCATTCGCATTCACCAGTCGGGCGATTTTGCCGGAATGCACAAGGCCGGGCTGCTGGCGGCGCAGATCCTTGATGAGGTGGGTGATCTGGTTCATCCCGGCGCCACCACGGGCAGTCTTGATGACTTTATCCGCCAGCGGGTCGAGGATGCCGGCGCGACCTCGGCCACCATTGGCTATCGCGGGTATCAGCATGCAAGCTGCATCAGCGTCAACCATGTCGTCTGCCACGGCATCCCCGGTGACAAGCTGCTGAAGGATGGCGATATCCTCAATATCGACGTCACCGTGATCGTTGACGGATGGTACGGCGATACCAGCCGGATGTATGTCGCCGGGAAACCTTCGATCAAATCCGCGCGTCTTATTCAGGTGACGCATGATGCACTGATGAAGGGCATCGAGGCGGTGCGTCCGGGCGCGACATTCGGCGATATCGGTTGGGCTATCCAGGAATATGCCGAGGCGCAGCGTATGTCGGTGGTCCGGGATTTCTGCGGTCACGGCCTAGGGCGTGTGTTCCATGCGCCGCCGAACGTGCTGCATTTCGGGCGTCCGGGCAAAGGGCCGGTGCTGGAAGAAGGCATGTTCTTCACCATTGAGCCGATGATAAACCTCGGTCGGCCCGAAACCAAGGTGCTCGCCGATGACTGGACGGCGGTGACGCGCGACAAGTCGCTTTCGGCGCAATTCGAACATTCGATCGGCGTCACTTCAGATGGCGCAGAGATATTCACGCTCTCGCCGGCAGGAAAATTCTTCCCGGACCTTGGCTGAACATGTATCTCGGGCTCGATGGCGGCGGAACAGGGTGTCGGGCCGTCCTGACCGATGACAGCGGGCAGATCATCGGTCGCGGAACAGGTGGGCCTTGCAATATCATGTCTGATCGGGACGGCGCTGTCGCTGCCCTGACCGAATGCGCCGCCGAGACCCTGGCCGGGCGCGATCCCGCCGGCGTGACTGCGGTTCTTGGGCTGGCCGGGGTGAATACGTCCGGCGCGGGCGATTGGTTGCCACCATTGCTGCCCTTCGGACGCAGCCGCGTCGTTCAGGATGCGATGACCGCCGCATATGGCGCGCTCGGCGATAGTGACGGGATCGTCGCGGCGATGGGGACTGGCTCTATCTTTATTCGCAAGCTGGGTGATGCGATTACCACGATAGGCGGTTGGGGGCCGATCCTGGGCGACGAGGGTTCGGGGAACTGGCTGGGCCGGCGCTTCCTGTCCGAAGTGTTGCGCGCCGGCGACGGCCTGACCGGCCAGACGGTGCTGACCCGCCAGACCGAAAGCCGCCATGGCGGACGCAACGGCATCGTTGCCTTCGCGCGCGATGCGCGTGCGTCGGATTTCGGGGCCGAAGTCGCGCATCTTCTTGCGGCGCGAGATGATCCAGTCGCCATCCGGGTCCTGTCCGAGGCGGCAGAGCTTGTGGCGGTTTCGATTGCTGCCATCCAGAAGGATGAGTTGCTGCCTGTCACCTTCACCGGCGGTCTGGGCACCGTTTATGCCGCGTTGCTGAAAGGCCGCTGGCCGCAGCGCGAGCCACTTGGCAATCCGCTGGACGGGGCCTTGCGCATGGCGCGAACCTGGGCCGCGGACGGAAGCAGAGCGAGAGCTGAGTTTTGACTAAAATGCGCGGTGCTTCGCAGTTGCCTCGAATCGAGGTTTCAGCATAGATCAGGCGAGTGACCAGAAGGTCAGGACCATAGGATTTCGCGCGGTGACTCTGGGGTGCGCGGGGGCGAAGGGGTTCTGGCATGGTCGCCGGAACCCCTTTTCCAGTTTGGTTGCTTCGGGACGCTGCGGCACGATCCTGC
Source organism: Paracoccus aurantiacus (assembly GCF_007993065.1). Classification (GTDB taxonomy): domain Bacteria; phylum Pseudomonadota; class Alphaproteobacteria; order Rhodobacterales; family Rhodobacteraceae; genus Paracoccus; species Paracoccus aurantiacus. The sequence goes on from NZ_VOPL01000004.1 coordinate 57,804, forward strand.
CTTACATCTGCGCGAGGATCATATCGGGGGCTTGACCTGCCGCTTTTGCGGGCAGAGAAGCCCGGCATGAAGCTGTCTGATTTCGATTTCGACCTGCCCGAAGGGCTGATAGCGACGCGGCCCGCCAAGCCACGCAGCGCAGCGCGCTTGCTGCTCGCCCAAGGCGGCTGGATCGCAGACCGGCATGTGTTCGACCTGCCCGAAATCCTGCGTCCGGGCGATCTTCTGGTCCTGAACGATACCAAGGTCATTCCGGCACGGCTGACCGGTCATCGGCAGCGCGAGACGGCGCAGGGAACAGTCTCGGCCCGGATCGAGATAACGCTGCTTGAGCCCGCGTCATCCGGGTGGCGCGCGCTTGCGAAACCGCTGCGGAAGCTCAAGTCCGGCGAGATCATTCGCTTCGGCGATGCGCTGTCCGCGCGCGTCGCCGAAATGTCCGAGACAGATCTGGTGCTGGAATTCGATGCCGAGGGCGATGCACTTGATGCTGCGCTCGACCAGGTAGGGGCGATGCCCTTGCCCCCCTATATCGCTGCGCAGCGCGTGCCTGACGCGTCAGACCGCACTGACTATCAGACAGTCTGGGCGCGCAAGTCCGGTGCGGTCGCAGCGCCGACGGCCAGCCTGCATTTCGATGAGGACCTGCTTGCGAAGCTGCGCGAGCGAGGCGTGCGTTTCGCGCATGTGACCCTGCATGTCGGGGCGGGTACCTTCCTTCCGGTCAAGGTTGACGACGTGACAACCCACAAGATGCACGCGGAATGGGGCGAAATCACACCAGAGGCTGCTTCGCTGATAAACGATGCCAAGGCTGGCGGAGGCCGCGTGATCCCTGTCGGCACCACGGCGCTGCGGCTGATCGAATCGGCGGCGCAGCCGGATGGCACCCTTCGCCCATTCGCGGCCGCCACCGACATTTTCATCTATCCTGGTTACCGCTTCCGCGTGGCCGATGCGCTGATGACCAACTTCCATTTGCCGAAATCGACGCTGCTTATGCTGGTTTCGGCGCTGATGGGACAGGACCGCATCCGCGAGATCTATGACCATGCTGTCCAAGGCGGCTACCGCTTCTTTTCCTATGGCGATGCGTCGCTGCTGATCCCCGAGAGAGACGAATGATTACGGTTCTTCGCACCACATGGCCGCTGCTTCTGGGCGTGATGCTGCTGCTGGTCGGCAACGGGATGCAGGGCACGCTGCTGGGGATCCGGGGCGGATACGAAAAGATTTCGACAGATCACATGGCAGTTGTCATGTCCGGCTATTTTGCGGGGTTCCTGCTGGGCAGCCGACTTGTGCCGGGAATGATCCAGCGGGTCGGACATGTGCGGGTGTTTGCGGCGCTCGGCTCGCTCATTTCAGCGGTGCTGATCCTTTACGCCGCGGTGCCGCACTGGCTTGCCTGGGCGTTGCTCCGGGTGCTGATCGGTTTCTCGTTCTCGGGCGTCTATATCACGGCGGAAAGCTGGCTGAACGCCTCGACCACGAACGAGAATCGCGGCCAGGCCATGTCGGCCTATATGATCGTGCAGATGATCGGTCTGGTCAGCGCGCAGTTCCTGATAAACTTCGGCGATCCGGGCGGCTTCATGCTGTTCATCGTGCCGTCCGTGCTGGTTTCGCTGGCCTTCACGCCGATTCTGCTGTCGGCGCAACCGGCACCGGCATTCGGGGCGCTGAAACGCATGAGCTTCAAGCGGCTCTACGACGTTTCGCCCCTTGGCTGTATCGGCATCTTCGTCATGGGCGGTGTGTTTTCTGCGCTGCTCGGCATGACCTCGGTCTGGGGCACAATCAAGGGGATGAGCGTCCGTGACATCTCGGCCATCGTCGCCGCCGTCTATCTGGGCGGGCTGGTCGCGCAGTTTCCCATCGGCTGGCTGTCGGACCGCATGGACCGGCGCGTGCTTGTGCTGCAGCTTCTGATCCTCGGGATCGCTGCGATTTCCTTTCAACTGGCGATCGACCCGGGCATCTGGGGCACGCTGGTCGTGGCGGCAATTGCGGGTGGCGTTGCCAACCCGGTCTATGCGCTGCTGCTGGCACATACCAACGACTATCTGGACGCTGACGACATGGCGGCGGCCTCGGCAGGGTTGCTGTTTCTGAACGGGCTGGGGGCAATCGGCGGGCCGCTGATTGTCGGGCGCATGATGTCTGTTTTCGGGGCGAGCGCTTTCTGGGTCTTTATCGGCCTGCTGATGTCGGCGCTTGCAGGCTATACCGGGTGGCGCATGACGCGCCGTGTGGCACTTGCGCCAGAGGCGATGGGCAACTTCGCCGTCATCACCCCTGCCGCGACCCCGCTCGCGGTCGAAACCGCGCTTGAGGCCGCGCAGGATGATGCCGCCGCACAGCCAGAGCATCCCGCGACCGAAGACCTCGCCGCCGCCGATTACGAGGCCGGCGCGCCCGAGGATGTCGATCACGCAAATCCTCAGTAGCGACGATACCTGCTTGCACCTGCGCCTCGCTGCTGCAACCATAAGGGCGCAAGTGGGGGGAGCAGCGATCATGACGCCGGATGACGTAACCTCGTTCTGGCTGGACGAGGTGGGCGAAAAGGGTTGGTACAACCCCGGCCCCGATCTTGACCAGACGATCCGCGACCGCTTTTCGGAAGCATGGGAGCGGATTGATACCCTCGTTTCCGAATGGCCCGACGGCCCCCGGACGTCACTTGCCTTGCTGATTCTGTCGGATCAATTCCCGCGCAACATGTTCCGTGGCGATGCGCGCAGCTTCGCCACCGACAAGCTTGCCCGGCGCATCGCTGACCGCGCGATCGCCGAAGGGCACGATCTGGCAACACCCGAACCTGCGCGACAGTTCTTCTACCTTCCCTTCGAACATTCCGAGGATATGGGGGATCAGAACCGCGCCGTATCGTTGTTTCAGGAACGCATGCCCGGCGAGAACCTGCAGCATGCGAAGCTGCATCGCGATACCATCCGTCAGTTCGGCCGCTTTCCCTGGCGAAACGAAGCGCTCGGGCGCGAGACAACGCCGCAGGAGCGCAATCTGCTGGAGGCGGGCGGTTATGCCGCATTGGTCAAGGGCAGTGTCACGCTTGCTGACGCTGGGTAATTGATTTAACGCTGAACTATCTTAGCCGAGGAGTTAAAAATGGCGCAGAATTTCGATGTGATCGTGATCGGTGCCGGCCCCGGCGGCTATGTCGCCGCGATCCGTGCCGCACAGCTTGGTCTGAAGGTCGCCTGCGTGGAACGCGAACATCTGGGCGGCATTTGCCTGAACTGGGGCTGCATCCCGACCAAGGCGCTGCTGCGGTCGGCCGAGGTGTTTCACCTGATGCACCGCGCCAAGGATTTCGGCCTGTCGGTCGAAAAGGCCGACTATGATCTGGACAAGGTCGTGGACCGTTCGCGCGGCGTGGCCAAGCAGCTTTCGGGCGGTGTCGGACACTTGCTGAAGAAGAACAAGGTCACCGTCATCATGGGCGCGGCCACCATTCCCGCGCCCGGCAAGGTTACGGTGAAGACCGACAAGGGGACCGAGGAACTGACGGCGAAGTCGATCATCCTTGCCACCGGGGCGCGGGCGCGCAACCTGCCGGGGCTGGAAGCCGACGGAAAGCGCGTCTGGAACTACAAGCACGCGCTGAAGCCGCCGCATATGCCGAAAAAGCTGCTGGTCATCGGCTCGGGCGCCATTGGCATCGAATTTGCCAGCTTCTTCAACACGCTTGGCGCAGACACCACCGTGGTCGAAGTGATGGACCGCGTTCTGCCGGTCGAGGATGCCGAAATCAGCGGCCTTGCGAAGAAGCAATTCGAAAAGCAGGGCATGAAGATCATGGAAAAGGCGACGGTGAAGTCGCTGGATCGCAAGGCCGACAAGGTGATTGCCGAGATCGAATCGGGCGGGAAGACCGAGAAGGTCGAATTCGATACCGTGATCTCGGCCGTCGGGATCGTCGGCAATGTCGAGGATCTGGGCCTTGAAAAGCTGGGCGTGAAGATCGACCGCACCCATGTCGTGACCGATGAATTCTGCCGCACCGGCGTTGAAGGCCTGTTTGCCATTGGCGACGTTGCGGGCGCACCATGGCTGGCGCACAAAGCCAGCCATGAAGGCGTGATGGTGGCCGAACTGATCGCGGGCGGACATCCGCACCCGATCAAGCCGACCTCGATCCCCGGCTGCACCTATTGCAACCCGCAAGTGGCCTCGGTCGGGCTGACCGAAGCCAAGGCGAAGGAACAGGGGTATGAGATCAAGGTTGGCCGCTTCCCCTTCATCGGTAACGGCAAGGCGATTGCACTGGGCGAGCCCGAGGGCCTTATCAAGACGGTCTTCGACGCCAAGACCGGCGAGTTGCTGGGCGCACATATGATCGGCGCCGAGGTGACGGAGCTGATTCAGGGCTATGTCGTCGGCAAGACGCTGGAAACGACCGAGGCGGAACTTATGGAAACCGTCTTCGCGCATCCGACGCTTTCGGAAATGATGCACGAATCGGTACTGTCGGCTTACGGCCGCGCGATCCACTTCTAGGGCTGGCGACAGTCAGTCTGTCAGGGCGGTGGGGGAACCCGCCGCCCTTTTTCGTTTCAGAAACTGGCGCCGTCGACCTTTTGCGGCGACAGGCTGCGCGGGTCGACGCCTTCAAGGCAATTGACGTTGATGCCATAGATTTCCTGCCCACCGCGTTCACCCTTGGCATAGGCCTCGATCCCGCAGGTCGGGCAAAAACGGTGTGAAATCGCGCGCTTGTTGAACAGATATTCAGTTGTCGGCCCGTCCTTGACCATCTTCACGGCCTCTGCCGGCACAAAGCTCCAGACGCTGCCAAGCCTGCCGCAGCGCGAGCAGTTGCAGATATTCACCTGGTCCAGATCCAGATCCGCCTCATACGCGATGGCGCCGCATTGGCAGCTTCCCTTGTAATGTTCGACAGCCATTTTACTCCTCCATTTGTTCTGTTAATGTTCTGGCAACTTGTGCATTCCGGCGCAATGATTATCTGATGCGCTTGCGTCGTAGGGGCAGGTCCATGGAACAGAAGTTCATCGAAGTGCGCGGAGCGCGCGAACACAATCTGAAAAACGTGGATATGGACATCCCGCGCGATCAGCTTGTGGTGATTACCGGCCTTTCCGGGTCCGGCAAGTCCAGCCTTGCCTTCGACACCATCTATGCCGAGGGGCAGCGGCGTTACGTCGAAAGTCTGTCGGCCTATGCGCGCCAGTTTCTGGACATGGCGGGCAAGCCCGATGTGGACCATATCAGCGGGCTGTCGCCTGCGATTTCGATTGAACAGAAGACGACCAGCAAGAACCCACGTTCAACCGTCGGCACCGTCACGGAAATCTACGACTATCTGCGGCTGCTGTTCGCCCGCATCGGCACCCCCTACAGCCCCGCGACCGGTCTGCCGATCGAGGCACAGCAGGTGCAGGACATGGTCGACCGCATCATGGCCATGCCCGAAGGCACGCGCGGCTATCTGCTGGCCCCCATCGTTCGCGACCGCAAGGGTGAATACAAGAAAGAGTTTCTGGAACTGCGCAAGCAGGGTTTTCAGCGGGTGAAGGTCGATGGCGAGTTTTACGAGTTGGAAACGCCGCCCGAACTCGACAAGAAATTCCGCCACGACATCGACGTGGTGGTGGACCGTCTGGTGACAGCGCCGGGCATCGAAACGCGTCTTGCTGATTCGCTGCGCACGGCGCTGGATCTGGCGGACGGGATTGCCGTTCTGGAAACCGCGCCGTCTGACGGGGACCCCGAGCGCATCACGTTCAGCGAGAAATTTGCCTGCCCGGTGTCCGGCTTTACCCTGCCTGAAATCGAGCCGCGGCTGTTTTCCTTTAACGCGCCGATGGGGGCCTGCCCGGAATGTGACGGGCTGGGCGTTGAACTGTTCTTCGACGAACATCTGGTCGTGCCCGATCAGGCGCTTTCCATCGCGGGCGGTGCCATCGCGCCCTGGGCCAAGTCGAAATCGGCCTATCTGACCCAGACGATCAACGCGCTGGCAAAGCATTACGGCTTTGACAAGAAAACCGCATGGCGCGACCTGCCCGACGGTGTTAAGAAGCTGTTCCTCTATGGCTCTGGCAAGGACGAGATCAAATTCCGCTTCGACGATGCCGGCCGGGTCTATGAAGTCACGCGCCAGTTCGAAGGTGTCATCCCGAATATGCAGCGCCGGTTGCGCGAAAGCGACAGCAACTGGGTGCGCGAGGAGATGGAGCGGTATCAGAACAATCGCGCCTGTCATGCCTGCAACGGCTATCGCTTGCGGCCCGAAGCGCTGTCCGTGAAGATCGCCGACCACCATGTCGGGCAAGTGGTCGAGAAATCCATCAACGAGGCGCTGGATTGGATCAAGTCCGCACCTGAAACCCTGTCCAAACAGAAGAACGAAATCGCCGTCGCGATCTTCAAGGAGATCCGCGAAAGGCTTGGATTCCTTGTGAATGTGGGCCTCGATTATCTGACGCTATCCCGCGCTGCTGGCACCCTGTCAGGGGGCGAAAGCCAGCGGATCAGGCTGGCCAGCCAGATCGGGTCCGGGCTGACCGGGGTGCTTTATGTGCTGGACGAACCCAGCATCGGGCTGCATCAGCGCGACAATGACCGGCTGATCGGCACGCTGAAAGGTCTGCGCGATCAGGGCAACTCGGTTCTGGTCGTCGAACATGACGAGGATGCGATCCGCAATGCGGATTACGTCTTCGACATGGGGCCGGGCGCAGGCGTTCACGGCGGGGCGGTGGTGGCCAAGGGGACACCGGACGAGATCGCCGCCAACCCGACCAGCCTGACCGGGCAGTATCTGTCAGGCATCCGAGAGATTGCGGTGCCGTCCGAACGCCGCAAGGGTAACGGCAAATCCGTGACGGTTGTCGGCGCGACGGGCAATAACCTGAAGGACGTGACCGCCGAATTCCCATTGGCGCGCTTCGTCTGCGTCGCGGGCGTGTCGGGCGGTGGCAAGTCCACCCTGACCATCGAAACGCTGTTCAAGACCGCCTCGCAACGGCTGAACGGTGCGCGTCAGGCACCAGCACCATGCGAGACGATCAAAGGGTTGGAAAATCTCGATAAGGTCATCGATATCGACCAGCGGCCCATCGGTCGCACACCGCGGTCGAACCCGGCGACCTATACCGGCGCTTACGACCATATCCGCGACTGGTTCGCCAACCTGCCGGAATCGAAGGCGCGCGGCTATAAGCCGGGCCGGTTCAGCTTCAACGTCAAGGGCGGACGCTGCGAGGCCTGTCAGGGCGACGGGCTGATCAAGATCGAGATGCACTTCCTGCCCGATGTCTATGTCCAGTGCGAGACGTGCCACGGCAAGCGTTATAACCGCGAAACGCTCGAGGTACTGTTCAAGGGCAAATCCATCGCTGACGTGCTGGATATGACGATTGAAGAGGCGCAGGAGTTCTTCAAGGCGGTGCCCTCGATCCGGCGCAAGATGGATGCGCTGATGCAGGTCGGGCTGGGCTATGTGAAGGTCGGGCAGCAGGCAACGACGCTTTCGGGCGGCGAGGCGCAGCGGGTGAAACTGGCCAAGGAACTGGCGCGGGCTTCGACCGGCAAGACGCTGTATATCCTTGATGAACCAACCACGGGCCTGCATTTCGAAGATGTGCGCAAGCTGCTGGAAGTGCTGCATCACCTTGTCGATCAGGGCAATACGGTGGTCGTGATCGAACATAACCTCGATGTCATCAAGACCGCCGACTGGATCATCGACATCGGCCCCGAAGGCGGTGACGGCGGTGGCCGGATCGTGGCGACCGGCACGCCGGAGGATGTGGTCGAGGTCGCCGAAAGCCATACCGGCCGCTATCTGGCGCCAATGCTGCCTGCGCCACGATCCAGGCGCGTACTGCGGCAAAAGTGACACGGATGCGGCGTGAAAGCCGCATTTCGTTCAAAACAATGGGAACTTGCGGGCCGAACGCTTGCGTTTGCCTGCATGTCAGGGCGATAGCCCGATAGTCAGGGCGCGCTGCGCCCAGCCTGTATTTACGCGCCGCCGGTGCTGCCCGGTGGCAATGGAAGGAAGTCAGAATGCGCATTCTCCCCGTCGCACTCGCGGTGGTTCTTGGGCTTGCCGCCTGTGGCCCTAGCGAGCCTGTCGTTAACGCCCCGACGAAAACCGTCCCCACTTATTATGAAGCCCGCACCGATTCCGGCCCCAATGGCGAGCCGATTGAGATCAAGGCCGTCAAGACCGCATATCTGAACGAACGCACGATGCGCACGACCGTGCCGTATAACGGGCCAGAGTCCGCCGGCACCATCGTGGTCGATCCCTTCGCGCGCGTTCTCTACTATGTGCAGGCGGGCGGCATGGCCGAACGCTATGGCGTGGCCGTCGGCGCGGCAGGCAAGAACTTCGCTGGTAACGGCACCATCTCGCGCAAGGCCGCATGGCCCAGCTGGACGCCCACTTCGAACATGGTCAGCAGCCAGCCGGAACTTTACGGCCCGCTGAAAGGCGGCATGGCAGGCGGCCCGGATAACCCGCTGGGTTCGCGCGCGCTGTATCTCTATCAGAATGGCCGCGATACCTATTACCGCATCCACGGCACGCTGGACCCGTCGTCCATCGGCAAGGCGACCTCGGCCGGTTGTATCCGCATGTTCAACCAGGACATCATCGACCTGTTCGACCGTGTGCCCACCGGCACGACTGTTCACGTGCGCAGCCAGTCGGAAAGCGTCCGCTATGAAGGCCCGGTCGTGGAATCGCCCGAAGGCTATGCATTGCCGGCGAACCAGACGACTGCGGAAGTCACCCCGGTTTCGGCAACCAGCCCGGTCGAAAGCGCCGTCCGCTAAGCGACCCAGCTGGTTCGAATATGAGCCCCGGCCTGTAAATGGCCGGGGCTTTTTGCTGTCCGGGACCTGTCGAAAAGCCATGCTTTTCATATGGGTCGGGTTTGCGATACTAATGGGATAGCAGCTCTCAGGGATGGTCATGCCAAACTTTGCTTCCGAAGAACGCCGCGTCCTGTCGGGCGATGAACTCGACCTCGCGACACGGTCACGCAAACCTGCGATCGCAACTCTTTCGGACGAGGCGCTGCTGCGCCTGTGCGAAGACATTGGCGCGGCACGCGACAAGGCGGCGTCCGATGCCCAAAGCTCTGAACGGACGAAGTTTCTGGAGGCCGCATTCAAGCGCGCTGCGAACGAGAGACGGCGCCGGGGGCTGAAAATCAGCGCAAGCGGCGCGACCAAGCCGAAGCCGCTGCCAAACCCGGACGGAAAAGCGGCTGCAACCGCCCCTGCAGAGCGGGAAAAATCGCCGAATACAGCGAAGACGGTCGCGGCCACTGGATCGCGTCGCAAACCCGCAGCGCGTCCGGCGAAACCTGCGCGCGGTGCGCGCGCGACGTCCACGGGGCAGGGGAGTGACCGCCGCGGCGCTGGCGCTCGCACGGTTCCAGCACCTGGCAGACCCGCCCGGCTGGCAGACGCGAATCCTGCGTCGAAACCGGATGCCGCGCCGACGAAGGCGAGTGCAAAGACGCTCCAATCCAAGCCCGGCGCGGGGACCACGCGCCGCAGCAAAACGCGTGATGAGGCGGCGCCGGTCGCTGCACCGCAGGTTACACCCGCTGATGCTGGCGTCGCGACTCCCGCATTGGCGGCGGCGCAGGCTGATACTGCGCTGGTTCAGAAGCTGACCGAAAAGGCCGAACGCCGTGCCGTCAAGGCCGAGAAGGCGCGAAAGAAAGCAGATAAGGCAGCACGCGCGGCTGACAAGCGTGGCACGAAAAAAGCAGCGAAAGTCGCGAAGAACGCTGATGAGAAGGCCAGAAAGGCGCAGCGCAAAGCGCGCAAGACGACCCGTCAGGCCCGCAAGGCCGCCGCCGATCTGGGCTGAGACGTCGCGCATAAATCATTGGCTTCTGCATCCGGCGCGGTTTCCACTTCCGCGCCGTTTTGCTAATCGGAAAGCGATCGGGTTGGTGCGGGTGGACGTGAGATGCGCCGTGTAATTGCAGCTATTACGGCTTTTGCGCTGGCAGCGGGTGCCGCTGACGCGCGCCCTGCCGTTGACGCGGTTGACGGACGTGCGCCGGTGGTTGAACACAAGGACAGTCGCTGCACAGCCGACGGCCTCTATTGCATCCGCCTGCAGACCTATGTCGCCGATGTCTGCCGCACCATTGAGCGTGCGGCCGCCCGCGAAGGTCTGGACAAGAATTTCCTTGCCCGGTTGATCTGGAAAGAGAGCCGGTTCGAGCCGAGCGCCGTTTCCCATGCAGGCGCAGAGGGGATTGCGCAGTTTATTCCCAGCACCGCGCGAATCGTCGGTCTGCACGATCCCTATAACCCCGCCGAAGCGATTCAGGTGTCGGCGAACTATCTTCGTCGCCTTCGCGATTTCTATGGCTCCATCGGACTGGCGGCTGTTGCTTATAATGGCGGCGAGAACCGCGCCGCGCGTTTTCTGCGCGACGGCGGAACATTGCCTTACGAGACGCAGGATTATGTCGAGGCGATTACGGGGTTCAATGCATGGCGCTGGCGCGACGATCCGCCGAAGCCGGACAAGATAGATCTGCGCCTTGATGGTGACACGCCATTTCTCGATGCCTGCACCACCCTAGCCGGGAACCGCAGCCTTCGCGAATTCGCGCCCTCTCATGCGAGCGATCCGGTTCTGCCATGGGGCGTCATTCTGGCGTCGCACCGCACGCGCGCCGGCGCACAAAGCCAGGCAAACCGGTTCAATCGCGCGCTTGGCCCTATCCTGAACGGCAAGCGTGTCAGCTATGTCAGGCGAACGCTGCGCAAGGGCGCGCCGCGCGTCTATACCGCGCAGATCGGCTGGAATTCGCGGGGCGAGGCGAACCGCTTCTGCCAGCGAGCCCGCACGGTCGGTGTGAACTGCATTGTGCTGAAGAACTGATACACCAAGTTCATGCACGTCTCTCGGCGCGGTCTGGAACGGTGGCCCTAATGCTTCGCTTCAAGCTGCGGTGCGCAGGCGTTCGCCGGAAGACAGAGGCCCGTTTCACGGGCCTCTTTTCACTCGGTTTGCTCTGTTCACTCGGTCCAATGCACTTTCGACAGGTCATTCGCCGGAGTGGGCGCGTTTTCCCACAACCCTTCGATCTTGGCGTTGGCCACGCCGGTCTTGGCGAGCTGAAACAGATAGGCGTTGGCGAAATCATCAGCGATGATCGTCTGTGCCTGCTTCAGCAGTTCTGACCGGCGGGAATCGTCGGTCGTGGTGTTCACCTCGGCCATGACCTGCTTCAGGTCTTCGTTGTTGTAATTGAAATAGTAATCATCGCGCGTGTAGATGCCGATATCCATCGGCTCCACATGGCTGATGATGGTCAGGTCGTAATCCTTGCCCTTATAGACCGTCTCCAGCCATTGCGCCCATTCCATATTGGTCGCCTCTGTCTCGATGCCCACGGCGCGCAACTGGGCGGCCAGCAACTCGCCGCCGCGACGCGCATAGGGCGTGGGCGGCAGAGCGAGACGCAGCTTCAGGTTCTCGACGCCGGCTTCGGCCAGAAGCGCTTTGGCCTTTTCCGGGTCATAATTCGACTTTTCGGTGAGATCGACATAGTCGGGATGATGCGGCGCGAAATGGGTGCCGATGGGTGTGCCATAGCCGAACATTGCACCGTCGATCAGTTCCTGCCGGTTGATCGCATGGGCGATCGCCTCGCGGACCTTGACGTTATCAAGGGGCGGCACGGCCTTGTTCATGGTCAGGATCGTCTCGCCCTCGGTCGTGCCGACAATGACCTTGAAGCGAGGATCAGCTTCCAGCTGGGCCAGCGTCTCGGGGGATGGATAGATCGGGAAGGCGTCCACATCGCCCGCCATCATCGCGGCAAATGCGGCAGTCGGATCGCCGATAAAGCGGAACGTCGCGGTCCGGAGCGCCGGCTTATCGCCCCAATAACCGTCGAACGCGTCAAGGCGGATCGAGTCGCCCTGCTTCCATTCGCCGAACATGAACGGTCCCGTGCCGACCGGATGCGTCGCCTCATCCGCGACCGATGCCTCGTCCAGCATGACGGCATCGCCCCAAGCAAGCTTGAAGGGGAACATTCCATCCGGATCGTTCAGCGCGATCTTGACCGTTGACGGGTCCACAGCTTCGACCGAGGCGATGTTTTCGAACAAAGCCTTCTGCGCATTTGTCGAATCCGCCGCCCGCGCGCGATCAAGCGAAAATACCACGTCATCGGCATTGAACTCTGCGCCGTCGTGGAAGGTCACACCGTCGTGCAGGTGGAAAGTGTATGTCTTGCCATCCTCGGCCACATCCCAGCTTTCGGCAAGCGCCGGCAGAATCTCGCCATCCGGGCCAAATTTCGTGAGGCCCTCAAAGATGTTGGAATAGACAATCTCGTCGATTGCGGCCGCGGCGTTGCCGGTCGGGTCAAGGCTCGGCGGCTCCAGCACCATGCCGAGTGTGATTGTGTCCTGCGCGGCAAGCGCCGGCGTGGCCAGCAAGGCCAGCACGGATGCGGTGATAGTCCAGCGATGGAACATTAAATTCCCCCAAAGGTGACGTTCGCACGCCATAATGGAAGCATCTCGCGTCCGATCAAGGGTTATCGTCGCGACAGGGCGGGTTCACACCTTGTGCTCGTCTTCGGCACGCTCGGTCAGCTGCTGAAGACCGCCCGCGGTGATAAGCCAAACGCTGGTGACGACAAGGCCCCAATTTGCCCAGCTTGACGGGTGGAAATCGACCAGAATCGCCCAGATCCCGCAGGCCACCCAGCCCATCGCCATCGGCAGCGAAATCGCGCGCCAGCGCTCTGTTCTGACAGGGTGGATGAATTTCACATTCGTGAACATGGCCACCGTCAGCACCACGACGATCAACAGGATCAGCCAGAAATTTGGCTTCAGCGCGAACAGGACAAGGACCACCATATTCCAGCACGCGGGAAAGCCCGCGAAGGAATTGTCACGCGTTTTCATGCGCGTATCGGAGAAGTACAGAATCGACCCGTAGGTTATCGCGATAATCGCAAACCATCCCGTCCAGCCGGGCAGCAGACCGGATTCGAACAATGCGAAGGCCGGGATGAAAACATAAGTCAGAAAGTCGATAATCAGGTCCATCAGGACGCCATCGTAAAGCGGCCAGTTTTCCTTCACGCGATAGCGCCGCGCCATGGGTCCGTCGACCCCGTCAACGACAAGCGCCACGATCAGCCAGAAAAACATGAGCGACCACCGCTCTTCCACCGCCGCAAGCATGGCGAGCATCGAAAACACGGCACCCGTGGCGGTCAGAAGGTGGACGGAGAGGGCTTTCAGGCGGATATCCATCCCGGCGTTGTCGCATCCCGCATAGCGTCGCGCAAGCCGAATGAAATTTCGCGGCGCCGCCTGTCGCCGCTATCTTTGAGCCCATCCATAAGCCCACGCGGTCATTGACTTGGCCAACCGAACACCGCAGATTCGCCGCCGCTGGCACTGGCTGGGAGAGCGGATTTGGCGAACGAAAAGATCACTGTCGAAACCTTTGTTGCGGCCCCCCTGGGCGATGTCTGGCACGCCTATGTGACGCCCGAAGATATTACGCAGTGGAACGCGGCATCGGATGACTGGCACACCACGCGCGCAGAGGTCGATCTACGCGAAGGCGGCGCATTTTCGTCCCGTATGGAGGCAAAGGACGGCTCAATGGGGTTCGACTTCGCTGGCACCTATACCAAGGTTCGACCCGAGAGCGAGATTGAGTATGAATTCGGCGGCCGGCACGCGCAGGTTGATTTCGTTCCAGGCAATGGCGGGGTGACGGTGCGCGTGGCCTTCGATGCGGAAGATACTCACCCGATCGAGATGCAGCGGGACGGCTGGCAGGCCATTCTGGACAATTTTGCCCGCCACACCGAAGCGAAAGTTTCCGGACGCGACGCCTGACGCAAGGCGATGCCGGATCGGTGACGTCAGCGTCTCGGATGGGCCTTGCGATAGACCTCCATCAGCCGGGCATCGTCAACGCCGGTATAGACCTGCGTCGTCGCGAGGCTCGCGTGGCCCAGCAACTCCTGTATGGTGCGCAGGTCGCCGCCCGCGGACAGAAGATGCGTTGCAAAGCTGTGGCGCAGGGCATGTGGTGTCGCCGTCGGCGGCAGACCGAGCGACTGGCGCATCCGCGCCACGGCGCTTTCAAGAACGCCCGCGCGCAAAGGCCCGCCGCGCGCACCCCGAAACAGCGGGCCTTCGGGTTCCAATGGATAAGGGCAGAGGCGCAGGTATTCGGCAATCGCCTTGTGGGCGACGGGCAGGACGGGCACCATGCGCTCGCGTCCGCCCTTGCCGCGGATGGTCAGCGCTTCGCGCAAGGGCCAATCGGCGCCGGTCAGACCGAGGGCCTCTGATATCCGCAGGCCACAGCCGTAAAGCAATGTCAGCACAGCCATGTCGCGGGATGCAATCCACGGCTCCGGGTGATGCTGGCCGGCATGTTCCAGAAGCTCGCGCGCCTGATCCGGCGCGAGGGGCCGGGGAAGCGAGCGCTGATATTTAGGGCCGCGCGCCGAAAGCGCGGCAGACAGGTCATATCCCTCGCGATCTGAAATCCAGCGCAGGAAGCTGCGGGTCGCTGACAATCGACGCGCGAGCGAGCGTGCCGACAATCCGCGCGCGCGTTCGGACGCGGCGAAGGCGCGCATATCTGTCTGTCGCAACGCTGCAAGGGATTTCGGCGTGGCGCCTTCTGCCCAATGTCCGCCAAGGAAGGACAGGAACGCCAAGGTGTCGTCGCGATAAGCTGTTATCGTGTGGGGCGAGCGGTCACGGACCGCTGCCTCGCCCTGAAGCCATTGCGCCAGCGCGTCCGCCATTGCGGGCGTCAGCGCCAGCGGCGGGCTCATTCGTCCAGCCAGCGCATCAGGATCAGGCGGAAGGCCTGCCCGAAGAAGCGCAGAAGATCGGTGCCCTGCGCGGCGCTGAAGCGGCCGGGCTCGTCCGACCCCATCAGCAGCAGCGCAGGCATCCGGTTCGGCCCGAGATCAAGCGGTATCAATGCCTCGGACACCGCGGTCCCGCCATGCAGCGCCGCCGTCGCAGACGCAACGCGCCGAAGAATGACCTCTCCTGATGGTTGCCCGCGTCGCCCGCCCGCAATGGCGCGCGCGACGGTTCCCGCAGGAACCATGGTCAGCGGGCCGCCAAGTTCCGGTGCACCTTCCTTGGTCCCGGTTTCCATGACCAGAACCAGTGTATCGACGCGCAGGATATCGGCGAGATCGCCTTGCAGGTTGTCCAGAAACCCGTCGAAATCCAGCGGCTCCAGAAGGGACAGAACGGCGCGATGAACCGTGTTCATCCCCGACTGGTTTTCATACGCCGCAGAGATCACATGCTCATGCGCCGATTCCAGCCGGTCGAGCCGCGCCTCCAGCGCCGTCATCGCGCGACCGCGTATGTCGATCACATTGGCGCCGACGCCCTCCTCGTGCGCGCCGACAATGGCGCGCATCAGGTCCCGGTCCATCAGGATCGAACTGGGGTCATCCAACAGCGCCTGCCGCTGTTCGGCTGTCAGCGCCTGATCTGTCATTTCCCGATCTTCTGGCCGGTGGCAGCCCAGTCCTTGTTGAACTGTTCCAGCCCTTTGTCTGTCAGCGGATGGGTTGCCATCGACTTGATGACCGAGGGCGGCGCGGTGATGACATCTGCACCGATCTTCGCAGCCTCGACGATATGGTTCACAGAGCGGATCGAGGCGGCCAGGATCTGCGTGTCGTAGCCGTAATTGTCGTAGATGTCGCGGATATCGGCGATCAGGTCCATGCCGTCCAGATGGATGTCGTCCAGCCGCCCGATGAAGGGGCTGATAAAGGTCGCACCTGCCTTCGCCGCCAGAATCGCCTGCGCGGGCGAGAAGCACAGCGTCACGTTCACCATCCGGCCCTCGTCCGCAAAGACGCGGCAGGCTTTCAGCCCGTCCCATGTCAGTGGCACCTTGATGGCGATATTGGGGGCGATCTCTGCCAGAATGCGGCCTTCGCGGATCATGTCATCGGCCTTTTCGGCGACGACCTCGGCCGAGACAGGCCCTTCGACCATGTCACAGATTTCCTTGGTGACTTCGGTGATGTCCCGACCGGATTTCAGGATCAGCGACGGATTGGTGGTCACGCCGTCGACCATACCCAGATCGTTCAGCTCCTTGATGGCCGCGACATCGGCGGTATCGACGAAGAATTTCATGGCGCTCTCCTCAGATGCGTTCGACCCTGTGATAGCGCATTGCCCGATGCGCCGAAAGCGGGTGGCGCTTGTTTTTCAGGTCCCGGCAGGCCAAGTCTGCGGGACTTCGCTGAAAGCAGGCTGGACGACGTGAGTTTCTATCAACAAGGTGCGCGGATCGGCGTCCTGACAACCGAACCCGTGGGGCTGCTGGACTATCTCGCGCCCGAGGGCGGCGTCGCGGAAGGGCAGATCGTGGTCTGCCCGCTTGGGCCGCGCCGTGTGATGGGCGTCGTCTGGGGCCGCGGCGAAGGCAGTTTTGATCTGGCCAAGCTGCGTCCTGTCGCGCGGGCCGTCGATGCTGCCCCGTTGTCGGCCGAGCTGCGCGATTTCCTTGGCAGGGCGGCCGAGTACACGCTGACCCCCTTGCCGACGATGCTGCGTATGGCCATGCGCGCGCCCGATCTGGACAAGCCCCCGGCAGAGCGGCGCATCATCATGCGCGCGGGGCCAGAGCCATCGCGCATGACAGAAGCGCGGCAGGCTGTCATGCGTGTGATTGACGAACATGGCGGGGCGAGCTTCGCACCGTCAGAGTTGGCACAACTGGCCGGGGTCGGCAGCAGCGTGGTGAAGGGTCTTGTCGCGGCAGGTACGCTGGCCGAGATGAGCGCGCCGAAGGACCTGCCTTATCCGCGCCTTGACCCGGAACTGCCCGGCAAGGCGCTCGCCCCCGATCAGGAGATTGCCGCAGAAGCCCTTTCAGCAGCCGTCGCGGCGGGCAGCTATGGCACGACCCTGCTGCGCGGGGTGACGGGGTCCGGCAAGACCGAGGTCTATCTGGAGGCGGTCGCCGCCTGCCTGCGTGCGGGGCGTCAGGCGCTGGTTCTGTTGCCTGAAATTGCGCTTTCGGCAGCGTTTCTCGACCGGGTCGAGGCGCGCTTCGGCGCGCGCCCCGGCGAATGGCACTCCGGTGTCAGCCGGACAGAACGCCGCCGGTTGTGGCATATGTCAGGCTCTGGCGATGTGGGTTTGGTCGTCGGCGCGAGATCCGCCTTGTTCCTTCCATTCCGCGATCTGGGACTGATCGTCGTCGATGAAGAGCATGATTCGTCCTACAAACAAGAAGATACGGTCTATTACTCGGCAAGGGACATGGCGGTTTTGCGCGGCCACACGGCCTCGGCACAGGTGGTGCTTGCATCGGCCACGCCGTCGCTGGAAAGCTGGGTCAATGCCGCAAGCGGCAAATATCAAAGGCTCGATCTGCGCTCGCGCTATGGACAGGCGGAACTGCCCGATATGGCGACGGTCGATCTGCGCGCCGAAGATATGCCGGGAGGAAGCTGGATTTCGCCTACGCTCGCCCATGCCGTCGAGACGCGGCGCGCACGGGGTGAGCAGTCGCTGCTTTTTCTGAACCGTCGTGGCTATGCGCCGGTGACGGTGTGTCGAGCCTGCGGTGAACAGATCGGCTGCCAGCAATGCGATGCCCGCATGGTCGAGCATCGCTTCCAGAACCGCCTCGTCTGCCACCAATGCGGCGAGTCGCGCCCGATCCCGACCGAGTGTCCGGCTTGCGGCGTCGAAGGCAAGCTTGCCCCGGTTGGCCCCGGCGTGGAACGCCTGGCAGAAGAAGTTGCCATCCGCTTTCCGGATGCAAAGACCACTGTGCTTTCGTCGGATCTGTTCGGTTCGGCGCGCGCCCTGAAACAGGCCATTGCAGAGATTGCGCAGGGCGATACGGAAATCATCATCGGGACACAGCTTGTCGCGAAGGGACATAATTTTCCGCGCCTGACCCTTGTCGGCGTGATTGATGCCGATCTTGGTCTGCAAGGGGCGGACCTGCGCGCCGCAGAGCGCAGCTTTCAGCTGATGCGGCAGGTTGCCGGACGCGCCGGCCGGCAACCGGGGGCAGAGCCGGGCCTCGCGCTGTTGCAGACCCACCAGCCTGACCACCCGGTGATCCGCTCGATCCTGTCGGGCGATGATGAGGGGTTCTGGGAGGCAGAATCCGGGATGCGTCGTGCGGCCGGCATGCCACCCTTTGGCCGACTTGCAGGAATCATCATGTCGCATCCCGATTCCGCGGTCCTGAACGCATTTGCCCGCGATCTTGCCGCCCGCGCGGACCCGATCAGAGAGGCGGGGGCAGAGCTTTACGGCCCGGCGCCTGCGCCAATTGCCCGGATCAGGGGGCGGCACCGGATGCGCATGCTGATCCACGCGCCGCGGCAGGCGGCCATACAGAAGGCGATCAGTGACTGGCTCGATCCTGTAAAACTGCCCACAAACATGCGCCTATCGGTCGATATTGATCCGCAGAGTTTCCTTTAGATAGGCAGCGCGCAGCACAGTCGGCGCAACTCGGCAGGAAGCGATGCCGGTCAGCGCCTTGACTGGAAAAACGCCCTGAGGAGTGCTGTGGACTCGGCAGCGGCGATATTGTCGTGGATTTCGGGGCGGTGATGGCATTGCGGGTGTTCAAAGACCCGCGCGCCGTGCTGCACGCCGCCCATGCGAGGATCGTCGGCCCCGTAATAAAGCGTGGCAATGCGCGCGGCGGATATGGCGGCGGCGCACATCGGGCAAGGCTCCAGCGTGACCCACAGGCGATAGCCCGGCAGGCGTTCGCTGCCTGCGGCGGCGCAGGCGGCGCGGATCACCTCGATCTCGGCATGTGCGGTGGGATCGTGCCGTTCCCGCGTCCGGTTTCCGGCGCTGGCGATGATCTGGCCGTCTGCGTCGGTAATCACCGCGCCCACAGGCACTTCGCCGCGGGACGCGGCAGCGCGTGCTTCGGCAAGCGCCAGCGGCATATGCGAGATGAAGCCGGTCATGGCGTTGTATCTGGCCTGCGCGCGGCAATGCTGCAAGAGTTCTTTCCTTTGCGGCCTCTTCGGCCTAAGGTCCGGGCTTTCGCCGCAGGGATGCGCCAAGGAGAATCGCTATGACCGATGCACAGAACACCCCCGAAAAGCCCGCAGCAGCCGACCGTATCGCCAAGGTGATCGCGCGCGCAGGCGTCGCATCGCGACGCGATGCCGAGCGGATGATCCTTGAAGGCCGGGTGACGGTGAATGGTCAGAAGATCGACAGCCCCGCGCTTGACGTGATGCCATCGGACAAGGTGACGGTCGATGGAAAGATGCTGGAGGAACCGCAGGAAACGCGGCTTTGGCTTTATTACAAGCCGGTCGGCCTCGTGACGTCGGAAGCGGACGAGAAGGGGCGTCAGACGGTTTTCGACGCATTGCCCCGCGATCTGCCGCGCGTCATGTCCGTCGGGCGACTGGATCTGAACTCCGAAGGTCTGCTGCTGCTGACCAATGACGGCGATCTGAAGCGGCGGCTGGAGCTTCCTGCAACCGGCTGGCTGCGGCGCTATCGGGTGCGGGTGAACGGCCAGCCCAACGATCTGACATTTGCGCCCTTGCGCCGTGGTGCCACCATCGACGGCGAGGACTTCGCGCCAATGGAAATAAAGCTGGACAGTCAGCAGGGGGCGAATGCCTGGCTGACCGTCGGAATCCGCGAAGGGAAGAACCGCGAGATCCGACGCGCAATGGCGCATGTCGGATTGCAGGTGAACCGGCTGATCCGCATCGGCTACGGCCCTTTCAAACTTACCGGGATGGAGGAAAACGAGGTCCGCGAAGTCAAACGCCGCACGATGCGTGACCAACTGGGCGGCCTGTTGACCGGCGAAACTGAAGAGAAAGAACGTCCCTTCCGCGCGCGCGGTGCCGACGACAAGCCGCGCGGCGACCGCAAACCCTACGCCCGTCGTGAGGACGGCGACCGTAAGCCCTTTGCCCGTCGTGAGGATGGTGACCGCAAGCCCTACGCCCGTCGTGAAGACGGCGACCGCAAACCCGTTGTCCGCCGCGAGGACGGTGACCGCAAGCCCTATGCCCGTCGTGAGGACGGCGACCGCAAACCCTACGCCCGCCGCGAGGATGGCGACCGCAAGCCTTATGCTCGCCGCGAAGATGGTGAACGCAAGCCCTATGCTCGCCGCGAGGATGGTGACCGTAAGCCCTTTGCTCGCCGCGAGGACGGTGACCGCAAGCCCTTCTCGAAGCGACGAGACGGTGAAGGAAAGCAGGGTTTCTCTGCCAAGCGTCGCGGTTCCGAGGCTGATAGGCCCGAGCGGAAAGGCCCGCGTTCCGGGCCGTCGCGTGTTGGTGACGGGAATGCGTCGCGGCCGGGGGGGCAGCGCGGCGGGAAGCCCGGCGGCCCGGGCGCAAAAGGCCCGCGAAAACCGCGCAGCTAAGGCCCAGTCTTCGCGAGCATCGGTCAGCGCCGGGCAAGGGGGAGGCCCCGGCGCTGAACTGGACTACTTCGTCAGGATCAGCTTGCCTGCGCGCGTGATGCGCAGGTTATAGACCTGATCGTTCAACGCGATCAGCGCCTGATTTCCACCCTTCGTCAGGTCCTCAGCTTCGTGGACGGGCAGCCCGTTGACGGGAGTAATGCCGCTGCGATCAAATTCTGCGGGGCGGGTCGCGGTCATGGCAGATCCTCTTTGCTAATCTGCGGTCAGACTGCGACAGCCCATGAAAATTGTAAAGTGTTTTTGTCGGAATTACGGATTTCCAGTGAAGCATTCGGCGATCCGGCGTCCTGTCGCTTCGAGAATGTCTTTGTAAGTGTCTGGACTAGTGTCTATGTCTGTTCCTTCCGGCGAAAGCGGCTCGCCGATGCGCAGGGTCGTGCCAACAGAAACGGCCTCTATCGCCGCGCGCGATTGATTCGCCTCGGGAAAGGCGCAGACCGCATCCGATGCCTTGATGCGCGCCTGTACATCGCGGATACGGGCTGCAGATGGCGTCGTTGCGTCGCCAAGTGACACGGCGATCGCGTCCTGCAGCCCATAGTGCCGGGTAAAATATCCATAGGCATCGTGAAAGGTGACAAACGTCTTGCCCTGCGCGGGGGCGAGCATCTGCTTCAGCGCGGCATCGGTTTCGGCCAGACGACCCTTCGCGGATTCGGCATTCGCCCGGTAGGTTTCGGCATTCGCGGGGTCAAGCTCGGCGAATTTCGCTGCGATGACGTCCAGCCATGCCAGTGCGTTATCCGGATCAAGCCAGGCGTGCGGGTCAAGATGTGCGTCAGTGCCGCCGGCAGCATGGTCATGATCATGCCCCTCATGCCCTTCACTCGCCGCGAAGTCCTGAAGTTTCGTCGACGGTTCATGCAACAATGCGATCTGATGCGGGCTTTCAAGCTGCTCGGCCGCACGCGCCAGCGACGGGGTAAGTTCCGGGCCGATCCAGACCAGAAGATCGGTGCCCTGCAAGGCACGCGCCTGACTGGGGCGAAGCTGAAAATGATGTGGATCGGCGCCCTGATCGAGCAGCGGCGCGACCTCGACCAAATCGCCCGCAACCTGCTGCACAAGCGAGGCGGTCAGGGGCAAATCGGTAAGCACATTCAGCGATTGAGCGGTCGCGGGTGTCGCGAGCAGCGAGATGAGGGCAATTATCTGGGCGCGCATGGGGTCTTTCCTTGTAGATGCGGCAGAAATGTGTATGTAATAACATAACAAGTCAATGGGAATGTTACATCATAACATGCCGACAGCTTTCGAACGTCACGATCATAGCGCCTGTTCACATGCCGCACTCGTCCGCGCGGACGAACTCGCCGCCGCGCGCGGGCTGCGCCTGACCCCCGTGCGGCGTCGTGTGCTGGAAATTCTGCTGGAACGTCATCGCGCCCTTGGTGCGTATGAGGTTCTTGAACGCCTGTCGGCCGAAGGGTTGGGAAAGCAGCCCCCGGTTGCCTATCGCGCGCTGGATTTCCTGGTCGAAAACGGGCTGGCGCATCGCGTGCAGCGCCTGAACGCCTTTGCGGCCTGCCAGTCGGATCATTCCGATGGCCATGCACCGGCCTTCCTGATCTGCCGGGTCTGCCAGAATGTAGAAGAGATGGACGCGGCCACCCTGCGCAGCGCGCTGGGGTCACAGGCAGACGCTCTTGGCTTCGAGGTCGAACGGCTGACGATAGAGGCACTGGGGCGCTGCGCTGGCTGCGCAGCAGAGGAATGACCATGGCGGACAAAGCAAGTCTGGCGAATCGGGCACCGCTGATCGAGGCGCGGGGACTGACAGTGCATCTGCCGGGTGCAGAGCGTGCAATCCTTCAGGGCGTCAACCTCGCGATTCGCCCGGCAGAGATCGTCACTGTGGTCGGGCCGAACGGCTCTGGCAAATCGACGCTCGTGCGCTCGATCCTCGGGCATGTCACTGCCCAGTCCGGCGAGGTCGAGCGGCGCGCAGGGCTGCGTATCGGCTATGTCCCGCAACGGGTTCATGTCGATGATCGCATCCCGATGACCGTTCGCCGTTTCCTGTCTTTGCCACGCAGTGTCAGTGATGCGGATGCCGCCGCGGCGCTCGCTCGTGTGGGTGCGGAAGGGCTGCAATCCCGGCAGATTGCCCGGCTGTCCGGCGGCCAGTTTCAGCGCGTCCTGCTGGCCCGCGCGCTTCTCAACGACCCGCAATTGCTGGTGCTGGACGAGCCGACACAGGGACTGGACCAGCCGGGTATCGTCGCGTTCTACCGTCTGATCGAGGATATCAGGCGCGAGACGGGCGTTGCGGTGCTGATGGTCAGTCACGATCTGCTGGTTGTGATGCGCGCGTCCGACCACGTGATCTGCCTTAACGGGCATGTCTGTTGTCACGGCACGCCGCAGGCGGTCAGCGCGGCACCGGAATATCAGGCGTTGTTCGGTGCCGATTCGGCCGAGACGCTGGCGCTTTATCGACACGATCACGATCATGCACATGACGGCGCGCTGCTGAACGCCCGCCACGACCACGAGCATGACCATGGCCCTCAGCACGAATGCGAGGCGCATGGCCATGCTTGACGACTTCCTGATCCGCGCGGGCCTTGCCGGGCTTGCGGTTGTGCTGGCGACCGGGCCGCTTGGCTGTTTCGTTGTGTGGCGGCGCATGGCCTATTTCGGCGACGCGACCGCCCATGCGGCGATTCTCGGCGTGGCGCTGAGCCTTGGCTTCGGGGCGCCGGTCTATCTGGGGACGCTCGGTGTTGCGGTTGCGATGGGCTGGCTTGTCGCGCATCTGGCGGGGCGGGGCGAGGCGGTCGATACTGCACTTGGCGTTCTTGCGCATGGCGCACTTGCGGTTGGGCTGGTTGCTGCCAGCTTCGTGCCGGGCCTGCGCAGCAATCTGGAGGCGTGGCTTTTCGGCGATATCCTGATGGTGCAACGCGCAGATCTGATCTGGGTTTGGGGCGGCGCGACGCTTGTATTAGCGGTGCTGGTCTGGCGCTGGCAGGGGATGGTGACGGCCACCGTCAACGAAGAGCTCGCCATGGCTGCAGGTATAAATCCGGCGCGTGAAAGGCTGATCCTGACGCTGGCCATGGCGATCATCGTCGCGGTCGCGATTCGCATCGTCGGGGCTCTTCTTGTCTCTGCCCTGCTGGTGATACCGGCCGCATCTGCGCGAAGTTTCGCCCGCAGCCCCGAGCGTATGGCCCTGCTTTCGACGCTGATCGGGGCGGTTTCGGTCGCTTGCGGCCTTTCTGCCAGTCTTTTCGCGGATACCCCGGCAGGGCCGTCGATCATCGCTGCAGCTGCCGCGATATTCCTGTTTATGCTGCCCTTCCGTCGGCCAATGGCATAAATGCAACAGAGCCTGCCGGCCACCGCTGCGGCGCAGGAACCTGGCGGTAAGGGCGGTGTTGTGAAATATGCAACAGTCAGCGCAAAGCCGCTCAACCGAAAGATTAATCCGGCTTTCAAAGCCAAGCGGTTTGTGAGACTGTCGCCCCGATGCTGCTGGAGACAGTAGCCTTCACAATACCAAACGGAGCATGATCATGACCAAATTTGCTACCTTCGCCCTGGCCCTCGGCCTGACCGCTTCTTCGGCTCTGGCTGGCGGCTACGTCGCCCCCGTCGTGGAAGTTGAGCCTGTTGTCGTCGACGCCGCCAAGCCGGCTTCGTCGAACGCTGGCCTGGTTGTCCCGGCCCTGCTGCTGCTGGGCGTCATCGCCGCAGTCGCTTCGGACGACGACGACGACGACTCGTCGAACTAATCATTGTCCGCAAGGACTTGATTTCGGAAGGGCTGACCTTGTGTCAGCCCTTTTCGTTTTTGGGGCCATATCGCGACGGACTTCGCAAAGCCTCAGGCATTTGGGCAATAAAAAACGCCCGGCAAAATCGCCGGGCGTTCCATTAATTCCACCGCCTCAGGGGCGGATCGTCTGGATGGTGACATAGCCCAGATCCGGCCCGATCCATTGCCGTGACACGGGGATCTGGCCGGATGCGGTCACCAGATACGAATTCTGGACTTCCATGCCACCGCCCTGACAGGTCTCGACGACCTGCGTTGCATTCCAGCCGGAACCAGCGAACGAGAAGTTCTTCCCTTCGCCGAGTGCCACCGTACAGTTCATCGGCAGCGGGCGCTCGACGCCGTCACCACCGATATAGCGGTTGGTGCGCGTCGCCTGTCCCGCGCGGCGGGCACGGATCAGCGCGGCAGTTCCCTCGACCTCGGCGACGGACAGGTCGTGGCCCAATCCTTTCGTCCCCGTCAGCATGCCCGACCGGATGATCAGTGCCTGCTCGTTCGGGGTCATGTAGGTGCGCATATTGCCGTTCTGCCCGACCATCGCCATCACCTGCATCGAGCCAGAGCTTTCCAGCCCGACGAGAATCAGCGGGGCAGGGTTCGCGGCAAGCGCGCGGGCCGCCATTTCTTCGGCACTCAACGGCGCTTCCGGCGCTGCAGCCTGATCCGCCTGACCGGTTGCACGTGCAACCGCAGGGGCGGCTATCTGGCGCAACTGTCCATAAAGCGAACCCTGATCTTCCTGTCCGGCAGAGCCGCAGGCAGCAAGCATCAGCGCGGCTGCACCAAATGCTGCGGCATTTCTTTTCAAGCGGGTCATCGCCAGAATTTCCCCCATCCGTCATAGAGATTGCTGGTATGGCTTTCGCGGACCGTTTCGTACAAACGGTCCTTAACGCGCAGACGCACGCCGCCGTCCCGTGCGATCGAGCGGATCTGTCCGCCGACACGACGCTTCGTCGGCGTTCCGATGGCCCACGTCACCGGGATCGAGATGCTGACCCCCTTGTCGAACGAGCCTTCGCCGAAATCTTCAGCGCTCATATCTGTTTTGGTGGCCCAGGCACCGACCCGCCAGCCGTTCTCGAATTCGCGATTCAGCGCCAGGGTCGCGCCCTTGTCACCCGCCAGATACTTGCCGACATCGACCTGGCCCCAGATCCCGTTGCCGAAGTCGTAATAGGCAGAAAGGTGGCCGCTGGTTACTTCGTAATCGCGGAAGCTGAAAGCATCGCGGAAATCGCGCTTGCGGACGCGGTTGATTTCTGCCCCCAGTGCCAGGCGCGAATTGACCGGTTTCCACAACACCTCGGCCGAAACACCACCAAAGGCGCGTTCCAGGAGGCCCGCCGTTACGCGGGTATAGGTCGTTTCGGTCGGCTTCGCATACCAGGCCAATGTAAGTTCGGGGACCGTTGGACTGGTATTGCCTGTATACATCCGGCTGTCGGACCGAACGCGCGGAATGCCGGTATCCGGGTCAATATCCGTGCCGAGCGCCTCGTATTCGTCCGGCGTCAGATCGCCCGGACCTTTCTGGTCCAGCGACCCGAAAGCACGTTGGCGAACCGTCCCCGACAGGATGAGACCGGGCCGGATTTCGTAGGTCGCGGATGCCTGAAGGCCGGCCTCATACCGCCAGGGCTCGTCCGGGTCCCACAGGCCCAAGGAAGCGTAGGGCCGAAGGTTCCAGGTGAATTTCGGATAGATACCCGGTGAATAGACAAGCCCGGCGACGCGCGGATCGGCGTCGATGATCTGGGCCTGCTGGGCGATATGCGCCGAGGCGGTGTTTTCCAGACGCTCGATATCAGAGCGGCGCAGGACGACGGATGAGGTCGGCACCCCCTTTTCCATCGAGGTGATAACAAACGTCTCGACCGACGGGGGAAGCGCGCGCGTCATCAGGCGCGCGGTCCGCCCGATCGCCTCGGCCTGCTGGCTATAGCGGTTGTTACGGATGCGCACCTCGGCACGATTGGCCGAAAGCGCCATCGATTCCAGCACCTGCCCCTCGCCGCTCAGTGCATCGCCAAGCGCGGTCTGTATCGCGGGCTGCGCCGTCGGATCGGCCGACCATGCGCCGGACCAGCCATCTGGATCGGCATTGGGTGCCGGGCGGGGGCGAACGGGCGCAGGGGCCGGTTCCAGCCCCGAGGGATATGCGGACTTACGCGCGTTCAGCGCGACGCTGCCCTTGATGCCGAAGACGTTGCCGCCGATCGTATATGCACCGATCTGATAGGTGTCGCCGATGCGGTAATTGACGCCGAGATTGAACTTTCCGTCGGGCCGTTCCTTGCTTGGATCGTCAACCTCGGGGTCGTAGTCGTCATAGGAATACTCGGCCAGCACAGACAGGCTGTCGCTTGCCTGCCATTCGACCGAGGCGAACGGTTTCACATCGCCCGAGAACCAGTCCCCGACGTTGAAATCGCCACCCTCATCATTGTAATCGGTCCGCCGCCATTGGCCCGCAAGACGCCCCCAGCCAAGTCCGCCGGACACACGCAGTCGCGGCGTGACCGTCTTCGTCGCGACCAGATATTCGCCCGAATAGACACCCGTGCCCATGAAATCGCGCAGACCGATGGCAACGGAAGGCTGCCAGCCCTGCGTCTCATTCAGCAACTGGAACTGAACGTCAAAGCTGCGATCGCTCAGCGTGTCGCGATTGGGATCCAGCCCGTCGATCTTGGAATAGCGCAGCGCGCCGGTCAGGCGCGGCACCGGCTGAAAGCTGATCGTCGTGCGTGTGGCGTAATCGCTGTAGCTGACCGTCGCAGAAAGTTCGCCCTCTGGCGGCGCGACGGCGGTGGGCGTGTCGATGGCACCGGGCATGCCATAGCTGTTCAGTGTCTGACCCTGCGTCGGCGAGGCGACGCCAAGCGCCGAGACGGAGGCCGTCAGCAGCGCGGTAGAGGTCAGGAGCAACGGGCGGAAGCGACGGTGCATGTAACGGTCCTCGGGAATTCGTGTCACGGCGACTATAGGCAGGCAGGCTGGCCGCGCCAATCACAGTTCCTGGGATGGCGGCGGGAATCCGCGCCCTGTTGCGGAACTGCCCTTTTCAGGCAGTTTTGGTGTCTTTGCGGCAAGGGGCCCACGCCAAAGCGACAGGCCCCCGCTTCCAAGATCGGGTCGTGCGACCGGATCAGGCCGGAGGCGTCGCGTCGGCGGTTTGCTCTGCCGGTGCTGCGGCCGGGCTTGCGCAGCCCATGTTGCTGCGTGTTCCGACGCGCAAGACCGCCGTCATCGGGAATTTTTCGCCCGACATGCTGTCGACGCAATCCGCACCGCTGAACTTGACCGAGAAGGGTGCGCCGTCGAGCGTGCCGATATATTCGACCCCGCCCGCATAGACGAGGCGGCGGACCGTCACGTTCCGGCCCGACTGATTTTCGGGCGTGGAATATTTCGCCGTCGTCCCCGACACGTCGACGCGCCAGAAGGGTTCGTTCCCGCGCCCGGTGAAGGCGGCTGTGTTCAGGGTTTCGGATTCGGCGGTCGCGGCGGCGGCCTGTTCGCCGGCGACCTCGATCGGTACGTCGCGGGGCGAGACGGCGGGATCGACCAGCGGGGTCTGCATGGGATCGACCGGGGCAGGCGGCGGTGCGGCTTCCAGCGGTTTGTCCCAGGGCATGCGGAAATCCTTCATGGACTGTTCGTCGCAGGCGGCGAGCGCAAGTGGCAACAGCACCAGGGCAAGGCGAAGCTTCATCGGAGTGTCCTTCATTCTGTGTCGCGGCGGTTTCTGTTCGTCGGCCTTTCCCGATCGCCAGTGCGGGTTACCGTTTCATTCGACACCGCCATAGCGTAATCGCCCCGAACCCGGCAAGCACCGCGCCGGCGATGTCGTCGGCTCGACGGAATAAAATTTGCCTGTTTTATGTGCAATTGTTGAAGCGATGCACAAATGGCAGACATATTGGTGCGAAATCGACCGCAAAAGCGTTTCTCTCTGCTTGAGAAAGCCGCAGATGCGCATTCTGGAAGACAAATGGCGATCATGGCGAAGATGCAAAATACCAACTCCGAACGCCCCAACGCGATCCGTCTGGATGGGGTCGAACTTGGTGCGCCTGTGTTTCTGGCGCCGATGGCGGGGATCACCGATCTGCCATTTCGGCGTGCGGTGGCACGTTTCGGGGCAGGTCTGGTCGTCAGCGAGATGGTCGCGTCCTCGGAAATGGTGACGGATCGTCCTTCGCCGCGTGCCTCTGTTCGTGCCAAGGCGCTGACGGAAGGGACCGTGCCCGTATCCGTCCAGATTGCCGGGCGCGAGGCTGCGCCAATGGCTGAAACAGCGCGGATCGTGGCGGGTATGGGCGCGCGGATCATCGACATCAATATGGGCTGCCCGGCCAAGAAGGTGACAGGCGGACTTTCCGGGGCGGCGCTGATGCGCGATCTCGATCATGCTCTGTCGCTGATTGACGCGGTCGTGCGTGCGGTGGATCTGCCCGTGACGCTGAAGATGCGGCTCGGCTGGGACGGCGACTGCCTGAACGCTGCGGATCTGTCGTCGCGGGCGCGTGACGCCGGCATTCGCATGCTGACCGTGCATGGGCGGACGCGGGCGCAGTTCTATACCGGCCACGCAGACTGGGCCGCGATCCGGTCCGTCGCGAACCTGCCTTCTCGCCCTCCGCTGGTTGCGAATGGCGATATCGTCGATGCGGCGACTGCGCGCGCGGCGCTTGCAGCATCCGGCGCCGAGGCGGTGATGATCGGGCGCGGGGCGCAGGGTGCGCCCTGGACGCTCGCGCTTGTCGCGCATCAGCTTTGCGGGACGCCGGCGCCGGTTATTCCGACGGGCGCCGATCTCGCCGATCTGGTTGCCACGCATTACGAGGACATGATGTCATTCTATGGCGCAGATCCCGGCCTGCGTGTCGCAAGGAAGCACTTGGGCTGGTATGCCGATGCTGCGGGTGCCGAAGGCAAAGCCCTTTTGTTCCGCGCCCCAAGCCCGGCCGAGACGCTGCGCCTTATCCTTCAGGTTTTTGCCGATGCGCCGGGCCCGGGCACGAGGGTTGCGGCATGAAGATCGAAACGAATTTCGTGCCCGGCCCCAGTTTCGACGCGCTGCCCCTACCGGGTCTGATGCTTGACGCGGATAACCGGCTGGTCGGGGTCAATGACGCGGCCGAGCTTTGGCTGAACCTGTCGCGGCGCATCGCGCTCGGTCACAGGCTGGATGACGAACTGATCCAGAGCAGGCTGCGCATCGAGCCATCGATCTGCCCGCTGCTTGAACGGGTGCGCGCCGCGCAGGGGCCGCTTGGGCTGCCACGCGTCCGCTTTGATCTTGGCGACCGTTCGGGCGGGCATCAGCCGCGCTATGGCGACATCCATCTTGGGCCTGCGCCCGAGGCGTTGGCCGAGGGTGTGACCGTGCTGATCGCACCCACCGATCCCGCCGAGCGGATGGAGCCGGGGCACGCCGCGCGCAAGGCCGCGCGGCAGGCCATCGGCATGGCCGAAATGCTGGCCCATGAAATCAAGAACCCGCTCTCGGGTATTCGTGGCGCGGCGCAGCTTCTTTCGATGAACGTGGCCGAGGATGACCGCGAATTCACCGACCTGATCGTCGAGGAATCGCGCCGCATCGTGGCCTTGCTGGATCAGGTCGAGCATTTCGGCGACACCACCGCGCCGGACCTGCGCGCGATCAATCTGCACGACACGCTTGAACGCGCCCGCCGCTCGGCAGAGCTGGGCTTCGCGCGCAATCTGGAAGTGATCACCGAATACGATCCGTCGCTTCCAGATGCGCTTGGGGACGACGATCAGTTGATGCAGGTGGCGCTGAACCTGCTGAAGAACGCCTCGGAGGCCCTGATTGGCGCACAGAAGCAGGAGGGCGCTTCGGCGCGCACGATTCGCATCCGGACCTTCTATGACGGCGCGCTTCGCGTGGATCGCAGCGAGGCTGAGCCGAAGGGCAGGGCGCTGCCGCTTCAGATCGAGATCGAGGATGACGGCCCCGGCATCCCCGACACGATCGCCTCGCAGATTTTCGAGCCGTTTGTTTCCGGCCGCGAAAACGGCACCGGCCTTGGACTGGCGCTCGTGTCGAAGATCGTGACCGATCACGGCGGCTGGCTGAGGCTCGATTCAAGGCCCGGCCGCACCGTATTCCGCATTTCATTACCAAAGGCCTGACATATGGACGGAACAATATTGATCGCCGATGACGACCGCAGCATCCGCACCGTGCTGACACAGGCGCTTAGCCGCGCGGGATGCCGTGTGCATGCGACCGGCAGCCTGCAACAACTGCTGAAATGGGTCGAGGAAGGTCGCGGCGATCTGGTCGTAACCGACGTGATGATGCCCGACGGGAACGGCATCGACACCATTCCCGCAATCCGGCGCGCGCGCCCTGATCTGCCCGTGATCGTGATTTCAGCGCAGAACACGATCGTGACCGCGATCCGCGCGACCGAGGCTGAGGCCTTCGACTATCTTCCCAAACCCTTCGATCTGCCGGATCTGTTGTCGCGTTCGCGCGACGCACTTGCGCGCCGGCCCCGCAAATCTGACCTCGCGCCGCAATTCCGCCCGGTGCAGACAATCCCGCATGCCGAGGCGGCAGAAGTTGCGGATCGAGAGCTGCTGCTGATCGGCCATGCCAGTTCCATGCAGGCGCTGTTCCGTCTGGTGGCCAAGGTGCTGAACGCGGACCTTCCGGTGATGGTGACTGGGCAGGCGGGTGTCGGTAAATCCACCATCGCGCGCGCGCTGCACGAATTCTCGGACCGGACGGGCGGCCCGCTTGTTGTGCTGACCCCGGCTGATGGTGCCTCGGACACGCTGGCCCGCGCGGTGCAGGAAGCTCGCGGCGGCACGTTGCTGATCGAAAACCCTGCGGGCTTCGATCCCGCCGCGCAGACCCGCCTTCTGGCACTTCTGGAGCAAACCGACAGCAGCGGGGACGCGCCGCGCCTCGTGTCGACCGCCGGCCCCGATCCTCAGCAGGAAATGGATGAGGGGCGGCTTCGCGCTGACCTGTTCTATCGCCTTGCAGGGGCGACGATTGCTGTGCCGCCCTTGTCCGCGCGTCGCGATGATATTCCGCCGCTTGCCCGACACCTCATGGCGCGCGCCGCGGCGCAGGGTCTGGCTGAGCGCCCGCTTTCGGAGGAGGTGCTGGCCGAGCTGCGCGGGCAGGACTATCCGGGCAATGTTCGGCAGCTGGAAAACCTGCTGCGCCGGCTTGCCCTGACGGGTTCCGGTCCGGTGACGTTGGACGAACTTCGCGAGATGCCGGGTCAGCAGGCCGCGCCCGCCGGTCAGGGGGCCGCGGCGCCGCGTGCGGTAAGCCGCCCCTCTGGCGGTGGGGCCGGGCAGCTTTCCGCGTCTGTCGCCGATCACCTGCAACGCTATTTCGACCTGCATGGCGATGCATTGCCGCCTTCGGGTCTGTATGACCGCATCCTGCGCGAGATCGAGGTTCCGCTTCTGGAAATCGCTCTTGATGCGACCGGCGGCAATCAGCTTCGTTGCGCGGAATTGCTGGGGATCAACCGCAATACGCTGCGGAAGAAGCTCAGCGACCTGAATATTCAGGTGACACGACGCCGCAGGGTGATGTAAAACGGTCACAGCGACGGCGGTAAGCGTCGCGTTGTTGCAACAAAGACGCCGCTAAAGCGGCGCATGACCGAGCAGAACGAGTTTATGTCAGCACAGGGCCTGACACCCATACGCGCGGCGAAACTGGCCGACCGGCTTGCCCGGCTGGCTGCGCGTCGGCGCTGGCGCACCTTCGGAACGCTCGCGATTGTCGTCGCGGCACCGGTTCTGGCGGTGCTGACGGTCATTGTTCTGGGCACGGTCGGGGTCACGGGCGGCTCGCGTTGGCTCAGTCTCGTTCTGGTTCTCGACTTCGTCTATCTGCTGCTGCTGCTTGGGCTGGTTCTGATGCGTCTTGCGCAGATGATCGCATCGCGACGCCGCGCGCGCGCTGGCTCTCGGTTGCATTCGCGACTGGTTGGCATCTTCGCGCTGATCGCGCTTGTTCCGACTGTACTTGTCGCGCTTTTTGCGGGCGTGGTTATCAATATCGGACTTGAGGGGTGGTTTTCCGACCGCGTCAAGGAAGTCGTCGGCAACGCGCAATCTGCGGCCGTGGCCTATCAGCAGGAGCACCGCGTCGATCTGACCGAGGACGCGACCACGATTGCCCGCGTTCTGCAGCAGGCGGCGATGGCGGACCCGCTGATCGACGACGGTGACTTGCGCCTGATCCTGACCGAACAGCAGGCCCGCATCCAACGCGGGCTACGCGAGGCCTATGTCATAGACGGGGCAGGCGCGATCCATGCGCGGGGCGAACGTTCATACGACTTCTGGTTCGAGCGCCCGGCGGATACGGATTTCGATGCGGCGCGCACAGACGGCATCACCTTGATAGAAGACTGGCGGCAAAGCGAATTCCGGGCGCTTGTAGCGCTGCCGCCGCTGGCCGACCGCTTCCTGTATGTCACGCGCGATGTTGATGGGCGGCTGCTTGGCCTGCTGGATGATACGCGCCAGACTGTAAGCGAATATCAGCAACTGGAACGTGATCGCGGTCGCGTCCTGCTGGAATTTTCGCTGGTCTATCTTGGCTTCGCGCTGCTGCTGATCGCGGCCGCGATGTGGCTGGCGCTGTGGTTTGCCGAGCGGCTTTCGCGTCCCATCGGGCGGCTTGCCGAAGCGTCCGAACAGGTTGGCGAAGGCAATCTGGACCTGCAAATTCCCGAAGCCGATACCGGCGACGAAATCCAGACGCTCGGGCAAAGCTTCAACCGGATGACACGTCAGCTGAAGGCGCAGCGAGAGGAGCTTGTCGAAAGCCACCGCGCAAGTGACGAGCAGCGTCGCCTGTTCGATTCCGTCCTGTCGAGCGTCACGGCCGGCGTGATCGGGCTTGATGAGGAAGGCGATATCGACTTCATGAACCGCTCCGCATCGCGGATGCTTGGTGTTGACCCGGCACGCGATCACGACCGTCCGCTTTCGGATGTCGTGCCGGAATTTGCGCCGCTTCTCGCGCGTTTATCCTCGACAGTGGCCGAAACGGTGCAGGACGAAATCCGCCTCGTGCGCGATGGGCATATGGAAAGTCTGTTGGTGCGCATGGCGGTGCGCCACGGCGTCGATGGGGGGCTGGAAGGCTATGTCGTGGCGTTCGATGACGTCACAGAACTGGTCAGCGCGCAGCGCATGGCTGCGTGGGGCGATGTCGCGCGTCGTGTGGCGCATGAGATCAAGAACCCGTTGACCCCCATTCAGCTTTCTGCGGAACGTTTGCGGCGCAAGTTCGGCAGGATCACCGCCGATCCCGAAGAACGAGAGTCGGTCGATTCCTATGTCGATGTCATCATCCGCCAGACAAATGACCTGCGCCGGATCGTCGATGAATTCTCGCGCTTCGCCCGCATGCCGGAACCGGACAGGCGCGAAACCGACATCGCCAAATTGCTGCGCGACACCGTGCTTTTGCAGCAGGATGCGGTGAAGGCGGAAATTGTCAGCGACATCCCGGCAGAGCCGGTTCGCGTAGATTGCGATGCGACGATGATGGCGCAGGTGTTCACGAACCTTCTGAAGAACGCCTCGGAAGCGATTGACGAAAACCGCGATGACCCGCCGCCGGACTGGCGCCCGGAAATCCGTGTTGAGCTGAGCGAAAGCCCGGATTCGGTCACCATTTCCATCGCTGATAATGGTCCGGGCCTGCCCGAAGACCGATCGCGACTGTTCGAACCCTATGTGACGCTGAAACCCGGCGGCACCGGACTTGGTTTGCCCATTGTGAAGAAGATCGTCGAAGAACACGGCGGCACATTCATCCTGACCGACGCGCCCGGCTCGGGTGCGCTGGCAGAGATGCGTCTGCCCCGCGAACGCAACCCCGTGCGCATTGCACGCAAGAACAAAGAGCAGGACGTGACATGAGCGACATTCTGATCGTCGATGATGAAAGGGACATCCGCGAGCTGATCGCAGACATCCTTCAGGACGAGGGTTTTTCGACCCGCACCGCCGCCAATTCGGACGAGGCGATGGATGCGCTGAACGGGGCGGAACCGGCGCTGATGATCCTTGATATCTGGCTGAAGGACAGCCGGATGGATGGCATCGACATCCTGAAGCAGGTCAAGCGCAACAATCCCGATGTGCCGGTCATCATCATATCTGGTCACGGCAATATCGAGATCGCTGTCGCCGCGATCCGGCAAGGCGCCTATGACTTCATCGAAAAGCCGTTCAACATCGACCAGCTTATGGTCGTTATCAACCGCGCGATGGAAACCAACCGCCTTCGTCGCGAAAACGCGCAGCTTCGCCGGGGAGATGTCAAGCTTGCTGAAATGCTGGGCGGGTCCGCCTCGTTCAAGCGGATGCGCGACCAGCTTGACAAGCTGGCGAAATCGAACGGCCGCGTCATGCTGACCGGCGAGCCGGGGGCGGGCAAGGAACTCGCCGCGCGCTATATCCACGCGCACAGCCCCCGCGCCGAGGGGCCCTTCGTCATCGTTCCCTGCGCCACGATAGAGCCGGAGCGGATGGAAGAGGTCCTTTTTGGCCGCGAAAGCCATGATCGTGGGGTCGAGCCGGGCTTGCTGGAACAGGCGCATGGCGGGTCGATCTATTTCGACGAAGTCTCTGACATGCCGCTTGGCACGCAGCCGAAAATCCTGCGTGTGCTGACGGAACAGCAGTTTGCGCGCGCCGGCGGCTCTGACCGGGTGCGGGTGGATTTGCGCGTCATCTCCTCGACCAATCGCGACCTGCCCGCCGAAATTGCGGCCGGCCGCTTCCGGCAGGAGCTTTACGATCGTCTGAATGTCGTGCCGCTGGCCGTGCCGTCTTTGTCAGACCGGCGCGAAGATATTCCGATGCTCGCCACCTATTTCATTCAGCAGGTCCATGAGGAGCAGGGTCTGCCGGTCCGGGAACTTTCCGGCGAAACCGAGGCGGCGCTGCAGGCGATGGACTGGCCGGGCAATATCCGCCAGCTCCGCAATGTGATCGAACGGGTGCTGATTCTGGCCGAGGATAGCGGTGCGATCAAACCGTCAGAGCTGCAGGGGCAGGGCGGACCACAGGGCGAAGGGGCCGACACGCTGACGCTTGGTCCGCGTATCACCGCCCTGCCGCTGCGCGAAGCGCGAGAGCTGTTCGAGCGCGAATACCTGCTGAATCAGATCAACCGTTTTGGCGGCAATATCAGCCGCACCGCGCAATTCGTCGGGATGGAGCGCAGCGCCCTGCACCGCAAGCTGAAATCGCTTGGCGTCGTGGGTGGCCGGGCAGTCGACGAGGAAGAGGATGCCTGATCAGAAAAGTGCGCGGCAATGCCCCGCGCCCTTTCAGGTTTACCGGAAGGCCGGGACTCGCGTCCCGGCCTTTTCTTTTGTCAGGTCGCGCGGCGCAGTTGCTGCAGCAGCGTCGCGTTGGCATAGCCGTCGGGCGACACGCCGATCCGCTGCTGAAACGCCTTGATGGCGGCCATGGTCTTTTCGCCAATCGCTCCGTCCGGCTCGCCCACGTTATATCCCATACGGTTCAGCAGGCGCTGCACTTCCTCTTTCTCGTTATGGGTCAGCGCACCCGCTTCGCGCGGGAACGACCCCACGATGCCCGGACCGCCCCCGATGCGATTGGCCAGCATTGCCACGCCAAGCGCATAATTGTCGGACGCGTTATACGCGCGGATCGCCATGAAGTTCTTCGTGACCAGGAAGGCCGGACCCTGCGCGCCCGCCGGTGCGATGATCCCGCCCGAGGGCAGTTGCTGCCCGCTGACCGAACGCACGCCCTGCGAAGACCATGTCGCGCCGGATTTGACGTTGCCGCGGCCGGTCTGGCCATAGTTGAAGCCCTGCGGCAGACGCACCTCGACCACGGCAGGCAGGCCAGGCACCCAGCCCGAGCGGTTCAGATAGGATGCCG
The DNA here is from genome assembly GCF_007993065.1 of Paracoccus aurantiacus. GTDB lineage: Bacteria > Pseudomonadota > Alphaproteobacteria > Rhodobacterales > Rhodobacteraceae > Paracoccus > Paracoccus aurantiacus. Next base: position 94,076 of record NZ_VOPL01000004.1, read on the forward strand.
TCGATGCCAGCGAGTCGGTCGGATCGTCCGACCAGATATCGCGGCGGCCATCGCCGTTGAAATCGACCGCATAGGCCAGATACGAGGTCGGCATGAATTGCGTATGCCCCATCGCGCCGGCCCAGCTTCCCAGCATATGCTCGGGATCGGTGTCACCGGCCTGAAGGATTTTCAGCGCCGCGATCAGCTGGTTCTGGAACATCTCGCCCCGGCGGCCATCGTAGGCAAGCGTTGCCAGCGACGGGATGATCTGCATCTTGCCGCGGTTGCCGCCGAAGTTGGATTCCATCCCCCAGATCGCCATGACGATGTTGCGGTCGACGCCGTAACGGCCCTCGACCTGCGCCAGCGTGCCGCCATAGGTGCGCGCAAGCCCGCGGCCCTTGGTGGTGCGGCTGTCGGACGCGGCGCTGTCCAGATATTCCCAGACCGGGCGCGAGAACTCGGCCTGTTTGCGGTCGAGGCGGATCACTTCGGGGTTATAACGTGCGATGCGCATGGCGCGGTCATAGGTCGCGCCGCTGATCCCGGCCGACATCGCGCGCGGTCGGAAGGACTGAATCCATGCCTGCAGCCCTGCTTCGGACGCGGGCGATGCGCCGGTGATCGGCGCGGGCGTCACCGACGATCCGGTCGAAACCGACCCGACCGGGGCCGCACATCCCGCCAGAACCGCCAACGCGGCCACCGAGATCATCAGTTTTGTCGATACTCTGCTCATTCCGTCCCTGCCTTTTGAGGTGATTTGCAGCAACGATAACGTAGCCGAGAGGCAAGGAAAACCGGGTGATTCGCGTCCTATAGCATCGGCGGAAAACCGCGCATCACCGGTGCGGCGGACACCGCGAGCGGGTGCGATCTGCTAATCCGCACTGTTCCCGGATACCGCGTCCTCGTCGCCAAAGAACGGCTGCATCTGGGCGACGATCACGGCATTTTCGTCAAGCGCGCGCTGCATCAGGCCGCGGTCCTCGGCCCCGATCTCCTGCCCGTCGGCCTCTCGCTCCTCAAGCGTGCCATAGCCTGTCACATCCAGCGGCGACATATCCGCCTGCTTCAGGATCGCCACCGTTTCGCGCACGGCCTCGGCCTCGTCCTTGCCGGAGGCATAGCACAGCAGCCCCGCGCCTGTCGCACCTTCCGGCAATCCGTCGCCCTCGGACCGGCCAACCTGCACCAGCAGCGTATAGACTTGTTGCGCCATTCCAGCCCCCTTAGAAAAATGCTCAGAACGGGAGTGCGCGATGAGCAAGAGTTTGGCAAGGGTCGAGGCCGCATTGAGCGAGGCGGGGCTGAACGCCGAAATCCGCGAGATGGGCGACACCAGAACCGCAGCGGACGCCGCCGCCGCAGTCGGCTGCGAGATCGACCAGATCGCGAAATCCATCATCTTCCGGGGCGAAGACAGCGGTCATGTCGTTCTGTTCCTGACCGCCGGCGGCAACCGTGTCGATCCCGCGAAAGCGACGGCATTGGCTGGCCAACCGCTTGGCAAGGCGGACGCGGCGCTGATCCGGACCGAAACCGGCTTTGCAATCGGCGGCGTCGCGCCGGTCGGCCATCGCTCCGCGATCGAGGCATTCATGGACCCCCGTCTGATGGATTTCGATACGCTTTGGGCGGCGGCCGGAACGCCGCGCCACGTCTTTGCAATCGCGCCTGCCGATCTTGTCCGCATCAGCGGCGCGCGGGTCGCGGATTTCATCGTCTGATGGAATGGCGCGGCGAGGGCACGGTGATCTTTCGCCGCGCGCATGGCGAACATGCGGCGCTTGTCGATATTCTCAGCCCCGATGCCGGGCGCGTGGCGGGTATCGTGCCGGGCGGTGCGGGGCGCAGCAAGGCAGCCATGCTGCAACTTGGCAATCGCGTGTCAGCGGTGTGGCGGGCGCGGTTGGAAGATCAGCTTGGCACCTTCACGCTTGAACCGGCACGCGCGCGTCCGGGGTTGATTGCGAATGCGGCTGCGCTTGACGGCATGAACGCGACCGCCGCGCTGCTGCGCTATGCGCTTGCCGAACGCGACCCGCATCCGCGGTTATCGCAGGCAACTGAGGCGTTGTGGGATGCGATGGATGCCGGCGCGGACTGGGCCGGCGAATATGTCCGGTGGGAATTGCTTCTGCTGGATGAGATGGGCTTCGGTCTTGATCTGAAAAGCTGCGCGCTCAGCGGTGTCGCGCACGGTCTGGCCTATGTCAGCCCGAACACTGGCCGCGCAGTGACGGCAGAGGCTGCTGGCGAATATGCGCCACGTCTGCTGCGACTGCCTGCGATGCTGGGTGGGCCGCCTAGCAATGACGAACTTGCGAACGCCCTGACGCTGACCGGCCATTTCCTGACAACGCGCCTTGCGCATGACCATGTCGGAAAGCCGCTTCCCGCCGCGCGCGAGAGGCTTGTCGCGCGGCTTACCCGTCGCTGAAGCGCAGAACGTGATCCGGCCCGCGAAGTGTCAGAGTTCCGGCCGACCGCGTTGCAGACGTGACTTGGCCCAGTGCGTCAAGGAACCGGGCCTCTCCGCCTTCGATCAGGCAGGCGCGGCGGGTCGAGGCGATCGCGGGCAGATCGACTACCGGCCAGTCGGCGCTGTTCTGGGCGGTGTAGGCGTTGCATGGGCCGGTGCCGGAAAGTCGGCTGTCTGAAATCTGCAGCGTCGCGGTTCCGGGAATCGGGCTGCCGTCGATGTCGATCAGCCGGTAGCTGCCATTGAAATCAGTCATCGTTGGTCCCTCGGCCGCACACCCGCTCAGCAAGGCGAGCGATATGATTGCGGCACCCCTAGAAAACCTCGTCACCACGCGCCTCCCTTCGGTCGAACACCATCATCAGCCCCGGACCGCGCAGCACCATGCGTGAATGATCGCGCCGGATTTCTGTCGCACGGGGCAGCATGGTCAGATATTCCGCCTCTGCACGCTGGCGGATGGGCGAGGCGCAGGGCATGTCGGTGGCATTCAGCTCAAGCGCGCCAAATGCGGGTGCGGTGCCAGCGCGCCGGCCGGAATAGGCATTGCACGGGCCGATCCCCGTCAATCGGTCGCCATCGAGGCGAAGTGAGACGTCATGCAGCCAGGGCAGGCCATTAACCTCCATCAGCTTCCAGTCGACCCCGTCAAGGCGTTGCCTGTCGGGGATATCTGGCGACCCGCAGGCGCCAAGCAGCAGAAGTGCGAGGATCGCAGGTTGCAGCTTCATGGGCATGTTTCCATTTCGTGACGACGCAAAACCTTTGCGAAAGGGCAGGGTTCCAAAAGACGCGCTGCCACAAAAGCGAAAACCCCCGCAGGCAGGGCCAACGGGGGTTTTGAACCTCATGGTTCGCTCGTCTTACAGAGCGCCTTCGCGCTGTGCCTTTTTACGGGCCAGCTTGCGGGCGCGGCGCACGGCCTCGGCCTTTTCACGGGCCTTCTTGACGGACGGCTTCTCGAAATGCTGCTTCAGCTTCATCTCACGGAACACGCCCTCGCGCTGAAGTTTTTTCTTCAGTGCGCGCATCGCTTGTTCGACGTTATTGTCGCGAACGTTCACCTGCATGTGGTTGTCACCACCTTCCTAGGTTAAAGTTGATCGAAATTGCAGGAAGCCGCCATATAAGTGGCAAACGCTGCTTTGTCCAGCCCTGACAGGAGCCAGAGAATCATGACCGACACGCGCGACCGGCTGGCAGAGGCCGCACTGACCCATGTGCCATTCGACGGCATGAATGCCGCGGCCCTGCGTGCAGGGGCGCGTGACATCGGGCTGGCAAGCGATGTCGCAGACGCATTCTTTCCCAATGGCGGGGCAGATCTGGCGGCATGGGTTCACCGGCAGGGCGATGCGCGGCTGGCAGCGTGGATGGCGCATGAAACAGACGGCAAGATCCGCGACCGGATCGCCGCCGCGCTGGCGAAGCGGCTTGAATTCGCGGATGCCGAACTGGTGCGCGCGGCGTCGTCAGTGCTGGCGCTGCCGCAGAATCAGCCGCTGGCCGCGCGCCTTTTGTGGGAAACCGCGGACAGGATATGGTCCGGCATCGGCGATATGTCGCAAGATGTGAACTGGTATTCCAAGCGCGCAACCCTGTCCGCGGTCTATGCCGCTACGGTGCTTTACTGGCTTGGGGACACGTCCGAAGCGCATACCGATACCCGCGACTTTATCGACCGCCGGATCGAAGACGTGATGCGCTTTGAAAAGTTCAAGGCGAAGGCGCGCACCTTTCCGGGGGTCGCCATGCTGGGCGATCTGACGACCGGCTGGATACGCGCCCCAAAATCCGCAACCACGACCGAGGATACCGCATGACCCTGCCTGACGCGATGCGCGCCATCGAGATTTCCGAACCCGGCGCACCGGAAACATTGGTCGAGACCTCTCGTCCCGTGCCGATGCCCGGCCATGACCAGATCGTCATCCGCCTTGCATATGCCGGCGTGAACCGCCCCGACGTGGCGCAGCGGCAGGGAACCTACGCACCACCGCCCGGCGCATCGGATCTTCCGGGTCTTGAAGGGGCTGGCGAAGTCGTTGCCGTGGGCGAAGGCGTCAGCCAGTGGAAAGCGGGTGATCGCGTGTGCGCGCTTTTGCCGGGCGGCGGCTATGCCGAATATGTCGCCTGCAATGCCGCGCATGCGTTGCCGGTTCCCGATGGCTTGCCCCTGCGAGAGGCGGCGGCGCTGCCGGAAACGGCCTTCACCGTCTGGTCGAACGTCGTTATGCGTGGGCGCTTGCAGGCCGGAGAGCGATTTCTGGTTCATGGCGGCAGCTCGGGTATCGGGACCATGGCGATTCAGGTCGCGCGCGCCCTTGGTGCGCGGGTTTGGGCGACCGCCGGGTCAGACGAGAAATGCGCGGCGATTGCGGACCTTGGCGCGACGCCAATCAACTATCGACGCGAGGATTTCGTCAAGATCATGCAAGAGGCGGGGGGCGCGGACCTGATCCTCGACATGGTCGGCGGTGATTATATCGCAAAAAATCTGAAATCGCTGGATATGGACGGGCGTCTGGTCATGATCGCCTTTCTTGGCGGCCCGAAAGCAGAGATCAATTTCGCTCAGGTCATGACCCGCCGGCTGACCATCACCGGCTCGACCCTGCGCCCGCAATCCGACGCCGCCAAGGCGCACATCGCGCAGGCGTTGCGCGACAGGCTGTGGCCACTGATCGGCGCCGGCAAGGTCGGGGTTCTGATTGACAGCGAATACGCGCTCGACGCGGCCGCCGAGGCGCATCGTCGCATGGAAAGCAGCAATCATATCGGAAAGATCGTGCTGAACGTGGCGGGCGACTGACGTTTCGCAAATCTCGCAACCTTGCTTCTGCCTGATCGTTACCCCTGCTAAAGGAGACGATCATGGCTGATAAGCAAGCACCCGATCAGGTATTCCGCAGCGGCGCGCTGAAAGATCCCAAACTGCCGCGCCCTGGCTTTCCTGCGCAGACGCAGCCTTTTCCCGGCCTCGCCTCGAAGATGGAACCGCGCCCCGATCATGGCGAGGCAAGCTATCGCGGCACCGGCAGGCTGAATGGCAAGCGTGCACTTATTACCGGCGGCGACAGCGGCATCGGTGCCGCGGCTGCGATCGCCTTTGCCCGCGAAGGCGCGGATGTGGCGATCAACTATCTGCCGGACGAACAGCAGGACGCCGACAGCGTCATCGCGGCAATCGAAGCAGAGGGTCGCAAGGCAATCGCCATTCCCGGCGACATTACCGACGAAGGCTTCTGTGCATCGCTGGTCGAGCAGGCGGTGTCAGCTCTGGGCGGGCTGGACGTGCTGGTCAACAATGCGGGTCGCCAACAGTTCTGCGAGGACCTGACGGATCTGACCACGGAATCCTTTGATGCGACGATGAAGACAAATGTCTATGCGCCGTTCTGGATCACAAGGGCCGCGCTGCCGCATCTGGAAAACGGTGCGTCGATCATCATCACATCGTCGGTGCAGGCCTTCTCTCCCTCGGCGATCCTGTTCGACTATGCCCAAAGCAAGGCTGCGAATGTGGCGTTTGCCCAGTCACTGGCCAAGCAGCTTGCCCCGCGCGGCATCCGCGTGAATGCGGTCTGCCCGGGGCCGTACTGGACGGCGCTGCAGGTTTCAGGCGGTCAGCCCACCGAAAAGGTCGAGGTTCATGGCAAGAAGGAACCGCTGGCACGTCCCGGTCAGCCGGTCGAGATCGCGCCCATCTATGTTCTGCTGGCTTCGGATGAGGCGAGCTATATCACCGGCGAATATTTCGGCTCGGTCGGCGGTAGCGGGCTTTAGCCCGCGGCTCAGCGCACCCTTTCCATGATGACCGCCTCGCGGCTGCAATCGGCGCGCACATCGGGCGCGCAGTCGCGGGGCTCATGGTCCTTGGTCAGGCAGATGCGGATTTCCTGCAGATCCTCGCCCCGGCAGGTGACGGTGATACCGTCGGGCGACATGCCGGGATTGTATTCCATGAACGCCTGCTCGATCACTGCCGGCGGGATCGAAATATCCTTGTCCAGATCGACAAAGTAATCGGGCAGGGTCACGGCGTTCCACGCATCGCGCGATGCCTGATAGTAGCCCGCAGCCGAAAGGCCCGTGCAGCGGCCATGCTTTTGCCACTGATACCAGGCCAGCCCGCCCGAACCCATGATATCGGCCATCCCCTCGCTTTCGCGGCGCGACGGATCACGCTCTGCCGTGCGGCAATTCGACGGCCATCCGGCTTCGTATTGCGGCCACAAACCATGAAGGTTGAAATCGACCTTGCGGCCCGCGTCGCATTGCGTCGTCCCCCGTTTGTCGCCCGCCGAGGCGCACCAGTTGGGCGACCAGCTGAGTGCGAGGACGTAATAGTCGAACGTTCCCGCGCGATGGGTCTGGGCCGAAGACGGCAGCGCACTGAACGCGGCAATGGCGGCAAGGACAAGATGACGCATGGAATTTTCCGCGGCTGTTTCGGCACCTGCATAGGACAGTTCGCCGGACGATGCATCCCCGCGCGGCACGATTTGGCCTTCCCCTTCTGGCTCTGACAGCGTATATAAGGCGCGAATTTTCCCGAAAACGTGGATGGCTTCGCCAAAACGCCGTTTTCCCGGCCGGGAAAGATATGCGCGAAGGAGTAGATCCGATGAACAAACCATTGATGGCCAAGGCCACCGCCGTCTGGCTGATCGACAACACCACGCTCAGCTTCAAGCAGATCGCCGATTTCGTCGGCATGCACGAGCTGGAGATTCAGGGCATCGCCGACGGCGATGTGGCGACCGGCGTGAAGGGTTTCGATCCGATCGGCTCGCACCAGCTCGACGCAGGCGAAATCGAGAAGGGCGAGAAAGATCCCGCCTACAAGCTGAAGCTGAAGCACAACCCCGCCGCCGAAGGCGAGGAAAAGCGCCGTGGCCCGCGCTATACGCCGCTGTCGAAACGTCAGGACCGCCCGGCCGCGATCCTGTGGCTGGTGAAATTCCACCCGGAACTGGCGGACGCGCAGATCGCGAAACTGGTCGGCACCACGAAGCCCACGATTCAGGCGATCCGCGAGCGGACCCACTGGAACATCGCCAATATCCAGCCGATCGACCCGGTCGCACTTGGGCTTGCCAAGCAGTCCGAGCTGGATTCGGCTGTGCAGAAAGCCGCGAAGAAGCGCGCAGCCGATGGCGGCGTGATGAGCGATGACGAGCGCCGCAAGCTGGTGTCGACAGAGACGTCGCTGTCCATGGGCGAAGAACCGCGCCTGCCCACAGCAATTGCCGGGCTGGAGAATTTCAGCCTCAGCCGCGACGAAGATGAAAAGCCCGAGCAGGATCTGAACGCCGACAGTTTCTTCAACCTGCCAGAGTCGGATGACGACGACGAGGACGAAGATTAATCGGCCCCTGCTTGCCGCGCCAGACAAAACCGCTTCGTCTGGCGCGGCGGGTGCGGATCGCGCTGATCAGCCCCCGAAAACGACCGCGTCGGGGATCTCGTAGCGCTCATTTCCGATATTCACGACTGTCAGATCGCCGCGGCGTTCGGTGCGCAGGCCGTCTTGTGGCGCAGGCGCGCCCTTCACGAAACGGATATCGCGGCTGCCACCCTGCCATTCCACACGCAGCGTAGCCGTGCCTTCTCCCTCGCGCGTGACCGAGAAGTTGCAATCGCGCGTCGGCACCCCAAGCCCGGTCGAGCAGGGAATGGTGCCGCTGGCGGTATCATTGGTTGCCGGCTTCTGCGGGGGTTTCGGGGTCGAGACGTTTTCAGGGCTGTCAGGCGGCGCTTTCCTGACGCCACCAAGCCCGATCTTCGATTCCGGTGCCGCAGGCGGGCGGGTGCCGTTGACGCGGGGCGCCGGTCCAGCCTCTCCCGCCAGTTGCGCAGCCGCGGCCGAGGTCGCCGCCGGCGCGGTGCCGGGAGCCGTCGCAGGCTTTGCCGGCGCAGGCGGAGATGCAGGTTCCGGCGTAGCCGGTGCCGCGCTTCCCTCGTGAAGATAGTCGTTTACCGCCCATCCCGCAGTCTTTGTCGCACCTGTCGTTTCGACCTGGCACCAGGTGCGCACGCCCACGACCTTGCAGCCCTGATTGCGCAACGAGTCTCCGTTGGCGGCAGTCGCCACGACGGATGCATCGGTCGATGCGTCAGAGCGGATATTCAGCTTGCCTGAAATGCCGGTGACGCGCCAGAAATCCGGGCCCCCGCTTAATCCGTCCGCAGTATTGCCTTGCGGCTTCGGGCTTGCATTCGCGGTCTCTGGTGCCGCGACGGGCGCGGCAGACGGTGCCGCAGGGCTTGTCGCCTGACCATTCCCCGCCACATCGACAGTCAATGAGAAGCGCGCGCTTTCGTCACGCCGCCCGGCGCTTGGCATCAGATAGGTGCGGATCAGATAGGTGCCGCCTGCTGGCAGGGTCAGATCCGCCGTCATCCCCGAAGTGGAGCCGATGAACAGCGCTTGCGAGCTGCCGGGCGTCGCGCCGGGCGCATAGACGTTGAAATAGCTCGACGGGTGGTTCGAAATCATCTCGACCCGCAGCCGTTGCCCTTCCTTTGCCTCGACCGTAAAATCCGCCGTATCCCGGCCGGTGACCTGTCCGGTCACGGCGGTCCCGGTGGTGCCTGCGGCGAAGGTTATCGGGGTCGTGGTGCTTTCCGCCCAGACCGGAGACGAGAGCGCCGCCACAATAGCGGCACTGCAAAGCAACTTGCCGAACATCATCTGCCTCTTTCCTTGTTCTTGTTCGCGATTGCCGCTGTAACGCGGCTTGCCGTCATTATGACGCAGATGCGGCCGAAAGCGCAGGGGCAATCGGCCGCTCGTCGCGGAACTGTTATTTGGCGCGAGCCTGCTCAGATCGACAGGCAGATATACTTCATTTCAAGATAGTCCTCGATCCCGTGGCGCGATCCTTCACGACCGAGCCCCGACTGTTTCACCCCGCCAAAGGGCGCGACCTCGGTCGAAATGATGCCGGTATTCACGCCGACGATCCCGTATTCCAGACCTTCCTGAACACGGGTGATCCGGCCGATGTCGCGCGCGTAAAAATAGCTCGCCAGACCGAAGATCGTTGCGTTTGCCTTTTCGATCGCCTCTGCTTCGGTTTCGAAACGAAACAGCGGTGCCAGCGGGCCGAAGGTTTCCTCGGTCGCGACCTTCATGTCGTCAGTCACGCCTGTCACGACCGTCGGCTGAAAGAACAGCCCGTCACCGCGTTTCCCGCCGGTCACGACCTTGCCGCCGCCATCCAGCACGTCTTGGATATGCTCCTCGACCTTATCGAGCGCGTCGGCGTTTATCAGCGGTCCGGTCGTGATGCCATCGTCAAGCCCGTCCCCAACGCGCAGCTTTTCGACCGCCGCCGCCAGCTTTTCCGCGAATGCATCATAGACGCCGGACTGGACATAGATGCGGTTTGCGCAAACGCAGGTCTGGCCGTTATTGCGGAACTTGGATGCCATTGCGCCTTCGACCGCCGCGTCCAGATCGGCGTCGTCAAACACGATAAACGGTGCGTTGCCGCCCAGTTCCATACTGCATTTCAGCACCTGATCGGCGGCCTGTCGCAGCAGGATGCGCCCGACCTCGGTCGATCCGGTGAAGGTCAGCTTGCGGATCAGCGGGTTCTCGCAGAACTCCTTGCCGATATCGGACGACCGGGACGAGGTGACGATACTGAACAGCCCCTTCGGCACGCCGGCGCGTTCGGCCAGCACCGCGAGAGCCAGCGCTGAAAGCGGTGTTTCGGCGGCAGGACGGCCCACGAAGCCGCAACCCGCCGCAATGGCCGGGCCGCATTTGCGGGTAATCATCGCGTTCGGGAAATTCCACGGCGTGATCGAGCCAACGACCCCGATAGGCTGGCGGATGACGGTAAGTCGCTTATCGGCCTGATGGCCCGGTATGGTTTCGCCATAGATTCGCTTGGCTTCTTCGCCGAACCATTCGATGAAGCTGGCGCCATAGGCGATCTCGCCCTTGGCCTCGGCCAGCGGTTTTCCCATCTCGGCCGTCAGGATGGTGCCAAGATCGTCCTGATTTTCCATCATCAGATCGAACCAGCGGCGCATGATCTGGGCGCGTTCCTTGGCCGGGCGGGCGGCCCAGTCCTTCATGGCGGCGGCTGCTGCGTCAATCGCGCGCCCGACCTCGGCGCGGGACAGGTCGGCGACCTTTGCGATTACGTCACCGCGCGCCGGGTTTGTCACCTCGAAAGTCTTGCCGTCGTCGGCGTCTATCCATTCGCCCGCGACATAGGCGCGGGTTTCAAAAAGGCTTTCGTCGTTCAGAAGCGATTTCAGTCCGGTTGTGTCCTTGGGCATGGCGTCCTCCACAGGCTTTGCGAAAGCTTCACCACGCGCGGCTGCGCTTGTCAAAGACGCTGCGTCACAAATGGCAGATTCTGTGGTCTATCACGCGTTCGGGGGCAGATCGTGATGCAACCAACAGCCACGCCGCACCGTTTGTCAGCGATCGCCGGGCAGAGGAACCGGCACCATTAAAACGGAGATTAACATGTACAAGCTGTTTGCTATTACCACCGCGACCTCTCTGGCCTTTGCCGCGTCGGCCTTTGCCGACACTGCGGCGACTGCCGGTACGGACCTTAACCTGCGTTCCGGCCCCGGCGTGCAGCACGAGGTGACGGGCACCATCAAGGGCGGCGACGAAGTCAATGTCGTCGGCTGCATCGAGGAAGCCAACTGGTGCGAGGTGAATTACGGCGATCAGCACGGCTGGGCCTATGGCGACTATCTGGCTGCCAAGGTCGGCGAGGAGTTCATGCCGATCTATCCGAACCGTCAGGAAATCGGTGTGACGGTGGTCAAGACCCCCGTTGTGGATGAGGCCGAGGAAGGCCAGAACGCTGCCGTTGGCGCCGGGACGGGTGCTGCGATGGGCGCGCTGATCGGCGGGCCGTTGGGTGCCATCGTCGGTGCCACCGCAGGCACCGTTGCAGGCTCTGCCTCGACCGAGCCGACCGAGGCCGTGACCACCTATGTCGAAGCCAACCCGCAGGACCCCATCGTGCTGGACGGCGAAGTGGTGGTTGGCGCTGGTGTGCCGGATAATGTCACCCTGTATGACATCCCCGATCAGCCCGATTACAAGTATGTGACGATCAACGGTCAGGAAGTTCTTGTGAACCCAACCGACCGCAAGATCGTTTACATCTACCGCTAAGTTCCCTCTTGGCGATAGGGAGGGCGGGGCTTCGGCCCCGCCTTTTCATTTTTCCAAGTCAGACCAGCAGCGCTGCAGATCGCCTTCGCGCGGACTGGCCGCATAGACAGCGCGCGCGATCGCGCGTGCCAGCGTCGCCGCGGCCGCATGCCCAAGCTGAAAGGGCGTCACTGCCGGATCGGGCAGCGCCGTTGCTCCGGTCGAGACGGCGAAGACAAGATCGCCGTCGTATGGCGTATGACTGGGAACCAACGCGCGCGACATCCCGTCATGGGCCGCCGTGGCCAGTCTTTGCAGTCCAGACTTTGTCAGCGACGCATCCGTCGCGACGATGGCGATGGTCGTCGCCTCGCCCAGTTGTTTCGCGGGCAAGGGTTCTTGCCCCGGATCGTGGTGCGGGGCAGGGCCAAGCCCGCCGAATTCGCCATTCAGCTCCCACGGGGCGGCCCAGAAATGACGGCCCTCAGCCACTGTCGCAGAGCCGAGCGCATTGACGACGACAAGCGCGCCAACCGTCACCCCGCAGTCAAGCACCGCCGAGGCAGAGCCGATCCCGCCTTTAAGCTTGCCTGTCATCGCGCCCGTGCCGGCCCCTGCCGTGCCTATCGGGAAATCTGCGGCGGCGCTTTCCAGCGCTGCACGGCCAAGGCCCGGATAGGGGTTCTGATCCCAGTCCTTGCGCCCGCCGTTCATCAGATCGAAAATAATTGCGCCCGGCACGATGGGCACACGAACATCGCCGACCGCAAACCCCCGCCCTTCGGCGCGCAGCCCCGCCATCACGCCGTCCCCCGCCGCCAGCCCGAATGCCGAGCCGCCGGACAAGAAGATCGCGTCGATTTCCCGCACCAGCTTGTCGGGTGCCAGCAACTCGGTATCACGCGTGCCGGGCGCGCCCCCCATCACATGCACGGATGCCTCGAACGGCGAATCGGCCGTCAGCACTGTGGTCCCGGATCTGAGCGCCGCGTCATCGGCATGCCCGACGCGCAGTCCCGCGACATCGGTAATCAGGTTCCTTCGTCCCGCCTTCATTGCCATAACCTGTCAGATACAGCGACCACCATCGACCTCCATCGCGACGCCCGTAATCATCGACGCCTCGTCCGAGGCAAGAAAACAGGCCGCATTGCCCATATCCTCGGGCGTGGAAAAGCGCCCCATCGGAATAGTGGACAGAAATTTTGCTCGCATTTCGGGCGTATCCTCGCCCATGAAGCTGCTCAGAAGCGGCGTCTCGCCAGCGACGGGGTTCAGCGCGTTCACCCGCACGCCGAAAGGTGCCAATTCGACCGCCATGGCGCGCGTTGCCGTGATGACCCAGCCTTTTGAAGCATTATACCAGTTAAGCCGCGGCCGGGGAGAGACACCTGCTGTCGAGGCGATGTTAACGATGGAGCCTGATTTCTGTGCCTTCATCTGCGGCACGATAATTCGCGCTGCAAGGTAGATCGACTTGCAGTTGACAGCCATGACGCGGTCGAAATCTGCCTCGGATACCTCTTCCATCGCGGCGGGAAGATGCGTCACACCGGCATTGTTAACGAGAATGTCGATACGCCCGCGCGCCGCAAGGGCCGCCTCTGCCATCGCGCGCACGCCGTCTTCGCTGGCGACATTGGCGGAGACTGCGATTCCGTCGATTTCATCGGCAATTGCGGCGGCCGCCTCGGCATTGATGTCGGCGACGATCACGCGTGCCCCCTCGGACGCGAATTTCCGTGCAATGCCGGACCCGAAGCCAGATCCCGCACCTGTCACAATCGCGGTCTTGTCGGCCAGTCTCATGCGTCTATCCCCGTTTTTCCCGTCGCTTGAAATGTGAACGCGGACCCGAAAAAGGGCAAGCCTGCACACCATCCATGCGCATCGCCAGCGTATCCGGCGACAAATCTGTCAGCCCCGGTCCACGCAGACCTGCTGAAGCGAAATCCAGTCGCGTTCGCTCAATGTCGGGGGGTAGGGCTGGGTGCGGAACGGGTCGGATTCGGTCAGCGCAACCGGCGCTGCGACGCCGCCCGGCAAGCTTTCCGCGTAAGGCGTTGTCGGAACCTTGGCGGCAGCAAAGCCCCTCAGCAGAACCTGATCGGAAGGGCGGGTTACAGGCTGAGACAGCAGTTCCTCGCCGAAGCCATGCAGCGCGTCGCTGGAAAGCTTTCCGCGCGTCAGCAGCATCAGGATCGCCGGAAACGAGACATGATCCATCGCGACCTGCAAGGGATCCGCGGCCTCCGCCCCAAGCCTTGCCGACAGCATGTGACCGGCAAGCGCGTCAGGTGTTTCCTGGCGCGCGATAAGGGCATTGTCGACCAGCATCAGGTTGCCCGGCAGCATCAGTGCGCCTTCCAGGCCATCACGAAGCACCGCGATGCGGGCATCCGGGGCAAGACCCACGCGCTGTGCGAGATGGCGCAGGGCAGGGGCCGCTGCCGGATCGTTGCATGGCGCCCCGGTCGAGCGGCTCATATCGCTGAGGATGCCAAGCCCGATCTCCTCCCGCTCGGCAGCGGGGGTGATGCGCGCCGCATGGCCGCGCAGCGCGTCGGGCAGCCAGATCACTGCGGCAAGCAGCATGGCTGCGGCGGCGGCAAGGGTCACGCCACCGCGCAGCCGTCCCGGATGCGCACGACGTGCGGCAATGGCGGACTGAACCCGGCTGATCGCGTCGATCATCCACTGATCGTCGATCTCCAGCGCTTCGCGCGAATCGTCGTCCTGCGCGGCGACTGGCACGAAAATGGCGGGCATCACGCCGGGATTGACGCGCTTGACCGCCGGCAAGGACCAATGCGCGAGCGGTGCATCGGATTTCGGATCTGAGATGATAAGCGTTGCCTCGCCCACAGAAACAACGACTTCGCGCAGTTGCGCGTCTGGCGATGCGCGCCAGCTGCCCGGCGCTTCGAGCCGTTGAAACTGCTTCAGCGCGGTGGAACGCATCCTGATCTGCCCGTTAAAGTCGCGTCAGAATGGGCCGCGCAGGCATCGGCGTCAATCACTGGCGCCGATTGCCATGCCCTTGTCGCGTGCGAGGTCGCGCATACGGCTTTGCAGCTTTTCGAAGGCGCGCACCTCGATCTGACGGATACGCTCGCGCGAAACCTCGTAACGCTCCGAAAGGTCTTCAAGCGTCAGCGGATCGTCACGAAGCCGGCGCTCCATCAGAATGTCCTTTTCACGGTCGTTCAGCACATCCATTGCGCTAATCAGCATTTCGCGGCGGGTGTCGAGTTCTTCGCTTTCGGCATAGGCATCGGCCTGATTGGCGTCCTCGTCCTCCAGCCAGTCCTGCCATTGCGCGGTCGATTCGCCGTCGCCCGACCCGACAGTCGCGTTAAGCGAGGCATCGGAACCGGCCATGCGGCGGTTCATGTCGATGACCTCCTGTTCGGTCACATTCAGGTCGTTGGCGATACGGGCGACGTTTTCGGGGCGCAGATCGCCTTCCTCCAGCGCGCCGATGCGGTTCTTCGCCTTGCGCAGATTGAAGAACAGCTTCTTCTGGCCCGAGGTCGTGCCCATCTTCACAAGCGACCATGATCGCAGGATATATTCCTGGATCGAGGCGCGGATCCACCACATCGCATAGGTCGCCAGCCGGAAGCCCTTTTCCGGGTCGAAGCGCTTCACAGCCTGCATGAGCCCGACATTGGCTTCGGAAATAACCTCGGCCTGGGGCAGGCCATAGCCGCGATAGCCCATGGCGATCTTGGCGGCCAGACGCAGGTGCGAGGTCACCAGCTTGTGCGCAGCCTCGCTGTCTTCGTGGTCGGTCCATGCCTTTGCCAGCATGTATTCTTCTTCGGGTTCCAGCAGCGGGAACTTGCGGATTTCCTGAAGATAGCGATTCATGCCCTGTTCGGGGCTGGGCGCGGGAAGGTTCGTGTAATTTGCCATGTGCTGTCCTCTCGACGGATCAACGCGATTGTGATGTGCCAGTTCCGCGCAGGCTGGCAAGCAGGTCCTGCATGTCTGCAGGCAATGGGGACGTGAATTCCAGTTCGGCACCGCTGACGGGATGTGCAAAGCCCAGACGGGCTGCATGAAGGGCCTGGCGCGGGAAGTTCTGAACCGATTGGGCGGCATCGCCAAGGGCGCGGGCCGATGCCTTTCTGGCACCACCATAGACGGGATCGCCAATCAGGCCAAGGCCGGCATGGGCCATGTGAACGCGGATTTGATGCGTGCGTCCGGTTTCCAGCCGGCATTCGACCAGCATCGCGCTTGGCGGGGCGCCGAATTCCTCCAGCAACCGGGCGCGGGTCACGGCGTGCCGGCCACGCTCGCCGTCGAAGAATACCGCCTGCTTCTGTCTGTCGCCAGGATGACGGTCGAGGCGAGAGCTGATTCTCAGCACACCCCCCGGTTCGAAACTGACTCCGCGCGTGCCGCGAAGGCGCGGATCGGACGGGTCGATCACACCATGGGCAAGCGCAAGATAGGCGCGGTCGGCGCTGTGCGCCTCGAACTGCGCAGCAAGGCCGTGATGTGCGCGATCGGACTTCGCAGCGACCAGCAGGCCCGATGTGTCCTTGTCGATGCGGTGGACGATGCCGGGACGCGCCTCGCCCCCGATGCCGGAAAGATCGCCCGCGCAATGATGCAGAAGCGCGTTGACCAACGTGCCGTCGGGGCTGCCCGGCGCGGGATGGACGACCATGCCGGCGGGCTTGTCGATGACAATCAGGTCATCGTCCTCAAAAACCACGTTCAAAGGGATATTCTGCGGCAGCGTATCGACCGGGGCGGCGGCTGGCAGAACGATCCTGAAGACCTGACCGGGGCTGACGCGGGTCTTCGGGGTGGTGACCGGGCCATTATTCTCATCTGAAACGGCGCCGTCGGCGATCAGACGCGACAGGCGAGAGCGTGACAATGCGGCTTCTTGTGGCGCAAGATCGGCAAGCGCTTTATCAAGGCGCTCGTTCACGCCTTCCGGGATGGTCAGGATCAGTTCACTCATGAAGCGCCAGATAGATCATGTTGACGTTCAGGGCGAGCCGGTTCCGCATCTGCGTTTCCTGAAGCTGATGGTTGGCGGGCTTGCCGTGGCGATGGTGCTGGGTCTGGCAGCCATTGTCGCGATCCTGTGGATCAGGCTGAACTCGCCCGTCCTGCCAGAGCTGCCGGATACGGTCGCGCTTCCCAGTGGCAGTGCTGCGCGCGCTGTTACCTTCAGCGAAGAACGCCTGATCGTCGTCACCGACAAGGACGAATTGCTGATATATGGCAGGGACGGCGCGCTGGAAAAGCAGATCAGACTGGATCAGCCCTGACTGCCGCCACGCTGTGCCGCCTCAAGCGCATCAAGGCGTGCCTTCAATTCGGCATTCTCGGTGCGCGCCTTGATCGCCATATCGCGCACGGCGTCGAATTCCTCGCGCGTCACCAGATCACGTTCCGCCAGCCAGCGGTCGATCCACGAATTGAACGCGTTTTCCGCCTCGGACTTGGCGCCCTGCGCCACGCCCATCGCATTCGTCATCATCCGTGACATGTCGTCGAAGAACTTGTTTTGCGAGGACATATGTCCCTCCAATCAGGGGTTTCGTCCTATATGGGGCAGGTCGCTTCCGTGTTCAATGTTGACACCGGGACGATGACGGCTAGCGTGCGCGCGCAACCAGAGGACCGCCATGATCCCCTTCCCCGATATCTCGCCTGTCATCTTCACCATCCCCGTCGGCGAGGGCCTTCCGATCCGCTGGTATGCGGTCGCCTATCTTGTCGGACTTGTGCTGGGGGCATGGGCGGTCTGGAAGCTGATGAAATCCGACCGGATATGGGGCGACGGCGCGCCGATGCGTCCCGATCAGGTCGAGGATCTGCTGACCTGGATCATCGGCGGGGTCATCATCGGGGGCCGGCTGGGGTTTGTGCTGTTCTATGAGCCGCAGCTTTACCTTGCTGACCCGCTTGCGATCCTGAAGGTCTGGCAGGGCGGCATGTCATTTCATGGCGGCTTTACCGGGGTGGTCATCGCGGCCTGGCTTTGGGCGCGGCGAAACGCGGTCGCGCCGCTGCGCCTTGCGGATGCACTGGCGGTTGCCGCGCCGATCGGGCTGTTCTTTGGCAGGATCGCCAATTTCATCAATGCAGAGCTGTGGGGCCGCCCGACCGATCTGCCTTGGGGCGTGATCTTTCCGGGCGATGCCGCACAGACCTGCCCCGGCATCACCGGTTCATGCGCGCGCCACCCCAGTCAGCTTTACGAGGCCGCGCTGGAGGGCTTGTTGCTGGGCCTCGTCCTGTTCCTGCTGGTCAGGCGCGGCGGGTTGCGGCGCCCCGGCCTTCTGCTGGGGGTGTTTCTGGCCGGATATGCCTGCGCGCGGATTTTTGTCGAATTCTTCCGCGTGGCCGACGCGCAGTTCATCACCGCGGATAATCCGCTCGGGCGCGTGGCGCTGGGGATGAGCATGGGCCAGCTTCTGTCGCTGCCCATGCTGGCGCTTGGCATTTTCTTCATCTTCCGCGCGATCCGCCTGCCGGCCCGATGAACAGGCTGGGCCAGTTCATCGCGGACGAGATCCGCAGCTCCGGGCCGATCTCGGTCGCGCGGTATATGGAACTTTGCCTGCTGCATCCCGACTACGGGTATTACACGACCCGCGATCCATTCGGCAGCGCGGGCGACTTCATCACCGCGCCAGAGATCAGCCAGATTTTCGGCGAACTGTTGGGTCTGTTTCTGGCGCAGGCCTGGATCGATCAGGGCGCGCCGCAACGCTTTGCGCTTTCGGAGATCGGGCCGGGTCGCGGCACATTGATGGCAGATGCGATGCGCGCGATGCGTGTCGTGCCGGGCATGGCCGACGCGGCGGAGCCTTACCTTATCGAAGCATCGCCGCACCTGCGCAGTATGCAGCAGGATCGTCTGGGCAATGTCACCCATCTCGACACTGTAGCTGACCTCCCCGAAGCGCCGCTTTTCCTGATCGCGAACGAGTTCCTGGACGCGCTGCCGATCCATCAGTTCCAGAAAGGCCCCGACGGCTGGGCAGAGCGTCTGATCGGATTGCAGGATGGCGGCCTGTCTTTCGGGCTTGGGCCTGTCATGCCGCTTGATCTGCTAGGCCCGGAGGGCTGTGTGATCGAGCGTTGCCCCACAGCCGTCAATGTCGTTGACGAAATCGCGGCGCGGATCGCGGCGCATGGCGGGGTTGCCTTGCTGGTGGATTATGGCGGCTGGAACGGGCAGGGCGACACGTTTCAGGCGCTTGCCGATCATCGTTCGGTCGATCCGCTGGCCAACCCCGGCGCTGCCGACCTGACCGCCCATGTCGATTTCGCCCCCTTGGCATCTGCCGCCCGCGCGCGCGGATGTGCCGTTGGCTATACGACGCAGGGCGCGCTTCTGCAGGCGCTCGGGATCGAGGCGCGGGCGTCGCGGCTGAGCGCGGCCGGCGATAAAGGCGTGGCTATGGCAGCGAGGCGCTTGACCCACGAGACGGAAATGGGACAGTTGTTCAAGGCGCTTGCAATCTGGCCCGAGACTGCCCCGCCGCCCGCCGGCTTTCTCGCCATGAGGGGCGCTGAGGCTGTCATGCCTGCCGATAGACCGACTGCGCACACAGAAACGGGACGATGAGATTGACGCTGGAAATTCTGACCCATCCCCTGCTGGACGACGTCCGGCACGGCTTCTTCACGCGCAAGGGTGGTGCCAGTTCGGGGCTGTATGCCGGGCTGAATTGCGGCCGGGGATCGAACGACCAGCGTGACGTTGTCGAAACGAATCGCGCCCGCGTCGCCGAGGCGATGGGTGTGGCCCATGACCGGCTTCTCGGTGTTCATCAGGTGCATTCGGCCGATGTGAAGATCATCACCGCCGCTCCCGACGATGCTTCGCCGCATGATGCCAAAGCCGATGCGATGGTGACGAATGTGCCGGGGCTAGCAATTTCCGTGCTGACTGCAGATTGCCAGCCGGTGCTGCTGGCCGATCCGGCTGCGGGCGTGATCGGTGCGGCCCATGCCGGTTGGCGCGGCGCGCTTGGCGGCGTGCTGGAGGCGACGGTCGATGGGATGCGCGGACTTGGCGCGCAGGACATCAAGGCGGTGATCGGGCCGACCATTTCTCAGCGGGCCTATGAGGTAAGCTGGGATTTCATGGAGACGTTTACCGCCGACGACCCCGATCATGAGCGCTTCTTTTCGGGTGGCCCGAATGACCGCCCGATGTTCGATCTGCCCGGCTTCGGGCTGATGCGGCTTCGCGAGGCAGGTGTCGATGCCGCATGGATCGGGCATTGCACATATGCGGACCCGGATCGCTTCTTCTCATATCGCAGAACGACCCATCGCGCCGAGGCGGATTACGGTCGTCTGATCTCGGCCATTGCCTTGCCGGGCTGACGGAAGCGACGATTCCCAGCGTCAGCGACCGCCCGCGGTTTCATGTTCCGCGAAGGGCACGCCCGGCTCATCCTTGGCGCAGCGTATGACCAGCGATGTCTTGACCGATGCGACATTGGGCGCAGAGGTCAGCCGGTCGGTCAGGAAGTGCTGAAAGCTTGGCAGATCGGGCGCGACGCATTTCAGGATGAAGTCGATCTCGCCGTTCAGCATGTGGCATTCGCGAACGAACGGCCATGCGCGCGCACGCTCTTCAAACGCGGCGAGGTCTTTTTCGGACTGGCTGTGCAGGCGCACCATCGCGAAGACCTGCACCTCGAATCCCAGCGAGCGGGGGTCGACTTCGGCATGGAATCCACGGATATATCCGCCTTCTTCCAGCACGCGGACGCGGCGCAGGCATGGAGGCGCTGAAATGCCGACCCGGCGCGCCAGCTCGACATTGGTCATTCGCCCATCGGCCTGAAGCTCTGCAAGTATCTTGCGGTCGATCTCGTCAAGCTTCGGGCCTTGCATGTCATTTCCTGTGTTCAGATTGCGCGAACTTACACCTGCCCCATGTTCCACGCAATAATGTTTCGCGCGCTGTGCCGCCGGTCAGGAAAGCGGTGAACCACACGGCACGGGGGAATTGAAGCTGCGGCCCGGCTGCACTAGCTAATGCGAGACACGCAACGCCATTCCCGAAGGAGGCCCCGATGGCCGAACAGCATCGCAAACTTCTGATTATTGGCTCTGGCCCGGCGGGATATACCGCCGCGGTCTATGCCGCGCGCGCCATGCTGGAGCCGCTTCTTATTCAGGGCATGCAGCCCGGCGGGCAGCTGACCATTACCACCGAAGTCGAAAACTGGCCCGGCCTGATCGAAGTGCAGGGCCCGGAACTGATGGTGAAAATGGAAGAACACGCCAAAGCCATGGGGGCCGAGGTAAAGTTCGACACTGTCCGCAAGCTGGACCTCGGTAAGCGCCCGTTCCGTGCCGAATGCGATTCAGGCGATGTGATTACGGCGGACGCGGTGATCCTTGCGACCGGAGCGCAGGCGAAATGGCTTGGCTTGCCGTCCGAAGACAAGTTTCAGGGCTTCGGCGTATCGGCCTGTGCCACCTGTGACGGCTTCTTCTATCGCGGCAAGGAGGTCGTGGTGATCGGCGGCGGCAATACCGCCGTGGAAGAGGCGTTGTTTCTGACCAACTTCGCCACGAAAGTGACGCTGATCCACCGCCGCGACGAGCTTCGCGCCGAAAAGATCCTTCAACAGCGGCTGATGAAAAACCCCAAGATAGAATGCCTCTGGGACAGCGAGGTGGTCGAAATCCTGGGCGAAAGCGATCCGCTTGGCGTGACCGGCGTGAAGACCCGCAACCTCAAGACAGGCGCCGAAAGCGTCATGGACACATCAGGCGTTTTTGTCGCGATCGGTCATTCGCCCTCGTCCGAATTGGTAGAAAGTCAGCTGGAACTTCTGGACGGCGGCTATGTGAAGGTCGAGCCCGGCTCGACACGCACCTCGATCCCCGGCGTCTTTGCAGCAGGCGACCTGACGGACCACGTCTATCGACAGGCCGTGACGAGTGCCGGCATGGGCTGCATGGCGGCGCTGGATGCGGAACGCTATCTGGCGGAACATGACGAGGCGGGAGAGCCCGCGCCGGATGCGGCCCAGATCGAAGAAGTCGCGGTCTGAGCCGGTGGGCCGCCGGATAGATGTCGATGACAGTATGCAAAGCGGCTATGGCTACGAGCTGAGCGCGCGAACCGGCCGGGATTTCGACGAGGGCTTCGACCCCGATCTGACCCCGGCCGAGATGCTGAAGCTAGGCGTTTTCGGCGGCTGCTACATGACGGATTGCCGCGATGAGTTTCCGGCGGCCTGGTTCAAGGATGCGAAGCTTTCGCCCGGAAAAGCGGACCCGTCGCTGAATTATTTTGGCATCAATGCCAGTCAGCCTTTGTCGGAATGGCGGCGCAAGGGCTGGCTGCATCAGGACGATCCGCGCGGCTGGTTCCAGTGGTATTGCCGGTATTATCTGGGTCGCCGCCACGACGATGATGACCGTCAGATCTCACGCTGGCGCGGCATTCGCCGCCATGTCGGCCAGCTTCGCAAAGCCTGTGATGCCGGTGATCTGTTTTGCCGCCCGCGCCAGCGGCAGGCCTTGCTTCACTGGGCCTATGACAGCAGGAAGATCTAGCGCCGCTCTCATCGCGACGCGCGGAGCTACCCCCACATTCTTACGGTCAAACGCGCCGCTGAACGATCGCCGTCACAGGTTCGGGACTGGCCGCCCCGCTCTCACGGGCACTCAAACCCTTTGGCGTCCCAGCTTTCTCCATCGCCCGCGCGGTCACTTGCATCTTTCCCGGAAAACCACGCGCTCGCGAACAGACTGTCCGAGGCACTGAGCGTCGCGGCAATCGGGGCAAGGTCGCGGCGCGAACGGATGACACGCGCGCCCTCTGTCTGTGTCCCGTCCGGCATGGCGATCGCGTCGTTCGGCACGATGAACAGGTGCCCGCCCGAGGTCTGGCGTGCGGCCTTTAGCGTTACCCGAAGCGCAGGCGACGCGGGTGAAGGGTCGATGACGTAGATGAGGACATCTTCGCTCATGCCACGGGTTTTCCCTCGGTTCGGTCAGGAAGGCCATCATAGCCCAGATGCAGTCGCGTCGCATCACACATCGCCCAGTCGTTCGACTGCATGATGCATTTGACGCCACCGTCTGGTGCGCAGCTGGCGCAGTTCCGGTTCGGTTCGCCGAAATGGCCCCATGCGCCGCCGCAATCGCAGCCGGACTGGGCATATTCGTCGGGCGCGTTGAAGATATGGCCGGTCTCATGCGCGAAGACGCGGTCGATCTGGTCCGGCCCCCAGCCGTCATTGTCGAAATGCATCACCAGTCGCGGACCGCCAAGACGCGCATAGGCGAAGTGACCCAGCCTGTATTTGGTAAAGAAGGCAACATAGGCCCAGTCCGTGCCATGCTTGCTGCGCAGCGATTCGGCGTGGCGCGCAACCCCTTCGTCGCCGGGCGGCTGGCCAAGCTGGGCAAGCGCCTCGTCGCGCCAGGGCGCTTCATACGCATCGAACCCAGATCCGGGTGGCGCTTCGGCTGCATCGACCGTTATGACCTCGATGTCGTGAACGAAGGTCACGTCTTTGCGCGGTGCCTCATTGGCCAGAAATGACAGGCCGTTCTGCACCTCGGACACGACCAGGATCTGATCGGCTTCGGTGAAACGCAGTTTCGGGTCGGGTCCGCTGACGATGACAAGCCCAACGGCGACCCGTCCGGTCAGCCTTGCAGACAATGGCACGCCGGGGATCGGGGCGCGCGCGTCTGACGGCGCGGAGACAATGGCCTCGCCCGGCGGGTGGATCGGGCCGGGTCCGTCCGCGCCGTGCCAGGACAAGCCCTGATAGGGCCGGTCGCGTTTGGCGTCGCGCATGGCAGCGGAACTGCGCCGCTCAAATCCGCGCCGGCCCAGCTCCTCGGTCAGGGTCAGGCCGGCATCGGTCCCGGATGGAGGAGCGGGGGACTGGGCGACATCGCCTGGAAAATCTGCAATGGCAAGGCGGCCGTATTGATGAAAAACGGGTGCGCGGCGGGCATTCGTGCCGCTTTCCGGGGAACTGGAATCGAGGCTGAAGATCAGAATCTCGTTGGTGTCGAGATCGGCGGTCATGAGCGGCCTCTTTGACGATGAAAATGAGTGGCGATGATAGCACCGCATCCCGCATACGCATATGACAGAGACGCGAGATGGCTGGATCGCGCCTATGCGCTTTGGCGTGAGATGTCGGCGAGTTCGGCGCGCAGCCATTCGCGAAAACGCGCAATCGCCTGTTCCTGACACGATCGACCACCCCGAGATAAGGCGCATGCCGCGTCGGGAACTGGATGACCTGCCGCTTCCGCGTCTTCCCCTGCCTTGGGGTGACTGCCATGCACTGGCCGAATTGCCGCCTTGCGCGCGTTTGTGATGAAAAGCCCAAGCCTGCAGTTGATTGTCAGTGCGTAGGGGGCTATGCGCGGCCTAAAGCCGCGTCGCATCCTCAGGGAATTGTGGCGCTTACCCACATTCCGAACTGACCGAGCAACCCGAGATGACCGAGAACCACAATCCGATCCCCGAACTTTACGTTTCGCCCGAAGCCGCCGAAAGCCTGAAACACGACGCCGGCAACATGCCAAGCTGGGACCTGTCGCCGCGCCAGATCTGCGATCTTGAACTGCTGATGAATGGCGGCTTCAACCCGCTGAAAGGCTTCCTGACCGAGGCCGATTATGACGGGGTCGTCGAAAACATGCGACTGGCCGATGGCAGCCTTTGGCCGATGCCGATCACGCTCGACGTGTCGGAAAAATTCGCGGAAGGGCTGGAGCCGGGCACCGATATCGCGCTGCGCGATCAGGAAGGCGTCATTTTGGCCGTCATGTCGGTGACGGATAAATGGGTGCCGAACAAGTCGCGCGAGGCCGAAAAGGTCTTTGGCGCGGACGATCTGGCCCATCCCGCTGTGAACTATCTGCACAACCAGGCCGGCCCGGTCTATCTGGGCGGCCCGGTCAAGGGTCTGCAGTCGCCGACGCATTACGACTTCCGCGGACGTCGCAACACGCCCAATGAACTGCGCGCGATGTTCAAGAAGCTGGGCTGGCGCAAGGTCGTGGTGTTCCAGACCCGCAACCCCTTGCACCGCGCCCATCAGGAACTGACCTTCCGCGCCGCGCGCGAAGCTCAGGCGAACCTGATGATCCACCCGGTCGTCGGCATGACCAAGCCGGGCGATGTCGACCATTTCACCCGCGTCCGCTGCTACGAGGCGGTGCTGGACAAGTATCCGTCCTCGACCACCACGCTCTCGCTTCTGAATCTGGCCATGCGCATGGCTGGCCCGCGCGAGGCGGTCTGGCACGGTCTGATCCGCCGCAATCACGGCGCCACGCATTTCATCGTCGGTCGCGACCATGCCGGTCCGGGCAAGAACAGCGCGGGCGAGGATTTCTATGGTCCCTATGACGCGCAGGAAATGTTCCGCGAGCATGAGGACGAGATCGGCGTGAAAATGGTCGATTTCAAGCACATGGTCTATGTGCAGGAACGCGCCCAGTACGAACCCGCCGATGAAATCGAAGAAGGTGTAACCGTCCTGAACATCTCTGGGACCGAGCTTCGCCGCCGTCTGCGCGAAGGTCTGGACATCCCGGAATGGTTCAGCTTCCCCGAGGTGGTCAAGGAACTGCGCCGCAACTCGCCCCCGCGCGCGCAGCAGGGCTTCACCGTTTTCTTCACCGGCCTGTCGGGTTCGGGCAAATCGACCGTTGCCAACGCGCTGATGGTCAAGCTGATGGAAATGGGTGGCCGCCCCGTGACGCTGCTGGATGGCGACGTTGTGCGTAAGCACCTGTCAAGCGAGCTTGGTTTCAGCAAGGAACACCGCGACATCAATATCAAGCGCATCGGCTATGTCGCATCGGAAATCACCAAGAATGGCGGTATCGCGATCTGTGCGCCAATCGCGCCTTATACCGCGACCCGCCGCGCCGTGCGTGAAATGGTCGAGGCCGGCGGTGCCTTCGTGGAAATCCATGTCGCAACCCCGATCGAGGAATGCGAGCGCCGCGACCGCAAGGGCCTGTATAAGCTGGCGCGTGAGGGGAAGATCAAGGAATTCACCGGGATTTCGGACCCTTACGAAGAGCCGCAATCGCCCGAACTGCGCGTCGACACCACCGATATTGATGTCGATAATGCCGCCCATCAGGTCTTGCTGAAGCTGGAACAGATGGGGCTGATCGGCCTCAAGTAAGCCGGCAATTGAACCGAAACGCGCGCCGGGCCATGATGGCCCGGCGTTCGCATATCCGGGGGTGGAATGTCCGAAATCGTCAATATCATCTGCATCAAGTGGGGCACCATGTATGGTGCGGATGACGTGAACCGGCTCTACGCCCAGGTGAAACGCAACCTCGCCCGACCGCATCGCTTCGTCTGCTTCACCGACGATTCGGAAGGCGTTGATCCGGGCGTCGATTGCCAGCCCCTGCCAGAACTGGGCCTGCCGGAAGGCCATGGCGATACCCGCTGGCGCAAGCTGGCACTGTTCCGGCGCGATCTGGGCGGCATGACCGGGCAGGTGGCGCTTTTTCTGGACCTTGATCTGGTTGTCGTCGATGACCTGTCGCCATTCTTCGATCTGCCGGGCGATTATTTCATTATCCGCGACGACGATCTTTTCCGCGCCAAGCCCCTGCGCAAGGTGAACCCGGAACGAGACCGGTTCCTGCATTCGGTCGGCAATTCCTCGGTCTTTCGCTATGTGGTGGGCGATCATACGTATATTCTTGACGCCTATCTGGCCGACCCCAAGGCTGCGACCTCGAATTTCGAGATCAGCCAGCAGTTCCAGTCCGCGCAACTGGCGAAGCATGGGCATCTGAACTATTGGCCGAAAGGCTGGGTCGTCAGCTTCAAGAATGATTGCGTCCCGCGCAATCTGCTCAGCTATTTCAGCGACCCGAAACTGCCAGAGGGCGCGAAGATCGTGGCGTTTGCCGGCAATCCGAAGATGGAGGATGTCTTCGCGGGCCGGGGCGGCAAATGGTATCGCCGCATCGGCAATATCGACTGGCTGCGCAAGGCATGGGCCGGATGATTGCCGACGCGTTCCGGCGCTGGAAACACGCCCGCCGCATCCGAGCGTTCGAGGCAGAGATTGCGGCGCGCAGCTTTAATCCGCGTCCCCACGGCCTGGATGCGCCCCTGATCGTCAGCCTGACCAGCTATGGCCCGCGGCTGCCCACGGTGAGCAAGGTCATTGCATCTTTGCTGCGCCAGACAGTCAGTGCAGACCGGGTGATCCTGTGGCTGGATAAGGCCGATCGCGACCGGTTGCCGCCAGAGGTGGCCGAGAGCGGGGCCGAGATCCGTGTCTGCCCCGACTGGAAGTCCTACAAGAAGCTGGTCCCGACCCTGCTGGAAGCGCCCGACGCCTATATCGTCACGGCAGACGACGATGTCTATTACGGGCCGAACTGGCTGGAAGGGCTGACGGCCAAGGCCGGTTCCGGGGCGGTCTGCCACCGCGCGCATGAGATCACGATGCAGGGCGGGTTGCCGCGCGTCTATGACGACTGGAACCGGAATATCACTGCGCCGGCTGCCGGTCCGCTGATCTTCCCGACCGGCGTTGGCGGGGTGCTTTATGCGCCGGGGGTGTTCCACCCTGACGTGACGGATGCGAATAAGTTCATGCGCCTTGCGCCCTCGGCGGATGATGTGTGGTTTTACTGGATGCACCGGATGAACGGTTCTGCCCCAGAAAAGATCGGCGGGCGATTTCGGGTGATCGAATGGCCGGGCAGTCAGGCGCAGAACCTGCGCGCGACCAATCTGGGCACCGGAGGCAATGATCGCGCCGTGGCCGCGATGATTGCGGAATATGGCTGGCCGGAAACCGGCTGAATTCTGGGAAAAGCCTAAGCGGGCGTGTTGGCGATACCTTACATGCCTACGCGGATGCGCGATCAGGTCGCAAAGCGCCGCCCGGCCAGTTTCGTGGTCCGGACGGCGCAATTCTGTTCAGTGAACGCTGACCGGGCTCAGGTCGTTCTGGCGGGCAAGGAAGAACGCCATCTGGCGGTCCTTTACCAGCGCCAGCCGCTCTCCGTCGATGCCGTGAACGGCATACAGGCTGTCAAGGCCGGGCGCCTGCTCGCGAACCTCGTCCGGCAGGCTGTCCATTGCGACGCGGCGAACGTAAACGATATTGCCCTCGGCTTCGGGCATATTTTCATATTTGGTATTCATGGCGATCCCCTTCATTTTCGGCTGATCGGTATTGTCTGTACAACGCTTTGCTGCGGCTTGCGGTTCAGTGAGATTGCAAGAAGGCCATGCTCCAGCTTCGCCCCCGCAACCTCGACGCCGTCGGCCAGCACAAAGCTTCGCTGGAACGCGCGCGAGGCAATGCCGCGATGCAGGAATACCCTGTCATCGGGGGCTTCAGGCTGCCGTCCGCTGATAGTCAACTGACGGTTTTCCAGCGACACGCTGAGATCCTCGTCGGTGAACCCAGCCACGGCCAGCGTGATGGTGAACCCATCGGGCGCGTGATGTTCGATGTTATAGGGCGGATTGCCCTCGGCACCCTTCGCCGCGCGCTCAGCCAGACGCTCGATCTGGTCGAATCCAAGCAGGTGGGGGTGTGAAGCCAGTGTAAGTTTCGTCATCTCTCTCAAGCCCTTGTGCAGCGACTCGTCGTTATGTGCAGGCCCCGATCGCGGCGACCTGTGGCATCAATATGTGGTCGCGCGGTCACGCGAACAAGATGCGAGGAATCAGTTAACTTTCGTCCGGCGCTGGATATAATCCTTCATCGCCAGTCATGCAGAGCCTTCAATGACCTTCCAGCCCGAGATGAGTCACGAGGAAATCGCCCGCGCCGAGCTTGCGGTGCTGCGCCGCGAACATCGCGAGCTTGACGACGAGATCACTGCGCTTGTTGCCCAGCCTGCTGTCTCGTCGCTTAGCCTGCAGCGCCTCAAACGTCAGAAGCTGGCGCTGAAGGACCGGATCACGCGGCTGGAGGATGAATTGACCCCGGACATCATCGCCTAGGCCTCGCTAAGAATTGCGTCCAGCGACGTTCTGAATATAGTGCGGGCTTTCTGCGATGGGGGCGATATGGATCTGAGCGATCAAGCGGGCGTGCCGGTTGGAATCATCATGGGCAGCCAGTCCGATTGGCCGACCATGCGAGAAGCCGCGGCGATTCTGGATGAACTGGGCGTCGCCTATGAGGCGAAGATCGTCAGTGCCCACCGCACCCCGGACCGCCTGTGGGATTATGGCAAGACCGCCGCAAAGCGCGGCCTGAAGGTGATTATTGCCGGTGCGGGTGGTGCGGCGCATCTGCCGGGAATGATGGCATCGAAGACGCGCCTGCCTGTGGTCGGTGTTCCGGTCCAGACAAGGGCGCTTTCCGGGGTCGATTCGCTTTATTCCATCGTTCAGATGCCGAAAGGATTTCCCGTCGCGACCATGGCGATCGGCGCGGCGGGCGCTGCCAATGCAGGCTTGATGGCGGCGGGCATACTGGCGCTTTCTGATCCCGAACTGGCCGCCCGGCTGGACGATTGGCGGGCGACACTGTCAGATTCCATCCCCGAGGAGCCGGCAGATGACTGAACCACTGCCGCCGGGCGCGGTCATCGGGATACTCGGCGGCGGTCAGTTGGGGCGCATGCTGTCGGTCGCCGCGTCGCGGCTTGGCTATCTGACCCATATCTATGAGCCGGGGGCCGCACCTGCATCCGACGTCGCGCATGCGGTGACCACGGCTGAATATGACGATGCCGACGCGTTGCGCGCATTCGCTGAAGCCGTCGACGTCATCACATATGAATTCGAGAATGTGCCGGCTAAATCTTTGGATTTGCTGGAATCGATCCGTCCCATTCGCCCCAGCCGCCGGGCGCTTGCGGTATCGCAGGATCGGCTGACCGAGAAAGAGTTCCTGTCTGGTTTGGGGCTGAAGACCGCGCCTTTCGCCAATGTCGAAACCGAGGCCGATCTGCCCTCGGCGCTTGAAAAGATCGGCGCGCCGTCGATCCTCAAGACCCGTCGCATGGGCTACGATGGCAAAGGGCAGATCCGGTTCGCCGATCCCGCGCAGCGCGACTGGACAGGCGCGCCGTCCGTGCTTGAAGGTTTTGTGGATTTTTCCGGTGAGATCAGCGTCATCGTGGCGCGCGGCCTTGATGGGGCGGTCGCGGCCTATGACCCGGGAATGAACCTGCATGAAGGGGGTATCCTGCGCACCACGACCGTGCCAAGCGGCCTTCCGAAGACGCTTGTTACCGACGCAATCTTTCTGGCCGCCAAGATCGTTGGCGCGCTTGATTATGTTGGGGTGATGGGGGTCGAACTGTTCGTGACGCAGGCTGGGCTGGTGGTCAACGAGATCGCGCCGCGCGTGCATAATTCGGGCCACTGGACGCAGGCCGGTTGTGCTGTCGATCAGTTCGAACAGCATATCCGCGCGATTGCCGGTCTGCCGCTTGGCGATGGGCAGCGTTATGCGGATGTGGTGATGGAAAACCTGATTGGCGACGACATGGACCGCCTTCCGCAATTGTTGAAAAGCGCGAATTGCCAGATTCACCTCTATGGGAAGGCCGAAACGCGCGCGGGCCGCAAGATGGGCCATGTAAACCGGATCACAGGATGAAAATGGCCCGGCCCAGGCTGGCGGTCCGCGCGGCGATCCTGCGCGACGACAGGCTGTTGATGGTCAATGCCTATCCGCCGGACTACGAGTCAGAGCTTTGGTGCCTTCCCGGCGGCGGGGCAGAGCCGGGCCAGTCGCTGCCCGAGAATCTGGAGCGCGAGGTATGGGAGGAAACCGGCCTGCGAATCCGCGTCGGCGCGATCATCCTCGTGAATGAGTTCCGCGATTCCGACAAGGGCTTTCACCAGGTCGATCTGATCCACCGGGCAACGCTGACAGATGGACACGAGATCGTGCTGGATGATCCCGAAGGTGTGGTGAATCGCGCGCGTTGGGTCACGAAGGCAGAACTGGCCAAGCTGCACCACCGTCCCCGCCTGCTGTCGCGCGCGGTATGGGGACAGCACGCCGCCTGGTATGACCCGATGGAAGAAATACTCTGGTAGCGGCTCTCAGCGCTCTGGCAGGGTTTCTGCCAGATAGCGCATCATGTTCGCGCCCATGACTTTCGCGACCTGATCGTCAGTCAGCCCCTGATCGAGAAGCGCCTGCGTCAGCGCTGCAAGGCCGGCCGTATCGAATGGCGCATCGACCGAACCGTCATAGTCCGACCCGAGCGAAACATGGTCCTCGCCCACAAGGTCAATCGCTGCGCTGATCGTGCGGGCAATGTCGCCGGGCGTGCTGCCGCAATTGACGTCCGACCAGTAGCCGATGCCGATAACGCCGCCTTTTGCAGCGATATCTTGCATCAGATCGTCGGGAATATTGCGCGGCGTGTCGCAATTGCCGCGCACGCCGGTATGACTGACGATCGGGCGCGTGCCCTCGATCGCCAGCACGTCGCGGGCAAGCTGCGGGCTGGCATGCGCAAGGTCGATGACCATACCGCGCGACATCAGCCCCTCGACGACCTGCCGCCCGAAATCCGTCAGCCCGGCGCCGCTTTCGCCATGCAGCGATCCGCCGAGTTCGTTGTCAAAGAAATGCGTCAGCCCCACAAGCCGGAACCCGGCATCATAGAGACGGTCGAGATTGGCAATATCGCCTTCCAGCGGGTGCCCGCCCTCGGTCCCGAGGATGGAACCTATTGTCCGCGCGCCGGTCTGGCGTTTGGCCAGCACCTCCTGCAGATCGTCGCGCGTCAGGATCAGACGAAGGTCTTCGGGGTCGCTCTCGGCCATGCGGCGCAGGCGGGCGGCCTGATCGAGCGCGCGTTCAAGCAGGCTGGACCAGGTGCGGATCGGGCGCAACTGGCCCATCACCAGCTTCGTGATCTGATCGGGCGCCTCGGCACTGTTCTGACCATAATTCAGGCCGGCGGGGCTTTTCGTCACAGTGGTAAAGGCCTGCACCGCGACGTTGCCTTCCTGCAGGCGGGGAATGTCGGTATGGCCGCGATCCACGCGCTTCAGCAGATTGCGATCCCACAAAAGCGCGTCGGAATGCCAGTCGCCGATGACCAGCCGGTCATGCAGGGCCTGCGCCTCGGCGCTGACGGGCCAGCCTTCGGCGGGCGTGGTCAAGGGGTTCAGGCCGCGCTCGACGTATGCCGGGGCGAAGGTGAAGAACAAGACTGCCGCGACAACGATCAGGCCGATCAGGACGTAGAGGATCTTGCGGAGCATGGGGCCGTCCCGGTCAATGGCAGGTCTGCCCAGAGGATATGCTGAGGTCCGCGCGATCCGCCAGCATAGATCCCGCCTTCGTCACGAAAACCTGCGCCGCGATAGGCGGCATATGCGGCCGGGTTCAGCAGGTTGACGGTCAGCACCAGCCGACCTTTGTCCGGGTATTGCCGCGCGGCATAGGCGGGAAGGGCCGCCATCGCGGCGGTCCCGAAGCCTTTGCCCTGATGAGCCATGTCGATCAGCACGCCTCGCATCCCGAGATCGGTTTCTTTTGCAAAATCATGCCGTTGCGCATAAAGCGGGTCCAGCTTGAACATGCCCACCAGCTCTCCGTCCGCGTGGATCGCGTGGAAGCTGAGATCGGGCGTGTCGTCAAGGATCATCTGCGCGCCGTTATTCGCGTATTGACCCGGATGCTGCTGCAAATGGGTCAGTTCGTGCAGTCGGTCAGCAGGGACATGCGACAGGGTTATCATTCGATCCCTTTCACGGGGCGCAGTCATATGGGCGCAGGGATGACCTGCGCCCGCTGTGGCTTCAGTCTTCCATCGCCTCAAGCTCGTCGATGAAACCTTCGATCATCGACAGGCCCTTGTCCCAGAAGGCGGGGTCGGACGCGTCAAGGCCGAAGGGGGCCAGCAATTCCTTGTGATGCTTGGACCCGCCGGCAGCCAGCATGTCGAAATATTTCTGCTGGAAACCCTCGGGCTGGGCCTCGTAGGCGGCATAAAGCGCATTCACCAATCCGTCGCCGAAAGCATAGGCATAGACGTAGAAGGGCGAATGCACGAAATGGGGCACATAGGACCAGAAGGTTTCATAGCCCGGCATGTATTCGAAGGCCGGGCCAAGGCTTTCGCGGGCCACGTCCATCCAGATCGCATTTATGTCGTCCGGCGTCAGTTCACCTTCGGCGCGGGCGGCGTGCAGACGCACCTCGAAATCATAGAAGCTGATCTGGCGGACGACGGTGTTGATCATATCCTCGACCTTGCCGGCCAGCAGCGCCTTTTTCTGCGCCGGATCAGTGGTTTCGGCCAGCAACTTGCGGAAGGTCAGCATTTCGCCGAATACGCTGGCCGTTTCCGCCAGCGTCAGCGGGGTCGAGGCCAACAGTTCGCCCTGCGCCGCCGCCAGTCGCTGGTGGACGCCGTGGCCCAGTTCATGCGCCAGCGTCATCACATCGCGCGGTTTGCCCAGATAGTTCAGCATCACATAGGGATGCACGGTGGTCACGGTCGGATGGGCAAAGGCACCGGGCGCCTTGCCGGGCTTCACCGCCGCGTCGATCCAGCCGAGGTTGAAAAACGGCTCTGCCAGTTCGGCGAGTTTGGGCGAAAAGCCGGCATAGGCGTCCAGCACGGTCGCCTTCGCCTCGTCCCAGCCCACGGTCTTCGGGGTTTCGGTGGGCAGCGGGGCGTTGCGGTCCCAGACCTGCAGCTTGTCCAGCCCCAGCCAGCGCGCTTTCAGCGCATAGTAGCGGTGCGAGATGCGCGGATAGGCGGCGGTCACGGCATTGCGCAGCGCCTCGACCACTTCGGGTTCGACATGGTTCGACAGATGGCGGCCATGCTGCGGCGAGGGCATCTTGCGCCACTTGTCCTCGACCGCCTTTTCCTTGGCGAGTGTGTTGTGAACACGCGCGAACAGCTTGACGTTCTTCTGGAAAACCTCAGCCAATGCGCGGGCGGCGGCCTCTCGCTTGGCGCGGTCGTGATCGGTCAGCAGGGTCAGCACGGCTTCCAGCTGCATCGTCTCGCCGTCGACATCGAATTCCAGACCGGCCATGGTTTCATCGAACAGACGGTTCCATGCGGCGGCACCGACAACCGAATTGTCGTGCAGGAATTTCTCCAGCTCGTCCGACAGCTGATAGGGACGCATCGCGCGCATACGGTCAAAAACGGGCCTATAGCGCGCGGGGCCGTCAGGCGCAGTGAATACTGCCTGATAGGTATCATCCGGGATGCGGTTGAATTCTAGGCTGAAGAAAACCAGCGGCGTGGTCATGTCGGTGATCTGCGCCTGCAGGTCCGACATCTGCTTGGCTCGGGCCGGGTCCATCGTGTTCTGGTAATAGCGCAGACCGGCATAGGACATGATGCGACCGGCAAGAGTGTCAATCGCCTCGTACCGGCGGATCGCTTCCAGCATGGCGGGGGCGTCCAGCGTCGCCAGCTTGCCCTCGTAATCGGCAGCGAAGCTTGCGGCCTTTTCTTCCAGTGCCTTCAGATCGGCCCGCAGTTCCGGCGCATCGGGGGCAGGGTAAAGGTCGGTCAGGTCCCAGTCGGGCAGGTCGCCGAAATCGGTCTTGGTGGCGGTCAGGGTGGTGTCGCGGGCAATCTCGCGGTCAAAGCGCATCGGGGCTTCCTTTCTGTTGCCCCTGATGTGCAGGCTGCGGCCCGCCGGTTCAAGCCCCGGAAGCGACGCCGTGCCGATGGTCCTGTCCGTGACGGACATGCGACAGGAACGCCTCGTAGAAGCGGGCCTGCAAATCCGGGATCTCGAACATGACCTCGTGATGGCCGCCTTCAAGCTCCAGCAGATCGCAGCCGGGCCATTCAGCCGCGCGCGCCCGGATCGCAGAGGCAGACACGATAAGCTCTCGTGACCCGAGCGTGACAAGCATCGGAATATCCGGCGACGGCTCTGCCGCAAGGCGCTGACTTTCGGCAAGGGCCTGATTGACCCAGCGGTAGCTTGCCCCGCCAAGGGTCAGTTCGGGCCAGGCGTCCGCCTCGTGGATCATGCGTCCCCAGGCCTCTGCATTGCCGGTCAGCATATTGTTGCGGAACGGCTCATCCAGCACGTAGGTGCCGTCGCCGCCGGTTCCGAAGGCCGCGCGACCGCCGCGGCCAAGGCGTGCCGCCAAGCGCGAAATACCGATCGCGACCCCGCGTGGCATCGGTGCGTGGTTGATGCCCCACATCGGTGCCGAAAACGTCGCCGTTTCGACCGGCATCCCGTTCAGCAGCGCCGCCAACCCGATAGAGCCGCCCATCGAATGCGCAAGAAGATGCCACGGTTCGGGCAACTCCAGCGCTGCCGCCGCCTCGATCATCGCAACAACGTCAAGCTGATATTGCACGAATTCGTCGATATGGCCGGGCCGCGGATCGTCCTGCAATCGGTCGGCCATGCCCTGACCGCGCCAGTCGATGGCCATCACTGCCAGCCCGTTCTGAACCAGAACCTCGGCGACGGGGGCATATTTCTCGACATATTCGGTGCGGCCGGGAAACAGCAGCACGGTCGCATCGGCATCTTTCGCCCGCCACATCGCGACGCGAAGGCGAACGTCATCGTCGCTTCGCAGCCAATAGGCCTCTGCCGGATGTTCACGGCCATCGGCGAATTGGTGAAAGGGGGCGGGCGAAAGGTTCATTGCGTGAACTCGTAAACAGAAAACAGGATCTTTGAAAGCGCTGATCCGACAGTGACTTACGAAAGTGCCGAGCCGAGCTTCATTGCCAGCGCAATATTCCCGTCGATTGCCAGCTTGCCGCTCATATAGGCCATGGTCGGGTTGACCGATCCGTCGAGCAGCCCTTCGAAGGTTTCGCGATTGGCGGTCAGGGTCACGTCGGCCTCATCGTCGCCGGCCCGCGCGCCATCGGCGTCAACCATGATCGCGCCTTCGTCCTCGATGACGAATTTGGCGGTGCCGTCGGCGAAGCCACCCATCTTTTCGTTCAATGCGGCGACGGCCGATTCGATTACGTTGCTCATGAATATCTCCTCACTGTTGGCTGGTATGCCGCCAGCCAGTCGGGTTAGAAGGCATATATGGTCCGGCCTTCGTTTTTTTTCCATCATGCCGTCACGGCACTTGCGCTGTCTCTTCTGGCGGTTCCTGCGCTTGCGGGCAAGGCCGATCCTTTGCTTTTCGACCGGTTGGCGCAGATGCAGGGCGACGCGTGGATGGAGGCAGAGACCCAGATCCTGTCGGCGTGGGAAGATACCGGCTCTCAGGCGCTGAACATGATCCAGCTTCGCGGGGAAACCGCGCTGGATGAAGGAAACTTTTCCGCCGCGATAGGGCATCTGACAGCGCTTACGGACCACGCCCCGGATCACGCGATGGGGTTTCAACTTCGCGGCATGGCCTATTGGCTGAACGGCGATTACGGACCGGCAGCAGCCGATCTTGCCCGCGCGCTGGAACTGGAGCCGAAGCAGTATCTGGCCCTGACTCAGCTCGGCTCCATGCTGGAAGAGCTTGGCGATCACGAGCGCGCGGCCGAAGCCATTCGCCGCAGCCTGGAGATCAATCCGCACCAGCAGGACGCAATCGACGCAGCCATACGTCTTGAAGCCGAGGACAATGGCACCAACATCTGACGGCGTGTAAGTGAAGGGGCAGGCATGTCACGTATCACGGCCGTGCTGGGCCCGACCAATACCGGCAAGACCCATTACGCCATCGAACGCATGCTCGCCCATCGCACCGGCGTCATCGGACTGCCGCTGCGCCTGCTCGCGCGTGAGGTCTATGACCGGATCGTCAAGGCGCGCGGCCCTTCGGTCGTGGCGCTTGTCACCGGCGAAGAACGCATCGTGCCGCCACGGGCACAATATTGGGTCGCCACGACCGAGGCGATGCCCGAAGTCGCCGCCGATTTCGTCGCCGTCGATGAGATTCAGCTGGCCGCAGATCCCCAGCGTGGCCATGTCTTTACCGAACGTCTGCTGCGTGCGCGCGGGCTGCACGAGACGCTGCTGCTGGGATCGGACACCATGCGGCCTGCCATCAATGCGCTTCTCGACAAGGTGCAGTTCATGCGGCGGGAACGCTTCTCGACGCTGAGCTGGGCGGGATCAAAGAAGATAAGCCGGATGCCGTCGCGTTCGGCGATTGTCGGTTTTTCGGTCGATGACGTCTATGCGATTGCCGAACTGCTGCGTCGCCAGAAGGGGGGTGCCGCGGTTGTCATGGGGGCATTGTCGCCCCGCACGCGCAATGCGCAGGTCGAGATGTATCAGTCGGGCGAGGTCGACCATCTGGTCGCGACCGATGCGATCGGCATGGGGCTGAATCTGGATATACGGCATGTGGCGTTCTCCTCGACCGTCAAATTCGACGGCCGTCGGATGCGGCAGCTTTTCCCGCATGAAATGGGCCAGATCGCCGGACGTGCCGGGCGGCACACGGAACCCGGCACATTCGGCGTCACGGGTGAGGCCAGCCCGCTGGATGAGGGGCTGATCGACGCGATTGAAAACCATCGCTTCGCGCCGATCAGCCGTCTGATCTGGCGCAATCCGCGGCTGGAATTCGGCACGATGGACCGTCTGGTGCAAAGCCTTGAGGCCGCGCCCGACAACGAATGGCTGGGCCGGGGGCGAGAGGCGGACGACCTTGCGGCACTGAAAACCCTGCGCGAGATGCCCGAAATCCGCGACCGCGTCACCACTGCGCCCGATGTCCGCCTGCTGTGGGATGTCTGCCGGATTCCCGATTTCCGCAGCATTTCGCCTGCCGAACATACCAGCCTGCTGTTGCGCATCTTCACCTTTCTTCAGGAAGGCGCGATCCCGAATGAGTGGCTGGCGCGTGCGATCGAACGGATTGACCGGACCCAGGGCGACATTGATGCGTTGTCCAAGCGGCTGGCCTTTATCCGGACCTGGACCTATGTCGCGCAACGCTCTGGCTGGGTTCAGGACGAATCGTATTGGCGCGAGGCGACGCGCACGGTAGAAGACCGCCTGTCAGATGCGCTGCACGCGGCGCTTACGCAACGATTTGTGGACCGGCGCACCTCTGTGCTGATGCGCCGGCTCAAGCAGAAGGAGACCCTCGTGGCCGAGGTGAATGACAAGGGTGAAGTCAGCGTCGAAGGCGAATTCGCCGGGCGACTGGAAGGGTTCCGCTTCCGGGCTGACCGGACGCAAAACCCGGACGAGGCGCGGATGCTGAACCGCGCATCCTACGAGGCGCTGCGGCCCGAATTCCATCTGCGCGCGGATCGTTTCTATAACGCGCCCGATACCGAACTGGATTTCACCGAGCAGGGCGGGCTGATGTGGGGCAATGCCGCCGTCGGCAAGCTGGTCAAGGGCGGCGATCCGCTTAAGCCCGGTGTGCAGGCTTTCGTCGATGAAGAGGCCGGCCCGGAGATCGCCGAAAAGGTAACCCGCCGTCTGCAGCATTTCATCGACCGCAAGGTGGCGACGCTGTTCGAACCCCTGCTGGCGATGCAGAAGGACGAGACGCTGAGTGGTCTGGCCCGTGGCTTTGCATTCCGACTGATCGAGGCGCTTGGCATCATCCGCCGTGAAGAGGTTGCGGCCGAGGTCAAGGATCTGGATCAGGACGCGCGCGGCCTGCTGCGCAAGCATGGCGTTCGCTTTGGCCAGTTCACGATTTTCATGCCGGCGCTGCTGAAGCCCGCGCCGACGCGGCTGCGTCTGGTGCTGTCGGGCCTGTGGCAGGGTCTGGACGAATTCCCCGAAAGCCCGCCGCCCGGTCTGGTCACGATCCCGAACCTGCCGGACCTGCCGGCGCAGGTCTATACGCTGTCGGGCTATCGTCCCGCCGGTGATCGTGCCATTCGCATCGACATGCTGGAGCGTCTTGCCGACATGCTGCGTGCGCAGGACACCCGCGCGGGGTTCGAGGCGAATGCGGACATGCTGTCCATTACCGGCATGACGCTGGAGCAGTTTGCGAATCTGATGGAAGGTCTGGGATATGCCGCCGAAAAGGGCGAGCGACCCAAGACCAAGGCGGAGGCTGCGCCTGCACCAGAAACCCCGGCAGAGGTCGATCACGAGCACCCGCTGACCGAGGAAGAATCGGTGCTGGCCGCTGAAACCCGCGCCAAATGGGAAGCCGAACAGGCCGAGAAGAAAAAGGCCGAATCCGAGGCCGCCGCTGCCGCTGGCGAGGCGCAGACCGAAGGCGAGACCGCTGATGCGACCGAGGATGCCGCGCCAGAGGTCGAAACCTTCTACACCTTCCGTTGGGCGCCGAAGCCGCGCGGGCAGCGTCCGCAGGGAAATCGCCGTCAGGGTGGTCCGCGTGCCGAGGGTGCAGACGGGCGGCAAGGCAAGAAGCCGCAGGGCGATTTCAGGGGTGGCAAGCAAGGCAAGGGCGGCAAGCCGCGCGGGAAAGGCGACCGCAATGATCGCGGCGGTGACAAGCCGAAGAACTTTACCTCTCGCCCGCCGCGTGCCGAAAAGAAGATCGACCCGGACAACCCGTTTGCAGCGGCGCTTGCCGGTCTGGTGAAGAAGGACTGAGCGAATGCGTTGGCTGACCCCCGAAGATCTTGAACAGATTTACGGGGAGCCTTCGCTTGCTGCGACGCGCAAGGTCGCGGATCGGATCACCGAACCCTACCGCGCCTTTATTGAAAAGGCGCGGTTTTGCGTTCTTACAACTGTCGGCCCAGAGGGCACGGATGGTAGCCCGCGTGGGGATGACGGGCCGGTTCTGCGCGAAATCGATCCAAAAACACTCGCCATGCCTGATTGGCGCGGCAATGACCGGGTGGACAGCCTGAACAACATAGCCCGTGACGACCGCGTGAGCCTGATGCTCATGGTCCGCGGCTCGATCACGGTGATCCGCATCAATGGTCGCGCCCGGATCACCGACGACCCCGAACTGTGTGGAAGCTTTCAACGCGACGGTAAAAAGCCGCGAACCGTGGTCGTGGTTCGCATTGAAGAAGTGTATTTCCAATGCGCCCGAGCAGTAATCCGCGCCGGGCTCTGGACGGGTGAAGATGACAGCACCGGCCTGCCAAGTCCCGGAAAGATCCTTTCGGGGATGACCGATGGCGAAGTCGGCGGGGATGCTTATGACCGCGAATGGCCCGTGCGTGCCGCAGAAACCATGTGGTAACGATGCGCTATCACAGCGGTCACGACATTCGCATGGGCGACCGCGTATCAATGTCGGGACGTCCGGGCGTGGTCGTGTTTTCGATTGATCACGACGAGTTTTCGCCGGGCTACAGCCGAGAGGATTGGGCCAGTCTCGCCTCGGGTGTGATGCTTGATGTCGCGGGCTGGGGGTTGGTCCATATGCACGGCCCGCCTGATCTCGATCTGGAGCTCATCTCTCGCGCCAAATGAAAAGGCCGCCCCGAAGGACGGCCTTTTGAAATCCTGACGCGGAGAAGATCAGTTCTTCGCGTAATATTCGACGACCAGGTTCGGTTCCATCTGCACGGCATAGGGCACGTCGCCAAGGGCCGGGGTGCGAACGAAGCTCGCGGTCATCTTGTTGTGGTCGACTTCCAGATAATCCGGCACATCACGCTCGGTCAGCTGGACGGCTTCCAGAACGATGGCCAGTTGGCGCGAACGCTCGCGGATGGACACGACGTCGCCTTCTTTCACGCGGTAGGACGCGATGTTCACCTTCTTGCCGTTTACCTCGACATGGCCGTGGTTCACGAACTGACGCGCGGCGAAGATCGTCGGCACGAATTTCGCGCGGTAAACGACGGCGTCCAGACGACGCTCCAGCAGGCCGATCAGGTTTTCGCCGGTGTCGCCCTTGACGCGCTCGGCTTCCGAGTAGATCCGGCGGAACTGCTTTTCGGTCAGATCGCCGTAATAGCCCTTCAGCTTCTGCTTGGCGCGCAGCTGGGTACCGAAGTCCGACAGCTTGTTCTTGCGGCGCTGACCGTGCTGGCCCGGGCCATATTCGCGACGGTTGACCGGCGATTTCGCGCGGCCCCAGATGTTTTCGCCCATGCGGCGATCAATTTTGTACTTGGCAGTCGTGCGTTTGGTCACGGCTGATCTCCTTTTGTGTGTTTCAAAAGGGCGTTGTCCTTTGGGTTTCCCCCGACAGGCTTCCCCTTGCGGGGTCCACCAACACCAATGAAGCGGCGCTTATAGCCGGGACAGCGGCAGAGTCAACAGCCCTTGCCGCGTTGCAGAAGACACGGCAGAAAGGCAGGCATGAAACAGATCATCTGCATCAAATGGGGCACGAAATATGGCCCCGAATATGTGAACCGCTTCTATAACATGGTGGCGCGGAACATCACGCCGCCTTTCCGGGTGATCTGCTTTACCGATGACGGGACGGGCTTTCATCCCGATATCGTCGTGCGTCCCCTGCCTGAACCCGATTTCGTGATGCCCAAGAATACGCCTGGAAAATGGCCCAAGTCGCAGCTTTGGGGCGATCTGGGCGATATCACCGGCACGGTGCTGTTCATGGATCTGGACATCATCATCACGGGGAACATCGATGGGTTTTTCGAATATGGCGATCCCGAGGACACGATCACCGCGAAGAACCCGAACACGCCGCTTGAACGCATGGCCCAGACCTCGATCTATCGGATGCAGGTCGGCAAGCTGAAGCCGATGCAGGATGTCTTTCGCGCCGATCCGCAGGCGGCGGCGGACAAGTATCGCTATGAACAGCGCTTCGTGACGCATAACGCGCCGGGCGGGGTGAAATTCTGGCCGCGCGGATGGGTCAGTCATTTCCGGCTGCATTGCATCCCGCCTTTCCCGATGAACTACATGATCCCGCCGCGCATTCCCAAGGGCACGAAGGTGGTCATTTTCGCAGGTCACCTGAACCCTGACGATGCCGTGCTGGGGCAATGGTCGAAGCATGACCCGGTGCGTTCGCCCGGCGATCATCTGAAGGCGACCTTCGACGGCCGCCGCCGTGAGAGCCTGTCAAAGCACCTGCGGCATTTCTATTTGCCAGCGACGTGGATCGCTGACAAATGGCGCTGAATCAGGGCTCTAGCAACGTATATTCATCTGGGAACCGGTTCAGATAGTCCAGCATCGGACCGACCGCGCGCCATTGCTTGAACATCGACTTGCCCAGATCGCGCCTGTCCGGCAAGTTCCGCAGGCCCAACCTCGCGCCGCGCGGCGCATCGGGGAAATGCGCGGGCAGGATGCGCGCATAGTCCTGACGCAGCCGTAACGGCACGATCCCGTCGGCGCTGTCCAGCCACGGTTTATGCGGGCCGATGAAATGCACGATGCAGGGATCGGCCACCGCCATCAACTGGGCCGAGGACCACGTGAACTGCCAGTTCCAAAGCGGGCTGATCTCTGCCCAGTCGCCATACAGCATCCCGTTCATCAGCGCCTGATCGCGCCCCAGCCCCGCAAGGTGGTTCCGCGCGAAATCGGCGGCCTTCGCGGTCAGCCCAGCCTGCGCCCATGCATCGGTATCAATCATCACTACGCCGGCATTGAAATAGGGCGCGGCGGGGCGGCCAAGCTGCCGGAACTCTCGCACCCGACGCTTTGGCGTCCGCCACTGGCGATTGTCGCGCACGGCTGCCACCGCATGACCCAGCATATCGGCGCGCAGCAGCCGCCCCGGATCGCCGCGTTCGAATATCACATCGCTGTCCAGCACCAGAATGCGGCGATAGATGCCGTGAAGCGCACGGGCGAAGAACAGCTCCATATAGGTGGCGATGGACCGGCGCGCATCCGTCGGCAGCGCGTCGAGGATTTCACGATCTACCGCAGCAACATGCCCGATCTCAGCATTCTGCAGGAAAGCGGGCAGGGACAGCGGCTCTGGCCCGCCGATCAGCACGTCATATTCACCGCGCCCGGCAAGTTGCAGCGCCGCGACCGCAGCATAGGGCAGGTAATTCGCATCGCATGCCACCACGACCGCCACATCATGCTGCGGCGTAAAGCCGTCCGAGAATTGCGCTTTGTCGCTCATCTGCCCCCTGGTCAGCGCGAATTGTGCCGCGCTGCCCGCGACAGTAGAACGGGCGGCAGGGATTGATAAGGGGCGTGCCATGAAATCCGAAATCATCTGGCAGCGGGTCGAGGGCGCGCTAATCTTTCTGACCGGCATCTGGGTCTATAACGCCCTTGGCGGGCATATGCCGTGGTGGGTGCTGGTGCTGGTTTTCTTCGCCCCGGACCTGTCTTTCGCGGCTTACGCGGCAGGCCCGCGCTTCGGGGCCTTCTGCTACAACTTCGTGCATCAATACGGGTTCGGGCTGGTGCTGCTGATGCTGGGAAGCGTCAGCGGAAGCTCGACCCTGCTGGAGCTGGGCGGGCTATGGTTCGCGCATTCGGGTTTCGACCGGATGCTGAGCTATGGGCTGAAAACGGCGGACGGATTCCGCTTCACCCATCTGGGCCGGA
This sequence comes from Paracoccus aurantiacus, assembly GCF_007993065.1. Lineage (GTDB taxonomy): Bacteria > Pseudomonadota > Alphaproteobacteria > Rhodobacterales > Rhodobacteraceae > Paracoccus > Paracoccus aurantiacus. Next base: position 137,048 of record NZ_VOPL01000004.1, read on the forward strand.
TCGGGCGCGACAGCTAAGGCGCATTCTTGCCCCGCGCGGGGGTTTGGGATAACCCGTGCCAAACCCTGCTGATAAAGGCCTTGCCATGCGTCTGTCGCGCTATTTCCTGCCCGTCCTGAAGGAAACTCCGTCCGAGGCCCAGATCGCCAGCCACCGGCTGATGCTGCGCGCCGGCATGGTCAAGCAGCAGGCGGCGGGCATCTATTCCTGGCTGCCGCTTGGCCAGAAGGTTCTGCGCCGGATCGAGCAGATCGTGCATGAAGAACAGCAGCGCGCCGGTCACATCCCGGTCCTGATGCCGACCCTGCAATCAGCCGATCTGTGGCGCGAAAGCGGGCGCTATGACGCTTACGGCGACGAATTGCTGCGCATCACCGACCGCCACAAGCGCGACATGCTGTATGGGCCCACGAATGAGGAGATGATTACCGACATCTTCCGTTCCAACGTGAACAGCTACAAGGACCTGCCGCTGACGCTGTATCACATCCAGTGGAAGTTCCGGGACGAGATGCGCCCGCGTTTCGGCGTCATGCGCGGCCGCGAATTCCTGATGAAGGACGGCTATAACTTCGATCTGACCAAGGAAGATGCGCTGCATGCCTATAACCGGCATCTGGTCAGCTATCTGCGCACCTATGAACGCATGGGCCTGCAAGCGATCCCGATGCGCGCCGACAGCGGTCCGATCGGCGGCGACGACACGCATGAGTTTCTGGTGCTGGCCGATACCGGCGAATCCGAAGTGTTTTATGACAGCGAAATCACCGATCTGCGCTTTGGTGACCGCGAGATCGACTATGACAGCGTGGAACAGTGCCAGGCCGTGCTGGAGGAATTCACCAGCCGTTACGCGCGCACCGATGAAACCCATGACGAAGCCGTCTTCGCCAAGGTTCCCGAAGAACGTCGCCGCACCGCGCGCGGGATCGAAGTTGGTCAGATCTTCTATTTCGGCACCAAATATTCCGAACCGATGGGCGCCACAGTCGTGGGCCCCGACGGGCAGCGCACACCGGTCCATATGGGTAGCCACGGCATCGGCGTTTCTCGCCTTGTCGGCGCCATTATCGAGGCCAACCACGACGACAAGGGCATCATCTGGCCCGAAGGCGTGACCCCGTTCCATGTCGGCATCGTCAATCTGAAACAGGGCGACGCGTCTGTCGATTCGGCTTGCGAGGCGCTGTATCGCGAACTGACCGCCAAGGGCTTCGAGGTGCTTTACGACGACCGCGACGAACGCGCGGGCGCAAAATTCGCGACCATGGACCTGATCGGCCTGCCGTGGCGGATCACGGTGGGGCCGCGCGGCTTGCAGAACAACAAGGTCGAACTGACCTCGCGCCGTTCGGGAGAGTCCGAGGAGATCTCGCCCGCAGATGCGATGGCGCGGCTGGAAAAGATCTATCAACCGGTGTTCGACGCCGCGAAGTGACCCGGTATGGATGCTGATGTTTGAACGACACCGCGCGATACCAATCGCGCGGCGTTTCTTTCTGTTACGACGACGAGATTCAGGCGTCGATCCCGCCCAGGTAACGGCGGGCGAAGCGGTCCACCTCGGCCTGATCCGCCTTCTGCGAGGCGAACAGCGTCGCCTGACTCGCATGGATCAGCGCATCGGGCAGGATCTTCAGGTGATTGGCGCGGAGCGTCTCGCCGCTGCTGGTGATGTCGGCAATCGCCTCGGCCGTCAGATTTGCGACGGTGCCTTCGGTCGCACCCTGACTGTCGACCAGCTGGTAATCCGCGACTTCGTGTTCGGACAGGAAGGCCCTGACAAGGCGGTGATATTTCGTGGCGATGCGCAGCCGGAAACCGTGATCGCCCCGGAACTGGCGGGTAATCGCGGCGAAATCGTCAAGGTTTTCGCAGTCACGCCAGCAGGCAGGCACGGCCAGCACCAGATCGGCATGGCCAAAGCCCATCTGCACGACCTCGCGCACGTCGGACCGCCAGCCGGCCAGCTTTTCGCGGACCAGATCGGACCCGGTCACACCAAGGTCGATCCGGCCAGAGGCCAGTTCGCGCGGTATCTCGCTGGCCGACAGCAGCACCAGCGTCAGATCCGCGCCTTCGACCCGGCCGGCATATTCGCGGTCCGATCCGGTGCGGGACAGGGCAATGCCGCGGGCCCCAAACCAGCCGAACGTATCCTGCATCAAGCGCCCCTTGGACGGCACACCCAGCTTCAGCATGCTGCCTCCAATTCCGCCAGCAGTCCGGGGCGGATGATGCCGCCGACGGCGGGGATGGCGCGGCCCGCGCCAAGTTGTGCCGTCAGCGCGTCATAGCGCCCACCCGACGCGACGGGCGGCCAGCCCGCCTGATCGGCGGTGAAGGTGAAGGTCATGCCGTCGTAATATTCCATCGTCTCGCGCCCGTGACTGGCGGCAAAGCGGACCTGCGCCGGATCGACGCCAAGCGCTGCCAGTTGGTCGATGCGCAGGGCCAGCCGGTCCACGGCCTCGACAATTGCGGGGATTTCGCGTGCAAGTTCGCGAAGCTGCGCCAGCGCTTGCGGAGCAGGGGCGTCCACGGCGAAAAGCCGGGTCAGCCTGTCCGTCCATTCGGCTGGCAATGGGGGCTCATCCGGCTCGGCGTTCAGCGTCGCGATCCGCGATTCCATTTCGGATCCCGTGCGCAGGCCGGTCCATGGCGCTGTGCTTTCGGACAGCGGGCGCAAAGTGGCGGGGGCAGAAAAGCGCGCCAGCAGACGCGAGAAGCGGATCGGCCGCCAGATGTGATGCAGCAGGGCCGCGCGACGGGCGTCGCTGACGGGCAGGGCCGCGACAGCATCCAGAAGGATGTCCATATCGCCCATCATTGCGGTCAGGCCGTACGGCGTCAGCAGGCGGTGAAACAGCGCGAACACCTCGGCGTCGGCGGCGGGGTCGCGGGCGAAAACCTCGAAACCCGCTTGCAGATATTCGTTGTCGCGCGGCTGTTCGGGGCGGGTGTCGCCGTGGTCCTGCTTGCGGAAGACCTCGCCCAGATAGCAGTAGCGGGCCGGCTCGGCCCCGTTTTCCATGTGGGCGCGCACGACCGGGACCGTGAAGTCGGGGCGCAGCACGACCTCGCCCCGGACCGGATCGGTGGTGACATAGGCGCGGGCGCGGATGTCTTCGCCGTAAAGATCCAGCAGGGTGGCGGCGTCCAGCAGGATGTCGGGCGCGACCTCGACCGCGCCTGCATCGCGAAATGCCGACAGCAGCCGCTGGCCGATCACCTGCTTGGCGGATTTGCTTACCATCTGGCCAGCATTTCGCGCACGGCGTTTACCAGACCCTCGCGCGCGACCTCGGTCTGGGCTGGCTGGGATTTCCATTCCTCGTGGCTGACCTCGGATGCCAGCTTTGCGCCAAGGATCAGATCCTTGATCTGCACCACACCGCGTTCCGCCTCGTCCCCGCCTTGAATGATGGCGATGGGCGCCGCGCGCTTATCAGCATATTTCAACTGGTTGCCGAAGTTCTTGGGGTTCCCGAGATAGACCTCGGCCCGGATACCGGCGGCGCGCAGCTCCGCCGCCATCGCCTGATAGTCGCCCATGCGGTCGCGGTCCATGACGGTGACGACCACCGGTCCGGCAGCGTCGCCCCCGGTCAGCCCCTTGGCGCGCAAAGCCGCAAGCAGGCGGTCAACGCCGATGGAAAGCCCGGTCGCGGGGACTTTCTGGCCGGTGAAACGTTCGACCAGACCGTCATAGCGTCCGCCGCCCGCGACCGATCCGAACTGCCGCTTGCGCCCCTTTTCATCTAGGATTTCAAAGGTCAGTTCGGCCTCGAATACGGGGCCGGTGTAATAGCCAAGGCCGCGCACGATGGACGGATCAATTACAGCGCGATCCTCGCCCACGCCAAGGCTGGCCAGCAGGTCGGCGATCTGGGCAAGCTCGTCGACGCCTTCGCCGCCGATGACCGAACCGCCAACCGCAGCGCGAAGATTGGCCAGCGTCGCAGCATTGTCCGCACCTTTCGAGGTCAGGAAGGCCAGCACCGGCTGCGCCTGCTGATCGCTCAGCCCCACACCTTCGATTTCTGCGCCGCTGTCGTCCGTGCGGCCCGTGGTCAGCAGTTGGCGCACGCCGTCTTCGCCCACCTTGTCGAACTTGTCGATCTGGCGCAGCACGTCATCGGCCTGATCGGCGCGCACCTCTGCGGCCTCAAGTACACCGTTCAGCACCTTGCGGTTGTTGATGCGCACCAGATAATCGCCGCGCTCGATCCCCGCCGCTTCCAGCGCATTTGCCAGCATTGCGCAGATTTCAGCATCCGCAGCGACGGATGCGCTGCCCACCGTGTCCGCATCGCATTGATAAAACTGCCGGAACCGTCCTGGCCCCGGCTTTTCGTTGCGCCAGACCGGCCCCATCGCATAGCGCCGATAGGGCGAGGGCAGGTCGTTGCGATATTGCGCCGCCACGCGCGCCAAGGGTGCTGTCAGGTCATAGCGCAGCGCCATCCAGTCGCCGCGACCGCCGCCGGGCACGTCTTCTTCCTGCCACGCAAACACGCCGGCATTGGGACGGTCCACGTCAGGCAGGAATTTCCCCAATGCCTCGACCGTTTCCACAGCCGAAGTTTCCAGCGGCTCGAACCCGTGCAGATGATAGACTTCGGCGATCCGATCCAGCATCTGCTTGCGTTCGGTCACTTCCGCGCCGAAATAGTCGCGGAAACCCTTTGGCGTCTCGGCCTTCGGGCGGGGATTTTTCTTCTTGTCCTGCGGCATGGAACCTGTCTCCAGTCTCGGGGTCGGACTTAGCGGAGATGGACGGAATGGACAAGTTGCAGCGTCTGGAAGAGGGCATCGCCCATCTGACCCGCACGGTTGAGGAATTGTCGGACGTGGTGGCCCGTCAGGAACGCGAAATCGTGCGGCTTAAATCGCGCGTCGGCATGTTGCTGGAACGGGAAGCCGACCGAGAGGTTGCGGACAGCAGTTCAATCCCGCTGGCCGATCAGAAGCCGCCGCATTGGTAGGGGCGGGCAGGTCAGATAAAGCCCAACTCCAGCCGAGCTTCTTCGGACATCATGTCCATGCCCCATTGCGGCTGGAAGGTCATTTCAACATCGACCTCGCGCACGCCGGGAACGGATTCGACGGCATCGGCAACCCAGCCCGGCATCTCGCCCGCAACGGGGCAGCCGGGGGCGGTCAGCGTCATGATGACTTTCACCAAGGCTTCATTGTCGATATCGATCGTGTAGACCAGCCCGAGATCATAGATGTTAACCGGAATCTCGGGGTCATAGACGGTCCGGCACGCTTCGACCACCTGGTCGTAGAGCGGGTGCTCGACGGTCGAGGGCCGGATCAGCGGCTCGCCTTCCTGCAGATTGTCGTCCATGCGCGTATTCCCGTAATGTTGGTGAATTATATAGGGCAGAAGCCGTGCCGCTTCCAGCCCGCAGCGCGACGCAGGAAGGAAAGTCATGACCGTTACACTATATCACAATCCGCGCTGTTCGACCGCGCGCAATGTGCTGGCGGAAATTCGGGCGCGCGGGATCGAGCCAGAGGTGGTCGATTATCAGAAAACCCCATTGTCGCGCGACATGCTGCGCACGCTTGCGAAGGATAGCGGGTTGGGGGTGCGCGGCCTGCTGCGGCAAAAGGAAACGCCTTATGACGAACTGGGCCTTCACGATCCCGCGCTGAGCGACGATCAGCTGCTGGACGCGATCGAGGCGCATCCGATTCTGCTGAACCGTCCCATCGTTGCGGGGCCGAAGGGCACGCGGCTGGTCAGGCCGATGGCGGTGCTGGACGAGGTGCTTTGATCGCTATTCGCGCGGGGCGCTTTCGGACAGCAGGTTGCGCTCCCCCTCGTGCTTGCCTGCCTCCACCATCTTGTCGAGCGCCTTGTCCGGCTTGATTTCAGACGGGGGAAGTTCTGGCGCGGGCTTCGGCTTCGGTTCCTCGACCGGTTCCGGCGCGGGGTGGGGGGGCGCTTCGTCGATCTGTTCCATGCGAACGCGGTAAATCGGCTCTGGCAGGCCATATCCCTCGGATTCCAGCATCTCCTTGACGATGCGGATCGCCTCGCCGCGTGCCTTGTTGAACTCTGCCCCGACCTGCGTGACCCAGCCCGAGAAGCGCATCACCACATTCGAATCACCGACATTATCCACCCAGACCGCAGGCGCGGGTGAAGTGAGAACGAAGTCCAGCGATTGCAGCGTCTTCAGGCCCAGCTCGCGCACGGCATTCAGGTCCGACCCGGCATCGACGCCCAGATCGAAAATGAAGCGGCGTTCAGGATTGCGCGTGTAATTGGTGATGACCGCCTTGAAGACGGTCGCATTGGGAATGCGGATGTGGTTGCCGTCCAGTGACAGCAGGGTCGTCGCGCGGCTGGTCAGGCTGATGACGCGCCCGGTGCTGCCTTCGATCTCGACAAGGTCATTCGGGCGGAATGGCTGGCGCAGCGACAGCATGACCGAGGCAATGAAGTTTTCCACCGTGTCGCGCACCGCAAAGCCAAGCGCGATCCCGATGATCCCCGCAGCGCCAAGGAATGTCCCCAGCAGCGCCGTCGCGCCCAGAATATCCAGCGCCACGACAATGGCGGCGACCCAGAAACCCAGCCGGATCGCGGTGCGCAGGATTTCCGCGATGAACGGATTCGCGGCAATACGGTCCCAAGGCTGGCGCATGCGCGCGATCACATTGCCAAGCCAGCCGATCAGTGCTGCAACGACAAGCGCGACGGCCAGCAGGGGCAGAAACGCGACAAGCTGGAAAAGCCGGTCGCGGAAGCGTTGCGCGACCGGGGCCAGCCGTGCGCCGAGATCGGTATTCTCGCGCACATCGTTCTGGATTTCGACGACCCCGTCGACCCGAGAGACCAGCCGGTCCAGTCTTTCCTGCGCCGCGCCATCCAGAACCGTGCCGCCAAGCGTCACGATCCCGGCATCGACGCTGACCGTCACATCGGAATATCCGTCGAGGCCCGACAGAATATCCTCGATCCGCTCGCGGATCGCCTGATCAGTGCGCGCGTCGGGGGTGACGGCAATCGTGCCCTCGGGCTGGCCTGCGGTGTCCTGCGCGGCCAGCACAAGCGGCTGCAGGCAAAGCAGAGCGGCCAGCAGGACTGCAAACAGGCCGGGCGAAGGTTTCACGAAGGCATCACCGGGTCGGATTTCGCCAGCGCGTCGAAGCGCATCAGGCTGGCCACAAGCGCGGGCATCTGGTCCAGATAGATCATGTTCGGCCCGTCTGACGGCGCGTTGTCGGGGTCCTGATGGGTTTCCATGAACACCCCCGCAACCCCAAGCGCCACCGCTGCCCGCGCCATGACCGGAGCGAATTCGCGCTGACCGCCTGACGACGCGCCCTGACCGCCCGGCTGCGCCACCGCATGGGTGGCATCCATGATCACAGGATAGCCGGTCTGCGCCATGATCGGCAGCGACCGCATGTCGGTGACCAGCGTGTTATAACCAAAGCTAACGCCACGCTCGGTCAGCAGGATCTTGTCGTTCCCGGTCGAGGCGACCTTTTCGGCGACGTTCGTCATGTCCCATGGTGCCAGAAACTGGCCCTTCTTGACGTTGACGACCGCGCCGCTTTCGCCCGCCGCAAGCAGTAGGTCTGTCTGCCGTGACAGAAATGCCGGGATCTGGATAACATCGACCACCGCGCCTGCCGCACGCGCCTGTTCGGGGTCGTGGATATCGGTCAGGATGGGGCAACCGATCCGGTCGCGCACGGTTTCCAGCATGCGCAGCCCTTCGTCGATCCCAAGCCCGCGCTTTCCCTTCAGCGAAGTCCGGTTCGCCTTGTCATAGCTGGCTTTGAAGACATAGCCCGCGCCCGCATCGGCGCAGGCCTTGGCCATCACTTCGGCGATCATCAGGGCGTGGTCCAGCGTTTCCAGCTGGCAGGGGCCGGCGATGATGGTCAGCGGCAGATCGTTGCCGCAGGTGAGGTTGCCGATCTGGACATGCTTCATGTGGATACCTGTTCGCGCAGAATGGACGCCGTCAGCGACAGCATCAGATAAATCCCCATGAATATAAGGAAAGCGACAATCGTGTTCGAGAGGGCTTTGGGATAGGTCGCACTTTGCGGCGGCACAGGGGCGACAGAGAGCGACAGGTAACGAACCTGCTTATTCGCCTCGATCCGCGACATTTCAAGCTGTTCAGCCGCCGAAGCAAGAAGCGCCTGACGGGTCTGGAGGTCGGCTTCGGCAATGCGCAGCTCGCCCGTCACCTGCGCCAGCGAGTCGCGCCCGTCGGCGCCTTCGGTCAGTTCGGCACGGCGTGCGGTAATCATTTCCTGCAGGCGCTGGATGTCGCCGCGCACACCAGCCACGCGGCTGGCATTCGGGTTGCTGTTCGACATCAGCTGCGCCAGCTCCAGTTCCTTGTTGGTCAGCTCGGTCTGCATATGCGTAATCTGGCTCATCACAAGGCCGCTTTCCGATGCCGGGTCAAGAATGCCCAGGCGTTGCTGCAGCGCCTGAACGGCCGCCTGCGCCTCCCGGACGCGGGTTTCGGAATCGGTATAGGTCTGCTGCGCGCCGGCCATCTGATCGGTTCGCACCCGAGAGGTCATGTCGTCGACCATCCCTTCGGCATAACGGATGAGCGCGCGCGAAAACTCCTCGCTCAGTACGGGATCGGGGGCGACGACCTGCATGTTCAGAACGCCCTCGGTCGGATCATATCCCACCGTCACCATGTTCTTGTAGGTCTTGTAGGCGGCGTCATCCGTGGCATCGGCATCAAGACGCAGCAGTGGATCAAGCGACGGGTCCTGGAACGCCCGCTTGAACCCGACCTCTTCATCAAGGCGCAGCATGGCGTTTTTCGAGGTCAGATAGCTTTGCACCGCAACCGAATCCGGGTTCAGCTGGATGCCGCTGAGGATAGAGTTGCCGCTGGCGACCATGGCCGTATCGGCCTGCTGGATCATGAATTGCGATTCGGTTTCATAAAGCGGGGTCGCCAGGCGGAAATAATACCATCCCGCGATGATCGTCGGCAGCACCACCAGAAGGGCAAGACGGAAGGCCAGCCAGAATTGCCGGACGCGTCGCCGCCGTGCAATGTCCCGCTGGATGCGATAGATTTCTGCCGCGCGCTTTTCCTCGGTCAGTGCCTCGCGCGAGGGCAGATCGCGGTCTTTCGTGTCGGCGGGGATCTGCGCCGGCGCGATCTGACCGATGGGCGTGGCGCGCTGCGGCGTGGCCGGAGCGCGAAGAACCGCGATCTGATTTCCGGGGCTGGCAGCACCGGATGCGCCGGCCGGGTTTGCCGCGTCGCGACCGGCACTGGCGACCAGTTGCGCAAGTGACGAACGATGGAAGGGGTCGATGCCGCGATCACGCAGCAAGACGACCGCTTCCTCGTCGCTTTCGGTGTCGATGCCGTGCATGGCGGCAATACGCCGGGCGAGACGAAGCTGACGTGCAGTCAATTCCTCGCGCTTGACCTCCACGATCCGCTCGGCGAGGGAATGGTTCGCGGGGCCGCCTGCGACATTGCCAGCGGTGCTGTTCGTGTCCGCTGCATCTGGTTGCCCGCCGGGACGCGCGGTCTGTGCATCCGCGTCCTGTCCGGCTGCATTGGCGCGGCGGCGCTTGGTATGATAGATACGAACCTTAGGCGGTATAGTCATAATATTGCTTCGCTTCGTCCAGCGTTTCGAACATATAAAGCTTCCCGTCCCGCAGGACGGCCGCCTCTCGACAGAATTTTTCAAGAATTTCGGGTTGGTGAGAAACCATGATGACGGTCGATTTTTTCAGCCGCTCTGTCAGAACCTGCCCGGCCTTGCGGTTGAATTCGACATCGGTCGCGTTCGGCATCCCCTCGTCGATCAGGTAGATATCGAATTCCAGCGACAGAAGCAGAGAAAAGACGAAGCGCTGCCGCATTCCGGCCGAATAGGTGCCTACGGGCATGTCGAAATATTCGTCGATATCGGTCAGCCAGCGCGTGAATGCCGCAACATAGTCCGGGTCGAGGCCATAGATCCGAGCGATGAAGCGCGCGTTTTCGTTCGCGCTGTGCTTCGACACGACGCCGCCCATGAAACCGAGCGGGAAAGAAATGCGCGCGTCGCGCCGGATCGTGCCTTCGTCCGGCTTTTCCAATCCGCACATCATATTGATGATCGTGGTCTTGCCGGTGCCGTTCGGTGCAAGGATGCCAAGCGATCGACCAAGTTCAACCCGGAACGATGCCCGGTCCAGGATCACCTTGCGCTGTGTCCCGGTCCAGAAGGATTTCGAGACATTATCGAATTCCAGCATCCACTACGTCCATAACAAGCACCGGCCCGGCGGCGAAGTCGCCCGGCCCGGTGCCGAAAATAGGCAGCGGTCCGCGCGAAGTCCATCTATCCGTGCATTGATGGTTGAGGAAGTGTGAAGATTGCGGTGCATTTTTGCGCAAGGCGGGCTTTTTGTCGCGCGGTGCGCGTCCTATCTTGCGGCCATGCCTCACATGACGCGGATGATGACCGAGATTTCCGGCTGCCGGCTTTGCGCAGATCGTTTCGCCGCGACAGCGACGGCCCATATGCCGCGGCCGGTCGTATGGTTTCGGCCCTCGGCCCGTATTCTGGTCGTCGGCCAGGCGCCCGGCGCACGCGTCCATGCCAGCGGCAAGCCTTTCGACGATGCGTCGGGGCAGCGGCTGCGCGACTGGATGGGGATCACGCCCGAGGTTTTCTATGACCGCGACCGCATCGCCATTGTGCCCATGGCCTTCTGTTTTCCGGGATATGACAAGAACGGTGCCGATCTGCCGCCGCCCCCGATCTGCGCGGCGACGTGGCGCGCCCGCGTGATGGAGGCGTTGAACCCGCGTCTGACCCTGCTGATCGGGGCATATGCGCAACGCTGGCATCTGGGGGCGCGGGGCAGCGTGCGCGACACTGTCGCACGCTGGCGCGATCATGCGCCCGACGTCTTTCCCTTGCCTCATCCGTCCTGGCGCAATACCGGATGGCTGAAGCGCAACGACTGGTTTGCGGACGAGCTGCTGCCGGTCCTGCGCGAACGACTGCACGAGGTGCTGAATGACCCCGCTTGACGCGCTGTGCGAGACGCCGTTTCACGAACTGCCCGATACGGCGCGCGCGCGCGTGCTGAACCGGCTTGCCGATACAGAGCTTTTCGTCGCGCTCGAATCCGATCCGGTGGGCGACCGCGCAAAGCTCAGGCTGTTCGATCTGCCGGACGGCAAACTCGCCATTGCTGCCGATCTGGAAGAGCGGCTGGCGGGGTTCTTCGATGCGCCGACCGGGCATATCGCCATGCCGGGCAGGGTGCTTGCCGCGATGCTCGCGGCCGAGGACGTCACGCTGATGGTCAATCCGGGTGCCGGTTCGGAAATGCTGCTCGGGCCCGGCACGCTTGGCTGGCTGGCCGATGCGCTGAGCGCGCGCCCGGCTGAAGAACAGGCCGGCCACGCCCGCCTTTTCCCGCCATCGCAGGAGATGGTGGCCCGTCTGGCAGAGCCGGTCGCAACGCGCTTGCAGGATATGTCGGGGCTGCTGACCGGGGCGGCGCTGGTGGCGGCAGAGTGGTCAGATGGTTCAAAGGGTCATCTGCTTGTCATCGAGGGCGCTGACGATGATCGCCGCCCGGTCATCGCCAAGGCAATGGCCGAGCTGTTTGCCTTTCTGCCGCCGTTGCCGCAGACCTGCGACGTGACTTTTGACCTACCCTTGCCGGCAGGCGCGCTTGTGCTGCGCCCGGAACCGCCCGCTGCAGACAACACCCCGGACAGCACAGGCGGCCCGAAAGCGCCCGGCAGTGATCCCGACAAGCCGCCGATCCTGCGTTTCTAATAGCCCTTCTCGCGGTCGACCAGAAACAGGGGTTTCTCGCCCCGCATGGCGCGGCGCAGGTTTTCGGCCACGACCTGCGCTGCCGTCTCGACCCGTGTCTCCGACGCGATATGCGGTGTTACGGTCACGGCGGGATGGGCCCAGTAGGGATGCGCCGGCGGCAGTGGCTCAACACGGAAAACGTCCAGCACGGCGTGGCGCAGATGCCCGCTGTCGAGCGCCGCAATCAAGTCCTCATCGACGATGAGGGTTCCGCGACCCGGATTGATGATCGTCGCGCCTTCCGGCAGCAAGGACAGCGCATGCGCGTCGATCATGTCTCGGGTCGCAGGGGTGTCGGGCAGCAGCGTGACGAGGATCTCGGCGCGCCGCAGCGCATCTTCTATCGCGTTGCCCGGATAGGCCGCGATCCCCTCGGTGCCACGGCCCGACGCCGACCATGTCGCCACATCGAAGCCAAGCGCCTTCAACGCGCGCGCGACCGCCATGCCAAGGGCGCCCGCGCCCAGAACGGTGACGCGCCGTGCATGTGCAAGCGGCGGCACGGTTCCGTTTCGCCAGATTCCGTCCTGCGCGTAATTGTCCATCCCCAGATGCGCGCGCATGACCCAGCCGGTGCAGTAATCGGTCATCCCCTGCGCCAGCCCCGGATCGACCATGCGCGCAAGGGGCTGCGTCAGCGTCGGATTGCTGACGATCCGTTCGACGCCGGCCCACAGGCTTTGCACCAGACGGGCGTTGCGATACGGGGTGAAATCCTCGATTCCGCTGCCCGGTGCATAGATAATCGCGTCAACGCTTTCGGCCGGGGCGTCGCGCACGAATTGCGCTTCCGGGCAGGCGGCCTCAAGCGCCGGTTGCCAGCGTGCCCAGTCGGGTGCAGAGAACAGAACGCGCATGATTCCTCCATCCGGCTGCGGACCGACGCGGGCCACAAGCGACGACTAGCGCCGGAACAGGGGGAAGGGAAAGCCCGTTCTGGCGTCAGCGCGGCCGGTGCACATGGGCTGACTGGACCATGCCGAATGCCATGAACAGGATCATCATGGCTGTTCCGCCATAGCTGACAAGCGGCAGCGGCACGCCCACGACCGGAAGCAGCCCCATCACCATTCCCATATTGATCGAAAAGAACAGGAAGAACGTTCCGGCGATCCCGATGGTCAGCAGGCTGGCGAAGCGGTCGCGATTGGTCAGCGCCGAATACATGCAGAACCCGATGATAAGCGCGTAAAGGACCAGCAGGGAACTGGCACCGACGAAGCCAAACTGTTCGGCAAGCGAGGTGAAAATGAAGTCGGTGTGCTTCTCTGGCAGGAAGTCGCCGCGCGACTGCGTCCCCTCCATGAAGCCGCGGCCCGACCAGCCGCCAGAACCGAGCGCGATCTGCGCCTGCGTGATGTTGTATCCGGCACCAAGCGGATCGGTCGACGGGTCAAGAAACGTGTCGATGCGCCGGAACTGGTAATCATGCAGCAATTGCCAGGGCGTGCCGCGGCTTTCCAGCACCGTCCAGACCAGCCCGACGCCCGCTGCGATCACGGCGCCGAAATACCACAGGCTGACACCGGCTGCGAACATCACGATGCCGCCGCCCATCAGCAGCAGAAGCGAGGTGCCAAGGTCGGGCTGTTGCAGCACGAGCGCCGTGGGCAGCAGGATCAGCAGAACCGGGATCAGAACCCAGACCGGATGCGAGATCTTGCTGATGTCGAGCCAGCCATAATAGGCCGCAAGCATCAGGACGAGCGCGACCTTCATCAGTTCGGACGGCTGCAGCATGACCGGCCCAAGATCCAGCCAGCGCTGCGCGCCCATCCCCTCATGCCCGATCAGGTCAACGGCCAGCAGAAGCAGGACGCAGATCACATAGGCAAATACCGAAATGCCGCGCCAGAACCAGATCGGAACGAAGCCAAGCGCGATCATCAGGACCATGCCGACGGCAAAGCGTTCCATCTGGGGGCGCGCCCAGGTGTCGATGTCACCGCCGGCAACCGAATAGAGCATCAGGAACCCGGTCGAGGCGACAGCGGCCAGCAGGAAGACCAGCGGCCAGTTCAGCGAAAGAAACTTGCGAATTCCGCGCGGTGTCTCGGCGACCTTATAGTCGAGATAGCTCATGCCCGCGTCCTGCCGCCGCTGTTATTCGCGACCGGGGCGATCAGGCGCATATTGCGATGCATCTCCTCGATCGCGCCGCGCTGGCTGTCGGGATAGGCGGACAGCGGAGGCACGCCGCCCGACAGCGCGTAAAGCAGAATGTCACGCGCCACCGGGGCGGCTACGGCAGAGCCGCCGCCGCCATGTTCGACGACAACCGACACCGCATATTTCGGGGCGTCAAAAGGCGCAAAGCAGACAAAAAGCGCGTGGTCGCGGCGATCCCACGGCAGTTGTTCATTGCGGGTCACACCACGGGCGCGTTCGGCGGCGGTGATATTGCGGACCTGGCTGGTGCCGGTCTTTCCGGCCATGCGCCATTCCTCGGTCACGATGCGCGACTTCGCCGCAGTGCCGCCGGTCGCGTTCATCACCGCATCCATCCCGCGCTGCGCCGTTCGCAGGTTACGCGGATCAAGGCCGAGTTCGGCGAATTCCGGGACCGGTTCGGGGATGCCGTCAATCGCGCGGACAAGGCGCGGCTTGACCTCTCGTCCGGTTGCGACACGCGCGGTCATCACCGCCAGTTGCAGGGGCGAGGCGAGAACAAAACCCTGTCCGATAGACGCGTTGAGCGAATCGCCGACCACCCAGGGCTTGCCGTAGCGCTCCTCTTTCCAGGCGCGGTCCGGCGCAATTCCAGTGGCCACGGCCGACATTGGCAGGTCATGTTCGACACCGATCCCCAAGCGGCGCGCCATTGCCGCGACGCGGTCGATGCCGATGGTGCGGGCGAGTTCGTAATAATAGACGTCGCATGACTTCATCAGGCTTTCGACCGCGCTGATATGGCCATGCCCGCCCCGGCTCCAGCAGTGGAACTTGCGACCTGCCACCTCCAGCGCGCCGTTGCAGAAGAAGCTCGTGCCTTCATTCACCAGCCCAGATTCGAGACCGGCCAGAAGCGTCACCATCTTGAAGGTCGAGCCCGGCGGATAGACGCCCTGCACCGTCTTGTCCGCCAGCGGGCGGTGGTCGTGTTCCATCAGCGCGCGGTAATCCGGCCCCGAGATTCCGCGCACGAACAGGTTCGGGTCGAAAACCGGGTTCGACGCAATCGCCATGATATCGCCATTCGTGACATCAATGACCACAGCGGCGGCAGATTCGTCGCCGAGGCGCTGCACGGCATAGTTCTGCAGGCCGGCATCCAGCGTCGTCTGCACGGTGGCACCCTGCTGGCCTTCCTGCCGCGAAAGCTCGCGCATTTCGCGACCTGCCGCATTCACCTCTATCCGACGGTTCCCGGCCTTGCCGCGCAGAATGTCTTCCAGCTTGTTTTCCATCCCGACCTTTCCGAACTGAAAGCCCGGAAGCATCAGGACCGGATCGGGATCTTCCATCTTCGAAAGGTCGTAGTCAGACACCCGCCCGACATAGCCCAGCACATGCGCGAAATCGCCGTGGCGCGGATAGACTCGCGACAGCACCGATTCGGGCCTGACGCCGGGCAGGGCGGGGGCATTCACCGCGATAGAGCTGAACTCGCTCCACGTCAGGTGATCGCCGATGCTGACCGCAGTCGAGGCCTTCCGCTTCTTCACATCTTCCAGAATATCCGCGGTTTCTTCGTCGGTCAGCGGAACCAGATGGCGCAGCTTGGCGATCACGTCGCTGACATTTCCGGCCAGTTCACGAGTGATGGTCGCGCGATAATTCTGTTCGTTCCCACCGATCACGACGCCGTTGCGGTCATGGATCAGCCCGCGCACCGGCGGCAGAAGCGGGATCTTGATCGAATTGCCGTCAGACAGAAGCCGGTATTCGTCGGCATGTTCAAGCTGCATCGAACGCAGCCGCCATCCCAGCGTGCCGATCACTGCCGCCTGAATCGCACCCAGCATCACGACCCGGCGCGAAACGACACGGGCGCTGTCGGTAATGTCCTTGGGTGACTTGCGCATCAGCTTCCCATCATTTCCAGTTCCGCGGCGCTCAGCCGTCGAACCCCCAGCGACCTGACCGCCGCCACCACCAGAGGGTAGGCCATGACGCTTGCCAGCCATTGTAGCATGATCGGCCCCAGTGCCGGTAAGGGCAGTAAGAACAGCGCCATGATCAGCCTGTTACCGATCACCATCAAGCCCATAAGCACGGCGACGCGCAGCCACTCGAACAAGAAAGGTTGATCGGCCCAACGCTGCGCGCGGGGCCGCAGCAACTCGGTCGCGATCAGGACCATCAGGCTCCACAAGCCGAAGGGACGGCCCAGCATCAGATCTCCGATTAGCGCCAGTGCGGCGATGATGACGGCTGGCAGCTGGTCGGGCCTGCGCAGCACCCATGCAAGCGTAATGCACATCATCAGGTCCGGTCCGGGCAGGCGCGCCTCGCCCGGCGACAGCGGCATCAGCTTGAAAAACATGATCGCCAGCCCGGTGCCGACATAGGCCGCCGTGCCGACGATCCGGTGGCGCGACAGCAGCCTGCTCATTCCGTTGCCGTTTCAGGGCGCAGCTGGGGTGCCGGGGGAAGCTGCGGGCCGATCAGGCCGGGTTCGGGCGGCAGCACCAGTGCGCCGCCATCTTCCAGCCGTTCCGCAGGGTGGCTGCGCAGCACGCGCAGGAATTCCAGTCCGCTGTAATCTGCCGCCATGCGCAGCCGCAACCGGCCTTCGGAATCCTGCGCGACCTGACCGACCAGAATGTCGGGCGGGAACACCCCCCCATCGCCAGAACTGACCACCCGGTCGCCGGGGCGGACGTTTTCCGGGCGTTCGATAAAGTCCAGCGTCGGCAGGGTCGAGTTGTCGCCTGTCAGAAGCGCATCCTCGCCCGACGGCTGGATCTCGACCGGAATTCGCGATGACGGGTCGGTCAGCAGGATCACCCGGCTTGTCTGACTGCCCACGCCCGAGATGCGCCCCACCAGACCAAGACCATCCATCACGGCCCAACCATCGACCACGCCGTCACGACGTCCGACATTCAGAAGAACCGAACGGCGGAAGGCTGTGCCGCTGTCGGTCAGCACCTGCCCGGTGATCGAGGTCAGCGAGGGGTCCAGCCGCACATTGTTCTGCGCCAGCAGCTTGGCGTTTTCCTGTTCCAGCTGAACGGCGGCCTCTTTCCAGGCCTCCATCTTCTGCAGCTCTCGGCGAAGCTCCTGATTCTGTTCGTAGATCCGCGCATAGCTTTGCAGGCTGGACACCATCCGCGTGACCTGCGTCAAGGGCGTCATCGCCCATTCGAAGCCGGGCACGAAGCGATCAACGAATTCGGACCGCATCGCCTCGGCCCGCGGGCTGTCGATGCGCCAGAACAGGAACAGCGCGAACAGGAACAGGGCCAGCAACCCGATCAGGATGCGGCGGACAGGGGTGGCGAAGTCGTAACCCTTGCGCGCCATCGCGCCCTTCCCGGCTTAGCTGTCGTAGTCGATGACGTGGCGCAGCTGCTTTTCGAATTCCAGCGCCTTGCCGGTGCCAAGCGCCACGCAGCTCATCGGTTGATCGGCGATAGAGATCGACAGGCCGGTCTGTTCGCGCAGCGCCAAATCCAGCTCGCCCAGCATCGCGCCGCCGCCAGTCAGCATGACGCCGCGATCAACGATGTCAGCCGCCAGATCGGGCGGCGTCGCTTCCAGCGCCACCATCACCGCCTCGCAGATCTGCTGGACGGGTTCGGCAAGGGCTTCGGCCACCATCGCCTGCGTGATCTCCAGCTCGCGCGGGACACCGTTAAGCAGGTCGCGGCCGCGCACGGGCAGGGTGGCGCCGCGCCCGTCGTCTGGCATGCGGGCGGTGCCAATGCTGGTTTTCACGCGCTCTGCCGTCTGATCGCCGATCAGCAGGTTATGGTTGCGGCGCAGATAGTTGATGATCGCCTCGTCCATGCGGTCGCCGCCGATCCGGACCGAGCGGGCATAGACCACGTCACCCAGCGACAGGACCGCAACTTCAGTCGTGCCGCCACCGATATCGACAACCATGCTGCCGGTCGGTTCGGTGATGGGCATGCCAGCGCCAATCGCGGCGGCAATGGGTTCGGCGATCAGGCCGGCGCGGCGCGCGCCTGCCGACAGGACCGACTGGCGGATCGCGCGTTTCTCGACCGGGGTCGCGCCGTGGGGCACGCAGACGATGACCTTTGGCTTGGAAAAGCTGGTGCGCTTGAACACTTTCTTGATGAAGTGCTTGATCATTTCCTCGGCGCTGTCGAAATCCGCGATGACGCCTTCGCGCATCGGGCGGATCGCCTCGATGGAACCGGGCGTCCGGCCCAGCATCAGCTTGGCGTCCTCGCCCACGGCCAGGACCTGCTTTTTGCCGTCCTTCACATGATAGGCCACGACCGAGGGCTCATTCAGGATGATCCCCTTGCCCTTCACGTAGACAAGCGTGTTCGCCGTCCCGAGGTCGATTGCAATATCCGTCGAAAACAGCCCGAAGAATGCCATCCTGCCTAACCCTTGGATACCGGACTTGCGCCGGCTTGTTGTCAAACCAATCCCCGCTGCCCGAGTCGCCCCGGACAGCAGGATGCCGCCCCGTATAGAGGCTGACGCGGCCCATCGGAACCCCTCTCATGCAGGGCATGGCGTGGATTTGCTTGGCCGCGCCACAGTTCCCCTGCGTTTGTGCGCCGAATGAAATGCTGCGTGCGAGTCGTGGCGCATTCCCATTTTGCGCATCGGCTGCCAAGGCTTCATTGTTGTGTGGTGCAGAGTCCCCGCTAGGCAATGAAATTATTGGTATTTGTCGCGCCGTTCCCATGATTTCCGGGGACATATCGGATCAAGCAAAGGGGCGGCCCGAAAGCCGCCCCAATGTCTGGTTCCGACAGGTCGGGTCAGTGCGAATACATGCTGACCTGTTTGGCGTCGCCGTCCTTGCCGATCGCCTCGCGACGGGCACGCAGACGGTTCAGCGCGCCGACATAGGCCTTGACGCTGGCAAGGATCGTGTCGGTATCGGCGGCCTGCCCGGTGGCGATGCGGCCTTCTTCCTCCATCCGCACCGAAACCGTCGCCTGCGCGTCGGTGCCTTCGGTCACGGCATGGACCTGATACAGTTGCAGCACGGCGTCATGCGGATAGATCTGCTTGACCGCATTGAATACCGCATCGACCGGCCCGTCGCCCGTGGTCGAGGCGGTCTTTTCCTGACCATCCACGATCATCGTCAGATCCGCTGACTGCCCGTCACTGCCGCAGATGACCCGCAGATGCTTGACCTGCAGATAATCCTCGACCGTGTTGGCGCTGCTGTCCTGCATCAGCGCGACGAGATCGTCGTCATAGACCTCTTTCTTGCGGTCGGCGAGCGCCTTGAAGCGGACGAAAACATCCTTCAGCTGGTTGTCGCCCACCTCGAAACCCAGATCGGCCAGCTTCGAACGCAGCGCGGCACGACCGGAATGCTTGCCCAGAACGATGTTGTTTTCGTTCAGGCCGATATCGGCGGGGCGCATGATTTCGAAGGTCTCGATATTCTTGAGCACGCCGTCCTGATGGATGCCGGATTCGTGCAGGAAGGCGTTCTTGCCGACGATGGCCTTGTTATACTGCACAGGGAAACCGGACACCTGCGCGACGCGACGCGACAGGTTCATGATCTTGGTGGTGTCGATCTCGGTGCTGAAAGGCATGATGTCGTTGCGCACCCGCATGGCCATTACGACCTCTTCCAGCGCGGTGTTGCCGGCGCGTTCACCCAGACCGTTGATGGTGCATTCGATCTGGCGCGCGCCGGCCTCGACCGCCGCCAGCGAGTTCGCCGTCGCCATGCCCAGATCGTTATGGCAATGGGTCGCGAAAATGACCTCGTCCGCGCCGGGCACCTTCTCGATCAGCATCCGGATCAGATCGGCGCTTTCGCGCGGTGCGGTATAGCCGACGGTATCGGGAATGTTGATCGTCGTCGCCCCGCATTTGATGGCGATTTCCACGACCCGGCACAGGTAATCATGCTCGGTCCGCGTGGCGTCCATGGGCGACCACTGGACGTTGTCGCACAGGTTGCGGGCATGGGTGACGGTCTGTTCGATCCGCTCGGCCATCTGGTCCTGATCCAGATTAGGGATCGCCCGGTGCAGCGGCGAGGTGCCGATAAAGGTGTGAATGCGCGGGCGCGCGGCATGCTTCACGGCCTCCCAGCAGCGGTCGATATCGGGCAGCTGCGCGCGGGCCAGCCCGCAGATCACGCTGTATTTCGAATTCTTCGCGATCTCGCTGACGGCGGCGAAATCGCCTTCGGATGCGATGGGAAAGCCTGCCTCGATGATATCGACCTTCATCTCGTCCAGCATGGACGCGATTTCCAGTTTCTCGGCATGGGACATGGTGGCGCCGGGTGATTGTTCGCCGTCGCGCAGCGTGGTGTCGAAAATATAGACGCGGTTCTTGTCAGTCATTGCTGTGCTTCTTCTTGCTGAATTCGGTTCTGAAGCCGGGCGCCTGGCCTGACTGAGCGGCGGCCCGGCAGGACCCGCTCAGCGCAGCGTAAGAAGCAGCAGACCGCGGAGGTTCACGGCAAAACGCGCGCCAATCTGCGCGTTGCGGGTGCCAGAGATGTGTCGCGTCCGGGTCATGGCGCTGACTATACAATCACTTGCCACGATGAAAAGCCCTAATTCGGTCGGTCCGGCTGGTCCGGGGCAGGCGGGTCGCCGGCGTCGGGCGGGGCCGGCGCGACGGGCGGGCGCGGGGCGCTGCCGACGCGGATCTTTTCGATCCGCTGGGCCAGCTTGCGCGCGCGGCGGCGGTGATAGGCGCGGATGACCGGAACCGTCAGGTAATGCGCAACGATCCCCGCAATCGTTCCAAGGATCATCCCCCCGACCAGATAGGGCAGGTAGATGTCGCGGAAAAACGAACTGAGCCGGTCCCAATGCGCGACGCCGGGGCCGAACATCGCGCCGATATTGTGCCAGACCTGGGTCGTTGCGTCGGCGAATTCGTTCAGGATCATCTTCGCCGACAGCTTGCCATGCGTGCCAAGGATCTCTCGTCCCAGCCAGGTCGATCCATAAGCGATGAAGGGAAAGGTGATCGGGTTTCCGACGAAGGTGGCCAGAAGGGCCGCAAGGATGTTGCCGCCAATGACCCAGGCAATTCCCGCGGCGGCAAGGAAGTGAAACCCGTGCAGCGGCGTGAACGAGATGAACACCCCCGCAGCGACCCCGCGCCCTATCTTGTGCGGTTGATCGGGCAGGCGGCGCACGCGGTACAGCACATATTGCGCCGCCCTCATCCAGCCGCCGCGTGGATAGATCATCTCGGTCGCGATCTGGGAATAACTTCGTGGTTTGCGGCGCTTGAACATCGGCTGGCTGATAAGGTGAGATCAGGACTGGTTACGATCTTCCAACAACGAACGCGTCACGGTGCAAGTTCCGGGCGCAGCAGGCGCGTCACCTGCGCGACGTCGGATTCGGCTTCAAGTGCCGTCAGCAGCGCGTGAAGCTGGTCCATCCCGTGCAGCTCCACCTCTATCTGAAGGCGGTAGAAATCGGGTTTGCGGTCAGCAAAGACGAGATCAGAGATATTCGCCCCCTGCGTGCCGATCAGCGTGCAGATCCGGCCCAGCACACCCGAATCGTGGCGGATGGTGATCGAGATCGTGACCGGATAGGCGGCGGGGTGTCGCCCCTCGCGCCAGTGCAGATCGACCCAACGCTTCAGGTCGTCCTCGCTGTCCAGTTCGGCAAGGGCCGGGCAGTCGATGGAGTGAATGATGATGCCGCGCCCGCGATAGGTGATCCCGACGATCCGCTCTCCCGGAAGGGGCTGGCAGCAATGGGCGCGGGCAAGCGTCTGATCCGCTTCAAGCCCGGCAACGGGCCGGGTCGGATCGACGGTTTCCTTGCTGGCCTCCAGTTCGGGGTAAAGCGTTGTCAGGACTTCCTGCGCGGACATCTCGGCGCAGCCGATCCGGGCCAGCAACTCGTCTGCATCGGGCAGGGCAAGCTTCGCGGCAGCCGTGCGCAGCGCCTTGTCGGTCACGCGCCGCCCGTGATGTTCGAAACTGATGCGCACCAGTTCCGCCCCCAGCCGGATCAGCCGCGCACGGTCCTCTTCGCGAAGCGACCGGCGGATCGCGGCCTTCGCGCGGCCGGTCTGCACGATTTCAAGCCATGCGGCCTGCGGACGCTGCCCGGCCGCGGTGATGATTTCGACCACCTGACCGTTCTTCAGCCGCGTCCACAGCGGCACGCGGATGCCGTCAACCTTGGCGCCGACGGTCCCGTTTCCGATCCGGGTATGGATCGCATAGGCGAAATCAATCGGGGTCGCGCCTTTCGGAAGCTGGATCACGTCACCTTTCGGGGTGAAGATGAACACCTGATCCGAATACATTTCCAGCTTGACGTGTTCCAGAAACTCGTCGTGATCCTCGCCACCAAGACGTTCGTTCAGTTGCGCGATCCATTCCGCCGGATCGACCGCGAAGGGGTTTGTCGAGCGTTCGCCATCGCGGTAGGACCAATGCGCGGCGACCCCGGCTTCAGCCACTTCGTGCATCTGGCGGGTGCGTATCTGAACCTCGACCCGCTTGCCGTCGCGCCCTGTCACCGTCGTATGGATCGAGCGATAGCCGTTTGCCTTGGGCTGGCTGATGTAATCCTTGAACCGCCCCGGCACCGCGCGCCAGCGGCGGTGGATCAGGCCAAGCGCGCGATAGCATTCGCTTTCCGTGCCGACGATGACCCGGAAGCCGTAAATATCTGACAGCCGCGAAAAGGTCAGCTGTTTTTCCTGCATCTTGCGCCAGACGCTGAACGGGCGCTTGGCCCGGCCGTAAACGTTCGCCTCAATGCCCTCGCGGTCCAGTTCCGTGCGGATGTCCTTGGTGATCTGCGCGATGACGTCGCCGGATTCCTTTTGCAGCGTCAGGAAACGGCGGATGATGGAATTGCGCGCTTCGGCATTGATGACCTTGAAGGCGAGGTCTTCAAGCTCCTCGCGCATCCACTGCATCCCCATGCGCCCGGCCAGCGGCGCATAGATGTCCATCGTTTCGCGCGCCTTCTTGACCTGCTTTTCGGGCTTCATGGCGCGGATCGTGCGCATATTGTGCAGCCGGTCGGCCAGCTTCACCAGAATCACGCGAAGATCGCGTGTCATGGCCATGAAAAGCTTGCGGAAGTTCTCGGCCTGCTTCGAATGCGCGCCGGACAGTTCAAGATTGGTCAGCTTGGTGACGCCATCGACCAGATCGGCAATTTCACGGCCGAATTTCTGCGAGACATCGCCCCAGGTCGATCGCGTGTCCTCGATCGTGTCGTGCAGCAGCGCGGTGACGATTGTCGCATCATCCAGCCGCATTTCGGTCAGAATGGCGGCGACTGCGACGGGATGGGTGAAATAGGGCTCGCCCGAGTGGCGGAACTGACCCTCATGCATCCGCTGGCCATACTCATAGGCCTCGCGGATCAGCTTCTCATCGGTGCGCGGGTTATAGTTCCGGATAAGCGCGAGAAGGTCTTCGACGTCGAATTTTTCCAATCGAAGACCTCGCTACATTCCTCAGCGCTGGTTGGCTTCCAGCATCATGCGAAGCATCTTTTCCTCAGATTCTTCGTCGGCCGGTTTGGGCCGGTCGACTTCCGCACCAAGAAGCAGCGCCATCGCGTCTTCTTCAGGCTCGTCGACCTCGATCTGGGTCTGGCTGGATTCGATCATCCGCTCGCGCAGGTCATCGACCTGCTGGGTTTCGTCGGCGATTTCGCGCAGCGCAACAACCGGGTTCTTGTCGTTGTCGCGCTCAATGCTCAACGGGCTGCCGGTCGCGATCTCGCGCGCGCGGTGCGAAGCGAGCATCACGAGGTCGAAGCGGTTGGGGACTTTATCGACGCAATCTTCGACGGTCACGCGGGCCATGAATCACCTATCGGTTCGAATCAGAAACGGGGCGGGAAGCGGTTATGTGGTCAGTCTTTGGCGCATTGTCAAGCAGAACGCGCAGCGAAGCGCGGTCCTCGGGCGGCAGATTTTCCAGCATCTGCACGACGCTCAGGCCGGTGCGCGGATGCGTCCAGCCCGGTGCGATATCGCTGAGCGGCACCAGAACGAAGGCCCGGTCCTGCAGGCGCGGATGGGGCAGAACAAGATGGTCCGGCGTCTCGATCAGCTGGCGCTGTGGCGGCAGCGCGCGCCAGCGATCCTGCGCCGCGTCATCCGGCAGCACCTGTTGACCCGTCGCGATCAGGTCAAGGTCGATGCCACGCGCCGCCCAACGGGTGCTGCGAACGCGGCCCAGATCGGCCTCGATCCCGTGCAGAAGCGCCAGCAATTCGCCAGCCGCCAACCCGCTTTCGACGGCTGCGCAGGCATTGACATAATCCGGCCCGTTGCCGGCCGGAAATGCAGGTGTCTGGTAGAAGCGTGAAACAGACTGTAAGGACAGCTCCGGCGTTGCGGACAGGCGTTTCAGCGCCGCCTGAATGGTCTGCCGGGACGAACCTGACGAAGAAGACAAGTTTGACCCGAGGGCAATGAAGGATAGGTTGTGCATTCTGGTTTCGATAATCGTTTCCAGCATTTGGGTTTAACATTTGACGCGCAGACGGGGACGCGTCGAGGGAGATTTCGTGTTCTACAAGGACGATCGGCTCGCACTGTTCATTGATGGTGCTAATCTTTATGCGGCGGCAAAATCGCTGGGTTTTGACATTGACTACCGCCTGCTGCGTCAGGAATTCGAGCGTCGCGGAAAACTTCTGCGGGCTTACTACTATACCGCGCTGCTTGAGAATGAGGAATATTCCCCCATCCGTCCGCTGGTCGATTGGCTTCAGTATAACGGCTATGCGCTCGTGACGAAGCCGGCGAAGGAATATACCGACGCGATGGGGCGTCGGAAGATCAAGGGCAACATGGACATCGAACTGGCGGTGAATGCGATGGAACTCGCGCCGCGGCTGGACCACGCCGTCCTGTTCTCGGGCGATGGCGACTTCCGCCCGCTGATCGAGGCATTGCAGCGTCAGGGCGTTCGCGTCTCGGTCGTGTCGACGACCCGCAGCCAGCCGCCGATGATCGCGGACGACCTGCGTCGTCAGGCCGACAACTTCATCGAGCTTGAGGCACTGCGCGACATCATCGGTCGGCCGCCGCGCGAAGGCACCCAGCCGCCGCGCGACAACACGCAGCCGCCGACACGCGATACCTGACATCAAGGAATGCCCTTCCGCCGCACGCGGAAGGGTCAGTGTCAGGAGGGAGGAGGCCGGGCGGGCGCCTTTCGTCGATACCTCGGGGCTCAGCCCTCGGGGGACAGACGATAAAGCCCGCCACGATCTTCATCAGTGACGACCCAGATCGTGCCGTCCGAGGCGACCTTGACGTCGCGGATGCGCCCGATGCCGGGGTCAAGCCGCTCTTCCCCGGTAACGCGGCCGCCCTCAAGGTGCAGCCGGACAAGGGCCGGGGGCCGCATCGCCCCGACAAGCAGGTCGCCCTGCCAGTCGCCGAACAGCTCGCCCTCGTAGAAATCGGCACCTGACGGGGCGATGACCGGGTCCCAGTAATAAACCGGCTGCTCCATCCCGTCTTGCGCGGTGATCCCTTCATTCACTGGCGAGCCGTCATAATTCACGCCGTAGGAAATCACCGGCCAGCCGTAATTCTTGCCCGCTTCGACGTGGTTCAACTCGTCCCCGCCCTTGGGGCCATGTTCGATGGTCCACAGCGCGCCATCCGCATCCAGCGCCGCAGCCTGCACATTGCGCAACCCGCTGGCATAGATTTCCGGCATCACCCCGTCCTGGCCGACAAAGGGATTATCGGCGGGGACTTCTCCGTTCGCGCTGATGCGGACCAGCTTGCCCAGATGATGCGACATCTCCTGCGCGGTATCGCGGATCGGCACGTCCGAGCGTTCGCCAAGCGTCACGAACAGCGTTCCGTCGTCGTTCGGCACGATCCGGCTGCCGAAATGCTTGTCGCCGTCATAGGTCGGCTGCTGCTGGAAAATCACCTGCACATCGCCAAGCGACGCGCCGTCCTCGGCCAGTGTGGCACGCGCGACCGCCGTGCCATTGCCGCCTTCGCGCGGTTCGGCATAGCTGAGGAAGATGGTGCGAGAGCTTTCGAAATCGGGCGCAAGCGCCACGTCCAGAAGTCCGCCCTGGCCATCGGCGGACACTTCGGGCAGGCCGCTGATCTCGGTCACGGCGCCGTCCTTGTAAAGCTTCAACCGACCCGGACGTTCGGTAATCAGCGCCGATCCGTCGGGCAGAAGTTCCACCGCCCAAGGGTGGGCAAGCCCTTCGACCACAGGTTCAACCTTCAGCGTCACGCCGGACTGCATTGCCTCGGCGCGGGTCTGATCGGGACTGGCGGGCTGATAATCGGTATTCGGCGCGCCCTGCGCCACGGGCTCCGCCTGCAGGGCAGTTGCGGCCAGAATCGCGGCGGCACTTGTCGAGAGAAGGCGTTTCATATGTCGTCTCCATATCTGAACGTCGCGTTGGTCTTGGTCATCACAACGCCTTGGGTCGCGCATCGGGTCCACTGGATTTTTCGCGCCGGGCGCGCTACGTCCCTGCCATGGAACACGCAAAGCCCCCCCTGACGCTGTATCTCGCCGCCCCGCGCGGCTTCTGTGCGGGCGTCGATCGCGCCATCAAGATCGTGGAAATGGCGCTGCAGAAATGGGGCGCGCCGGTCTATGTCCGCCACGAGATCGTGCACAACAAATTCGTCGTGGACGGGTTGCGCGACAAGGGCGCGGTCTTTGTCGAGGAACTGGACGAATGCCCCGACGACCGCCCGGTGATCTTTTCCGCCCATGGCGTGCCGAAAGCCGTCCCGACCGAGGCGAAGCGGCGCGAGATGATCTTTGTCGATGCGACCTGCCCGCTGGTCAGCAAGGTCCATGTCGAGGCAGAGCGTCATCACGCCGACGGCCTGCAGATGGTGATGATCGGCCATGCCGGCCACCCGGAAGTGCTGGGCACCATGGGGCAATTGCCGGAAGGTGAGGTTCTGCTGGTTGAAACCGTCGACGACGTGGCGGGCATCGCACCCCGCGATCCGTCGCGGCTGGCCTTCATCACCCAGACCACGCTGTCGGTCGATGACACCGCCGCCATTGTCGCCGCCCTGCAGGCACGCTTTCCGGCCATTATCGGCCCGGCCAAGGAAGACATCTGCTATGCCACCACCAACCGGCAGGCGGCGGTCAAGGCGGTTGCCCCCAAGATCGACGCATTGCTGGTGATCGGTGCGCCCAACAGCTCCAATTCCCGCCGTCTGGTCGAGGTCGGAAAGGCCGCCGGCTGCGATTATTCGCAGCTTGTCATGCGCGCCGATGAAATCGACTGGCGCGCCATGGAAGGCATCAGTGCCGTCGGCGTCACCGCCGGTGCCAGCGCGCCCGAGGTGCTGATAAACGAGGTCATCGACGCCTTCCGCGCCCGTTTCGACGTGACAGTCGAGATCGTGGAAACGGCGCAGGAAAATGTCGAATTCAAGGTCCCGCGCGTCTTGCGCGAACCCGCCTGATCGGGCCTTATCGCGCCCGAGTCCGCTTTGGACAAAAGGGGTGAACGCGATGAAGCTGTATTCGATGCCGTCTTCCGGCAATTCCTACAAGGTGCGCCTGCTGCTGGCGCTGTTGGGCCGCAACGCCGAGATTCTTGATGTCGAATACCAGACCGATGCGCTGGATCGCGCCAAGGCGGATGGTCGTCTTCCCTTCGGCAAGGCGCCGGTGCTGGAACTGGACGATGGCCGGCTGTTGCCCGAATCCGATGCAATTCTTTGCTTCCTCGGCGCGGGCACCGATTTCGTCCCGACTGACCCCTATGTCCATGCGCAGATGCTGTCCTGGATGTTCTGGGAACAGAACCAGCATGAAGGAACCGTCGCCGTGCGTGCCGCGCTCAGCTTCTATCCCCAACGCCGCCATCTTGCGACGCCCGAACGGATGGCCGAGCTGCTGACCAGCGGTCACGCTAATCTGCAGATCATGGAAAACCGGCTGGCCGACCATGACTGGCTGGCGGGCGATAACATGACGCTCGCCGATATCTGCCTTTACGGCTACACGCATACGGCGGGCGAACGCGGCGGGTTTGACATGAGCCGCTTTCCTGGCATCAATCACTGGATCCAGCGCATTTCCGCGCTGCCGGGTTACAAGGGATTGAATGAATGAGCTGGGATTACCTTCTGACTGCCTTCATTGTCTGCCTCGCGCCGGGGATCGGTGTTGTCTATACGCTGTCGACCACGCTTGGCGGCGGCTTCCGCGCCGGGCTCTGGGCCTCGGTCGGCTGCACCATCGCCACCGTGATTCACATGGTCGTTGCAATGGCAGGGCTTGCGGCGGTGCTGCATACCAGCGCCGTTCTGTTCCAGTTCATCAAATTCGCCGGCGTCGCCTATCTGCTGTGGATGGCATGGGCGGTGCTGAAGGATCACGGCGGGCTGTCGATCCGCCCGGCCGAGCCTGCCGCGCCCGCGCAGCTTGTGCGTCGCGGCATCCTCTTGAACATCCTGAACCCCAAGCTTCCCCTGTTCTTCATGGCCTTCATCCCGCAATTCATGCCGGCAGGCGCTGGCACCCCAATGCTGATCCAGCTTGGCGCGGGCTTCACCGCCATGACTTTCGCCGTGTTCATGGGCTATGTCGCCCTTGCCGCGACGGGCCGCCAGCGCATCCTGTCCAGCGAAACCGCGATGAACTGGATGCGCCGCGCCTTTGCGGCCAGCTTCGCGCTTCTGGGCCTGAAACTGGCGACCGAACGGGCCTGACCGCTTTTCCCCATCGCGGGCATCGACTAGAAGCCCTGCCATGAGCGAATTATTTGCATGGACCGATGGGGCCTGTTCCGGCAATCCCGGCCCCGGTGGCTGGGGCGTGCTGATGCGCGCCATGAAGGGCGACGACATCGCCAAGGAACGCGAGCTGTCCGGCGGAGAGCCCGACACCACCAACAACCGAATGGAGCTGATGGCCGCGATCAGCGCGCTGGAGACGCTGACGCGGCCATCCGCGATCACCATCACCACCGATTCCGCCTATGTGAAGAATGGTGTGACCGGCTGGATTCACGGGTGGAAGCGGAACGGCTGGAAAACCGCCGACCGCAAGCCGGTGAAGAATGTCGATCTGTGGCAAAGGCTCGACGCCGCGCAATCGCGCCACAAGGTCACCTGGGCGTGGATCAAGGGCCATGCCGGGCATCCCGAAAACGAACGCGCGGACGAACTGGCGCGCGCGGGCATGGCCCCCTTCAAGCCCGCAAAAACCTAGCCGGGGTCTTTCTTCATCAGATCTGCCAGCCCAGCAAAGGGCTTGCGCGTCTCAGCCGATGCGGCCCCGGCGTCATCGTCGGCAGCGGCTTCCGGCAATTCGGCCCCGTCCTTGCGCGGATGGGTCGGCAGTGCCAGCGCCAGCGCCTCAAGGGCGATTGCGCCAAGATCTATCCACTGGCCAAGCGGCTCGATCGTTTCGTCGCCCATCTCTATCTCGTCCTCCTCCGGGGTCGTGACATGGGGCGAAAAGACCAGCGATACCTGCTCCTCCAGCGGGGTTGTCACCGGATCCAGCGTCACGACGCAGGGCTGAACGACAGTCGCGCGCAGCGTGCCGTCCAGCACCCATTCGTCGCTGCCGCGCGCCCGGACGCGGCCCGTGAAGCGCAGCTTCGGCAGGTCCGACAGCTCCATCTCGGCGGCGATCGCCGCGCGCGCGCCGGCATCGGGCTTCAGGTCGAATTCATTGTCGCGCGCCGGTGAAAGATGGGCGACACGCAGGCGGTCGGGCAGGGGGGACGATGCTGGCATTTGGCTTTCCGAATGGATTCCGGTCACTTGCCCGCGATGTTCTTGAGCGGACCGGCCGAGTTTGCTAAGCGTGGCAGGCGGCGTCAACCGGGCCGTGGTTCAGGCGGGAAAGACAATTGGTATGATAACGATCCGCAGCTTTGTCATTGCGCTGTCGCTGAGCCTCGCCTTGACCGCCTGTGCGCCCGTATATCGCCATCACGGCTATATTCCGCCCGATGATGCGCTGTCGCAGGTCGTCGTCGGCCAGACCTCGCAGGCAGAGGTCGAATCGCTTATCGGTCGCCCGACCTCGAAAGGGCTGCTGGAAGGCTCGGGCTGGTATTATGTCGGATCGCGCTGGCGTCACTATGGCGCGATGCCGCCGCAGGAAATCGACCGCGAAGTCGTCGCAATCAATTTCACCCCGCAAGGCACCGTCGCCAATGTCGAAAGATTCGGGCTGGAGCAGGGCCGCATCGTCGTCCTGTCGCGCCGCGTGACCGATTCGGGCATCACCTCGATCAGCGCGCTTCGGCAGGCGCTCGGGACGCTCGGCAATATCACCGCGGGCCGTTTCATCGACTGATCCGGGCTGGCGCGGAACTCTGGCGGATGTGACAGGTTTAGCCCCCGAGAGCAGTCAGGATGATCCCATGCCACTTGCAAGCGACCGGCCCGATACCGAACAGGACCGCCCGCATTCCGGCGTGCATGTCGACGCCGAAACCGATCCGGACGCTGCCGAGGGCGCGATCAAGGTTTCTCGCGGGCCGGTGCCGCTCGCAACGATTCTGACGGTATTTGCCATCGCCATTGCGCTGGTGGTCGTGTGGAAACTGTCCTTCGTGATGCTGATGGGCTTTGCCGGCGTGCTTCTGGCGATAGCGCTGCGCAATTCTGCCATCTTCATCGCCCGCTTTACCGGCATCCCGCCGACCGTCGGCGTGTTTCTGGTCCTCGGGCTCGTGCTGTTGGCTGTCGCGGCACTGATTGCAAATGCCGGGCCAGAAATCGCGCAACAGATGCGCCAGCTTATCAATGCGATTCCGAAGGCGTGGACGCAGGTGACGCAATGGCTTTCGAATTCCACCATCGGCAATCTGCTGATCAATCAGATGTCCGAAAGCGGCAATGTGGTGCGCGACGGGGCCAGTGCGTCCGGCGCGTCCGGTCCGCCCGCAGGCACGTTTAACGGCATTTTCGGTTTCGTGCGCGGGACGCTGAATGCCGCCACCGGCGGCATCGCGAATCTTGTGCTGATTGTGACGGTTGCGATCTTCCTTGCGATCAATCCCGGCCCTTATATTCAGGGGGCGCTTCTGCTCGTGCCGGTCCCACGCCGGGAACGCGCGGCGGCGATCGTTCAGGAACTCGGCGATAAATTATGGAGCTGGCTTGCCGGGCAGGCGCTTGACATGCTGGTTGTCGCCACGCTGTCGGGCCTCGGGCTGTGGCTGCTTGGCATTCCGCTGGCGCTGGCGCTGGGCATCATTGCCGGGCTGACGAACGTGATACCCTATATCGGTCCGTTTCTGGGCGGCGCCCCAGCCGTGCTGTTCGCGCTGACGCAGGGGCCGCGCGATGCGATCAACGTGCTGGTCCTGTTCATCGTGATCCAGCAGCTTGAAGGCAACGTCATCATGCCGTTGATCCAGCGCCGCGCGGCCGGGCTGCCGCCGGTCATGACGATTTTCGGCGTGATCGGCTTCGGGGTGCTGTTTGGCCTGCCCGGCATTCTGGTCGCGGCACCGCTAATGGTGGTCGCGATGGTTCTGGTCCAGCGGCTTTATATCGAGGGCGTTCTGGGCGACGACCTGCCCGCCCACAAACCCGAAAAGAGCGACGCCGCCTGAGCGCCGGGCCGCCGGATGCGGGGCAGGGCCAGTCGGCCGATAACCGGCACGGCCTTACACCAGCACCTCCCTGCCGGACAGCGCTGCACGCATCAGCGCCTGTCGGCACGCTGGGCCTCGTCATCCATCTCGTCGGCGACCTGACCATAGGCCAGCACGGCGAACAGCCCGGTTCCGCCAAGGATATTGCCCAGCAGTGTCGCCACCAGCAGCGACAGCGCATGAGACACCCCGATCTGCCCGTCCAGAAGCAGAAGGAAAAGCTCGGTGGACCCGGCGATGACATGGGTGAAATCGCCCATCGCGATCAGATAGGTGAACATCATGATGACAAAGATCGACGAGGCCCGCGCCGAGGGCAGCATCCAGACGATTGCGGCGACGAAGAAGCCCGCAGGGGTGCCGCGCACGAAAACGTCCCAGACCCCCAGTTCCGCATAATGCGCGGAAATCGCCATCATGCCCTCGACGTAATCCGGCGGGACGGTGCCGATCCACAGCGTCATGATTGCCGCTGACAGCGTGCCGACCATATTGGCGAAAAACACGATGGTCCAAAGCCGGGCCGTGCACCACAGCATGTCACGGCTGGGCCGGGACAGCAGCGGCAGGATCGCGGTTATCGTATTCTCGGTAAAAAGCTGCAACCGGCCGAGGATGACCAGTACGAAGCCGACCGTGTAGCCCAGGTTCTCGATTGCGGGGCGATAGGGATGGTCTTCGAAAATCGAATGCAGGATTCCTTCCGCCAGCACCGAGGCGGAAATCGCGATCCCCGCCGCGACCCCCGACCACCACAGCGATTTGACCGGACGCCGCAGCTCGTCCATGCCCTCCTCGTGGACGACGATATAGACGGAAACGGCGCTGAGCCCGTGATTCTCTGCCGCGTCCTCTTTGTCTTCGACGGGGGCATCCAGCGATGTGCCGTGATCTTCCGCCTGATTTCGCTCAGCCATGCGCATTCTCCCTGCCGATTGCGCTATACTAGCGCGCGGCGAAGCGCCTGCCAGTGCCCAGGCCACTCAACACCGAATGTGGCGGGTGCAGGTGCGGCGAAATTGGCGCGCTTTGGCGGACTCGCGTTCCTGTCCGTCATGCCAGCGGAAGGAACCGACGGCCCGGTCCGCATCTGCGTTCAGCGCGCGGACCATCGAACTCTTTTGTTGCGCTGCCGTTACAACAGCGGAATATGCGAAGGACTGACAATGGCGCGATCGTCAGCAGGGGGGCGCATGATGTTGCTCAGCAAGGGCCGGTATCTGGCACGGGAAGCAAAGTCCGGTGACGACCTGCGTGCCGCGCAGCGGTTGCGCTGGCTGGCCTTTATCGGTCGTCGTGGCGGTGCCGATGACGGCGCGGCAATAGATGCGGACGAATATGACGCCGGCTGCCGCCATGTGCTGATCGAGGATGCCCGCAGCGGCCAGCTTGTCGCCACCTTCCGCTTCATGCATCTATGCTCTGGCGCAGAGATCGGGCGCAGTTATTCGGCGCATTTCTATAATCTCGACAAGCTTCGCCATTTTGCGGGCCCCATGGTCGAGATGGGGCGCTTCTGCGTCCATCCCGAATTCCCCGACCCCGACATCCTGCGCGTCGCGTGGGGCTGGATGACGCGCTATGTCGATGACAATCGCATCACGCTTCTGTTCGGCTGTTCGTCCTTCATGGGGACGGATGCGCATGGTTATGCCGACGCCTTCGCGATGCTGAAGGAAAAGCACCTTGCGCCGCGTCGCTGGCTGCCGCGTGTCAAGGCGCCCAAGGTGTTCCGCTTCGCCCGCGCGCTTGCCCGCTTCAAGCCCGATCCGCGCCGCGCGCAGGCCGGGTTGCCGCCGCTTTTGCGGACCTATCTGCTGATGGGCGGCTGGGTCAGCGATCACGCCGTGGTGGATGAACAGCTTGGCACGCTGCATGTCTTTACCGGGCTTGAAATCGCGTCGATCCCGCCCGCCCGTCAGCGGCTGTTGCGCGGCGTGGCGGGGTGACGCTCTGGCTGGCGGCAATCGCGCTGATCGCGGCCTTCCTGATCCAGAACCTCGCGGAACTGCGGGGTGGGGGACCGCCGGTCCCGCCTTTCCTTGCCAGCCGGGGCACGGCTGCAACCGCGCGACTCCGGCGCAGGGCAGTGGCGATTGTCAGCTTTCTGGTGCCGCTTCTGCTGCTGGCGGGGCTGCTTTTCGACTGGAACTGGCTTGTGCTGATGCTGGCAGGGGCGCTTGCCGCCAATGCAATCTTGCAGGCGGCAATCAGTTTATGGAAGCGTCAGCTCGTGCCGGGAACGATCCCCGGTATCGCGCTGATGCTGCCCGCCTCGATCTGGCTGATCGCCGAATTGGGGACGGAGCCCTACTTGCTTCTCTGGCTGTCAGCAGGCGTCGCGGTGACGGCCCCGCTGCTTCTGCTCGTCTGGCTTATCGCGGCACGTGACGGCTGAACCGTCGGCACCCTTAGAACGCGAAATTCAGGGTCCGCACGATGCCAAGCTTGATCGAGGGCTGGTTGCGATCGCGCACGATCGGGCTGTCGGCCGCATCGCCGATGATCCGAGAGAACTTGACCTCGCCGGTAATGGCGGTGTTCGGGGTCAGGTCATAACGCGCCTCAAGGCTGGCGGCTGCGGTGTTGAAGCCGCCGCCGGGCTTGTAAACATCGTAATCGGTGCGCGCTGCTTCGGCATCGGTGATGCCGAAATAGGTTTCGTTATAGGCGTCATTGCCATAGCCGGCTTCCAGCCCGGCCCACAGCGTCATGCGATCCGACGATTCGAACCGGTACTTTGCGCCCAGTTCACCGGTCAGTCCGTCATGGCCGCCAAAGCCCTTACGCAGCGTCGCATAGGCGGTCGTCTGACCCATATTATAGGTCGCTTTGACACCCAGCTCATAGGCCCGGTCGATCTCGTCAAGGCCGGCAAGGCGATCATCGTCATTGTCGTCACGATTGCCGACCATGTTGACATTGGGAGAGATGCGGAAACCCGTATTCGCGCCAGCCCGGCTGCCATTCAGGCGCAGGTCGCGCAGGATGATCCAGGGGCTTGTTTCGAACTCGTCCGAGCCGGGATAGGTCGTGCCGTATTTCGCGCCAAGCCCGACATCGACCGATACCTGATTGGTCCCGGTCCCGATCGCATCCTGCGCAAGCGCGGGAGTGGTGACGGCAAAGGCTGCGATCAGCGGAAGCACGAATTTCATGGGCATCGGACCTTGTATGCGGCGGTTGTTTTGCGGCGGCTGCCTTGGCTTCGGGAAGGGTTCGTCGCCCTTTTCTTATGGCGGCATGTGCCAATCCGATAACCCGAATTCAAGCATGCCGGCCAACCTCGCGCAAAGCATAGCCGGGTCGTGTCATCAGGGCCACAACTTTCAGTGCCGCTCGGCGCGTTCCAGCCGCTCAAGCGCCTCCATCCACAGGGTTTCTGCGCGCGTCATCGCCTCGGTCGCCTCGGCATGTTTGCGGCCCCATTTCTCGACCTCGGCCGGATCGTCATAGACCTTGGGATCGGCCATCTTGACGCCCAGCTTGTCCAGCATATCGGTCAGCTTGGTGATGCGGTCCTCGGCCCGGCGGGCTTCGGCGCGCAGTTCGAGGATCTCGTCGCGGCTGGCGCGTTTCGGCGCGGGCTTTGCCGGTTCCGGCCGGGCGCGTTCGTCAGGCGATGACAGCAGCATCGCCCGGTAATCGTCCAGATCGCCCTGCCAGGCATGGACGCCCCCCTGATCGACCAGCCACAGCCGGTCGGCCACCAGCGACAAAAGATGCATGTCATGGCTGACCAGAACCACCGCGCCGGTATAATCGTTCAGCGCCTCGGTCAGCGCCTCGCGGCTTTCGATATCAAGGTGGTTGGTCGGCTCGTCGAGGATCAGGATATGAGGCGCGTCAATCGTCGCGATCAGCAGCGACAGGCGCGCCTTCTGCCCGCCCGACAACTGGCGCACGCGGGTTTCGGCCTGCGCTTCCATCAGGCCAAAGCCCGCCAGCCGCGCCCGCAGCTTCGCCGGGCTTTCACCGGGGCGCAGACGGCGGACATGATCCAGCGGGGTTTCGTTCAGTTCCAGCTCATCCACCTGATGCTGCGCGAAATAGCCGACGCGCAGCTTGCCCGACCGGGTCATCTGGCCGGCCATCACCTCCAGCCGTTCGGCCAGCAGCTTCGACAGGGTGGATTTGCCCTGACCGTTGCGCCCCAGCAGCGCGATCCGGTCGTCCTGATCGATCCGCAGCCCCAGATTGCGCAGCACGGCGCGGTCGCCATAACCGACGCTGACCCCTTCCAGCGCGATGATCGGCGGCGAAAGCTGTTCGGGCGCGGGGAAGGTGAAGCGGTGGAATTTCGCTTCTTCCGGGGCGGTGATCGGCTCCATCCGCTCGATCATTTTGATGCGGGCCTGCGCCTGCTTGGCCTTCGATGCCTTGGCGCGGAAACGGTCAACGAAGCTTTGCAGATGCGCGCGGCGCAGGTCCTGCTTCTTGGCCTCTGCCGCCTGCAGCGCACGGCGTTCGGCGCGCAGCCGCGCGAAGCTGTCATAGCCGCCGGTGTAAAGCGTCAGCCGCTTGTCCTCCAGATGCAGGATATGGCCCACGGCCCGGTTCAGCAGGTCGCGGTCATGGCTGATGATGATGACGGTATAGGGGTAACGCGCCAGATAGCTTTCCAGCCACAGCGCCCCTTCAAGGTCCAGATAGTTGGTCGGTTCGTCCAGCAACAGCAGGTCGGGCTGCGCGAACAGCACCCCCGCCAGCGCAATCCGCATCCGCCAGCCGCCGGAAAAATCCGCGCTTGGCCGCTGCTGATCGGCATCGTTGAAGCCTAGGCCCTTCAGGATGGTCGAGGCCCGCGCCTCGGCTGACCAGGCATCAATATCCGCCAGCCGCGAATGAATCTCGGCAATCCGGTGGGCGTCGGTCGCGGTGTCGGCCTCTGCCATCAGCGCCGCGCGTTCGGTATCGGCATCCAGCACCGTGTCCAGCACGCTGCGATCCGTGCCCGGCGCTTCCTGCGCCACGCCCCCGATGCGCGCCCGCGAGGGCAGCCCGATCTCGCCGCCATCCAGCGACAATTCGCCCCGGATCAGCTTGAACAGCGTGGTCTTGCCCGCACCGTTCGGCCCCACAAGCCCGACCTTGTGCCCTTCCGGGATCGCGGCAGAGGCATGTTCGAACAGCGGGCGGCCCGCGATGGAATAGGATATGTCATCAATACGCAGCATGGCGCACGCCATGACGCAGGGGCGGGGCGGGGTCAATGGGGCAATGCCGCGGACGCTGCTCCGCTTTCGCGGGTGGCGGCCTTGCTTTGCTAAGGTTAGCGTTGCGGCAACATGGACGTTTGGGGAACCGGGCTGTGACAACCTTATCCAATCGCTTTCACCCTGCCGCGGCGTTTGGCTGCGCCCTGATCGCATGTTCGCGTCTGATGATGCCGCTCCCCGCTGTCGCGACGGATGCAAGCGACGCGATCGGCGCGCAGGCCGGTCAGGAGTTCCAAAGCCCGACCGGCAATATCCGCTGTTACCTCTATCCGCCGGAGGATCAGGAACCCACGCATTCGGTTCGCTGCGATGTGCTGGACTTCACACCCGTCTGGACAACCCCGCCCGAGGGCTGCGATCTCGACTGGGGCGGGGTGCTGTGGCTGGACGATAAGGGGGCGGGCATTCGCGGCTGCGTTGGCGATGTGGTCGCAACGCCGAGCGCGAAGGTGCTGGAATATGGCGCGACGATTTCCGGCGGCGGCATCCAGTGCCGGATGGAACGGCCCGGCGTTACCTGCACCAATCCCGAAGGCCACGGCTTCTTCATCTCGCGCGAGGATCAGCGGATTTTCTAGGCGCGCGGGCCGCGTGCGCCCGTAT
Organism: Paracoccus aurantiacus; assembly: GCF_007993065.1. Lineage (GTDB taxonomy): Bacteria > Pseudomonadota > Alphaproteobacteria > Rhodobacterales > Rhodobacteraceae > Paracoccus > Paracoccus aurantiacus. Next base: position 174,468 of record NZ_VOPL01000004.1, read on the forward strand.
CTACGCTTTATATACAGGATATATGCGGATTATTTACGCGTTATGACTGCCGCCTGACACGGCTTTTCAACATTCCCGTCCCATGATACGAGCCGCCCACAATTTCCGCGCAGGCACGCCCCGCGCCCATTCTGATGGAGTAATCCCATGGCTACCGAGCGCACGCTCTCGATCATCAAACCCGACGCCACCAAGCGCAACCTGACCGGCAAGATCGTGTCGAAATTCGAAGACGCCGGCCTGCGCGTCGTCGCATCCAAGCGCATCCATCTGTCGCCCGCACAGGCTGGCGCCTTCTACGCCGAACACGCCGAACGCCCCTTCTATGGCGAGCTGGTTGACTTCATGTCCTCGCAGCCTGTCGTCGTGCAAGTCCTTGAAGGCGAAGGCGCAATTCTGAAAAACCGCGAAGTGATGGGCGCCACCGACCCGGCAGAAGCCGCCGCCGGCACCATCCGCAAGGACTTCGCCGTGTCGAAGGGCGAAAACTCGGTCCACGGTTCCGACAGCCCGGAATCGGCCGCGCGTGAAATCGCATTCTTCTTCTCGGGCCTTGAACTGGTCGGCTGATCCGTCCGTTCTGCCAGGCTTTTCAGGGGGCGCGGGCCGGTGGGTCCGCGCCCCTTTGACATTGCCGCGCCCCTTCCGCCGGGTTAGGACGGTAAAAACACATGGGGACCAAGAACATGCGCGCATTCGTTTTTCCCGGCCAAGGCGCCCAGACCATCGGCATGGGCCGCGAGCTGGCCGAAGCTTATCCCGCCGCGATGGATGTTTTTAACGAGGTGGATGAAGCACTTGGCGAAGACCTCTCGAAACTGATCTGGGAAGGCGACATCGAGGAATTGACCCTGACCCGGAACGCCCAACCGGCGCTGATGGCCACGTCGATGGCCGCTTTCCGGGCGCTTCAGGCCGAAGGTTTCAACATCACCGATGCCGATTTCGTCGCCGGTCACTCGCTTGGCGAATATTCCGCACTTTGCGCGGCGGGGGCGTTCAGCCTTGCCGACACCGCCCGCCTTTTGCGCCTGCGCGGGCAGGCCATGCAGGATGCGGTCCCCGTTGGCGTGGGTGCCATGGCCGCGATCCTCGGCCTCGATTTCGCGGCTGTGGACGAAATCGCGCGCGAAGCCGCTGGTGATGAGGTCTGTCAGGCCGCCAATGACAACGACCCTGCGCAGGTCGTGATTTCCGGCCATAAGGACGCGGTCGAACGCGCCGCAGCCCTTGCCAAGGAACGCGGTGCAAAGCGCGCCCTGATGCTGCCGGTTTCGGCGCCGTTCCACAGCGTATTGATGCAGCCCGCCGCCGCCGCCATGGCCGACGCACTGGCCGCCGTGGATATTCAAACGCCCGCCGTGCCCGTCATCGCCAATGTCCGGGCAGAGCCGGTTCTGGAACCCGGCGCCATCCGCATCCTGCTGGTCGAACAGGTCACCGGGTCGGTCCGCTGGCGCGAATCGGTTGAGTTCCTGTCAGGCGCGGGCGTCACCGAATTCTGGGAAATCGGTGCGGGTAAGGCGCTGTCCGGCATGATCAAGCGCATCAGCAAGGACGCCGAAACGCGCGCCGTTGGCACGCCCGTCGACATCGCCGCACTTAAAGGCACCTGATGCGCCCGATCGGCATTCTGGGTGGCATGTCCTGGGTTTCGACCGCGCATTACTATGCGACGCTGAACCGTATGGCCTCTGCCCGGATGGGCGGGCTGCACTCGGCCCGGATCCTGCTGCATTCGGTCGATTTCGCGCCGATTGCCCAGATGCAGAAAGACGATGACTGGCAGGGTGCTGGCGAGGTTCTGGCCGATGCCGCGCGCGGGCTGGAGGCGGCCGGCGCGGGCCTGTTGCTGATTGCCGCAAACACCATGCATTTGGTCGCGGATCAGGTATCCGGCGCGGTCAGCCTGCCAGTGATCCATATTGCCGATGCGACCGCCGATGCCATCGCGGCGGCGGGTTTGAAGCGGCCCGGCCTGATCGCCACAGCCTATACGATGGAGCGCCATTTTTATCGCGACAGGCTGGATGCGGCGGGGCTTCAACCGGTCATTCCGAACGATGCCGATAGGGCAGAAATCCACCGGATCATATTTGAAGAACTTGTTCGCGACGAGGTCAACGACAGCAGTCGCAGAACCTATGAGGACATCGCTGCGCGTCTGCTCGGCGATGGCGCGGATTGCGTGATCCTTGGCTGTACAGAGGTCGGGCTTTTGCTGAATGCGGGCAATGTTCCCGCGCCGGTTTTCGACACCGTGGAAATTCACTGCCGGGCGGCGCTGGAAGCCGCCTGTTTCGAGACAGGAGAGACATATGTTTGATCTGACAGGGAAACGCGCCCTTGTGACTGGCGCATCAGGCGGCATCGGCGGCGGCATTGCCGAAGCGTTGCATGCGGCCGGCGCAACCGTCGCGCTGTCCGGCACGCGAGAGGCGCCTTTGCAGGAACTTGCCGCCAAGCTGGGCGAACGCGCCCATGTCGTGACGGCGAATCTGGGTGATCCCGAGGCGGTCGAGGCACTGCCGAAAGCGGCGGCAGAGGCAATGGGCGGCGTTGACATACTGGTCAACAATGCAGGCATCACCCGCGACAACCTGTTCATGCGCATGTCGGACGAGGAATGGGCGAAGGTGATCGACGTGAACCTGACCTCATCCTTCCGGCTGATGCGAGGCGTCCTGCGGGGCATGATGAAGGCGCGTTGGGGCCGGATCGTGAATATCACCAGCGTCGTCGGGGCCACCGGCAATCCGGGGCAGGGCAACTATGCTGCCGCCAAGGCCGGGCTGGTCGGCATGTCAAAGTCGCTGGCCTACGAGGTCGCGAGCCGTGGCATCACCGTCAACTGCGTCGCGCCGGGCTTCATCGCCACGGCCATGACCGACAAGCTGAATGATGAGCAGAAGGGCAAAATCCTGACCCAGATTCCAGCAGGCGCAATGGGCACGCCCGAGGATATTGCGGCTGCCGTCCTTTACCTCTCCAGCCCCGAATCGGGCTATGTCACCGGGGCGACCTTGCACGTCAACGGTGGCATGGCGATGCTGTGACACTGAACATCTGCAGTCCTTTCGGCGTGGAAATAACGGCGAAAGCGGTTGCATGGGCGGGTCTGGCTGCTATATCCCGTCTTGAGGCCAAGGGGGAAACCCCGGCATCGCGGCATGGCCGCAAACCTTGGGCGCATGCCCGCGAACATGAGGATAAGACATGAGCGATATCGCTGATCGCGTGAAGAAAATCGTTGTCGAGCACCTGGGTGTGGACGAGGACAAGGTCGTGGAAACGGCGTCGTTCATCGACGATCTGGGTGCGGACAGCCTCGACACGGTCGAGCTGGTCATGGCTTTTGAAGAGGAATTCGGTATCGAAATCCCGGACGACGCCGCCGAAACCATCCAGACCTTCGGCGATGCCGTGAACTTCATCAAGGGCGCGGTCTGATCCGGTCCTGAAGAACTCAGAAAGCGGCGCCTCCGGGCGCCGTTTTTCATGACGGGCAGCGTTGCCCGCCATATCCCATCGCTGAGGCCTGCCGTCAGACCGCCGGACCGATCTTGCTGACGTGATAAGACCGGCCCACAGGCAATGACCGAGATTTCGGCAGAACTCAATTCCCGCTGACTGACCTCGATCTGCGACACGGTGATCGACATTGCCGATCGAGAAATTGACCGTCCCACGGCGCTTGTCGGGACGACCTTCATCTACGCGATCAAGATCGCCGAGACAAAGCGCCGCCTGTCTCTGCCTCCCGGCCGTGGCCGCCCCGCACGCGGCCGGGCCGGGGAGGGAGAGAGATGACGGGGTCCAGACAATTTACACTGTCACGCGCGGCGATGTCGAAAATCCGCTCGACAGGGATCGAGCGCGGTTTGCAGATCGACGCGCCGCTTGTGCCGGCGCTGCGCGAGCTTATCGACCGCGATACCTGCACCAACCGTCTTGTCAGCCAAACCGGCAAGGAAAAGCGACCGATGGCGCCCGCCGATGCGCAGCGCGCGTTTAGCCGCATGATGCGCGATCTCTCAGCGCCCTTTGCCCTTGTCAGCCACCGTAGCTGCGCGAACCGCCGCTGCTGCGCGAAGTTGACGAGGCGCCGAAGCCGCCGCGCTGGCTGACCTGCGCCCGCGTCATCGGGGCCTTGCCAATGGTCGAAGGGGCCTTGGTGAAGGTCGAGGTTGCCACCTTGCCGGTGCCGCGGTTGTTGGCGAATGTCTGATTGCCCGACGGCGTCGAATAGCCGCCTTGCGCCGTGCGAACCATCGGTTGCGAAAAGACGCCGCGATTGCCGCCGCCAAGCATCGAGCCGATCATATAGCCCATCAGCATCGGCATGAAGATCGAACCTCCGCCGGACTGGTTCTGCGCGGTCGGATCGGTCTCGCAACTGCCTGCGCCATGTTCCTGTTCGCAGAGTTCCTTAGAATCGTAGCGGGGGGCGGTTTCCAGATGGGTCTGTTCCGCAGCGGCGAACTGGGTCTGGCAATCCTGTTCGGTGAAGAACAGCGAGCCGTTCTGCGCCTCGGCGATGCAGCTTTGCAGATCGGGAAAGGCAGCGGCATCTGTCTTTTCCTCTTCGCACGCGGCGAGGGCCATCACGGCTGTGCCGGCCAGGAACAACGCGACGTGGCGCGAGCGTTTGCGGGCGGATTTGCGGGTTGGTGCGGTCATGTCAGCCCTCGATGTAATGCGGCTTGAAGCGCGACAGGTTATGCGTGATGCGCGAGGCGTCCTCGCGCAGGCCCATTCCGACGCAGGTCTCCCCGACGATCCAGGACCCGATCACCGGATAGAAACCGGCGAATTCCGGCAGCGGTGCCATTGCCTGAACGATGCGCGGGTGGTCGTCGTAACTGTCATCCGGCGCGCGCTCGATCTCTTGCCCGCTTTGTCTGATGATAACGCCCGCACCCTCTCGGGAAAAGATCGGCTTTGAGACATGGCCTGCGCGTAAAGTGTCAGCGGCGGCGTCGAAGGCCGTCGCAATCCGCGAAGAAGGCGCACCACCGCCTAGCGCGTCGCGGATATCGGCCTCGAAAAACGCGGGCAGCAGGTTCGGATGACCCGGAAACATCTGCCAGAGCAGCGGCAGCAAAGCCTTGTTCGAGACGACAGCCTTCCACGGCGGCTCTATGAAGCGGGTGCCCGAGGGACCAAGATGCGGGGCGAAGTCGTCGCGCAGCATGTCCTCCCACGGGTAAAGCTTGAAAAGCGTGCCGATCACGCGGTCCTCGTCATCGGCAAGTTGCCCCTCATCGGTCAGCCCGATCCCCGCCAGATCGGTGAAATGGGCCCCTAGACCGGCTTCGCGCGCAGCCCAGGCGAGCGCCTCGACCGTTGCATAATCTTCCGGGTTGTCCTTGTCGGCGGCGAAGTGGATGTCGGTGTCCTGCGGCGCGAGTTCGCCCCACCGGGCGACAAGTGCCTCGTGCAGGGCGTTGAACTGATCAGTGTCAGGCGACAGCACGCCAAGGCGCTGCTGTTCCTCCAGCCAGAGCCACTGGAACGAGGCGGATTCGTAAAGCGACGTCGGCGTGTCTGCGTTATATTCCAGAAGCTTCGCCGGGCCGTTGCCGTCATAGGCAAGGTCCAGCCGCCCATAAAGTTCAGGTTCGCCGGCCTTCCAGCTATCGGCAACGAAATCCCATTGCGCTTCGGGGATCGCCATGCGGGTCAGCCATTCGTCGCTGGCGAGCGCGTTCGCGGCGGCCTCGCGTGCCATCTGGTGAAGCTCGGTCGAGGGGTCTTCGATATTGTTCTCGATCTCGTCGAGCGTGAAACGATAGGCAGAGGTTTCGTCCCAGTATGGCTCGCCGCCCATATCGGCGAATGTGAAGCCAAGCTCTTTCGCGCGGTCGCGCCAGCCGGGTCGTTCGGGCAGGGTGATCTTTTCCATCGGCACTCTCTGTCAGGCGCGCCAAAAGATGACTGCCCGGACGGGCGGATGCAAGCCACGCTGCAGCGGAAAGATGTTTTTTGCTGGATCAGTCGACGAAATCCGGCCAGAAACGGAGAAATTCGCCGGAGGTAAATGATGCGCAATTATTCAGTGAGTGAAGTCGGCAATTATCTGGTCCACGGCTATTGGCGGGACATAGGCAGTTCCGAACCGCCACATTACGGGCCAAATGTAACCGTCAATCTGACGTCGCTTACAGCAGCAAATCAACAGCTGGCACGTCTGGCGCTTGATGCGTGGTCTGTGCTGGGCTTCGATTTCCAGTTCACGACCTCTTCAACGGCAGACGTGACGCTGATCGACGATCTGAATGGTGGCGCGACAACGTGGCATCTTGATCGCAGCGTATGGTCTTATCTGGCGACGTCGAATGTCGGGCCGGATTTCAGCGCGCAAAGCGGCACATATTTCGGAAGCTATACTTACCAGACCTGGCTCCACGAAATCGGGCATGCGCTCGGACTGGGGCATACCGGCAATTACAACGGAAGCGGTACTTACGGAGTGGATAATCACTTCACGAATGACAGCTGGCAGATGTCGGTCATGTCGTATTTTCCGCAGGACGAGAACACGTCGATAAATGCGTCCTTCGCCTATGTCCTGACACCGATGCCGGGCGATATTGCGGCAATGCTGAGCATTTACGGCACCGACATCAATCCGGGTGCGGGCAACACGACATATTTCTGGGACACGAACGCATCGGGCGCGTACGGGCGCATCGGAAGCGGGTTGATGAACGGCACGTTGACGACGCCCTTCGCGCTGACGATCATGGACTGGTCAGGTGTCGATACGCTGAGCTTCCGAGGCGAAAACGATGCGATCCGGCTGTCACTCATGCCCGGCTCGATAAACTCTGCCTTCGGTCTGACCGGGAACGTGCTGATCGAACGAAACACGGTGATCGAGAATGTGATCGGCTCGTCCGGCGCGGACACGATTTCAGGGCAATTCGCAGATAACGTGCTTGACGGCCGCCGCGGCAATGATCGCCTTTACGGCGGTGCAGGCAATGACACACTGATCGGCGGGCAGGGCAGCGACAGCCTGTATGGTGGCGATGGCAATGATGTGTTTGTGCTGCAGTCTGGCTACGATCTGTTCGATGGCGGCGGTGGCATCGACCTGGTCAGGATCGGTGGCAATGCAACCCGCATCGATCTGGGCGATTTCAGCCGCAATACCGGCGCTATCACCAATGTCCGGCTGATCGGGATCGAAGGCGTGATTGCGGGCAACGGCGCTGACACATTGCTTGGCAACAACTGGACAAACCGTTTCGTTGCGGCGGCAGGGGCGGACTTTCTGGACGGCCGCGGCGGAAACGACATCCTTGACGGGGGCGCGGGCAACGACACGATTTTCGGCGGCGCGGGCAGAGACACCCTGATCGGAGGGGGCGGCAATGACGTGATGCGCGGATCGGCCGGGGCAGACGTGCTGCAGGGTGGGGCGGGCGTGGACCGCGTCATATATGACACCGCAGTCACGCTGGACCTGCGCGACAGGGCCCGAAACACCGGCGAAGCCGCAGGCGACGTCCTGAGCGACGTGGAAATCGTGATTGGCAGCGGTGCTGCCGATACCCTGCGCGGCGACTGGAATGCCAATCATCTTGTCGGAAATGGCGGCAATGACGTGATTGACGGGCGTTACGGCAACGACCGGTTGAATGGCGGCAGCGGCAGCGACTGGCTTTTTGGTGGCGATGGAAACGATGTGCTGATCGGCGATGCGGCCAACGACCGGCTGGAGGGCGGAAGCGGTGCGGATACGCTTATCGGCGGTGCAGGCAATGACATGGCGGTCTATACCGGCAGCGCTTCCATCGTTGTTGACCTTCGCGACAGTGGCACGAACACAGGCGATGCGGCGGGTGACGTGCTGCGAGAGATAGAAACCATCGTCACGGGCAGTGGAAACGACACGTTGCGCGGCGATCATCTTGGCAACTATCTGTTCGGGGGCGGCGGCGACGATTTCATCATCGGACGGCTTGGCAATGATCGTCTTGCAGGCTCTGTCGGGAATGACACGCTGATCGGCGGTCTTGGCAATGACACGATGCAAGGCGGCGATGGAAACGACTGGATCGTCGCCGAAGCGGGCGCCGATGTGTTACTGGGCGGCGCGGGTGCGGACGGGTTCGTATTCCGTGGCGGCGATATGCGTGTCCTTGATTACACAAACGACGTCGACAGCATCGTCATCGTCCGCGACGCGATTGGCCGGCTGGATCTTGATATCGGCGACGTCCTGAATCTCGCGCGGGTCGGGGGCGGAAATACCGTTCTGGATCTCGGCGGCGGCAATCTGATCCGCATCAACGGGCTTACAGATCCGAACCAGCTGGCCGACGATCTCGTTCTGGTCTGAGCCGGATGCCGTGGCTCAGACTTCGTCATAGTCGCCGTTGTCCCCATCCGAGGGGGCAACAGGCAGGGTGACAGTCTGCGACAAACCGCCGCCTGCGCGATTGCGAAGGGTGATCCTGCCGTTCAGGCGCTCGACCGTCTGAAGCGCGATGGCCATGCCAAGTCCTGCCCCTGCGGGAGATTTGCGCCGGGCCGGATCAACCCGGAAGAACGGCTCGAATGCCTGTTCAAGCAGTGGCTCCGGGATGCCAGGTCCGTTATCAAGGATCGTGATTTCCGCGACGCTGCCGTCCTTCGTCAGCGTTATTTCCGCGCCCTGACCATGCGTGGCGGCATTGATGATCAGGTTTCGAAGCGCGCGACTGAGCGAGACACGTGGCGCATGCACCATTGCCTGCGGTGCTGGCACATGAAGCGTAACTGGGTGGCCATGTGCGCGAAGTTCCTGCGCGATATCGGCCAGCAGCGTATCCAGCCGGATTGTCTGCGGCAGACCGGCACCCGCCTCGTCCCGGACGAGGCTGATTGCGCTGTCGGCGATCGTCTCAAGCTCTGCCAGATCTGCCAGCCATTTCGCGCGATCCGCTTCGTCCTCGATGAACTCGGCGCGCAGGCGCATGCGCGTGATCGGCGTGCGCAGGTCATGGCCGGCAGCCGCGACCAGTCGCATCCGGCTTTCCATCGCGGCTTTCAGGCGAGCCGATAACTGGTTCAGCGCGCGGGCGGTAGCACGGGTTTCGGGTGGGCCTGTTTCGGGCAATGGCGCCAGCACGCCCTCGGGGCCGATGCGATTGGCCGCAGAGTTGAGAAGCCGCAAGGGCAGCGTGATCCGCTGCGCCGCAAGAAGCGATATCGCCGCCGACCCGGCCACGATCAGCAGAAGCCACCCACCGAACGCCAGCCACGCGTTTCGTGGCGGACGCAGATCGGGCAGCGGCAGGATCACCCAGCCAGCTGCGCCGATATCCAGCGATATGTACAGATTGCGGCCATTCTGCTCGCTCGTGACGACAAGCTGCCCGTCATGACCGGCGCGCTTCAATTCGCGTTCCCACATCCGCGTCTCGCGGGTATCGATGCGCCCGTCCTGCGGACCCCCCTCTATCCTGACCCCCAGTGCGGACGCTTCGGCAGGGCTTTCGGCGCTCATGTCTGCCAGCCAGCCGATCTGCCGGGCAATCGGAATCAGGAAAACATCGGGCGGTCGGCGCTGGATCATCTGAACCGCCGCCAAGGTCGCCAATCCGACCACGCTGACAATCGCGAGGATAAGCAGCGCCGCGATCCGGTTGCGCAATGAGGTCATCTAAACCTCGCCCCCGCCGTTCAGTTGCGTGTTGACGGGCATGACAAGCTGATATCCTCCGTTCCGCACTGTCTTGAACACCGCGCTCCCGTCGCTTGTGGCAAGTTTCCGGCGCAGCCGGCTCATCAGCACGTCGATAGAGCGGTCGAGCGGATCGCGGTTGCGACCCTGTGTCAGGTCCAGCAGCAATTCGCGCGAAAGCACACGGCCAGGTCGTTCCAGAAACACCATCAGCAGGTCGAATTCGGCGCCGGTCAGGTCGATTTCGCTGCCATCGCTTCGCGCGATGCGGCGCTGTTCCGGCATGGCGTGGAAACCGCCAAAATCGAAACGGCGGGCACCGGTCGCAGGGCCGGGATTGGCAGGCCCTGCCGCGCGGCGCAGGACCGCACGGATGCGCGCGCTCAGCTCTCGTGGATTGAAGGGCTTGCCTAGATAATCGTCCGCACCGATTTCCAGCCCGACAATCCGGTCGATTTCTTCTTTCAGCGCGGTAAGCAGGATGACGGGCACGCGTGGCTGGCTGTCCTGCATCGCCCGGCAGATTTCCAGTCCCGATCCGTCCGGCAAAAGCACGTCCAGAACAATCAGATCGGGCTTCGCATCCGCGAGGCGTGCCATACATTCGCGACGGTCCGCGGCGGTCGATACGCGAAATCCCTGACCGGCAAGATAGCGCGCCAGCAGGCTGCGGATCTCTGCATCGTCATCGACGACGAGGATGTGGGTCTGGTTCTGGCTTTGGTTCGGCATCGCCCGCTCCTGCTGATGAGACTGACATAGCGCGTCGCCGTGCGCCCCGCGACCGGCAAATCTGCAACGAAATGTTTCCAGTCCGGCAGCAGAAACATTCGTTCACAAATTTCCCCTGCGCAGAGACCTTTTGTTACTCGCGCGACGTAACCGGGACAAAGTTTTCGCCTAGCTGGGGCGCGTCGTATTTGGATGAAGGACCACAAGATGAAAGCCATCATGATCTCGACCCTGTTGGCCTTTGCCGGCACTGCCGCAATGCCCGCAGTCGCCACAGCGCAAGAGAAATCGCCGCCGCGATGCGAGCAGACGGTGAAGGGCAAAGCTGCGCCTCAGGATTGCCCGCCCGCCAAGGTCAAGAAGAAGCGCAGCGATGCGGACGCGACCACGCGCGAACGGAAAGGCGACGCGGCGCGCAAGCCACCGCCTGACGGCAAGCGCGCGGCGATTTCTGACGATCAGCCAAAGCCTCCACTGCGTGACGCTCAGAGGCTGGCAGACAAGTCGTCTCGGCGTGATGCCAGCGACTGCAAGATGCCCGCGCCCCCAAAGGGCGAGCGGCAGGTGCAGCGCGATATGAAACCCCAAGGACGCGACGCCGATATGCCCTGTCCGCCGCTGCAGAAGTGATCGGAGGACAGTGACATGAAACATACAGGCATGCTCCTCGCGGTCGTGTTGTTCGGTCTGGGTGGTCAGGTCCATGCGGCGGATGCAGTCGGCAACACCTCGCGAGTGCCTGCGGCGGCAGAGCTGGCGGAGATGGCGTCGCCAGCCGAATGGAAGCGCGGGGCGCGATATTCCGGCAAGGGCAGCCTTGTCGATTACCGTGACGCCGGGCTTCCCACGCCCAGCAAACACCAGATATGGGTGCGCGACGGCGAAAGCTACCTGCTGGTTTCTTCGGTCACAGGCGTAATCGCATCGGTGCTGTCGAGGTGATGCAGATAACGATCCACCGGACCTAAAGGCTCGGCACCGGTCTTGGCCCATCCCGGTCATATCGGTGCCGGTCGCGTAAAACCCGAAATAGGACCTCGACGGCAGGCATGGACATGGCCGTCGCGCCGCGCGATGTTCCGACATCGATCTATGCCGGGCGCCGTTTTTGCCTGAAGTCTGGAATGAGGGAAGTCATTTGAGTTATTCACCTTGGGTCGTCCTGACCGCGTTTGCCCTGACCTTTTCCACTCCTGCGACGCTTTGGGCACAGTCCGCGCCACCTGCCGGTATGGCCAACCAGAAGGTGAGCGTCGGAACCGTTACGCTGTCGCCCGAGGCAGTCCCGCTGACGCTCGATCTTTCGGGAACGGCGGTTGCGGCGGAAAGCGCCCAGATAAGGCCCTTGGTTCAGGGCGTTGTGCAGGAAATCCTGTATCGCCCAGACGAAAGGCTGAGCGTCGGCAGCCCGATGTTCCAGATTGACCCGACCAGTTATGACGCGGCCCTGGCTGTCGCCAAGGCCAGCCTATCCAGCGCCGAGGCCGCGCGCGACGAGGCACAGGCAAATGCTGATCGTTATGACGCGCTTGCGGGGCGGGGCGTCACGCAAGCGGATGCGGACAGCGCCAGAAGCACGCTGTTGCAGGCGCAGGCCGCTGTCGAGCAGGCCGAGGCAGAGGTGAAAGCCGCGCAATTCGACCTCGACAATACAACGATCAAAAGCCCGCTGGAGGGTGAGGCTTCGGTCGCAGAAATCTCGGTCGGCGATCTGGTTACCAGCGGGCAATCTGACATTCTTGCCACGGTGACAAAGCTTGACCCCATCTATGCCGATCTCGCGGATACCAGCGCCCGGATGCTGCGCTTGCGCGCCATGTTCGCGCAGGGCGTCCTGAAACCGGGCGCGTCGCTTGAGGTCCGGCTGATCCTTGAAAACGGCGAGGAACTGAGCGGAGACGGCAAGGTCGTCTCGGTCGGCGATCAGGTTTCGACCAGCACGGGGACGTTCAATGTTCGCGTGGAAATCGCGAACCCTGACCGCGCGGTGCTGCCGGGAATGTTTGTCACTGCCCGACTGACTTTCGGAACGATGCAGGCGGTGCTGGTCCCGCAGGTCGCGGCGTCCGCGCAGGCGGATGGGACGATCGAGATCTTCACGGTCGAGGATGGAAAGGCAAAAGCAGTCTATGTGCAGCCCACCGGAAGCACGGATTCGGCATGGATCGTGCCGGAAGGGATTGCGCAGGGAACGATCCTGATCGTGGACAACAAGGATAACCTGCGCGACGGCGCGGACGTGCAGCCCGTCGCCGTCACCCTCGGCACCGGCGGCGTCGTCAGCGAGGCAGATGCAACAGCGCAGGCTCAGGCGGGCGGCGCAGAAACGTCTGGCACGGCCGGGACCGACGCAGCCGCCGAAACCGAGAGCCCGGCACCGGCGGAGCCTGCCGTCGCGAATGACGCGACATCAGGGGGCGCCGATGCCTCGGCCAGTGATGCGCAGGCGGGGCAGTAACCATGTCGCGCTTCTTCATTCACCGCCCGGTCTTCGCCTGGGTCATCGCCATTGTCACGATGCTTCTTGGCATGCTGGGGATGACCCAGCTTCCCGTGTCTCAATACCCCGAGGTCGCGCCGCCAACAGTCCGGATCAGCGCGACCTATACGGGCGCATCCGCCGAAGCGGTGCAGAACAGCGTAACCTCGGTCATCGAGGATGCGCTGACCGGCCTTGACGGTATGGTCTACATGACGTCGTCGTCATCGCGCGGCAGCGCCTCGGTTTCCGTGGTATTCGAGCAGGATGAGGACGGCGAGGATGCGCAGGTCCGGGTGCAGAACAAGGTATCGGGCGTCACCAGCCAGCTTCCGACAAGCGTTCAGCAGCGCGGGGTCACTGTCTCGCGCTCGACCTCGTCGATCCTGATGATCGGGGCGCTCGTCAGCGATGACGGTGCGCGCGAAACCATCGAGCTGGCCGATCTGATGGAAAACTCGATCCAGGACAGCATCGAGCGGACCGAGGGTGTGGGCAGCGTCAATACGTTTGGTTCAGGCTATGCGATGCGCATCTGGCTTGACCCGGTGAAGCTCAAGCAATTCTCGCTGACACCATCCGACATTACCAGTGCCGTCGAGGCGCAGAACACCAATGTTTCCGTCGGTTCTATCGGCGATCAGCCGGTAGTGGAGGCGCAGCAATTCACGGCGGATGTGACCGCGCAAAGCCAGCTGACCACCGTGGACGAGTTCCGCGAGATCCTGCTGAAGACCACCGCAGAAGGGGCAATGGTCCGGCTTGGCGATGTCGCCCGGATCGAGATAGGGCAGGAAAGCTACGGCGGCGATTCGAGCTTCAACGGCAAGCCGGCCGCGGGCTTCGGCGTGAACCTTGCGACCGGGGCGAATGCCGTCGATACCGCCGCAGCGGTCCGCGAAACACTGGACAGGCTTTCAGGTTCGCTGCCCGAGGGCGTGTCGATCCAGATTCCCTATGACACATCACCTTTCGTCGAACTGTCGATCGAGAAAGTCTATCACACGCTGGCCGAAGCTATCGTCCTCGTTTTCCTCGTCATGCTGGTCTTTCTTCAAAGCTGGCGCGCGACGCTGATTCCGACGCTTGCAGTTCCTGTTGTCCTGCTGGGCACTTTCGGTGTTCTGGCCATCGCAGGGTATTCGATCAACACGATGACCATGTTCGCGATGGTTCTGGCGATCGGTCTGCTTGTCGATGACGCCATCATCGTGGTCGAGAATGTCGAGCGCGTCATGGAGGAAGAAGGCCTTCCCCCGATGGAGGCGACCGAGCAGAGTATGGGCCAGATCACCGGCGCGCTGATCGGCACGACCGCCGTGCTGTGTGCGGTATTCCTGCCCATGGCCTTTTTCGGCGGGGCCACGGGTGTGATCTATCGCCAGTTCTCGGTCACGATCATCTCGGCCATGGTGCTGTCGACGGTCTTCGCGCTGACCCTGACGCCGGCGCTGTGCGCGTCTTTGCTGCGACCGAAGAAGGGGCGTGAAATCGCACCTGCGCGCTGGTTCAACAACGGCTTTCAACGCACGCAGGACGGTTATATCCGCGTTCTCGGCAGACTGCTTCGTATTCCGCTTGCGGCGATTGCCGGGTTGGCGGTCGTCGTTGCGCTGGCGGTTCTGTTCTATCAGCGCTTGCCCGCGTCGTTCCTGCCGGAAGAAGACCAGGGCGTGCTGATGACGATGATAAACCTGCCATCGGGATCGACCACCGCGCAGACCGCGGCAGCCATGACCGATGTCGAGGACTATTTGCTGAATGAAGAATCCGAAGGGGTAGAGGCTGTCTTCGGCTCGCTCGGATTCGGGTTCAGCGGCAGTTCGCAGAACTCTGCGATGCTGTTTGTGAAGCTTCGCGATTATGACGAGCGCTTAGCGATGGATGGCCAGAGCGCGGCGGAAATTGCCGGGCGGGCGACAATGGCATTCGCGGGCGATCGGCGCGGGCGGATATTCTTCATGCAGCCGCCGGCGATCATGGGCATGGGCAATACCGACGGGTTCAGTGCCTATCTGGTCGATCAGGGAAGCAACGGGCATGACGCACTTGTGCGCGCTGCGGAAGACCTGGTGGCCACCGGGGAGGCGAGCGGCGAGCTGACAAACTTGCGCGGCGCGGAAGATCAGCAGAAAACGGCGCTTCGGATCAATATTGACCGGGAACGTGCGGAACGTCTCGGGCTGACGCTCTCCTCGGTCAATGAGATGCTTTCGACCATTTATTCCGGCACCGAGGTCAATGACTTTCAGCTTGGGGCGGAATTGAAACCTGTCATCGTGCAGGGCGATGCCCCCTATCGGATGCAGCCCGATGACATCGAGGACTGGAACGCGCGCAATTCCGATGATGAAATGGTGCCCTTCGGCGCATTTTCGACCGTGAGTTGGGAGGACGTGCCGGTTTCGCTGGACCGTTATGGTGGGACCGCGGCACTGTCGCTGTCAGGGTCGCCTGCAGACGGCATAAGCTCTGGCGATGCCATGGACAGGATGGAGGCGCTGGCAGCCGATCTGGACGGTGGCTATGGGATCGCCTGGACGGGGATTTCCTATCAGGAGCGGCTTTCGGGATCGCAAGAGGGTTTCCTTTACGCGATCTCTGCGCTGGTTGTGTTCCTGTCGCTTGCAGCGTTGTACGAAAGCTGGACGATCCCCCTGGCTGTCATGCTGGCGGTGCCGGTCGGCCTCATGGGGGCGCTTGTCGGTGCCGATCTGCTGGGTCAGTCGAACGATGTTTACTTCAAGGTCGGACTGCTGGCGACGATTGGGCTGGCGGCAAAGAATGCCATTCTGATCGTTGAATTCGCCGTTGAGCTGCAAAATCAGGGAAAATCGCTGCTCGACGCGACGCTGACGGCTGCACGTCAGCGGCTTAGGCCGATTGTGATGACCTCGCTTGCCTTCATTCTGGGCGTGCTGCCACTGGCGCGCGCGACAGGTGCCGGTGCAGGCGCGCAGAACGCCATCGGCTCGGGCGTGATGGGCGGTATGATCGCGGCGACGCTGTTTGGTGTTTTCCTGATCCCATCGCTTTTCATGGTCGTGCGACGGGTCTTCGGCGGCTGGCACAAGCAGAAAACGGATGCAGTATCCCCGGCAGAGTGACGCGCGCAGGTCGATGCCTGCGGCGCCTCTCAGCCGCCCTGGGTGGATGCATCGCGCAAGACGCGCGTAATCAGGCGGTCGGCAAGGTCGATCGCCGGAACCGGGGTCAGCAACTCCAGTCGGCCCGACGCCCTGAGGGATGCGATGCCCTGCACCGCCGCGAACATGGCCGCCGCCTCGCTTTTCGCGGCTTCGCGCGTCAGCTTCGGTGCCAATGCACGAAGTTCGATCGCAGCACCGTCGAGCAGGGTCGAGATCGCATCCATATACCAGTCGGGGAATTTCTCGGACTTCCGGGGGCCGTCGAACAGGGCGCGAAACAGCATCGGCTCTGCCTCGACCAGGTCCAGATAGCGCACGGTCAGCGCGCGCAGGCGCTCGGCAGGGTCGTCGCCGGGCAAATCCTTGAACAGCGTGGCGATCCTGGAAAAGTTTTCGCGGTTCACCTGCCACAGAACGTCGGGCAGGCTGTCGAACAAGTTATAGATGGTGCCTGCGGTGTAACCCACTGCCTGCGCGAGACGCCGTGCCGTCAGTGCCTCGGGCCCGTCCTGCAAGATGATCTCGCGCGCGGCTGCGAGCGTCTCTGCGCGCAATTCCTCTCGGGTCCGGCGGGTCTGCGTGGCGCGCGGACCCGCTTTCCGGGGCTTGCCGGATCTGGTCGGCTTCGGTGATTGGGACATCAGGATGGCAACCTGTATATTTACAGGTCGAGTGTTACGTTCCTGAAGCGACACGTCAATGAAAACGGTATCAAACAGGAATTTATGTTGAGATAACGCGCTTTTGGGGACAGAAATTGCGGCTGGCCTCAACTGAGCCGTGTATCGTCCGGGGCGTGGTCAGGGCCAGTTGTTGCTTATGTGATCGCTGGCCGCCCGGCTTGTCCTTTTTTATCCGGTGCGGCTGCTGTAGGCTTTCGCGCAAGAGCGACGGGGCGCATGTCTGACGGGACCGCCCGCAACATGATGTCCCGCGCAATGAGGAGCTTTTCACGTCGTCCTGAACTGGTGCGTCGTGCGCTAAGGGATGAGCATGGTGTTTTGTCGGGTCGTTTTTTGTGCCTTTCTAAGCGCGCTTGCTGTCCTTGCACCCGTTGGCCCACTTGCCGCGCAAGAGGCCGGCGATCCGCCTGCAGACGCGACGACAGGGGGCGGCGCCTTGCCGGTGACGGTGGTGCCGGCGACCGTTATGCCGATTGAAATCCGGGTTCCGGCCTCGGGCTCGTTGGTCGCGCGCGAGCTGGCGCTCGTCTATCCGCAACTGGCCGGGGACGAGATAACCGAATTGCTGGTTGAGGAAGGCGACCGCGTTACGAAGGGTCAGGTTTTGGCGCGGCTGTCCGATCTGACGGTGAAAGCGCAGCTTGCACAGGCAGACGCAGAGGCGCAGCGCGCGGATGCAGCCGTCGGTCAGGCACGCAGCCAGATCGACAGCACGGAGGCGACGCTCGCGCAGGCTGCGGCTGCGTTGGAACGCACCCGTCAGCTTCAGCGCGGCGGCTCTGCGACACGCGCGGCGCTGGATGAGGTCGTGGCGAACGAAGCGGCGGCGCGCGCAGCGGCGGCCTCGGCGCGCGACGGACTTGCCGTGGCAGAGGCTGCGCGCGCGCAGGCAAATGCAGCGCTCGATCTGGCCAAGCTGAATCGTGATCGCACCAGCGTCACGTCCCCCGTTGACGGGATTGTCAGCGAACGCAGCGCCCGGCTCGGCGCGCTCGGCAGTGCGGCGGGCGATCCGATGTTCACCATCATTGCCGACGGGACCATCGAATGGCAGGCGGATGTGGTCGAAACCGCACTGAACAGGCTGAAGGTCGGCGATCCGGTGCTGGCCTCGGTCGCCGGGATGGGCGAGGTGCCGGGCGTGGTCAGGCTTTTGCCTGCTGCCGTTGATCCGGTGACGCGGCTTGGCGAAATGCGCATTTCGCTGGATCAGGTGGTGGGGCTGCGATCCGGCCTGTTCGCCTCTGGCTGGGTGATCGTGGATCGCCATGACGGGGTTGCGGTGCCGCTGACGGCAGTGCTGGAAGGCGACGGCGCGCAGATCGTGCAGGTCGTGCGCGACGGCATTGTCGAGACGCGCGAGATCAAAGCAGGCGCGATCTGGAAAGGCAATCGAGAGATACTGACCGGACTTGCGTCGGGCGAACAGGTCATCGAACGCGCAGGCGCATTCTTCCGCGACGGCGACAAGGTGTCCCCGGTCACGGCGGAGGAGCCGCCCGCAGAAAGCACGGTATCCGCGAAACAGGGCGAGAGTGCCGCGACACCGCGCGCGGCAATGTCAGGGGCCGGGCAATGAACCTTTCAACCTGGTCCATCCGCCACCCGGTCCCGCCGATTGCGCTGTTTCTGGTCCTCATGCTGGCCGGGTTCTACAGCTTCCGTTCGCTGGCGGTCACGCAGTTCCCGAATATCGACCTGCCGCTTGTGACGGTGTCGGTTGGCCAACCAGGTGCTGCGCCATCGGAACTGGTCACACAGGTCGTCCAGCCCATCGAGGATGCGATTGCCGCGGTTGTCGGTGTGCGGCACACGACCGTGACGGCACAGGACAGTGCGGTTTCCTTCGTGGTGGAGTTCGAGCTGGAGACCGACAGCGACCGCGCCGTCAACGACATCAAGGACGCAGTGGCCGAGATCAGGGGTGAACTC
Source organism: Paracoccus aurantiacus (assembly GCF_007993065.1). Taxonomy (GTDB): domain Bacteria; phylum Pseudomonadota; class Alphaproteobacteria; order Rhodobacterales; family Rhodobacteraceae; genus Paracoccus; species Paracoccus aurantiacus. The sequence continues at coordinate 193,119 of NZ_VOPL01000004.1, forward strand.
CCCGACAGCGTGACCGAGCCAATCATCCGCAGGCTGGACGTCACCGGCGTCCCCATTCTGACCTATGCGGTGCGTGACGATACACGCTCGATCGAGGAACTTTCGAAATTCGTCGATGATGTTGTCGCGCGTGACCTCGCCACGGTCGATGCGGTCGGAAAGGTCAGCCGGCTGGGCGGGGCGGATCGCGAAATCAAGGTCGAACTCGATCCCGACCGGTTGCTCGCACATGGGCTGACTGCGGCTGGGGTTTCAGAGCAGTTGCGCATGCGCAATATCGACCTTGGCGGCGGGCGCGGCGACCTTGCGGGAACCGAATTTTCGATCCGCGCGCTTGGTGCGGCCGAAACGCTTGACCAGCTTGCCGCAACGCCGATCAGCATTTCCGATGCGGCGACGGTGCGGCTCGATCAGCTTGGCAGGATCATCGACGGCGCATCCGAGGAGCGCGGCTTCGCGCTGTATGACGGCACCCCGGTCGTTGCCTTCGGCATCTTCCGCGCAAGCGGAGAATCCGACCTTCTGGCGGCCGAGGGAAGCAAGGAAAAGCTGGCCGAGTTGCAGGAGCGTTATCCCTCGACCGAGATTTACCTGATCGACGACACGACCGTCTATACCGAGGCCAATTTCCACCGCGCGATGGAAACCCTTTACGAAGGCGCGGCCCTGTCGATCGTGGTGGTCTTTCTGTTCCTGCGAAACTGGCGCGCCACACTCATTGCCGCGCTTGCGCTCCCGTTATCCATCATTCCCACATTCTTCATCATGGATATGCTGGGCTTCACGCTGAACACGATCAGCCTGCTCGGGATCACGCTGGTGACGGGGATTCTCGTCGATGATGCTATCGTCGAGATCGAGAACATTGTGCGGCATATCAATATGGGTGTGCCCGCCTATCAGGCGTCCGAGGAAGCCGCGACAGAGATCGGCACCACGGTTATCGCAATCAGCTTCTCGATTGTGGCGGTTTTCGCCCCGGTAAGTTTCATGTCCGGGATCGCGGGGCAGTATTTCAAACAGTTCGGCCTGACTGTCGCGGTTTCGGTCCTGCTGTCATTGTTGGTGGCAAGGATCGTCACACCGATGCTTGCCGCCTATTTCCTTAAAGATGCGCACCATGTCGACGCAAAGGACGGGATGGTGATGCGCAATCTGATGAAAGTTTCGGCGTGGACGCTGAAGCACCGCGCGCTGACACTGCTGGCGGGGTTTGCCATTTTCGCAGGCTCGATCTACTCGGCCACGCTTCTGCCGGGGGAGTTCATGCCGCCGACCGATATCGGTCGCTCGACCGTCACGCTCGAACTGCCGCCCGGTGCCACCATATCTGAAACCGATGATGCGGCGCGCCTTGTCACCCGGCGGCTCGACAAGTTCCCGGATGTGAAGTCCGTCTTTGTCGAAGGCGGCGGCAGCGACGTGACCGAAGCGAAGCTGTTCGTGAATTACGGCCCGAAAGAGGAACGCGAGCGCAGCCAGTTCGAGATCGAGGAAGACATCAAGCAGGCCCTGTCCGACATTCCCGATATGCGGCTGAGCTTTCAGAACGAGAATGGCGAGAACGATCTTTCGATCAGCGTTCTTGGCAATACCGAGGAAAGCGCCGCCCTTGCCGCGCAGCGCCTTGCCGAAGCGATGGCAGGCATGCCGGAACTGGAAGGTGTGCTGAGCAATGCGAACCTGCTGCGCCCTGAGATCACGATCACGCCGAAGCCTGATCTCGCGGCGCGTTTCGGGGTCAGCGCGGTCGATCTTGCTGCGACCCTGCGGATTGCGACGATCGGCGATGTCGAGGAAAACCTCGCCAAATTCAACTCGGGCGACAGTCAGGTCCCGATTATGGTGCGGCTCAACCGGAATGCGCGCGAAGACATGGAAATTCTGCGCAGTCTGCGGGTTCCCAGCTCGCAAGGGCTCATCCCTCTCGAAACTGTCGCCGACATAGGCTATAGCGCCGGCGCTGCCGAAATCGGGCGCTATGATCGCCGTTATCGGGTTTCAGTGACAGCCAATCTTGTTGATGGCGCACGGCTCGGCCCTGTGAATGCTCAGGTGGCTGCGTTGCAGCAGACGCTGGAACTTCCCCCCGGAACCGAGATACAGGCATCGGGCGACGCCGAAATCATGGCCGACATCTTTGAGGCGTTCGGCACTGCCATGGCCGCCGGCGTGATGCTGGTGTTCGTCGTGCTGGTGCTGCTGTTCCACAGTTTCATCACGCCTGTCTCGATCCTTCTTTCGCTGCCATTGGCCATTGGCGGCGCGATCTTCGCGCTGTTCTTCTTCAACTACGCCATGAGCCTGCCAGTGCTGATCGGCTTCCTCATGCTGATGGGGATCGTTACCAAGAATGCGATCATGCTGGTCGAGTTCGCCTTGACGTCAATGAGCGACGGCGCGCCCAAGCGGGTCGCGCTTCTGGATGCGGTTCATAAGCGCGCGCGTCCGATCATCATGACCACCATTGCGATGACCGCAGGGATGGTGCCGTCTGCGATCGGCACCGGCGCTGGTGGTGAGTTCCGCGCGCCTATGGCGACGGCGGTGATCGGCGGGCTGCTTTTGTCAACGCTTCTGTCTCTGCTGTTCGTTCCCGCACTCTTTTCCGTGATCCACGGCGCGCAGACGCGGCTTGGCCAATGGCTGCGTCGCCGGATCGGGATCAACAGCGCATCCGGCGCGCGGGGGCATTCGTGACCCCGGCTGCGCGCGTCGCCGCGGCCATCGAAATTCTGGATCGGGTGCTGGGCGGTACCGCTGCCGAGGCAGCGCTGATCGGGTGGGCGCGCGCCAGCCGCTTCGCAGGGTCGGGCGATCGCGCTGCGGTCAGGGATCTTGTATTCGAGGCGTTGCGGCGTCGCGACAGCCTCGCGCTGCTTGGTGGCGGTCGGGACGGTCGTGCGCTGATGCTGGGTCTGCTGCGCACCGATGAGGCCAATCCGGACGAGTTCTTTACCGGGACGGGCCACGCCCCGGCTGCCCTTACCGAGAAAGAGCGCGCAAGTGGCGGCAGCGCGCAGGCCGCCGATCTTCTTCCCGATCTGCCGAACTGGCTCTGGCCGGATTGGCAGGCATCGATCGGACAGCGTGCGCTGCCTCTGGCCCATGCGATGCGCGCAAGGGCGCCTGTCTGGCTGCGCGTGAACCCGCGACGCGCTTCCGTCAGCGCAGCACGCAAGGCGTTGGCGCAAGCCGGGATCGAAACGGTCGAAGCCGACGCATTGCCAACCGCCCTTCGCGTGACGGCGGGCGAAAGGAAGATCGCGAATTCCGAACCCTATCGGGAAGGATGGGTAGAGTTGCAGGACCTGTCGCCGCAACTCGCCTGCGCGTCCCTGCCTCTCGCACAGGGCGCGCGTGTTCTGGATTACTGTGCAGGGGGCGGGGGCAAAGCGCTGGCATTGCTGTCTCGCGAAGATATCGAGGTTACCGCCCATGATGCGGCACCGAAGCGCATGGCAGATCTGCCCGAACGCGCGCGGCGTGCTGGCGTCGAGGTCACGCTTTCGCCGCCTGCTAAGTTGGGGGGCGACTATGATCTGGTGGTCGCGGATGTTCCCTGTTCGGGTTCGGGAACCTGGCGTCGGACGCCGGACGCCAAATGGCGATTGACCCGCGCCGGGCTGGATCAATTGCTGGCGGTCCAGAGCCAGATCCTTGACGATGCGTCCGGACTTGTTCGCGACGGGGGGCTGCTGGCCTATATGACCTGTTCGCTGCTCGATGCAGAAAATGGCGAACAGATCTCGGCTTTCACTGGCAGGCAGCCGCAATTCGTTGAAATAGAGCGCCAATCCTGGTCGCCTGAAGACGGCTCTGACGGGTTTTTCCTGGCGCTGCTTCGACGCGGGGCAGGCGGGCGTTAATACTTCCTTAAACTCTCGATGTTAGCTCGGGCAGACTGACATCGGGGGAAAGGTCCATGCTGAGGCTTTTGCATCGGATACCGCGTCATGCCGTGCTCTGGGTTCCCTTGCTGGCCCTGCCACTGGTGATCGGTGAAATATGGCTGCATCTGCAGGGCGCGCGGCGAAATCCGGGGCTTGAAGTCTCGCTCTTGGCAATGACGGCGATACTCAGCTGGTATCTGCTTTCGGGCGGTATTGCGCTGTCCCGCGCCCGCGACGGAATACTGCAACGACGCCAGTTATCGAAATTGCGACCCATGCTGGAGGTTGCGGGCCAGCCGGGGTGGGCGGTCGCTGGCGGCGGCATGGTTCTTGCCCAATCGCCCGAGGCGCTTGATCGCTGGGGTGACTGGAAGGGGCGTCCGCTGTCGCAGCTTCTTGCAGGGCAGTTCGCCGATGCGGAGCGCGAAACTACTCGCCTGATCGCACGCGCATTGCGGCATGGTCGCGCCGAACGCGATCTTCCGGACGGCGTCAAGCTGCTGTTCGAACGCTCCGGCACCGATCTTCTTCGGATTTCAATGTCATCTCTGGTTGAAAGCGCCAGCCCTTCGACCGCCGATCCGATGGATTACGAGCGTCTGCCGATCGCGATCCTGCGCCTAGCGCCTGACGGGACGATACTGAACGTGAACAGCGCCGCCACGCCCTTCTGTGGCCATGATGCGGTCGGAGCGCATGTGTCACGGGTTCTGGACGGGCTAGGGCGGCCCTTTGACGCATGGCTGCACGAAACGCTCGCGTCGCCCGGCACCTCGATCCCCGAGGTGCTGCGCGCGCCACATGCTGGGCAGGACCGCTTTATTCAGGTCTCCATGCATGCTGAGGATCACGGGTCGGCCCTTATTGCCGTGCTGTCCGACGCGCGCGCCCTCAAGACGCTTGAAGCGCAGTTCGTCCAAAGCCAGAAGATGCAGGCGATCGGGCAGCTTGCCGGCGGGATTGCGCATGATTTCAACAACCTGCTGACAGCCATCAGTGGTCATTGCGATCTGCTGATGCTGCGCCATGACAAGGGCGATCCAGACTTCTCCGATCTTGACCAGATCAGCCAGAACGCCAACCGCGCAGCCAATCTCGTCAGCCACTTGCTCGCCTTCTCGCGCAAGCAGACGCTGAAGCCGCAGCGCGTCGATCTGCGAAACACCATCGCCGATCTTTCGCATCTGCTGAACCGGCTAGTGGGCGAGAAGATCACGCTGGAACAACGGCACGATCCACGGCTTTATCCTGTTCGCGTCGACCGTGGCAAGTTCGAGCAGGTTGTGATGAACCTCGTCGTGAATGCGCGGGATGCAATGCCTCAGGGCGGCCGGATCGACATTGCCACGCAGAATATCGACCTGTCGCAGCCTCAGCTGCATGGTCGGTTTGCGGTCCCGCCCGGTCGGTATGTGCGCATAGACGTAACCGATCAGGGCTGCGGCATGACCGCGGATGTTCTTGGCAAGATATTCGAGCCTTTCTTTACCACGAAGCGCGTCGGTGAGGGCACGGGTCTTGGCCTCTCGACCGCTTACGGGATTGTGAAGCAGACCGGCGGCTATATCATGTGCGAGAGCGCGCCGGGGCAAGGAACGACTTTCACGATCTATCTGCCCGCATATTTCGGTGCCGACGATACCCCGCCCGAGGAGATCGCCGATCCGGTGCGCAGCGTCAGCATGACAGCGCCGCCTGACCGTCGCGTGCTGCTGGTCGAGGATGAGGCGCCCGTGCGCGCCTTTGCCAGCCGCGCGTTGAAGCTGCGCGGTTATCAGGTGATAGAGGCGGAATCAGGCGAGGAAGCACTGGAATTGCTGACCGACGACAAGCTGACCGTCGATCTGTTCGTCTCTGACGTTGTCATGCCGGGGATGGACGGGCTGAGCTGGGTTAGGCGCGCGCTGCGCGACCGTCCCGGAACGCGTGTCATCTTCATGTCGGGCTATACCGAAGATGTGTTCGAGGACGGGCGCAGCTCGATCGAAGGGGCGTCGTTTCTGCAGAAGCCTTTCTCGCTCAGCGATCTCGTCGCTGCGGTCGGCGAGAAGTTCGATCACGCCGCCGAACTGCCCGCCCTTCAGACGAGCGAGGCGTAAAGCGCGAAATCCGCGGCAAGCGCCTGACGCAACGACGCCTCGGTTCCGGGTGAGAGTGACACATCTGCGGCGGGCGGCACGTTGATGCGCGGCAGGCTGATTTCACAGTCCAGCCATTCGTCGAGAAAGTTTGTGAAGGCCGGCATATCCTCGTACCGGAATATCCGGTCGACCGGGATGTCACCCCCTGTCAGAAAGGCGGCCTGCGTCCCGATACCCTGCGTAAGCGTCTTGCTATCGCCGAGATACGCCTGCACGAAATCCTCGAAACGCTCGGCGTCCGCATCCTGATCCTGCGCATCGCGCAAATGGAAGCGATACCAGCTTCTGACCCAGTCGAGCGGCTCTCTCATCAGCGCGACGGTCGTGAAATGATCGGACGTCATCTCGGTCAGCCAGGGGTGAATATGGCGGTGAAAACCGGCCGCATCCGCATGCTTCATCTCCGGCGGGCGCTGAACGGCCAAGCTTGCAAGCGGTTCAAGCGCAACTTCAACCGCGGTCGATCCGGCCTTCGGCGTTGCCAGGAAGACCAGCCTCTGGTCCCAGAAAATCAGCATGATCTTTCCTCGTGTTTTGTTGGCTATCCGATAGGACGCGGCCGCTGTGGTGTAAACCTTCGGTTAAGATTTTGCCGATAGAGTTCTGAAGGTGGAGTCTTGCCAGAACGCGGCGATTCACTTATTAGAACATTAACGGAACATTTCGCGACATTGGTTGAGATGCCGGCACTGTTCCGAATATAAGGGCAAGGAGTTTTGGCAGGATGAGCGATACGAACATGGACAAGAGATCGGCCGACAAGCAGAAGGCTCTGGACAGCGCGCTTGCGCAGATTGAGCGGCAGTTCGGCAAGGGCTCCATCATGAAGCTTGGGGCCGACAACCCTGTGGCCGAGATCGAGGCGACGTCGACCGGGTCGCTCGGTCTTGATATCGCGCTCGGTATTGGCGGTCTGCCGAAGGGCCGCATCATTGAAATCTATGGGCCGGAAAGTTCTGGCAAGACAACGTTGACGCTGCACTGCATCGCCGAAGAGCAGAAGAAGGGCGGCGTTTGCGCCTTCGTGGATGCCGAACATGCGCTCGATCCGCAATATGCGCGAAAGCTGGGCGTTAACCTTGATGAGCTTCTGATCTCGCAGCCGGATACCGGCGAACAGGCGCTGGAAATCGTTGATACGCTGGTGCGATCGGGTGCGGTCAGTATGGTCGTCGTCGATTCGGTGGCCGCGCTGACCCCTAAGTCAGAAATTGAAGGCGATATGGGCGATGCTCAGGTCGGCGCGCAGGCGCGTCTCATGAGCCAGGCGATGCGCAAGCTGACCGCGTCGATCGGGCGGTCGAACTGCATGGTCGTGTTCATTAACCAGATCCGCATGAAGATCGGCGTAATGTTCGGCAACCCGGAAACGACCTCGGGCGGCAATGCGCTGAAATTCTATGCCTCTGTTCGTCTCGATATCCGTCGCACCGGTTCGATCAAGGATCGTGACGAAGTGGTGGGCAATTCGACCCGCGTAAAAGTGGTGAAAAACAAGGTCGCGCCGCCGTTCCGCCAGGTCGAATTCGACATCATGTATGGCGAGGGTATCTCGAAAATGGGGGAACTGATCGACCTTGGCGTCAAGGCAGGCGTCGTCGACAAATCGGGTGCTTGGTATTCCTATGGCGACGAACGGATCGGCCAAGGGCGAGAGAATGCGAAGCAATTTCTGCGTGACAATCAGGCACTTGCGATAGAGATCGAGGACAAGATCCGTGCAAGCCACGGGCTCGATTTTGCGGTGCCCGGCGGTGCAGGCGAAGAGGATGTGCTGTCCGAAGACTGATGGTCAGCCCTCTGGTATCAAAAGGCCCGCGCAGAATGCGCGGGCCTTTTCTTGACTGAACTACCCCGTCCTCAAAGCGAGCGATCCCTCGTGCTGACGCAGACGCTTAGGCTCAGTCGCCGTCTTCATCGACCTCGTCATCATCGCCGAAGCGGGCATCGTCGTCATATTCGTCTTCGCCCTCACCGACATATTTTGCGGAATTGCGGATCGAGCGGTCGTCATGCGCTTCGTCCATCACGACATCCGACGGGATTTCGCCGATCAGCCATTCGCGGATTTCTGCGCGGGCCTCTTCGACCTCAAGCTCCTCGGTTTCCGCGACAAGACGTACGAAGCGACGCTGATCGCCGTCAACCTCGTCCAGATCGGCTTCGTCAATACCGGGCCAGCGGTCGACGATCGCCTCGTAAAATGCTGGCCAATTCTCGGCGACATGATGCCACTTCATCAGCAAATTCCTTCATCCTTTGCGCGGATGCGCCTTTCCTTTGTTCGATCATGCGCCCCAACGGCGTCGCGAGGCCAGCGGTTCCTCAGGAACCGCCACCTTCTCGCCACCAGGTTTCGGGAAGGAACCCCGGATAGTCGCCGTAGATCGGGATGTGCTCAGGAAATTTCAGCGTCGCATCATGTGCGAGATGGCCGACCGGCGAGAAACCTGCTGGGATGACGTAGCGCCCGGCCGTCAGAACGCGGTCAAGTGCGTGAACAGCGGCCAGGAAATCTTCCTCGGACTCGGCGTTGACGATGGCGTTTATCATGGCCTCGGCGGCGGGCGAATTCATGCCCATGAAGTTTCGCGTCCCCGGTTCCGTCACGCCGCTGGAGCCCCAATACAGCATCTGTTCGTTCCCTGGCGACAGCGACAAGGCGCGCAGATACCAAGTCATATCGAACTGATAATTCGTCGTTCTTTCAGTATATTGCGCGCTGTCGAGGAGGCTGATTTTCGCCGACATGCCCAGATTGCGCAGGGCCTGCGCATAGATATCTGCGATCTGGCGCATCTCTGCAGCGGTGGTCGTGACGTCACCTGACAGGTTCAGCAATATCTCGAATTCGAAGGCGCGCCCTTCTGCATTTCGGAGCGTTCCGTCCGTGATTGTCCACCCTGCCTCTTCCAGCAGTTTGAGAGCGGAGCGCAGCGCCTTGCGGTCTAGCGCACGTTCAGAGCCTTCGGGAAGCGCATAGCCTTCGATCGTGCCGGGCGGGAGTTCGCCGGCGAAAGGTTCCAGAAGTTCCAGTTCCTTCCCCGTCGCCTGGGTGCCGGGCGTCATCCCAAGATCAGAGTTAGAGAAATACGACGTGATCCGCTGATCTGCGCCGCCCGAAACCGTGTTGTTGATAAACTGCCAGTTGAACGCTTCGATCATCGCCTGTCGCACGCGCCAATCCGCAAAGAGCGGATTGCGCGTATTCATCACGAGGCCCGAGATTCCGGACGGGCGCTGATGCGGGATGTCGGATTTGACAACCTCGCCCGACGACATGCGGGGGAAGCTGAACTCGGTGTTCCACTTGCTGGAACTCAACTCTCTCCAGACGTCCAACTCGCCCGCCTTGAACGCCTCGAACATGGCGTTTGCGTCGCCGTAATAGTCGTAAATAACGCGGTCGAAATTATGAAGTCCCTGATTGATCGGCAGATCCTTGCCCCACCAGTCGGGGTTCTTGCGAAGCGTCAGCGAGCGGCCCGGATCGACGTTATCGACAATATAGGGGCCGGAACCGATCGGAGCCTCCAGCCCCGAGGCATCGAAATCCTTGCCCTCCCACTGTGCTTTCTTCAGGATCGGGCGCATCCCCATAAGCAGCGCCAATTCGCGGTCCGGCGTGTTGAAGGTGAAGCGGATCTTGTTCGGTCCGGTCTGTTCCATATTTTCGACCTTCGACCATGCGCCGCGATAGCGCGGGTGGCCCTTGGTACCGAGCGTTTCATAGGACCACATGACGTCCTCGACCGTCACCGGAGAGCCGTCGGAAAATTTCGCCTCGGGTCTCAGCGTAAATTCAATCCAGCTTCGCGCTTCATCTGTCTCGACCGATTCGGCGAGCAGACCGTAAAGTGTGAAGGGTTCATCCAGGCTGCGAAACATCAGCGTTTCCGCAATGACTCCGGGCATCGTGTAAACAGGCCAGGCGGGATTTCCCTTCAAAACCCAAGGATTGAGCGAATCGAAGCTGCCCGATTCGCCCAACCGAATCGAGCCGCCTTTCGCCGCTTCAGGGTCGGCATATGGCAGGTGAGAAAAATCGCTCGGCAACGCAGGTTCGCCATACATCGCAATGCCATAGGTCGGCTCGGCAAGGCTTGCCAGCGGCATCGCGGCAACAGTTGCGGCGGCCATAAGAACGCCCAGAAATGACCTTCTGATCGCGGAATCGTTAGAGTTTTTGAAGATTCGCATCTCGACGATGGCCCCTCTGCGGCAAATGTCATTGTTTTCAATGCAGAGACTATCCGAGCCAGTTTACCGATACAAACAACAGCCTTGGACTCACGCGCGGTTTCGCCTATACATGACTCACTGCTCGATAGGTTTCTTGCCTGTATGAAACCTGCCTCATGACTGGCGCCCGCTTCGTGCGGGCGCTTTTTTTTGTGCGCGAGCGCACGGTTGATGGCACCGCGGCCTTCACTTGAGGTCCGCTTGGGGCAGGCGTAGAAATCCCGCAGCATCAACTGGCGGAGCAAGACCATGTTCGAGAATATCCTGAAGGGTAAGACGGCGATCGTTACCGGGTCCAATTCCGGTATCGGATTGGGTATCGCGCGTTCATTCGCTGAAGCAGGTGCATCCGTCGTCATCAACAGCTTCACCGATGACGCCGCGGATCACGAACTGGCCACGGAAATCGCGAAGGAATTCGGAACCGAGGTGCGATACATTCAGGCGGACATGTCAAAGGCAGATCAGTGCCGCGCCCTGATCGAAAAGGCCGGCGCTTGCGATATCCTGGTGAACAATGCCGGCATCCAGCATGTGGCCGCAATTCCCGACTTCCCGGTCGAAAAATGGGACGCGATCATTGCGATCAACCTCTCATCGGCATTTCACTGCACGGCCGCTGCGCTGCCGGAGATGCAGAAAAAGGGCTGGGGCCGCGTCATCAACATCGCATCGGCGCATGGATTGACGGCGAGCCCGTTCAAATCCGCCTATGTCGCCGCCAAACACGGCGTCGTCGGGCTGACCAAGGTGACCGCGCTTGAGGAGGCCGGAAAGGGCATTACCTGCAACGCCATCTGCCCCGGCTATGTCCTGACCCCCATCGTCGAAAAGCAGATCCCTGATCAGATGAAAACCCATCACATGGACCGCGAAGAGGTCATCAAGAACGTGATGCTCGCCCGTCAACCATCCGGTGAATTTGCTACGGTCGAGCAGATGGGCGGGACGGCAGTATTTCTGTGCAGCCCGGCGGCGGATCAGATTACCGGCACGACGATCAGTGTGGACGGTGGGTGGACCGCGCTTTGATTTCTGAATGACCTTTTCTGAATGAAATCGTGGATTGAAGCGGCGCGCCGGGGGCTGTTGCCGCTTCAATCTATTTGGCTGGTCTAAGCCTGCGCATCGCGCTTGACGTGAATGGTCGCGTGCCGGATCGCATCAGGCTGCAAGTTCGGAATCTTCCGCAACAATCTCCTCCTGCAGGAAGCGAAGAAACGACTTTATTGCGGGCCGGTTCCTGCGGGCATGGGGATAGACCAGCCAATAGCTTTTCTCGCCCTTCAGCACAGACGGAAAGGGCTGGACAAGTGATCCGGTCGCAAGCTCGAACCGGAAGAAACGCGGGTTCAGCAGCGCAATGCCTTCCCCCGCAAGCGCCGCCCGGCCCAGATGGGATTGCGCTTCGATCTCGAACCTGCGAGTCGGCGCGCAGGACAGCTCGGCCACCCCGTTCAGTTTCAGCCACCCGTCCCATTCCCGGTCAGTGCTGTTCAGCCAGGGCATGTCGATAACATCTTCGGGTTTGCGCAGCGGCCCATATTCTTCGATCAGGGCAGGGGACAGCATCGGGGTCACGTCCGAACTGAACAGAAAGTTCGACACAAGCCCTTCCCATTCGCCATGTCCATGACGCAGGGCCACGTCGACATCCTGCCGCGCGAAATCGACGACCTTGTCGTCAGTATCCAGCCTTACCGCGAGTTCGGAATGCCTGAGCTGAAAGCGACCGAGCCGATAGGCCAGCCAGTTGCTTGCAATCGTCGTCATGGTCGAGATCGACAATGTTTCCTGCTGCCCGGAGCTTGACGAGAATGCCTCGCGCAGCAGGTCGAACGCATCGGTTGTGGGTCCAGCGTAGCGCTGCCCGAGTTCGGTCAGTTCAAGCCCTTTGGGATTGCGCAGGAAAAGCTGTCCTCCCAACCGCTCCTCCAGCAGCTTTATCTGATAACTGACCGCCGCCTGCGTCATGCCCAGCCCCTCGGCTGCGCGGGTAAAGCTGAGCTGGCGGCTGGCGGCGTCAAAGACGCGCAGCGCTGCAAGGGGCGGAATCTCCATAAGCACTCCTTATGCGTTGTTACTTGCGTTTTGTTGGATTTCCTTCAGCAAAGCTAGCATCATCTGAGTATCGATAGAAGCAGAAGCCAACACAGACGGCGAAATTCTGCAAGAGAACTCAATTCGACGCCCGATCCGGCGCCCCAGGCGGCACAAGCCCGCTTTATGAGGGAGGGATGACGCGTCGCCATGAAAGGGAGAGACAAGATGACCATGACCCCGATCGAGCTGCCCGCCGTGGCACATATGCAATCATCGCTTGCACGGGTTTTTCAGGCGATCGCGATGTGGCACGAAAAACGGCATCAACGTGCCATGCTGCGCGCCTCGCTGAAAGAGGTGCCGGAACATCTTCGCCGCGATATCGGCCTGGATGGCGGCGCAAGCCTTCGTCCATCGCGCGGAAGCGGCCGCATCCTCGATCACAATGTAGATCCCGCGCTGCGCCAGTGGGGCTGGTGAGTCAATGAAAAAAGCCCGTGCGCAGAACAGCGCACGGGCCGAATGATTGTCAGGGACAGCGGATCAGGACAAAGCCTTCGCGATATCTTCAGGCGACGCCTTGGTCAGATCCTTCGCAAGTTCTTTCTTCAGCTTGCCTTCCAGCTCTTTGTGATAGTGCTTGCGCAATGTGCCAAGCGTTGTCGGATCGGCAATGATCGCGAGTTGATCGGCCTTGTGACGCAAAACGATGCCGTTCAGCCGTTCTGCCAACTGCTTGGCGAAGGTCGCCTCGTCCTCATCCTTTGGTGATCGCTCCTGCGGCGCATGGCCTTCGGCCTCATCGGCGAGGTTCTTGGGGTTAAGCTGCTGAACCTCGGTTAGCTCGATCCCCTGTTTCGCGCTGTTGCGGTAAAGGATCGCGTGGTGTCCGTCAGCGACGACGACGAGTGCATTATGTTCCAGCATGACTGGCTCCTTGCTTGGTCTGCCGGAAAAACGCCCGTGCCCGATCAGGGTTCCTGACAGCCTTGGCAGAAGGTGCGGATGCGACGAATTGCCTCGCTCAGGGTGTCGTCGCTTGCCGCGTAGCTGACGCGGAAATGCGGCGAAAGGCCGAATGCCGCGCCAAAGACTATTGCCACGCCGGTTTCGTCCAGCAGCGCATTGGCGAACGCCTCGTCATCGCTGATTGTGGTGCCCGCCGCCGAAACCTTGCCGATCAGCCCTTCGATTGACGGATAGACGTAAAATGCGCCCTGCGGCATCGGACAACTGACACCGGGGCATTCATTCAGCCCTGCGACGACAAGATCACGGCGACGCTGAAACGCCTCGCGAGAGGCCGCGATATAATCCTGCGGCCCTTCCAGCGCGGCGAGCGCCGCATATTGACTGATCGTGCAGGGATTAGAGGTCGATTGCGATTGCAGTTTCGCCATGGCGGCGATCAGCGCCTTGGGGCCGGCACCATAGCCAATCCGCCAGCCTGTCATGGCATAAGCCTTGCTGACACCGTTCATCGTCAGCGTGCGGTCCCTAAGGCGCGGCTCGATCTGGGCAGGCGTGACGAAAGTGAAGCCGTCAAAAACGAGATGTTCATAGATGTCGTCCGACAGGACCCAGACCTGCGGATAATCCAGCAGCACATCGGTCAGCGCGCGCATCTGGTCGGCGTCGTAAGCCGCCCCCGACGGGTTGGAGGGGGAGTTGAGAATAAGCCATTTCGTTTTGGGCGTAATCGCCGCGCGCAGCGCCGCAGCCGAGATGCGAAAACCGTCTTCCGCGGTCGAGGGGACGATCACCGGCACCCCGCCCGCCAGCCCGACGATATCGGGATAGCTCACCCAGTATGGCGCGGGAATGATAACCTCGTCACCGGGGTTCAGCGTGGCAAGAAGCGCGTTGAACAGGATCTGCTTGCCGCCGGTCCCGACGCTGACCTGATCGCGGCTGTAATCGAGCCCGTTCTCTCGCGCGAACTTGTCGCAAATCGCCTGTTTCAGCGGGGCGATCCCATCGACGGCGGTATAGCGCGTGTGGCCAGCATCGATCGCATTTTTGGCGGCGTCGCGAATATGTTCGGGCGTGTCGAAGTCCGGCTCTCCTGCCGAAAGCCCGATAATGTCGCGGCCTTCGGCACGCAGTTCGGCCACACGTCCGGTCATCGCAACGGTTGGAGAAGGCTTGATGCGGTTGATCGCGTCTGAGAGGAAAGCCATGCTGCGCTCCTTGGAATCTCTGGTTTCACGTCATATGCTGCGTTTTCCCGGGCCACAAGCGAGGCAAAGAATGGAAGATCCCGACATCCGGCTGAAACGGCTGCGGATGCGCAGTTGGCGGCGTGGGATGAAAGAGATGGACCTGATCCTTGGGCCTTTCGCGGATACCGCGCTTGCCGGGCTCGCCCCAGAACTGCTGGACGCATACGAGCAGGTGATGGCGGAGAACGACCAGGACCTTTATCGCTGGGTGATTGCACGTTCGCGTGGCGAGGATGCCGGCCCCGCCGAAATTGCGGACGTGCTGGATGTGATCGCCGCCCATGCATTCGGTCGGCTTGCCGAGATGCCTGCAGAGTTCACGAACCGTCCGCAAAAAGATCTCGCGGATTAACCGAAGATTCTTGTTTTTGGGCGATGGTCATTCTCAGCAAGGGGATGACAACATGACTTCAGCGCTGCCCAGACAGGAATACCTGCCGCAACTCGACGCCGCAGAAAGCTACTTCCAGTGCCTCCAGCTTCTGGAGCGGCTGCATCGCCTGATGCTCGACCTGATAAAGGATGATTTCGAACGTGTCGGCCGGTGCGATCTCACGCCTGTGCAGGCGCTGCTGCTGTATAATCTTGGCGAGGCGGAGGTTTCAGCGGGCGAATTGCGCTCTCGCGGGATGTATCAGGGCTCGAACGTGTCCTACAATCTCAAGAAGCTTGTTGGGATGGGATATGTCCATCACGAACGCAGCGATCAGGACCGCAGATCTGTTCGCGTGCGTCTGACCGTGGACGGACAGTCTGTGCGCGAACAGATCGGCCAGCTTTTCGCGCGTCATGCTGCCGATCTGGTTGATACGGGCATCCTTGACGACCCACCGCTCGATGCCGTGAACCGGCAGTGGCGGCGGATCGAACGATATTGGCTCGATCAGATCCGCTATATCTACTGACGGCACCATTTGCTGTCGTCTGATCGCAGGGCTGCCGGGACGCGGTACGAAGCGTTGTGCGGGTGCGTCGAAAATCTTGGGCCTGAAGCGATGCAGGTCCTGTCGCGGCTGGCATAAATGACGCAGAAAGCTCTGCGCCTGACCGCGAGGACCGGGTCGCCGCGCGTTTACCAATGGCCGGTATTTTCCATGCTCGCCCAGGGTTCCTGCGGTTCCAGATGTCCGTCCTGCAGCAGCTCGATCGAAATATTGTCGGGGCTGCGCACAAAGGCCATATGGCCATCGCGTGGGGGCCGGTTGATCGTGACGCCCGCATCCATCAGTTTCTGGCACATGTCGTAGATGTTATCGACGCGGTAAGCCAGATGACCGAAGTGACGGCTGTCGGATGGAAGGGCGTCATCACCGTCCCAGTTATAGGTAAGTTCGACCGGGCAGTCCTCCTGACCCGGAGGCGCCATGAAAACCAGCGTGAACCTCCCATTCTCGTTTTCGATCCGCTTCGTCTCCTCCAGTCCGAGGAGACGGAAGAAATCCATGGTCTTGTCGAGGTCTTTGACCCGAACCATCGTGTGCAGATAACGCAGCGGCATCGGTGTTCCTTTCCCTGAAGTGGTTGCGCGCAATGTGGCACGGACCACCGGCCGCGACAATATTGGCGGTTTGCGGCAGGTTCCGGGAGCGATAAGAAGAGGGTCGAACAACACCGACAGGCACGGGGGCAGGGGACGAGGGTGCAGCAATATCACGACGCGCTGAGGACGATTCTCGAACAGGGAGAGCAGACGACCGACCGCACCGGCACCGGCACGCTGGCGTATTTCGGAATGCAAACCCGCTATCCTCTGGCCGATGGCTTTCCGCTGGTGACGACGAAGAAACTGCACCTGCGCTCAATCATTCACGAGCTGCTGTGGTTTCTCGCCGGCGACACCAATATCGGCTATCTGAACGAGAACAAAGTCTCGATCTGGGACGAATGGGCCGATGAAAACGGCGATCTTGGCCCGGTTTACGGTGCACAATGGCGGCGTTTCCCCGCGTTGGAACCGGCGGGCGAAGACCCTGACGGCCAGCCGCTGTTTTTCGCGCGTTCAGTCGATCAGATTGCCGAATTGGTCGAAAACATTCGCAAGAACCCGGACAGCCGCCGCCTGATCGTGTCTGCGTGGAACCCCGGCGAGGTGCCGGACATGGCGCTGCCGCCCTGCCATACGCTGTGGCAGGTCCGTGTCATCGGGCGAAAGATGCATCTTCAGCTTTACCAGCGATCGGCAGACATGTTCCTTGGCGTACCGTTCAACATCGCGTCTTATGCGCTGCTGCTGGCGATGCTGGCCCATGTGACGGGATATGAAGCCGGCGATTTTGTTCACACGATTGGCGATGCGCATATCTATTCGAATCACATGGATCAGGTGCAGCTTCAGCTTTCGCGCAAGCCAAAGCTGCTGCCGCAGCTTCGGATCACCCGCAAGGTCGATTCGATTTTCGACTTCAAGTTCGAGGATTTCGAATTCCTGAACTACGACCCCGATCCCGCGATCAAAGCGCCGGTGGCCGTCTGATGCTGACACTGATCGCGGCGCGTGCGCGAAACGGGGCCATTGGCAAAGACGGGAAGATCCCGTGGCATCTGCCCGAGGATCTGGCTTTCTTCAAGCGCGAAACGCTTGGGGGTGCGATCATCATGGGACGGCGAACATGGCAGAGCCTTCCTTTCAAGCCATTGAAAGAACGCCTTAATCTGGTGGTCACCTCGACCTTGGATCTGCCGGGGCACGCCGTGGCCGATATAGATACGGCTTTAGCTGCCGCGCAGGCGGCGGGCTATGCGCGCATCTATGGCATCGGCGGAGAGCGGATTTATCGCGAGATGCTGCCCCGCGCTGACCGCCTTCTGATTACCGAGGTCGATACCCTGATCGAAGATGCGGATGCATTCTTTCCAGACTTCGACGATGCCGACTGGCACGAGCGCGCGCGCTATAAGCTGACCGAAAAGGGGGCAATCGCGACCGTCAGGGAACTGGATAGACGCAGTCGCTGAAAAACTCGTTACCCGCGCGGGAATAAGATTGAAAACCCGATAGGCTCCAGTACCATCCTCGTTAACGGGATCTGTTTTTTCTGAGTAACGGGAATGAGCAAGCTACAGCATATGCCGCGCCTGGTTTGGAAGCGCGCGTCAAATACATTTTCACTCTGGCGCTATTCTGATCGGATCGACGCAATTCTGGCCTCCTATCCGAAATCCGGGCGGACGTGGTTCAGGTACATCCTGTCATCCTATATCGCCCGGCTTTACAAGCTGGAACCTGCCCCGGATTTGCATACGATGTTCAGGGTTCTGCCGAATTTCGATCTCGATCCGGTTCGCGGGCTTCCGGCATTTGCCTTTGCCGACCATAAACCGAAACCGCCACTGATCGCGGTCAGCCATCTTCGCTATGCCCGCAGGTGGTTCCGGTCCTATCCGACCGTATTCATGGTCCGCGATCCGAAGGACGTGCTGGTATCTGCATATTTTCACGCGACGCGACAGAAGCATCGCTTCTCGGGCGATATCGACGCGTTTCTGGTTGATCCGAAACAGGGAATCTCGTCTCTGACAGAATATCTGAACGGATGGGCCGCAGGTCTTAGCGACCGTCCACATATCGTCATAAGCTACGAGAAACTTTCGAGCGATCCGGTGACGGAAACCGCGAAGGTTCTGGCCTTTCTCGGGCTGGAAGAAAATCCGGACATGTTAAACGCCGCAATCGAAACCGCGAGTTTCAAGCGGATGCTCAATCTGGAACTGAAATCAGGCCTGCCGGGGCATGAATATGATCGCAGCGACAGCGAAAATCTTCGCATGCGTCGCGGCAAGGTCGGTGGGTTCGGCGATTACCTGACCGAAGCGCAGATCGCGTTGATTGACGACACCTGCGCGCGAAACCTGACGCCAGAGGCGAAGGCACTGCTTTCGCGCGCCGTCGCCTGACAGCGCGTTAACCCGCGTTATTTGGTTCGGGCACGAAGCGCATCCAGCCATGAGTTGATCGCGCCGAGGCTCTCCGCCTCGTCAAGCCACGGGATATGGGCGCGGTCCGGCACCTCGGCATAGACGCCGTCTGGCCTGCGCCGCTGCATTTCGGCGAAGGCATCGGGGCTGAGCAGGTCAGAATTCGCGCCGCGGATCACGGCAACCGGCAAGCCGGCAGTCGCGTCCCATAGTGGCCACAGGTCAGGGGCCTCGCCCTCGAACGCTGCAAGAAACGCATCGCGCAGGGCGGGATCGTATTTGATCTGCAACCCCTCGGGCGTTTCCGCATAATGTCTTTGCGCATCCGCCAGCCAGCGACCCTCAGGCGCATTGGCGAAGCCTGGCATATTCGCCGGCAACTTCGCGGCCAGCTCCTCATGGGTGTTGGCCATCGGGTTACGCCCGACATAGTCGAATATGCGATCCAGCCCCGCACGCTCTATCGCAGGGCCGACATCGTTCAGGCACAGTCCCAGCAGCCGATCCTTCGCGACGGCGGCAAGAAGCAGGGCGATCAGCCCCCCGCGCGACGTGCCAAGGACGGCCGCCTTTTCGATGCCCAGATGATCGAGCAGAGCCAGCGCGTCCTTGCCCTCTTGCGGGACGGTATAGGTCGCAGCGCCGGTGTGATCGGACTCTCCACGACCGCGATAGTCCATGCGGATCATTCGGACGCCTCGCAGATGCGGCGCGACATAGTCGAAATCCGCCATGTTCCTCGTCAGCCCTGCCAGACACAGGACCGGCAGACCCTCACCCTCGTCTGAATAGGCGATACGGGCGCCGTCTTCCGCAGTGAAGAATTGCGTCATTTCGCCTCCGACCGGTTACAGATTTTCGCTCTGGGGCATCCCGAGGACATGATAGCCGCCATCGACCATGATGATTTCACCCGTCGTGGCATTGGCCCAATCGCTTGTCAGCCAGACTGCGGTGCCGCCAATGGCCTCCAGCGTCGCATTGGTGCGCAGGGGCGAATTCGCTGCCGTGTGGCGGAAGGTCTTTCGCGCGCCACCAATGGCGGCACCAGCCAGCGTCTTCATCGGGCCGGGGCTGATTGCGTTCACACGAATTGCGTCCGGGCCAAGATCGTTGGCAAGATACCTGACCGATGCCTCCAGCGCTGCCTTGGCGACGCCCATGACATTATAGAACGGCGTCACACGGTTCGATCCGCCGTAAGTAAGCGTCAGGATCGACCCGCCAGCACCCATCAACGGGTGGGCGCGGCGCGCGACCTCGATCAGCGAATAGCACGAGATATCCAGCGAGTGCTTGAAATTGGCGCGGCTGGTATTCATGAACCGGCCGGCCAGCTCGTCCTTGTTGGAAAAGGCGATGGCGTGAACAAGAAAGTCGATCTTGCCCCACCGGTCGCCGATCTGCGCAAAGGCGGCATCCAGGCTGGCATCGTCGGTCACATCGACGTCGATCAGGAAGTCCGATCCGACCGATTCCGCCAAAGGGGCGACGCGGCCTGCGAACATGTCGCCCTGATACGAAAAGGCCAGTTCCGCACCTTCATCCGCCAGCGCTTTTGCGATCCCCCAGGCAATGGATCGGTCATTGGCGACCCCCATGACCAGACCGCGTTTGCCTTTCAGAAGATCGCCCATTCTCAAATCACTCCAGGAATTTCGACATCACCAGCGTCGCGTTGGTGCCGCCAAAGCCGAAGCTGTTGGACAGGACCGTGTCGAAATCGACATTGTCGATACGCTGTGTAG
Source organism: Paracoccus aurantiacus (assembly GCF_007993065.1). GTDB lineage: Bacteria > Pseudomonadota > Alphaproteobacteria > Rhodobacterales > Rhodobacteraceae > Paracoccus > Paracoccus aurantiacus. The sequence continues at coordinate 213,323 of NZ_VOPL01000004.1, forward strand.
CGATTTCCTCGGGTTTGAGTTCGGGGTCAAGCTCGGCCACGTTCGCCGATGCGGCAATGAAGCCATTTTGCATCATCAGCAGCGAATAGATCGCCTCGTGCACGCCGGTCGCGCCAAGGCTGTGGCCGGTCAGCGATTTCGTGGATGCGATGGGCGGGGTCGAGCCTTCACCAAAGACACGCCGGATCGCCTTGACCTCGCCGATATCGCCAACCGGCGTCGACGTCCCGTGCGAGTTGATATAGCTCACCACGCGATCCTCTGGCAGCGTCGCCAGCGCGACGCGCATGGACCTTTCGCCGCCCTCGCCGGATGGCGCGACCATGTCATAGCCGTCCGACGTGGCCCCGTAACCCGTCACCTCTGCATAAATCTTGGCGCCGCGGGCGCGGGCGTGTTCCAGTTCTTCCAGCACCACGACGCCGCCGCCACCTGCGATGACGAAGCCGTCGCGGCTGACGTCATAGGGACGCGATGCGGTTTCGGGCGTGTCGTTATACTTGGACGACATCGCGCCCATCGCGTCGAACAGGCAGGACAGGGTCCAGTCAAGTTCTTCGCCACCCCCAGCAAAGACGATGTCCTGCTTGCCCATCTGAATCTGCTCGACCCCGTTTCCGATGCAATGCGCAGAGGTCGAACAGGCCGAGGTAATGGAATAGTTGACACCCTTGATCTTGAACGGTGTCGCAAGGCAGGCGGAATTCGTTGACGACATGCAGCGCGTGACCATGAACGGCCCCATGCGTTTGGGTGAACCTTTCTCGATAACGATCTGATGTGCATCAAAGAAATTCGATGTGGATGGACCGCCAGATCCCATGATCAATCCAGAACGGGGGTTCGAGACGTCGCTTTCCTCTAGCCCCGCATCGGCGATTGCCTGTTGCATCGCAAGGAAATTATAGGCCGCACCCGGACCCATGAAGCGCAGATTGCGCTTGTCTATATGATCTTCCAACACGATTTGGGGCATGCCGTGAACCTGACTGCGGAAGCCATGTTCGGCATATTCCGGTGCAAAGACGATGCCTGAGCGACCGGCCTTCAGGCTTTCGGTCACTTCCTGGGCGTTATTGCCGATGGGCGAGACGATCCCCAGCCCGGTGATGACGACGCGGCGCATGCACGCTCCTCTTCTCATTCCTTCAAGGGCTTGGCCCTGTTGACGTGACGATAATCACGCTACCCCTCCCATACAAGTTGCGGGGGCGCATTCAAACCGATGCTGGCGGTCATCATAAACGAATCCACCGTCCCGCGCATAGGGCGACGGCGACCCGCCCCAATCTTCAGGGCAATCTGGCGGCGTGACCGGTCCGGGCTTGCCCTTTGCACTGTGCGGCGGCACCACTTGTGGGCATATGATGGGACAAGCGACAGCAGCAGAAAGGAAACAGTCATGTCGATCAAACGCCTTCACGCCGGTCCCCGGATGAGCGAGGCCGTCATTCACGGTGACACAGTCTATCTGGCCGGGCAGGTCGGCAACCCCGGCAGCGGCGTCATGGAGCAGGCGGAGGAGGCGCTTGCGGCAGTTGATTCGCTTCTGGCAGAGGCCGGGACCGACAAGTCGAAAGCGCTTCAGGTCATTGTCTGGCTGGCCGACATGGGCGACTTCGACGCCATGAACAAGGTTTACGAAGCCTGGATCGACAAGGATAATCCACCGGTCCGTGCCACGGGCGAGGCGCGTCTGGCAACGCCCGCCTATCGCGTCGAATTCATTGTGACCGCGGCGCTTTGACAGACGGCGGCCCGCCTCCTGCGGCGGACCGCCTGCGCCCCGCCAATGCTGTGAAATCCCGACCGGGGCCGGGACAATAAACCAAACGGGAGGAAAAACGGATGAAAGTCTTCAATATCAGCATTGCCGCTGGCGCGGCGGCACTCGCGGTGCTTCTTGGCGCGGGCGGCGCGCTCGCGCAGGAGCACGTGTTCAAACTGCACCATTTTCTGGGCGCGGAATCGCCTGCGCAGAAGGATATGCTTGAGCCTTGGGCGAAGCGGGTCGAGGAGAACTCGGGCGGCAAGGTGAAAATCGAGATCTACCCGTCGATGACACTTGGTGGTCGCCCGCCGGAACTGGTCAGCCAGGTCCGTGACGGTGTTGTCGATCTCGTCTGGACGCTGAATGGCTATACGCCCGGCCTGTTCCCAAGGACCGAGGTGATGGAACTGCCCTTCGTTTTCGTGAACGACCCGGTTGCCGCCAATCTTGCATTGGCCGAGCTTTATCCGGAACATCTGGCCGAGGAATACAAGGGCGTCGAGCCGATGTTCCTGCACACCCATGCAGGCCAGGCGATCCAGACAGTATCGAAAGAGGTGCACTCGCCCGAGGATATGGCCGGCATGAAGCTGCGCATCCCGACACGCACAGGCGCCTGGGTGATCGAGGCACTTGATGCGCAACCCGTTTCGATGCCGGTACCCGATCTGCCGCTTGCGTTGTCGAAAGGCGTCGTGGACGGTGCACTGATCCCGTGGGAAATAATACCGGCGCTGAAGATACAGGATCAGACGCAGTTCCAGATCGAAGGCGCAGACAAGACCCGCCTCGGCACATCTGTGTTTCAGGTTTCCATGAACAAGGCGCGTTGGGACAGCCTTCCAGAGGATGTTCAAAAAGCGTTCCGCGATGCGTCGGGCCATGACTGGCTGGTTGAGGTCGGCGAGATCTGGCGCAAGACGGATGATCGCGGCATCAAGGTCGCTGTCGATAGCGGCAATACGCATATCACTCTGACCCCGGAAGAAACCGAGGCTTTCCGCGCCAAGCTGGAACCTGTCGTGGATCGTTGGGTGAGCGAGGTTGAACCGCTTGGCATAGACGGTGCGGCGCTTGTCGCGACGGCTCGCGACCTGATCGCGAAGAACACAGGCGACGAAGGGGCGTCGCAGTAATGTTCGAAGAAGAACGTTCCGGCCGCAGCGGCCTTGCCGCTGTGGTTGCCGTCCTTGCCACGGGATGGGCGCTGCTTGGCGGGCTGGTCCTGCTGGCGGTGGTGGGCATCAACGCCTTATCGGTTGCAGGTGCAGCTTTGGGCCACCCGCTTGCCGGCGATTTCGAGATGACAGAGATGGGTATCGCCGTCGCCGTTTTCGCCTTCCTGCCGTATTGCCAACTGACCGACGCGAATGTCACTGCGGATATCTTTACCGCACGCGCCAGCGCCCGGTCCGTGTCTGCGCTGCGCGCGCTCGCGGCCCTTGTCGCATGCGGTTTCGCCGCCGTTCTGTTGTGGCGTATGTCGCTGGGTCTGGCCGATCACCGAAGCTATTCCTCAATCACGGCGATCCTGCAGATTCCCGTCTGGTGGGCCTTCGTTCCAGTTCTCGTCTCGCTCGTGCTGCTGATCGCAACCTCGGTGCTGAGCTTTATCGAGTCTCTGCGCGAGGCAGTCGCATGAGCGATCCGATCACCCTTGGCCTTGTCGCGCTGGTTCTGCTGGTCGCGCTGATCGCGATAAGGATTCCGATCGCCTATTCGATGATCCTCGTCGGGGCGGGGGGCATCATGATGCTGAGCGGCCCGGCACTGCTGCTGAGCCAGCTCAAGACGCTCGCCTACGGTCAGTTCTCTGTCTATGACCTGTCGATCGTGCCGATGTTCATCCTGATGGGAGAGCTGGCGACGGTTGCGGGTCTTAGTCAGGCGTTGTTTCGCGGCGCGAACGCGTGGCTTGGCTGGATGCGGGGGGGCACGGCAATGGCGGCTATTGCGGGCTGTGCCGGGTTCGGCGCGGTTTGCGGATCGTCGCTCGCCACCGCATCGACTATGGGCAAGGTGGCGCTGCCAGAACTGCGAAAATACCGCTATTCCGGCGCATTGGCGACGGGCTCGCTGGCGGCTGGCGGGGTGCTCGGTATTCTGATCCCGCCCTCGGTTGTGCTGATCGTCTATGCCGTCATGGTCGAGGCGAATATCGTCACCATGTTCGCCGCTGCACTTCTGCCGGGCATACTCGCGGTATTCCTTTTCATCCTGACCATCGCGATCTATGTCGCCATCCGTCCCGAGGCAGGCCCGCGCGGCGGTGCGACATCGCGCGAGGAGTTCCTGTCCGCCAGCATCGGATTGCTTCCGGTGATCGGGATTTTCGGGCTCGTGCTTGGCGGCATCTATCTGGGCTTCTTCAACCCGACCCCCGCCGCCGCCATTGGCGTGCTTCTGGTCGCGCTTTATGGCCTGCTGCGCGGTTCCATCCGCTGGGGCTCGATGATCACGGCGTTGAAGGCGACGGCGCGCTCGTCCGGGATGATCTATCTGATCCTGCTGGGCGCGGAGCTGATGAAGATCTTCATGTCGCGCGCCGGACTGCCGCAGACTGCGGCCGCATGGATCGCCGACAGTGGCATGTCTCCCATGGCGGTCATGGTCGTCATCCTGATCGCGCTGATACTGCTCGGCTGCCTGATGGACAGCCTTTCGATGATCCTGCTGGTGATACCCTTCTTCTGGCCAATGCTGCTGGAACTGAACGGAGGCCTTTACCAGATCAGCGCGGACGGCGCGGGCTTCGGCATGAGCACAGAGGACCTGAAGATCTGGTTTGGTATCCTCGCGCTGATCGTGGTCGAACTGGGGCTGATTACGCCGCCGGTCGGAATGAACGTGTTCATCATCTCCAGCCTCGCGAAGGACGTGCCGATGATCGAGACATTCAAGGGCGTGCTGCCGTTCTTCTTTGCCGAGCTTCTGCGCGTTGCGCTGCTGCTGCTGTTCCCGGTCATCACGCTTGCGCTTCCGCGCTTGCTGGCATCCTGGCCGACATGAAAAGGGCCGCTTTCGACGGCGGCCCTTCATTCATCGTGCAGCGAAGGCAGGCAGGCTCAGCTTTCCGAAAGCGCGACCTTCATGTCCTTGACCTGATAGATCACCTCGCCATCGGCCTCGACGATGCCGTCGGCAACGCCCATCGTCAGCCGTCGGGTCTGCACGGCCTTGGTGAAATCGACCTTGTAGGTCAGCATCTTGCGGTCGGGCCGGACCATGCCGGTCAGCTTGACCTCGCCCACGCCAAGGGCGTAGCCGCGTCCCTGCCAGCCGCGCCAGCCGAGGTTGAAGCCGGTAAGCTGCCACAACCCGTCAAGACCGAGGCAGCCCGGCATGATCGGATTTCCGGGGAAGTGGCAGGGGAAGAACCACAGATCGGGATTGATATCGAATTCGGCCACGACATGGCCCTTGCCATGCTGGCCGCCATCTTCGGATATGTCGGTGATGCGGTCCATCATCAGCATCGGCGGTTCGGGCAGTTGAGCGTTGCCGGGTCCGAAAAGTTCGCCGCGCGCGCAAGCCAGCAGATCGTCCTTGTCGAATTTGGTCTTCTGCATTGCCATGCCTGCAATCGCCTTCCTTAGTTGACGGGTCGTCACCCTGTTTCAGGCGCCCTGTCTAACGATCAACTTTCGTTCCCGCAAGCTGCGGTCTAGAACCACTGACCCGGCTCCATCAGGCCGAGATCCATCAGCTGCTGGGAACTCCACTCGAAGGGATGCGAATTGCGCCAGGTGAAGCGCTTGATCTCGTCGCGCGATCCCGGATTGCGCATCAGCGCCTTGGCGACCCTGAAGGACGCGATAGCGGCAGTCAGATTGTGATGCCAGGGGCAGGAATAGGTATTGTATTCCTGATCGTTGAAGCGGTGATCGGGCAGCAGTCGCAGTCCCGCGCGGGACTGGAACAGCGAGATGCGGTCGATCCTGCGGCGTTCCTCGGGCAGGTATTCCTCGAAGCGCCAGCGCAGGCCGCCGTGGAAATCCAGCTGCCGCTGCAGAAACTGTCCGGTCGCATCCTTGCGGCCAAGCGCGTAATAACCGATGCGGTCGAACATCGCGTCGGGCAGGCTGACGGCATCCGGAAAGCGCGTCAGATCCGGCGCGTAAAGGTCGATCACATAGCTCAGCATCGAGGCGCGGCGCTCCTCGGTATGGAATGCCAGCATTTCGCCGACACGCCGCGATTCCGAGAAGGGATAGAACAGATACTCGGCATTGTATCCGTAGTAGATCCATGTGCCCGCCGGCACGGCATCGTTCACCGCGTTGACAGCCTCTGCATGGGCGTTGGGGCGGCGGGTGTCGAAGATAAGGTTGCGTATCCCGTCGCGCGTCGCCTGAAAGCTCAGCGGTTCGGGCGACAGGGCAAGCAGCGTGCGAAACCCGGCGCGCAGTGCGTGATCGACGGTCGAGGCCGCTTCTGTCTCGTCCTCGAACAGGATAATCGCGATGGGCCCGGATTTAAGCTCTGCCGGGTGCGCGGCCAGATAATCGCGAAGTGACGGTGTCATTGCAGCAATTCCCGAAGCCGGGCCAGCTGGGCCGATGGGTCATAGCCCTGAAGCGGGGGCGTGCTGTCAGGCAGCGCGGCACGAGCCGCAGCGCCCGTCGCGGCGGCGCGGATAGCATTGGCTGCATCGCGATCCGCGTCTGACAGGATCGCTTCGACTTGCGCGGCCAGCCGGTTCCGCTGCTGCGCGACCAGCATGTCATCGGACGACGGTGGGGCCGATAACGCGTTGCGCATTGCGGCGCTGTCGAACGCCTGCGCATCAAGATACGGCGCCAGCACGTCGCGCAGATCGGCGCGCGCGGTATCGAGCGCCGCTTCCTCGGCGCGGGCTGTGGCTTCGGCGCGGGCGCGGGAATCGGCGGCGGCGATCACGGCTTCGGCAACGCGCTCTGTCTCGACAGCCATGGCGCTTCCGGTCTGCGCGGGAAGCGGCGCATCCATGGGTGCGGGCGTGGGCGTAGGCTCTGTTGCCGTGGCTGCGGCGGTGCCAGCCGTGTCAGACCTGGACGAGGCTGCATCGTCCGGTATTGCCGGGTCTGCCTGCGCTTGCGCCGGTTCGGTCATCGCTTCGGTCGAAGGCCCCGATGGATCTGTCGCAGATGGCGCGGTTTCTTCGGCAAGGGGCGGGAGCTTATCGCGCAATGCACCCGGCAACGCATCAGGATGCGTCCAGCCCCACCAGCCCGCGCCGCCAAGAAGAAGCATTATGATGACAATCGCGATCAGCCTGCGCATCGGGCGTTCCTTTTTGATGTCCCCTGTTGCCACAAGCAGCCTGTGGCGAAAAGCCCGCGCGTCGAAGGTCATAGCGGGGAATCCGGTTGTAACGCGCCGAACGAATCCCTATTTTGCCCGGCATTCAACCGCACCATAAAAGGAATCCGACCATAGCTCGTCGTCCGCACAACGCGCCGCCCCCGAACCGTGACGCCGGTCCCCGCGTCAATGAACGTATTCGTGTCGCCGAAATTCGCCTGATCGGCGCTGACGGTGAAAATGTCGGTGTCGTCTCGCCCGCCCGCGGGCTGGAGATGGCACAGGAAGCCGGTCTCGATCTGGTCGAGATCTCGCCCAATGCGACCCCGCCCGTCTGCAAGATCATGGATCTTGGCAAGTTCAAATACGAACAGCAGAAGCGCGAGGCCGAGGCCCGCAAGAAGCAGAAGATCATCGACATCAAGGAAGTGAAGTTCCGTCCGGGTACGGATACGCACGACTACGACGTCAAGATGCGCAACGTCATGAAGTTCCTGGAAGCGGGCGACAAGGTCAAAGTGACCCTTCGTTTCCGCGGCCGCGAGATGGCGCACCAGGATCTGGGGCTGGACCTGCTGAACCGCGTTCGCGACGATGTCGGCGAGGCTGGCAAGGTCGAGAACATGCCGAAGCTGGAAGGCCGGCAGATGGTCATGATGATCGCACCACGCTAAGGAGCGATATCCAATGGGGCCGCCCTCGGGCGGCCTTTTGCTTTGCCGGAAGGTCATGTCATGCAGCCCGAAATTCTGATCCTCAAAGACGAGGGTGCCGATCCTCTGCTGCCCTTGCCTGCCTATGAGACGGCGGGTGCAGCGGGTGCCGACCTTCGCGCAGACCTGCGCGGGGACGAGGTCACGCTTGCGCCGCTGGAACGGCGGCTTATCCCGACCGGGCTGAAAATGCAGATCCCGCCGGGTTTCGAGGTTCAGGTCCGCGCCCGCTCTGGTGCGGCACTGCGCGATGGGCTTGCCATGGCGAATGGTGTCGGCACCATTGATTGCGATTATCGCGGCCCGGTCGGCGTGATTGCGGTCAACCTGTCGGATCGGCCTCTGGTCATTCGGCACGGCGACCGCATCGCGCAGATCATCGTCGCGCCCGTGGTTCAGGCGAAATTCACGCAAACGGCCTCGATCGACCAGACGGCGCGCGGCGAAGGCGGCTTCGGGTCCACCGGGCGGGGCTGAGCGATGGCGCTGATCCCCCTTGCGGTGCTGAGCTTTCTCGCCCTCGCATGGTGGATGGGCTGGGGCATCCTGCGGGTGCTGGTCGCGATCGTGCTGGTGTGGATCGTCGTGCTGGTCCTGATGCTGGCCGCCCCCGCAGCAGAGTTTCGCGCGGCCATCGGGATCGACCCGCAGGCGTGGTTCGCAGGCGGTGCGGTGCTGGGGCTGCTGCTTGGCTATGCCGCGCTGATCCGTCGTGCGCGCGCAGCGGCCGTGCGCCGATGGGGGCAGGCGGACAGTCCCGGTCTGGCGGCGCTGTCCGACAAGGCGGCGCGCGTAGACACGGCCACAAGCGATGCCCGCAGAACGGGGTGGGGCGAGGCCCAGTCCGAGGCGTTGGACCGCTATGCCCGCCACATCGTCCTGCGCGAGATCGGGGGGCCGGGTCAGGCCAGGCTGCGCGACTCGTCCGTGCTGATCGTCGGGGCAGGCGGGCTTGGTGCGCCGGCAGCTCTCTACCTCGCGGCGGCGGGCGTGGGGCGCATCACCATCGCCGATCCGGATGAGGTCAGTGTTTCCAACCTGCAACGGCAAATCATCTATCGCAGCTCTGATGCGGGTCGGCCCAAGGGGCTGGCCGCTGCCGAGGCATTGCGCGCCCTGAACCCTTTGGTTCATATTCAGGCGATGCGCCGCGCCCTGGACAAGAATGATGAGGCGCTGATCGGCGAATTCGATCTCGTGCTGGACGGCACCGACAGATTCGCGACGCGCGCGGAGATCGGCACGATTTGCGCGAAAGCCGGGGTGCCGCTGATTTCAGGCGCGATCTCGCAATGGGAAGGTCAACTGACGCTTTACGACCCGTCGGCGGGCGGGCCCTGTTTTGCCTGTATCTTTCCAGAAGCCCCGTCGGAAGGTCTGGCGCTTTCCTGCGCCGAGGCCGGCGTCGCCGGTCCGCTGCCGGGGGTCATAGGCTCGATGATGGCACTGGAGGCGATCAAGCAGATCACCGGCGCGGGCGCGTCGCTGCTTGGGCGAATGCTGATCTTTGACGGTCTTTACGGAGAAAACCGCACGATTACCCTGCACCGCCGAAAGGATTGCCCGGTCTGTTCAGGGGTGGAACAGAACGACGCCGAGGCATAGGTTTCCCGCAAAAGGAGACATGCCATGACCAACGACGCTTACCGCGAACTGACCGATTGGAGCGGCATCCACGGATTGCCGCGTTTCGACCTGATAAGGGATGAAGATTTCGCGCCGGCCATGGACAGGGCCCTTGCCGATGCCGATGCCGCGATCGAGGCAATCGCGGCAAACCCCGAACCTCCTAGCTTCCAAAATACAGTTGCCGCGCTGGAAACCGCGGAGCAACCGCTGAACAATCTTTGCGCGGTGTTCTATACCCTCACGGGCGTCGACTCGAATGAGCGGCGCGAGGCGCTGAGCCGCGAATTCGCCCCGATACTTGCCGCGCATGGCAGCAAGGTCAGCATGGACAGGAGGCTTTACGACCGCGTCGCCGCCGTGTTTGAAGGCGCAGACGCGCTGCCGCCGCAGGATCGCCGCGTGACAGAGCTTGCGCTGCGCAGCTTTCGCCGTGCGGGTGCGGGACTGGACGGCGATGCACGCGCGCGCATGGCCGCGATTCGCCAGCGTCTTGCGGTGCTTCAGACCCAGTTCGGGCAGAATGTGCTTGCCGATGAGCGTGATTTGGTCATGCAGGTGCCCGATGATCGTCTTTCGGGCCTGCCTGACTGGCTGCTGACGGCGATGCGCGCCGCAGCGGCAGAGCGCGGCCGGGACGGGCAGATCGTCACGCTCAGCCGCTCTCTCATCGTTCCGTTTCTGCAATATTCCGATGATCGCGATCTGCGCGAGGCCGCGTGGAGGGCATGGGTCGCGCGCGGTTCGGGCGAAGGCGCGGGCGGCGCTGCGACGGATAATAATGCGATCGTCGCCGAGATACTCGCCCTGCGCCACGAACGCGCGCAGCTTCTGGGATACGAGGATTTCGCCGCATACAAGCTGGAACCCGAGATGGCCGGGACTGCCGAGCGGGTCGAGGAACTGCTGACCGAGGTCTGGAACGCGGCAAAGAAAAGGGCCGACAGCGACGGGGCGGAACTGGCCCGGATGCTTCAGCAGGATGGCGTGAATGCCGAACTGGCCCCCTGGGACTGGCGCTACTATGCCGAGCGCAAGCGCCGTGCCGAACACGATCTGGATGAGGCCGAGGTCAAGCCCTACCTGACGCTCGATGCCATGCGCGAAGCCGTGTTCGATGTTGCGAACCGCCTGTTCCGGCTGGAATTCGAGCCTTTCGACGCGCCGCTCTGGTCGCCGGATGCCCGTGCATGGCGGGTAATGCGCGACGGGCAAGAGATGGCGATCTTCATCGCGGATGACTTCGCGCGACCTTCTAAGCGGTCGGGGGCGTGGTGCGGCGCGCTGCGCTATCAGCACAAGATCGGCGACGGGCAGCGCGCGATCGTGGTCAATGTCTGCAATTTCACCCCGCCTGCGAAGCCCGGCGCGCCTGCCTTTCTGTCATGGGACGATGCAGGGACGCTTTTCCATGAATTCGGCCATGCGCTTCATCATATCCTGTCGGACGTCCACTGGCCGTCGATTTCTGGCACATCTGTCGCGCGCGATTTCGTGGAACTCCCAAGCCAGCTTTATGAGCACTGGCTGGAACAGCCCGAGGTTCTGGACCAGCATGCGCGCCACGCTGAAACTGGTGCCGCGCTTCCCGCCGATCTGCGCGACCGGATCATCGCTGCCGGGAATGCAGATCAGGGCTTCTCGACGCTGGAATATCTGCAAAGCGCGCTTGTCGATCTGGGCTTTCATCGCGGCGAACCGCCTGCCGATCCGATGGCGCGTCAGGCAGAAATCCTTGCCGAACTTGATGCGCCGACTGCAATCCCGATGCGCCATGCCACGCCGCATTTCGGTCATGTGTTTTCCGGTGACGGCTATTCGGCGGGCTACTATTCCTACCTCTGGTCCGAGGTGATGGATGCCGATGCGTTCGAGGCATTCCGCGAGGCGGGCGATATATTTGACCCCGAAACGGCGCGCCGTCTGGAGGCGTCGATCCTGTCGCGTGGCGATTCGGCACCAGCGGATGACTTGTGGATAGAATTTCGGGAACAAAAACCGGGGATCAAACCTTTGTTATCAGGCCGTGGGTTGATCTGACGCCTACGGAACCAACCAATAGAGAGGTCACAGATGAACCGGATTACAATGTTTACGGCCATTGGTGCCGTCGCCTTTGCCCTTGCCGGCTGCACCGTCGAGGAAGACCCGATCACGAAAGCCGAAGCCGATGTCCTCGCGGATGAGACAATGGCACCCGCGGCACCGGAAGCCGCGTCTGGCGCCGTTGCCCCGGCCAATAGCCTGAATGGCAGCTATAACCTGCGTTCGAGCGAGTGCGGTCAGGCGGCCAGCGAGGGCGCCCTGACTGTCGAAGGCACCAGGTTCAGCTTCTACGAGGCGCAGTGCAATGCTGTCAGCACGACCATCAAGGGTGACGCTGCCGAGACGCAGCTTTCCTGCGGTGGCGAAGGTCAGGCCTTCACCCGCCTTGTGCTTCTGCGCCTGTCGCCGGGCACGATGCAGATGGAAGAAAACGGCGTGAACCTGCGCTACTACCGCTGCCCGACCCCCGGCGCATAAGAGCCAGCGAAGTCATCACCACGCGGAAGGCGGCACCCTGCGTGCCGCCTTTTTCGTTTCCCAACCACGTCGCGCTGTCAGCGTATCTCGATCCCTTCGCCTTCGGTGACTTCGCCGATAATCGCCGCTTTGGGATGGCGCTCACGTATCTGTGCCAGAACCTGATCCGCCGCTTCGGCTGCGACCGCAACCAGCAGACCGCCGGAGGTCTGCGGATCGGTCAGGATCATCCGCTCTGCGTCGGTGATGTCGTCAGGCAGCGTGACACGGCCGCCGACCGCGTCCCAGTTGCGCTGGCTGGCGCCTGTGCCGTGACCCGATGCCGCAAGCTCTGCCGCGCGGGCGAGCAGAGGGATAGCGTTGCGGTTGATATGCAGCGCGCAACCCGCGCCTCTCGCCATTTCCATCCCGTGCCCGAGGATGCCGAAGCCTGTTACATCGGTCAGGGCATGCACTTCGGGCAGCGCCGACAAATCCTGTCCGATCCGGTTCAGCGTGGTGCAGCTCGTAACCATCTCGGCGATGTCATCCGCCGTCGCCGTGCCTTTCTTGATCGCGTTCGAATAGATACCGACACCGACAGGCTTGGTCAGGATCAGCTTGTCTGTCGCCTGCGCGCCGCCATTGCGGCGAACGTCCCCTGGCGCACACAGCCCGATCACCGCCAGCCCATAGATCGGCTCTGGCGAATCGATCGAGTGTCCGCCGGCAATGGGGATGCCTGCCTCGGCGCAGATATCGGCACCGCCTGACAGAATGTCGCGAATAACATCGGGTGGCATCTTGTTGATCGGCATTCCAAGGATCGCAAGCGCCATGACCGGCCGGCCACCCATCGCGTAAATGTCGGAGATCGCATTCGTGGCGGCAATGCGCCCGAAATCGCGCGGGTCATCCACCATCGGCATGAAAAAATCGGTCGTGGCGATCAGACAGGTATTCTCGTCGATCTGCCAGACGGCGGCATCGTCTGATTCGGCATTGCCGACCAGAAGTTGCGGAAACATCTGCCCCATCGGCTGGTCGGCGAGCAGTTCGCTAAGGACAGCCGGGCCGAGTTTGCATCCGCAGCCGCCGCCATGTGCCAGTTCGGTCAATCTCATTGCAGTCTCCATCATTCGATATGGCGCAACGTTTTCGCTTGCTGCGGGCCGATAATCGACATCTCGCACTTGCAGCAAATCCGGCGCCATGCCTTAATCCGCCACATTATGACGCGCATGATAGATCCGAAAGACATCGTTGATATTACGCCCTCTGCCGGGATCTCGACCGCCATTCATGGCTGGCGGGCGAAATGTCTGCAACGTCTTATCAGGATGGATCTGCCGGTGCCGCGTTCGCACGCGATCTCGGCCGCGGCAGTCCGGTCGATGGCGCAGGGCGCGATGTTGCCGCAGGGAACGCTTGATGCGCTGTTTTCGAACGGTAATGGGCTTGTCAGTATTCGTCCCTCGGCGGTGATGCCCGAATGGGGCGGGCCGGGCACGGTCCTCAACGTTGGTATCAACGACGAGCGGCACCGACAGCTTGCAAAGACACGCGGGCAGGATGCGGCAGACGCGATCTATCTTGGCTTCGTTCAGTCATATGCGGTGAATGTCGCACGGCTCGACCCCGACATGTTCGCCGATGGCAGCGAGGGGACGCTTGCGCGTGCGCTCGAAACCTATCGCAACGAGATGGACGAGGATTTCCCGCAGGACCCGGTGCGGCAGCTGACCGAGGTTCTGCGGTCCATGGCCCGCTCCTGGGACGCGCCGACCGCGCGGCTGCTGCGTCAGGCGAAGGGTGCGCCCGAAGATGCGCCGCTGGGGCTTGTCGTCCAGCAGATGGCGCTGGCGATCGGTCCGGGGATCACGGGTTCGGGCACGGTGCAGATGATCGACAGTGTCACCGGCGCGCCGATCCTGATGGGGCGCTTCAAGGGACAGATGCAGGGTCGTTCGCGCGGGCAGGGGGCGGAAACGCTGTATCTGACACGCGACGAGCGTGGGCCATCGCTGGAAGACCTCGCGCCCGACGCCTTCGCGGATCTGGTTCGTTTTTGCGAGGCCGCGCGGGTCAGGCTGCGTGACGAGATGCAGATCGAATTCGTGATGTCGGATGGCGAGCTTTCGATCCTGGATGCGGTCAGGACTCAGCGCTCGTCACGTGCCGCCGTGAATATCGCAGTTTCGCTAGCCCGCGACGGCATCATCCCACCCGAGGACGCCGTGATGCGGGTCGAGCCGCGCGCCCTGTCTGAACTGATGCATTACCAGATCGACCCGCGCGCGCCCCGCGACATCATCGCGCGCGGCATTGATGCAAGCCCGGGCGCGGCAACGGGCAAAATCGTCTTTACGGCCACCGCGGCGCAAGCCTCGGCCGCACGGGGCGAGCCGTGTATTCTGGTGCGTCGCGAAACCGTGCCAGAGGATATTCGCGGCATGCATGCGGCAGTCGGTGTTCTGACGGAACGCGGCGGCATGACCAGCCATGCCGCCGTGATCGCGCGCGGCCTCGGCTTGCCCTGTATTGTCGGCGCGCACGGCATCAGCATTGATCCACGCGCCCGAGAGTTGCGCAGCGGCGGCCGCAGCTTTCGCGAGGGCGAGGAGATCACGATAGACGGCACATCGGGCGAAGTGCTGGCGGGATCTGCACAATTGCTGGAGCCGGCACTGGATGACAGCTTTAACCAGTTGCTCGACTGGGCCGACGAATCTCGCGATATGGGTGTGCGCGCGAATGCCGACACGCCCGAGGATGCGCGCACTGCCCGCATGTTCAAGGCGCAGGGGATCGGACTGTGCCGGACCGAGCACATGTTCTTTGACGAGATGCGCCTGCCGATCATGCGAGAGATGATCTTCGCCAACAGTCCCGAAGATCGCCGCGTCGCGCTGGAGCGTTTGCTGCCGATTCAGCGGCAGGACTTTACCGAGCTTTTTGACATCATGGCCGGTATGCCGGTCACGATCCGGCTGTTCGATCCGCCTTTGCACGAATTCCTGCCGCAGGACCGCGAAGGAATGCGCGAACTTGCCGAATCGCTGGACCTGCCTTTGTCCGATGTGACCCGCCGGATCGAGGCCCTGTCAGAATTCAATCCGATGCTCGGCATGCGGGGCGTTCGGCTTGGCATTACCGTGCCTGAAATTTACGACATGCAGGCACGCGCTATTTTCGAGGCCGCGATTGCGACCGCAAATGCGGGAGAGGGGGTCGTGCCAGAGATCATGATCCCGCTGGTCAGTGCCCGGCGTGAGGTCGAAATCGTCAAGACCCGCGTCGACGCGGTTGCCGCCGCGCTGCGCAACGAAACCGGGCGCGACTTCACCTATCGTCTCGGCGTCATGGTCGAGACACCGCGCGCTGCGCTTCGCGCTGGTGACATCGCGCGTCATTCCGCCTTCCTGTCCTTCGGCACCAACGACCTGACACAGATGACCTATGGCCTGTCGCGCGACGATGCGGGCCGGTTCATGAACAGCTATGTCCAGCAAGGCGTTTATGCCGAAGACCCGTTTCATATCCTTGACGAGGACGGCGTCGGAGAGCTGTTGCTGATCGGCACGCAGCGCGCCCGCGAGGCGCAGCCTGAAATCACCATCGCGGTCTGCGGCGAACATGGCGGGAACCCGCAATCCATCGCCTTTTGCCAGCGCGCAGGTCTGGACTATATCTCCTGCTCTCCGTTTCGGGTTCCGGTTGCTCGGCTTGCTGCAGCGCAGGAATCGATTCGAAGCCGGCGCGAGAAAAACCCCTGATTCGGGGGGCTTGCTGCGCTGCAAAGCCAGATGCTGCAAGCGCGAATTGGCGAGTTCCCGCCAAATCGCGCGAACAGCTTCGGCGGGAACTCGCCGGAAAAATGGTTAATTCGATGAAAAGCGGAACCTCACAGTCTCGCGCGTGGCGACGGCTGAAAGGCTTTGTGTAGTTTCCCTCTCGACCCACGTCGGCCTCTGCTCGGTCCGGCGATCCATGAGACAGGAATACTGCTTTATGCTTACGCTGACCCGTAAACTGGCCGCCCTCGTTGTGGCCGCATCGCTCGCACTGCCACTTACGGCGAGCGCCGACCCGGTTAAAGGCCCCGAGACCGTCACCAAGGTTCGCTATGGCGGCGCGGACTCGCTCGCTTGCCTGACCGAGGCGCTTTACTTCGAGGCACGCGGCGAAGGGCGCAGCGGTCAGCGCGCCGTGGCAGAAGTCATCCTGAACCGCGTCGACAGCCGCGCGTTCCCGAATTCGGTCTGCGGCGTCGTCCACCAGCGCGGTCAGTTCACCTATAACAAGGGTCGGCGCATGTCGAATGCCGCCGCCGCCTCGCGCGCCCGTCAGATCGCCGCGGACGCGCTTGCAGGGGCACCTCGCGAACTGACCAATGGTGCGACTTACTTCCATACGACGCAAGTTCGTCCGTCTTGGTCGAAGCGCTTCACCCGGACGACGAAGATCGGCAGCCACATCTTCTATCGTCAGGGTCGTCGCGTCGCCGCGAATTGACGCGTTCGCGGGTCGCGCCTTCGTTTCAGACGGCGTGATCTGCAATCTCTTCCTGCTGGACTGGCCTCGCCCCTTGCGGCGGGGCCTTTTTCTTGGGATTTGGTGGCATGGACGAACCAGACCGAATTCATCTGCGCGATTATCTCGTCGATGCCGAGATTGGCGCGTTCCAGTCCGAGCGCGGTCAGCGACAGCGCCTGCGGTTCAATCTGAATGTCGATCTGGCAGCGCCGGTCGTCGGGGCGGGCGACGACGTGGACCGCATTCTATCCTACGACGTGCTGACAGAGGCCGTGGCTGCCGGACTTGCCGATCAGCGCTTCAACCTGCTGGAAACGCTTGCGGAAAGGATCGCTGCCGAGGTGCTTTCGCATCCGCGCGCGGCCCGCATCAGCGTCACGGTCGAAAAACTTGACCGCGTGCCGGGCGCACTGGGTGTGACGCTTGTGCGCCGGCGCGGTCGCGTTGACGCCGGGGGCGCAGTCCTGTCGCCGGTGGTTCTGTTTCACGGGGCAGAGATTGCACGCCCGGAAGGCGCGGTCATTCTGGTCCCTGATGCGCCCGGACTGCCAGTGCCTGCTGGTGGGAACGAACGGCGCATGGCGCTTTTGGCACTGGATCAGGCGGCGTGGGCGCTTGGCGGGCGTCTTGGCCTTGATATCGCGGACAGCCGCACGGAACTCGACTGGGCGGTGAAAGAGGCGCGCCCCATCGTCTGGGCCCCTGCGAGGATGTGCGCGGATGTCGCGGGGCTTGAAGCCACGCCGATCGCGCTTGCCGTCTGGCTGGCCGAACGGATTGGCGCGCAGCGGCTCGACCTCGCGCTTCCGCGCGGTGCCGAAATGCCCGCGACCGACAGCGGTATCCCTCTTCATCGGATCACCGGATGAGCGGCCCCTATTGGCGCGCGATCCCCGAGGAGGGCGGCGAAATGCCGCTGGCAGGGGGCTGGCTGCAATTCTCGCGGCTGGAACGGCTGGAACGTGGTCGGGCACCCAAGATTGTTCCTGCGGAAGATGCGCCCGACCCTATCATCGCAGCCCTGACCGGTCCGCGCGCGGCGATAGCAGGCATCGACATGGCGCGACCGTCGCTTATGGGCATCGTGAATGTCACGCCCGACAGCTTCTCGGACGGAGGGCTTTACGAGGGCGTCGCGCAGGCCGAACGGCTGCACTTGGACGGCGCGCATATCCTCGATATCGGCGGCGAATCCACCCGGCCCGGCGCTGCGGAGGTTTCGGAATCCGAGGAAGTCGCGCGCGTGGTGCCGGTGATCGAAGCGCTTGCGGGCAAAGCCATCATGTCCGTCGATACACGCAAGTCGGCCGTCGCGCGTGCCGCGATCAAGGCTGGCGCGGGGCTGGTCAACGATGTTTCGGGGTTCGATTTCGACGCGGAACTCGCCGGCGTTGTAGCAGAAAGCGGGCTTCCTGTATGCCTGATGCACGCGCAGGGCGTTCCTGAGACGATGCAGGACAATCCCGAATATGACGATGTGCTGCTGGATGTTTACGACGCGCTGGAATTTCGCATCGCACGGGCAGAAGCGGCAGGGATAAGGCGCGACGCGATCCTGATTGATCCGGGCATCGGCTTTGGCAAGACGACCGCGCATAATCTCGCGATTTTGCGCAGGATCAGCTTGTTCCATACGCTCGGTTGTCCGATCCTGCTGGGGCTGTCGCGAAAGCGGTTCATCGGCGAGATTGCGGGTGTGAAAGATCCGTTGGAACGCGGACCCGGCACGTTGGCGCTGACGCTGGCGGCAGTCGGGCAGGGGGTGCAGATGCACCGGGTACATGATGTGGCAACCGCCGCGCAGGGATTGGCGTTGTGGGGGCGAGTGACCGAAGGGACAAATACATGACGCGCAAGCTGTTCGGGACGGACGGGGTTCGGGGCCGGGCCAACACGGACCCGATGACCGCTGAAATGGCGCTGCGCCTTGGCGCGGCGGCCGGTCGCTATTTCCGCCGGGACGGTCGCAACGGGCATCGCGTGGTGATCGGCAAGGATACGCGGCTGTCGGGCTATATGCTGGAAAATGCGCTTACCGCTGGCCTGACCAGCACTGGGATGAACGTGCTTCTGCTCGGGCCTGTGCCCACACCGGCGGTCGGCTATCTGACGCGCTCGATGCGTGCCGATCTGGGGATCATGATCTCGGCCAGTCACAACCCCGCCGATGATAACGGGATCAAGTTCTTCGGTCCCGACGGATTCAAGCTGTCCGATGACGCCGAGGCCGAGATTGAGCGGATCGTCGCAGGTCAGATCCGCCCGGCAGAGCCTGCAAATATCGGGCGGGCGCGCCGGATCGACGACGGGCGCGGGCGCTATGTCGAATATGCGAAAACGACCTTTCCCGCCGGGCAACGGCTGGACGGAATGAAGGTGGTTATCGACTGTGCCAATGGGGCGGCATATCGCGCCGCGCCAGACGTGCTGTACGAACTTGGCGCCGATGTCGTGCGCATCGGTGTTGATCCTGACGGCCGCAATATCAATGACGGCGTCGGCTCGACCCATCCGGGTGCTGCGGCGCAGGCGGTGCTGGACAATCGCGCTGACCTTGGCATCTGCCTTGACGGTGACGCCGATCGCGTGATCCTGATCGACGAGAAGGGGCGCGTTGCCGATGGCGATCAGCTGATGGCGCTGCTGGCCGGACGGTGGGCGGAACAGGGGCGTCTGGCAGGTGGCGCGCTTGTCGCGACCGTGATGTCCAATCTGGGGCTGGAGCGTTTCATGACGGATCGCGGCCTGCGGCTGGAACGCACAAAGGTCGGCGATCGCTACGTTGTAGAACGCATGCGCGAGGGCGGCTTCAATCTGGGCGGCGAGCAGTCGGGGCATCTTGTGATGACTGACTATGCCACCACGGGGGACGGCCTGATCGCCGGGCTGCAATTCCTTGCCGCAATGTCGGAAACCGGTCAAAGCGCGTCAGAGCTTGTTCATCAGTTCGAACCGGTGCCGCAACTGCTGAAGAATGTGCGTTATGCCGCCGGGGCCGATCCGCTTGCCGTCGGTGCCGTCCAGCAGGCGATCACGGCAGGAGAGACGCGCCTTAACGGCACCGGTCGGGTTTTGATCCGCAAATCAGGGACCGAGCCGCTGATCCGTGTCATGGCCGAGGCCGAGGACGAAGTTGTTCTGCGCGAGGTCGTGGACAGCATTGTCGAGGCGGTCGAGGACGCGGTCTAGGCGACCCGCTCTGCCACAGGGTCATAGTCGTAAAGCCAGTCGAACCGACGAAGTAAAGCGCCCGGCGCCAGCCGCGACAGCGTGCGCAGGCCCAGATGACCGATCACCCGCGCCGGCCCGGAAAGGTGGTAGTTCCGGGCATTGCCGTTCGCGGCTTCGACCACACGCCGGACGCGCGGCTCTCGGATCGCCTGAAAGCGCGCCAGCGCCGCAGGCTGATCCGCTATCGCGTCAAGGCTCTGCGCCAGGATCCACGCGTCTTCGATTGCCATCACCGCGCCCTGCGCCATGAATGGCAATGTCGGGTGCGCTGCATCGCCGATGATGACGTGTCGCCCATCATGCCAGTGCCGCGCGACCTGATGTCGAAACAGGCCCCAGATACCAACCGACCCCACCCTTGAAAGCCAGTCGGGCACCGGGCCGCCGAAACCCGCGAACGCTGCGCGCAGGTTCCGCGGATCATCCTCGTGCGACCAGCCTTCTGCCGTCCAGCCGGGACGCTCCTGCACGGCCACAATATTGCGAAACCCCGATCCCAGCCGATAGCTGACCAGATGCTGTTTCGGACCCATGAATACGCGGGCGAAGGGATCGTCGATGCTGTCCTCGATCAGCGCCCGCCATGCCGTCTGGCCGGTAAAGAAAAGCTTCTCGGCCCCGTTCAGCTTGCGGCGGAACGTGCTGTTCAGGCCGTCCGCCCCGATCAGAAGATCGGCCTTTGGCGGGTCCGTGATCTGATGACCGAGATGAATTGTCGCGCCGGCATCGCGGGCGGCAGCAGCCAGCACCTCGATCAGCCTCGCACGATGGATCATGCGGAACGCCGCGCCGGGGCGATGCGCCGCCAGGGGCAGCGAGGCAACCTGCTGCCCGGCACGGTCATGCAGCACAACCCCCGCTGACCGGACGCTGACCGCATCCAGCGCGGCATCAAGGCCCAGTTCAGAAAGAACGCGCCCGGCATTCGGGGAAAGCTGCAATCCCGCACCAACGTCGGTCAGCGCCGGCGCTCGTTCATGGACGCTGACGTGCGCGCCGCGCTGCGAAAGCGCAACCGCAGCGCACAGTCCCGCCACGCCGCCGCCGATCACCGCGACCGAGCGATTCTTCAGGTGATTGCTCAGGCCGTATTCTCCGCCTGAAGAAGCGCGCGCATCTGGTTCAGCTGATCCTCCGGCACACCGGCGGCGCGCAGAACTTCCTCGGCAAAGCTTCGGGGGGCGGTGCCGGGCGCTGTGATGATCCCGTTATCCGAGAGTGCGCGCGGCGTATCGCGATGCCGTTCACGACCCGCATATCCCGGCACGACGCTGTCCATGAAATCGGTCCCGTTGCTGGTGTGGTCTGTCCCTTCCAGCAGGCCCGCGCGGGCAAGCGCAGTGACGCCCGCGCAGATCCCGGCGATGACATGACCGGCATCCCGCGCCTTTCGCAGCATCCCCTCGACCTCAGGCGGATTGTCAGAGGCCCAGATATCGCCGCCACACAGCACGATGATTTCATCCGATCGGGGGGCAATATCGGGCAAACCAGTCACCCTCAGCCCCGCCATCGAAACAACGTCCCCGCCGCCCGGCGTAGCGTGACGGACCTGCACGCCATAAAAATCCGCGCCTGCAGCCGAAATCATCGGGGTTTCCCAATCGGCATAACCATTCGGCAACACGATCAGGATCGGACGCAAGCTCTCGCGGTTATCCGGTTCGGTCATCGCTCATCCTCTCAGGACCGCATCCTTGCAGTCACGTTAGGCCAAGCCTGCTGACAGAAGCCGTCAGCTTCCGTCAATCGTCGCGATGCACGCGCTCGCGGCGCTCGTGCTTTTCCTGTGCGGCGACTGTCATGGTCGCGATCGGGCGCGCATCCAGCCGCTTAAGGCTGATCGGCTCGCCGGTGACCTCGCAGTAACCGTACTCTCCATTGCCGATCCGCCTGAGAGCCGAGTCGATCTTGCCGACCAGCTTGCGCTGGCGGTCGCGGGTGCGAAGCTCCAGCGCGCGGTCGGTTTCTTCGGATGCGCGGTCGGCCAGGTCGGGCACGTTGCGGGCGCTGTCTTGCAAGCCTTCCAGCGTTTCAGCGGACTGTTCCAGTAACTCGGCCTTCCAGGCCTCCAGCTTGCGGCGGAAATATTCCAGCTGGCGATCGTTCATGAACGGTTCGTCTTCGGCTGGGCGGTAATCATCGGGCAGGAAAATCTGCTGTTTCATACGTCCTCCGAGAGGTCGGGATGCCTGTATCCCGGCCCTTGCGGCCCCCCATAAAGGATGCGGAACCAGATGTCACTAGCCCATTGTCCCGCATTGCGCGCAAGGCCGCTTGATGCCGGTCATCCGGAAAGCTAGGGTCCGGGCGCGCAGGATAAGGAGCGCATGATGCAATTCGCCTCGACCGAAACTTATGTGGCGCCCGCGGAACTGGCCATGGCGGTCAACGCGGCGATCACGCTGGAACGCCCGCTTCTGGTCAAGGGCGAGCCGGGCACCGGCAAGACCGAGCTTGCCCGGCAAGTCGCCGCCTCGCTAAACCTGCCGATCATCGAATGGAACGTGAAATCAACGACCAGGGCGCAGCAGGGGCTGTACGAATACGACGCAGTAAGCCGGTTGCGCGACAGTCAACTGGGCGATGCGCGTGTGCATGAAGTCGGCAACTACATCCGTAAGGGCAAGCTGTGGCAGGCATTCGAGGCGCCGGGCAAGGTCGTGCTGCTGATTGACGAGATCGACAAGGCCGATATCGAGTTTCCGAATGATCTTCTGCAGGAACTCGACCGGATGGAGTTCCATGTCTATGAGACCGGCGAGACTGTCCGTGCCGCGCACAGGCCCGTGGTCATCATTACCTCTAACAACGAGAAAGAGCTTCCCGACGCGTTCCTGCGCCGCTGCTTTTTCCACTATATCCGCTTCCCCGACGCCGAGGTCCTGTCGAAGATCGTCGCCGTTCACTATCCCGGCCTGAAGCCCCGCCTTCTGGAAGAAGCGTTGAGCCAGTTTTTCGAGATTCGCGACGTTCCCGGCCTGAAGAAGAAGCCATCCACCTCTGAACTGCTGGACTGGCTGAAGCTGATACTGGCCGAGGATCTGGCGCCCGACGATCTGAAGAAGGCGCCCGGTGAGATGCTGCCGAAGTTGCACGGCGCGCTGCTGAAGAATGAACAGGATGTGGCGCTGTTCGAAAAGCTGGCCTTCATGGCGCGCCGGCAGGGGAGATAGGCATGGACGTCAGGGCAGTCACGGCCGATGACAGGGATCAGTGGCAGGGGCTTTGGGACGGCTATCAGCGTTTTTATGGCCATCCCGACCGCCCGCAGGATTTTTTCGATACGGCCTTCGCGCGCCTGACCTCGGGTGAAGCCAATGACTTTCAGGGTTTTGTCGCGGATGACGGCGGCAGACTGATCGGACTGACACATTACGTCTTTCACCCGAACCTCTGGCGGCCTGGCGGTGTCTGCTATCTGCAGGATCTGTTCACGCTGCCCGAAGCGCGCGGGAAAGGTATCGGGCGCGCCCTGATCGAGGCGGTGTCAACTGCGGCGAAGGCGCGCGGCGCACAATCGCTTTACTGGCTGACCGCGGAAGACAACTATGCTGGCCGCATGCTTTACGACCGGCTTGCCACGCGGACGCCCTTCATCAAATATCAACGTGATTTCTGACAACAAGGCCAGTCCCGTGAAAACCATCCTTCTGCTGAACGGCCCGAATCTGAACCTGCTGGGAAAGCGCCAGCCGGAACATTACGGCTACGAGACATTGTCGGACGTTGAAGCTCTCGCGCGCGATAACTGTGCCGACGGGTTTGAAATCGCCGCCCAGCAGTCCAACTGGGAAGGACAGTTGATCGACTGGGTTCACGAGGCGCGCGAAAACGCCGTCGGGATCGTCATCAACCCTGGCGGGCTGTCCCACACCTCCATCGCGCTTCTGGACGCGCTCAACGCGTTCGAAGGGCCGGTGATGGAGGTCCATATCAGCCAGATCCACAAGCGAGAGGCGTTTCGTCACCATTCCTTCATCAGCCATCGTGCCGATGCAGTGATCGCAGGTCTGGGGATCGACGGCTACGGCGCAGCGGTGCGGCGGATCTGCAAGCTGGTCGGTTAACCGTCGATCCGCGTGATTTCGCGTTTCAAAGCGGCGCTGATCCTGCTCCATTCGCTGCTGGCCAGCCGCGCCTTATGTGCGTTTAGTGCTGCTTCGTCGGCATAGAGCTCTTCGATCAGCCAGATTGCCGGGTCGTCGCTCTGCTCGGCGGCGAAGAACATGCAGCCCGGCTCGGCGCGGCTGAGCGCCACGTGATCGGGCAGATGTTCCAGCGCGATCCGCATCTCGGCGGCATCGGCGCAGAAAAGTTTCACCGAAAGCGCGATCTGGCCGGGCGCAGGGTCGGGGCGGCCCAAATGCGCGCTGGCGTCGTGGTCATGTCCACAGGAACAGCTCATATCAATGCCTCTGCAAGGGCTATGGCGCAGTCCGGGTTGCGCTTCTTTTCGCCCGAGATCACGTAAAGGAAAAGATCGCGCCCGGACGCGATGCGCTTCGCTTCCTCGACCCAACGCGAAAGATCCTTGTCGCGATAACCCTTCTCGACATCCGAGGTGCCCATGATGCGCAGATAGGCGAAATCGGCGGTATCGGCGTCGATCTCGGGAAATTTGCTGTCGCCGGCGCGAACGATCGCGATGTTGCGCGCCCGGCACAGGTCTGCGGCCTCGGGATCGGCAAAGCTCTCGTGGCGGGCCTCGATGGCGTGGCGAAGGGCGATGCCGTCCTGCTCGTCCGGCAAAAGCGCGAGAAACGCCGCGAAATCCTGTGGATCGAATTTCTTCGTCTCTGCCAGTTGCCAGTTGATCGGCCCGAGTTTCGGACCCAGCCGAGTGATGCCCGAGGTCAGGAAACGCTGGACGCTTTCACCAGCATCTCCAAGCACCTTGCGATTGGTCGCGAATCGACTGGCCTTGACGGCAAAGACGAAATCATCCGGCGTTTCGTCATGCCATTTCTGGAAGCTTTCGGGCTTCTGGCTGCCGTAATAGGTGGCGTTGATCTCGATGCTGCTCAGCGCGCGGCTGGCATATTCCAGTTCGCGCCGTTGCGGCAGGTCGCTGGGGTAAAACACCCCCTTGCGCCATTCCGGAAAGTTCCAGCCGCCGATACCGATGCGGATTTGTGCCATTGCATCCCCTGTGACGGTTACGCCTGAACGGTCATGGCGAGAGCCTAGGGCGATTATTTAGCAATGCCCAGCCCGCAAAGTTGTCGGCGGCTGGAACTTTGTCAGGATGCCACGGCGGGCCGATCGGTTGCACTGCGTAGCGCCACAAGCTCTGCACAGGCGATCACACCGACGACCGCGGCCTGCGCAAGGATGAACGCGACGCCGATCGCGTTCAGGCCAAGCATGGCCAACAACATCAGGCTTGCCAGAACCCAGATGATATTCACGGCGACGACGGCGAGTGTTCCCGCAGCCGGGATGCGCGGGCGGGAGGCGAGCAGGGCGAAGATACCGCTTACCAGAATAAGGAACAGACCAGCCCAGAACAACAACCCTGACGGAATTCTGGTCAGCCCGGCGATGAAACTGGGTAGCGTCGCGATCAGGGTGCCGAAGCCCAGACAGGTGGCAGCGTCGAGCCAGATAAGCTGGCGAAGGGTGAAGGGCAGTTTCATTGCATGACCTTTCAAAATGACGAATCGAGCCCATAGCCTCGCAGCGGCAGGTATTGACGCCAATTACGTCTCGGGTAATTGGCGCGACGCTTGGATGCCACTAGGCTTTGGCAATGAGCGAAACACCTGAAAATCTCGTCGGTGATATATTGCGCGAATGGCGCGGGCGCCGCGGGCTCAGCCAGTTGGCGCTGTCGCTGGATGCCGGGGTTTCGCAGCGGCATCTGAGTTTCGTCGAATCCGGCCGGTCGCGTCCCAGCCGTGACATGCTGATCCGCTTTGCCGCAAGCCTTTCGATGCCGCTACGGGCACAGAACACGTTGCTGATCGCAGGAGGTTTTGCGCCCGCTTATCCTGAACGCCACCCGGACGACCCCGCTTTTCGCGCAGCACGTCAGATGGTCGAAACGATCCTGCGCCGGCACGAGCCGTTTCCCGCACTGGCGGTGGACCGTCACTGGAACATGATCTTCGCCAATGCAGGGGCAGGGCAGATCATGCAGGCCGCCGATCCGTCGCTGCTGGCATCGCCGGTCAACGTGTTGCGCGCGGCCCTGCATCCCAATGGAATTGCGCCGATCATCCGGAATTTCGGCGAGTGGCGTGCGCATTTGCTGCATCGCCTATCCGCCCAGATTGAGGCAAGCGGAGATCCCGTGCTGGAGCGGTTGGAGGCCGAGTTGCGCGCATATCCCATTCCGCCCGGCGTCAGCGCTGGCACGTGCGGCGTCGATCTTGGCGGCATCGCCGTGCCCTTGCAGATCACGCTGGACGGGGCCGAGATGTCGTTCATCAGCACCACGACCGTGTTCGGAACGGCGACCGACATCACCTTGTCGGAACTAGTCGTCGAAACGTTCTTTCCCGCCGACGACCAGACGCATGACCTACTGATGCAGGGCTATTCCCACTCAATCGTACCCGGTGGCTTCGACGTGATGTCATAGGTCACGCGGTTAATGCCCTTGACCTCGTTGATGAT
This sequence comes from Paracoccus aurantiacus, assembly GCF_007993065.1. Taxonomy (GTDB): domain Bacteria; phylum Pseudomonadota; class Alphaproteobacteria; order Rhodobacterales; family Rhodobacteraceae; genus Paracoccus; species Paracoccus aurantiacus. Next base: position 239,606 of record NZ_VOPL01000004.1, read on the forward strand.
CCGGGTTGCGGTTTCGCCAAGGAAATCATGGCTGAAGGGATAATAGTCCGCCGTCATCCCGTCGACCGAGGTCACGGCCCGCAGGGCGCAGGCATAGTCATAGGTGCGGCCGTCGCCCATGACGCCGACGGTGCGGACAGGCAGAATGGCCACGAAGGCCTGCCAGATCTCGTCGTAAAGGCCGTGCTGTCGGATCTGGTCGATGAAGACCGCATCGGCCTTGCGCAGGATGTCCAGCTTGTCGCGGGTGATCTCGCCTGGGCAGCGGATCGCGAGGCCGGGGCCGGGGAAAGGGTGGCGGCCGATGAACTTGTCGGGCAGGCCAAGCTCACGGCCTAAGGCGCGGACCTCGTCCTTGAACAGCTCGCGCAGGGGTTCGACCAGCTTCAGGCCCATCTTTTCCGGCAATCCGCCGACATTGTGGTGGCTTTTGATCGTGACCGAGGGGCCGCCGCTGAACGACACGCTTTCGATCACGTCGGGATAGAGCGTGCCCTGCGCGAGGAATTCGGCCCCTTCGATCTCGTTGGCGTATTTCTGGAATACGTCGATGAACAGCTTGCCGATGGTCTTGCGCTTGACCTCGGGGTCGGAAACGCCTTCCAGCGCGCCGATGAACAGGTCTGCCTCGTCTGCGTGGATCAGCGGGATGTTGTAATTGTCGCGGAACATCGACACGACTTCCTCGGCCTCGTTCTGGCGCAGAAGTCCGTGATCGACAAAAACGCAGGTCAGCTGGTCGCCGATCGCTTCATGGATCAGCACAGCCGCGACCGAGGAATCGACGCCGCCCGACAGCCCGCAGATCACCTTTTTGTCGCCGACCTGTTCACGGATCTTGCGGATCGCCTCGTCCTTGTAAGCCGCCATGGTCCAGTCGCCGGTAAAGCCGGCCATGCGCGTGAAGTTTTCCAGCATCTGCTTGCCATTCGGCGTGTGATGCACTTCGGGATGGAACTGCACGGCATAGAAACCGCGTCCTTCGTCCGCGGTAATGGCATAGGGCGCGTTGGGCGAGGTGCCGACAACTTCGAAACCCGGCGCAAGCTGGGTCACCCGGTCGCCGTGGCTCATCCAGACCTGTTCGCGGTCGCTCAGCCCGGCGAAGATGCCATCCTTTTTATGGCCGGGCGCAGGCGTCACATAGGCACGGCCGTATTCGGCGTGGTGGCCCGCCTCGACGTTGCCGCCAAGCTGCTGCATCATCACCTGCTGACCATAGCAGATGCCGAAGACCGGCACGCCCATGGTCCACAGGTTTTCCGGCGCGCGGGTGCTGCCCTCTCGCGTGACGCTGTCGGGGCCGCCGGACAAAATGACGGCCTGTGGGGCGAAGTCCGTCAGGAATGCCGGCGAGACATTCTGATAGGGGTGGATTTCGCAATAGATGTTCAGCTCGCGCAGGCGGCGCGCGATCAGCTGCGTCACCTGAGAGCCGAAGTCGATGATGAGAAGGCGCTGATGCTGGGTCATGTCCGGCATTTACGGCGCGCTGTCCATCAAGGCAAGAGCGTGGGCGCTGCGTGAGACGACGGGAACCCGATCTTCCTATGCGGCGTTGCAATTTAACGCGCCTTAACAATGACTTCAAACGCAGGAGATTGGCATGTTTCGCCCCCCGCTTCTGGTAACGTCGGCGGCAGCCCTGACCGCAGTGCTTGCCCTGACCGCCTGTGACCGCTTTTCAGCGGCCGGCGATACCGACCGGCCCATCCCGATTGTGGCCGTTGCCGACCAATCTCTGCCCGAACCGGCGGTCGAGGAACTGGCCCCGGTCTGCGCCGCGCCCGACCCGGCGATGATCGCCCGCCTTGAGGAACAGGTGAATGCCGAGCGTGTGCGGCTTGGGCGCTCTCCATTGAAGTTCAAGGAAAATCTGGCTTTCGCAGCGCAAGCCCATGCGTGCGACATGGCCAGCATGAACAGGCTGACAGTCGCGGGTTCGAACGGCTCTTCCGTGGTGAATCGCGTTCGTGCCGTGGAATATACGGCCTGTTCATCCGCCCAGCTTATCGGGCGCGCTGGCGATGATTACAGCCAGATGTCGCGCTGGATGGGTTACAAGCCCGATCAGGAGATCCTCGTCCACAACAAGTTCGATGACGCGGGCGTTGGCGTGGTTCAGTCTGGCGGCACCTATTGGTGGTCGCTGGTCCTTGCAGACCATTGCGGCTGAACAGCTTGCGCAGTTCATAAAAAAGGGGCCGCGAGGCCCCTTTTTGCATCGGCAATCGTGGCAGCGCCTATTTCTCGGGCACCAGACCACGGGGCGAGAACCGCAGGACCAGCAGCAGGATAAGGCCCATCGCGATGAAACGCATATGCGGCGAGCTTTCCAGCAGATGCTGCTTCACCGCTCCGGCTGGCAGCGGGCTGGTCAGAAGCGAGATCAGCTGCGGCCCCCAGCTTTCAGCCTTGATCCACAGGAACCAGATCAGGATACCGCCAAGCGCTGCGCCCCAGTTGTTCCCGGACCCGCCGACAATCACCATGACCCAGATCACGAAGGTATAGCGCAGCGGGTTATACTGGGTCGGGGCCATCAGCCCGTCATGGGTGATCATCATCGCGCCGGCGAGGCCCATGACCGCACATCCGATCACGAAGATCTGCAGATGCCGGCCCGTGACGTCCTTGCCCATCGCTTCTGCCGCGGTTTCATTGTCACGGATGGCGCGCATCATCCGGCCCCAGGGTGATTTCAGCGCAAGCTCTGCCAGCAGGATCAGCAAAAGCAGCACCGCGCCAAACAGACCCGCGTAGCACAGCTTGACCCAGATGCCCGAAAGCTCGGCCACGGACATGCCCCAGTTCTGCGCCCTTTCGATAAAGGCGGGATCACGCTGAAGCGCGATTTCATAGGGGACCGGGCGCGGGATCGAGGTCACGTTCTTCACGCCGCGCGCCAGCCATTCCTCGTTCTTCAGAACGGCGACGATGATCTCGCCGATGCCAAGCGTCGCAATTGCCAGATAGTCCGAGCGCAGACCGAGCGCGACCTTGCCGACGCCCCATGCGGCCGCTGCGGCAAACAGCGCGCCGACAGGCCAGGACAGAAGCACAGGAAGGCCAAGCCCGCCGAGATTCCCGAACTGCGCTGCCTGGTTCGCCTCGATCGCGTCAACGGCAGGATCGAACAGCCAGCGATAGGCGGCGAAACCCACGATCAGCACCGCCAGCAGCGCAAGCACGCGCAGCTTGCGTTGCACGCGCCGCCACACGACAGCGGCAAGAACAAGCGTGCCAAGGCCGACAATCAGCGCAAGGATGATGCGCAGACCGCCCGCCCCCCAGCCGCCTTCGACCGGCGCAACCGAGATCAGCACCGGCGCCAGGCCGCCAAGCGCCACGAAACCGACCACACCAGAGTTGAAAAGCCCCGCATAGCCCCATTGCATATTCAGACCGAGCGCGGTGACCGCAGAGATCAGGCCCATGTTCAGAATGGCGAGCGAAGTGTTCCACGAGCCGGTGAACAGCGCATTTCGCGTCGTGCCTTCAAGGATGAACAGAATGGCGAGCACGATGAACAGAACGGGCGCGCGCCACTTGCTGGAGGCTTCTGCCTGACGAGAGGTTGCCATATCGCAGTCCTCCTTACACGGATTTGCCGCGGAACAGGCCAGTTGGCCGGAACAGCAGGACGATGATGAGGATGACGAAGCTGACGGCGAACTTGTATTCGGTCGACATCAGTTGCAGCAGGCCGTCTGACTGGAAGCCCAGATGACCCGCGACTTTCTTCCACGGGTAGGTGATCGCGACTTCCGAGAATGCGACGATGAAGCCGCCCGCAATCGCGCCGATCGGGCTGCCCAGACCGCCAACAATGGCGGCGGCAAAGATCGGCAGCAGAATCTGGAAGTAGTTGAAGGGCTTGAACGCCTTGTCGAGACCGTAAAGCGTCCCGGCAATGGTCATCAGCGCCGCAGCGATGATCCATGTCAGGCGCACGACCTGTTCTGGGTCGATGCCAGACAGCAGCGCCAGATCCTCGTTATCGGAATAGGCGCGCATGGCTTTCCCCGATTTGGTGCGGTTCAGGAACCAGAACAGCGCCCAGACGACCAGCACCGCCACGATGACGGTAATCAGCTGCGTTGTGCGCAGGGCCAGACCTTCTGACAGGCCGCTCCATTCCCGGAAGCTGCGCACGTCGATGACAAAGCGCGCGCCATCATCGAAACGGATCTCGTCCACCCCGATCAGAATCCGGGTCAGGCCGTTCATGATGAACATCACGCCGACAGATGCCATGACCAGAATGATCGGATCGGATTTCTTCTTGCGGTAAAAGCGATAGACGATGCGATCGGTGCCAAGCACCATCAGCGCGCAACCCGCGATTCCGATGGGCAGCGCCAGCAGCGCCGTCGGGATCGGCCCGAGGCTGATGCCAATCGCCTGAAGCGCCCAGGTCGCCATGATTGTAATGGCGGTCCCGAAGGCCATCGTGTCGCCATGCGCAAAGTTCGAGAAGCGAAGGATGCCGTAGATCAGCGTCACCCCAAGCGCGCCGAGCGCCAACTGTGCGCCGTAAGCGGCGGCGGGGATGAAAACGAAATTCAGAAAGGCCACGAGGGCGTTGAGAAGATCCATTACTTGGCGACCTCGCAGGAACCGATATAGGTGATCGCCATGATCGGGTCGGTCAGATGGGTGGTGAATCGCGCCTTGCCGTCCGGAAGAACCGTCAGCAGGCGCTGCTTGCCGGTCTCGCTCCCCGAGGAAGATGCGAGAACCGTTCCATTCGTCACGATCGCCGACAGCGAGATCGTTTCGGACGGATCAGCCCATTCGCCCTCGGCCAGACCCGCACCATCACTGATGATTGTCAGCCGGCCCTGATACCCGGACGATGCGCATTCAGCGTCATTGCACTCGGTTTCGAAGGTGCAGGCCATGTCGATTGCCGTGGCATCCGGGCTGCCACCATCGGGTGCCACATCGGCAATCGGCGGAATTTCATCGACCGGGGCGTCGCCACCCGGCGGCAGAATATCGGTTTCGGCCGGCGGCAGCGCTTCATCAGGGGCCGCATCCTGCGCGAAGACGGGCAGGGCGGCGATCAGCGCAACGGCGGCGATCAGCGGGAATTTCATGGGTTTAACCTCCCAGGAAGGTGCGTCGCACCTCGTCGTTTTCCATAAGTTCCTTGCCGGTCCCGGTATGGGCATTCGCGCCCTGGACCAGCACATAGGCCTTGTCGGCGATGTTCATCGCCTGCTTGGCGTTCTGTTCGACCATCAGCACCGGCAGGCCGCCCCGCGCGATGGCGATGATGCGGTCGAAAAGCTCGTCCATGACAATGGGGCTGACGCCCGCGGTTGGTTCGTCGAGCATGAGAAGGCTGGGCCGCGTCATCAGCGCGCGGCTGACGGCAACCTGCTGGCGCTGACCGCCCGACAGTTCGCCGGCCGCCTGCTTGCGCTTGTCGGCGACGGCGGGGAACAGGTCATAGACCTGCTCCATCGTCTCGCGAATGTCGTCATCGCGGATGAAGGCGCCCATTTCCAGATTCTCTTCGACGGTCATCGAAGGGAAGATATTGTTGACCTGCGGCACGAAGCCCATGCCCGCCTTCACACGGTCCTGCGGGTTCAACTGAGTGATGTCACGCCCGTTCAGCCGGATCGAGCCTTCGCGCAGGTTCAGCATCCCGAACAGCGCCTTCATCGCAGTCGACTTGCCGGCACCATTGGGCCCGACGATGACCGCAATCTCGCCTTTTTCGACGGCGATGGTGCAATTGTGCAGAATATCGGGGCCTTTGCCATAGCCGCCCGTCATGTTCTCGCCGATCAGGAAGGGATCGCCTTCCTTTCCGGCACCGACCGGGCCTGACCGACGCGTTCCGTCGATTTCGCCGCGCCCGTGCTGGTTCACGATGGACGCATCTCGGCTTTTGCCGAAGGGATCACTGTCGCTCATGCGCCGATCATCTCCTTGTTCTTCAGGCCACGGCCCAGATAGGCCTCGATCACGGCTTCATTCTGCATGATGCTGTCGGCGTTACCCTCGGCAAGAACCTTGCCTTCGGCCATAACGATGACCGGGTCGCACAGCTTTCCGATGAAATCCATGTCATGCTCGATCACGCAGAACGTATAGCCGCGCTCCTTGTTCAGCCGGATGATGGCATCGGCGATCGTGCCCAGAAGCGTCCGGTTCACGCCCGCGCCGACCTCGTCCAGAAAGACGACCTTTGCATCGACCATCATCGTGCGCCCCAGCTCCAGCAGCTTTTTCTGACCGCCTGACAGGTTGCCGGCCTTTTCGTCGGCGACATGGCTGATCGTCAGAAAGTCCAGAACCTCGTCGGCCTTGGCGCGCAGCTGTTCTTCCTGCTCGCGGATCTTGCCGCGTCCGAACCAGGTGTTGATGATCCGCTCGCCGCTCTGATCGGCGGGGACCATCATCAGGTTCTCGCGCACCGTCATGGACGAAAATTCATGGGCGAGCTGGAAGGTGCGCAGCAGGCCCTTGTGAAACAGCTCGTGCGGGGCCAGGCCGGAAATGTCTTCTCCATCCATGATGACGCGACCCGATGTGGGTGCGTAGACGCCGGCGATGACGTTGAACAGTGTGGATTTTCCGGCCCCGTTCGGCCCGATCAGCCCGGTGATGGAGCCGGTGCGGATTTCAAGGCTGGCGCCGTCCACGGCGGAAAAACCGCCGAATTTCTTGTGCAGGTTCTCGACCCGGATCATCTTGCCCCCTGTCGCATAAGATGATGTGTCAGTCACAAGCGCTTATAATATAATCTGATTTCGCGCTTTTATCCATTACGAAAAAGCCCGGCGCACAAAGCGCCGGGCAATATTCGCTGCGGGCAGTTCAGTGGAAGCCCACGACTTCCAGCTTGCCGTCCGTGATCGTCGTCTCGCGGAACGAACCGGCGCTTTCGCCCGGCTCCACCAGTTCGACCGACGACGCACCGACATAGTCGATATCGGTCCCGGCGGCGAGAAGCTCCAGCCCCTTGGCCAGTTCACCCGGCAGGACAGGCTCGCCCGGTGCGTTCGCGACTTCCATCACCTTTTCCTTTGCAGCGGCCGGGTCTGCCGACTTGGCGGCCTGCATGGAAAGAAGGATCAGTGCAGCCGCGTCATACGCCTCGGCAGAGTAGGGGGCCGAAGGATCGAAGCCGGCAGCAGCGGCCAGTTCTTCGAACTTCGCGCGGCCATCGCCTTCGGCTGCCGGGTTGATCCCGATCGAGCCGTCAATTTCGGTGCCGAAACGCTCAACAAGCGCGTCGCCGATCATGCCGTCCGGGAAGATGAATTTGTCGAAGGCGCCGGTGTCGAGCGCGCCGCGCGTGATGCCCGAGCCGCCCTGATCGACATAGCCCACAACCGCCAGCGCGTCGCCGCCCGCCGAGGCGAGTGCCGCGACTTCGGCAGAATAGTCCGCCTTGCCGTCGTCATGCGCGGCCGAGGTCGTCACCTGTCCGCCAAGCTTTTCGAAAGCGGCCTGGAAGCTGTCGGCCAGCCCTTTGCCGTAATCGTTGTTGGTATAGGTGATTGCGACCGATTCGATGCCCTGATCCTTGGCGAGCTGCGCCATGACCTCGCCCTGACGGGCGTCGGACGGTGCGGTGCGGAAGAACAGGCCGTTATCTTCGATGGTCGAAAGAGCCGGTGAGGTCGCCGAGGGCGAGATCATCATCACGCCGTTCGGGATGCCGACCTTTTCCAGCACGGCGATTGTCTCGCCCGAGCATTGGCCGCCGACCATCGCCTTGACGCCATCGGCGACCTGACGTTCTGCCGCGGCAACGCTGGCTGCGGCGTCAGTGCAGGTCGTGTCCGAACGCGAGGTCACGACGGTCGAGCCGTCCATGAACTTGCCGGAATCGCTGACTTCCTTGGCAGCCGCCTCGCCGCCAGCGGCGATGTCGGGGGCCATGGATTCCAGCGGGCCGGTAAAGCCCAGATGCATGCCCAGCTTGACCTCTTCGGCACCAGCCGCGCCGGCAAGAAGCGCAGTTGCGGCGGTCGCGAGAAGCAGTTTTTTCATTTTAGATCCCCTGTTGGTCTTGATCATAAGTGGAACTTATCGGGGCATAAGTCCCCTTGTAAAGTTGATTGTCGCGCGAAATCGGCCAGCAATCGTTGCTGCTTCATGATAATTCATGCGATCGCGCGGTCTTTCCCTTCCTGCCGCCGACATCTATATACGGGGCGCGAAACACCAAGGAGTATCTGCCATGACGCAGGAACAGCGCCCGACGACCGCCGCCCAAAGCTGGGACAAGGCTGGCTGGCGTGCATATCCGCGCGTCCAGATGCCCGACTATCCCGATGCCGAAGCGCTGAACGCCGTCGAAGCGCAACTGGCGAAATACCCGCCGCTCGTCTTTGCCGGCGAGGCGCGGCGCCTTCGCGCGCATCTGGCCGATGTCGCGGCGGGTCGTGCATTTCTTCTGCAAGGCGGCGATTGCGCTGAAAGCTTCGGTGAATTCAGCGCCGACAATATTCGCGATACCTTCAAGGTCATGCTTCAAATGGCCGTCGTGCTGACTTGGGGCGCTCAGCTTCCGGTCGTCAAGGTCGGCCGCATGGCCGGACAGTTCGCCAAGCCGCGCAGTGCGCCCACGGAAACGGTCGACGGCGTCGAACTGCCGAGCTATCGCGGCGATATCATCAACGGCTTCGATTTCACCGCGGCGGCGCGCATTCCCGATCCGCAGCGGATGCTGTCGGCCTATACGCAGGCTGCGGCATCGCTGAACCTGTTGCGCGCCTTCTCGACGGGCGGCTATGCCGATATTCATCGCGTGCAAAGCTGGATCGCCGATTTCACCTCTGGCCCCGAGGCAGAGCGTTATCGCGCGATTGCGGACCGGATCAGCGATGCAATGGCATTCATGCAGGCCGCCGGTGTGACCGCCGAAACCGCGCATGAACTGGGGCAGGTCGAATTCTACACCAGCCACGAGGCACTGCTTCTGGAATATGAAGAGGCGCTGTCGCGCATCGACACCACGACGGGCATTCCTGTCGCGGGTTCGGGTCACATGATCTGGATCGGCGACCGCACACGTCAGCCTGACGGGGCGCATGTCGAATTCTGCCGTGGTGTTCAGAACCCGATTGGGCTCAAGACCGGACCGACGACCACGGCGGACGATCTGAAAGTGCTGATGGAAAAGCTGAACCCGGAAAACGAGGCCGGTCGCCTGACCCTGATCGCGCGCTTCGGGGCCGGCAAGGTCGGCGATCATCTGCCGCGGCTTATCAAGGCGGTTCAGGAAGAAGGCGCGAATGTCGTCTGGTCCTGCGACCCGATGCATGGAAATGTCATCAAGTCATCCACCGGCTACAAGACACGGCAGTTCGATTCGATCCTGCGCGAAGTGCGCGAGTTTTTCGCGGTCCACAAGGCCGAAGGCACCATACCGGGCGGGGTCCATTTCGAAATGACCGGCAAGGACGTCACCGAGTGTACGGGCGGTGTACGGGCTGTGACCGACGAAGATCTCTCGGATCGCTACCACACCGCCTGTGACCCGAGGCTGAATGCGAGCCAGTCGCTGGAGCTTGCATTTCTGGTCGCCGAAGAACTGCGCAACCGCCGCGTTGCCGAGCCCAAGCCGCAGGCCCGCGTCAGCTGATCGCGTGATTTCGTATGAGAAAGGGGCCGCAAGGCCCCTTTTTTGTTGTTGGATTTCTGGTCACCGCCACAGGGCTGACAAGGCCGTCACCGGCTCTTCCTCGGCCCAGATTTCGGCTCCGATTGCGAAGAAGTCGGTGATCGGGGCAAGCTTGCCGATCAGTGCGGCGTCCAGTCCTCCCTCGGCCACGACCGGCACCTCGATCATCTCGGACCACCATTCGAAAAGCTCAGCCGGGGCAAGTTCGCCCGACCCCAGACCGGTCGCGCCCACCGGGCCGAAGCTTACGTAATCGGCACCCGCTTCGGCAGCGCTCATCCCATCGTGGCGCGAGGCAGCGCAGAATGCGCCGACAATCGCATCCGCGCCCAGATCGCGACGCGCCTGACGGACCTTGTTGATACCGCCGGTGATGTGAACCCCGTCCAGCCCATGGCGTTGCGCAATCTGGACATGGTCGTCGATGACCACGGCAATGTCATGGACATGGGCAAGATCGCGCACCATGTCGGCCATCCGGCCAAGCTGCGCCTCGTCGCCTGCGCCCGGAATGCGGATACAGGCGGGCGCGAACCGTTCCAGCAGTTCGGCCAGCATCGGACCGAAGGTGCCGGGTTCGGCGCCCACGGGCGTTATCAGGTAAAGCTGGGGCGCAGTCGGGGCGTCGGGCTGGTCGGTCATCTTGCTTCCTTCTTGTCGAACCCGCATATCAGCGCCCCGCGCCTCGCGCCAGAGTCTTGCGGGACAGCGCGCGTGGCGCTAACAGCGCGCCATCATGAGCCAGCCAGAATCGCCGACCGCGACGCAACCCGTCATCATCCTGACCCGCCCGCAGATGGGCGACAATATCGGCGCGGCTGCCCGCGCCATGCTGAATTTCGGCCTGACCGAGATGCGCATCGTCGATCCGCGCGACGGATGGCCGAACCCGCGCGCGGTCGCGATGGCGTCTGGGGCGGCGGGACAGGTGCTTGACCGGGCGCGTGTTTACCCCACGCTCGCCGAGGCGATGGAGGGCGTTACTTACGCCTTCGCGACCACAGCGCGCGGGCGCGAGATGACTAAGCCCGTATTCACGCCGGCGACCGCATCCGCACATGGACGCGCAGAGATCGAACAGGGCGGGCGCGTGGCATTCATTTTCGGGCCAGAGCGCGCCGGGCTTGAAAACGATGATATCGCGCGCGCGAATGCGATCCTTACCGTTCCCGTGAACCCGGATTTTCCCTCGCTCAATCTGGGGCAGGCGGTGCTGCTTCTGGGATATGAGTGGACGCAGAACCGCCTGCCGCCGCAGCCGATGCCGACCGCGCGTCGTCCGGCAGGAGAGGTGGCCGCCGACCGGATCGAAATCGAGAAACTCGCCGATCACTATGAGGCAAAGCTGGATGAGGCGGGGTATTTCTTCCCGCCAGAGAAAGCGCCGCCCATGAAGCTTAACCTGCGCAACCTGTGGTCGCGCATGGCGCTGACGCGGGCCGATGTTCAGGTCTTGCACGGTATGCTGCGTCAGTTGACCCGACGCTAGACCTCTGCCTGGCAAAGCGTTAACAGATCGCAATGACAAGCACGCGCAAACCCGGCGAACCCGCCACCCGCGAAGATCGGCTGAGTGCCGCGCTGAGGGCGAATCTCGCCCGGCGCAAGGCGCAGGCACGGGCGCGCGCCGCGCAGGGCGAGCAGCAAGAGGGCGCGCCGGAACCGGACAGCACCCCGGAAAGCGAGGAATAATGGACCAGATCATCGTTCAAGGCGGTGGCGAGCTTTATGGCGACATCCCGATAACCGGCGCCAAGAATGCCTGCCTGACGCTGATGCCGGCAACGCTTCTGACCGACCAGCCGCTGACGCTGACGAACGCACCGCGTCTGTCGGACATCAAGACGATGACGGATCTGCTGCAATCGCTGGGGGCCGAGGTCGTCTCGATGCAGGACGGCCAGGTTCTGGCGATGTCCAGCCACGACCTGACCAGCCAGACCGCCGATTACGAGATCGTGCGCAAGATGCGCGCCTCCATACTCGTTCTAGGGCCGCTTCTGGCACGTTACGGCGAGGCGATCGTGTCATTGCCGGGTGGTTGCGCGATCGGTGCGCGCCCGGTCGATCTTCACCTGCGGGCGCTGGAAGCGATGGGCGCCCAGCTTGATCTGCGCGAAGGCTATGTCCATGCCAAAGCGCCCTCTGGCGGATTGAAGGGCGCGGTGATCGACTTTCCGCTCGTCTCGGTCGGGGCTACGGAAAACGCGCTCATGGCGGCGACTCTGGCAAACGGTACAACGGTCATCAGGAACGCCGCGCGCGAGCCAGAGATCGTCGATCTTGCCGAATGCCTGCGCCGGATGGGGGCCCAGATCGAGGGCGAGGCGACCGGAACGATCACGGTGCAGGGCGTCAGGTCGCTTCACGGCGCGACCCACCCCGTCGTCACCGACCGGATAGAGCTTGGAACCTATATGCTGCTGCCCGCGATCTGCGGGGGCGAGGTCGAGTGTCTGGGCGGCCGGCTGGACCTGATTGGCGCCTTTGCCGAGAAGCTTGACGAAGCCGGCATCAGCGTCAGCCAGACCGAACGCGGCGTGAAAGTCGCCCGCAAGAATGGCCGCGTCCGCGCGGTCGATGTGGTCACGGAACCCTTTCCGGGCTTTCCGACCGACCTCCAGGCGCAGATGATGGCGCTGATGTGCACGGCAGAAGGCACCTCGGTCCTTGAGGAAAAGATCTTCGAGAACCGTTTCATGCACGCGCCAGAACTGACCCGGATGGGCGCGCGCATCGAAGTGCATGGTGGCCACGCAACCGTTCACGGGGTCGAGAAGCTTCGCGGCGCACCGGTCATGGCGACCGACCTTCGCGCCTCGATCAGCCTGATCCTCGCGGGGCTCGCCGCCGAGGGCGAGACGGTGGTCAGCCGCGTCTATCACCTTGACCGCGGGTACGAGCGCGTCGTGCGCAAGCTTCGTGACGTCGGCGCCAACATCAAGCGCATAAAGGAGGCCCATCCTGATGAGTGACGCGAGCTTTACCGATGTCGATCCCGGCCCGCTGATGCTGCGCGCCGAAGGGCCCGAAGATGTGTCGGTCCTTTCGATGCTGGTGCAGGATGCCGTGCTGACCGGCGGCGACATGACCTTCGACCGGAAGCGTCGCCAGCTTGCCATGCTGATCAACCGTTTCCGCTGGGAGGATGCCGAATATGCCGCCCGCGAGGGGCGCGATTTCGAACGGGTCCGCGCGTTGCTGGTCATTTCCGACATTACCGGCATCCGCAGCGACGGCATTGACCGCGGGGATCGCGACGAGGTTCTGTCGCTTCTGGCGTTGAACTGGCAGCCGGGAGAGGACGGGACCGGCCTTCTGCAACTGGAATTCGCCGGCGACGGCACGATCCAGATCGACGCGGAATGCATCTCGATTGACCTTCGCGATGTGACGCGGCCTTATGCGGCGGTCTCGGGCCACCAGCCCCGACACGACGAGACCTGAATGCGCCAGAGGGCGCCCGTCCCGCTGTCTTCGGATTTCCGCCTGTGGCAGCTGACACCGGACCGCGCCGAGGAGTGGCGCGCGATCCGGCTTGAGGCGCTGCGAAACGCGCCTGAAGCATTCGGCTCCAGCCTTGATGACTGGCAGGATCGGCCGCTCTCGGACTTCGCGGACCGGCTTTCGGGCTGCGCGATGTGGGCGGCGGGTTCGCGTCCCGGGGAACCGCGCGCCGTCGCCAGCTGGGAGCGCGATATTTCGCCGGCAGAGCCGGATCTTGGATGGGTGATGTCGGTTTATGTCGCACCGGACATGCGCGGCAGGGGACTGAGCGACGCAATTTTCGCACAGCTTGCGCGGGATGCTGCACGCGCCGGTATGACGCGTTTGGGCCTGCATGTCGGCCAGAACAACGATCCCGCACAGGCGCTTTACAGGCGCGCGGGTTTCATCCCGACCGGCGGGCCACCGATGCTGAACGAGCGGGGTTTCTGGGAAATCGAGATGCGCATGATGCTGAAACCGCCCCTGCATGCGCGCATTCGCGACCGCATCGGACAGTTGCGCGCTTGAGCATGGCCGGGCAGCCCGTTACAGATTTCCCGCAGAAGGAGCCGCCAATGCCCGTGACCCTGTATACCGACGCCCCCGATTTTGAGCAGCGCTTCGTCGCGATGCTTTCGGCCAAGCGAGAGGATTCAGCAGATGTGGGCGAGACGGTTTCCGCGATCATCGCTGACCTGCGGGCGCGGGGCGATGCGGCGCTGATCGACTATACCGCGCGCTTCGACCGCCTTGAACTGACCCCTGACACGCTGCGTTTTTCGGACGCTGAGATCGAGGCAGAGATCGCGAAGATTTCGGCGCAGGAACGCACGGCTCTTGAACTCGCTGCCGAACGCATCCGGGCGTATCATTCGCGCCAGGTCCCGCAGGATGAAAGCTTCACGGATGCGGACGGTGCGACACTCGGCTGGCGATGGACGGCGGTTTCGGCGGCGGGCCTTTATGTTCCCGGCGGGCAGGCGAGCTATCCGTCCTCGGTTCTGATGAATGCGATCCCGGCGCGGGTTGCAGGCGTAGAGCGACTGGTGGTCTGCGTGCCGACGCCGGGCGGTGTGGTCAATCCGCTGGTCCTGCTGGCCTGCAAGCTTGCGAATGTCGACGAGATCTATCGCGTCGGTGGCGCGCAGGCAATTGCCGCCCTGGCATATGGCACGTCCACGATCGCGCCGGTGGACAAGATTACCGGGCCGGGGAATGCCTATGTCGCCGCCGCCAAGCGGCAGGTGTTCGGCAAGGTCGGCATCGACATGATTGCTGGCCCCTCCGAGGTTCTGATAATCGCCGATGGCGACCAGAATGCGGACTGGCTGGCAATGGATCTGATGGCGCAGGCCGAACATGACGCGGATGCCCAGTCGATCCTGATTACGCCTGATCCCACGATGGCGGATTCCGTCGCCGCTTCTGTCGCGCGTCTTGTCCCGACGCTGGAACGTGCTGAAATCGCCGGGGCGAGCTGGCGTGATTACGGCACGATCATCGTCACGCGCGATCTGGACGAAGCGGCCGCCCTGTCCGACCGCATCGCGCCCGAACATCTGGAGCTGTGCGTGGCCGATCCCGAAGCGCTTGCCCGAAAGACGCGGCACGCCGGGGCGATCTTTCTTGGCGCTTACACGCCGGAAGCGGTCGGCGATTATGTCAGTGGTCCGAACCATGTTCTGCCAACGGCGCGCTCTGCCCGGTTTTCCTCGGGGCTTTCGGTGATGGATTTCATCAAGCGCACGACTCTGGCGCGTCTTACCCCCGGAGCGCTTGCCGCGATCGGTCCCGCCGCCGTGACATTGGCGCAATCCGAAGGTCTGCAGGCGCATGGCCTTTCGGTCGCTGCGCGCCTGACACAGTTGAATGAAAGGAGCGGTGCATGAACCATATCTCCAAGATCAGCATCGACGACAGCGCGGCACCGCCTGCGTCAGAAATCATCCTGCAGGAGCGCAAGGTCGCGGCCTATGATCTGCTGGAGGATAACAATTTCGACCTGCCGGGCCGTGATGGCCAGCCCGCACCACCCGGCCCCTATGCCCTGCGCCTCGGGTTGCGCGACGGGCGTCTGGTTTTCGACATTTCGCAGGAAGCGGGCGAGAAGGTGGCCGAATTCCATCTTTCGCTGGGTCCGTTCCGGCAGGTCATGAAGGATTATTTCCAGATCTGCGCCAGCTATTATGATGCGGTCAAAACGATGCCTCCTGCCCAGATCGAGGCGATCGACATGGCCCGGCGTGGCATCCATAACGAGGGCGCGCGCACGCTTCAGGAAAGGCTGGAAGGCAAGGCCGATGTCGATATCGACACTGCCCGCCGCCTTTTCACACTGATCTGCGCGCTTATCCCGCAAGGCTGACATGGCCGGGACGATCCCACATTCTGTCCTGTTCTGCTGCGATCACAACGCTGTCCGCTCGCCCATGGCCGAGGGGATGATGAAAAAATTCTATGGCCGCGCGGCTTATGTTCAATCCGCTGGTGTCAGGAACGATCTGGAGATCGACGGTTTTGCGGTGGCGGTCTGCGCCGAGCTTGGGATTGAGCTGTCGCGCCACCGCTCGCGCAGTTTCGAGGAAATGCAGAGCTGGGGCGATGATCTCGGCAGTTTCGACCTGATCGTGGCGCTTTCGCCCGCGTCGCAGCGGCAGGCGATGGAACTGACGCGGCACGCGCATCTGGAGATAGAATACTGGCCGGTCATGGACCCGACCGGGCTGGCCGAGGGGCGCGAGGCAGTGCTGCAGAAGTATCGCGAGGCGCGCGATCAGATCAAAGGCCGGATGCTCAGCCGTTTCGGCGAGCCGCAGGAAAGCTGATCGTCCGGAACGTGGAAGGGAGGAACCACATGTCGAACGAAGATCCAGTTGTTATCGTCGATTTCGCCCGCACCCCAATGGGGGGATTTCAGGGCGATTTCGCGGGTGTCACCGCAGCAGATCTTGGCGCGACAGCCATTCGCGCCGCATTGGAGCGCGGCGGGGTCAGCCCCGGCGATGTGCAAGAGGTCATCATGGGATGCGTGCTGCCTGCCGGGCAGGGACAGGCGCCCGCAAGACAGGCCGCGCTTCACGCCGGGCTGCCTGTAAGTGCCTGTGCAACGACGATCAACAAGATGTGCGGATCGGGGATGAAGGCGGTCATGCAGGGCCATGACGCGATCATGGCGGGCAGTTCCGATATCGTAGTGGCAGGCGGCATGGAAAGCATGTCGAACGCGCCGTATCTGCTTCCAAAGGCACGTGCGGGGATGCGCATGGGGCACGGGCAGGTGATGGACCACATGTTCCTCGACGGTCTGGAGGACGCTTATGACAAGGGCCGTCTGATGGGAACATTTGCCGAGGATTGCGCCGAAGCTTACGGTTTCAGCCGTGAAAAGCAGGATGATTTCGCCATCGCCTCGCTGGCGCGCGCGAATGAAGCGATCACCGGGGGCAGGTTCCGTGCGGAAATCGCGCCGGTCACGGTGCAGACCCGTAAAGGCGAGGTGACGGTCGATACGGACGAGCAACCCGGCAAGGCGAACCCTGAAAAAATCCGTGACCTGAAGCCGGCCTTCCGCAATGGAGGCACGGTGACGGCGGCAAACAGCTCGTCAATTTCGGATGGCGCGGCGGCCCTTTTGTTGATGCGGCTAAGCGAAGCCAAGAAGCGTGGCCTCGTTCCGCGCGGCATCATTCGCGGTCATGCCAGCCATGCGGCCGAACCGGGAAAATTTCCGACCGCGCCCATCGGCGCGATGAAAAAGCTGATCGAGCGTGTGGACTGGACCTTTCCCGAGGTCGATCTGTTCGAGATCAACGAGGCATTCGCCGTCGTCACAATGGCCGCCATGCACGACCTGCACCTGCCTCATGACAAGGTGAATATCCATGGCGGCGCATGCGCGCTTGGGCATCCTATCGGGGCGTCCGGCGCGCGTGTGCTTGTGACGCTGCTTGCGGCGCTGGAAACATATGGCATGGATCGCGGCGTCGCCTCGTTATGCATCGGCGGGGGCGAGGCGACGGCGGTCGCCGTTGAACGCTATGCCTGACAAGGTGACCGGAGGCGGCGGGGATCAGACGATCCCGCAAGCACCTTCGGTCGCATCGCCAGCGGCAGCGCGAAACAGGCCGAACATCTCGCGTCCCATCCCGAACTGATTCGCGCTCAGATCCGCGGTCACAGGCTCTCGGCTGTCGAAATCCTTTGCTTCGCATTCGATCACGCCGTTGACCGCATCCAGCCGGATCATGTCGCCGTCCCGGACGCGGGCGAGCGGCCCGCCCTTTGCGGCCTCGGGTGCCAGATGGATCGCCGCAGGCACCTTGCCGGAAGCCCCCGACATCCGCCCGTCGGTCACAAGCGCCACACGAAGCCCGCGATCCTGCAAGACGGCGAGGATCGGGGTCAGCGAATGCAGTTCTGGCATTCCGTTGGCGGCAGGGCCTTGAAAGCGCACGACGACAATCGTGTCTTCGGTGAACTCGCCGGCCTTGAACGCCTCTTTCACCTGCTCCTGATCGGAAAAGACGCGGGCGGGCGCTTCGATGATGTGACGCTCTGGTGCGACGGCCGATATCTTGATGACGCCACGGCCCAGATTGCCCTGAAGCTGCTTCAGGCCGCCAATGGGGGCGAAGGGATCGGTTGCCGGGCGCAGGATCTTTTCATTCAGGCTGTCCTTCGGCCCGTCCTCCCAGATAACGCGACCTTCCTTCAGCTTGGGCTCTGTCGTGTAGCGGTCCAGACCGCCGCCGGTGACGGTGCGGACATCTTCGTGCAGCAGTCCGGCCTCCAGCAGGTGACGGATCATGTAGCCGAGGCCGCCCGCCGCGTGGAAATGGTTCACATCGGCCAGCCCGTTCGGATAGACCCGCGCCATAAGCGGCACGGCGTCAGAGATATCGTGAAAGTCCTCGATATCGACAAGCACGCCCGCGGCGCGCGCCATGGCCGGGATATGCAGCACGAGGTTGGTGGAGCCGCCCGTCGCCATAAGCCCGACAATACCGTTGACGAACGCGCGCTCATCCAGGATTTCGCCCACCGGGAGATAGTCATTGCCCAGCCGGGTAATCGCCGCCGCGCGTTCTGCCGCGGCACCGGTCAGGGCGTCGCGCATGTCGGTATTGGGGTTCACGAAGCTGGCGCCGGGCAGGTGCAGGCCCATGAACTCCATCAGCATCTGGTTGGAGTTTGCTGTGCCGTAAAAGGTGCACGTGCCGGGAGAGTGATAGGACGCCATTTCGGCAGCCATCAGCTTGTCGCGCCCGACCTCGCCCGCCGCGAATTGCTGGCGCACCTTGGATTTCTCGTCATTCGGCAGGCCCGACGGCATTGGTCCCGCCGGAACGAATACCGACGGCACATGCCCAAAGGTGCCAGCCGCGATGATCAGACCCGGCACGATCTTGTCGCACACCCCCAGATAAAGCGCCGCATCGAAGGTGTCGTGCGACATCGCAACACCTGCCGCCAAGGCAATGACATCGCGCGAGAACAGCGAAAGCTCCATCCCCGGACGGCCTTGCGTGACCCCGTCGCACATGGCGGGAACCCCGCCTGCAACCTGCGCGGTCGCGCCCGCACGTTCCGCTGCTGCGCGAATCAGGTTCGGGAAGCGTTCATAAGGCTGGTGCGCGGACAGCATGTCGTTATAGGCGGTGACGATGCCGATATTGGGCTTTCGCGTCAGGGCCAGTTCGTCCTTGTTTGTCATCGCGGCATAGGCGTGGGCCTGGTTGCCGCAGGACAGATGCGCACGGCGCGGGCCTTCCTCGGCCGCGGCGGCCATGCGTGTCAGATAGGCGCTGCGGGTTTGCTGAGAGCGTTCGCGGATACGATCGGTCACACGGTCGATGGTGGCGTGCAGGGTCATGGCTGGCCTCCTCTGGCGTTCTTCATCCGGTATAGTTCGTTAGCGTTAACATTACAACCGGGCTTGGCCGCTCTTGCCGATGGGGCGGGGGCGTGCCACATCGGGGCGACTGAAAGGACCGCCCATGACCACGCTACCCGTCATTCGCCTGCGCCCCAAGACCAAACCGCAGGCGATCCGCCACGGTTTTCCCTGGGTCTTTGCCGACGAGGTGGTGACCGATCGGCGCACCCGCGCCATAAAGCCGGGCAGTTTCGCGGTTCTGGAAGACCCCGAGCGCAAGCCGATGGCGCTTGTGACAGTGAACCCGGAATCCAAGATCATCGGGCGTGTCATGGATGCCAATCCGGACGCGCAGATCGACGGGAATTGGCTGCGCGCACGGTTGTCGCGCGCGTTGGCGATGCGTGAACGACTGTATGACGCGCCCTTCTATCGGCTCGTCCATGCCGAGGCAGACGGTCTGCCCGGCCTTATCGTCGACCGCTTCGGCGATGCGGCGGTGATGCAACCCAATGCCGCATGGGCCGACGGCATGGCGGGTGACATTGCCGAAGCGCTGCGCGATGTCACCGGCGTTTCCACGGTTATCCTGAACGGGCAGGGCCGCACACGCGGGCTTGAAGGGCTGGACGAACGGATGGAGGTCATTGCCGGCACGGCACCAGATGCGCCTGTCAAGGTTCCGATGAACGGCGCGGTCTATATGGCCGATCTGATGGGCGGGCAGAAGACGGGCCTGTTCTATGACCAGCGACCCAATCACGCATTCGCGCAGCGCCTTGCCTCTGGCCGGGTGCTGGACGTGTTCAGCCATGTCGGCGGCTTCGGGCTGGCAATGCTTGCCGCAGGGGCGGACCATGCAACACTGATCGACGGATCGGACGCGGCGCTTGCGCTTGCGCGCGACGGCGCAAGTGAAATGGGTGTCGACGGGCGGCTGGAGACCATTCAGCAAGACGCATTTGCCGCGCTGGAGGCATTGGGCGCAGAGGGTCGTCAGTTCGATGTGGTGATCTGCGATCCACCCGCTTTCGCGCCGTCGAAACCGGCGCTGGAAGCTGGCCTGCGCGCCTATGAGCGTGTCGCGAAGCTGGCTGCGCCATTAGTCGCGCCGGGCGGCTATCTGGGCCTCTGCTCCTGCTCGCACGCTGCCGATCTGACCAGCTTCCGCAGTGCATCGGCACGGGGCATCGGGCGCGGGGGCAGGCGTGGGCAACTGATCCATACCGGGCAGGCGGGGCCAGACCATCCAACCTTGCCGCAACTGGCCGAGACTGGCTATCTGAAAGCCCTGTTCTTCCGGCTTGACGGATGATTGCTGTTCTGGACGCCAATGTGCTGTTCCCCACGGTCCTGCGTGAGATCCTGTGCGGCACCGCCGTGTCTGGCCTGTTCACGCCGGTGTGGTCTGAACGTATCCTGCGCGAATGGACACATGCGGCGGGCAAGCTTGGCGCGCAGGACGCCGAGATAGCCCGCGCGGAAGCAGCGCTTCTGCGTGAGCAGTTCCCGCAGGCCTTGACGCCCGGCGACGAGGAACGCGCGCGCGGTTTCGATCTGCCGGACCCTGCGGATCTGCATGTATTGGCCGCTGCGCTGGAAACCGGCGCAGATCTGGTCGTGACGATGAACCTGCGCGACTTCCCGCCACGCGCGCTGCCGGCCGGCCTGCAGGCAATCCACCCCGATGCTTTCCTGACCCGTCTTTGGGCGCAACACCCTGACCGCGTGACCGCTGCTGCACGCGCCGCGCATGAAAAAGCCAATCGTCTGGGCGCCGGGATCGAGTTCCGCGCCCTGATGAAACGTGCGCGCCTGCCACGGCTGGGGCGCGCAATCACCCGCTAGAGTCATCCCGGCTTGCTGATAACGCTAACATCGGATAGTGAATCCCCAACCAAGGAGGTGCCCATGGTCGTTAGAACCATCCCCGTCGAAGACTTCGACCTGGTAATCTTCGGCGCCACTGGCGATCTCGCCCATCGTAAAATCCTGCCCGGACTGTATCGCCGCTATCTCGCCGGTCAGATGCCGCCGGATGCGCGCATCATCGGTGCCGCGCGCTCGGAACTGACGGACGACGGTTTTCGTGACGAGACACGCAAGGCGATCGAGGAATTTGCGCCGAAGGTGGACAAAAGCCAGCTCGACGCGTTTCTTGGGCAGCTTTCCTATGTCGCCATCGACGCCAAGGGCACGGGCGGCTGGGAACAGTTGAAGGAACGGATGCGCGACGGTGTCGTGCGCGCCTTCTATTTTTCGGTCGCGCCGTCGCTGTTTGGCGATCTTGCGCAACGCCTTTCGGAATACGGCATCGCCGACGACAGCAGTCGCATCGTCGTTGAAAAGCCGTTTGGCCGCGATCTCGAATCCGCCCGCGCGCTGAATGCCACCCTTGCCCAGCATTTCGCCGAAAAGCAAATCTACCGGATCGACCACTATCTTGGTAAAGAAACCGTTCAGAACCTGATGGCGGTGCGCTTTGCGAACATCCTGTTCGAACCGCTGTGGAATGCGCAGTTTGTCGATCACGTCCAGATCACGGTGTCAGAGACAGTGGGTGTCGGCGGTCGCGGCAGCTACTACGACAATTCCGGTGCCATGCGCGACATGGTCCAGAACCATCTGATGCAGCTTCTGTGCCTGACCGCGATGGAGCCGCCTTACCATTTCGACCCGGATGCCGTTCGCGACGAAAAACTGAAGGTTATCCGCGCATTGGAGCCTGTTTCTGAAACAGAAATCGTGCGCGGGCAGTATCAGGCCGATGGGGGCGATCCCGGCTATATCGACGACGCGGAAAACCCGGCCAGCCGGACAGAAAGCTATGTCGCGCTGAAGGTCCGGATTTCGAACTGGCGCTGGCAGGGCACGCCGTTCTACCTGCGCACCGGCAAGAAGCTGCGCGCGCGGACCAGCGAAATCGTTATCACCTTCAAGGAGCCGCCGCATTCGATCTTTGACGAAAGCGGCCAGAAGGCGAACCAGCTTGTCATCCGCTTGCAGCCGGATGAGGGCATGGACCTGACGGTGATGATCAAGGAGCCCGGCCCCGGCGGCATGCGTCTGATGCAGGTGCCGCTGGACATGTCTTTCGCAGACGCACTTGGCACCGAGGCCGCGGACATGCCCGACGCTTACGAGCGCCTTATCATGGACGTCATCCGCGGAAATCAGACGCTGTTCATGCGCGGCGACGAGGTCGAGGCCGCCTGGGCCTGGGCGGACCCGATCATCAAGGCCTGGGAGGAGGGCAAGGCGCGGCCCGAGCCTTACGATCCCGGCTCTTCCGGCCCGGATGAGGCATTGCGCCTCATGCATCGCGACAACCGCCGCTGGCGGGAGATCCGGGCATGAGTGCAGAGATCGTCACCTATCCCGACCGGGAACTGCTTTCGCTGTCTCTGGCCGACCGCATTGCCGGCCAGCTTCGCCAGCAGCTGGAGGCCGTCGGCCCGGCCAGCCTGTGTGTGCCCGGCGGATCGACGCCCGCGCCGATGTTCAAGGCGCTGTCGGGCCTGCCGCTTGACTGGGCGAATATCACCGTCTTTCTGAATGACGAACGCTGGGTGCCTGCAAACAACCCGCGTTCGAATTCAGCCATGCTGCGCGAAACGCTGATGAACGGGCCAGCGGCTTCGGCGAATTATCTTGATCTCTACACCGGCGATCCCACGCCAGAGGGCGCAGCGCCCGCGCTTTCCGAACGGCTGCGGCCCTTGCTGCCGATAACGGTTCTGGTTCTGGGCATGGGCGACGATATGCACACCGCAAGCCTGTTTCCCGGTGCCGATGGTCTGGACAAGCTTCTGGCGCATGACGCCCCGCCCGTCATGGCAGCGGCTGGCGGTGCCGAGCCACGCATCACCCTGACAGCACCGGCATTGCAATCGGCGCTGAACATTCACATCATGATCGTGGGGGCGCAGAAGCGCGCCGCCCTTGAAGCCGCCACCGGCGCGAACCCGATAGACGCGCCGATTTCCGCATTTCTTCGTGACGCGACGGTGCATTATGCCGACTGATCTTGAACCTGTCTGGTCCCGCCTGCGGACGCTTCGCCCATCTGGCGAGCGACGCATAACCCAGCTTTTTGAAAAGAACCCTGATCGTGCCAAAGCGTTCAGTGTGGAAGCCGACGGTCTGGTCTTCGACTATTCCAAGACCAATATCGACGACGCCGCGCGTGATGCGCTGCTGGAACTGACGCCTGATCTCGCCGAGCGGCGCGAGGCGATGTTCACCGGCGCTCGCATCAACGAGACGGAGGACCGTTCGGTCCTTCACACCGCGCTGCGTAATCCTGACACCCCGCTGACCGTGGAGGGAGAGGATATCAGTGCAGAGGTCGCTGCGACCCTGGAAAGAATGGACGCTTTCGCCAGATCGGTGCGCGATGGCAGCTTCAAGGGGCAGGGCGGCAAGATCACCGATGTGGTCAATATCGGGATTGGCGGGTCGGACCTTGGACCGAAGATGGCCACGATTGCGCTGTCGCCCTATCACGACGGGCCAAAGACGCATTTCGTCTCGAATGTCGATGGGGCCGATATTGCGGACGTGCTGGCCGGGCTGAACCCGGAGACAACGCTTGTGATCGTTGCCTCGAAGACCTTCACCACGATCGAGACGATGACCAACGCGCAGACCGCGATGGACTGGATGAAAGCCTCGGTCAAAGATCCGGCGGCGCAATTCGCCGCCCTGTCATCGGCCACCGACAAGACGGCCGAATGGGGCATCGACGGCGCGCGTGTCTTCGGGTTCGAAGACTGGGTCGGCGGACGTTACTCGATGTGGGGCCCTATCGGGCTTTCACTGATGCTCGCGATCGGGCCTGACAATTTCCGCGAGGTGCTGCGCGGCGGTGCCGCGATGGACGCGCATTTCCGTAACGCGCCGCTGGCGCAGAACATGCCGGTGATGCTGGCACTTGTGGGGATCTGGCACAATCAGGTGAACGGTTTCGCAACCCGCGCCGTGCTGCCCTATGACAACCGCCTGTCGCGGCTGCCGGCTTACCTGCAGCAGCTTGAAATGGAATCGAATGGCAAGCGTGTCGCGATGGACGGATCGGATCTGACCCGCCCGTCGGGTCCGGTCGTCTGGGGGGAGCCGGGCACCAATGGCCAGCATGCCTTCTATCAGCTGATCCATCAGGGCACGCAGATCGTGCCTTGTGAATTCATCGCCGCCGCCCGCGGCCATGAGCCTGATCTGGACAATCACCACAAGCTTTTGCTGGCGAATTGCCTCGCGCAGTCCGAGGCGTTGATGCGCGGGCGCAGCCTTGACGCCGCGCGCGAGCTGATGAAGCAGAAGGGTCTGACAGGCGACGAACTTGAACGTCAGGCCCGCCATCGCGTTTTTCCGGGCAACCGCCCGTCGACCACGCTGCTTATCCCGCAACTGACGCCGTTCACGCTTGGCCAGATTGTGGCACTTTACGAGCATCGGGTGTTCGTCGAAGGCGTGATCTTCGGGATCAACAGCTTCGATCAATGGGGTGTCGAACTTGGCAAGGAGCTTGCGCTGAAGGTCGCGCCGCTGCTGGACGGCGAGCCCTCGCCAGATCATGACCCATCGACGCGGGCGCTCGCAGAAGACATTCTGAAAATGCGTGCCTCTGCCGACTGAAAAGCCGGTGCAGGGGCTGGCGGCGCAGGCCGCCGTCCCCTCAGGCCGATCTCGGGCGCAGGCGCAGCCAGATAAGCGCGCCGCCCGCAAGCACCAGAAACGGTGCCATCGCGAGGTTCACCGCGCTCCATCCCGCCGATGCATCAAGCGCGCCAGAACAGTTCATCAATCCGCCCGATGACAGCGATGCAAGGAAAACACCCCCGAAGACGACCAGATCGTTGATGCCCTGCACGCGCCCCCGCTCCTCGGGCATGTGGGCGCGCGAGAGCATTGTCGTGGCCCCGATAAAGCCAAAGTTCCAGCCGACGCCAAGAAGGATCAGCGCGACATAGAAGTTGCCCAGATCCACGCCGCTTAGCGCGACGGCCCCTGCGCAGGTCAGAATAACCAGCCCCAGGCCCACTATTCGCGCCGCGCCGAAGCGGTTGATGAGGTGGCCGGTAAAAAAGCTGGGAATGAACATCGCAAGCACATGCGAAAAGACGACATCGCCTGCCTGGCTCTGCCGCAACCCGCAACCCACCATCGCCAGAGGGGTCGAGGTCATGATGAGGTTCATCAGCGCGTATGAAACCATTGCGCAGGTCATCGCAACAAGAATGGCCGGGTCGCGCAGGATCTGGCTCGTCGTGCGCCCCTCTGGTGCAAGTCCTGTGTCACGTGCGGCGGGTCGCGGGATATCCAGCGCGACGAACAATGCCATGCCGATGAGGTTCAGGCCGACGATTGCAGCATATGTATAGAGATACGGAATCGCCGACAGCCCGTCGGTCAGTCGCAGCAGCCCGAGTGCCACGAAGGCCGACGCGAGGCCGCCCGCCATCACGAAGCTTATGGCGCGCGGGGCGAAGGCTTCGGGCGCGGTATCTGTCGCGGCGAAACGGAAAAATCCTTGCGATGACATGTACACGCCGGTCAAGAGAGAGCCGGCCAGATAAAGCGAGAAACTGCCGGCATAAAGCCCAAGCGCCGCGGTCGCTGCGCCGGCCATTCCGGACAGGGCGGCCATCTGAAAGCCGGCCCGTCTGCCATGGCGCTGCATGAAGGCCGAGAGCGGGCGCGCGCTGATCGCTGATCCAAGCACAATCATGGAAATGGCCAGCGTTGCGAAACAGGGATTCGGCGACAGCATCTGGCCCGCCAGTCCCCCAATCGTAAAGATCATGGGCATCTGCGCGCCCATGATCGCCTGCGCGAGAACGAGGATGATCACATTGTGCCAAGCCCGCCGCATGGCCGGGCTTGCGTTATTGTGTCCCGCGCTCAACTCACCCGGCGCTAAGCTGCGATGCCTCGCGGGCGCGCGCTTCGATGCCCGCCCAATCACCTTCGTTGACAGCCTTGCCTGGCGCGACCCAGCTTGAACCGACGCAGATGACGTTTGGCTGCGAGAGGTAATCCAGCGCATTTTGCGGTGTCACGCCGCCGGTGGGGCAAAAGGTGACATGCGGCAGCGGCGCGGAAAGCGCTTTCAGCGCCGGCGCCCCGCCAGAAGTCGAGGCGGGAAAGAACTTCAGCATGTCATAGCCGTATTCATTGGCCTGCATGACCTCCGAGGCGGTGACGGCACCCGGCAAAAGCGGCAGCGAGGCATCCTCGCAGGCGCGGATGATGGTTTCCGTCGCACCCGGTGAGACCGCGAAAGACGCCCCGGCATCCTTCGCGCGATAGACCTGCTCTCGCGTCAGCACGGTTCCGGCACCGACATGGCCGCCCGCGATACCCGCCATCGCCTTGATGGCGGCAAGTGCGGCCTCGGTCCGCAACGTGACCTCCAGCACGGGCAGGCCACCCGCGACAAGCGATTCGGCCAGACGTTCGGCATGAGCGGCGTCGTCGATGACCAGCACCGGAATTACCGGGGCGAGCGCGCAAAGGGCGCGTGTGCGTTCGGACTGCGTCTGCGGGATCATGGCAGGATCTCCTGATGTTACTTGCAGAAACTGGCCCGGATAGCGCTCACATGCAAGCCCTGCTGCAACCCTTCAGCGCAGCAGCCCTGCCTCGCGATAGTAGCGGGCCGCACCGGGATGCAACGGAACGGCCACCCCCTTCAGCGCGTTTTCGCGCCGGATGCGCTTGCCGATCGGGTGGCCATATTCCAGCTGGCGCATCGTATTGTCGTTCCAGAGCACGCGGGTAATGGCATAGATAAGATCGTCGGGCTGTTCGGCGCTGGTGACCCACAACGCCCCGACCGAAAGCGTTGTCAGGTCGGTCTGCATGCCGCGATAGGTATTCCTGGGCAGCGTGTCGCGAATAAAGAAGCTGCCATCGGTGGTCAGCTTATCAGCGACCTCGTCGGCGATGGGAACCAGCGTCACGTCGATCTGTCCCGCAAGCTGACTGATCGCCGGCGCAGGGTATCCGCCGACGAAGAAGAATGCATCGAGATCGCCGTCACGCATCGCCACGGCGGCGCGCGCTGCGGGCAGATGCATCACTGTCAGGTCACGATCCTTAAGCCCGGCTGCATCCAGCACGAGGCGCGCATCCACAAGCGTCCCCGATCCCGGCTCATCCAGCGAAACGCGCTTGCCGCGCAGATCGCCGATCCCCGCGATCCCGGCATCGGCGCGCGCGACGATGTGCAGGGCCTCAGGATAAAGGTTTGCAATCGCGCGCAGGTTCTCGATCGGCGGCAGTCCTGCGAAATTTCCGGTTCCTGTCTGCGCCCAATAAGCGACGTCAGCCTGCGCGAACCCGGATTCGATCACGCCCTTGCCGACCGATTCGACATTCGCGACCGATCCGGCAGATGCCAGCGCCGAGGCAAGCAGGCCAGGCACGCCGCAGGCCCCGCCCTCGTCACAGGGCGAACCGCCGGGCGGATTCGAAATCGCCGTCGCGATGATCCCGCCAATCGGATAATACGTCCCCGCAGTCGAGCCATTGCCGATCCGGAAAAAGACCAGCGGCGATTCGTCCTGCGCATGCGCCGCGCCAAGGGACATCACGATCCCTGCAAGAAGGGCGAGGGCGCGGCGCAGCAGACGCATCAGCTTCTCAGCCCCGTTTCTTTCAGCAGGCCCTTGCGCTTGGCTTCATAATAGTAGCCCTGCGAGTACCATTTGACTGCCGCGTCATGATTGCCGTCCGCGACAATATAGGCACCGCGCAAATAGCGGCCCGCATATTTCAGGTTGGTATCTGCATCCAGCAGCCCCTCTGGCGAGCCGCGATAGCCCATCGTCCGCGCTGTCTGGGGCAGGATCTGCATGAGGCCATAGTAAGGGCCGTTTCGCGCATCGGCACGATAGCCCGATTCGCGCTGGATAACGCGGTGCAGAAGCGCCGGCGGGATCTGGTGCTGCGCGGCCCAGTAGTTCACTTTTCGCCGCATATCCGGGGTTTCGCCAGGATAAAGGCCAGCAGTTCCTGCCGCGCCGCGAGACGTGCTGCTTGTCCGACCGCCGCAGGCCGCAACGGCAAGAACGCTCAGCATCATCGCGCGGCGTGAAACCTGTCCGGCGGTGTGACCGCTGGGGGGCAGCGCCCCCCGGACGGTCCGGTCAGACATGAATGGCCCCGCCGCCCAGTGCCAATGCTGCTTCGCGCACCGCTTCGGACGTGGTCGGGTGGGCATGGCAGGTCAGCGCGATATCTTCTGCCGAGGCACCGAACTCCATCGCGACGCAGACCTCATGGATCATCTCGCCCGCGTTCGGCCCGATGATGTGGCAGCCGAGAACGCGATCCGTATCGGCATCGGCCACAATCTTCACGAAGCCGTCGCCCTGGAACATCGCCTTGGCACGCGCATTGCCCATGAAGGGGAATTTGCCGACCTTGACCTTGCGTCCGGTTTCCTTCGCCGCAGCTTCGGTCAGACCGACCGAGGCGACTTCGGGCGTTGTATAGATGACGCCGGGGATCACGTCGTAATTCACATGACCGGCCTTACCGGCAATCACCTCGGCCGCGGCCATGCCCTCATCCTCGGCCTTGTGGGCCAGCATCGGGCCGGGGACCGCGTCGCCGATGGCATAGATGCCCTTTACGTTGGTGGCCCAGTGATCGTCGATCTTGACCTGACCGCGATCGGTCATTTCGACGCCGACCTTATCCAGCCCCAGTCCTTCAACGAACGGCCGACGCCCGGTTGCCAGCAATACGACATCCGCCTCGATGGACTTTTCGCTGTCGTCCTTGCGCAGCTTATAGGTGACGGTCGCCTTGCCGTTCTTTGCGCTGGCGGACTGAACGGCCGCGCCCAGCACAAAGTCGATGCCCTGCTTCTGCAGGGTCTTCTGGAACTGCTTCTGAATTTCGGCATCCATGCCGGGGGTGATCGCGTCCAGATATTCGATCACCGTCACCTTGGTCCCAAGACGCGCATAGACCGAACCCAGCTCAAGCCCGATAACGCCCGCGCCGATCACGACCATGGTTTCCGGGATCTTCGCCAGAACCAGCACGCCGGTTGAATCGACGATCACGCCGCTGTCGTTATCGACCTCGACGCCCTTCAGCGGGCTGGGTTCGGACCCGGTCGCGATCACGATATTTTTCGTCTCATAGGTCTCGTCGCCGACCTTGACCTTGCCGGGTGCCTCGATCACGCCCCAGCCCTTGATCCAGTCGATCTTGTTCTTCTTGAACAGGAACTCGATACCCTTGGTATTCGTCTCGACCGTTTCGGCCTTGTAGCCTTGGGTGACGGTCCAGTCGATTTCGGGCACCTCGCCCATCAGACCCATCTTTTCAAAATTATGCCCAGCCTCGTGATACATATGCGAGGCATGCAGCAGCGCCTTCGACGGGATGCAGCCCACGTTCAGGCAGGTGCCGCCAAGCGTTGCGCGGCCTTCGACCACGGCGACCTTCATGCCCAGCTGGGCGGCGCGGATGGCGCAGACATAGCCGCCGGGGCCGGCGCCGATCACGATGAGGTCATAGCTGGACATCAGAGTCTCCTTCACAGTTCCAGTGCCGTCGCAGGGCGGCGGGATCACGCATGTGCATACACAAGCCGCGCGGCGGATTCACCCGGAAAACGCAGGGCGCAGGCGCATAATCGCCACTTAAATCAAGGCCGCGAGGATCATGGCCATGGCAGCCATAAAGCCCACGCCCCAGATGACGGATCGCCACGGCGTCCAACCGAAGGCGTAGGCAGGAATGTACAGGACACGCGCCAGCAAATGCACCCAAGC
Source organism: Paracoccus aurantiacus (assembly GCF_007993065.1). Taxonomy (GTDB): domain Bacteria; phylum Pseudomonadota; class Alphaproteobacteria; order Rhodobacterales; family Rhodobacteraceae; genus Paracoccus; species Paracoccus aurantiacus. The sequence goes on from NZ_VOPL01000004.1 coordinate 269,421, forward strand.
CGCCGCCGCAGTGAAGGCGCTGTTCTGATCGGACAGGCTGACAACGACGACGGCAATGGTCAGAAAGGCCAGCGATTCAAAGTGGTTGTTGACGGCTCGCCGCAGCCGCCCGGTCAGTGGCGAGAACTCTGGCTGCGTGTCGCGTGGACCCGCATTCCAGCGCGCGCCGACATCGCCGTTCATCACAATAGCAGCGAGACCGATCTGAAATGCCTGCAAAAGTGCCGCGAGCGCAAGCACGGTCAGTTCTGGTGTCATGGTCTTTCAGCCTCCGGCACGCAGATCAGAAAAGGGTGGCCAACATCATCGACATGGTCGCCGCGAAGCCGATGATCCAGATACAGGACCGCCATGGCACCCAGCCGAAGACATAGGCAGGGACATAAAGCAGGCGCATCAGCAGATAGACCCACGCGCAGGCTGCGGTGAAGGCGGTGCTTTCGCCGCCGACCGTGACGACCATGACCGCCAGCGTGAACAGGATCAGCCCCTCGAAATGATTGTTCAGGGCGCGTTGAAGACGACCGGTCCGCACGCCGACCGGCGGCAGAGTATCGCGCGTCCCCATTGTGACCTTCGGGCCGTGTTCGATATTCCCCTGCACCGCATAGAGCGCGAACTGCACCCCTTGCAGCAGGCCCGCCAGCGTCAGCGCCGTAAGTTCAGGTGTCATGATTTTCCCTGTCATTCGTTGCGGCGCAATAGTCTGGGTCGTGCGGGCAGGCGGTCTGTCCGCCCGCCCATGTCAGTGGCCGCCAGCGGGTGCCAGTCAGGCTGTCTCCAGCATATGCGCTTCGGACGATGACACGCCGGCCTGAGAGTTGAAGACGCCGGCCGCGCCGTCCAGATATTCGCGCGCCTTCTTGGCATCGGCGATCTGGAACAGCGCCCATGCGCTGGTATTGCTTTCCCGCCAAAGCTGCAGAAGCGCCATCGAATTGTTGCTGCGATCCTCGGCATCGCCGTCGAAGGCCGCCTTGAATTTCGGGTAATCGGCGATCGTGTAATGAACGAGCATCTGCATCTGGTCAGTCCTTTGTCATGGCGGCGCGGATCAGTTGGGCATCCGCTTCCGAAATTTCGAAACATCCTCTGCGGGCGAGCATACCCCAGTTTCCCTTGGTAAATTCAAGCCCTTCTGACAACGAGGCAACGGGCGTTTCGGTTGCCTGCAACCAGTCGATATCGCGGCGGAATCCGGTGCCGCCGAAGCGCATCTCGGCCTCGTAGGGGGGCTTGTCGGTGACTGTGCCGATGGCGGTGAACGCCTTCAGGGGCTGGCCGTCGGGATATGAGGTCTTGGGTGAATAGAAAATCAGCGTGTCACCCGCGCCAAGTCGTTTCACGGGGGCGAGCTTACCGTGATTGAGCATGGCGAAGCCGCCCTCGACGCCGATCATGACATGTTCGCGGCTGACGACGCCGATCCAGTGACGGGGTGCAATCATTCTGTGACACCTTTAAAAACGAGGTGAAATACCGCATCCATAATCCGTATATTACCTGTATATATCCCGTTGATACGATTGCGCGGGCCGGCTGCGGTGCCGGGCAGATACCGGATCGGGTCAAACCGATCAGCCACGGGCGTCGTCTTCGTCGTAAATTCGCGCGATGCGGTCCACCTGCCGGTTCTTAAGCGCGGCCAATCCGAAGGACATCGCAAGCGAGACGACCGCGTAAAGCGGAAGCAACCACCAGAGGCGCGGCGGCAGGGCGAAGAACCATGTGGCAAGCCAGATCACGGCAGCGACGATGATGACGCGGATGACCCAGGGGCCGATGATCTGGCCCGGCCTGTCGCGCAACAGGTCGAGACTGGCGCGCCCCTCGGCCTTGATATCTTCGAGGCTTTCGTCATCTGCCGGATCGGTCATCTGCGCTTCCCGCGAATGGGTTCGGGAGGAGGCTAGACGCGGCGGGCAGGGGGTGCAAGGCGGTGATGTGCGGCGCAGAACTGAAGCAGTCAAAACCATCCATTTGGCGCGGTTATAAGCGGGCATGACGGGGCATCACCGGAAGATCGCACGTCGGAACGCAGGCGGTCGATGCCGCGTTCGCCCTCGATCAACTCACGTTTGAACCGAAGGAGAGCACGCATGAAATTCTGGGATCAAGCCTTTCGACCCGACCTGAACGCCCGTTCCGAGGAAGCCAGGGTCCTTAAAGCGAAAGTCGAGGTGGCTTATACGATTGCGAATTTCGTTGCGGCGATTTTCTTTCTGCTTGGGTCCATCATGGCATTCTGGCCGTCCACCGGGACGCTGACGACGTGGATGTTCATCCTCGGCTCTGTCGTGTTCGCGATCAAACCGACGCTGAACGCCTGGCGCGAGGTGAAGCTGTATCAGATGGGGGATGCGAAACGGCTGGCAGAGGATCTGTGAGAGCCGCGGGGTTCCAAGGGCTAACAGGTTCGCAAAGCAGAGGGCAGCGCCCGACCGAGGTGGGGGCGATAGCCCCGCCGTAGGGGCGGGCGGGGGCTGCCCGGCGGTGCCGCCGGGCTGAAAAGCCTGCAGAAGGTGTCAGCCCCGGTCCGGCGGCGGCGCAGTGGGGGTGCCTTGATGAAAACGCAATTGCCACTGCCCTTTAGACTGGTCCCAGATAGAACTGCGATTCGCCCATTCGGTGCCGGAAGGATAGCGGACTTCGGATATGTAGAGAGACAGCGCGATATCCTTCGACATAGACCGCACCGAAAAATCGTGCAGGGTCGCATCGAATGCCTGCCTCTGCCTTTCGTCACAGAGCATCTCGGCGCGGGCGTAACGGCGACCCGACCGTCCGAATTCAATGAAATCGAGCGAAAAGAGTCGCTCCATCAACGCGTTGTTAAAGCGGGTCTCTGTGGCCCACAGGCTTTCCTCTAGTCGTTTCAGGGCAGAGAACAAGGTGGGATCGATCATGTGTCCTTTCCACGAATGGGTTCGGGGAAAGGCTAAGCGCGTAAGGTTGGGCAGGCAAGGCGGGCGCCAATGGATCAGCGGGCAACTCCCACCGTGGTGGCGGTGGGCCGCTATATGCAATGAAGTTTCGGCGGAGTGGTTTATTTACTTTCAAACACTTAGTTCAACGCCGAGTGAGGCTCGCCTAATCAGTCTGACCAACATCATCCGACTCCGACATCAGCTTCTCAAATTTTTCGTTTTGCCGCCTCTCAATTGCATCCAGCTTCTCGTCGGCCTTTTCCGCCCATTTTTCGAAATTGCGCCATTCGACTGTAGGCCTGCTTTTAAGATATTCTTCAACTATATAAAGCCGCCGTTCCAGCGACTTTATATACCGAGTATGGGCAGTGAACTTCCGAATTATGTCTTCGGTGCTTCCCCACTTAGAAGCGTCGCCAACTTGCGGCGGACATTCGTCGGTCACCTCAAATATCCATCAGCAGCCGGCGCGGATCTTCCAGCGCCTCTTTCACGCGCACGAGGAACGTCACCGCGCCTTTGCCGTCGACGATGCGGTGGTCATAGCTTAGCGCCAGATACATCATCGGGCGGATGACGATTTCGCCGCCGACGACGACCGGGCGGTCCTGGATCTTGTGCATGCCCAGAATGCCCGATTGCGGCGGGTTCAGGATTGGCGAGGACATGAGCGAGCCATAGACGCCGCCGTTCGATATGGTGAAGGTGCCGCCCTGCATCTCGTCCATGGTCAGCTTGCCGTCGCGGCCTTTCTTGCCAAGCTCGCCGATCTCTTTCTCGATCTCGGCGAAGCTCTTGTCGTCGGCGTCGCGCACGACCGGGACGACCAGACCGTTCGGGGTGCCGACGGCCACGCCCATATTGACGTAGTTCTTATAGACGACATCGGTGCCGTCGATCTCTGCATTGACCTCGGGCACTTCCTGAAGGGCGTGGCAGCAGGCTTTGACGAAGAAGGACATGAAGCCCAGCTTGACGCCGTGCTTCTTCTCGAAGGCGTCCTTGTATTCGTTGCGCAGATCCATGATGCCCTTCATGTCCGCCTCGTTATAGGTGGTCAGCATGGCGGCGGTGTTCTGCGCGTCCTTCAGACGGCGGGCGATGGTCTGGCGCAGGCGGGTCATCTTGACGCGCTCTTCGCGGTCGGCCTGTGCGGCGCTGCGCGGCGCGGCAGGCTTTGACGGCGCGCTGGCCGCTTTCGGGGCAGACGCGGCCTTGGCCACATCTTCCTTCATCACACGGCCATCCTTGCCCGATGCCTGAACCGCGTCGCGGCTGATGCCCTTTTCAGCCATTGCCTTCTTGGCCGAGGGCGCATCTTCGACATCGCCGCGCGGCTTCACATCTTCGGGGCCGGCACCGGGAGAATCCACGTCTTCCGCGGTCACGCCATCATTATCGGCGTCGGGGGACAGGCCCTTGGCGTCCGCCCGGTCGCGGGCGGCGGCGGCGCTGTCCGCGCGCTCTGCCTCGGTTGCGCTTTGCTTGTCACCGGCCGGGGCACCGGCGGCGCCTTCGGTAATCACGGCAAGGCGGGCCTTCGCATCGACGGTTGCACCTTCCTCGGCCAGGATCTCGGCCAGGACGCCGGCGGCGGGCGAGGGCACCTCGACCGAGACCTTGTCGGTTTCCAATTCGCACAGCATTTCGTCGGCCGCGACGCTGTCGCCGACCTTCTTGAACCAGGTCGCGACGGTGGCTTCTGTCACCGACTCGCCCAGGGTGGGCACCATCACATCAACTGCTTTACCGCTCATCTTCTGCTGTCCTTCCTGAGCTTTCGGGGCCGGTGCCGAAGCCGCCGGCTGGTCCTGTTCGGCCGGCGCATCTGCCGGCTTCTTCTTGTCTGCGGCGGGCGCGGGGGACGCGCCCTTGCCGCTTTCGTCGATCTGCGCGAGCAGCGCGTTCGGGGCAACCGTCTCGCCCTCGGCGGCGACGATTTCGGCCAGCACGCCTGCAGCCGGGGCCGGAACTTCGACCGTCACCTTGTCGGTTTCCAGCTCGCACAGCATTTCATCGACCGCGACCGCGTCACCCGGTTTCTTGAACCAGGTGGCGACAGTGGCTTCGGTCACGGATTCGCCCAGTGCGGGCACGCGGACTTCGGTGGTCATTGTCTTACCCCTGAATGGTCAGCGCGTCGTCAACGAGCGCCTGCTGTTCCGCCTTGTGGCGCGAGGCAAGCCCCGTCGCCACAGAGGCCGCTGCCGCCCGACCCGCATAACGCGCGCGTCCGGCCTTGTGTTCCAGCTTGTCGAGAACCCATTCGAGGTTCGGCTCGACAAAGTTCCAGGCGCCCTGATTCTTGGGTTCTTCCTGACACCAGATCAGTTCGGCATTCGGGAAGCGGCCCAGTTCCTTCAGAAGCGATTGCTGCGGGAAGGGATAGAACTGTTCGAGGCGCATCAGATAGACGTCGGTGATACCGCGTTCGTCGCGTTCCTTGAGCAGATCGTAATAGACCTTGCCCGAGCACAGAACGACACGGCGGATCTTGTCGTCCGCGACCAGTTCGGTCGGCGAGTTGCCGCGTTCGGCATCGTCATGCAGCACGCGGTGGAAGGTCGATCCGGTCTGGAATTCTTCCGCGGTCGAAACCGCCATCGGGTGACGCAGAAGCGATTTCGGCGTCATGATGACCAGCGGCTTGCGGAAGCTGCGATGAAGCTGGCGGCGCAGCAGGTGGAAATAGTTCGCCGGCGTCGTCACATTCGCGACGATCCAGTTATCCTCGGCCGACATCTGCAGGAAACGTTCCAGACGGGCAGAGGAGTGTTCGGGGCCCTGACCTTCGTAGCCATGCGGCAGCAGCATCACCAGACCCGACATGCGCAGCCATTTCTTCTCGCCCGAGGAGATGAACTGGTCGAACATGATCTGCGCGCCATTGGCAAAGTCGCCGAACTGCGCTTCCCACATGGTCAGCGCGTTCGGTTCAGCCAGCGAATAGCCGTATTCGAAGCCCAGAACCGCATATTCCGAGAGCATGGAATCATGCACCTCGTAGCGGGCCTGATCCTCGCGGATATTGTTCAGCGGGTAATAGCGCTGTTCGGTCATCTGGTCGATGAAGGCCGAATGGCGGTGGCTGAATGTGCCGCGCGTGGAATCCTGGCCGGTCAGGCGCACCGGGTGGCCTTCCAGCAGCAGCGAGCCGAAGGCAAGCGCCTCGCCCGTGGACCAGTCAAAGCCCTTGCCGGATTCGAACATCTCTTTCTTGGCGTCGATAAGGCGGCCGACGGTCTTGTGCAGGCTGAAATCGGCAGGCGGCGTGGTCAGCGCGCGGCCGATCTGGGCCATGTCATCGACCGGAATGCCGGTATCGCCGGGCGTGTATTCGGCACCTTCCTTCTGAAGCCCGGTCCACTTCCCGTCCAGCCAGTCGGCCTTGTTCGGCTTGAAGTTCTTGCCGATCTCGAATTCTTCGTTCAGATGCGCCTGGAACGCGGCCTTCATATCCTCGATCTCGCCTTCGGGGATCAGCCCGTCGGCGACCAGCCGGTCGGTATAAAGCTGAAGGGTCGTCTTATGGCCCTTGATCTCTTTATACATGAGCGGGTTCGTGAACATCGGCTCGTCGCCTTCGTTATGGCCGAAGCGGCGATAGCAGAAGATGTCGAGAACCACGTCCTTGTGGAACTTCTGGCGGAATTCGGTCGCGACCTTGGCGGCGTGGACCACGGCTTCGGGGTCGTCGCCATTGACGTGGAAGATCGGCGCCTCGACCATCAGCGCGATGTCGGTCGGATAGGGCGAGGTGCGGCTGAAATGCGGCGCCGTGGTAAAGCCGATCTGGTTGTTCACGACAATATGGATCGTCCCGCCCGTGCGGTGGCCGCGAATGCCCGAAAGCTGCAGACATTCCGCGACGATGCCCTGACCGGCGAAGGCCGCGTCGCCATGCAGCAGCACCGGCAGAACCTTGGTGCGGTCCGGCATGTCCTGCAACTGGTCGCCCTTGGCGCGCGCCTTGCCCAGCACGACCGGGTTCACGGCCTCAAGATGAGAGGGGTTCGCGGTCAGCGACAGGTGGACGACATTCTCGTCGAACTCACGGTCCGACGATGCGCCGAGGTGATATTTCACGTCGCCTGAACCGTCCACGTCCTCGGGCTTGAAGCTGCCGCCCTGGAATTCGTGGAAGATCGCGCGGTAGGGCTTGTTCAGGACATTGGCCAGGACCGACAGGCGGCCACGATGCGGCATGCCGATGACGATTTCCTTCACGCCAAGCGCACCGCCGCGCTTGATGATCTGCTCCATTGCCGGGATCAGCGCTTCGCCGCCATCAAGGCCGAACCGCTTGGTGCCCATATATTTGACATGCAGGAACTTTTCGAAGCCCTCGGCCTCGACCAGCTTGTTCAGGATGGCGCGGCGGCCATTCTGGGTGAACTGGATTTCCTTGCCGTAACCCTCGATACGTTCCTTCAGCCAGGCGGCTTCTTCAGGGTTCGAGATATGCATGTATTGCAGCGCGAAGGTGCCGCAATAGGTGCGCTTCATCAGTTCGGTGATCTGGCGGATGGTGGCGACTTCCAGCCCAAGCACGTTGTCGATGAAGATCGGCCGGTCGAGATCGCCCGCGTTGAACCCATAGGTCTGGGGCAGCAACTCGCCATGATCGGGAACCTCGCGCAGCCCCAGCGGGTCAAGCTGCGCATGCAGGTGGCCGCGGATACGGTAGGCGCGGATCAGCATCAGCGCGCGGATCGAATCGAGCACCGCCTGACGCATCGCATCGGGCGAGATTTCCTTGCCCTTCTCGGTCGCCTTGGCGGCGATCTTTTCCATCGCCGCGTTTGCCTCGGCCTTCGACGCCATTGGCCATTCGCCGGTCAGCGCGGCAATGTTTTCGCCTTCCGGCGCGGGCGGCCAGTCGGCGCGTTTCCAGCTTGGACCCGCGGCCTCGGCCTTGGCATCGGCGGCGTCGTCGCCCAGGGCAGCGAAATAGCGGTCCCATGCCTCGTCCACGGCCTTTGGATCGCGCGCCCACTGGCCGTAAAGCTGTTCGACATAGGTTGCGTTATGCCCTTGCAGGAAGGACGAATCGTGGAATTCGACGTTTTTGGGTTGCTCGGTCATTTTTGAACCTCGGAAGGGTTGGGTCCGTAAGGGTTGGGGCCAGGTTGAGAGGGGTCTTCCATCGGCCTGAACGGGACGGTCCCGGTGCGGCCAAGACGGATATGGGGGTTACAGGTCATGCCAGGCCCTTCTGGTTGTCCAAGGGCGGCTGACTGGGCAGCAGAAGCAGGCCCGTGACATGCGAAAAAGCGATCAGCGTCGCGATCAGGGCGGTGCCAAGGACCAGCAATGCAACGGTCACGGACAGGCCGGGCATGAACCACAAAGTCAGCAGCATGGCCATGACCGTTGCAGGGGTCTTGAGCAGGCACAGGACCAGCAGCACGATGCCCAAGCCCGCCACAGGCATCAGCGGCACAAGCATCAGGCCGGGCCGCTCGCCCACATCGTTCAGCCGGCGCGCCCCTGCCGCCGTGACCGGCAGATAGAACAGCGCCAGAACCAGCAGGACGGCCCATCCGAATGGCACCGTGTCGCGCGCCTGCCACAGCACCGCGACGATGGCGGCCAGCAGCAGGGCGGCTGCACAGATGAACGGCAGGTATTCGGCACGCGAGGACCGGCCCTTCCAGTCCAGCGAGCCTGTGATGCCGCGACGTATGGCCGATGCGAAAGTCATGCCTGCCCCCCAAGCGGGTCGGGGCCGAAGCGGTTCGGGCCTTTGGTGCCGCGCCATGCGAGTGCGATGATCAGCGCGACATGGGCCGCGAGGACCAGAAGGATGATCTTGCCGATACCGGGGCCCGAAAAGCTGAACGTGACGGCACCGTATTGGCGGAAGGCGTCCATCAGGCCCTGCAGGCCGAAGTAATAGATTGCCGTCCCCCAAAGCAGCACGAATTGCAGGATCAACGGCGCAATGAACCACCAGCCGCGCAGGTTCAGGTCATGCATCCTGCGCCAGCCGACCGCCAGAAGCGGCAGAAACGTCGCCAGCATGAAAATCGTTCCAAACCAGCCGCTGGTGTAAAGCCTGCTTTGCCCGCCGTCGGGCGTCGTTTCGACAACCGGGCCGAACAGGGTCGAATTCAGGATAATCAGCAGGATCTGGCCGGCGATCAGGAACAGGATGAAATACCAGAACTCGCTGCGCGGCGCGCGCCCCGAAAACCGGGCGTATTTCTGAAAGCAGGCCCGGACTGCGGCGCCCATCGGGCCGCGATGTGGAGGAGGGGGGATTACACTGGCCACTGGTTCACTCATGCGCAGAAAATGTCGATCATGCGCGCGCCGGGATCGTCCAGCGGCGCGGCCTGAATGGCATGTTCGATCCGCTCGACCCGGCGGCTTTCAAGGCGGCACAGCGCAACGGCGGCCTGCTGATCGGCATTCGCGGGGGCCGAGGCGGGGTGATAAATAACCCGCCAGCCGAATTCCCGGCGCGAGACCGTGCGCACGGCGGCGGGCGGCAGGCTGGTCGCGCGGGGCAGGTTGGTCATGGCGGGCACGCCGCCGCGCAGGATCTCATCGGTGTTGCGCGGCCCGCAGGCGGTCAGGCACAGGGTTGCGATCAGTGCCGAGGGCGCAAGCCATTTGCCCGCGCGGGCGGGGGAGGGGTCGGGACAGGCGTGGCTGGCTTCGGTCATCTCAACCTGCTGCACAAATTTTCCGCACCCCCATAGTTAGGACGGGGATGCGGCATGTCAAATCATCAGCCCTTGATGGCCTTCAGAACGGCTTCGCCAAGCTGGGCGGGGCTGTCGGCGACGACGATCCCGGCCTTCTTCATGGCCTCGATCTTACTCTCCGCGTCGCCCTTGCCGCCCGACACGATGGCGCCCGCATGGCCCATGCGCCGGCCCGGAGGCGCCGTGCGCCCGGCGATGAAGCCGGCGGTGGGCTTCCATTTGCCCTTCTTCTTCTGTTCGGCCAGGAATTCGGCGGCTTCTTCTTCGGCGGAACCGCCGATTTCACCGATCATGATGATGGATTCGGTTTCCGGGTCATCAAGGAACATGCGCAGCACGTCGATATGTTCCATCCCCTTGATCGGGTCGCCGCCGATGCCCACGGCCGAGGACTGGCCCAGACCCACGTCAGAGGTCTGCTTCACCGCTTCATAGGTCAGGGTGCCGGAACGGCTGACGACGCCGACCGAGCCGCGACGGAAGATGCTGCCCGGCATGATGCCGATCTTGCATTCGTCGGGCGTCATGATGCCGGGGCAGTTCGGCCCGATCAGGATCGAGTTCGAGCCTTCCAGCGCGCGCTTGACCTTCATCATGTCCAGAACCGGGATGCCCTCGGTGATCGCCACGATCAGCGGCACTTCGGCGTCAATCGCTTCCAGAATGGAATCCGCCGCGAAGGGCGGGGGCACATAGATCGCGGTCGCGTTCGCACCGGTTTTCGCCACGGCCTCGTGGACCGAATTGAAGACCGGCAGGCCCAGATGATCGGTGCCGCCCTTGCCCGGCGTCACGCCGCCGACGACCTGCGTGCCGTAAGCAATCGCCTGTTCGGTGTGAAACGTCCCCTGGGATCCGGTGATGCCCTGGGTGATGACTTTGGTGTTCTTGTCTACGAGAATGGCCATGTGGTTCCTCTAGGATTTCTGCCCATTTCCAAGCGCGGTTGCGACAGCGTTACAAAAGTCGACGATGTCGAACTTCGTAAAGTATCCGTTGTCGCATTCGCTTGTGATGGTGGTGATCTTCACGCTGTCGGGGGATTCGGCATGCATGAGTTTGTGATGTATGATCTTGTTCGCGACCAAGCGCAGATCAAACTCGGGCGTGGTTTCGGAAAAGCTGACGACGTGAGGACTGTCTCGGTTGGTGCTTGTTGATGAAGTTGCTGGCTTGCCAGCGTCATTTAAATCCAGATACCTCCGGACATAGACGGCCGTCTCCACAAGCTTTCCATCGAGAGCGATAACCCGTGCCTCGATTTCAGTCGTTCCGTCTGCGGGCCACTCATCATTAACCAAGCTATCGAGTTCGCGCGCGGCGCGCCTCGCATGTTCATACGACGTCGCCAACAGGCGCTTTCTATCGAGGTTTAGATGATTGGCCTCTGTCATTGCCTAGCCCTTCACCGCCTTCACGATCTTCTCGGCGCCGTCTTTCAGGTCGTCGGCGGCGATCACGTCCAGACCGGATTCGTTGATGATCCGCTTGCCTTCTTCGACGTTGGTGCCTTCCAGACGCACGACCAGCGGAACTTTCAGGCCGACCTCTTTCACGGCGGCGACGATGCCTTCCGCGATGATGTCGCAGCGCATGATGCCGCCGAAGATGTTCACGAGGATGCCTTTGACGTTTTCGTCCGAGGTGATGATCTTGAACGCTTCGGTCACCTTGTCCTTGGTGGCACCGCCGCCGACGTCAAGGAAGTTGGCGGGTTCCGCGCCATACAGCTTGATGATGTCCATGGTGGCCATGGCCAGACCCGCGCCGTTGACCATGCAGCCGATTTCACCATCGAGCGCGATATAGTTCAGGTCGTATTTCGACGCGGCGAGTTCCTTGGGGTCTTCCTCTGTCTCGTCGCGCAGGGCGAAGATGTCGCCGTGGCGGTAAAGCGCGTTGTTGTCGAAGCCCATCTTGGCGTCGAGCGCCTTCAGGTTGCCATCGGTGGTCACGATCAGCGGGTTGATCTCCAGCATCTCCATGTCCTTGTCGATGAACAGGCGATAGAGATCCTTGACCAGCTTGACGCATTGCTTGACCTGCGCGCCCTTCAGCCCAAGGGCGAAGGCCACGCGGCGGCCGTGGAAATCGGACAGGCCCGATGCCGGATCGACGCTGAACGAGACGATCTTTTCCGGGGTCGAGGCCGCGACTTCTTCGATATCCATGCCGCCTTCGGTCGAGGCGACGAAGCTGACGCGCGAAGTGCCGCGATCGACCAGCAGGGCCAGATACAGTTCGGTTTCGATGTCCGAGCCGTCTTCGATATAGATGCGGTTGACCTGCTTGCCGGCCTCGCCCGTCTGATGCGTGACCAGCGTGCGGCCCAGCATCTGGCGCGTCATCTCTTCGGCTTCCGAGGTCGACTTGGCCAGCCGGACGCCGCCCTTTTCGCCGGCTTCGGCTTCCTTGAACTTGCCCTTGCCGCGACCGCCGGCATGGATCTGGGCCTTCACCACCCAGAGCGGGCCGTCGAGTTCGCCCGCAGCGCTTTTCGCATCTTCGGCACGGGTCACGACGCGACCGTCGCTGACCGGAACGCCATAATCGCGCAAGAGCGACTTGGCCTGATATTCGTGGATGTTCATGGCAAACCTCTTTTTGATACGGTTTGGCGGGCTTTCTGGCACATTCGAAAGCGGGTATGAACCTTTTTCGCCGCGAAAGGGGTATGGCGGCGAAAAAAGCGCATATTGTGATCACGGGAAATTTTCATGTGATCACAAACGTGCCCGGCAGGCTGTCCCGGCGCCGAATATGGCCCGGAGCGGAACGAAAAAAGGGCGGCAGGTTGCCCCGCCGCCCGTTTCGGTGATCCGGCGCGCCGGATCGGATCGTCTATCGGATCACTTCAGCGACGGGTCGATCTGCTTGCAGGCCTCGACCAGGCCCTTCACGGCGTCAACCGATTTGTCGAACATCGCCTGCTCGTCCTTGTCCAGCTTGATGTCGATGACCTTTTCGATCCCGCCCGCGCCGATCACCGTCGGCACGCCGACGTAAAGACCCTTGAGGCCATAAGCGCCGTCAACAAAGGCCGCGCATGGCAGGACGCGCTTCTGATCCTTGAGGTAAGCCTCTGCCATCTCGATCGCCGAGGTGGCGGGGGCATAGAAGGCAGAGCCGGTTTTCAGCAGGCCCACGATTTCGGCGCCGCCATCGCGGGTGCGCTGCACGATCGCGTCAAGCTTGTCCTGCGTGGTCCAGCCCATCTTGACCAGATCCGGCAGCGGAATGCCCGCGACGGTCGAATAGCGGGCCAGCGGCACCATCGTGTCGCCGTGGCCACCCAGCACGAAGGCGCTGACATCGCGCATCGAAACGCCGAATTCCAACGACAGGAAGTGGCGGAAACGGGCCGAGTCGAGCACGCCCGCCATGCCGACGACCTTCTCGGCCGGAAGGCCCGAGAATTGCTGAAGTGCCCAGACCATCGCGTCGAGCGGGTTGGTGATGCAGATCACGAAGGCGTTGGGCGCATGGGCCTTGATGCCTTCGCCAACCGATTTCATGACTTTCAGGTTGATGCCCAGCAGGTCGTCGCGCGACATGCCCGGCTTCCGCGGAACGCCCGCGGTGACGATGCAGACATCGGCACCGGCGATATCGGCATAGTCGTTGGTCCCCTTAAGGGTGGCGTCAAAGCCCTCGGCCGGGCCGGATTCGGCAATATCCAGCGCCTTGCCCTGCGGCGTGCCTTCGGCGATGTCGAACAGGACGACATCCCCCAGTTCCTTCATCGCGGCGAGATGAGCCAGCGTGCCGCCGATCTGGCCGGCGCCGATAAGAGCGATCTTGGGACGAGCCATGGTTTCCTCCGGGAAATGGTCTAATGGTCGTGGCATGGGTTAGACGCTCGACAACAGGCTTTCAAGGCGCGATTCGCCCTGCCGGGGGAGGGAAGCATGGAGTTATCGCAAACATCGTGGCTGCTGGCGATTCTCGCGGCACTCGCGGTGGGAATGTCGAAAGGCGGTCTGAGCATGATCGGCGCGACCGCCGTGCCGATCATGGCGCTGAGCATGTCACCCGTCGTCGCGGCAGGGATCATGCTGCCCATCTATGTCGTGTCTGATATCGGCGGGCTGATCGCGTTCCGGCGCAGCTTTGACCGCCGGGTGCTGGCGACGATGGTGCCCGGCGCGCTTGCCGGGATCGGGCTTGGATGGGCGACAGCGCATATCGTCAGCGATGCCATCGTGATGCTGATCGTGGGGCTGATCGGTCTGGCCTTCGCGCTGAATGCGCTGATCCGCCGTGGCGGCGGGACCGCGCGCGCGCCGCGCTTCGGCGCAGGCAGCTTCTGGGGCATGATCTCGGGCTATACCAGTTTCGTCAGCCATTCGGGCGCGCCGCCCTATCAGGTTTATGCGCAGCCCCTGCAACTGAGCAGCACCGCCTATGCCGGGACCACCACGGTCTTCTTTGCAATCGTGAATGCCGTGAAGCTGATTCCCTATGCGGCGCTTGGCCAGTTGAGCGTCGATAACCTGCGCATCTCGGCCGTGCTGATCGTGCCGGCGGTTCTGGGCGTCTGGCTGGGGCTGAAACTGTTGCGCATCATTCCGCAGAAGCTGTTCTACAAGCTGATTACGCTGGCCCTGCTCGCCGTCTCGCTGCGCCTGATCTGGAGCAGTGTCGCCACGCTGGCAGGCTGACGCGGCGGGGCCGGATTGCGCTGCCGCAGTTGCCGCTCGGCCCGAATGATGCCAGAACGGTCGCCGAGTTCATCCAGCCCCGGAGGCGCCAGATGCTTATCCTGATCCTCGGTCTTGCCCTTTGGTGGGCGGCCCATCTGTTCAAACGGATCGCGCCTGACGCCCGCGCCAGACTGGGAGAGCCAGGCAAGGGAATGGTGGCGGCGGCGCTGGTTCTGTCGGTCGTGCTGATGATCTGGGGCTACCGGATCGCACCCGTCGATGCCGTCTGGTGGGGGCCGTCCCCGATGATGAAGGGCATCAACAATCTGCTGGTGCTGGCGGCCTTCTATCTGTTCGCGGCCTCGGGGATCAAAACCGGCATCACCCGCCGCCTGCGTCATCCGCAACTGCTGGCCGTGTCGCTGTGGGCAGTGGCGCATCTGCTGGTCAATGGCGATCTGCCATCGCTGGTTCTGTTCGGCGGGCTGCTGGCCTGGGCCATTGTCGAGATCATTGTCATCAATCGCAGCGCGCCCGACTGGCAGCCGCCCGCCCATGCTGTCCCGATCCGAAAAGAGGCGATGGCCCTGATCGGTGCGATCGTCGTCTTCGGCGTGGTCGGATTGGTCCATGCCTGGCTGGGTTACGACCCGTTCGGTGCCTGAGGAAAGGGCTTTTCAATCATGGCGACCATCTATCGTTTCCTGACCGAGGACGACACGTCGGCCTTCTGCCACAAGGTCAGCGCGGCGCTGTCCAAAGGCTGGCAATTGCATGGCGGCCCGACAATGGCGTTCGATTCGGCGCAGGGCGTCATGCGCTGCGGACAGGCCGTGACGAAAGAGATCGCCGAGGATTATCACCCCGACATGAAGCTGGGCGCGCAATGAGCGTTGCTGCATCCGGGGGCGGCGGGCAGGCGCGCGGGCGACACATGATCACACGCCCGAATTGCGTGATCACAAAACGCGGAAATCCGCCGGATTCGGCATTGGTCTGGACAAGTGCGGGTGACAGGCGCGAAAAAGGCCGTATGACATCTTGCAAAATCCAGCCAGCCCGCGCGCCAGCTGTCGCCGTGGGCCCGCATGAAGACCGAAGGGGGATAACATGGCTGATGTGAACCGGGGCAACCGGCCGCTTTCACCGCATTTGCAGGTTTACCAGCTTCCGCTGGCCGCCATCACCTCGATCGTGAACCGCGCTGCGGGTCAGGCCATGGTGGCGGGGCTGCTGCTGCTGGCCTTCTGGCTGCTGGGTGCAGCGGCGGGCGGCGGTCTGTGGGACTGGGCGGACTGGCTGACGCGAAGCTGGTTCGGCTTCCTGGTCCTTCTGGGGTCGTGCTGGGCGCTTTGGTATCACTTCCTGGCCGGTATCCGTCACTTCTTCTATGACGCCGGTGAAGGGCTGGAGATCGAAACCGCGCGAATGACCAGCATCGCGATCATCGCGGGATCGGTCATTCTGACCCTGCTCAGCCTCATCATCTATTGGATTTAAGGGGAAGCCATGCGTTACGTCACCCCCCGCAAGGCCGCCGTCGGACTGGGCGCGTCCCATACCGGGACCGAACATCACTGGTGGATGACCGTCAGCTCTGCCGCGCTGGCGCTGCTGACCCCGTCCTTCCTGATGGTCATGGGCACCGCGCTGCAATTGCCCGAGCGCGCAGATATTCTGCTGTATTTCACCCGCCCCTATCCGGCGATTGTCGTCGCCATTTTCATGACGCTCGGGATGATGCACTTCATCAAGGGCAGCCGCATCATGATCGACGACTATCTTGAACACACCGCGCGCAAGGTCGCGATCATCGGCTTCAGCATCTTCGGCTGGGCGGTTATCGCCTTCACGCTTTTCGCGCTGGCACGCATCCAGCTTGCCTTCGCACAGGCCATCTGAGGTTCCCATGTCCGACACCAATGACGAAAAACAGATGGACGAAACGATCGCCCAGAAATACCCCTATCAGGTGCATGACTATGACGTGGTCGTGGTCGGCGCCGGCGGGGCGGGACTGCGCGCGACGCTTGGCATGGCCGAACAGGGCCTGCGCACGGCCTGCGTGACCAAGGTTTTCCCGACGCGCTCGCACACCGTGGCGGCGCAGGGAGGCATCGCCGCCAGCCTGTCGAATATGGGCCCGGATAACTGGCAGTGGCATATGTATGACACGGTCAAGGGGTCCGACTGGCTGGGCGATACGGATGCGATGGAATACCTCGCCCGCGAGGCACCCAAGGCGGTTTACGAACTGGAACATTACGGCGTGCCGTTTTCCCGCACCGAAGAGGGCAAGATCTATCAGCGCCCCTTCGGCGGCCACACGACCGAATTCGGCGAAGGCCCGCCGGTGCAGCGCACCTGCGCCGCCGCCGACCGGACAGGCCACGCGATTCTGCACACGCTTTACGGCCAAAGCCTGAAGAACAACGCGGAATTTTTCATCGAATATTTCGCGCTCGACCTGATCATCACCGATGGCAAATGCACCGGCGTCGTCTGCTGGAAGCTGGATGACGGCACCATGCATGTCTTCAACGCCAAGATGGTCGTGCTGGCCACGGGCGGTTATGGCCGCGCCTATTTCAGCGCCACCAGCGCCCATACCTGCACCGGCGATGGTGGCGGGATGGTCGCGCGCGCGGGTCTTCCGCTGCAGGACATGGAATTCGTGCAGTTCCACCCGACCGGCATCTATGGGTCCGGCTGCCTGATTACCGAAGGCGCGCGGGGCGAGGGCGGTTATCTGACCAATTCGGAAGGCGAGCGGTTCATGGAACGCTATGCCCCGACCTACAAAGATCTTGCGTCCCGCGACGTTGTCAGCCGCTGCATGACCATGGAGATCCGTGAAGGCCGCGGCGTGGGCGAGGAAAAGGACCATATCTTCCTGAACCTGATGCACCTGCCGCCCGAAACGCTGGCGGAGCGTCTGCCCGGCATCAGTGAATCGGCGAAGATCTTTGCGGGCGTCGATGTGACCCGCGAACCGATCCCGGTATTGCCGACCGTGCATTACAACATGGGCGGCATCCCGACGAATTACTGGGGCGAAGTTCTTGACCCGACCGAAGCCGAACCCGATCACGTCTTCCCCGGCCTTATGGCCGTGGGTGAGGCAGGTTGCGCCTCGGTTCACGGGGCGAACCGCCTCGGCTCGAATTCGCTTATCGACCTCGTGGTGTTCGGGCGCGCGGCGGCGATCAAGGCGGGCGAGGTCGTTGACCGCGCAGCCCCGGTTCCGGCAACCAATGTGGCCGCCGTCGACAAGATTCTGGAGCGTTTCGACAGCATCCGCTATGCCGATGGCGGCACGCCCACGGCCCAGCTTCGGGGCGAGATGCAGCGCACCATGCAGGCCGATGCGGCTGTCTTCCGGACTGACAAGACCCTGGCGGAAGGCGTTGAAAAGATGAAGGATATCGCAGCCAAGCTGAACGATCTTCACGTCACCGATCATGGTCTGATCTGGAATACCGACCTGATGGAAACGCTGGAGCTGACGAACCTCATGCCGAACGCCATGGCCACCATCGTCGCGGCCGAAGCGCGCAAGGAATCGCGGGGTGCCCACGCCCATGAGGATTACCCCGACCGCAACGACGCCGACTGGCGCAAGCACAGCCTTGCGTGGGTAGATGGCAACAATGTGACGCTGGCATATCGCCCGGTCCATCTTGAACCGCTGACGAAAGAAAACGAAGGTGGTATTGATCTGAACAAAATAGCACCGAAGAAAAGGGTTTACTGATGCGTCTGATCCTCTCGCTTGGTGCCGTGTCGCTGGCTTTGGCCGGCTGCGTGGCCCCCGTCACCACCCCGGCACCGGCACCGGTCGTCAATCCGCCGGCCGTGGCACCGCCCCCGGCAAGCACGCTGGACAGTTCGACCCGCGCCGTCGCGCGCGAGGTCGTCAACCGCGAGATGGCCAAGCGCCTGCCGGGCCGCAACGTCGCGCCCTACAGCGATTGCGTGGTCAACAATGCCTCGATGGCTGAGCTGTCGGATATTGCGGCGCGCGGCGTGAACGATTCCACCTCGGCGGCGTCCTCGGTTGCGGTGATCGTGCAGCGGCCCGACACCACGCAATGCATCGCCAAGGTCGCGGCGACCGCCTGATGCGCGTTGCGGCGATCACATCGCTGTTGATCGGCCCGGTGGCGCTTGCCGCCTGCGGGCCGATCCCGGTCGAACAGGCCGAACGCATCTGCATGGATGACGCCTATCACGCGGTCGCGCCGCGCGGCACGGTCGGGGTAGGCGTTGGCAGCGGCGGGCGCGCCTATGGCAGCGTCGAGCTGTCGGTGACGTCCGATTACGTGATGGGCCGCGACCCGGCGCAGGTTTACGCGCAATGCGTTCAGCGCCGCTCGGGTCAGCCGCCGTCGCAGCCCCTGTACAGCCAACCCGGCTGGGACAGCTATCGTCCCCGCTGATGCCAAGATGGGCCGCACGTCCCGGCATATGCCAAACGGCGCAAAGATAAACTGCCCCCGGTCCCCCGACCGGTCATATGACGCCTTCCAGGTCCGCGAGACCCAGAAGAAAGGAGCCTGACAATGGTCGAATTCTCCCTGCCCAAGAACAGCAAGATACGGGTTGGCAAGACCTGGCCCAAGCCGGAGGGCGCGACCAATCTGCGCAAGTTCAAGATTTATCGCTGGGACCCGGATACGGGTGAAAACCCGCGGCTGGACACCTATTTTGTCGATATGGACCGTTGCGGGCCGATGGTTCTGGACGCGCTGATCAAGATCAAATCGGAAATCGACCCGACCCTGTCCTTCCGGCGGTCCTGCCGTGAAGGCATCTGCGGGTCCTGCGCGATGAATATCGACGGCGGCAACCACCTTGCCTGTATCTATGGCATGGACGAGATCGACGGCGACGTGAACATCTATCCGCTGCCGCATATGGCGGTGGTCAAGGATCTGATCCCGGACCTGACGCATTTCTATGCGCAGCATGCCAGCATCAAGCCTTACCTGATTACCCACTCGCCCGAGCCGGGAAAGGAATGGAAGCAGTCGATCGAAGACCGCAAGAAGCTGGACGGGCTTTACGAATGCATCATGTGCGCATCCTGTTCGACATCGTGCCCCAGCTATTGGTGGAATGGCGACAAATATCTTGGCCCGGCGACGCTGCTGGCGGCCTATCGCTGGATCATCGACAGCCGCGACGAGGCGACGCCGGAACGGCTGGACGATCTGGAAGATCCGTTCAAGCTGTATCGCTGCCACACGATCATGAACTGCACGAATACCTGCCCGAAGGGGCTGAACCCGGCGAAAGCCATCGCGGAAATCAAGCATATGCTGGTTGATCGCATCGTCTGATAACGA
This sequence comes from Paracoccus aurantiacus, assembly GCF_007993065.1. Classification (GTDB taxonomy): domain Bacteria; phylum Pseudomonadota; class Alphaproteobacteria; order Rhodobacterales; family Rhodobacteraceae; genus Paracoccus; species Paracoccus aurantiacus. Next base: position 289,052 of record NZ_VOPL01000004.1, read on the forward strand.
CGGTCGCTATCCTGAACGCCGCGTCGCAGCCGAACGTGCTGCGGCGCGGCTTTGTTCACCGGCAGGGCCACCCAGCTTGAGATATCAACGCGGCGTCATCAAGGCTGCGGGTTCAGCCGTTCCTGAATCTGCTGTGCAAAATCGCGATCCCATCGCGGTTCCAGATCAAGCGGGTGCATGTCCTCGTTGAAAACAGGATCGGCGGCGCCGTTCGATCCGTCCCATGCCGCTATCCGCGCGGTCTGGTCCGTGGGGTAGGGCTGGCCTAGCAGTTGCATCGCGGCCGTCAGCTGCGCCGCCGGTTCGACCAGATTCCAGCGCTGCATCGCCTGATACAGTTCTGGGGCCATCGCACCCGCGCGACTGCGGATATATTGGGCGATGCCGCCTTTCGCAGCCTCGGATTTGTAAACCTGTATCAGGGCAAGATCGCGCAGGTTCGGCGGCATGTCCGCGAAAGGGTTCGCCTGATCGGCGCGCGCCTGCCAGTCACCGGCGCAGCGGATGATTTCAGTCAGCGCCCATCCTGCATAGATGCCGGATTCCACGGTTCCCGCCACGGTCTCGCGTTGCTTCGCAAGGTCAGGATTTGCCGCAACGATTTCGCCGGCCTTCACCATCAGCATGGGTGCCGCGGTGCTGAGACGATAATTGAATTCGTCCATCGCCTTCAGGAAGCCGGGCGATGGCTTCGTCGCGAGTTCGCCGGCAAGATAGCGCTTCCGCTCGGCCACGGTCGCGGGCCCGTTGGAGCTGCCTTCAGCGTCAGCTGAAAATGCAACGAGCGCGACCAATATTGTCCCGGAGTGATCGGACAGGTCGCGCCTGTTCAGGCTGTCGAGGAATTGTTCCAGAAAGCGATCGTCCACCTCAGTCGCCAACATGGTAACAGGCCAGGGGTTTGGCGGCATGGTGTAATCGTAGAGCGCAGACAGAAGCACGATATCGCGCTGTTCGGGCGGCATAAGCTGCAACTTCATCAGTGCCAGGTTCTGCTGGTCGCGATACACCTCTCGTATTGCCTGTGCCGGGTTATTGCTGTCGGGGTCAGGGGCTTTTGCGGGCGAGAGCAGCGAAGCCAGCGTATGCGCCTCGTGCATCAATGCTGCAGGCACGGGGAAGCGCAGATGCGGACCCGGCTGACAGTCAGCAGGTATGGGGCCCGATTGCGCATTCGCGGTGGCTGCGAACAGGCAAAGGGAAAGGGTCGTCAGCGTTCGCAATATCATTGCATCCTCATCAAAGCGCGCGGCTGGACGCGTCATCATCGTCCAGCATCTGCGCGAGATACTTTTCAAAATCGTCCAGATCCACCGGATCGAACTGGCCGAAACCCTGCATCCAGATGGACGCCTTTCGCAAGCCCTCGGGGTTCAGGCGGCACCAGGTGATGCGGCCGCGCTTCTCCTGCTGGATCATCCCGGCAGAGGCGAGGACGACCAGATGTTTTGAGACCGCGGCAAGGCTGACATCGAAAGGTGCGGCCACATCGCTGACGGCCATGTCGTCTTCCAGAAGCATCGCCAGTATCCGCCGCCTTGTCGGGTCGGCGAGGGCGGAAAAGATCTGATCGAGATGCATGTCGTGATCGGACATCGGGGATTTTACGCCTTAACGCTTAACTTGTCGGTTGAATTATGGGGCAGGGCGCGACCGGGTGCAACCAGTCGGCCCTCGTCAGAACGGTGTGTTCGTATAAGTAAAATCAAAGGGTTAAGACGAATTCCGTTCTGCTTGACTCGGACCCGCCTGACCCCTATCACCGCCCCCAAGATAACAGGGGTGTGAAGCTTGCCCGATCTCGACCGTGACGCGCCTGATCCTGAACGGCTGCGGCAGCTGGAAGAGAGGCTGGCAAAAGCGAATGCCCCGAAAGGGCCTTCTCAGGCGTCGATTGCCTTTGGTCATGCGGATACCGCGTGGCGCATGGTGATCGAACTGGTATCGGGACTCGGGATCGGGTTCGGGATCGGTTACGGGCTGGACTGGTTATTCGGCACCATGCCGATCTTTCTGGTCCTGTTCCTGCTTGTGGGGCTGGCGGCCGGCATCAAGGTGATGCTGGGAACCGCCCAGGAAATGCAGCGCAGGGCTGCGGCGAACATGCAGGGCGACCTGCCGAAGACGAGGGATGATACACGTGGCGACGGAAGCTGAAACCGGCCTTGCCTTCCACCCGATGGACCAGTTCGTGGTCAAGCCGCTGTTCCGGCATATCGAGCCGGGCACCTGCGTGCCGTCGCAGAACATCACCGAAGGCTGCATTCGCTGGTACGAGCCGACGAACGCGACGCTGTGGCTGGGCCTGACCGCGCTTGCCATCATCGCGCTGTTCGTCTTCGGCACGCGCGGGCGCGCAATTATCCCGAACCGCGTCCAGTCCATCGCCGAGATGACCTATGGCATGGTCTACAAGATGCTGGAGGATATCTGCGGCAAGGAAGGGCTGAAATATTTCCCCTTCGTGATGACGCTGTTCTGCTTCATCGTGTTTTCGAACTATCTCGGCCTGCTGCCCAAAAGCTTCTCGACCACCTCGCAGATTGCCGTGACCGGCGTGCTGGCGCTGATGGTGTTTCTGGGCGTCACCATTCTTGGCTTCGTCAAGAACGGCGCGCATTTTCTCGGCCTGTTCTGGGTCAGCTCGGCACCGCTTGCGCTGCGTCCGGTGCTGGCGCTGATCGAACTGATCTCGTATTTCGTGCGCCCGGTCAGCCACTCGATCCGACTTGCCGGCAACGTCATGGCCGGCCACGCCGTCATCAAGGTTTTCGCGGCCTTCGGCGCAATGCTTCTCATCAGCCCGATCATCGGGATCGTGGTGACACCGCTTTCGGTGCTGGGCATTGTCGGGGTTTACGGGCTGGAAATGCTGGTTGCGATCATCCAGGCCTATGTCTTCACCATTTTGACCTGCGTCTATCTGAAAGATGCGCTGCATCCGTCGCACTGACGGGCGGCAACAGGTCAATCACCACAAACCAAACCATCCCATAGCCTCAAGGAGCAAGAAAAATGGAACTTATGGGTCAGTATCTCGGCGCGGGTCTCGCTTGCATCGGTATGGCGGGCGCCGCCATCGGTGTGGGCAATGTTGCCGGCAACTATCTTTCGGGCGCGCTGCGCAACCCGTCGGCTGCCGCTTCGCAGACCGCCACGCTGTTCATCGGCATGGCCTTCGCCGAAGCTCTGGGCATCTTCTCGTTCCTGGTTGCGCTGCTGCTGCTGTTCGCAGTCTGATCCCTGCCATCCTTGCGGTTGGATGGGGGCGGCGCCCCCATCCGATTGTAACTTGAACGGCCAGAGGTAAGACATGTTCAGCCTGTTGCAAGCAGCAGCCCCCACGGCTGCCGAAACCGATACCCACGCTGCCCCGGCGAACGCAGAGGCTGCGGCGGCTGCCGCCGGTCACGGCGCGGACGCGGCGGCGCATGCGCCAGCAGCGACCGGACACGCGGTCGAGGCTGCGGGCCACGCAGAGGCCGCCGGTCAGGCGGTCGGTATGCCCCAGCTCGACATTACGACTTTCGGCAACCAGATCTTCTGGCTGCTGGTTACGCTCGCAGTGCTGTACTGGGTGCTGTCGAAGGTTGCTTTGCCGCGGATCGACGCGGTGATTTCGGATCGTCAGGGCGCCATTACCGGCGATCTGATGCAGGCCGAGGAATACAAGAAGAAAGCCAAGGACGCCGAGGCCGCCTATGACAAGGCGCTGTCGGATGCGCGGGCCGAGGCTCATAAGATCGTCGCGGCACAGAAGGCCGATATCCAGAAGGATCTGGATAACGCCATCGCGAAGGCCGATGCGGAAATCGCCGCGCGCACGTCGGAATCCGAAAAGCGGATCGGCGCGATACGTGACAGCGCGACCGCTGACGCGCGCAGCGTCGCCCGCGACGTCACCGCCGAACTTGTCCGCGCCTTTGGCGGAAATGCCGATCAGGGCGCAATCGACGCGGCGGTTGATGCGCGTCTGAAGGGGGCTGCGTGATGAAGAAACTCGCTTTTCTGCTGTCGCTGACGGCCAGCCCTGCGCTTGCCGCCACGGGTCCGTTCTTCACGCTGCGCAACACGGATTTCGTCGTCACCATCGCGTTTCTGGTGTTCATCGGCATCCTTGTCTACTTCAAGGTTCCGCAGATTGTCGGCAAGCTGCTCGACAAACGCGCGGAGGGCATCCGCGCCGATCTGGAGGAGGCGAAGCGCCTTCGTGAAGAAGCGCAGGAGATCTACAGCTCTTACGAGCGTCGTCAGCGCGAAGTGCAGGGTCAGGCCGACGAGATCGTCGCCAATGCCAAGCGCGAAGCATTGGCACAGGCCGAGAAGGCGAAAGCCGACCTTGAGCATTCGATCGAGCGTCGCCTGAAGGCGGCCGAGGATCAGATCGCGTCGGCGGAAAGCGACGCAGTGCGCGCGGTCCGCGACAGTGCGGTGCAGACCGCCGTTGCCGCGGCCGGTGAAATCCTGCGTCAGCAGGGTGTTGCCGGGGATCGCGCGGCGGCGCTTGATGCAGCCATCGACGAAGTGGCGCAACGCCTGCACTGAGACATCCCGAGGGACAGGGAGATGGGGCCCGGCTGTCATTGGCAGCCGGGCCTTTCGCATGCGTGACGATGCCGCGACTTGGCGCTGATGTGGCGAACCGACACGGTTACGCAAAAGGGCCGGGCGCAACGCCCGGCCCTTTCAGAGACGATCCGACAACGATCAGTTGGTCGGGCGGATCAGGATTTCGACGCGGCGGTTCTGTGCCTTGCCAGCATCGGTATTGTTCGACGCGATCGGCTGGCTTTCGCCGCGGCCGACCATGACAAGACGCGCGGGCGAGACGCCGGCTGCGGTCAGGATACCGCCGACCGACTGCGCGCGACGCTGCGACAGGTCCATGTTATACGCCTCGGACGCGGTCGAATCGGTGTGGCCATAGATTTCGACACGGCTGTTCGGATACTGGTTGAGGCTTTGCGCCAGACCGTAAAGGTCGTTCTGCGCCTGACCCGAAACCGCCGAACTGTCGGACGCGAACAGCAGACCCGACGGCATGATGACCTGCAGGTGATCGCCGCGGTTGATGATCTGCACGCCCGGCGAGGTCATGACCTGACGAAGCTGCTTTTCCTGCGCTTCCAGCACGTTCCCGACAACGGCGCCAGCCGCTGCGCCCAGAACCGCGCCTTTCACGAAGTCCTTGCCCTGATTGTTCTTGTCCTTGTCACGGCCAGCAGCCAGCGCACCGCCGGCAACGGCGCCGATCAGGGCGCCCTGCTGCGTCTTGCTGAGCGTCGTGCCCGTGGTGCCGTCGGGGTTGGTCGCGCAGGCGCCAAGCGCCATCACGCCGGCCGCACCGAGAAGAAGCGAAACACGCATATTCATTCGTTTGCCTTTCCGTCTGTTGAATCCTTGGTGCCGCAGCGGCACATCGGGCTTAAAACGCGGGCATCATTTCACAGGTTCCTGCGGATGCCTAGGAAGATGGCCGTTAATTGGCTGAAATCGGGTCACATCTTAATCAACTCGGCACGAGCCGTCGCACGATTGCGGGCGATCTTGGCTTGAACTGACCGGGCGTGGCGGGCAAGAGGCGTGCATGGCACGTTTACCGCAGCCCTTGCCCTATGCCGATCAGGTCGCGATCTTTTCGCGGCTGCGCGATGCCGATCCTGCCCCGGTGACAGAGCTGGAGCATGGCAACGCCTTTCAGCTTCTGGTCGCCGTCGCCTTGTCGGCGCAGGCGACAGATGCCGGTGTGAACCGCGCGACCCGCGAACTTTTCGAAAAGGTCAGCACACCTCAGCAGATGCTTGATCTCGGCGAAGACGGGCTGACCGAGCATATCAAGACCATCGGCCTGTTTCGCCAGAAGGCGAAGAATGTGATGAAACTGTCGCGCATTCTGGTCGATGACTATGACGGGCAGGTTCCTTCCAGCCGGGCGGCGCTGATGTCGCTGCCGGGTGTGGGGCGCAAGACGGCGAATGTGGTGCTGAACTGCGTCTTTCACCAGCCCGCGCAGGCCGTCGATACCCATATCTTCCGCGTCGGCAACCGCACCCGCATTGCGCCCGGTCGCGATGTGGATGAGGTCGAGCGCGCCATCGAGGATAACGTGCCCGCCGAATTCCAGCAGAACGCGCATCACTGGCTGATCCTGCACGGGCGCTATGTCTGTCAGGCGCGCCGTCCGCGCTGCGCGATCTGCCCCATCAACGATCTCTGCCCTTACGAGGAGAAGACCGAATGACCGCATTCCATGTCATCGGCATTGGAAATGCCATTATCGACGTCATCGCATCCATCGAGGATGACGACCTGCAATCGCTGGACGTCGAGAAAGGTATCATGCAGCTTGTCGACCGCGAGCGGTCCGAATACCTGCTGGCCCAGCAGGCACGGCGGGGCAAGGCACGGCTGGTGCCGGGTGGATCGGTCGCGAATACGCTGGCGGGGATCGGCCGGATGGGTCTGAACACCGCCTTTATCGGCCGGGTCGCCGATGACGAGTTGGGGCAGGCCTATGCCCGCGATACCGAGGCCGAAGGAACGAGCTTCGTGAACGCCCCGGTGCCGGGCGGCAATCTGCCGACCTCGCGGTCCATCATCTTCGTGACGCCGGATGGCGAGCGCTCGATGAATACCTATCTGGGCATCTCGGCCAATCTCGGGCCTGACGATGTGGACGATGCGGTCTTTGACGGCAGCAAATGGCTGTTCCTGGAAGGTTATCTGTTTGACAAGCCGGCCGGAAAATCGGCCTTCCTGGCGGCTGCGGATGCCTGCCACAAGGCGGGCGGTCAGGCGGGAATCGCGCTGTCGGACCCTTTCTGTGTCGATCGTCACCGCGCTGACTTCCGCAAGCTGGTGTCCGAGACACTCGACTATGTCATCGGCAATGTTCACGAATGGGAATCGCTTTACCAGACGAATATCGACGAGGCGCTGCGCATTGCCGCCGACGATTGCCGCACGGTGATCTGCACACGTTCCGGCGATCCGGCGGTGCTGATCCGCGGACATCAGCGGGTTGAGGTGCCGGTTCACCGCGTCACGCCGGTCGACGCCACGGGCGCTGGCGACCAGTTTGCCGCCGGACTGATCTTCGGCCTCGCATCCGGTTGTGATCTGGAAACGGCCGGCCGCATGGGCGTCATGGCTGCGGCCGAGGTCATCAGCCATGTCGGCGCGCGCCCCGAACGCGACCTTCTGGACGACTTCCAGAAGGCCGGGTTGATTTAAACCCCGTCGTTCGCAGGCTTGCCTGTCGGTTTTGCACCGCGCCCGAAATCGGGCGCGGCAGTATCCTGCCCTGCCTCGATAATGCCGCGGCGAATGGCGCGGGTGCGGGTGAAATAGTCGTGCAGCTGCTCGCCATCGCCCATGCGGATCGCGCGTTGCAGCATGAACAGTTCCTCAGTGAAACGGCCAAGGATATCCAGCACCGCGTCCTTGTTCGTCAGAAAGACATCGCGCCACATGGTCGGGTCCGACGCGGCGATGCGTGTAAAGTCGCGGAAACCGGCGGCGGAATACTTGATGACCTCGGATTCCGTCACCCGCTTCAGGTGATCGGCAACGCCCACCATCGTGTAGGCGATCAGGTGCGGCGTGTGGCTGGTGACGGCCAGAACCAGATCATGGTGCGCGGGCTCCATATCCTCGACATTGGCACCAAGCGCGCGGATGAAGCGGCGCAGGCGCGACAGCTCGTCGGGGTCGGTGTCAGGCAGGGGCGTCAGCAGCCACCAGCGATTTTCAAACAGCTCTGCAAAGCCGGAATAGGGGCCGGAATGTTCTGTCCCGGCCAGCGGGTGTCCGGGAATGAAATGGACATTGTCGGGCAGATGCGGCGACACCTGCTCGATCACCTCCTGCTTGACCGAACCGACATCGGTGACGACGGCGCCCGGTTTCAGATGCGGCTTGATCTCGGCCATCACCTTGCCCATCGCGCCGACCGGCACGCATAGCACGACCAGATCGGCATTGCGCACGGCGGCAGCTGCGTTATCCACCACCTCATCGACCAGTTTCAGGTCGCGGGCGGCAGAGCGTGTCTTGGCACTGCGAGAGGTGCCGCTGATGCGGCTGGCCGCGCCTGCCTGTCGCGCGGCGAGCGAGATGGACCCGGCGATCAGACCCAGCCCGATCAGAGCGACTTTGTTGTAGATCACGCTCATGCTTTGCCCCTTTCGGCCATGAAACGGCCAATGACATGGGCGACGCGGCGGCAAGACGGCTCGTCCCCGATGGTGATGCGCAGGCAGTTCGGCAGACCGTAACCTGCGACCTTGCGCACGATAATGCCTTCCGCAAGCAACGCTTCGTTGCAGGCGCTTGCCGTGGCCTCGTCAGCAAAGCGGGCAAGCACGAAATTGGCATGGCTTTCGTCGCAACCAAGCCCCAGATCCAGCAGCGCATTGCGCAGCCAGTCGCGCCATTTCACGTTTTCTGTGCGACAGCGTTCGACATGAGCGCGGTCGCGCATGGCGGCTTCGGCCGCGGCAAGCTGGATGACGGACAGATTGAACGGCTGGCGCACGCGGTTCATCACGTCGATCAGCGGGCGCCGCGCATAGCCCCAGCCGATCCGCAGCCCGCCAAGCCCGTAGATCTTGGAAAAGGTGCGCGTTGACAGCACGTTCGCGAAGTCATCCGCCAGCGCGAAATCCAGCCGGAAATCGTCGTCTGCAAACTCGGTATAGGCACCGTCATGGACCAGTAGCACATGGCCGGGCAGGCCCGTGGCAAGGCGGCGGACCTCGTCCTCGGTCAGCATGGTGCTGGTCGGGTTGCCGGGATTGGTCAGAAAGACCAACCGGGTCTTGTCCGATACCGCGTCAAGAATGGCATCTACATTCACCCGGCGTTCGGTTTCAGGCACGACAACCGGTGTCGCACCCGCCGCGTGGGTCAGGATCGGATACATGGAAAAGCCATGTTCCGTCATGATGATTTCATCCCCCGGCCCGGCAAAGCTTTGGGTGGCGAATTGCAGCACCTCATCCGACCCGACGCCGCATATGATGCGGTCGGGGTCAAGGCCGTGGACCTCGGCGATCGCCTGGCGCAGGCTGGCATGGTCGGTGTTGGGGTAGCGGTGCATCTGATGGGCGGCGCGGGCGACGGCCTCGCGCGCCTTTTCGGACGGGCCATAGGGGTTTTCGTTCGAAGACAGCTTCAGCACGCTGTCATGCCCGGCGATCTTGGCGGCACCCCCTTGATAGAGAGCGATCTCCATGATGCCGGGTTGCGGCTGGATCGGGGGCAGGTCGGACATGTCGGCACTCCGTTGTCGGCACGGATGTCTTAACGGGGCCGTGCAGGCTTGGAAAGAAGGCGCAGCGGCAGCGCTGGCGGGAAAAAGCGGCTGTGGCAATCCAGTCAGGGCAGATCGGCCGGGGTGTCGATATCGCGCAGTTGTTCCGGGGCCGCGGCGATCTGCTGCGATGCGGGCAGGTTCCCCAGCAATGCGCCCGCGCCGCGATCGCCGCCAAGGGCGCGCAGGCGCGGGAACCAGCTTGCCGGAAAGATCGCAGGCGGCATGGCGGTATGGCCATTGCTCGCGCAGGCGGGCAGCGCGGCAAGCCGCGAGATAACGGCGCGGTGCAGATCAGGCGGCACGAAGGGCATATCGGCAAGCGCGATCAGCAGCCCATCCGCCCCCGTCCTTGCGGCCCAGTCCGCAGCCATGCGCAGGCTGTCGCTTTGCTGACCTTCGCATAACGCGATCTGAAAACCGTCAGGCAACAACAGCGACTGTTCCGGGCGGCGCAGGACGGCAAGGCGGGGTCCGCTTGTCGCAGCGCGCAGCGACAGGGCGGATCGGCCTATCACCGTGCCGCCGCCCAGACCCGCCGCCAGTTTGTCTGTCCCGAAGCGGGCAGAACGTCCGGCACCAAGAAGCACGGCAGCGATTGTGGGTGTGGACTCGCTCACTGGCAATTCGTCCTTTCTTTGCAAAAGACTAGCAGCCGCAGGTCCGGCCTGCCAGTTCATCATTGCGTGACGGCCCGGCGACCCCCTAAGGTGCTGGCGAAACAAGGGGGAAAGAAGATGACCGAAGAACTGGGCTTCGACACGCGCGCCATTCATGCCGGGGCAGAGCCCGACCCTGCGACCGGCGCGCGGCAGGTGCCGATCTATCAGACGACGGCCTATGTCTTCCGCGATGCCGACCACGCCGCCAAGCTGTTCGCGCTGCAGGAGGTCGGCTATATCTATTCGCGCCTGACCAATCCGACCATCGGCGCACTGCAGAACCGCATCGCCGATCTGGAAGGCGGGGCGGGCGCGGTGTGCTGTTCGTCGGGACATGCGGCGCAGATCATGGCGCTGTTCCCGCTGATGGGACCGGGCAAGAACATCATCGCCTCGACCCGGCTTTACGGCGGCACGGTCGCGCAGTTCAGCCAGACCATCAAGCGTTTTGGCTGGTCGGCGAAATTCGTGGATCTGGACGATACCGAGGCGGTGCGCGCGGCTGTTGACGACGACACGCGGGCGATCTTCTGCGAGTCGATCTCGAACCCCGGCGGGTATCTGACGGACATTCCGGCGATTGCGAAAATCGCGGACGAGTCCGGACTGCCGTTGATCGTGGATAACACGCTGGCCACGCCCTATCTGTGCCGCCCGATCGAAATGGGGGCGACGCTGGTGGTCCACAGCCTGACCAAATACATGACCGGCAATGGCACCGTGACCGGCGGTGCGGTCGTCGATAGCGGCAAGTTCGACTGGTCGGCCAGCGGCAAGTTCCCGTCCCTGTCCGAACCCGAACCCGCCTATCACGGCCTGAAATTCCACGAGGCGCTTGGCCCCATGGCCTTCACCTTCCACGGCATCGCCATCGGGTTGCGCGATCTGGGCATGACGATGAACCCGCAGGGCGCGCATTACACCCTGATGGGCATTGAAACCCTTGGCCTGCGGATGCCGAAGCATGTCGAAAACGCCCAGAAGGTCGCGGAATGGCTGGAAAATGATCCGCGCGTGGCCTCGGTCAGCTATGGCGGGCTTGCGTCGTCGCCCTGGAAGGCGGTGCAGGAAAAGGTCTATCCGAAAGGGGCAGGGGCGCTGTTCACCTTCGCGATCAAGGGTGGCTATGACGCGGCGGTGAAGCTTGTCGATAGTCTGAAGCTGTTCAGCCATGTCGCGAACCTTGGCGATGCGCGCTCGCTGGTGATCCATTCGGCATCGACGACGCACAGCCAGTTGACGGATGAACAGAAGATCGCGGCGGGGGCAGGGCCGGACGTGGTGCGCCTGTCCATCGGGATCGAGGATGCGGGTGACCTGATCGCAGATCTGGATCAGGCGCTGTCCGCCGCAAGCGGCTGAGACACGAAGCCCGGCCGGGAGCGGTCCCGGCCGGGTCTTACACGGTTCGGCTCTGGCTTAGTTGGCGGGGGCAGCGTCGTCGCCAATTTCTGTTGTGGGTTCACCGGGCATCGCCTCATCCGCCGCACCCGCCGCATCTGCCTCTGGCGCGGAGGGGTCGGCCGAAGGCATCGTTGAATCGGTCGATTCTGGCGCGGTTCCCTGGGCGCCACCGCCCTGCGTTTCATGTTCAGGCATCGCGCAGGCTTCGCCGCCTTGCAGCGCATAGGTCACTTCGACATCGGCGGTAAACGCAACCTCGCCGCCCTCGACGGGAATGCTTTTCGCCTGTCCGCCCGCGGCGTCCATCGCCCGCAACATGACTGGCTCAGGCCCGACCATATCGCTCTTAGGCTCTCCCATGCGGATGATCGGACCGAGCTCCAGGCCCGCTGCCTGGGCCATGACGGTCGCGCGATGGGCTGCGTCGGATACAGCCTGGTTCAGCGCATCATCCTCTGTCGCCTGCGAATCTTCGCGGATGAAGCGTATGCCCTGCATTTCATTGGCACCAGCATTGACGATGCTGTCAAGAACTTCGCCGGTGCGGTCGATCTCGGTCACGCGAACCGTCAGCAGATTCTGCGCCATATAGCCGTTGATCGTGGGTGCAGTCCCGTCTTCGGGATAGTTCATCATCGGGTTCAGGGTCAGGCCTGAGGTCTGGATGTCAGACGCATCGACCCCGGCACCCTCCAGTGTCTCCAGCACCGCTTCCTGACGGGTGGAGTTAGACGACATCGCTTCTGCCGCGGTCTTTGCCTCGGTCGTGACGCCAAGCGAGATCATGACCTGATCGGGTTCGACCCGCGATTCACCGTGGCCCGTGATGGTCAACATGCCGGGATGTCCGCAACCGCCATGCGGGCCCGGTGCGGCAAGCGCCGTGCCTGCGAGAAGGGTGCTGAAAACCGTTGCGGCCAAAGTTGCACGCATAGGTTGAAATTTGCGGTCCGACATTCCGTTATCTCCACTGTTGTCTGCATCCGCAGAACGCATCGGGGCAGGTTTTGTTCATTCACAACCGCGCGCGTTCTTCCCATGCGACGCGGTTCGGGTTATTCAGGAAAAAACAACGCCGGCCGGACAAGGCAGAGCATATGAACGAGCAGACGAAACGAGGGACGATGGTCCCCGACATGAATTTTGCACTCGGCTTTCAGCCGGATGGCGTCCAGCTTTTGCGACGCAGTCAGGACGGCTGGGCAGAACTTGGCAAAGCGCCTTTCGACCACGACCTGCGCGGCGGTCTGGCCGGCTTCCTGCAACGGCTCAGGGCGGCGAACGCGCCGGGGCTGGCGCTGGTGATCCCCGAGGACCAGATACTTTATACGGACCTGGTCCTTCCGGCGGCTGCCGACACGCTGACTGCGTTGCGTGCGGGGCTTGACGGTCTGACCCCTTACAAGGTGGATCAGCTTGCGTTTGATTACGCGCCTGCCGATGCCGCGCCGGGTGCTGTGGTCAAGATCGCCGCCGTCTCTCGGCAGACCCTGCAGGAGGCAGAGGATTTTGCCGTACGTCATGGCTTTGCGCCCGACCGCTTTGTCGCCGCACCAGACGGAACGCAATTTCCGCATGCACCCGACTTCGGCACCACGGAACTCGCCGCTGAATGGAGCCGCGCTGCCGCGCTGACGCCTGATCTGTCGCCCGCCGCGACGGTGCAGGCGGGTGACGACGCACCGCAAAGCGAGACGACCGGGGAAGCCGCGCCGGCAGAAAAGCCGGCTGATCGGGTCGATCCAGCGGCGGCTGTATCTGCTGCGGTAGAGGCTGCGCCTGCTGTGGCCGAGCCGGTGACGGCTGCGCCCGCCGAGGTCACGGCTGCAACGCGGGTAGTCGCGAACCCGCCAATGTCACGAATCACGCCGCATATTGTTCCGGCTTCCGATGATGCACCCGCCAAACCGGCACCGGCGGCGCAAGCCGGCATCTCGGTCAATTCTGCCTCGATCGTGTTGGCTGACGACGTCGCAGCCGCGTCGGCGGAAACCGCGCTGGCGGGCGACCCAGCCCGCGCGCCGGGGGCGGACGATGCCCATGACGCGCCGGCTGCGAAGGCTCTGCCGGATCGCGCGCGCACCTTCCACGAACGTGCCGAGGCGGCGCGCAAGCTTCGCCCTGCGCCGACCGCTCCGATCCGACAGCAGCAGGGCTCTGGCGGACGGGCGGGCTGGTCGGGTGCGTTGCCGATGGTCGGCCTTCTGGTTCTGGCGCTCGGCATCGCGGCGGTCATGATCCGCGACCCCGATCCTGCCGCCGAACCACAGGTTACCGCGACAGCACCGGCAGAACCGGCGCTGCAAAGCGCACCCGCAGCGCAGGAACCGGCATCGGCAACCGTTTCACAAGAACCTTCGCCGGCTGTCGCCGCTGCCCCACCTGCGGCAACTGAAGCAGCGCCCGATGCGACCGTGGCCACCGCGCCTGCGCAGACCGACACAGCGGCGTCTTCCGTGCAGGCGCCTGAGCCTGTTCGGTCGGCCGAGGAAAGCGCGACACCGCCGGCACCTGCCGCTGAAGCGCCGCAGATGCCGCCACTCGCGGCCGTCACCTCTGCCGCCAGCCTGATGCGTCCCGGAAGCGCGGCCGAGTTCTCTCGCCAGGAAACGGCGGCGTCGGAGCCAGCAGCGCCAGCCGCCCCGGCACCGGCGGAACCGCCCGCCCAAGCGGCTGTGCCTGCGCCGTCTGCGGCGACGACAACGCGCGAACCGGCCCGTGCAACAACTTCTGCCGCAAGGCCAAAGTCGCGACCGGCGAACCTGACGCGCGGCAGCAGCCAATCGGCGTCCCAAAGCAGCGCCCCTGCGGCCCCTGCGCAGGCGTCTGTCCAGCGTGACGACAGTGCCGCGTCGCAGCCAACGCGCGCTGTGCGACCTGCCTCTCGCCCCGAGACGCAATCCGCGCCAGCCGCTGCCTCTGCCACGCGCAGTCCCGGCGCGCCGGCAAGCTCGACGCTGCGAAGCTCTGCGCGGCCGCAGAACGCGCCCTCGCGTTCGGCACCTGCGGCCGCATCGTCCGACCCGAGGCCGACCGTTCCGCGCAGCCCGCAGCCCTACGATCAGCGCGCGCAGCCAGAGCCGACGGGAACCCGGCCACCGCCGAAGCCGGGCAGCAGCTCATCCAATCAGGGCGCCGCGCTGCAATTGCAGCCGGCGCCTCGTCATATGGCCAGTTTCTTTTCCCAGACCGGCCGTGCCGATGCGCTGCGCGTCCTCAACAACCCACTTGACCCAAGCCGGATCGCGCAGGTGGCCGAGGTTTCTCCGGTGCGATACGCGCAGGCGCGGCCCACGCGCAAACCGACGCGCACCGATGCGGTTGACGATGCCGTGGCCGAGGCGATGGCAACGGATCGACCGGCGGCACGCGCCTCGACCGCGCCGGCCGCAGCATCGCCGCAGGCGGTTGCATCGGCAGATACGGGGCTTGGCCGGTCCGGGCGGCCGCAGCGCAGGCCCGCTGGGCTTTCCGGCAGCGCATCGGCCAGCACTGCGGGGCTTTCGGGTGCCACCGAGGCTGCGGTGGAAGAAGCGATCAAATCGGCGGTCGACTCCTCTGCAGCGGTGCCGGGACAGGTCGCGCTGACGGCGCTGTCCAGTTCCTCGCGTCCGATGCGCCGGGGCACGCCGCCAGCCGGCGGCGGCGCCGGCGCGGCCTCGACTGCGTCTGCGGCGCCTTCACAGGAAGGCACGCTCGCGCCGGAGCCGTCCAGCAATGCGCCCTCGAACGCAGAGGCAGAGGCGGCGGCGCTGGCAGAACGGCGCCGGCTTGATGATGAATTGCAGCGTCAGGCCGAACAGCGCGCCCGCAACCGCGCCTCGGCGGATGCGCGCGCCGCAGCGCAGGCGAAAGCGGCGGCAGAGGCCCGCGCCCGTGCGCAGGCAGAGGCAGAAGCCGCCGCAGCTGCCCGCAAGAACCAGCGCTATCGCCCGCCAGAGGTCGATAACGAACCGGAGGTCGCCTCGGCACGATCGGCGCCGTCAAGTGCGCAGGCGTCGGGTGCCGCGACCGCAAAAGGCATAGATCTGAACGCCACGCAGCTGATCGGCACGGTCGGCGCGGGAAAGGCCAGCCGTGGGCTGGTGCGGCTGCGCAATGGCCGCATTGTCACGGTCCGGCTGGGCGACAAGATCAATGGCGGGCAGATCACGCAGATCGGCACGGGCGGCCTGCAATATGTCAAAGGCGGGCGTCAATATTCGCTTCCGATCCTGAACGGACGCTGATCGCCAATGGCCGACTTCCTGCTGCTCGCAACGGTCTATCTGTTCACGATGATCGTGGCCGTTCCGCTATCGACGCGGCTCGGGCTCGGCTCTGTTCTGGGCTATCTGATCGCCGGTATCGTCATCGGCCCGATCCTTGGGTTGAGCGGAAGCGAAGTGACCGACCTTCAGCATTTCGCGGAATTTGGCGTCGTGATGATGCTGTTCATCATCGGCCTAGAACTGGAGCCCCGCGTCCTTTGGGGCATGCGCAAGCGGCTGATCGGCGTCGGCGGCAGCCAGATCCTTGGCACCGTCGTGCTGATCTTCGCGGCGTCCATGATGCTGAATCAAAGCTGGCAGGTGTCGCTGGCGCTTGGCATGATACTGTCGCTCAGTTCGACCGCGATCGTGTTGCAGACGCTGTCCGAGAAGAACCTGATGCAGACGCGCGGCGGGCGCGATGCCTTCGCGGTGCTGCTGACGCAGGATATCGCGGTGATCCCGATGCTGGCGCTGATGCCGCTTCTGGGACAGGCCGGAGGGCACGGCGCGTCGGGGGGCGATCACGGTTCGGTCGGCGGGGCGTTCATGGCGCAGCTTCCCGGTTGGGCGGCTGCTTTGGTGACGCTGGCTGCCATTGCCTTCGTGGTCATTATTGGCAATTACGCGATCCGACCCTTGTTCCGCTTCGTCCATTCCGCGCGCCTGCGCGAGATGGATACCGTCATGGCGCTGTTCATCGTGGTCGGCATCGCCTCGATGATGAGCTTCGTGGGCCTTTCGCCTGCGCTTGGCACGTTTCTGGCTGGCGTGATGCTGGCAGGTTCGGAGTTCAAGCATGAGCTTGAAAGCCAGATCGAGCCGTTCAAGGGTCTGCTGCTTGGACTGTTCTTCATCACGGTTGGCGCCGGGATGGATTTCGCGCTGCTGGCAGAGATGCCGCTGATCGTGATCGGCGTAACGGCCGCGCTGATCGCGATCAAGGCGGGGGTGCTGCATGCCATTGCGCGTTCGGTGCGCATGGCACCGCGTGATCGGGCGCTGTTCACGCTGTCGCTGGCGCAGGCGGGCGAATTCGGCTTCGTGCTGATCTCTTATGCGGTGGCGCTGAACGTGCTGCCGGACCGCGTCGCGCAGGGCTTCCTGCTGGTGATTGCCCTGTCGATGCTGGTCACGCCCCTTCTGTTTATCGCGAACGACCTTATCAGCCGCCGTTTGGCCGAGGCCGCTGCAGAACAACCGCATCGCGCGGATCAGATCGAGGATCAACAGCCGATTATCATCGCGGGGATCGGGCGTTTCGGTCAGGTGGTGAATCGTCTGGTCACGAATGTCGGCCTGAAGACGACGGTGCTAGACCACGATCTGAAACTGATCCAGCTGATGCGCCGCTTCGGCTTCAAGGGCTATTTCGGCGATCCGACCCGGCCAGAGATCCTGGCCGCTGCGGGGCTTGATCGCGCGCAGATCCTTGTCGCAGCGCTCGACAACCCGGAAAGCAATGTGACGCTGGTGCGCTATGCGCGCGAGAAGCGGCCCGATCTGAAGATCATCGCGCGTGCGCGGGACCGCATCACGGTCTATCAGCTTTATGCTGCAGGTGCCGATCACATCGTCCGCGAGATGTTCGATTCCAGCCTGAGGGTCGGGCGCTATGTGCTGGAGAATGCAGGATTTTCGGAATATGAGGCACATGAGGCGGAATCGATCTTCTACAAGATCGACCGTGCCAGCCTTCGAGAGCTTGCCGAGCTTTGGAACCCGGAACTTCCGACCGAGGAAAATGAGGCCTATATCGCGCGTGTCCGCATGATCAACCAGCAGCTTGAAGCGGCCCTGACCGAGCGTTTTGCCCACGGACCGGCAGCCGGTCCGATCGTTCCTGACCGTCCGCCCGAACCGGAAGATATCCTGAACCCCTAGCGCTTTGATGATGCATCAATGAAAAAGGCCGCCCCGAAGGACGGCCTTTCAGCTGGTTTTCGACAAGATCAGGCAGCGCGCGCCAGCAGAACGTCATCGACCTTCTTCTGCGCGCCGGCGGCGTCCATGCCGCCCACGGCCGCAACCTCTCTGGTCAGCCGGTCAAGCGCTGCTTCGTAAAGCTGACGCTCGGAATAGGACTGCTCGCGCTGATCGTCATTGCGGTGCAGGTCGCGCACGACCTCTGCAATGGCGAGCAGATCGCCGGAATTGATCTTCTGTTCGTATTCCTGCGCGCGGCGCGACCACATGGCGCGCTTTACGCGGGCTTTGCCCTTCAGCGTTGCCAGCGCCTGATCGACAAGGTCGGGGCTGGCAAGGCTGCGCATCCCGATCTCGGTCGCGCGGGCAGTCGGCACGCGCAGGGTCATCTTGTCCTTTTCGAACGAAATCACGAACATTTCCAGCTTCATGCCGGCGACTTCCTGTTCTTCGATCGAAACGATCTTGCCCACGCCATGTGCGGGATAGACAACGAAGTCATCGGGGCGGAATTCGGATTTCTTGGCTTTGGACATTCGTGGTTCCTTCCATCGGGCGCAGCCGCTGCGCTGTATTCGGCGGCGCAAACGGCCCGACGGTGGGGCATTACCCCTTCCGCAGGCCGGGTTTTCTGATTCATATATCCATCGGGCAGACGATGGATTTCCTACCTTTCCATGCCGGGAGAGGGCGTTCGCCCGGATGTTTTGTAACAGAACTATATCACAAAAAACGCGGCGAAAAAAGATAGCTGTCCTCGCCGCCTGTCAGGGGCAAAGATGGGCAGGAAATCACGGGTTTTCAAGCCGCTGAGCAGTCGCCAGCAGCAAAATATCCGCCAGCCGAATCAGTCGTCCACGAGCACACAGAGAATCGCCGTCGACGAACGTTCAGTCGCCCTCGCCGGGATTGGGGCTGAAATATTTCTCCAGCTTGCCGGTCACGCCGTCCATAGATTCGTATCCGGGCATCGGCTCTTTCTTGCGGGTGATGACCGGCCATTGTTCGGCATATTTGCGGTTCATCTCGACCCAGGGTTCCATATCCGGTTCCGTATCGGGACGAATCGCGTCAGCGGGGCATTCCGGCTCGCACACGCCGCAATCGATACACTCGTCAGGGTGAATGACGAGCGTGTTCTCGCCCTCGTAGAAGCAGTCCACCGGGCAGACTTCGACGCAATCGGTATATTTGCACATGATGCAATTATCGGTAACGATATAGGTCATCTGGGCATCCTTTGCGGCATTCGGCCTTCACCTAGACCGCTCAGTCCTGCCTTTCAAGGCCCGTTCTGGGGGGAGGGGCCTGTCCTTCGAAGGGCAGCGCATCGCGAATTGCGGTTTCCGCCGCGCGCGACAGGCTTTTCCGGGTCTCACCGGCCACGGGGATCGGCCTATGCAGCACGACTTCGACGCTGCCTTGCCGTCGTGCAGACAGAACCGACAGGATATGCGGCCCAAGCGCCATGTCGCCCCACCACCCGTAAAAGCGCGGGTCGGTTCCGGCTGGTGCGCGATAGATCGCCGTGACAGGCTGGATCGCAAGGCCCTGCGGCAGTTCAGGTGCCAGAAAGCCCTGAAACAGCGTCGGCTTGAAGGGCAGGACGCGCTGACCGTCGCTTGACGTGCCTTCCGGGAAGAAAAGCAGACGGTGCCCGGCTGCCGTGCGTTCGGCAAACTCGGCTGCCTGTGCGGCCGCAAGGCGCGGGTCGCGGGCCACGAAATGGGTATTCGTCACGCGGGTCAGGATATTGATGCCGGGCCATCCCGCCACCTCGGCCTTCGAGACGAAAAAGACTGGCATCGCCGCGTTTAGGCTGAGGATGTCGAGCCAGCTTGAATGATTGGCGACGACTGCACCCGGCCCTGTCATGGGAACGCCCGTTCGCTGCCAGGTGATGCCAATGCACCACAGCACCGCGCGGCATACGCCCTGCACGAACGGCCCCGTTACCGGGCGGCAAAGGCCCGTAAAAGGACGTTCCATCAGGCGCAGAAGCATCAGGATCGGGACGCCGAGCCCCAGCACCGTCATCGCCGGCAGCCCGCGATACAGCACGCGCAACCACCCGCCCGCACCGGGAGGCGGCGGCGCGGCAGGCGGCTCGCCCAGCCAGGTGCGGGAATTCAGCCCTTGGTCTGCCATCGGGAGGTGTAGTAATCGCGATGCTTGGCTGACATGGCGGCGGTGTCCATCATCAGCAGAACATCCGTGGTGTTGAAGGCCCGGTCCAGATACGCGCCTTCGCCGACAGTGCCGCCAAGGCGCAGATATGCCTTGATGAGCGCGGGCATCCCCAGCATCGCCGCGCGCCGGTCGAGGTCATCATCGGCGACAAGGTCCATGCGCTGAAACCCGTCAGCGCGTGCCACGGGCCGCATCTCCTCGGGCGCGAGGTGGTTCTTATGCAGCCAGCTCAGCGGTTGGGCGAGTGACTGGGCGTCCGTTCCGTGAAACGAGGCGACGCCGAACAGGATCTCGACCCCGCGTTGCAGCACATATTCCGAAAGCGCGTTCCACATCAGGAACATCCCCGCCCCGCCGCGATATTCCGGCAGCACGCAGGACCGGCCGAGTTCCAGAAGCGGCCGGCCCGAGGCTTTGAGCCGCGTCAGGTCGTATTCGCTGTCGCAATAGAATCGTCCGAATTTTTCGGCACGCTCGCCGGGCAGCAGGCGATAGACGCCGACGACCTGATCCAGCGCCGCCGGATCGCGCCGCTTGTCGATCAGCACCAGGTGGTCAACGACATCGTCGAATTCGTCACGCTCCAGCCGCGAATGATGATCGACCAGCGGGCCATCGCCGCCCAGTTCCTCGACGAAAACACGGTAGCGCAGGCGTTGCGCGGCCTGCAGGTCGGATATCTCTGTCGCCAGACGTATGTCGAAGAAGTTGTTGTCGATGGCCATGAATCCGCCTGAGAGGATCAAACGTGCAGTGTCTAGGCAAGGCGCGGCGTCAATGCAACAGCGCGAAACAACGAATTGGTTGAGTGGAACGAAAGTTGACTCGACCCAAGGTTGAATTAGGCTGTCCTTATGACGGCCTCACCCCTCATCTGTCTCAACGAGTTCCAGAACCACGCGCCGGGCGTCGATGACGCGTTTGCCGGCATCTGCGAAATTGACGGTGATACGATCACCGATATTCGACTGCACCTGGCCAAGGCCCCATTCCGGCGCGCCGGGGTGGCGAACGATCATGCCTGGTTCCAGAAATTCATTCATCAGGAAAGCCCTTCGACAATGGAATACGCCCCCATCCCACATTCCGCAAACGGTGCTGCCCGGCAAGAGGATATTGCCAATATCGTGGCTCTTCTCGGCTCGCGGCTGTGTCATGACCTGATTTCGCCGCTGGGCGCGATCGGCAACGGGGTCGAACTTCTGCAGATGTCGGGGGACTGGCCTGCGCTGCAAAGCAGCCCGGAAATGTCGTTGATCGAAGATGCATTGCAGGCAGCGCGCGCGCGGATCGCGCTGTTTCGCGTGGCGTTCGGATCGGCGGGCGGCAGTCAGCGCCTGCCGCAGGCAGAGTTCGCCGCGCTTGTCGCGGACGCTGCGAAAGCCGGGCGCATGCGCATCACGCTTGATGCGCCGGGCGATCACGGGCGCGGCGCCGTCAAGCTGGTGATGCTGTCATTGATGTGCATGGAAACCGCGATGCCCTGGGGCGCGTCGGTCACGATAAGCCAAAGCGGGCGTGACTGGCTGATCCGCGCCGAGGCAGAACGGACGCGCCACAACCCCACACTATGGGCATGGCTTGGCACGCCCCGGTCGGGCAGTGCGCAACCGTCGGCGTCAGAGGTCCATTTCCCGCTCCTCGGTCTCGCCGCGGCGGAAATGTCGCGCCCTATCCGTTGGTCACTGACCGAAGCCGGGGCCGAGATCGCTTTCTGATCGCGGCCCCGCCTGAAGCCAGTTCAGTCGCGGGTGGTACCGTCGCCCGTGACGATATATTTAAAGCTGGTCAGCTGCTCTGCCCCGACGGGTCCGCGCGCATGCATCTTGCCGGTGGCGATGCCGATTTCCGCGCCCATGCCGAATTCACCGCCATCGGCGAACTGGGTTGAGGCGTTGCGCATCAGGATCGCGCTGTCCAACCGCTGGAAGAAGCGCGCAGCGGTGGCATCGTTCTCGGTCAGGATGGCCTCTGTATGGCCAGAGCCGTGTTCGCGGATATGGGCAATCGCCCCGTCGACGCCATCGACCAGTCGCGCGGCGATGATCATGTCCAGAAATTCGTGGCCAAAATCCTCGGGGCGGGCAGGGGTGGTGCCGGCGATATCGGCCAGTTCGCCCTCGGCCCGGACCTCGACACCTGCATCCAGCAGATCGCGGATCAGCACATCGCCATGCTTTGCAAGGAACGCGCGGTCGATCAGCAGGCATTCGGCGGAACCACAGACGCCTGTGCGCCGGGTCTTGGCGTTCAGCACGACGCGGCGCGCCTTTTCCAGATCGGCATCGGCATCGGCATAGACATGGCAGATGCCTTCCAGATGCGCGAAGACCGGCACCCGTGCCTCGCGCTGCACCAGCCCCACCAGCCCCTTGCCGCCGCGCGGTATGATGACGTCGATCAGCCCCTGCGCGCGCAGCATTGCGGCCACGGCTTCGCGGTCGCGGGTGGGGACGATCTGGATTGCCGCCTCGGGCAGTTTTGCGGCCCGCAGCCCCTCGACCATACAGTCATGCAGCGCGGCCGATGAGTGGATCGAATCGCTGCCGCCCCGCAGGATCACCGCATTGCCCGATTTCAGCGCCAGCGCACCTGCGTCCGCCGTGACATTCGGCCGGCTTTCATAGATCACGCCCAACACGCCAAGCGGGGTCGAAACGCGCTGGATATGCAACCCGGTCGGGCGATCCCACTCGGTCAGGACGCGGCCCACAGGATCAGGCTGTTCGGCGATGGCGCGCAGGCTGTCGACGATCCCGCGCAACCGGTCCGGCGTCAGCGTCAGCCGGTCAATCATGGCATCCGACAACCCCTTGTCGCGGGCATAATCGAGATCTTTCGCATTCGCCGCGAGAATTTCCGCTTCGCGCTGCCTGACCGCGTCTGCTGACGCGATCAGGGCTGCATGCTTGCGTTCTGCGCTGGCAAAGGCCAGTTCCGCCGCAGCGCTTCGCGCATCGCGGCCCATCCGGGCAATCAGCGCGTCCGCAGTTTCCATTGCGCCGTCCATCCTGTCTCCTTCCCCGGTCTTGCCGGGTGAAATGGGGTCACTGCCGTCCGTCGGCAAGTGCCGCGACGCCGGGCAGGTCCTTGCCTTCCATCCATTCAAGGAAGGCACCCCCGGCTGTCGAGATAAAGGTGAAATCATCGGCCACACCGGCCTTGTTCAGTGCCGCGACCGTATCGCCGCCACCAGCGACAGAAACGAGCGTCCCCTCGCGGGTCAGCTTCGCTGCCTCTTGCGCTGCGGCATTGGTGGCAGCGTCGAATGGCGGGATCTCGAAGGCACCGAGCGGGCCGTTCCAGATCAGCGTCTTGCTGGCATCGAAGACGCCACGGATCGCCTCGACCGTGTCCGGCCCGGCATCAAGGATCATCGCATCGGCAGGGCAGGCATCGGCGGCCACCACTTCAGATGCGGCCCCTTCCTTGAATTCGCGCGCGACCACGACATCGACGGGCAGATGGATCTTGCAGCCAGTCTCTTCGGCCTTGGCCATGATCTCGCGCGCCGTGTCGGCCATGTCGCGTTCGGCCAGCGACTTGCCCACCTCGATCCCCTTGGCGACAAGGAAGGTGTTGGCCATGCCGCCGCCGATGACCAGATGATCGACCTTCTCGATCAGGTTCGACAGCAGATCGAGCTTGGTCGAGACTTTTGCCCCGCCGACCACTGCGACCACCGGGCGCTCCGGCTCTCCCAAGGCAGCATTCAGCGCGTCGAGCTCCGCCTCCATCAGCTTGCCGGCTGCAGAGGGCAGCAGCCGCGCCAACCCCTCGGTCGAGGCATGGGCGCGGTGCGCGGCAGAAAAGGCGTCGTTGATATAGGCTTCGCCCAAGGCTGCGAGCGACGCGGCGAAGGTCGGGTCATTGCCTTCCTCGCCCGGATAGAAGCGGGTGTTTTCCAGCAGCAGGACATCGCCGGGCTGCATTGCGGCCACGGCCCGCTTGGCCGGGCCGCCAATGGCTTCGTCGGCGAATTCGACCTTCTGGCCCAATGCCGCTTCAAGCGCAGGCACAACCTGCTTCAGCGACATGCTGTCAACGCGCTTGCCCTTTGGGCGGTCGAAATGCGCCAGCAGGACTGGCTTGCCGCCGGCCTCCTGAATGGCCTTGATCGTCGGGACGATCTTTTCGATCCGGGTGGTATCGGTGACCTTGCCGTTTTCGGTCGGCACGTTCAGGTCGACGCGGGTCAGCACGGCCTTGCCGTCGAGATCCAGATCTTCGATGCGGTTGAATTTCATGTCAGCCTCCGCAGCTATGTTTGACGGGGTTGTGGGCCATCCTCACAGGATCGTCAATCCGTGTGACGGCGACCTCGTGACGGCTTCGTGCGTTGCAGCGCGTGGATGGACAGTTTAGCTGTATCTGCGACCGAATAAGAGAGGAGGCCCCCATGGCCGACATCAAGGACCCTGAAAACACCATCATCATCGAACTGAAGGACGGCCCCGTCACCATCGAGCTTCTGCCCGACGTGGCCCCCAAGCATGTCGAGCGCATGAAGGAACTGGCCCGCGCAGGTGCCTATGACAACGTCGCCTTCCATCGCGTGATCGACGGCTTCATGGCCCAGACCGGCGATGTCGAAAACGGCAATATGGAAAAGGACTATAACGCGCGCCGTTGCGGCACGGGTGGTTCCGAGCTGCCGGACCTGCCGGCAGAATTTTCCAAGCTGCCCCATGATCGTGGCACGCTGGGTGCGGCACGTTCGCAGAACCCGAACAGCGCCAACAGCCAGTTTTTCATCAACTTCAAGGACAACCATTTCCTGAATGGCCAGTACACCGTTTACGGTCGCGTCATCGAAGGGATGGAGCATGTGGACAAGATCGCAAAGGGCGAGCCGCCGGTGAACCCCGACCGAATGATCTCGGTAAAGGTGGCCGCCGATGCTTAAGGCGTTCCTGTTCCCCGCCTTGATCCTGGCCGCAGGTGCTGCGGCGGCAGAAGGCCTGCCGGGTGTGACAGACGGCCCCGGCCCGAACCTGCTGATCGAAGTCGCGGATGCCTCGGGTGCGCCGAAGGGCACGATCACGCTGGACCTTTATGCCGACAAGGCCCCGAACCATGTCGCCCGGCTGGTCGAACTGGCAAAATCCGGCGCCTATGACGGTGTCGTGTTTCACCGCGTGATCGACGGCTTCATGGCGCAGACCGGCGATGTCCAGCACGGCAAGCAGGGCGGTGACACCGCCATGGCCGGCATGGGCGGGTCGGAACTGCCCGACCTCGCTGCCGAATTCAGCGAGGTGTCCTTCCAGCAGGGCACCGTCGGCATGGCCCGTTCGCAGGACCCTAACAGCGCCAACAGCCAGTTCTTCATCGACCTCGCACCAGCGACCTTCCTTGACGGTCAGTATACGGTCGTCGGCCAGTTGGTCGATGGCTGGGACGTGCTGAACGCCGTAAAGAAGGGCGATGCCGCCGCCAATGGCTCGGTCGAGGCGCCGGACTATATGCTGAAAGTGACCGTGGCAGAGTGATCCTTTCACCGCCTTCGGAGATAACGGCCCTGCATGGAAACATGCGGGGCCTTTTCACGGGCTTACAGCAGGAAGATCGCGAATGACCACGCTTTACATCGACGCCGATGCCTGCCCCGTGAAGGCCGAGGCCGAACGGGTGGCGACCCGTCTGCGTATCCCGATGGTGCTGGTCTGCAATGGCGGGTTGCGGCCGCCGCAGAACCCGCTCGTGTCGTTGGTGATCGTCAGCGAAGGCCCGGATGAGGCCGATAAATGGATCGCCGATCAGTGCGGGCCGGGCGATGTGGTCGTAACCGCTGACATCCCGCTGGCCGACCGCTGCCTGAAGGCCAGCGCGCAGGTGGTTGAACCGAATGGCGAGGTGTTGAGCCTCGCCAATATCGGCCCCCGTCTGGCGACCCGCGACCTGATGCAGGATATTCGTTCCGCCAACCCGTTCCAGCAGGGCAGCGGCAAGGGTTTCGCGAAGGCCGACCGGGCGCGGTTTCTGCAGTCGCTGGATCGGGTGATGGTGGCGGCGGCGCGGGTGGGGTGGGGGTAGCTTCGCATGGTTGTCGGCCGGCGGCTTCTTGTGTTCTATCAAACTTGGCATGAATGACCGCTCTGAGCCTAATTTGGCGATTACTGCGAGTCGCAGAAACGTCGGCATTCCGGAAAGACGGATCTCTCAGGTCTGACCTGCGTATTCTTTCGCCAGCACCCCCATGATGAGGTCGTCGTGCCAAACATCGCCAACGCGAGCGCTCTCGCGTTCGCGGCCCTCTTCGATGAAGCCGCAGGCGCGATAGCACCGGATCGCCCGCTCATTGTATGAGAGCACCCGCAAGTCGACACGGTGTAGCTGTAGAGTTCCGAAGGCATGCGATAAGATCAGCTTGACCACCTCGCGACCCAGCCCTTTCCCGAGCTGCGCGAGGTCGTAGAGCCCGATCGCCAAGCGCGCGCGGCTGTCGTGGAGATCGAGCCCGTCCAGACGAGCCTCCCCTAATAGGCGGCGATCCACCTCGACGGCCCAACAAAGCGGATGCGCAAGGTTCCGCTCCACCCATGACCGGGCATCGCATTCCTCATACGGGGGAAGGCCCCTCGGGTCGCCTCCGAAGCTGTGCACGATCTCTGGTGACCGCCCGAGAGCCAGCCGTCCGGCAATATCCGAACTACGGAAGGGGCGCAGGCGGACGCGGGCGCCCAAAAGTTCTGGAATTTCTCGGGTCATCTCGGAATATTGGCATGCTCGCCACTGTCTGGCCATGCAGAAGAAAGCTGACCGTCTCGTATCGGCATCGAAGGTCCGCTTCGTCCCGCGAAGCGGCCGAGTGGTGATTATTGGATCTAATAAGAAAAGCCGGGTTTCTCCGGCCCTTCATTTACCCAACCCGCACCATCCGGTGCTTCTTTTTCCCGACCGACACCTTCAGCCCGTCACCGATCATCCCGGCATCGACCTGCACCTGCGGATCGCTGACCGGATCGTTGTTCAGCCGCAACCCGCCCTCGGCGATCAGGCGCTTGGCCTCTTTGCCTGACGCGGTGATGCCGGTCTGGGACAGAAGCTGAATGACCGAGACGGGCAGGGCGTCCGCGCCGATCGTCACGATTTCCAGATCGCCGCCGGCGCCCCCCTGTTCAAAGACCTCGCGGGCGGTGGCTTCGGCGGACGCCGCCGCCTCTGCGCCGTGCAGCAGGGTTGTGACCTCGTTGGCCAGCCGGATCTTGCCTTCGTTGATCTCGGACCCCTGCAGCGCGCCCAGACGGTCGCATTCATCGACAGGAAGCTCGGTATACAGCTTCAGGAAGCGGCCGACATCGGCATCGGTGGTATTGCGCCAGAACTGCCAGAACTCGTAAGGCGACAGCATGTCGCCGTTCAGCCAGATCGCACCGCCTTGCGATTTGCCCATCTTGCGCCCGTCGCTGGTCGTCAGAAGCGGCGTGGTCAGGCCCCAGACCTCCTTGTCCAGCACCCGCCGCGTCAGATCGACACCGTTGACGATATTGCCCCACTGGTCGCTGCCACCCATCTGCAAGCGGCAGTCGTAGCGGCGGTACTGCTCCAGGAAGTCATAGGCCTGAAGGATCATATAGTTGAATTCCAGGAAGGACAGCGACTGCTCGCGGTCCAGCCGGGATTTCACCGATTCAAACGACAGCATCCGGTTGACGCTGAAATGCCGCCCAATGTCGCGCAGGAAATCGAGATAGTTCAGCCCGTCCAGCCATTCGGCATTGTTCAGCATCATCGCCTTGCCGTCCCCGTAATCGAGGTAGCGGGCAAAGACCTGCTGCATCCCGTCGATATTCGACTGGATCTGTTCGGGGCCAAGCAGGGGGCGTTCGTCGCTGCGGAAGGACGGATCGCCGACCTTGGTGGTGCCGCCGCCCATCAGCGTGATCGGGCGGTTGCCGGTCTTCTGGAACCAGCGCAGCAGCATGATGTTCAGCAGGTGGCCCACATGCAGCGACGCCGCCGTGGCGTCATAGCCGATATACGCCGTCACCGGCCCCTCGATCAGCGCATCGTCAAGCGCGGTCAGATCGGTGGCGTCGGCCAGAAAGCCACGCTCGATGATCACGCGCAGGAAGTCGGATTTAGGGGTCAGTGCCATTGCTTTCATCCTTTCGATTGGCTGGATATATCGGGGCGATGACAGAAGGGAAAGCCATGATGGGCGGGATGATCCGGGCGCTGGGGATGATGTCTGGCACCTCGCTGGACGGCGTGGATGCCGCGCTGATCGAAACCGACGGCGTCAGGATCGGCGGGTTCGGGCGGTCGGGCTATCGCGCCTATTGCGACAACGAATCGGCGGTGCTGCACGCGGCGCTGGGGCTTTGGCCGGGGGATGAAGGCGTCAGCGATGCGGCTGCGCTGTCGGTCGCGGCCCATGCAGCGCTGGCGGCGGACTTCCCCGAGGCCGCGCTGATCGGCTATCACGGCCAGACGCTGGCCCATGATCCGGGCGGTCGCGGGACGCATCAGGCGGGGTCGGGCGCGGAACTGGCGCAGCAGACTGGCCGCCGCGTGGTCTGGGATTTCCGGACCGAGGATGTGCGCCAAGGCGGGCAGGGCGCGCCGCTTGCGCCCTTCTTCCACTGGGCCTGCGCCGATTGGGCCGTCCGCGAAGGCCGGATGACGGCAGAGCCGGTGGTGTTCCTGAACCTCGGCGGGGTTGGCAACCTGACATGGGTCGATCCGGCCGCAGAGGGACCGGAAAGCGGATGTCTGGCCTTCGATACCGGCCCGGCCAATGCCCCGATCAACGATATGATGCGCTCGCGCGGACTGGGCGCGCGGGACGAGGGTGGCGAACTCGCCGACGCAGGACGTGTCGATGCCGATATAATTGCCGAGTTTCTGCGCCACCCCTATTTCGCCCGGCCGGTCCCGAAATCGCTGGATCGCGATGCTTTTGACGGGCTTTCGAAAGCGGTGGGAAACCTGTCCGCGCCGGATGCGGCGGCGACCCTTGTCGGGGCGCTGGCGGCATCGGTGGCGACCGGGTTCGATCACCTGCCACAGCCCCCCGCCAGCGTGCTGGTCTGTGGCGGCGGACGGCACAATCGGGCGATCATGTCCGCCCTTCGCGCCGCCCTGCCTTGTCCGGTCGAGCCGGTCGAGACCGTGGGGCTTGATGGCGACATGCTGGAGGCGCAGGCCTTCGGCTGGCTCGCGGTCAGGGTGTTGCGCGGTCTGCCGACCAGCGGACCTTCGACAACGGCCGCGCCCGCGCCGGTCTGCGGGGGACGTATCAGCACGCCACGCGAATAAGAGTCGGAATTTTCCGATTCCTCGCTTGACGCCTCCGACCGGGCCGCGTAAATCCCCCGCTACCCCGGCGGGCGATCATGCCGGGGTTGGTGAGCATGCGGTTGTAGCTCAGTTGGTTAGAGTACCGGCCTGTCACGCCGGGGGTCGCGGGTTCGAGCCCCGTCAACCGCGCCACCACCATCGCCCGAAAATGATGCGCGGTTGTAGCTCAGTTGGTTAGAGTACCGGCCTGTCACGCCGGGGGTCGCGGGTTCGAGCCCCGTCAACCGCGCCATCGTTTGCCCTTGTTCCCAAACCTCATACCGCGCAGACCGCCGCGCCGCGCGTTTC
Organism: Paracoccus aurantiacus; assembly: GCF_007993065.1. Classification (GTDB taxonomy): domain Bacteria; phylum Pseudomonadota; class Alphaproteobacteria; order Rhodobacterales; family Rhodobacteraceae; genus Paracoccus; species Paracoccus aurantiacus. The sequence continues at coordinate 318,391 of NZ_VOPL01000004.1, forward strand.
ATCGCTTGGCACCCGTGCCAACGATCAGTTTATCGAGGTTGCCGCCGCTAACATCTGCTTGTTAGCGCAACCTGTCATTGCTGGCCGCTATTCCTCTGCTAAGACGCGACCAGATATTCAGTTCTCGGGGGATGCCATGAAGGCCACGAATAACGTCAAGAAGATCCTTGCCAATTACGAAGGCGAAAATCCGGGCGTGAAGGGCAATCTGTGCCGCATGCTGATGGAAGGCAAGCTGGGCGGCACCGGCAAGATGATCATCCTGCCCGTCGATCAGGGGTTCGAACACGGGCCCGCGCGCAGCTTTGCGCCGAACGCGGCGGGCTATGATCCGCATTACCACTATAAGCTGGCGATTGACGCGGGCCTGAATGCCTATGCGGCGCCGCTGGGTATGCTGGAAGCGGGGGCCGATACCTTTGCCGGGCAGATCCCGACCATCCTGAAGATGAACTCGGCCAACAGCCTGATGTCGGACACCGCAGGCAAGAACCAGGCCGTCACCGCGCAGGTCGCGGATGCGCTGCGCATCGGTGCGTCGGCGATTGGGTTCACCATCTATCCGGGCAGCGACATGGCGCTGGATATGTTCGAAGAAATCTCGGAACTGCGCGCGGAAGCCGCGGCCGTCGGCATTCCGACGGTGATCTGGTCCTATCCGCGCGGCGAGGCGATCAGCAAAGATGGCGAAACCGCCATCGACATCGCCGCCTATGCCGCGCAGATCGCGGCACTGCTGGGCGCACATATCATCAAGATCAAGCTGTCCACCGACCATCTGGAAAACAAGGACGCCAAGAAGGTCTATGAGGCGCAGAAGATCGACGTCTCGACCCAAGCGAAGCGCGTGCAGCATTGCATGGATGCGGCATTTGGCGGTCGCCGGATCGTGGTGTTTTCGGGCGGCGCGGCGAAGGGTGCCGACGCGGTCTATGACGACGCGCGTGCCATCCGTGACGGCGGCGGCAACGGGTCCATCATCGGTCGCAACAGCTTCCAGCGCTCGCGCGAGGATGCGCTCACCATGCTGGGCAAGCTGGTCGATATCTACAAAGGCCGCGACTGATCACGGATCGCAGGGCGCATCGCCGCTACCAGCGTCGGGTGCGGGCGATATAGCTCTCGGCCTTTTCATCGAAGGCGGCGCGAAGGGCGGCTTCTTCGCGCAGGATAAAGCGGCGGGTCACGAGCAGCGGGTAAAGTGCCGCGACGATCAGGCCGGCCGGACCGCCCCAGATGAAGGTGCCGCCAATGACCGCAAACGCGATACCTGTGTAAACCGGATTGCGGTTGATGCGGAACGGACCTTCCACGATCAGCGTCTTCGGCTGCTCGCCCGGTAGGATGGAGGTCCGCTTGCGGCGAAACCAGATCGCGGCCCAGAGGATCAGGCCAAACCCACCGAGCATCAGCAGAACGCCGAGCGCGTGATATGCGCGACGCTCAAACGGGCCCGGCCAAACGAGCCTGCCGATGATGATTGCCGCCAGCATGACGGCCAGGGCCCAGATCGGGGGCAGGTCGGGGAACTTGCGTCGCGTCACGCTCACTCGGGCCTCTGTCGCGGTATCTGTCGATTGCGAGACTAGGACATTTTCCGGGCCGGCGAAACGATGTCGATCCGGCCCTGCCAACAGGGTTTTTTCAAGGCCTTTCAACCGTGGCCTTGCGCGCATCCCGCCGTGGTCCTAGAAGATGCCCGTTTTCAAGGCCCCGCATCGTGGGGACGAATAAGGGGGACAGCATGCCCTTGCTGGTGATGAAATTCGGCGGCACATCCGTCGCCGATCTCGACCGGATCCGAAACGCGGCCCAGAAGGTCAAGCGCGAGGTCGAACGCGGCTATGACGTGATCGTCATCGTCAGCGCGATGTCGGGCAAGACGAACGAACTGGTCGGCTGGGTCGAGCAGACCTCGCCCCTGTTCGATGCGCGGGAATATGACGCGGTTGTCAGTTCGGGAGAGAACGTTACCGCCGGGCTGATGGCGCTGACCCTTCAGGAAATGGAAGTGCCTGCGCGGTCGTGGCAGGGCTGGCAGGTGCCGATCAACACGACCGCGCAGCATTCTGCAGCGCGTTTCGAAAGCATCCCGCGCGCCAATCTGGACCAGAAATTCGCCGAAGGCTTCAAGGTCGCGGTCGTCGCTGGCTTTCAGGGTCTGGCGCCGGACGGACGGATCACCACGCTGGGGCGTGGCGGGTCCGATACCACCGCCGTCGCCTTCGCCGCAGCTTTCGAGGCAGAGCGCTGCGATATCTATACCGACGTGGACGGGGTCTATACCACCGATCCGCGCATCACGTCGAAGGCCCGCAAGCTGGAGCGCATCGCCTTCGAGGAGATGCTGGAACTGGCCAGCCTTGGCGCGAAAGTCCTGCAAACCCGCTCGGTCGAGCTGGCGATGCGCTATAATGTCCGCCTGCGGGTGCTGTCCTCGTTCGAGGATACCGACGAAACCTCCGGCACTCTGGTCTGCGATGAGGAAGAAATCATGGAATCGAAAGTCGTCTCTGGCGTCGCCTTCTCTCGCGATGAAGCCAAGATCACGCTGGTCACGGTTGAGGACCGCCCCGGCATTTCCGCCGCGATCTTCGCGCCGCTGGCCGAGGGTGGCGTGAATGTGGACATGATCGTCCAGAACATCTCCGAAAAGGACTATGAGGATCACCCAGGCTCGGTGACCGACATGACGTTTTCCTGCCCGATCAATCAGGTCGAGCGTGCGAAGAAGGCGATGGAAGACGCCCGGCGCGCCGGCACCATCCAGTACGAAGAACTGATCGTCGACACCGATGTCGCGAAGGTCAGCGTCGTCGGCATCGGGATGCGGTCGCATGCCGGGGTTGCGGCGCGCATGTTCCGGGCACTTGCCGACGAAAATATCAACATCAAGGTGATATCGACATCGGAGATCAAGATTTCTGTGCTCATCGACCGCAAATACATGGAACTGGCCGTACAGGCACTGCATGATGCGTTCGAGTTGGAGAAGACAGCGTAAGCGTCGCCTGGGCGACGATGGCAGGGTGTGATGCCGATCCGCAAGGACAGTGATTCCCGGAAATTGCTCAGACGGCTGCGCGATACGCTGGCCGCCCCTGGCGCAAGTCAGGATCGGCTGGATCAGATCACTCATCACATTGCCGATTCGCTTGGGACGGAAGTGTGTTCGGTCTATCTTTTTCGCGATGCCGACACGCTGGAGCTTTGTGCGACCGAAGGGTTGAACCCCGATGCAGTTCACAAGACCCGGCTGCGTCTGGGTGAGGGGCTGGTCGGGCGTGTCGCGCGCACCGGACGCCATGTCAACGCGGCCGACGCCCCCGCAGAACCGGGCTTTCGCTTCATGCCAGAGACGGGCGAGGAGGTGTATTCAAGCTTCCTTGGCGTTCCGATCCAGCGCGTTGGCGAGAAGCTGGGCGTGCTGGTCGTGCAGTCGCGCGAAGCCCGCCAATTCACCGAGGATGACGTCTACGGCCTTGAAGTCGTCGCAATGGTGCTGGCCGAGATGGCAGAACTGGGCGCGTTTCTGGGCAATGCCGATGATCGCCTGCCGCTGGCGCACCGCTTCCCCGGCATGTTCCGCGGCACCGGGGCACAGGAAGGGGCCGCGGAAGGCCGTGTCTGGCTTCACGAACCGCGCGTCGTCGTGGCGAACCCCGTCGGCGATGATCCCAAAAAGGAAAAGGCCCGGCTTCGAAATGGCGTAGAAGCGCTGCGCCAGCGCGTCGATTCGATGCTGGCTGAAGCGGACATGTCCGAAGACGGCGATCACGCGCAGGTGCTGGAAGCCTATCGTATGTTCGCGCATTCCCGTTCGTGGATGCGGCGGATGGAGGAAGACATCGACCTGGGTCTTTCCGCCGAAGCCGCAGTCGAGAAAGAGCAGTCGCAGGCGCGCGCGCGTCTGGAGATGGCAGCCGATCCCTATCTGCGCGATCGGTTGCACGATCTGGATGACCTGTCGAACCGGCTGTTGCGAATTCTGACCGGGCAGGGCAGCGATACCGGCGCAGAGATGCCGGAAAACCCGATCCTGATCGCGCGCAATATCGGCCCTGCCGAACTGCTGGATTACGGGCGCAAGCTGAAGGGTGTGGTGCTGGAAGAAGGCAGCGTCGGCAGCCATGCCGCCATTGTCGCACGCGCGCTGGCGATTCCTTTGGTGATTCACGCCAGCCGGATCACGACCGAAGCGCTGAACGGCGACGCGATCCTGGTTGATGGCGATGCGGGCATCGTCCATCTGCGCCCCGAGGACAGCGTCGCCGCCGCCTTTCGCGACAAGATCGCCATGCAGGCCGAGGCACAGAAACGCTATTCCGGGCTGCGCGAGCTGCCGGCCACGACCTCGTGCGGAACGCGGATCGAACTGTTCATGAACGCGGGTCTGATGGCCGATCTGCCCAGCATGGAAAGTTCCGGCGCGGAAGGTGTCGGCCTGTTCCGCACAGAGCTGCAGTTTCTGACCCGCACCCGTGTGCCGCGCCGGTCGGAACTCGCCGCGCTTTATTCTCGGGTCATGGACGCCGCGCATGGCCGTCCGGTCATCTTCCGCACGCTCGATATCGGTTCGGACAAGGTCCTGCCTTACATGAAGCCGCAGGACGAGCCGAACCCTGCGATGGGCTGGCGCGCGATCCGCGTTGGGCTGGACAAGCGGGGCGTGCTCCGGATGCAGTTGCAGGCGCTGATCCGTGCGTCGGTCGGGCGTCCCCTACATGTCATGTTCCCGTTCATTGCTGAACCGAGCGAGTTCCATGCCGCGCGCAAGGTTCTGATGGAGGAACTGGCGCGCGAACAGCGCCTTGGCCACGGCATGCCCGAGGATATCCGCGTCGGCACGATGCTTGAAACCCCGGCGCTGGCTTTCGCGCCGCTCAGCTTCTTCAGGTCATGCGATTTCGTGTCCATTGGCGGCAACGACCTGAAGCAGTTCTTCTTTGCCGCCGACCGCGAAAACGAACTGGTCCGCCGCCGCTACGATTCGCTCAGCGAGCCGTTCCTGTCACTGCTCGACCAGATCATCGCTCGCTGCGATGAAGCGGGGGTGAAGCTGTCCTTCTGCGGCGAGGATGCAGGCCGTCCGGTCGAGGCGCTGACCTTCGCGGCGTTGGGCATCCGCCGCCTGTCGATGCGGCCGGCCTCTATCGGTCCGGTGAAGCACCTGCTGCGCCAGATCAGCCTTGAAGACCTGCGCGCCGCGATCGGCAGGACGCGCGCCGAAGGCGGGTCGGTTCGCCGGACGGTCACGGAATTTCTGGCGCAGCTTTGATCCGGGCGCTAGGCTGCACGCCAATCCAAGAGGAGCCGAGATGACCGAAAACCTGTATCCTTCCCCCGCCTGGCCGGCGCTTCCGGTCGTGGGCGAAGCGCGGCGCTATCCGATCCACCGCATCTTTTGCGTGGGCAAGAATTACGCCGCCCATGCCGCCGAAATGGGTGACGAGGTCAATCGCGAACAGCCGATCTTCTTCACGAAATCGGCGCTCGCGTTTCTGCCAAGCGGGATGGAAAGCAACTATCCGCCCGGCACCTCGAACTATCATTACGAGGTTGAATTCTGCGTGATGGTCGGAAAGCCGCTGTTCAAGGCCGATGAAGCCGAAGCTGCGACAGCAGTTTTCGGCTATGCGGTCGGTCTGGATATGACCCGCCGCGATCTTCAGAATTACGCCAAGGACAACAGGCTTCCCTGGGATATGGCCAAGGATGTCGAGGAATCGGCTGTGATCGGCCCGGTCACGCCCGCGGCCCAATTCGGCGCGCTGCGCGATCAGCGCATCCGCCTGCGTCTGGATGGCGATCTGCGACAGGACGGGCCGTTGTCGGATATGGTCTGGTCGGTGCCGGAGCTGCTGTCGCGGCTGTCGCACCTTTACCATCTCGCGCCCGGTGACGTCCTGATGACCGGCACACCGGCAGGTGTCGGCCCGGTTTCGCCGGGCAATCACCTTGTCGGCGATGTCGAGGGGCTGAGCCCGGTTTCACTGACCATCACCGAGCCGGACTGACGAAAACAGCGAGGCGGCCTAGTTCGCCTTCTGCTTCGGAATGAACGGCAGAGGCGCAATCGGAACCCCATCCTCGGCAAGCGCGCGCGCGTCCGCGATGCGCGCTTCGCCATAGATCGACCGGCTTTCGCTGCGTCCTTCATGCATGGCGCGCGCTTCATCGGCGAAGCGCAGGCCGACATAGTCAGAATTTGCCTCGACCTCTGCGCGCAGCTTTTCGATATCGGTTTTTTCGTTTCCGGTCAGCCGGTTGGACTTCGCGGGAACGCCCGGAGCCATGAGCACACGATCGACTTCACCCGTGCCGCAAACCGCGCATTGCAGATGGCCGCCATCGCGCTGTGCCTCGAAAGCCGAGGATGAGGCGAACCAGCCATCAAACTGGTGCCCGTCATTGCATCTGAGGTCGTAGTGGATCACGAAGCGGTTCCTTTCTCCGCATCAATATCGGCATGCTTGCCAGCTATCGCAATGCCGGCGGCCATCAGGATCGCGTCAACCAGCGGCGCGGCATCGCCTGCGCGCGTCTTCAGAAGCCGCTCGGCCGCCTGACCCATCTGCCGGGCAAGCGCCGGCGAGGCGGCCAGCCGGGCAAGTGTCGCGCCGGAATCAACCGCGAGCGTTTCGGCCCCACCGACGGCATGGAGAAGGGCGTAATCCTCGGCAAAATTGGCGACATGCGGGCCATGCAGGATCGCGCATCGATGGGCGGCGGGCTCCCACGGGGTATGACCGCCCTTCGCCACCAGAGATCCGCCGGTGATACAAATAGACGCCGCATCGTACCAGCGCCCCATCTCTCCCAGCGTATCGGCAAGCAGGATCGGTGCGGTTTCGTCTGCGCCTGCCGACCGGCGCGCCGGGACCAGCCCGCGTGCGGACATGAGCCCGGCCACATCATCTGCGCGAACCGGATGGCGCGGCGCGAGGATCAGGCGCAGCCCGCCAACCTGACGCCGTGCGGCCATGAAAGCATCAAGGATCAGACTGTCCTCTCCGTCATGGGTCGAGGCCGCAAGGATCGTCCGGTCGCGTGTCTCGGGCTGGGGACCGGGGGTCGTCTGCGCGGGCGTCAGAAGCTTCAGCTGCATGCGCGGCAGCAGCGCGTCGGCAGGCAGTCCGAGACGCGCCAGACGTTCCTCACTGCCGAGATCCTGCGCCGACAGCCCGTCGATGCGCCCAAGCATCGGGCCGATCAGCCAGGGCAGCTTGTCCCACCGCCGCGCGGACCGTTCAGACATGCGCGCCCCGATCACCATTTGCCGGATGCCGGTCGCCGCAAGTGCTGCCGAACGGTTCGGCCAAAGTTCGTTTTCCAGCGTCACCGCGACTTTCGGCTGAAAGCGCGCGATGAATCGCTTCAGTGCCTGCGGCGTGTCCAGCGGTGCAAGCCGCGCCTGCATTCCCCAGCTTTGCGCAAGCGCGCGTCCTGTTGTCGTGTTCGTCGTCAGGATCAGGGAACAGCGCTCCGAAAGTGCCTCGATGACGGGTCGGGCGGACATCAGCTCGCCGACACTTGCGCCGTGCAGCCAGATCAGCGCCGCGCAGGACGGCGCGGGCGCATCGACGACCAGCCTCTCGGCCAGATCGCCCGAAGCAAAGGGCCGCAACATGCTGTCGGCCAGCCAGGATGCGCCGCGATAGATCAACAGCGTCCGTCCGTTTCGGGGCAGGGGCAGGCTTGGAGGTGGGTACCGGAATCGAACCGGTCTTCACGGATTTGCAATCCGGTGCGTAACCTCTCCGCCAACCCACCGCCGGTTAGAGGTCCGCATGGGATAGTCTAAGCCTTGGCGCCTTGCAAGCGCGAACCGTCGGATTGCATGTGCATTCGGTGCGTTGCTCCTTTGACGCTTTCATGCCAAGAAAGGATGACACAGATCAAAGGCTTTCCCATGGTCGATTTCACGCAAGCGCGAACCATGATGGTGGACACCCAGGTCCGCCCAAACGATGTGACGAAATACCCGGTGATCGAGGCGATGCTGAGCGTCCCGCGCGAAGCGTTCGTCCCGGATGCGCGCCGTTCCGTCGCCTATGTCGGCGAGAATGTGCCGCTGAGCGAGGATCGCTGGCTGCTGGAGCCGCGCAGCTTCGGCAAGATGCTGGACGGTCTGAATATTCAGCCGGACGAACTGGTTCTGAACATCGGGGCAGGGCTGGGCTATGACGCCGCGGTGACCGCCTGTCTCGCCGAGGCGGTCGTGGCGCTGGAATCGCATACCGAAATGGCGCGGCACGCAGAAACGACGCTGGCCGAGCAGGGGATCGACAATGTCGCGGTCGTCACGGGCGGGCTGACCGAAGGTTATCCGGGACAGGCACCCTATGACGTGATACTGATTTCCGGCGGGATCGAGCAATTGCCGAACGCGATCGCCGATCAACTGAAGGAAGGCGGCCGCGTCGGCGCGATCTTCATGGAAGGCGGTCTTGGCGTCGCGCGGATCGGCTACAAGATCGACGGGCAGATCAATTGGCGGTTCGCATTCAATGCCGCAGTTCCCGTGTTGCCCGGCTTTACCAGGTCCGCTGAGTTCGTTTTTTGAGAGAGAGAGGCGCCACGATGACTGGATTCGCCAAATCATATCGGGCGCTGATGCGTCGTTCGGTGCTGGCCATCGCGCTTGGCACTGCCGCCCTTCCGGCCGCTGCCGAAACGCTTGGCGATACGCTGGTCGCCGCCTACCGCAACTCTCACCTGCTTGAGCAGGAGCGGGCGGTTCTGCGCGCGGCGGACGAGGATGTGGCAAGCGCGATGGCCGCGCTGAGGCCGGTTCTTGAATGGACACTCAACCACAATTTTGTCGAAAGCGAAGGTTTCGAATCGACGACGACGACGACGGCCCTGACCGCGTCTATGACGCTTTACGATTTCGGGCGTTCGCGCGCGTCGATTGACGCTGCGAAAGAAACCGTTCTCGCCACGCGCTATGCCCTGCTCGGTGTCGAACAGGACGTGCTTCTGACGGCGGTGCAGGCCTTCATGGAAGTGCGCGAAGCGGCCGAGCAGGTGGAACTGCAACAGAACTCGGTTCGGGTGCTGGGCCAGGAATTGCAGGCGGCGCAGGATCGCTTTGAAGTGGGCGAAATCACCGTGACTGATGTTGCGCAGGCGAATGCGCAGCTTGCCGCTTCGCGTGCCTCGCTATCCTCCGCCGAAGGCGATCTGCAGGTCGCGTATGAGGATTACGCCGCTGCGACCGGTGCCAAGCCAAAGGGTCTGAACGCGCCACCGCCCCTGCCGAAGCGCCCCGCGTCGCTGGCGGCAGCACAGGCGAGTGCGCAGAAGAATCATCCCTCGATCCTTCAGGCGAGCCGACTTGTTGCTGCTGCGGAACTGGGCGTCGCCGCCGCCGAGGCAGAGCGAAATCCGACGATTACCGGTTCGGTGTCGGCGCAGGCAGACAAGGACGGTGGATCGCAGGCGGGCCTCGGGTTGTCGTTGTCACAGACGCTCTATTCCGGCGGACGGCTTTCTGCGACGCATCGCAAGTCGATGGCGCAGCGCGACGAGGCGCGCTCGTCCCTGCTGAATGTGTCGCGTCAGGTCAATCAGGCGGTTGGCATTGCCTGGGCGAATATCGACGTTGCGCAGGCGCAGATCGGCGCGATCAATCAGCAGATCTCGGCGGCCCAGCAGGCATATGACGGTGTGCGCGAGGAAGCGACGCTTGGCGCGCGCACCACGCTCGACGTGCTTGACGCCGAACAATCGCTGCTGGAGGCGCGGGTCGACAGAATTACTGCAGAGGCAACTCTGCAGTTAGCACATTATCAACTATTGGCTGCTATGGGTTTGTTGACGGTGAAAGACCTGAAACTGGGAATACCCACATATGATCCATCAGCCTACTATAATGCAGTGCGCGATGCGCCCTATACCAGCCGGCAGGGCGAAAGCCTTGACCGTGTCATGCGGGCGCTCGGCAAAAGCAACTAAGCTTCTGAACATCGGGGGCGGCCATGTCTGAACTGGCCGCCCAGGCAATTCCTCCCCAAATCGGCGACGTGCTGGAATCAATCCGACGCCTGATTTCTCAGGACGGCGCAGTACCTGATTTCGCGACGCCCATCCGGCGCACAGACGCATCGGGTAAGGACCGCAGCGCGTTGATGCTGGGTCCGCAGGCCGAAAAGCTTCGAACAGTGATAGAGCGGGAACTTGAAGGCGTGGCATTTGCCGATGACCGCCTGATCCTGCGCCGTGCCGACATGCAGCATGACGGCGACGATTCTGTTGCGGCGAGCAGCGACAGCAACCATGCAGATCCGCAGCTGCCCGACGAAGCGGCGCTGCCAGACAGTCACGCCTGTCGCCAGACCGACACGACACCAATCCCCCACAGTCAGGAGAATGACATGATGCTCGCAGAAGTTTCCCGCACGACGCCACATCTCGATGCCGCAATCGCGCGGGTCGAGGGGTTCGATCTGTTCGCCGCCGAAGGCCCTGAAGAGGAAGAGGATCAGATGGCAGGCGGGAACGCGCTGCGCAACCTTGTCCGCGACGTGATCCGCCAGGAGCTTCAGGGCGAGATGGGTGATCGGATCAGCCGCAACCTGCGCCGTGCCATCCGCCAGGAAGTTACGGCAGCCATTTCGGCCGGGCTGAAAGGCGCCTGAGCGTCATTGAGACACAGCCACCCCGGCATGACCGCAATGCGGAAACTGCCGGGGTCGCAATCAGATTTCGCGTGCTGATGCGGCCCTACAAGTAGCCTTCAGGGTTGACTGCTTCGAAACCTTTGCGCACCTCGAAATGAATTGCGCCCGAATTGCCGGCGGTGCCGATTTTCTGCCCGGCCGACACCTGATCGCCTTTCTGGACCGACAGGTTTGCCATGCCCGCATAAACCGTCATCAGATCCCCGTCATGGCGGATCACGACGATGGGGACACCATCGGTGTCGCGGGTAACTGCCGCGACACGCCCGCTGCCCGCCGCAGCGACAGTGCTGCCGGACGCTGCGGCGATGTCGATACCGTCATTGCTGCCCTTGCGGAATGTCCGCGTGATCGACCCGGCGACCGGCATCGTGAACTTGCCGCTGCCAGAAGCCGAGGTGCGCGTCGATCCAAGATCGGGCGTCGCGGGCTTGGCGACAGGGGTACTGCTTGGTGCGGTCTTTTCGTCTGGCAGCGGCTTCGCGGCCGATGGTGGCATCGGTGTCGGCGTGCCTTGACCCGGCGCGGAAGCATCGTTGCTGGCGGTGACGACGCGCGCTGGTATCTTCAGTGTCTGTCCGATGCGGATGGGCATTGCTGCATCAAGACCGTTTGCCGCCGCGAGCTCTTGCGCTGATACCCCGTATTTGCGCGCGATGGACCAACCTGTCTCGCCACTTTCGACTTTGTGAGTCGTCGCCGATACGGTTTTCTGCGTGGTGCTGGCGGTGGATTGGCTTGCCGCTGCGTTACCGGAGCCGGGCACGTCAGGCGCGGCGACACCTTGCCCCGCGAACGGGTCGGTTACGGTTCCACCCGTCGCCGCCGTGGTGCCGCCGGTTGCGGCACCAGGCATGCGCGGCATGCTCGTCGCGGTCGATGCCTGTGGCATCCGCGTCGCGATGCCGCCGCCGATTGATGCGATGTCCTGCTGGACGACCGGGAAATTCTGGCAGCCGGCCAGAACTGCGGTCATCGACAGCATTGCCATGCTTCCAAGGATATTCCTGCTCATCGCCTTTGCCCCGTCCTTTGCGACTGCCTGCGACCGTCTCTACGCATCCGGCCTGTCACAAGCGGGTTCAACCGGAACCCAACCCCTCAACAAGCGGCACAAAGCGAACCTGACGCAGTTCGTGATATTCAAAGCCTGTTTCTGTCCGGTTGACCCGGATCAATGTCTGCACTGCGTCGGACTGGCCGACCGGCACAACCATGATACCGCCGATTTTCAACTGCGCCAATAGCGGGCCGGGCGGATCTTCGGCCGCGGCGGTGACGATTATGCGATCAAAGGGTGCCTGCTCGGGCAGGCCGTAGCTGCCATCGGCAAGCCGCACGGTGATATTGGACAGGCGCAAACGCTCAAAAAGTGTTTCCGCTTCGGTCACGAGACGGCGGTGCCGTTCGACGGTATAGACGCGCCGGCACAAACCCGAAAGCACCGCCGCCTGATAGCCCGATCCGGTCCCGATCTCCAGCACCGTATCGCGCGGCGCGGGGTTCAGCGCCTGTGTCATCAATCCCACGACCGACGGCTGGCTGATTGTCTGTCCGCACTGAATGGGCAGGGGCGTGTCGTCATAGGCGCGGTCTTCAAAATGGCCGCGCACGAATTCGCCCCGGTCGATCCGTTCCATCGCGGCGAGGACGCGGGGATCGGTCACCCCGTGCGACCGAAGCTGAAACAGAAAACGCATCTTGCGCTCTGCCAGATCCTCGGCACCGTCTTCATTCTCATCGCTCATCCGTCAAGCGCCTTCTGCAGCGAACCAAGCGAAGCGTGGCAGGTCATATCAGCGCGCATCGGTGTCACCGTGACATGACCTTCGAGGTTGAGCGCGACATCGCTGCCGGGTGTTGCCGGGCGGTCCTGCGGTGTGCCTCTGACCCATAGATAGCGCCGGCCGTTCGGCGCGACGAACGGCTCGACCCCGAAGCCGGGACCGCTGCGGCGACCCTGCGCCGCGACACGCAGGCCCTTGACCTCTGCTGCCGGAACGGGTGGAAAGTTGACGTTATAGAACAGCCGGAAATCCGCATCCGAGGTCCAGTCGGCGTGATCGAGCAGCCGCCTGACGATCGCGGCACCGTGCCGGCGCGCGGGTTCAAAGGGATCGGCCATATCACGCATCGCCGGGCCGAAATATTGCGACAGCGCAACGGCGGGAAGACCCTGCAATGCGGCCTCCATCGCGCCGCCGACGGTGCCGGAATAGACGGTATTTTCACCGGAATTGTTTCCTGCATTCACGCCCGACAAGACCAGATCGGGCGGTGCGTCCTTCATGACATCGTAAACGGCCGCCAATACGCAATCGGCGGGGCTGCCCTCGGCGGCGAAGCGGCGCTCGTCAAGTCGCGCGACCATCGTCGGATGCGCGTATGAGATGCAATGCGCGACGCCCGACTGCTCGAACGCGGGGGCGACCACCCAGACCTCGCCACCCGGACCGGCAAGTTCTGCCGCGATCTCCTGTGCGACAACCAGCCCCGGTGCATTGATGCCGTCGTCATTGGTGATCAGAATCCGCATGTCATCCCTTTGGCGCCGCTATGTCGTCAGTCCATGATTATCGCCCGCCGAGTCACGCGGCAACCCGCACATTTCTGCCAGAGCGCCTTTGACGACGGGCCCAGGAATTGGCTAGATGAGGTCAACACCCTACAGGCACCGCGCATGCAGATCTATCTTCCCATTGCCGAGGTGGCGGTGAATGCCTTCACCCTGATCGGACTTGGCGGAATCGTCGGGCTGATGAGCGGGATGTTTGGTGTCGGCGGCGGCTTCCTGATAACGCCCCTGCTGTTCTTCATCGGAATTCCCCCGGCGATTGCGGTTGCCACCGGCGCAAATCAGGTCGTGGCGTCATCGGTGTCTGGCGTGCTTGGACATGTGAAGCGCCGGTCGGTCGATTTCCGTATGGGGACGATCCTGCTGATCGGCGGTCTGGTCGGTTCCGCCTTCGGGGTGCTGCTGTTCAACCTGTTGCGGCGGGTCGGGCAGGTCGATCTTGTCGTGCAGATCAGCTATGTCGTGATGCTTGGAATTGTCGGCTCGATGATGCTTGCCGAAAGCCTGCGCGCGCTGCGCCGGACGCGGTCGGGAAAACGTTCGGTCCGGCGGCATCATGGCTGGATCCACGCGTTACCCTTCAAGATGAAGTTCCGCACCTCGGGCCTTTATCTCAGCGTGATCCCGCCGCTGGCGGTGGGGATGGTTGTGGGCATCCTCTCGGCGATGATGGGGGTTGGCGGCGGCTTCATCATGGTGCCGGCGATGATCTATCTGCTTGGCATGCCGACAAAGGTGGTGATCGGGACCTCGCTGTTTCAGATCACGTTCGTGACCGCCTTCACCACGCTGATGCATGCGGTCAGCTACAACACCGTCGATGTCATGCTGGCAGTCCTGCTGATCGTTGGCGGCGTGACCGGCGCACAGATCGGCGCTAATCTGGGCGCAAGGTTGCGTGCGGAACAGCTGCGTATTCTGCTGGCCCTTGTGGTGCTGGCGGTCTGCCTGAAGCTGGCGATGGACCTGGTCCTGCGGCCGGACAACCTTTATTCGCTGACGCCGGGCATCATATGAGCGATGCCTCTCCTTCCCGAATGACGCGGCTGGCGTTTCTTCTTCTGGCCGCCGGTCTGGTCTGCGGTCCTGGCTGGGCGCAGGTCGAGACGCGCGGAAACGGCACCGAGGCGAGCCCGGTTGTCGAGGATGTGCCCCCGATCATGTCCTTTCCGTCGCCGCAGGCCGATCGCGGCATGCCGGGCGCGCCCGCACCGGAAGCGCCCGAGCAGGTGGTCGCGGGCATGTCCTCGGACGCGGTGTCGATCACGACGAATTTCGACGGATCGGAGATCCTGCTGTTCGGCGCTGTCAAGCGACAGGCGCCGGTGCCGTCGGGAAGCCTATTGCAGGTGATCGCGACCGTCGAAGGGCCGTCGCGCAGCGTCACGATTCGCCGCAAATCGCGTCGTTTCGGTATCTGGGTGAATACCGAAAGTGTCGTCGTGGGTGCGGCACCCAGCTTTTATGCCGTCGCCACGACCGCGCCGCTGCGGCTGATCCTTGATGCGGACGAGGATGCGATCTATCGCATATCCATCCCGACGGCGATGCGGGCCTTTGCGCGGCCGGTGAATGTCGATGATCCGGTCGATTTCACCGAGGCGATGATTGCGATGCGCATTGCCGAAGGGGCTTACCGGCTGGATGACGGCGCGGTCAAGCTGGTCGATGACACGCTGTTTCGCGCAAATATCCGGCTGCCGGCGAATCTCGTCGAAGGCACTTACAAGACGCGCATCTTCCTGCTTCGGCAGGGCAGGGTGATCGACAGCTATTCCGCCCCGCTGGAGGTGCGCAAGGTCGGCCTTGAGCGCTGGCTTTATCATCTCGCTTTCGCGCAGCCGCTGCTTTACGGGCTGATGTCGCTGCTGATCGCGGCGCTTGCAGGTTGGGGTGCTTCCGCTGCGTTCCGTGCCTTCCAGCGCGATTAGCACGGCTTGCGGGCGGTACGCGGAGCGGGCTAGATCAGGGCATGGCAAAGTCGAGCAATACCAACCTCTTTGCGCGGATCTGGAAGGACTATCTGCAGGGCTACTGGCGGCGGATGGGGGTCGCGCTGTTTTTCATGATAATCGAGGGCTCGACCCTTGCTGTCCTCAGCTGGATGCTGAAGCCGCTATTCGACCGTGTTTTTGTCGGCGGCGACAGCAAGGCGATGTGGTGGGTCGGCGGCATGATCTTCGCGCTGTTCCTGACGCGCGCGATCACATCGGTCATTAACCGCAGCATGCTGGTTTCGATCCAGCAGGCCGTCGGCACGAGGATGCAGGTCGATCTTCTGTCGCATATCATGCGGCTCGACATGAACTTCTTTCAGCAGAACCCGCCGGGCGCGCTGATCGAGCGGATTCAGGGCGACACGAAGGCTGTGCAAGGGATCTGGCAAACGTTCATTACGGGCGCCGGACGCGACATCGTGTCATTGATCGGTCTGTTCTATGTGACATTGCGGATCGACGCGGAATGGACGCTGGCGGCGCTTGTCGGGGCACCGCTTCTGATCCTGCCGACAATCTGGGTGCAGCGCTATGTTCGCCGCAAAACCCGCGGGTCGCGGCAGAATGCATCCGACCGGGCGAACCGGATCGACGAGGTGCTGCACGGGATCGGCACTGTGCGACTGAACCGGATCGAGGATCGCCAGACTGCCCGCTTCTCGGCCATCGTAGACCGTATCCGGAGGCTGGAGGTCAAGATCGCTGCGACCGGGGCAGTTGTTCCGGCGCTGATCGACGTGGTGACGGGGATCGGTTTCGTGGGCGTGCTGGCGCTTGGCGGGTCCGAGGTGACAAGCGGCGAGCGTACGGTCGGGGATTTCATGGCGTTCTTCGCGGCGCTTTCGCTGGCCTTCCAGCCGCTGCGTCGTCTGGGCGGGTTGGCCGGGTCATGGCAGATCGCAGCCGCCAGTCTGGAACGTATCTATCAGGTGTTCGACACGAAGCCCTCGGTCACATCCGGCCCGCGGATCGAGCCGCCACCGACGACGCGCATTGCGTTTGACGACGTCTATCTGAGCTATGGCGATACACAGGTATTGCGCGGGCTCAGCTTCGTGGCGGAGCCCGGTCAGACAACCGCGCTTGTGGGACCGTCGGGCGCGGGAAAGACCACGGTTTTCAACCTGCTGACGCGCATGATCGACCCCGAAGCAGGTGCGATCACCCTTGGCGGGATCGCGCTTCGGGAATACGATCTTGCCACCCTGCGCGACGAATTTTCGGTCGTGTCACAGGACCCCGCGTTGTTTGACGAGACGTTGCTTGAGAATATCACGCTCGGCCACGACGCAACTGATGATGACCTTGATCGCGCGACCAAAGCCGCGCATGTCGCCGAATTCGCGAATGCGCTTCCGCTTGGGCTGGAAAGCCGTGTCGGACCGCGCGGATCGGCACTGTCGGGCGGGCAGCGCCAGCGGGTCGCGATCGCGCGGGCGGTGCTGCGCAATGCGCCGATCCTGCTTCTGGACGAGGCAACGTCTGCCTTGGATGCGGCGTCCGAACGCATGGTGCAGGAGGCTCTCGATCAGTTGTCGCACGACCGGACGACCTTGGTCATCGCGCACCGGCTCTCGACCATCCGCAATGCCGACAAGATCATCGTGCTGGAGGCAGGGCGGGTTGTCGAACAGGGCGATCATGACCAACTTATGGCGCAGGGCGGTGCCTATGCCGCGCTTGTCCGTTTGCAGTTCGGGGATATGACCGTATGACCAAGCGTCGCCTTTTACGCGTGACCGGCCCGGATCGTGTGGATTTCCTGCAGGGTGTGGTGACCAATGACGTGCGCCGTGCGCCGGTCTATGCCGCGCTGCTGACCCCTCAGGGCAAATATCTGGCCGATTTCTTCATAATCCCGGACGGTGAGGATGCGCTGCTGCTGGACGTATCGGCGGATCAGTCGGACGACCTTCAGCGCCGTCTGAGCATGTACAAGCTGCGCGCCAAGGTCGAGATCGCGGCTGACGGGCGCGGGGTAACGCGCGGCACGGGGCCCGCGCCGGATGGCGCTATTTCCGATCCTCGGGGCCCTGCGCTTGGCTGGCGCGGCTACGGGGTCGGCCACGATGATGGCAGCGACTGGGATGCGATCCGGGTCGAGAACCTGGTCCCCGAGGCTGGAATCGAACTGGTCCCGAATGACAGCTTCATCCTTGAAATGGGGTTCGAGCGTCTGCACGGCGTCGATTTCCGCAAGGGGTGCTATGTCGGGCAAGAGGTGACAGCCCGGATGAAACACAAAACCGAGCTGCGCAAGGGCCTCGCCCGTGTCGTCATCGACGGCGAGGTCGCACCCGGTACCGCAATATTGCTGCCCGACGGACGAGAGGCGGGCACGATCCACACGCAGTCCGGCGGGCGCGCGATCGCCTATCTTCGCTTCGATCGTATCGGGCCGGGCATGACTGCCGGGGGCGTGCCGGTCGCGGCTGAATGAGCGCGGGCGAGGAACCTCGCCGCATCGTCCATATCGACATGGACGCCTTCTATGCCTCGGTCGAACAGCGTGACAATCCCGACCTGCGCGGCAAGCCGGTGGCGGTCGGGGGCGCCAGCAAACGCGGCGTGGTCGCAGCCGCCAGCTATGAGGCGCGGCGCTTTGGCGTGCGCTCGGCGATGCCTTCCGTCACAGCGTCGCGGCGCTGCCCGGACCTGATCTTCGTGAAGCCGAGATTTGACGTCTACCGCGCGGTCAGCGCCCAGATACGAGAGATTTTTGCGCGCTATACGCCATTGATCGAACCTCTTTCACTGGACGAGGCCTATCTGGATCTGACCGGCCGGTTGCGCGCGGGCATGACGGCCACGGCGACCGCCGCCGAGATTCGTGCCGCAATCCTTGCCGAAACGGGCCTCACGGCCAGTGCCGGCATCAGCTATTGCAAGTTCCTTGCCAAGGTAGCCTCGGATCAGAGGAAACCGAATGGCCAGTTCGTCATCCCGCCCGAACAAGGGGCGGTTTTCATCGCAAGCCTGCCGGTCGGCAGGTTCCACGGCGTCGGGCCAGCGACCGCCGCCAAGATGAAGCGCCTCGGGATCGAGACGGGCGCCGATCTGCGCGCGCAGAGCCTGGAATTTCTTCAGGCACGTTTCGGCAAATCTGGCCGCTGGTATCACGATATTTCGCGCGGGATCGACCGGCGCGAGGTTCGTGCAGACCGCATCCGCAAATCCATCGGTGCGGAAAACACTTACTTTGACGACCTTCACGACCTGTCCGCAGGGCAGGAGGCGCTTGCCCCGCTGGCCGCGAAGGTCTGGCGCCATGCAGAGCGCGCCGCGGCGCGGGGCCGGACAGTGACCCTGAAGGTGAAGTATACGGATTTTCACCAGATCACACGCGCCCATTCCCTGCACCGCCCGGTCATGAACGAGGCAGAACTGCTTGAAATCGGGCAGGCCCTGCTTGCTGGTGTGATGCCTGATCCGCGCGGTGTGCGCCTTTTGGGCATCACACTGTCAGGATTCGGGCAAAAAGATAATATGTTCGAGGGACAGCTTGATTTATTTGAATGAATTATCACATGGTTTGCAACCGGCAGTGCTCTGCGGCGTTTAAACTGCATGGATTCGAGAGTTCTGGTGTCTAGCTATGCGTTTGTTGCATGGCTGTAATGAGGTTAGCGCTATACCGAATCAGGTATGCGATGCGTTAGACAGTTCCACCACCCAGAATCAAGTCCGGGATAACTAGCGCCCCAATCGGGCGATGATACATTTTTGGTCAGGACGGTAAAGATGCGTGATTTCGTAGATGGATCTGCATTCAACTTTGAACAAGGTCAGCGCGCCCGCAAGTTGTTTGCGGCCGTGGTTCTTGCTGCACTTGATGATGCCATTGCTGACGACAAGAAATACGGCAACGGGCCGGAACAGATCGCCCGCTGGGCACGCTCGCGCGATGGGCGCGAGGTGCTGTCCTGCGCCGGCATTGACCCGAACGAGCGTGTCGTGAAGGGACTGATGGAATTCGTCTCCAAAGGGGTGCGGACCTCTGTCGCGCTGTCCCGCGAGGAAAGCGAGCGTCGTCAGGCTGCCGAGGATGCGGAAGCGGCATAGGCCGCAAATCTCCTCGACGGAACAGCAAAGCGCCGCCTTTCAGGGCGGCGCTTTTGTTTCATGCGTATGCTTTTCAGTCCAGCTCACGACGCCAGGGCGGGTTCGCGCCGGGGCGCGATACCGTGATGGCTGCTGCGCGCGCCGCAAGTTCCAGCGCCGCGCGGATATACTCCTCGGTGATCGCGTCAAGCCCGTCCTTGCTGAGCGAGCCGGTTTCCGCAAGCGAGGTCAGGATGCCAGCATTGAAGGTGTCGCCGGCGCCGATCGTGTCAGCGACCTCGACCTTGCGCGCCGGGTGATTGAAGCTTCCCGAGGCGTGGATCGCGGTCGATCCGTCCGAACCATGGGTGCGCAGGATAAGCTTCGGGCCAAGATCCAGAAGCCGCGCCGCGGTATCTCCCGGTGCGGCGTCGGGAAACAGCCACGCTGCATCCTCATCCGAAATCTTCACGATATCGGCGATATGAAGCAAACGACTGTAGCGTTCGCGTATGGCGCGCTCATCATTCACAAGTCCCGGACGGATGTTCAGATCGACCGACACGACCTTGCCGGATTCCGATGCGCGATGCGCGATTTCCTCGACCGCGCCGCCGCACGGGTCCTGAATAAGGCTGATGCCGCCGATGAACAGCGCACCAAGCTCTTCCGGCAAGGCGGGCAGGGCCGCGGATTCAAACATGCGCCCGGCAGTGCCATCGTCATAGAAGCTGTAGGTTGCATTGCCATTGTTCAGGAAAACCAATGCCAGTGTCGTGGGCCTGTGGCTGGACGGGCTAAGCGACAGGTCGACGCCCGCCTCCTCCAGCGGGCCGCGCAGCATGTCGCCGAACGCGTCCTGCGACAGCGGCCAGAGATAGGATGTTTGGGCACCGAGACGGCCAAGCGCAATAGCGGTATTGTAGACCGAGCCACCCGGCAGGGGACGATACATGCCGTTTTCGGGCACCATGTCGATCAGCGATTCACCGCAGCACAGAATCATGGACGTCTCTCCCCCAAAATCGTCAGTAACCTTGGATAATATAGTCCGGGGTCGAGGGAAAGCTGCCTGATCCTGACGGCGAGGCGTTGAATTCCACATAGCCGGACTGCTGGGCAAAGAACAGGAACAGCGCCAGCAGGATTGCCGCCAGGATCGCGGCGACGGCAATTTTCCAGATCGACCAGGGGCGCTCGCCCTGAACGCGGCCCGACTGGCCGTTGACGACGAAACGATATGATTTTCCGTTGTATTTGTAAGCTGCTGACCAGACAGGAAGCAGGACATGCTTGAACGTCTCGGACGCATAGGCGGTTTCGGCGCGTTCGATACGCTGCTCGTCGCCGCCGATGTCGCGGCGAACGTCCATCATGATGACGCCCGCCATCTCCTGCTGGGCGATGTCGTGGCCCGAGGCGAGCGGAATGGTATAGCCCTCTGCCTCGAACCCGGCCAGGTATTGCGGGTCATAGGGGCGAAGATGTGACAGATCCCACGGCGTCAGCGCATCCGTGAAACGCCGGGGCAGGGCCGATGAGGCAAGCACCAAAACATCGTTGAACGCACGTCCGACGCGACCGCGCGCGCTGCTCCATCGCGTTTTGCGCACGCGTTGGGGAACGCGCCTGCGCTCTCCATTGACGATCTGGGTGACGTAATGCGTCTCGTAATACCAGTCGCCACGCTGACCGGAATATTGGGTCGCGGTATCCGCATCGAAGGTCCAGAACGGTGAATAGACGCCGGTCATTCGCCGGCCCTTGCGCGCATAGGCGACCAGACCCGACGGGGCAAACCAAAGCCGGCCCAGCCAGTCTTCAAGCGCCGCGCGCGCCTGGTCTTCTGTCACGACGAAGGGAACGACGCCCTGCGGCTTGATCTGTCGGGTTGAGCCGGTATCGGTGACAACCGCAGTGGCGCAAAAGGGACAGGTGGCGGCGTGGCCGTCGCCCGAGAGCTCGAACTTCGCGCCGCAATTCGGACAGGAAATGGTGCGAAGTTCCACTGCCAGATCGCTGCCTGCATCCATCCGCAGCCCTCGTTCGAGCGGGATCTCGGACAGATCAGGGGATTTGTGGCTGGCATCCCATTGCAGGGCGCGCCCTGTGCCCGGCTCTTCCAGCAGCACCCGGTCGCCGTCTGCCCCCTCGCGCGCGGACCGTGCGGGTGCGCGCGCCGCACCGGGGCTGATTTTCTGAACATGGCCGCAATAGGGGCAGGTCAGCGATTGCTCGCCGGGCGAGAATGTCAGGCTCGCCCCGCAATTTTCACAAGGGTAGCGGAATTCGCTGGGAGGGGTCGGCATGAATCGCGGCTTTCAGGGGACGCGGTGAACGGGCGGGGCGGGCTTTCGCAGCCGGGCAATATCGCGCCTTGCCCGGCTGCGAATTCAGTTCAGGCTTCGCCGGGTGCCGCGTTCGGAAGCGGCGGCGGGGGCGGCGAGATGGTGAAAAGCTGCGCCAGTTCCGCGACCTCATCCGCAGGCTTCCAGCCGTCCTGTCCCGGCGTCCAGACAAGTGTGTCACGGGTGAAGCTGCCCTCCTTGGCAAGCCGACCCAGATGACCGCGCCCGAATGGCCCATCGGTTTCGCCATTGCTGGCGATATGCCAGACCGTTTCGCCCCGCGTGCCGGGCAATGGCGGCGGCAGCGCAGCTGAAGCCTGATGCTGGGGGTTTTGCGCAGGGATCTGACCCCAGGGACCGCGCTGAGCGGCCATCCCCATGCCCATTGCCGCGCCGATACCGGCCCCGAATCCGGCACCCGCACCGCCATTATTCTGCGACGCGTTCAGCATCGCCTCGGCCTGCGCGTATTGTCCGAAACGGTCAAGATCACCGACGATGCCCATCGAGGTTCGCTTATCCAGCATTGCCTCAACTTCGTCTGGCAAGCTTATATTTTCGATATAGAATTCAGGGATCGTGAGGCCGTAATTCGCGACGGTCGGGGCGATTGCCTTGGCGACCATCTTGCCAAGCTGATCGGTGTTCGCGGCCATATCCAGAACCGGAATCCCGCTTGACGCAATCATGCGCGAAAATTCCTGCACGATGATGTTGCGAAGCTGGAAGGTGATCTCGTCGCTGGTGAATTCGCCATCAGTGCCGACGATCTCGGCCATGAATTTGGCCGGGTCGCTGACGCGCATGGAATAGGTGCCGAAGGCGCGGATGCGGACCGGGCCAAATTCCGGGTCGCGCGCGATGATCGGGTTCTTCGTTCCCCATTTCAGGTCGTTGAAGCGTGTCGTGTTGACGAAATAGATCTCGGACTTGAAGGGCGATTTGAAGCCATGATCCCAATGCTGAAGCGAGGTCAGGATCGGCATGTTGTTGGTTTCAAGGATATAAAGCCCCGGGCCGAACACATCGGCGATCTGGCCTTCATGGACGAAAACGGCCGACTGCCCCTCGCGCACGGTTAGCTTGGCGCCGTATTTTATCGCATGTCCCTGACGTTCAAAGCGCCAGACCATCGTATCGCGGGTATCGTCTGTCCATTCGATGACATCGATGAATTCGCCCGAAAGGAAATCGAACAGGGCCATGGGTTTCTCCGTGATATTACGCTTTCGGATCAATCCGCGAAATCGGTTGCGGTTCCGGGTTGAAGTGTAGCGGCGCGTGGCGGCCTTGTGGAAGGATATAGTTGTCTTGCAACTGGTCGCATGCGACCCGCCCCACCTTGCGGGTTGTCAAAGCCATGATCCCCGAAGTCCCGCGACACCCATCAGGGCACCAGTTCCTCGGCGATCTGGCGCACCACAGATGTCGCCGCCTCGGCATTCATTCCGGGTTGAAGCCGCCTGTCATACAGCATTTGAAGCAACAACGAATCGTGGCGCGTCAGAAGCGCGAATTCCTCGTCATCATTGAAGATCGACGGGCGCGCGGTCGGGCTGTCATTGGCCAGCCCCATGCCTTGGGCAAGCTCCTCGTGGATGCAGGAACTGCGCAAGCGGGGCGGCAATTCGGCGCGGATAATCGCGACAGCTTCGGAATAAACCGGGCTGTCACCGACGGAATAAGCGAAGACGGTGCAATAATTCTGCGGCGGCAAGGACTGAATCGCTTCAACGTCATTGGCGGGGATGCCCGGCACGACGCTTGTCAGGCGCGGGCCGATCTTGCGGCGCTCATCTTCGCTCAGGAACATGACCGTGAAATTCCCGCTGCCGGGCGTCGCCGCAATATCGTGACCGGTCAGCGCGGCGAGGCGCTCGGCGAAGCCCTGCACCTCTGCGCGGTCGCGCGTGCGTGTCGCCGGGGGGACAGATGCCCCGAATTCTACCGCGATCCGCACCGGCTGCGTCCAACGACGCAAGCGCGATGGCCGGGCATCGGGGACCAGATCGGCGCCATCGCGGCTGTATTCGTCGTAAAGCGCGATATTCACGAAATCCTGTGCAAGCTGCTCGGGCGTGAGGGAAATTGCGGTGCCGTCATCGCTGCGCAGCAACCCGCGTGCGGTCAGCATATCCTCGACCCCGACGAAATAGCCGTGCATCGTCTGGCTGGCCGGTGTGCTGGATGCGCGCTCGGCGGTGCGCGCCTGATCGGTCGCTCGCTTGGCGCGCGCGGCCCGCAACGCGGAATTCGGACGCGGTGGCGGTGCAGCGGCAAGGGGATTGGGCGCGGGTTCGGCGACCGGCGGCGGCTGTTGAGGGGCATCGGTTTTGCGGCCGATATCCGAACAGGCCGACAGCGCGAGCAGCCCGAGCAACGCCAAAACCCCCGGCACCTTAGGGCCGGGGGCAATCCTGCTGTTCAGGTGGTATGGCGCGCGCGTCAGGATTTCGGGGCCTGCCTTTCAACTTGATGCTGCGCGCCGCGAGAGGCGGCAAGCGTCCGGCGCAGTTCGTCTTCCATGCGCAGCAGTTCGTCCTCGGCGGCAGCGCGCCGCGCCTTACCTTCATCGGCGATGCGCAGGCTGTCCTCGATCGTGGCAATCAGTTCCGCATTTGCCGTTCGAACCGATTCGACGTCGAAGACACCACGCTCCATTTCTGTGCGGATCTGGGCATTCGCTTCGCGCAGGTTCCTGGCATTCGCGGTCAGCAATTCATTGGTCAGATCGGTCGCGTCCCTGACAGCACCGGCCGCCTGCGCCGAGCGCTGGATCGTCACCGCCTGCGCAAACTGCGTTTCCCAAAGCGGAACCGTGTTCACCAGCGTCGAATTGATTTTCGTCACCAGCGATTTATCGTTTTCCTGCACAAGCCGGATTGAGGGCAGCGACTGCATTGTCACCTGCCGGGTCAGCTTGAGATCATGCACCCGGCGTTCAAGGTCGTCGCGGGTCGTGCGCAGATCGCGAAGTTCCTGCGCCTCCATCACCTGACCGTCGGCGGGGCTGGCCTGCACCTCGGCCTCTTTCGCGGGGATGGTGTTTTCATCAAGTTCACGCAGCTTCGCCTCACCAGCGGCGATGTAAAGCGCAAGTTCGTCATAGAAATTCAGCGTCCGGTCATACAGCACGTCAAGCGACTTGATGTCCTTCAGAAGCTGATGCTCGTGGGTCATCAGATCCTCGGTGATCTTGTCGATCTGGCCCTGCACATCCTCGTAATTCGCGACGAAACGGGCGAATGGCGCGGTGCGGCCAAGCAGTTTTTCCCACCAGCTGCGCTCGCGACGCATGTCCAGTTCGCTGATCGAGAAGCCGCGGATCGTGGTCACGATATTGCGCAGCGAATCGCCGGCCGGGCCGACATCCTTGTTCTTCACATCGGCCAGCATCTGCTGACTGATCTCCTGCAATTCGTTCTGCGCGCGACTTCCGAAATTGACGATGGAACCGGTGTCGCGCAGATTTATTTCGTCCATACGGCGGCGAATCTGGTCTGCGATGGGCTGCGGCGCTTCTTCAAGTGCGACGACCTGATCCTGCGGCTCTGGCAGAACGACCGCTGTCACCTCCTCGACCTGAGACTGCGAGGCCTCGGCGGCGCGTTGGGTATCGGTCGTCATGGTCTTCCTTCCTTGCGACTGGCGCGGTCTGTTGCGGCGCAGAATAGGCCGAATTTACGCCTGTTCAACAGCATAGGGGTACGAAAGTTCCGGGCTGTTTGTCCTGTCGCCTGTTCCGCCACGGCAATGCCGCAATAGCGCGCACAGCGAGCAGGAACTGGCGTGGCGGCGCGATTGGGCGACGATTGTGGGAACAGAGGCACCCGACCGGCATCCCGCGTTCAAGATCCATAAGGGATTCGGCGTTGACATTGACACTAGTGTCAATGTCCTAGGCCTGTCCGGGAAAGGGAAATGCGATGAAAATCAACGAAGCGGCCACCGAACTCGGGATCAGCCCGCGCATCCTGCGCCATTACGAAAATGCTGGCCTGATCATGCCGTCACGGGACGCGAACGGCTATCGCAGTTACGCGCCAGCCGATCTGCGCCGCGCGGGTCGTATTCGCGACATGATCGCGACCGGCTTCTCGACGCGTGAAATCCTGGCGATGGCACCCTGTCTGACGGATGAGGGCGCAGGCGCCTGCACAGCAGGGCTTGCCGACCTTGAGCACAAGCTTGACCAGATGGACCGGCTCATTGCGGATCTGCGGGACCGCCGTCAGGCCACGCTGGACCGGATCGACAGTTTTCGCCGCACCCTTTCGCCAAGTTCTGACGAAAGGGAAAAATCCGGACATGACCTTCAAGACCCTTACCCTGTTTCTGATCGCCTTTCTGGTGGGAAGCGATGAATTCCTGCTCGGCCCGATCCTTACGCCCATCGGCGCGGATCTGGGCGTCGCGCCAGA
Source organism: Paracoccus aurantiacus (assembly GCF_007993065.1). GTDB lineage: Bacteria > Pseudomonadota > Alphaproteobacteria > Rhodobacterales > Rhodobacteraceae > Paracoccus > Paracoccus aurantiacus. The sequence goes on from NZ_VOPL01000004.1 coordinate 344,458, forward strand.
GCGTGTAACCCTGTTCATCGGCGCATATGCGCTGCCGCTGGCGCTGTTTGCGCCCCTGCTCGGCGGGTTATCGGACCGGATCGGGCGGCAGGCTGTGATCCTGCCCTCGGTTGCGATATTCGCCCTCGGCTCGCTCGGGACAGCGGTATCGGGCAGTTTTTCGACGGCGATTGCGACGCGCGCCATAACCGGGCTGGGTGCGGCGGGCATGCTGCCCGTTGCCTTTGCGCTGGCTGCCGACAGCCGACCTGACCGGCGCATGGCCAATATCGCTGCCGTGCAGGCAGGCCTGACCTCGGGTATCATCCTCGCGCCGCTTTACGGTGCGGTCATGACAGACGCTTTCGGCTGGCACTCCGCATTTCTCGGCCTCGCGCTTGTCGGTGCGCTGCTGGCACCCGTGACGGGCCGCGTCACAGGCGCGGGCGCCGCGCCCGGCACCAATGCCGGCCAGGGCAAGCTGCTGGTGCCGGGCGCAGTGCCTGCAATCCTTGCGATGGGACTGGGACTGGGCGGCGCGATCGGGATCTATGCGCTGGCGGGCGAACGGATTCGTGATCTGAACGCGATAAGCACGCGCGAGGTCGGGTTAGTCTATGCTGGCTTCGGCCTGCTTACGTTAATGGGCAATCTGGCGATGCCGCGGCTTATTCCGCATGTCCGCGATGGGCGGCAATTGATGCTTCTGTGCATGGCAGGTGTGATGCTGGCGATAGCGGCGCTGTTCTTAATGCCGGTCGGGCTGGTTGGGGGCTGCCTTCTCATGGCGGTATGGGCCTTTCTGGGCGGGCTCGGCGCGCCGGGCCTGCAGGCCTATCTTGCCGGGTTGTCCGAAAAACATCGCGGGGCGCTGATGGCTCTTGGATCAAGCGCGATGAATCTGGGGGTCGCACTATGGTCCGGGGTCGCGGCGCTACTTTTCGCAAGATCTGCGGGATTTGTTGCGGCACTGGCAGTTCTGCTTATCGGCGCAGCACTGATCGCGCTTTATCGTCGCGCCGATTGAGTTGCCCCTGAAACAAACGGACCCGGACGTGCATCCGGGTCCGTCAGGCTTTCCCAGGCGGGGTCGCCTCAGGCGGCTTTTTTCTGCCCACCGAAGCGGCCATAGAAGCTTTCGCCCTTCCCGGCCATGTCGCGCAGCAGGGCCGGGGCCGTGAAGCGTTCGCCATATTCTGCGGTCAGGTGATCGCAGATTTCAACCGCGCGGGCAGCGCCCATCATGTCCAGCCAGCTGAACGGACCGCCCGACCACGGCGCAAAACCCCAGCCGAGGATCGCGCCGACATCGCCTTCGCGGATGTCTTCCAGCACGCCTTCTTCCAATGCGCGAACGGCTTCCAGCACTTGCGCGAACATCAGACGATGCTGCACTTCCGTCAGTTCAGGCTGCTCGGCCGCCTCGGGATATTTGGCGTCAAGCCCGTCCCAAAGGCCCTGCCGCTTGCCCTTGTCGTCATAGGCATAGAAGCCCGAATTCGACTTGCGACCCAGACGGCCCTCATCCGCCATCCAGAACAGCACCTCGTCCACGGCGCCATCGGGATAGGCATCGCCCATTGCGGCCTTCGTCGCCTTGGCGATCTTGACGCCCAGATCAATCGAAGTTTCGTCCACCAGTTGAAGCGGACCCAGCGGCATGCCCATCATCTTGGCGGCGTTTTCGATCAGCACCGGGTTCACGCCTTCGGCAACCATCCGCATCCCTTCGTTGAGATAGGGGATGATGCAGCGGTTGGCATAGAAGAAGCGCGCGTCGTTCACCACGATGGGCGTCTTGCGGATCTGGCGCACGAAATCCAGCGCCTTGGCCACCGCCCGTTGGCCGGTCTGTTTGCCCTTGATAATCTCCACCAGCAGCATCTTGTCGACGGGGCTGAAGAAGTGGATGCCGATGAACTGTTCGGGACGCGAGGACGCCTTCGCCAGTTCCGTGATCGGCAGGGTCGAGGTATTGGTCGCGAAGATCGCCGTATCGGGGATCACCGCTTCGGCTTTCTTCGTCACCTCGGCCTTGACGCCGGGGTCTTCGAACACGGCCTCGACGATCAGGTCGCAGCCTTCAAGCGCGGCATAATCCGTGGTCGCGGTGATGCGGCCCAGAACTTCGGCCTTCTTCTCCTCGGTCACCTTCTTGCGGCTGATGCCCTTGTCGAGGATGCCTTCCGAGTAAGCCTTGCCCTTGTCAGCCGATTCCTGCTTGGCGTCGATCAGCACCACCTCGATCCCGGCATTGGCGCTGACATAGGCGATGCCTGCACCCATCATGCCGGCCCCAAGGATGCCGACCTTCTTGACCTTTTCATCGGGCACATCGGGGCGGTTCGCGCCTTTTTCCAGTGCTTCCTTGTTGATGAACAGGCTGCGGATCATCGCGCCTGACGAGGGGTTCATCAGCACATTGGTGAACCAGCGGGCTTCGATTTTCAGCGCCTGATCGAAGGGCACCTGCGCGCCTTCGTAAACTGCACTCAGCAGGGCCTTGGCTGCCGGATAGACGCCAAGCGTCTTGCCGTGAACCATTGCATTCGCCCCGACGAAAGTCATGAAACCAGCCGGGTGATAGGGCTCGCCGCCGGGCATCTTGTAACCCTTGGCGTCCCAGGGCTTGACGATATCGGTGTCCTTGGCGTTCAGCACCCATTCGCGAGCGGCTGCCACAGGATCGGCCACGACTTCGTCAATGATGCCGGCCGCTTTCGCCTTGGCCGGATCGTTCAGCTTGCCTTCCAGCAGCAGCGGGGCAGCTGCCATCGCGCCCAGCTTGCGCACCAGCCGCGTCGTGCCGCCGGCGCCGGGGAAGATGCCGACCATGATTTCCGGCAGGCCGATCTTGGCCTTGGGGTTCTCGGCGGCAAAGATGCGATGCGTGGACAAAGGCAGTTCCAGCCCGATGCCAAGCGCGGTGCCGGGCAGGGCGGCCGCAATCGGCTTGCCGCCCTTCAGTGTCTTCGGGTCCATGCCCGCGCGCTCGATCTTGCGCAGCATGGTGTGCAATTGCATCACCAGCCCGAAGATCGCCTCGGCGCCGCCGGATTCCTTCATACCGCCCAGCACGTTCAGGTCCATACCTGCGGCAAAATCGGGCTTGCCGCTGGTGATGACGATGCCTTTGACGGCGTCATCGGCAAGGGCGTCGTCGATCAGCCCGTCCAACTCGCGGATGCCGTTTTCCGACAGCACGTTCATGGATTTGCCCGGCACATCCCAGGTTATGATGGCGACGCCGTCGGCGTCTTTCCTCATGGTGAAATCGGTCATATCCGGTGCCTCCCTTACACGCGCTCGATAATCGTGGCCGCACCCATGCCGGATGCAATGCACAAGGTGGCAAGACCCACGTTCAGGTCGCGACGCTCAAGCTCATCCAGCAGGGTGCCGATGATGATGGCGCCGGTGGCCCCCAACGGGTGACCCATAGCGATGGAACCGCCATTGACGTTCACCAGTGCCGGATCGACCTGGAAGGCCTGCATAAAGCGCAGCACAACGGATGCAAAGGCTTCGTTCACCTCGAACAGGTCGATATCCTTGATGGACATGCCGCTGTCGGCAAGGATCTTTTCGGTCACCGGAACCGGGCCGGTCAGCATGATCGTCGGATCGGTGCCGATCTTGGCCGTGGCGCGGATGCGGGCGCGGGGTTTCAGGCCGAACTGTTCGCCGAATTCCTTGTTGCCGATCAGGACGCCCGCCGCGCCGTCCACGATGCCCGAGGAGTTGCCGGCGTGGTGGATGTGATTGATCTCGGACAGATGCGGGTATTTCAGCATCGCCACCTTGTCGAAGCCGGGCATGACCTCGCCCATATCCTTGAAGCTTGCTTTCAGCTTGCCAAGGTCTTCGACCGTGGTGCCGGGGCGCATGTATTCGTCGCGGTCCAGAATGGTCAGGCCGTTCTGGTCCTTCACCGGCACGATGGATTTGGCAAAGCGGTTATCGGCCCAGGCTTCCGCCGCGCGGCGCTGCGATTCCACCGCCAGCGCGTCGGCATCTTCGCGGGTGAAACCGTATTCGGTCGCGATAATGTCGGCGCTGATGCCCTGCGGAACGAAATAGGTTTTCATGGCAAGCGAGGGGTCCACGGCAATCGCCGCCCCGTCGCTGCCCATCGGCACGCGGCCCATCATCTCGACCCCGCCGGCGATATAGGCATTGCCTGCACCACCCTTGACCTGATTGGCGGCCAGATTCACGGCCTCCATGCCCGATGCGCAGAAGCGGTTGATCGCCAGACCGGGGATCGATTCGTCCAGATCCGACGCCAGCACCGCGGAACGAGCCAGGCAGCCGCCCTGTTCCTTGACCTGCGTGACATTGCCCAGAATGACATCCTCGACTGCGTGGCCTTCAAGGTTGTTGCGGTCCTTCAGCGCGTTCAGGATGCCCGCCGAAAGCGCCAGCGAGGTGACTTCGTGCAGGCTGCCATCGGGGCGGCCCTTTCCGCGCGGGGTGCGCACGGCGTCATAGATAAAGGCGTCAGACATGGTTCCTCCTGTCAGGCCCGGTCGGATGGATTGCCGGGCATCAGATCGTATGGGTGTTTCCAGCCGGGCAGGGCGGCGATGCCGTCCAGCCAGCGGTCGATATTGGGCCAGTCGGCACGATCGAAGCCGAAGGGTTCCGGGTAAAAAAGATAGCCGCAGCAGGCCGCATCAGCGATGGTGAACGTATCGTCAGCCACCCAGTTACGTCCCGTCAGATGGGTGTCGAGCGTTCTATAGGTCGACTTCAGCCGCGCTTTCAGAAAGTCGATCGCGGCTTGCGGGCGCTTGTCCTCGGGGATGAAGTTCTGCAGGAAACGCGCGGTGCCGACCTGCCCGGACAGCTTGTGATTGTCGAACATGATCCAGCGCAGCACTTCGTTACGGTCGCGGCCAAGGAATTTCCGGGTTTTTTCCGCGACATGCAGCTGGATCACCGCCGATTGGGTCAGTGTCAGATCACCCTCGCGGAAGACGGGTACCTCGCCCATTTCGTTGATCTCGCGGAATTCGGGGCTGCGGGTCTCGCCGTTGAAGAAATCGACATAGACCGGCTGCCAGTCATAGCCGGCCAGCTCCATGGTCAGCGCGGCCTTATAGGCGTTGCCACTTTCACCGAAGCAGTAAAGCTGTGCAGTCATTCCCCTCAACTCCTTCCACACCGGGGGCTTCGCGCCCCCGGACCCCCTCGGGATATTTCCGTAAGAAGAAAGGAGTGGTTTAACCTTTCTTCAACCGCTCTCCTCTAGAAACGTACTTGCGGTACAGGCTGGGAAGCCGATGACCGCTGAAGGAGAAAGCCCCGGCTTGTGCGCCTTGCCTTTGGCCGCGCATGGGCCGGGGCCGCTTTTCTTCTTCATCAATATATCCCTGCCGGAGGCATTCTGCCGTGCCGCCAGGGACGCGATCAGAACTGCTCGGCGTCCAGTGCCATGACGGGATCGGCACCGCTTTCGATGCGGGCCAGATGGGCCGCCGTCGCCGGAAGCTGGCGCTTCATATAGTAACGCCCGGTCGCCAGCTTGGTGTTCAGGAAGGTCGCGTCGCCCTTGCCTTCATCCAGCTGTTTCTGCGCGGCAACCGCCATCTGCGCCCACATGAAGCCCAGAACGGTATGTCCGAACAGGTGCATGAAGTCGTAAGACCCGGCAAGCGCGTGGTTCGGGTTCTTCATGCCGTTCTGCATGAAGAACATCGCCGCCGCCTGAAGATCCTTCGACGCAGCTTTCAGCGGATCGAGAAAATCGGCCTTGAGCGCCTCGTTGCCTTCGTTTTCCTTGATGAACGACTTCACCGTCTCGAAGAAGGCCATGACCGGCTTGCCGCCGTCTGCGGCCAGCTTGCGGCCGACCAGATCCAGCGCCTGTACGCCGTTCGCACCTTCATAGATCATGGTGATGCGGGCGTCGCGGACGAACTGGCTCATCCCGTGTTCTTCGATATAGCCGTGCCCGCCGAAGACCTGCTGTGCGTTGACAGCAGTGTCAAAGCCCTTGTCGGTCAGGAAGCCCTTGATGACCGGCGTCAGAAGCGAGATCAGCCCTTCCGCATCGGCCTGACCGGCATGGGCGCGGTCGATCTGATGCGCGCCCCAGAAGGCCAGCATCCGGGCGCCTTCAAGGAAGCTTTTCTGATCCATCAGGTTGCGGCGGATATCGGGATGAACGATCAGCGGATCGGCCGGACCCTTCGGGTTTTCCGCGCCTGTTACGGCACGGCCCTGCAGGCGGTCCTTGGCGTAGGCCACGGCGTTCTGATAGGCGGCCTCGCCGATGGCATAGCCTTGCAGGCCGACGCCCAGACGGGCCTCGTTCATCATGGTGAACATGGCGCGCATGCCCTTGTGCAGGTCGCCCAGCAACCAGCCCTTGGCGCCGTCATAGTTCATCACGCAGGTCGAGTTGCCGTGGATGCCCATCTTTTCTTCGATATTGCCGACGCTGACCGCGTTGCGGTCGCCAAGGCTGCCATCTTCGTTCACCAGAAACTTCGGCACGATGAACAGCGAGATGCCCTTGGTGCTTTCGCCGCCGCCCGGTGCCTTGGCCAGCACCAGATGGATGACGTTATCGGCCATGTCGTGATCGCCGGCCGAGATGAAGATCTTCTGCCCGGTGATCAGATAGCTGCCATCGTCCTGCGGTTCAGCCTTCGTGCGCAGCATGCCCAGATCGGTGCCGGCATGGGGTTCCGTCAGGTTCATGGTGCCCGTCCAGTCGCAGGTGACCATCTTCGGCAGATAGGTCTGCTTCTGTTCTTCGGTGCCATGCGTATGAATGGCCGAATAGGCACCGTGGGTCAGGCCCTGATACATGTTGAAGGCCATGTTTGCGGACACGAAAATCTCGCCCGTGGCCAGACCCATCAAATAGGGCATGCCCTGACCGCCATATTCCGGGTCGCAGTCAAGCGCGGTCCAGCCGCCCTCTTTCATCTGATCGAACGCCTCTTTGAAGCCCTTGGGCGTGCGCACCACGCCGTTTTCCAGAACGCAGCCGTCGTGGTCGCCAACTGTGTTCAGGGGCGTCAGCACGTCGGTCGCGAGCTTGCCTGCGGCATCCAGCACGGCTTCGGTAAAGTCGCGGTCAAGTTCGTCATGGCCGGGCAAGCCCGAGGCGGAAACATCCAGCACATCATGCAGAATGAACTGCATATCGCGGACGGGTGCGTTGTAAATCGGCATGGTCGGTCCTGTCGTTGAATTCGTTTCTGATCGGGTCAGGCGTGCTGGCGCTGCGACAGCATCTGCTCGGCCAGCGAGATCTGCTCGGCCAGTTCGGCGATGGCAATCTTCAGCTCTTCCTGCTGGCGCTTCATATCGGCAAGCCGCTCGCGGGATGCCTCGATGGTTGCAGCGATCTGCGTGACATTGTTTTCACGGGGATCGTAAAGCTCCAGCAACTGACGGATATCTTCCAGGCTGAAGCCAAAGCGCTTTCCCTGCAGGATCAGTTTGAGGCGGCCACGATCGCGCCGGTCATACAGGCGGTGCTGTCCACGACGCAGGGGCGAAATCAGCTCGCGTGCCTCGTAGAAGCGCAGTGTGCGCGGGGTCACATCGAATGCGTCGCACATCTGACGGATTGTCATGAGATCATCGCTCATCCGGGCGTCTCCTCAAACGCTGCCGCAGGTCGGCTTGCGGTCAGGCAGAGGATGACTCATGTTGACGCGAACGTAAACTAAAACGCTGCGTCACGACATCATTGCCGGTTAGGTCGCTCAGAGGCTGAGCAGCGCGATCGGGTTCAACCCATCTTGCGCAGTATCTCTGCCGTTTCGTCCCGAAGCGCGCGCAGATCGATGATCGCGTTTTCGATGTCTTCCTTCTGACTGGCCAGCAATGCGAGCTGTCGGTTCGCCTTGTCGATCCAGACCTCGTATTGTTCTCGGTCGCCCTTCTGGTCATAGATTTCCAGCCATTGACGGATTTCTTCCAGGCTGAAACCGAAGCGGCGGCCGCGCAGAATCAGCGTCATGCGCGCGATCTCTCGTCCCCCATAGAATCTTGCGCGCCCATCCTTACGCGGGCTGAGCAGTTCGATATATTCATAATAGCGCAGCGTTCGCGGGGTGACGTCGAAGCGGGCGCACATTTCCTTGAAATTGAGTTCCTCTGAACCGGGCATCGCTGTCCTGCGCATCTACGGGAATAGGGTTACGCTAGACCGGATAGCGAGGCTCCGCAACCGAATGCGCGAGAAATGGCGCTCTTGCCGTGACTGCGCGTGCGGGGCTATCACGATGCGGTGCAAGATGGGGTAGTAAGATGAGCAGCAAGGACGAAATCAGTCCCGAGACGAGGGACCGCATCGCGCGGCAATTTATCGAGGCGATCCCCCATGCGCGTGCGCTTGGCATGACATTGAACAACCTGGATGCTGGCGAGGCAGAAATCTCGATGGCATGGGACGAGGCCTTCGTCGGCGACCCGCGCAGCGGCACCGTTCATGGTGGCGTGATCTCGGCGTTGATGGACACTTGCTGCGGGGCGGCGGTGCTTAGCCATCCAACAGGGCCGCGTTCGACCGCGACCATCGACCTCAGGATCGACTATATGCGCGCGGCGAAACCGGGACAGCGCATATCGGCGCGCGCCACCTGCTATCACGTCACAAGGTCGGTGGCGTTCGTGCGCGCGCAAGCGATGGATGAAGACACGCAAAACCCCGTCGCCACGGCCTCGGGCGCATTCACGCTGGAGCGCTGACATGGCCGACCGCAATGAACCGCTTCAGCAGGTCAAGCTGCGCCGCGACAATGCGCTTCGCGTGCTGATCGAGGGGGTCCCCTATATCCGCTGGATGGGCATCCGTTTTGACCGGCGCGGGGACGAGTTGACCGCGATCATGCCCTTCGACGACAAGCTGATTGGCAATCCGTTCCTGCCTGCGATTCATGGCGGCGCGACTGCAGCCTTTCTTGAAATCGCCGCGATGATCGAGATTTCATGGTCCGCGATGTGGGAGGATCTGGAGGCCGGTCGCATCGCGCCTGATGCCGCCACACCCGAATCCCTGCCGCGTCTGCCGAAGACGATTGACTTCACGGTGGATTACTTGCGCTCGGGTCTGCCGCGCGACGCCTATGCGCGAGCGAAAGTCGTCCGGTCCGGGCGCAGATATGCCAGCGTTCAGGTCGAGGCGTGGCAGGATAACCGCGCGAAGATCTTTGCGCAGGCGACCGCGCATTTCCTGATGCCTCAGGGCTAGGTCGCCCGTGACGAAAGCGGTCACGAACCGGCGCGTGCTGCCGATCGCGCTGCCGATCGTGCTGTCGAACGCAACGATCCCGATCCTGGGTGCCGTCGATACCGGCGTGATCGGCCAACTGGGTGAGGCAGCGCCGATCGGGGCGGTGGGCATGGGCGCGGTCATCCTCGCCTCGATCTACTGGGTATTCGGCTTTCTGCGGATGGGCACATCGGGTCTGGTCGCGCAGGCGCATGGCGCGGGCGACATGGCCGAAGGCGGCGCGCATCTGGTCCGGGCGCTGAGCATTGCCCTTATTGCCGGGTTGGCGCTGATCGTCCTGCACCCGCTGCTGTTTGGGGGCGCATTTTGGCTTGCCCCGGCCAGCCCCGAGGTCGAGAGCCTCGCAAGCCGGTATCTGTCGATACGCATCTGGGGTGCGCCGGCCACGATCGCGCTTTACGCGATCACCGGCTGGCTGATCGCGATGGAGCGGACGCGCGGCGTATTGGCGCTGCAGCTTCTGCAGAACGGGCTGAATGTGGCGCTTGACCTGTGGTTCGTGTTGGGGCTTGGGCTCGGCGTTGGCGGGGTGGCTGCGGCGACGCTGATCGCCGAACTTGCGGGACTTGGCCTGGGCCTGTGGCTGTGCCGGTCCGCGCTGCGGGCAGCCGTTCACAAGGCAGGGCTTTTCGCGCGCGACAAGCTGATACGGCTGGCAAGGGTCAATACGGACATCATGATCCGTTCGATTCTGCTGCAAGGCTCGTTCACGACCTTCATGTTCATGGCGGCGGGCGAGGGCGATCTGACGCTGGCGGCAAATCAGGTTCTGCTGCAGTTTCTGGAGATAACGGCCTATGCACTGGACGGATTCGCCTTCGCCGCCGAAACGCTGGTCGGGCAGGCAATCGGCGCGCAGAGGCGCGATCTTCTGCGGCGCTCTGTCATTGTATCCTCGCGTTGGGCGGTTGGCGGCGCGCTGCTGCTGAGCGTCCTTTTCCTGGCGTTCGGCCCGATGCTCATCGACCTGCTGACCACCTCGCCCGAGGTGCGGGTCGAAGCGCGGCGCTATCTGCCCTGGCTGGTTGTCGCACCCGCCATCGGGATCGCTAGCTGGATGTTCGACGGCATCTTCATCGGCGCGACGCTGACACACCGGATGCGACGCGCGATGATCGAGTCGGTGGCGATCTACGCGGCTGCGCTGCTGGTTCTGCCGGGCCTTCTTGGCAATGCCGGGCTTTGGGCGTCGCTGATGCTGCTGAACACGGTTCGCGCCCTGACCATGGCGCGTTTCTACCCAGAGGTCGAATCCTCCGCCGACGGATGAAGGCCAGCCCTTGACCGGGTGTTCAGACCCATTTCGCCAGCGGTGGCAGGCTCATCAGCACGGCATCGGCATTGTGGCCTGTCTCCAGCCCGAATTTCGTGCCGCGGTCATAGACGAGGTTATATTCCGCATAGAGCCCGCGATGGATCAGCTGGGCATCCTTGTCGGCCTCATCCCAGTCATGTGTCATGCGGGCCTCGGCCAGTGGAAGAAAGGCGGGAAGGAAGGCTTCACCCACGGCACGGGTGAACGCGAAATCGGCCCGCCAGTCGCCGGTATTCAGATCGTCATAGAATATCCCGCCGACGCCGCGCGCACGCCCGCGATGGGGGATGAAGAAATACTCGTCTGCCCATGCCTTGAAGCGAGCGTAATAGGACGCGTCATGCGGAGCGCAGGCATCCTGTAGCGTTGCGTGAAAATGTGCCGTATCTTCAGCATATTCAAGGCAAGGGTTCAGGTCAGCGCCGCCCCCGAACCACCACGCGCCCGGCGTCCAGAACATGCGCGTATTCATGTGAACGGCGGGCGAATGCGGGTTCTGCATATGCGCAACGAGGCTGATACCCGAGGCCCAGAAGCGCGGATCATCCTTCATTCCCGGCACACCGCGCGCGGCCATTGCGGCCTGCGCGCGCGGTTGCAGCGTCCCGTGGACCTCGGACCAGTTGACGCCGACCTTCTCGAAGACACGTCCGCCGCGCATCACCGACATGATCCCGCCGCCGCCGTTTCCGGCCCGTTCTGTCGGCGTGACCTCGAACCGTCCGGACGGCTGGTCGCCGGGACCGCGATCCTCAAGCGCCTCGAAGGCGGTGGTGATACGATCGCGCAGCGTGCGAAACCAGTCAGCGGCTTCGCGGCGTTCGGCGGTCATCTCAGTCATATTGCTCACCTTCGGTATCCGGTGCCCGGGTTGCGCTGTGCTATGCGCGCTGTCCGACTTAAAGGCGGCGCTGCCTGCCCGCAACTGCCGGCCTGCGGGGTGCGGCGATCTGCCCCGCAAGTGAAAGTTGAATTGCCGCTGCCAGCGACGACCGCTAGGCTGCGTTCAGTCAATGCCGAGGTCAGCATGTTTCGTCAGATTGCCCTTCTCGTCCCACTGTCGCTGCTTGCGGCCTGCGGCACCCCGCAGGAGCGCTGCATAAGCGGCAACACGCGCGAATATCGCACCCTGCGCGGCCTTCTGGCCGAGAGCGAGGGCAATCTGGCGCGCGGATATGCCTGGGAGGAACGTCAGGTTGTCAGGGCCGAGCTGGGTTTCTGCCGCCGGCCCGTCCGCGACCGCGAAGGCGATATCCGCTTTGTCGAATACAGCTGCTGGCGCGATGTCGTCGATACCGAGCGGTACCGCGTCCCCATCGACCCCGCCGCCGAGAAGCGCAAGCGCGATTATCTTGCCGGGAAACTTAACACCGAAACAGAGCGCGCGCGCCAGGTCGTCTCGGCATGCCGCAGCGCCTATCCAGAGGATGACGGCTGATCTGTCAGAAGATCGCAGCCTGCACCGGGTCAAGAAGGCTGCGCCCGCCATCGACATTGATGATCTGTCCCGTCACGAAGCTGGCCCCGTCGCCGACGAGATACAGCACGGCATCGGCCAGTTCCTCGGATTCCGCGATGCGGCCCATCGGGGTGCCCTTGATGATGCCGTCCCTCAGGCCCGGATCGTCCTTCAATGTCGCTTTCAGCTCAGTCGTCATGACAGAGCCGAAGGCGACCGAGTTCACGCGGATGCGGTGCGGCGCCAGTGCCAGTGCCATCGCGCGCGTGGCCTGATCCTGCGCCGCAGAGGCGATGGAATAGGCCAGCAGGTCGGGGTGGGGACGCTGCGCAGCAAGCGTCGTCAGATTGACGATCGCGCCCGCCATTTCGGTGCTGTCGCTTTCCTTCGACTGCTGGATCATGCGCTTGGCCACGAGTTGCGACATGCGCAACCCCGCCAGCAGGTTCTGGCGCAGCATCTCCTCCAGATCAGCCTCGCTGCATTCAAGCGGATTATTGCGCTTCACCAGCCGATGCGCATTCACCAGAATGTCCACGCGGTCGAATGCGTCGAGCGTCGCGGAAAGCAGGTTCGCCATCGACAGACGCTGGGACATGTCGGCGCAGAAGCTTCTGGCGCGCGGATCCTCGCCGAAACGATCCATTTCGTTATCAAGCGATGCTTCGTCGCAATCGGCGAACATCACATTTGCGCCCCGTTCGAACAGGGCGCGCGCCACTGCCAGACCGACGCCGCGACCGGCCCCGGTGACAATGGCAGTCTTGCCAGAGACGGAATTGCTCATTTCACTCTCCTGTTCCGCGCGCCGGATGCTGTCAGGATCTTGAAGCGATTATCCCCGCCGATCTCTGACATTTCGGCAAAGTGACGCGCAAGTTCTGCTTCATAGGGCAGGTGGCGGTTGGCAACCATCCACAACCGGCCGGCTCCGGTCAGAAGCGACGCTGCGGCACCGATGAAGGCGCTGCCCAGACCGGGATCGGCGGCACGTCCCTGATGAAATGGCGGATTCATGATGACCCCGTTCACCGGCTCTGTCAGCCGGAAGCTGCGGGCATCAGCCCAATGAAAACGGGCGCGCGCGTCGTCTATATTTGCCTTCGCGCAGTCAAGCGCCGTCAGCTCGGCCTCGACCAGATGCAGCTGATCGACGCCCTGCCGCTTCAGGATCTGCGCTGATAGCCACCCCCATCCAGCGCCGAGATCGACAATACGCGTCGGCAGTTTCGCCGGTAACGCATCCGCCAGCGCCTGAGAGCCGGGGTCGATTTTCGCGGCGGAAAACACGCCGGGACGTGTGATGAATCCGGGTGCGACCTCGATTTCTGCCCCCGCCCAGTCTGCGGGGATTGCCGATGGGTCCTCGACACGGGCGATCTTGCCATGGGCTTTCGAGTGAAGATCAGATATTCCACCGAGAGTTTTGATTTCCTTAAGGATTGACTCGATCCCGTCGGTCTTCTGCCCGTCGATCCAAAGCGCGCCGCCCGGTCCAAGATGGGCGGCTGCCTGCGCGATCCGGGCTTTCGCGGCATCGCGTGCGCGGGGCAAGGTCACAAGAATTGTGTCGAATTCGCCGTTGATCTGCGTCGCGACATCGAACCCGCGCGCCTTCAGGGCGCCGTGATGCTGCGCCATCGTCTCGACGATCAGCGTTTCAGCCTTGTCGAATGGTGTCAGATCCTCGGCCCCGTCTGCGCCAATGACCAGCATGCGCCCCGTCGCACCGTCCGGGAAGGCGAGTTCCAGCCGCGGAGTTCGCATGAGCTATTCTTTTTCCATCGTGCATTGCAGCGGATGCTGCTGGCGTCGCGCCAGTTCCATCACCTGCGCGACCTTCGTTTCTGCAACCTCGTGCGAGAAAACGCCAACGACCGCAATTCCCTTGCGGTGGACCGTCAGCATGATTTCCATGGCCTGTGCATGGGTCATCGCGAACAGCCTTTCAAGCACATGAACAACGAACTCCATCGGTGTGAAGTCGTCATTCAGAAGCAGCACCTTATACATCGGCGGACGCTGCGTCTTGGTGCGCGGTTTAACGGCGAGGTCGGTCTCCTCGCGGTGGACGGGATCCTGGGGCATGGCGGTCGATATCGGGTGAAGCTGACTGTTAGGCGCAAATATAAGGCGTTTCATCGCGAATGTAACCCCGGCAGATAAAGCGGTTTCCGGCCGAGCAAGTCGCGCGGATGTGAAAATACGTCAAATGCAAGGTTCCCGCACCGGAATCTCTGTGCTATTGTCAGAAAATTAACGACGGTCTGCTAAAAAATGGACCGCAACAGGCAGAAGAGATCGAGACAGTGACCAGATTCCGCACGTTGTTCCGCGCAGGACTGCTGACGTTTTTCGCGTTCCTGATTCCCCTCGCAGCGCAGGCCGCGCCCTTCGCGGCATTTGTCATGGACGGCCGAACAGGCAAGCAGATCCATGCGCAGAATGCCGATACAAGGCTGCATCCGGCTTCGCTTACCAAGATGATGACGCTCTATATGGCGTTTACCGCGATCGAACGTGGGCAGGTGCGTCTGGATACGCGCTTTACCGTGTCCTCGCGCGCCGCGGCCGAACCGCCTTCGCGTCTGGGCCTCAGGGCCGGCCAGCAGATCGAGCTGCGCTATCTGATCCGCGCGGCTGCGGTGAAATCCGCCAATGACGCGGCAACCGTGATCGGCGAGAACCTTGCCGGATCGGTGCCGCAATTCGCGGCCCAGATGACCGGCATGGCGCAAGCGCTCGGCATGCGGAATACCCAGTTCCGCAACGCCAACGGGCTGACGGAATCCGGGCACTTCTCGACTGCGCGCGATATGACGACGCTCGGCCGTCGTCTGTTCTATGATTTCCCGCAATATTACTCGATCTTCTCGCGCCGTTCCGCAGATGCCGGGATCGCGACGGTTCGATCGACGAACCGGACCTTTCTTGACAACTATGCCGGCGCTGACGGGATCAAGACGGGATATACCCGCGCCGCTGGCTTCAACCTCACCGCCTCGGCGCAGCGGGGGTCCAAGCGCATAATCGCAACGGTTCTGGGCGGCACCTCGACCGCGCAGCGCAACGCGGTCATGGCACAGCTTCTGGATATGGGCTTTGGCAAGGCGCCGACGCGGGTGAAGGAAATAAAGCCCGCCCCGCCGCAATATATCGTCGAGCACAAGTCGAGCCGTAAGGTTACGGTCGCTGCGGCACAAAAAAGTTCCGCCAGGCCGACGGCCAAGGCTGCTGTGCCGGCTTCCGTCGCCAAGGCGTCTGTTGCTTCGAAAAGCCTCAATTCGGCATTGAACGAGGCGATGGCCCTCGCGGCGAGCGAGCCGCCCGCACGGCAGCCAACTGGCGCTGAGCAAAGCAGCGCCGGTGTTCGGCTGGCCAGCAGCGCCCGACCGCCCGGTCGCCCCGGCGGTCGTGCCAGCGCGGCGGATGAGGCAGTCAAGACGGCGCTTGCCGATACTGCGCCCGCTGCGTCGTCGGTCAGCGGCGGGCTTTCGGTATCGGCGCGTCCGGTCGCGGCACCGCGCGGCCGCGCGGTCGCCACGCAGACGGCTGCCGCCGCAAGCACGGCAAATATCGTTCCAGCAGCCGCGTCCGATGATCTTGCGCTCGAGGCTTCGCCGAAGCCGCAGCGCCGCTCCGAAACGGTCATCGTTGGCGAGGGCGGCGGCTCGGGTCCAGAGCGCAAGCCTACCGAAAAGGTCGCGCGTGCTTCATCCTCGGGTGGGCAGGCATGGGGGGTTTCGCTTGGCCGATACAGAAACCGCGATCAGGCCGACGAGCGGCTGATCCAGGTTGCCATGCAGGAATCCGACGCGCTTGACGGTGCGCTCCGCCACATCCGTGAATCCTCCAAGGGCTATGAGGCGACTTTTGTCGGGTTGTCCCAATCCGCCGCCGCAAAGGCCTGCGCGAATCTGAGCGCGCAGGATCAGCGCTGTGACGTGACCGCGCCGTAGCGCGCCGTTATCTGACTACCACTCAAAATGACGAAAGCCACGCCCCACGGCGTGGCTTTTTCGCTTCTGTGAAGATCTGCAGGATCAGGCGCCGATAAGGTGCAACAGGCGCGTCACAGCATGTCGGGAAGCACAAGGTCGGCGGGCCGCTCGTCACGGCTGAAACTCTCGATATTGTCGATGACCTTTTCGCCCATCTCGATCCGGCCTTCCAGCGTTGCGCTGCCCATATGCGGCAAAAGCATGACATTCGGCAGGTTTCGCAGCCTGGGATTGGCTTCTTGTCCGTGTTCATACACGTCCAGGCCGGCGCCGGCGATTTCGCCCGCGCGCAACATCCGTGTCAGGGCATTCTCGTCGATCACTTCGCCACGCGATGTGTTGATGACCACCGCGCTCGGCTTCAGCAGCTTGAGGCGGCGGGCCGACAGCAGATGGAAGGTCGCTGGGGTGTGCGCGGCGTTGACGCTGATGATATCCATCTGCCCCATCATCCAGTCCAGGCTCTCCCACCATTTTGCCGACAGGGCCTGTTCAATGTCTGGGCTCAGGCGCGTCCGGCTGTGATAATGCACTTCCATCCCGAAGGCGCGGGCGCGATGCGCGATCGCCTGTCCGATACGGCCCATCCCGACAATGCCCAGCTTGCGTCCGCCAATGCGCCCGCCCAGAAAGGCCGTTGGCGACCAGCCATCCCACATACCCGACTGCATCACCGCGACGCCCTCGGCCAGTCGTCTGGTTACACCGATGATAAGCGCCATCGCCATATCGGCAGTATCCTCTGTCAGAACGCCCGGCGTGTTGGTCACGGAAATCCCGCGCTCATGCGCCGCGCCCAGGCTGATGTGATCGACGCCCGCGCCGTAATTCGCGATCAGCTTCAATCTGTCCCCGGCCTCGGCCAGCAGATCGGCGTCGATCCGGTCGGACAGGGTGGGCACGATAACATCGCTGTCGCGCATCGCTTCCAACAGTTCGGCGCGGGTAAAGCGATGGTCGTCCTCGTTCAGCGTCACGTCGAAAAGCGCAGCCATACGATCCTGCACAGGATCGGGCAGGCGTCGCGTAACGGCCACACGAAGTCGGGAATCGGTAGTCATGAACGCTTCCTCCCTTTCAAGTCGCCGCGCCTTGGGGCAAATTGCACCTGATAGGGGCACAGGCACAAGACCCCGAAAGCCGCGCAACGTCGCGGCAGAGGCAGGCGGCGCAAGTCGCGGAA
Organism: Paracoccus aurantiacus; assembly: GCF_007993065.1. Lineage (GTDB taxonomy): Bacteria > Pseudomonadota > Alphaproteobacteria > Rhodobacterales > Rhodobacteraceae > Paracoccus > Paracoccus aurantiacus. The sequence goes on from NZ_VOPL01000004.1 coordinate 361,654, forward strand.
CAAAACGGCGGCAACGACCGCTATCGAGGGCAGGTAGAGCAGATGGCACATATCTCTCCGTCACTGCGTCGTGCGATTGGCACGGCGAAGCGGAACAGATTCGTACATGGTGGCGAGCGAACCGATCTCGGCGCGATCTGGCGCGGCATCGGCTGGCCTGCCAGGACAGTTCTTGGGGCAGGCGCAGTTGCAATCGCATTCGCGGTCTTCGCGCCGGCGCATGCGCTAAGCAATGATGACGGTGCCACGCCCGAGAATGCGGCAGCGATGACATCGCCGGCAGCGACTGCCAGCAGCGATGCGGCGCCGCCCGCCGCGCCGGTTCAGGCAGCGCTTGCCGAGAGCCCGCGCCCGGCGGCCCGCCCGACGCAGCTGGCCGCCGTTCAGCCTGCCGCGCCGGTCGCGGAGGTCGCGCGCGGCCCGGTCACAAGATTGCCGCTTCCGCGCTTCGTTTCGCTGAAGGGCGATGAAGGGAATGCACGGCGCGGCCCATCGCTTTCGCATCGTATCGACTGGGTCTTCCGTCATGCGGGTATGCCGCTGCGCGTCGTCGGAGAGTTCGGCCACTGGCGCCGGGTCGAGGATCGTGACGGGGCTGGCGGCTGGGTTCATTATCGCCTGCTGTCAGGCGTCCGCACCGCCATCGTGCAAGCGGACATGGTCGAGCTTCGCGCGCGACCGGACCTGAATGCTGGCGTGATCGCGATGGCAGAGGGCGGGGCGATTGTCCGGCTTGGCGAATGCGAGCCGGACTGGTGCCGCATCTCTGGCGGTGGCGCGAAAGGCTGGGTGCCCAAAAGCGCGATCTGGGGTGTCGATGCGGCAGAAGTCCGCGACTGATCGCGACTGGAAATTGCAAGCGAGCGCCGCGGACCTGCCGGTCTGCGGCGCTTTCGTTTCAGCCGTATTGCCCAGGTGCAGATCGGCAAACAGCTTGGTTATCGTCATGTCTCGGGGGCCGCGAGCGTCGCGCTTCCGGGGCAGCAACCGGCAGGAATCCGGCGGCCATTCGCGCGCCCGAAAAACTTGCGAAACCCTCTTGCGAAGCGCGCGCCCCTCGTCTACATCGCCCCCCACGGTCAGAAGATCGCAGGCGCTGCCGTAGCTCAGGGGTAGAGCACTCCCTTGGTAAGGGAGAGGTCGAGAGTTCAAATCTCTCCGGCAGCACCATTTCACCATTCAGACCTGTAAAATCCCTGAAACCTTGAAGGGAAAGTCAGTTCTTATAGTTCCATACCCATTGTTTCGGCGGTATCTCAGAGGCTCTGCGAGGCTGGTCTGAGCATTGTCTGCTGCTCTGAATTATTGAAATTATTGTAAATATTGCAATGTCTTGATGGAAAGCGGAGCGTTCCAAACCATCCCCCTGGCTTGCCAGCTCGGAAGCTCTCTCGTGGCCTTTTCGATCAAAAAGAGTTTCTGCCGCTCCAGAGCGTCGTTCGCTCTTCCAGCTTTGGCGACCGTGCAGTTCTCGGTATCGACCAGACGTCGGGAAGCGCACATAGCGCAATCCCCTGACATTGAGCGCGTAGCCGGATCCGCTTCACCCTGAATATGAGGGAGAACTGGTGTGGATCGTGGGCCCAAGCCAAGACTGACGAAGCAGCATTCCGCAGTGCAGCATCGCGATGCGTGCGCCGGGGCTATCTTCGGCGCTCAGCTTCGCAGCCAGCCGGGTTCGAATTCCATAGAATCCACCCCTGCAAGTGTCGCGACGCGGGCCAGTTCGGATTGCAGACCGGCGCTGCGCGCCTTGCCCATTCGAACACCCTTCTCTGGCCAGAAGGCGCTTGTATTCAGCAGTTTACCCGTTCGCTTCACGTCCATCCTGCCGATCATCCGGTCGCCCTGCATCACCGGAAAGACATAGTAGCCGAAGCGGCGCTGTTCCTCGGGCACGAAAATCTCGATCCGGTAGCTGAAACCGAAAAGCCGTTCGGCGCGGGCGCGGTCGCGAAGTGCCGGATCGAAGGGCGAAAGCAGCCGGACGCGCGCATCTGGCGCTGGCAGAGACGTCGCGCCGTCCAGAATATCAGGCGTGGTGAAGCTGCGACGTCGCGCGCCATTGGCCAGTTCGATATCTGCCTCGACGATCCGGCCTGACGCGAGCGCCGTTGCGCACCACTCGCGCGCTTCGTCGCGGGTGACGATCTCGAAGAACGCGGCGAGTTCGCCGCTGGTCCCGAATCCCAGCCGCTCAAGCGCTGCGCGCATTGCCCAGTCGATGATCTCGACCTCGTCAGGACGGGCAAGACGCTGGTGGTCCGGGATAACGCGCTCGGAAAGGTCATAGAATTTGCGAAAGCCCTCGCGATGGCAGATCGCAAGACGACCCGACCGCCAGAGGAATTCGAGTGCCGCTTTTGATGGGTGCCAATCCCACCAGCCCGACGATCCCTTGGGCTGATCGCCGCGCAGCTCGATCGAGCCTGCGGGACCGTTGTCCGAAATATGGCGCAGCACGTTCTTGATCTCGGCATGCCAGGCTTCGCCTTGCCATTGTGGCCAGCGCTGGCGCATCCGCGCCTCATCCCTCGCGAATTTCACTCGCCACATCGGATAGAACTCCATCGGGATGACCGCGGCATCATGGGTCCAGTGTTCGAAAGCCTTTCGGTCGCGCGCGATCAGCCGGTCTAGCGCCTGCGGGCGATAGCGGCCACGGCGTGACCAGAGGATCAGGTCATGCGCCCGTGCAAGCGTGTTAACGCTGTCCACCTGAACAAAGCCCAGACGATGAAGAACCTCCTCTAGGTCGCGGCCCTTGCCGGTTCCCGGTCCGGGGCGCAGCAGCAGGTGGCGGTCCAGAAATATGCGCCGCGCCAGCTGGTTTTCCACGAAGATACGGCTCATTCGGTGATGCTCTCCTGCAGTTGATGTCCATGTGGAACCCGCATGCGGCACATGCTTGCCCGGTTTCGGCATCGGCGGCAATCTGCCCTGCCGTGGAGCCTGGCGGGTCATCCGCGAATTTCACACCGAACTCACAGGCGGATCGTGACGCGATGTGGCTTAATGAAAACAGGCAGGCGAAATCTTTCAAAGCCGAGCCAGTTAACGAGTTACCGTTTTCCAAGAGTTCACAGTGGCAAGTGAATTCGGGCAGGTTTTCGTCATGTCTGTTCCTCCTGATGTTTGTCGAACGGCGGCTTTGGCCGCCGTTCTGACGCTTTGGACAGTGTCGGATGTCGCGCAAGCGCAGCCAGCACCCGCTGATGGGGTGCAGCAAGCGGCGTCGAAGCTGCTGCCGATTCCGGCGGGAAGCACACAGGTGTCCGGCGAGATCATTGTGAAACTGCGCGGAACATCCGGCGATACCCCGCCGCTGCTTCCGTTTCGCGATGCAGATATGCTGGGCCTTCAGGGGGCGCCGGATATCAGGCCGGGCGGCGCGCTGATCTACCGTCTCAGTTATGATGCGCTTCTGTCAGCAGGCGCCGAGGAGGAGGTGGATCGCGAGTTGTCCGCGATTGCAGCCGAGCTTGTCGCGCGCGATGACGTGGTTTACGTGCAGCCGAACTGGGTCGCTTCGGGCAAAGATCAGGTTGTCGATCAGCTGTGGGGCCGGTGAAAATCTGACGCCCGAAATTTTCACGGCAGTTTCACGCACACTCCTCGGCGACCTGACGTAAGCTTTAGCTATCGGGTTCGGGCAAAGGTGATCCCGGTGGTTTTGAGTACCAGAAAAATTTCGTCGTCGGGCACCGCGCGATGGGCAGGCCAATTACCGGCCATTCAAGGCAGATCCCATCGCGCGGCTCCCCCGAACATTCGCGCATTGCGCGGAAATCCCAAAGTATTCTAGCGATTCGGAAAGTCGTCAGGGCTCGATCTGTCCAGATCCGCCGGGCCGACACGGTCGATCACGACCACCATCCAGTTCAGCACCATGCGCAGATCGGCCGGAAGCTGATCGTTTTCCAGAAGCTGAAGCGGGTGTTCGCGCAGGTTCGGCCAGCGTTCATAGAAGTCATTTATGGACCTGATGTTAAGGTGCGATTCTGCGCCACTCATGTCGTGGTCCTTCCGTTAGAGGTCGATTGCCCCAGTTTCCCGCAAATCCTCCCGACACCCGGTGTGAATAAGGTGTGAGCAGCTTTGCGTAATGATTTGAGTGGCGTAAGCTTTCTTAACCTTTGTTGAGGGCCGCCCCGTAATGTCCTGTCAAATGGAAATATCCATGTTCGGAACCTGCGCCGTGAAAATCGCGGGCGAGGGGGGTGTCGAGGTGCGTGGCGCGAAGCATCGCGCGCTGATCGTGTTGCTGGCGACGGCACCGCTTGGCCGCCGTTCGCGGAGCTTCCTGCAGAATACGCTTTGGGGCGATGCTGGTTATGACAGCGGGCACCAGAATCTCAGGCGGGCGCTGTCTGATCTTCGAAAGCTGCTTGGCGATGATTTCGACCGCCTGTTTCACACCACCAGCACCGATGTCGAACTTGTGCTGGATCATGTCCGGATGGTGGGCGATGCGCGACGCGGTGTCTTTCTTGACGATCTGAATGTGCACACGCCGGGATTCGACAGCTGGCGCGAAAGCCATTCCAGTAACCCCGCGCGCATCTTGGCGCTTTGTCAGGACGCGTCAAATCATACACGACCGCGACCCCGGATCACCGCGCTGCCGATGACCGTGCTGGGCGGCGACGCTGTGTTGCGGACGCTTGGTGACTGGGTGGCCGAAGAGATATGCCGCTCGCTCTCGCGCTCGTCGCTTTACACGGTGATCTCGCATCTGTCAGCGCGGGCAATGGCAACGCGGATGATCGACATTGCCGATGTGCGCAAAACGCTGGATGTCGATTACATGATTACCGGGACCATGCGCCACGCGAAGGGCGATCTGGTCATGGATTTCGATTTTGTCGATACCCGAAGCGGCGCGATCCTGTGGAACCGCCATATCACCAGCCCCGAGCAGAGCTTTGTTGACGACCTTCCCGAGAAACTGGTGAATGTCGTCGTCTCGGCGGGGCGAAGCATTGCGGATGCTGCCGTTGCGCATGCCAGCGATCGGCGCGTCGGAGAGATTGCCGATCACCAGTTGCTGCTGGCTGGCGTCTCGTTGATGCACCGCTCGCCCATGCGCGACTTCCTGCGCTCTTATGACCTGCTGACCGAGGCTTCGGCGCGGATGCCGCACTCGGCCGATATTCACGCATGGCTGGGCAAATGGCACGTGCTGAATGTCTTCAAGAACTATACCACCGATATTAGCCGCGATACCCAGCTTGCCCTGGACAGCACGCGGCGCGCGCTTGATCTGGACCCGAATTCAAGCTTCGGGCTGACCATAAACGGCTTCGTGCATGTCAATCTGCTGCGTGATCTCGGGCGCGGCGAGGCGCGATATAACGCGGCGCTGGACATCAATCCGAATGAAAGCCTGTCCTGGTTGCTGCGCGGAACGCTGATGGCATTTCAGGATGATGGCGGCGCGGCGATCCGCGCAACGGACAGGGCGCGCCATCTCTCTCCGATCGATCCTTTCGGATATTACTACGACAGCCTGTCGGCCTCGGCCCATCTGGCTGCGTGCGATTACGCGCGGGCGCTGGAACTGGCCGACCGGTCGCTGATGGCGAATGAGCGGCACTTGTCCACATTGCGCACCCGCATCGCGGCGCTTCATTTCACCGGGGATATCGAAGGCAGCCGGAAGGCCGCCAGCGACATGATGCGCCGCTTCCCGGAATTCCGGCTTGAAAACTATCAACGCGATCATCCGGCGGCATCCTCGGCGACCGGCCGAAATGTGATCGAGGCATTGAAGGCCGCGGGTGTTCTGTAAACAGAGAAAGGAACGGTATCATGTCGGCATCAGGCGGATTTGGCGGCTTCGGTGGGTTTGGTGGCTTCGGAGGTTTCGGCGGCTTCGGCGGGCTTGCGAATTTCACCGGCCTTGGCGGGTTTCTGGGGCAGGGTGATACCGGGTCCTATGACGCAGCAACGACGATGGGTCTTCTGACCACGTCCGAGGCATTGGGCCATCTGGCCGGAATAGCGCCCCCGCCTGCAAGCGATGTGCTGCAAATGAACGATCCCGCGAACATGTCTGGCTGGGCGGTCTGGGTGCGCGGCTCGCTCTATCTGTCGGAATTCATGCGCGGGCTGGCATGGCAGGTTCCGGGTGCGGCGCCTGATCGCGTCAGTCTGTCCTTCGACGGCGCGCCCCTCGCGGTCCTGCACCGGCCGTCATCGCAGGTTATCGAGGACCAGTGCCGCTATGTCCGCGACTATGCCGCCCTGCGCGAAGAGAGAGGCACCGAGATCGTGTCGCAGCTTGGCTTTCCGACGCCCTATTTCGCGATGCTTCTTGGGCTGCATTCCGGGCAGCACAAGCACACGTTCGAACTGATTACCGCGACGCAGGTTGTGGCTGCGCATGTCGCCATGGTCGCCAAGGCCGCGCTCGCGGTCAGGCGGCCCGATCAGATAGATGCACGGGTTCAGCCGATGCTGCCGACACCCGGCCACCCTGCGTTTCCGTCGGCCCACGCGACCGAAGCCTATGCGGTTGCGACCGTGCTGGATCATCTTGTCAAAAGCTGGGGCTCGCTTGCCGATGAAGCCGCACGGCGCGCGCTGATCTATGGCCTGGCAGAGCGTGTGGCCGTGAACCGCACAGTCGCGGGCGTGCATTATCCCATCGACAGCTGGTGCGGTGCGACGCTTGGCTCGGCGGTCGGCAAAGCCGTGCTGAACCGTTGCGGCCAGCAGACAGCGATCCGCGAGGCAACATATATCGCTGCCGATCATGACTTCTTCCACCTCGATTTCAGTGACGAGGCGCGCGCTGCGGAACGTGGCCTGACCTATGCCGCCGAGGGAGAGGCCGCGGATGCGGGCCCTGCTTTCGGCTGGCTTTGGTCGCGCGCAGTCGCAGAGCGGCAGGGCCCCGCACCACAAGGGGGCTGATGATGGCTGAGCGAGATCGCGGACCTGCCGCGCGCAATCTTCCGCATTATACCGGACCGTATGAGCGCTGGATTTTTTCGCGCGATCTCGGTCGGCCTTTTGCCTTTCCCAGCATCGCCGACGGGCCAGATCGCTATTACGCCGCGCTCGCCGAAGGCGGCTTGTCGCCAGATGGAATAGCGGCGCGGCCGCCGAATGCCATCGCGTTGCCGCCGCTGTGGAATATGCTGGGCGAAGATCTTGCCGCCGTGCCCTTCGTCGTTCACCGCAACGGGGAAGAAATGCCCGAGACAGATGGCGAGGGTCCGGCCCCCGGCATCAGCCTGACACAATCCGGGCCGGGGCCTGCGCGCGACGGTCTGCGCGCGCGCTATCGCCTTAACTATCCGGTCGCGGATCGAAGCTGGGTCAGCGACTATGACGAAACGCTCGGGCTGGCGGACTGGGCCGAACCATCGCGACCGCCTAAGGTGATCGTCGGGGTGATTGATGACGGCATTCCGTTTGCGCATCGCGCGTTCCTGAACCAGCACGGTAAGACGCGGATCAGTCATTGCTGGCTGCAATCGGGGGCAGCCGGGGCCGGGCGCTCTGCCGTGCCGTTCGGACGCGAATTGATGAATACGCAGATCGACGCTCTGCGGGCGGATCATCTCAGCGAAGCGGCACTTTACCTTGCTGCGGGCGCGCTTGATTCTGCCCTGCCGGATCTTGGCCTGCATCTTCGCGGCAGGGCCAGTCATGGCGCGCATATCGCCGGGATATGTTCCGGAAATGACCCATGCCTGCCGGGACAAAAGGTCGATGAGGATATCGCGATCATCGCGGTGCAGCTTCCCAATACCGTCGCATGGGACACGTCCGGCTTCGGCAAAGAGATGTATATGCTCAGCGCGCTGCACTATATCTTTCACCGCGCGCGCCTGATCGCGGGGCATTATGCCCCCGGTCCCAAGGAACTGCCGCTGATCGTGAATTTCAGCTATGGCTGGAGCGCGAACCGACATGATGGCGGCGCCACGATGGAGCGCGCCTTTGATGAGCTGGTCAGCCGGCGCAAGGCCATCCAGCCCGCGACATCGCTGAATATGCCGATGGGGAATAACTTCGCCAAGCGCATGCACGCCCAGATCACCCGCGACGATCTGGTCGATGACCGCCAAGAGATCGGCTGGTGGCTGTCGCCGGACGACATGACCTCAAGCTATCTTGAAATCTGGTTGCCGCAGGGTTTCAACACGAAGGGCTTCCGCGTCACGGTCACGCCGCCGCCGGGATTTGCGACCGACGGCCCGGCGGTGATCGAACTGCGGCCGGGCCAACATGAGGGCGGCGATCCGCGCGATTTTGCCGATGTGGCCATTGGCGGCGATATTGTCGGCCAGCTCTCGGTCGACCGGCATTTCCGTGAGCGCTGGCGTGTCATGCTGGCGCTGATCCCAACGAGTTACGCGCATGGCGCGCGGCGACGTTCACCGGCTGGCGAATGGCGTATTCAGATCGAGGCGCCATTCCTGCGCGCTGACGAGGCAGTCAACATCTGGCTGCAGCGCGACGACGATCCCGGTGTCCTGCGCAGCGGTGGCCGTCAAAGCCACCTGATCGCGCCCGACCGCCCCCGCGCGGATCAGCAGGGGCAGGACGACGATGAACCTGGAATGCTGCGCGGATATGGCCTGTTCAACGGCATCTCCTCGGCCCCGTCCGTTACCCGCGTGGCAGGTTTCGATCAGCACAGCGCGATCCCGAGCCGCTATAGCGGGGCGGGTGGCGTGCAGCGCATCAATGGAAAGGTTGTCGCCTGGGGCGCATCGCCCGCTTTTGCCGCAGCGGCCGATCAGGGCCAGTTCCGGCCGGGGCTTCCCTCGATCGGGCTGATAAGCGGATCGGGCGTCAGGCTTCAGGGAACCAGCGCCGCCACCGCGATCGCGACCCGCTGGATGGCCGCGAACATTGCCGAGGGACGGGGCATGACTGATGGGCTGAAGCCGCTTCCACCACTGCCAGAGGAAAAGAAAGACCGTCCGGTTTCAATCGTGCTGCAGCGCGCGCGTCTGGGGCAGGGGCTGGTGCCGACGGACTGGGGCTGAATGTCGCGCGTCTGCCGGAAAGAGGCGGTGCGCCGCTGCGGCAATCCCAACCGCGAAGGCGGCGCACCTATCCACCCGGCGAGGTTTTGGCGCGGGCAGAATCGCTTCAGGGGCGTGCGATAACTCACAGCCCCTTTTCTGGCGCAGCGCGTCCAGATCCTTGTAAAACTTAAATAACGCTAAATCGGGTCGGCAGTCATCATGGGCCATGCCGCTGATTCGAGTCAAGCTGCGCGGCGCTTCGACTGCTGGTTGCGCGTCAGTCAATATTATTCGTATTCAAAATTTTTGGGTTTGATAAATTTCAAGCATGTGGCAGGCTCGTGCGTGGCCCTTCGCGGTTCTAAAACCGCCAAACGGCCGAGGAGGAGGAAGATGACGCATATGCCTCAGCTTGGCCCGTCGGGCCATGTCGACAGTTTCGCGCGCGATAACCTGCCGCCTGCCGATTGCTGGCCGGAGCTTCGCCTTGGCAGGTTCGAATACCCGCAGTTTCTGAATGCGGCGGTCGAACTGTCGGATCGAATGGTCGACAAGGGGTTCGGCGATCATACGGCGTTGATCGGGAATGGGCGCATCCGCACCTATAAGGAGCTGACGGACTGGACCAACCGCATCGCCAATGCGCTGACCGAGGACTATGGCGTGAAGCCCGGCAATCGCGTGCTGATCCGATCTCCGAACAATCCTGCGATGGTGGCCTGCTGGCTGGCGGCGACGAAAGCCGGTGCGGTGGTGGTCAATACGATGCCGATGCTGCGCACGGGAGAACTTTCGAAGATTATCGACAAGGCAGAGATCAGTCACGCGCTTTGCGACACCCGTCTGATGGACGAACTCACCCGTGCCGCGAAGGACAGCCGCTTTCTGGAAACTGTCGTGGGATTTGACGGCACCGCCAATCACGATGCCGAACTGGACCGTTGCGCGCTGACGAAGCCGGTGCGCTATGACGCCGTGCAGACAGGTCGCGACGATGTTGCACTTCTGGGCTTTACCTCTGGAACCACGGGAGAGCCGAAGGCGACGATGCATTTCCATCGCGACCTGCTGATTATCGCCGATGCCTATGCGGCAGAGGTGCTGAACGTTCAGTCAGACGACGTGTTTGTCGGCTCTCCGCCGCTTGCTTTCACCTTCGGACTTGGCGGGCTGGCCGTCTTTCCGCTTCGCTTCGGTGCTTCGGCGGCATTGCTGGAAACCGCGTCGCCGCCCAATATGATCGAGATAATCGAAAAGCATCGCGCGACGATCTGCTTCACCGCACCCACCGCCTATCGTGTCATGATGCAGGCAATGGACGAAGGTGCCGACTTGTCCAGCCTGCGCGCCGCGGTTTCGGCCGGCGAAACCTTGCCCGCGCCGGTCTATCAGGAATGGGTCGAAAAGACCGGCAAGCCGCTTCTGGACGGGATCGGCTCGACCGAGATGCTGCATATCTTCATCTCCAACCGCTTCGGCGATTCCCGGCCGGGATGCACGGGCAGGCCGCTGCAGGGATATGAGGCGCGCGTCATCGGACCCGATGGCGCGGAACTGCCGCGCGGCGAGCTGGGACGGCTGGCGGTTCGCGGCCCGGTCGGGTGTCGCTACATGTCCGATCCGGTGAAGCAGCGCGAATATGTCCTGGATGGATGGAACCTGACCGGCGATACATTCTTGCAGGATGAAGAAGGCTATTTCCACTTCGCCGCACGCAATGATGGGATCATCCTGTCCTCGGGCTATAACATCGCCGGGCCAGAGGTCGAGGCCGCGCTTCTGTCCCATCCCGAGGTGCTGGAATGCGCCGTGGTGGGCGCGCCATGTCCCGAACGCGGCCAGATCGTCGAGGCACATGTCGTCATGCGCGACGGTGCCGAGACGGGGCGGGCCATGGCGAAGATCCTGCAGGATCATGTGAAAGCGGCCATCGCGCCCTATAAATATCCGCGCCGCATCGTCTTTACAGACAAGCTGCCCAAGACAGAAAGCGGCAAGATCCAACGATTTCGACTGCTTGAAGACAGCGCGTAAATCGGCACAGTTGTGATCCATAAGATAAAACAAGATCAGGGAGAAAAATCATGAACGCACGAAAAAGGCTGCAATTCGGGGTTGCCGTGGCAGCGCTGATGCTTGCCGGGGCAGCGGGTGCCGCGCCGGTCAAGGTCGGCATGATTACCACGCTGTCGGGCGGCGGTGCGGGGCTGGGGATCGACACCCGCGACGGCTTCATGCTGGCACTGAAACAGGCGGGCGACGCCGCATCCGAGGTCGAGCTGCTTGTCGAAGACGACCAGCAGAAGCCGGATATTGCCGTACAGATCGCCGACAAGATGATCCAGTCAGATCAGGTCGATCTGCTGACCGGCATCGTGTGGTCGAACCTCGCCATGGCGGTCGTGCCGGCGGCGACGGCTCAGGGCAAATTCTATCTCTCGACGAATGCGGCGCCTTCGGCGCTGGCGGGGGCGGGCTGCGACCCTAAATATTTCGCGGTTTCGTATCAGAACGACAATATGCACGAAGCGGCTGGCGCCTATGCCAAGAAGGCCGGAATCGGAAAGGTGTTCATCATGGCGCCGAACTATCCGGCGGGACAGGACAGCCTGACTGGCTTCAAGCGTTTCTATGACGGCGAGATCACCAACGAGGTCTATACCCAGGTCGGACAGACCGATTACGCGGCCGAGATCGCCCAGATCCGCAACAGCGGCGCGGATGCGGTCTTCTTCTTCCTGCCCGGCGGCATGGGCATCGCCTTCATGAAGCAATATGCGGAATCCGGTGTGGACATCCCGCTGATCGGCCCGGCCTTCAGCTTCAGCCAGGACATTCTTCCTGCCGCCGGGGATGCGGCACTTGGCGTGATGAACGGGGCGAACTGGTCGAAGGACCTCGACAATCCGGCCAACGCCACCTTCGTCGAGGGTTTCGAGACCGAATACGGCCGGCTGCCGTCTCTCTATGCAGCGCAGGGCTATGATACCGCGAACCTGCTTCTGTCAGCGATGTCCAAGGCCGATATCACGGATGCCGACGCGTTTCGCGCAGCCTTGGCCGAGGCTGATTTCGACAGCGTTCGCGGCAAATTCTCGTTCGGTCCGAACCAGCATCCGATACAGGATTTCTACATCCGCGAGGTGGTCAAGGAAGGCGATGTCCTGACCAACAAGATCGTCGAGCCGGTGCTGACCGATCATGCCGATGCCTACGCGGCCGATTGCAAGATGTAGCACCGCCCCGCGACCGGGCCGGTCGGAATACCGGCCCGGAACGGAGTTTGATGAATCTCGGAAGGATTGCCGGTGCTTCTGGTGGCCGAGCAGGCGCTGAACGGTCTGCAATACGGAATGATGCTGTTTCTCATGGCGGCGGGGCTGACGCTGGTTTTCGGCGTCATGGGGCTGATAAATCTGGCGCATGGCTCGCTTTACATGGTCGGCGCATTTGCCTGCGCATGGATCGCGGCTGCGACGGGGTGGTTCTGGCTGGGGCTTCTGGCCAGCCTGATCGCCGCTGCAGCCGCAGGTGCGCTGATCGAGATACTGGTCATACGGCGTCTGTATTCGCGCGACCATCTGGATCAGGTGCTGGCGACATTCGCGCTGATACTCGTCTTTTCCGAGGGCACGCGCTGGCTGTTCGGGTCGTTTCCGCTTTATCTCAGCCTTCCGCCTGCGCTTACGGGCGCGGTGACGCTGCCGGGCGGGCTGCAATATCCGCTGTTCCGTCTGGTCATCATCCTTGTCGGCGGGGCTGTCGCGGTGGGCCTCTGGCTGATGATAACGCGCACACGCCTTGGCATCCGCATCCGTGCCGGTGAAGCCGATCGCGAAATGATCGCGGCGCTCGGCGTGGATATTTCGCGTCTTTACACAATCGTTTTCGCGCTGGGCGCGGCGCTGGCCGGGCTTGCCGGGGCGCTTGTCGGGTCCATCCAGTCGGTTCAGGTCGGCATGGGCGAGCCTGTGCTGATCCTCGCGTTCGTGACTGTCGTGATCGGCGGGATCGGATCTATCAAGGGGGCTTTGATCGGGGCGCTGCTGGTCGGCATGACGGACACGCTTGGCAAGGCGCTGTTGCCGGGCGTGCTGGCGCGGTTCATGGATGCGTCGAGCGCAAATACGATCGGCGCGTCGCTGGCCTCGATGCTGATTTATATCCTCATGGCTGTGGTGCTGATCTTGCGCCCTCAGGGCCTTTTCGGGGCGAGGGCGTGACATGAGGCAGGTTTTCGACCGTGAGGCGCTTATCAATCTGGCGATTTTCGCGGCGCTGGTGGTCACCGCTGTCGTCGCACATGTCGCCGGGCAGGGCTTCACGGTCACGTTGGCGACCAAAGCCGCGATTTTCGCCCTGGCTGGCGTGGGGCTGAACCTCGCCCTTGGCTATGGCGGGATGATCTCGTTCGGGCATGCGGCGTTTTTCGGCATAGGCGGCTATGTGGCGGGCATTCTGGCCAGTCACGCGGCCAGTGGTGCGCCGTTAGTCGCGTCCTTCGCCGGCACCACGAGCATGCTGGCCATATGGCCTGTCGCCATGATCGCGTCTGGGATTGCCGCGCTGCTGATCGGGGCGCTGTCGCTGCGCACGTCGGGCGTCTATTTCATTATGGTCACGCTCGCGTTCGCGCAGATGATCTTCTATTTCGCGATCAGCTGGCCGCGTTACGGCGGCGAGGACGGGTTGAGCTTCTATGTCCGCAACACCTTTCCCGGCCTGAACACGTTTGCGCCGATCCAGTATTTCGCGATTTGCGCAACCCTGCTGGCGCTGGCACTGATCCTGACCGCAATCATTACGCAATCGCGCTATGGGCTGGCCCTGCAGGCGGTTCGCCAGAACAGCCAGCGCAGCACTGCGGCCGGCATCCGGCCCTACGCGATCCGCCTGACGGCTTTCGTGCTGTCCGGCATGATCACGGGGCTGGCCGGCGCGCTTTATGCCGATCTGAACCGCTTCGTCAGCCCGTCGATGCTGTCATGGCATATGTCGGGTGAGATCATGGTTTTCGTGATCCTCGGCGGTGTCGGCAGATTGTGCGGGCCGGTCGCGGGGGCCGCGATTTTCATTCTGCTCGAACATCTTCTGGGCGGGGTCAGCGAACATTGGCAGGCCCTGCTGGGTCTGATGCTGCTTGTGATCGTTCTGTTCGCGCCCGGCGGGCTGATCGGAATGCTCAGCGGAAGGAAGCGCCATGCCTGAACCGGTTCTGGAAATCGAGAGCCTGTCAAAAAGCTTTGGCGCGCTGAAAGCGACCGATGATGTCAGCCTGACCCTGCGCGGCGGAGAGATCCATGCGCTGATCGGCCCGAACGGAGCCGGAAAATCGACACTGATAAAGCAGATCACGGGAGAGCTTCGGCCGGATAGCGGCTCGATCCGGTTTCAGGGCAGGGCGATTGACATCCTCGACGCGGCGGGGCGCGCGCGGCTGGGGCTGGCGCGCAGCTTTCAGGTCTCGTCGGTGATCCCGGATTTTACCGTGCGCCAGAACGTGATGCTCGCTGTGGCGGGTGCGTCGGGCCATGTTTTCCGCGTTCTGCGCCCGGCGCAGTCCGATGCCAAGCTGACGGCGCCGGCAGATCATCATATCGCGAAGGCGGGACTGCACGAACGCGCGCAGGCAAGGGCCGCCGAGCTGTCGCATGGAGAGCGCCGCAAGCTGGAAATCGCAATGGCGCTTGCGCTGAAGCCCCGCGCCTTCCTTCTGGATGAGCCCATGGCGGGGATGGGTGCTGAAGGCGGGGGTCAGGTGACGGCGATGCTCTCTGCGCTGAAGGCCGAGGCGCCGATCCTGCTGGTTGAACATGACATGGATGCGGTTTTCGCATTGGCCGACCGCATCTCGGTTCTTGTCTATGGCCGCATCATCGCGTCAGGCAGCGTGGACGAGATCCGCCGCGATCCCGAGGTCCGCAGATCCTATCTGGGGGATGACGCATGAGCGCGCTTCTGGAACTGGACGGCATCACGGCGTCTTACGGGGCGGTGCAGGCGCTGTTCGGTGTGTCGCTCGCCGTGGCAGAGGGTCAGGTCGTCGCGCTGATGGGCCGCAATGGCATGGGCAAGACGACGACGATCCGCTGCATCAGCCGGCTGATGCCGTTGACCGGCGGGCATTTGCGGTTTGCGGGGCAGAACGGCGCGGCGCTTGGCGCGCCTGCCATGGCGCGCCTTGGCATCGGGCTTGTTCCCGAGGGGCGGCGCTGTTTCGCGCCGCTGACTGTGGCGGAGAACCTGATCGCTGCCGCCCGGCCAGGCGCGTGGGATATGACGCGTGTCTGCGCGCTTTTTCCGCGGCTCGGCGAACGCATGGGGCAGGTTTCGCGCACGCTGTCAGGCGGAGAGCAGCAGATGCTGGCCATCGGTCGCGCACTGATGACCAATCCGCGGCTTCTGGTGCTGGATGAGGCCACGGAAGGCCTTGCGCCTGTCGTCAGGCAAGAGATCTGGGCCGGCATCCGAGAGCTGAAAGCGCAGGGCCTGTCGATCCTGCTGGTTGACAAGTCGCTGCGCGAGATCGCCTCGGTCGCCGATCATGCAGTTATTCTGGAACGCGGCGAAAGTGTCTGGCAGGGTGATGTCGGCGCGCTGACGCCCGATCTCGCCGACCGCTACCTCGGGGTCTGAGCGGGGCGTGTGATCGCGTCACTCCGGCTGCCAGCGATAACCCGTCATTTCGAGATAGCCGCGCCCCGTCTCGCTGCCCGACACTGTCACCGGCCCCTCCCAATAAGAAACGCGCGTCTCCATCCAGGCATCGCGGTTCAGTGCCGACACGAGAAGGTCGAGATCGGCAGCCGGGATGCGCAGTCGCCATTCGACCGGAACCCCCCGATGGGTCTGTTCCGGCGTCACCGCGATCTCATCATTCGTCAGTGTGCGCGTGCGCCCGTCCACCCCGATCAGCGTGCCAGACCGGAAGTCTTCCTGCCCGCGCAGGCGGAACGCCATCAGCTTGCGCCCATCGTCGAGCGCCAGCGAAAACCAGTCCCAGCCCTGCTGATCCTTCGCAAGAGGCTGGCTTGACCATTCGCGGTCCAGCCAGCCGTGGCCCGATACGGCGCGCGGCCCGTCACCCAGATCTACTGTGCCGCTGGCGTTGTAGAAGGGCTGCGAATAGTAATAGCTCGCCTGACCGAGGCCGGATTTGACCGAATAGCCATCCCGACCGTGGCGGATAAGCGGCCCGGTCGCGGTCAGGCCCAGTTCATAGCGAAAATCCGTGCCCGCCGCGCTCAGCGTGATTGCGTCAGGCGTTTGGCCCGACATGCGCCAGTCGTCGATCCATGCCGAAAACGGCTGCCCGGTCGCACCTGCCTGGCCGGTTCCGCCACGCGCGAAACGTTCGGCAACGCGGTGCGTTTCGGTCGTCGTGACGGCGGCATGTCCCATCCACACGTGCCGCGCAGAGCTGTCCTGAAGCAGGTTCGGCGGATCAAGGGCGAAGCGGAACAGCGTCCACTGGATGCCAAGCGGCGTTCCGTCATCGAAGATCAGCGGTGCCGTCAGATACCACCATTCGACGCGATAGCCGGGATGCGGCGCATGGTCGCGCGGAAAAAGGATCGGCCGTTTCGGGTCGGGCATTGCGAAGCCTTCCGCATCCGAACCCAGCCCGGCAAAGCCCTGCGCGGATGCCGCCGGCGCGGCTAGCATCGCGATCATGAAGGCGCGTCTATCCGTCACGGCTCAGCACCTCGCTCAGTGCGCGCGACGAGATCCGTGCCAGGCGATGCGCGGGCCAAAGCGCCGACAGGACCGAAGCAGCGATACCCACGCCGATCAGCAAAAGCCAGTGCGCAGGATCTGCGCGGAAAGGCAGTCGCCAACCGAACGCTTCGACATTCACGATGGCCAGCAGCAGCCAGGACAGCAGGATACCCAGTGGCAGCGCCAGCAATGCGGTCGCGGCGGCGGTCAGCGCGACGCGAAGAAGTTCCAGCCTTGCAAGCTGACGGCGCTCAATCCCCATCGCCCAAAGCGGCGTGAGACGTGGCAGCCGCGCATCGGCCGCCGCAAGAAGCGAGGTCAGCACCGCAAAGCCAGCGACCGCAAGGGTCAACCCGTTCAGTGCAGCGGTCACTGCAAAGGTCCGTTCAAAAATGCGCATCGAGGTGGCTTTCATGTCGGCTTGCATGGCGATGCGTTCAGCCGGAATCCCGGCCGCGATCATGCGCGCGCGAAGTGAGGCCGGGTCGCTCGTCCGGATCGCATGGCGCGGTGTCGGAAGGCCGGGCGCGATACGGTCCAGTCTCTGGTGAGAGACATAGACCTTTCCCAGCGGATTTCCGTAATCGGCGATGATGCCGCTGACCGTCGCAGGGCCATCCGGCAGCGCGATCACATCGCCAATCGACAGTGCGGCGCGATATGAAAGCTGCTCGCTGATAATTGCTCCGTCCCCGGACAATGTGGACCACGGATCATCAACCGCTTCCAGAAGCGACCATTCGCGATAGGTCGGATCGTTGATGACCCCGTTGATTTCCGCAGGCTGGCCCGCCACCACGGATTTCAGCGAACGCAGCGGAAGCAGTCTTTCATCCGGCGACAATTCGGCGCGAATGTCGCCTGCACCGCCGGGCGTCGCGACATAAATTTCCGCCGCGAGACGCTGATCTATGAATTCGGCAAAGCTCTCGCGGAAGCTGCCGACCATCGTGGAAACGCCGATATTGGCAGCTAGCGCCATCATCAGCGCGGTCATGGCCAGCGACATGCGGGGGATCTGCGTTTCGGTTTCGGCCAGCATCCATTCGCCAAGCGGCCCGGTCGCAAGCGGTCTGGCCGCGCGCAGCAGCGCGCGGATGGTTGCAGGCATCGTCGCGGCCCCGCCCAACAGCAAGGCAGCAATGGCTGCGAATGCCGCCAGCAGCCCATGCCCCCAGATGACCAGCCCCGCTGCCGCCGCGAAAAGCGCCAGCCCCGCCGCCGGCCACCAATATCCGAAGCTGCGCGGCTTTTCGTTCAGGACCGCGCGATCAGACGCAGCAAGCATCGGACCTGCCGCGCTCAGCAGCGTCCCGAGAACAGCCATTGCCAGCCCGCCAAGCCACCAGACGGGCCGCAGCGCAATATGCGTGCCGACGCTGGCCCCATAGATCCCGTCAAGCGTCACCGACACGCCCGGCATCAGCCAGCTCGCCAGCCCATATCCAAGCAGAACGCCCAGAAGACCAGACAGGGTCGCGATGATCGCGATCTCTGCCAGCATCAGCGCGCGCAGCAATCCCGCCGGCGCGCCGAGCGTGCGCAGCGTCCTTATGCTTTGACGTCGCTGCGCGATTGCGAGCCCGACGGTGCCGCGCACGATGAACAGCCCGACGATAAAGCAAAGCGCGCCGAAGGCGCTGAGGTTCAGCCGAAAGCTGTCGGTCAGCGCCGCAGGCACTGCCGTTTCGGCGGGCAGGACATAGGCGAGATGCGGCGTCACGCCAAGCGGATCGGGCGCGCCAAGCGGTTGCGGCGAGAGAAGCAGCAGCGCGTCGAGGTCTGTTCTGCCAAGCAAGCGCTGCGCGATCTGTATATCCGCGACGGCCTGCCCATTCGGCACTGACGGATCAGCCACAAGGTCCGATTCGGGTGCAGTGTTCGCCGGAACAAAAACGCTGTCCGCAGCGCCCGCCGAGCCCATGAAGTCGCCCCCCGGCCAAAGGTCTGACGGCGCGCTCAGCGGGTCGATGCCGGTCAGTCGCAGATGCTCGCCGGATTGCAGGCGGTAGTCGCCCCGGATGATCGGACTGACGAGGACACCTGCGCGCCGCAACGCGACGAAATCCTTCCAGGTCAGCGTTTCGCCCTCGACCGGCTCTAACCGTGGCAGGCCGACGATCCGGCTGGCGCTGGCAGCGGATGTCATGCTGGCCCGTGCTTCGGCATTTATCGCCTGCACCCCGGTCCACAGCGCTGTTGCCAGCGCTATTCCCGTGATCAGCGTCGCCAGTTGCAACCTGTTTCGTCGCCAATGGGACCAGAACGCCAAGAGGATCGCGGCGATCATGCCGGTCGCACCTTCCCGTGGCTCAGGTGAAGGCGACGGCTCATCCGGCTGGCGATGCGTTCGGAATGGGTCACGAGAAGCAGCGCGCAGCCTGTCTCGGCCACCAGATCCAGCATCGCCGCGATCACGACATCGGCGCTGCCCTCATCAAGGTTTCCGGTCGGCTCGTCTGCCAGAAGCAGGGCCGGGCGCAGTGCCATTGCGCGCCCGATCGCGACCCGCTGGCGCTGACCGCCGGAAAGCTCGTCAGGCATTCTGTCCGAAAGCCCCGAAAGTCCGAGACGCTCCGTCAGCGCATTTGTCCAAGCGTCATCGCGACGCCCGGCCATGCGGGCGTGAAAGGCAAGGTTGTCTGCGACGTTCAGACTGGGGATCAGATTGTATTGCTGGAATATCAGTGCGATGCGCTCGCGCCGCAGCCGGGCGAGGCCATGATCGGGCAGGGCGGTGATATTCTGCCCCGCGACCCGGATGTCGCCGCTGTCAGGTCGGTCCAGCCCGGAAATGAGGTGCAGAAGTGTGCTTTTGCCCGATCCGCTTTCGCCGGTCAGCGCCAGTGTCGCGCCGGGCTCAAGCGTGAAGCTGGTATCCGACAGCACCTCGATATCCGAGCCGGGGCGCGAAAAGCTTTTGCGCAGATGCGATACGTCAAGCGCGGGCGTGGTCATGTTGCGGGGCAGTTCCTGATGCAGGTGCGGTCGTCACGGGACGAGGTTGCACCAGCCTGCCAGCGATGGGCGCGCGATGCCAGCCTTGGCGGGGCGGGGCGCGGCGATCGCAGGCGGCGGCAGGGTAGGCCGCCGCCTGCGGATTGCATCAGGCGACCGCTTCTTCCAGCGACACTTCTTCGGTGTCGTCGGGCGCGATCATCTCGGCAACTGTCTTTGCCAGCGTGACGCTTCCGACATGGTTGCCCTTCGCGTCCGTGATATTGGCGCGGTTCGTATTTTCGTTGGTCATCGCGCGCGCCGCCTCTTCCAGCAGGGTCGTATGCGGCAGCGTCACCGGCGTGTCGCTGCGCTCGCCCTTGCGCATGATTGTGCGAACGGTAATCACGTGGCCGCGGCGCACATCGCGCAGGAAGCTGCTGATATAATCATTCGCCGGGCGCAGCACGATCTGTTCGCCCGTGCCCTGCTGGATGATCTCTCCGTCGCGCAGGATCGCGATGCGATCGCCGAGGTTCAGCGCCTCGTCAAGGTCATGGGTAATGAAGATGATGGTCTTCTTCAGCTCTGCCTGCAGATCGAGAAGGACAGACTGCATATCCGTGCGGATCAGCGGATCGAGCGCCGAGAACGCCTCGTCCATCAGCAGGATCTCGGCATCGTTTGTCAGCGCGCGCGCAAGGCCGACGCGCTGCTGCATGCCACCGGAAAGCTGGTTGGGATAACTGTCTTCGAAACCATCCAACCCGACGCGGCTGATCCAGCGTCGCGCACGCTCCTCGGCCTCTTTGCCGGGCAGCTTGCGGATATCGAGACCGTATGTGGTGTTTTCCAGCACCGTGCGATGCGGGAACAGCGCGAATTTCTGAAACACCATCGCGGTCTTTTCCCGGCGGAAGTTGCGCAGTTCGGTCTGCGACATCTGGACGATGTCCTTGCCGTCGAACATGACCGATCCTGCGGTCGGCTCAATCAGCCGGTTGATATGGCGGATCAGCGTCGATTTCCCCGACCCGGAAAGCCCCATGACAACCTGAATCTGACCGGCCGGAATGGTCAGGTTCACATCGTTCAGACCAACCACATGCTGGTAGCGGGACTTGATCTCTTCCTTGCTCATCCCGTTTTTGACTTTATCGACCAGGGATGCGCCGTCGGGTCCGAAGATCTTGTAAAGGTTGCGGATTTCGATGTCATGAATCGCATCAGCCATGGACGGCCTCCAGATGTTTTTGCAGCCGCTTGCCATAGGCCTGTGTCGAGCGGTCAAAGATGATTGCAATCGCGACAATGGCCAGACCGTTCATCACGCCGAGCGTGAAATACTGGTTGTTGATTGCCTGCAGCACGGGCTGTCCAAGGCCTTTCACCCCGATCATCGAGGCGACGACAACCATTGCAAGGCTCATCATGATGGTCTGGTTGACGCCTGCCATGATCGTCGGCAGCGCCAGCGGAAGCTGCACATCGCGCAGCTTCTGCCCACCCGAGGAACCGAACGCCTCGGCCGCTTCCAGTACATCTGCCGGCACCTGCCGGATACCCAAATTCGTCAGCCGGATAATCGGCGGGATCGCATAGATCACCACTGCGATAACACCCGGCACCTTGCCAAGGCCGAAGATCATCACGACCGGGATCAGATAAACGAAGCTCGGCATCGTCTGCATCATGTCGAGGATCGGTGTAATCAGCGCATTTGCCCGGTCCGACCGTGCCATCAGGATGCCGATCGGTATCCCAAGCACGACGGCAATGAGCGTGCACACGGCAACCATTGCGATCGTGCTCATCGTGTCGTCCCACATGCCGAAATAGCCGATCAGGCACAGCGAAATGACAGAGCCGAGAACGATCTTCCAGCTTCTGCTCAGCAGCCAGACAAGCGCGGCGAGTGCGGCCATCACGATGACCCATGGCGTGTCGATCAGCAGATTCTCGATGAAGACCAGCAGAACCTGGATGGGGTGGAAGATGTTCTCCAGCGTCTCGCCATAGGCGCGCGTGAAGTCGCGAAAGCCGGAATCGATGGCCATGCGCAATCCGCGCAGATCACCCCGGCTCATGGAGGGAAAGTCGATAAGGTCCATATGTCTTCTTTTATGCTGTCGTCAGAAACGCAAAACGGCCCGGCAGCGATGCCGGGCCGGTCGATATGTCCGGAATCAGATGGCGTCCTTGACCGCAGTCGCGACGTCTTCGCTGACCCAAGGGGTCCAGACATCGGCATAGTTTTCAAGGAAGTACCACGCGCCGTCTTCGTTGGTCGCCTGATTGTCGCCCATCCATGCAAGCAATTCGTTCACGGTGTCGTTCGACCACGCGCGCTTGCCCAGATAGTCCATCGTGACGGCATTCGATTCGGCGAATTCCTTGGTCACGGCGGTGAACACGTCAGAGCGAGGCCATTCGTTCAGCTTCGGATCGGGGCAGTTATTGACAACAGTGCA
This sequence comes from Paracoccus aurantiacus, assembly GCF_007993065.1. Classification (GTDB taxonomy): domain Bacteria; phylum Pseudomonadota; class Alphaproteobacteria; order Rhodobacterales; family Rhodobacteraceae; genus Paracoccus; species Paracoccus aurantiacus. The sequence continues at coordinate 383,771 of NZ_VOPL01000004.1, forward strand.
GCTGTCCCATGCCTCCTTGTCGTTTTCGACGCCGAGATCCAGCCGCGTCATCTCGTATTTGCCGAGAATGGCGGTCGGTGCCCAATAGTAACCAAGCCAGCCCTCGTCGCGGTTGAAGGCACGCGCGATCGAGCCGTCCAGCCCTGCGGCAGAGCCGGGATCGACAAGATCAAAGCCCTTGTCCGCGATATCAAGCGCGCGGGTCTGGTTCTCGGTGATGATCTGGCAGGCCCAGCCCGACGGGCAGCTGAAGAATGCGCCACGGCTTTCGTCTTCGGCACCGGGGAACAGTTCAGGATGGGCAAGCGCATCTTCGATTGTCTTGATACCGTTCTCTTCGGCGATCTTGGTCGGAACCCAGAAGCCTTCGACGCCGCCATCGGTCAGGATCTCTGACGCGATGACGATGCGTCCCTCGTCGACGGCCGCGTCAAGCGGGACCTTGACTGCGTTCACCCAAAGCTCTGGCGCGACATCGGGCTGCGCCTTTTCGTTCATCGAGGTGAAGGTCGGGACCGTATCGCCGGTCACCAGCTCCACATCGCAGCCATAGCCTTCTTCGAGGATGATCTTGTCCACCCATGCGGCGAGACCGGCCGATGCCCAGTTCATCTCGGCGATCGACACGCTGCCGCATTCATCCTGCGCATACGCAGCCGGGGCAGCAACGATCAGCCCCAGAAGGGCAAGTCCGGGTTTCATCAAATTCATGGTGGATACCTTTCACTTTTCTTCGTCGTCGGCGCGCCAGAAGGCCCCAACCGTCAGGGCCGGATGCAGCCGCAAGCCGACATTCGCATGCGCGGAGCATAACGGCAGCAGCGGTTTTTTGCCACCTTGCCCCGGCGAATAAGATTTATCTATATGATATTAAATGATAATTAATGGATATCGGCGCGCCGGAACAGGTCCGATCGTCGTTCTCGCTCAAGTCTGGGCGGCGCTCTCCGCCGCAATTCATAGGCCTCAAGGCGAAGGGAAAGGGTGCCTCGCCACTTGACCGCCGCCGCGCCCACCGAACGGCCCGACAGGAATTCAGATTCCGACACGGAACGCGCCAGCCTGGCACGCGACTTACCTCAGGAATTCTTGGCAATTCTAGGGATTTTTGGCTCCGGCGGTAGGGATCGAACCTACGACCAATTGATTAACAGTCAACTGCTCTACCGCTGAGCTACGCCGGAACACGGGGGGTGATATAGCTGCCGATTCCGTGGCCGTCCAGAGGGTTTGACGCAAAAAATTCACCGAAGTGAAAATTGCGATTCCGGGGTGATCGGGCCGGGGGTCGTGGTCGCGCCAAGCTGGGTCAGCGCGATCAGATGCGCAAGGACGTTGCGCGCTGCCGCGGGTAACAGCGCGGGCGGCACCTCATAGATGCGTCGTGCCAGATTTGCTGCATCGGCTGGGCCGTTCGCCAACGCGCGCAGGATCTGGGCGCTGCGCTCTTGCCGATGTTCGCGCAGTTCGGCAATGCGTGCGGCCGGGCTCTCGATCGGATCGCCATGGGCCGGCAGCAGACCGGACGTCCGCAGCGCTTCGATCCGATCCAGGCTGCGGAAGTAATCCAGCAGGTCGCCATCCGGCGGAGAAATCAGCGTCGACGACCAGCCAAGGATCACGTCGCCGCAAAAAAGCGTATCCTCCCACAGAAAGGACAGATGCCCGCCCATATGTCCCGGCGTGTGGATGGCCCGAAGTTTCCAGTCCCGCCCGGCGATTTCTTCATCATGCGTGATCCGGCGGTCGGGCATGAAGGCGGTATCGCGCCCTTCGCCGCCGCCCGCAGTGGTCACGAGGCTTTCCATAAAAGGCGATCTTCCGGCGTCGGCGGTTCCGAAAGCCAGCACCGGCGCGCCGGTCGCCGCTGAAAGCGCTGCCGCCCCCGCAGAGTGGTCGAGATGGGCATGTGTTACGAGGATATGGCTGATGCGGCCGGCGCCTGCTGCAAGGATCGCCTCGCGGTGGCCGGCGATGTCCGGGCCGGGGTCGATCACCGCGATATCGCGCTCCCCCAGCAGAAAGGTATTCGTGCCCGGTCCGGTCAGCGGCGACGGGTTCGGCGCGAGGATCGTTTGCAGCATTGTCACGGGTTTCCCTTGTCCGGATCGGCGTCTAACCTAGCGGCGTCAAACTGGGGGCGCCATGCATTTCGGACCCGATTTCGGCTGGTTGAAACGTTTCATGCCGCGCGGGCTGTATGGTCGCGCGGTCCTGATTCTGCTGCTTCCGGTCTTCACGCTGGTGCTTGTGGTGACAGTCATGTTCCTGCAACGCCATTTCGAGGATGTGACCCGGCAGATGACGGCCTCGGTCGCGCTGGAGGCGGGTTTCGTGACGCGCAGCGTGGATCAAAGCACGGATCTCGCATCGGCTGTGTTTGCCGGCACGGACATTGCCAGCAATCTCGGGTTCGAATTCGCGATGCCCGGTCCCGTCGTTCATGAAAGCCGGGTTTTCTACGACGTCTCGGGCCGGATCGTTGCGGATGAGCTGCGCGCGAGCCTGCCGGGGCTGACCGCGGTCGAACTGAAGGATCTGAAGCAGGTGCGGCTTGGGCTGGAAGGTCCTTATGGCCCGTATACACTCACCTTTCCGCGCGGTCGGGTCAGCGCGTCCAACCCGCATCAGCTGCTGGTGCTGCTGGGTTTCACGGCCGCGCTGATGACCGTGATTGCGGGGATATTCCTGCGCAACCAGTTGCGACCGATCCGCCGCCTTGCACAGGCCGCCGAGGATTACGGGCGCGGACGGCTGACACCGTATCGTCCCGGTGGTGCAATCGAAATCCGAAGCGCGGGCGCGGCTTTTCTGGACATGCGCAACCGGCTGGAGCGGCTGGCAGAGCAGCGCGGCATGATGCTGAGCGGGATCAGCCATGATCTGCGCACGCCTCTGACGCGCTTGCAGCTTTCGCTGTCGATGATGTCGCCCGATATCGAACCCGACGCCGAGGAGATCGCCGCGATGCGCCGCGATCTCGACGAAATGTCGCGGATGATAAACGCATTTCTGGCATTCGCCCGCGACGCCGCCCAGGACGACACCAAGGCCGAGCAGACGGCATTGCTGCCATTTCTTCGGCGGATCATCGAGGATGCAGAACGTGGTGGCCATTCGATCGAGTTGCTGAGCAACGGCGTCGCCGAGGCCGATGCGGCGACATTCCGGCCCGATACCCTGCGCCGCGCGATCGAGAACCTGATCGGGAATGCCGGCCGCTATGGCGATCACACGCGCGTCGAGCTTTCCACAACGCCCCGCGCCGTCCGGATAAGCGTCGAGGATGACGGACCGGGCATCCCCGAGGATCGCCACGAAGACGCATTGCGCCCGTTCAGCAGGCTTGATCCTGGACGATCTCGCAATCGTGGCGAGGGGGCAGGGCTTGGCCTTGCAATAGCCGCCGATACGGCGCGGATGCTGGGTGGCCAGCTGCGGTTGGGGCGCAGCGAAGACCTTGGCGGGCTCAAGGCCGAGATCGCCTTTCCGCGATAGCAGTTCGCGGCGGGCCTGCGACGCGGAACCGCGCGCGAAGCGCCTGCCGCGCGGCAGGGGAACGCAGCCCCTTGCGGCAGGCGCGGCGCGCGCCCATATCTGGGCCTCAACGCCCTGCAAATGCGGGGTGTGGATTGTTGACAGCCCAGCCGATTCCGCCTATAGCCCGCCCGACCCGAAGGGTTCTTCGCCCTCGGGGTCCAGAACCACCTGATGGTCGGAATGCAGGACAAGCGCCTGTATTCACTGGATAGCCCCTCCGCCCCCGCATGGGAACGGAAGGGCTTTGGCTTTTTGCGATTCGCGCAACTGGCCGTCGAGAAGTGGCGCAACCGGCTGGTTGCGAGTATTGACAGAGCAAGACGGGGAACCGAATGCCTACGATTCAACAGCTGATCCGCAAACCGCGGCAGCCCAAAGTGCAGCGCTCGAAGTCGCAGCACCTTCAAGGATGCCCGCAGAAGCGCGGCGTCTGCACGCGCGTCTATACCACGACGCCGAAGAAACCGAACTCCGCTATGCGTAAGGTTGCCAAGGTGCGCCTGACGAATGGCTTCGAGGTCATCTCTTACATTCCGGGCGAAAAGCACAACCTCCAGGAACACAGCGTCGTGCTGATCCGTGGCGGTCGTGTGAAAGACCTTCCGGGTGTCCGTTACCACATCCTGCGCGGTGTGCTGGATACCCAAGGCGTCAAGGATCGTCGTCAGCGTCGTTCGAAATACGGCGCGAAGCGTCCGAAGTAAGGAGAGAGACAGATGTCACGTCGTCACGCCGCTGAGAAGCGCGAAGTGCTGCCCGACGCCAAATATGGCGATCGCGTGCTCACGAAATTCATGAACAACCTGATGGTTGACGGTAAGAAATCGGTCGCTGAGCGCATCGTTTACAACGCATTGGATCGCGTTGAATCGAAGCTGAAGCGCGCCCCGGTCGAAGTTTTCCACGAAGCCCTCGACAACGTGAAGCCTTCGGTCGAAGTGCGCTCGCGTCGCGTCGGTGGTGCGACCTATCAGGTCCCGGTCGAGGTTCGCCCGACGCGCCGTGAGGCGCTGGCGATCCGCTGGCTGATCACCGCGGCGAAAAACCGCAACGAAAACACAATGGAAGAGCGCCTCGCGGGCGAGCTGTCCGACGCCGTCAACGGCCGCGGTACCGCCGTCAAGAAGCGCGAAGACACCCACAAAATGGCCGACGCGAACAAAGCGTTCAGCCACTATCGCTGGTAACCGGAAGGAAGGCCCCTTATGGCACGCGAATATCCGCTTCAGCGTTATCGCAACTTCGGCATCATGGCCCATATTGATGCTGGCAAGACGACGACGACCGAGCGTATCCTTTACTACACCGGCAAGTCGCACAAGATCGGCGAAGTCCATGACGGCGCCGCGACCATGGACTGGATGGAACAGGAAGCCGAACGCGGCATCACCATCACGTCCGCGGCCACGACGACCTTCTGGCAGCGCCAGGAAGACCCGACCGCTGACGGGACCTCGGACACGAAGTATCGCTTCAACATCATCGACACCCCCGGCCACGTTGACTTCACCATCGAAGTTGAACGTTCGCTGGCGGTTCTGGACGGTGCGATCTGTCTGCTCGACGCCAATGCCGGCGTTGAGCCGCAGACCGAAACCGTGTGGCGTCAGGCTGACCGCTACAAGGTTCCGCGGATCGTCTTCGTCAACAAGATGGACAAGATCGGTGCCGACTTCTTCAACTGTGTGAAGATGATCAAAGAGCGCACCGGCGGCACCCCGTGCCCGATCGCCCTGCCGATCGGCGCCGAGGATCAGCTGGAAGGCATCATCGACCTGATCAAGATGGAAGAATGGGTCTGGAAGGGTGAAGATCTCGGCGCAAGCTGGGTTCGTCAGCCGATCCGCGCCGAACTTCAGGATCAGGCCGACGAATGGCGCGCCAACATGATCGAGCTTGCCGTGGAGCAGGACGATGATGCGATGGAGCAGTATCTGGAAGGCAACGAGCCTGACGAAGAAACCCTGCGCAAGCTGATCCGCAAGGGCACGCTGTCGCTGAGCTTCTTCCCGGTGATGGCTGGTTCTGCGTTCAAGAACAAGGGCGTGCAGCCCCTTCTCAACGCGGTTATCGACTTCCTTCCCTCGCCGCTCGACGTGCCCGCCTATATGGGCTTCTCGCCGGATGACGAATCCGAAGAACGCAACATCGCGCGCACCGCGAACGATGATGAACCCTTCTCGGCTCTGGCGTTCAAGATCATGAACGACAAGTTCGTCGGCTCGCTGACCTTTACCCGGATCTATTCGGGCAAGATCAACAAGGGCGACTCGATGCTGAACTCGACCAAGGGCAAGAACGAGCGTGTCGGCCGTATGATGGTCATGCACGCCATCGACCGTCAGGAAATCGAGGAAGCATTTGCCGGAGACATCATCGCGCTGGCGGGTCTGAAGGAAACCACCACGGGTGACACGCTGTGTGATCCGGCCAAACCGGTGGTTCTGGAAACCATGACCTTCCCGGAACCGGTGATCGAAATCGCCGTGGAACCGAAGTCGAAAGCCGACCAGGAAAAGATGGGCCTCGCCCTTCAGCGCCTGGCTGCCGAAGACCCGTCCTTCCGCGTCGAAACCGATCTGGAATCGGGGCAGACGATCATGAAGGGCATGGGCGAACTTCACCTCGACATTCTCGTGGATCGCATGAAGCGCGAATTCAAGGTCGAGGCGAATATCGGTGCGCCGCAGGTGGCATATCGCGAAACCATCTCGAACGAGGCCGAGATCGACTATACGCACAAGAAGCAGTCGGGTGGTACCGGCCAGTTCGCGCGCGTCAAGCTGATCATCACCCCGACCGAGCCGGGCGAAGGTTATTCGTTCGAAAGCCGCATCGTCGGTGGCGCAGTGCCGAAGGAATACATTCCCGGCGTCGAAAAAGGCATCAAGTCGGTCATGGATTCCGGTCCTCTGGCAGGCTTCCCGGTCATCGACTTCAAGGTCGCGCTGATCGACGGTGCGTTCCACGACGTCGACTCCTCGGTGCTGGCCTTCGAAATCGCCGCGCGTGCGGGGATGCGTGAAGGTCTGCGCAAGGCCGGTGCGAAACTGCTGGAACCGATCATGAAGGTCGAAGTGGTCACGCCGGAAGAATATACCGGTTCGATCATTGGCGACCTGACCTCGCGTCGGGGCATGGTTCGTGGTCAGGATGCACGCGGTAATGCGAACGTCATCGACGCCTTCGTGCCGCTGGCCAATATGTTCGGCTATATCAACAACCTGCGCTCGATGTCTTCGGGCCGCGCAGTGTTCACGATGCAGTTCGACCATTATGACGCGGTGCCGCAGAACATCTCGGACGAGATCCAGAAGAAATACGCGTAATCAAGGCGGTGCGGGGGAAACCTCGCGCCCTACCATCCCCGTAGGGTGCGCCTCGCGCGCACCGTCACTCAAAGGAGCTTTGCAATGGCAAAAGCAAAATTCGAACGGACGAAACCGCACGTCAACATCGGGACGATTGGTCACGTTGACCACGGCAAGACGACGCTGACGGCTGCGATCACCAAGTATTTCGGTGACTTCAAGGCGTATGACCAGATCGACGC
>NZ_VOPL01000040.1 GCF_007993065.1 Paracoccus aurantiacus
ACCCGCGATGACCAGAAGCGGCAGCCGGTTCACATGCGCAAGTGCGGCCGCCGTCACCACATTGGTCGCCCCCGGCCCGATGGATGTGGTCACCGCCTGTGCCCGCCTGCGCCCCTGCCCCTTGGCATAGGCAATCGCGGTATGGGCCATCGACTGTTCGTTCTGGCCGCGCCATGTCGGCAGCGCGTCCCCGATCCCGTGCAGCGCCTCGCCAATGCCGGCCACATTGCCATGGCCGAAGATCGCCCAGACCCCGTCGATGAAGCGCTCGCCGTCTTCGT
>NZ_VOPL01000041.1 GCF_007993065.1 Paracoccus aurantiacus
ACCCGCGATGACCAGAAGCGGCAGCCGGTTCACATGCGCAAGTGCGGCCGCCGTCACCACATTGGTCGCCCCCGGCCCGATGGATGTGGTCACCGCCTGTGCCCGCCTGCGCCCCTGCCCCTTGGCATAGGCAATCGCGGCATGGGCCATCGACTGTTCGTTCTGGCCGCGCCATGTCGGCAGCGCGTCCCCGATCCCGTGCAGCGCCTCGCCAATGCCGGCCACATTGCCATGGCCGAAGATCGCCCAGACCCCGTCGATGAAGCGCTCGCCGTCTTCGT
>NZ_VOPL01000042.1 GCF_007993065.1 Paracoccus aurantiacus
TTAGCAGTTCCTGGAAACAGCCCTCCATGAGACCGTACCCGAAACCGACACAGGTGGACTGGTAGAGAATACCAAGGCGCTTGAGAGAACCACATTTAAGGAACTCGGCAAAATACCTCCGTAAGTTCGCGAGAAGGAGGTCCCGTTGGCAGGCAACTGTTGGCGGGGGGCACAAACCAGGGGGTGGCGACTGTTTACTAAAAACACAGGGCTCTGCGAAGTCGCAAGACGACGTATAGGGTCTGACGCCTGCCCGGTGCCGGAAGGTTAAAAGGAGATGT
>NZ_VOPL01000005.1 GCF_007993065.1 Paracoccus aurantiacus
ACGTTCGAACGCCCGGTCTATGCCGGCAACGCCATCCAGACGGTGAAGTCGAAGGACGGCAAGAAGGTCATGACCATCCGTACGGCGTCGTTCGATGCGGCGGGTCAGGGCGGATCGGCCAGCGTGACCGCTCAGGCCGCGGGCGAAGATCCGGGCCTGTCGAGCTGGGTCGCCGATGAGGTCGCGGAAAGCGACCGGCCGGAACTGACCTCGGCGGGCCGCGTCGTCTCGGGCGGGCGCGGCGTCGGATCGGAAGAAAACTTCGCGATCATCGAGGCGCTCGCCGACAAGCTGGGCGCCGCCGTCGGCGCATCCCGCGCCGCCGTCGATTCAGGCTTTGCGCCCAACGACTGGCAGGTCGGCCAGACCGGCAAGATCGTCGCGCCAGAGCTTTACGTCGCCGTCGGCATCTCGGGCGCGATCCAGCACCTTGCGGGGATGAAGGATTCGAAGGTCATCGTCGCGATCAACAAGGACGAGGAAGCCCCGATCTTCCAGGTCGCCGATTACGGCCTTGTGGGCGACTTGTTCCAGATCGTCCCGGAACTGACCGAGAAGCTTTAGATTGCCGACTATGACTTGTCGATCCGCAGCGGAAACTCTCCCTTTATCAGCAGCGGATCGATCTCGCCCTCGATTCTTCCCAACCGGATCAGGTCGCCGCGATAGTTGTAGCTGTCGTGGAAGAAGGCGAGATTGCCCCAGCCACGGAAATAGCACAGATCGCCGGGGGCTTCGTCGGTGTAATCGACCAGCCCTCCCTCATCCAGTCGGCGCGGCAGGTGGGCGATCTTTTCGTTGGTGGAAAAGTCGCTGATCGTCAGATCCAGTGGCAACATTGATACGAAATCGCGTGTCGTGGCGCTGTCCTGCAGCGCGACGGTGAAGTCCTGATCGGCGAAGGTGCAGCGTATGCGCATGGGCGTGGCCTCGGCCTGGGCAAGGATGGGGCGGGCGACGAGCAGGGTCGCGGCAGCCGCGATGAACTCGCGCCGATTCGTGGTCATCATTTCCAGTCCTTTCTTCGCAAAGAGAGAGCTTAACGATTGCGGCCGGGGCTCATCACCCCGACCGCAAAAACGCTATGCCAGATTGTCGCTGAAGAAGCTTTCGATCCGGTCGAAGGGGATCACATCGACCTTGTCGTAAAGATCGGTGTGATTGGCGCCCGGAACGATCAGCAGCTCCTTCGGCTCCGCCGCGGCCTCATAGGCGGTTTCGCTCATATAGCGGGAATGGGCGTTCTCGCCGTGTATCAGCAGGATCGGACGCGGGGCGATTTCGTCGATATAGGTCAGCAGCGGCATGTTCATGAAGGACAGCGAATTCGTCTGTGTCCATGCATTGCCCGAGTTAACCGCCCGTTCGTGGTATCCGCGCGGCGTCATGTAGTAATCATGATAATCCTTCATGAACTGCGGCGCGTCCGCTGCGACCTCTGCATTGAACGGCGGCAGATAGGCCGGGCTGCCATTTTCGGCGTCTGCCCACCGCTGACGGCTCATCTGATCCAGCGCCTCTGCGCGCTGTTCGGCGGTCATGCTGTCGTTATAGCCATGCGCGCTGACACGCGAGATGTCGTACATGGTGCTGGCCACGACCGCCTTGATCCGCTTGTCGGCGGCAGCGGCGTTCAGGACGAAGCCGCCCCAGCCGCAAATTCCGATCACGCCGATCCGTTCGCGATTCACGGCCTCATGCAGCCCAAGGAAGTCGACGGCGGCGCTGACATCTTCGGTGCTGAAGTCGGGGGACGCGACATTACGCGGCTCGCCCCCGCTTTCGCCGGTAAAGGACTGATCGAAGGCCAGTGCGATAAAGCCGCGTTCAGCCATGGTTTGTGCGTAAAGACCCGACGACTGTTCCTTTACCGCCCCGAAAGGCCCGGAAACTGCCAGCGCAGGCATGGCACTGCTGCGATCCTTGGGCAGATACAGATCGCCGGTCAGCGTGATGCCGTAGCGGTTGGTGAAGCTGACCTTTTCGTGGTCAACGCGGTCGCTTTTCGGAAAAACCTTGTCCCAATCTTGTGTCATGGTCTGTGCCTTTGCTGTTGATGTGTTGAAGAAAGAAGATGCGCCAATGGCGGCGACACTTGCGCCGGTCATCTTCAGCAACGCGCGGCGGCCGAATGTGTGGCGGGCGTTCGCGTCGTTCGTTTCGTCGTGAAGTTGGGTGGTCATAACAGTCTCCTGTTCAGGTTCAGTTCGCGGGTTTCAGCATCCGCTGCCCGTTGCCGATCAGCGCGACGGCGGCGACAGCAAGGGCAACGGCGCCCGCGAAGGTTGCAGTGATGGAAAGGGCGTCCAGCAAAAGCCCGCCGATGACAGCGCCCAGCAGGATCGACCCCTGGATCGCGGCGACCATCAGGCTGCCGCCAGCCTCGGGTTGGTCATCGACGTTTTGCGACATCCAGGTCATGAAGATCACCGACAGTGCCGTGTTCATCGCGCCCCAGATCGCCAGCAAAATGCCGGTGGCGAGGGGTGAACTGCCGGTGAAGATCAGTGCGAGCGTGACACCGCCCATCACCAGTGCCGGCAGTTTCAAAAGCCGCTCGAAGCCCTCGCCGACAAAGCGCCCCGCAGCCCAGGTTCCGGCAAAACCGGCAATTCCAAGGACAAGCAGCAGGATCGACAGCAGTGTCGCATTAACGCCGGTCACCTGCTCCAGAAACGGGCGCAGATAGGTGAACATGGTGAAGGCCGAACCCCAGCTGAGCATGGCAGCGATCAGCCCGCGCAGGAAATACGGGCGGCGCAGGACCTCAATCACAACGCCAAAGCTTTGGCGACCGCGTGCAGGGAGGGAAGGCAGCGCGATCAGGTGCCAGATCAGGTTCAGCGCCACCAAAGGGGTCAGCGCCCAGAACACCGCGCGCCAGCCGAAGATATCGCCAAGATAGGCACCCAAGGGCGCGGCGAAGGCCGCGGCGATGGCCTGCCCGCCATACATGATCGACAGAGCCTTCGGCACCTCGCCCGGCGGCACCAGCCGCATCATCACCGCGGTCGCCAAGGCCCAGAAGCCGCCGATGCAGATGCCCAGAATGGCGCGCGCGGTGATCAGCACGGTGAAATTCGGGGCCACAGCGACCATGACAAGGGAGGCCAGCATCAACGCGGTCAGTGCGATCAACACCAATTTGCGGTTGAACTGACCGGCAGCCGTTGTGATCAGCAGACTTGCTGCCAGCGCGAACAAGCCGCTGATCGAAATCGCCTGTCCGGTCGCGCCTTCACTGGCACCCAGACCTGCAGCCATCGGTGTCAGCAGGCTGACCGGCATGAATTCCGACGCGATCAGCAGCGCCACGCAGAGTGACATGGACAGAACAGCGCCCCACTGGGCATTGGACCTTGTAGGAATTGCGGCCGCGTCGGTCATGGCTGATCTCCGTCATCTCTAGGGTTGGACAGAAGATAGACGCAGGACGCCAATCTGATTAGCCGTCTAGAATTGCATGGACTAATCGATCCAGTCGATTAATGATGTCGCCATGTCAAAGACCGATTTCAACGATCTGATGTGGTTTCGCATCGTCGCAGAGGAGCGCAACTTTACCCGTGCCGCCGCCCGGATCGGCGTGGCGCAATCGACGCTGAGCCATACGATCAAGCGGTTGGAAACCAATATGGGCATCCGCCTGCTGACGAGAACCACCCGCAGCGTCGCCCCGACCCCGGCAGGGGAGCGTCTGCTGGCCACCGTTGCCCCACGTCTGACCGAGATCGAGGACGAAATTGCAGCCCTGATGGAGCTCCGCGACAAACCCTCGGGGTCTATCCGGCTGACGCTGTCCGATCACGCCTTGGAAACCGTCGTCTGGCCAAAGCTGAAGCCGGTTCTGGCCAAACATCCCGATGTCAGCGTGGAGTTCAGCCTCGACAGCGGTTTGCGCAACATTGTTGAAGACGGGTTTGATGCGGGCGTCCGCCTGGGCGAAAGCGTCGAAAAGGACATGATTGCCGTTCGGATCGGCCCGGACTGGCGGATGGTTGCCGTATCATCGCCCGATTACTTCGCCAACCATGGCGTGCCTGAGCACCCGCAGGACTTGCTGAAGCACAATTGCATCAACATGCGTCACGAAACACGCGGCGGGCTGTATCCGTGGGAATTCGAGAAGGATGGTCAGGAGCTGAATGTCCGCGTGAACGGCCAACTAACCTTTAACAATTCCTACGCGATGATGGATGCAGCACTCAGCGGAATGGGCATCGCCTTCGTGCCAAACAGCCTCGCCGACGATCATGTAGCTTCCGGCGCGCTGCAACTGGTGCTGGACGACTGGTCGCCCTTCTTCGACGGCTATTTCCTGTATTACCCAACCCGCCGGCAAAACCTGCCAGTCTTCCGCCTGATCGTCGAAGCGCTGCGGCATCGCAAGGGCTGAGCGGTGCATGCAATTCAGCCCATCGACCGAAACATTACCGGGTGTCTGTGCGTTGCGATCCCAAGTCAAACCAAGGGATCAGGAGACGCAGATGGGCTATGTCACCACGGAGGACGGGGTCGAAATCTTTTACAAGGACTGGGGTCCGAAAGACGCGCCGGTGATCTTCTTTCACCATGGTTGGCCGCTTAGTGCTGACGACTGGGATGCCCAACTGATGTTCTTTCTGGGCGAAGGCTTCCGCGTTGTCGCCTCGGATCGACGCGGGCACGGCCGCTCGGCGCAGGTCTGGGACGGGCATGACATGGACCACTATGCCGACGATACGGCTGCCGTGGTCAAGCATCTGGGTGTGCAGGGCGCGGTGCATGTCGGCCATTCGACGGGCGGCGGCGTCGTCGTGCGTTACATTACGCGCCATCCCGAAGACAAGGTCGCAAAGGGCGTGCTGATAAGCGCCGTGCCGCCCTTGATGGTCAAGACCGATGACAACCCGGATGGCATCGACAAGGCGGTGTTCGACGATTTTCAGAAGAACACCAAGGAAAGCCGCGCACAGTTCTTCAACGATGTGCCGTCAGGTCCCTTCTATAATTACGATCAGGACGGGGTCGAGCCGTCCGAGCCGATCATCCATAACTGGTGGCGGCAGGGCATGATGGGTGCGGGCATAGCGCATTATGACGGGATCGTTGCCTTCTCGCAGACCGATTTCCGCGAGGAGATGAAGGGCATCACCATCCCGATGCTGGTCATGCACGGAGAGCATGATCAGGTCGTTCCGTTTGAGATTTCCGGGAAGAAATCAGCCGAATTGCTGCAGAACTGCGTGCTGAAAACCTATCCCGGTTTCCCGCACGGCATGCCCACCACCGAAGCCGAAACGATTAACAAGGATCTGCTGGAATTCATCCGCAGTTGACATGAGAAAGACGCCAGCGGATCGCTCCGCTGGCGTCTGGAATGACCCTGATTGTCCCGCCTGTTATTCCGCGGCGCGTTTGGGCAGCACCCAGTTCGGACGGGGGAAGTGGCAGGTATAGCCGTTGGGGATGCGTTCCAGATAATCCTGATGCTCTGGCTCTGCTTCCCAGAAATCGCCCGCGGGCTTCACCTCGGTCACGACCTTGCCCGGCCACAGACCCGAGGCATCGACATCCGCAATCGTATCCAGCGCGGTCTGATGCTGCGCCTCGGAGGTATAGTAGATGCCCGAGCGATAGCTGGTGCCGCGATCATTGCCTTGCCGGTCTTGCGTGCTGGGATCGTGGATCTGGAAGAAGAATTCCAGCAGGTCGCGATAGCTGATCTTCGCCGGATCAAAGATGATCTCGATTCCTTCGGCATGGCTGCCGTGGTTGCGATAGGTGGCATTCTCGACGTCGCCGCCTGTGTAGCCGACGCGGGTCGTCTGAACGCCGGGCAGCTTGCGGATCAGATCCTGCATGCCCCAGAAACAGCCACCCGCCAATACAGCACGTTCGGTCATCACTTGCCCTCTACCTGATCCAGATAGTCGCCATAGCCTTCTGCCTGCATGTCCTCGACGGGGACAAACCGCAGACTGGCCGAGTTGATGCAGTAGCGCAGCCCGCCCATGTCGCGCGGCCCGTCCGGGAAGACATGGCCCAGATGGCTGTCACCATGCGCTGATCGCACCTCGGTCCGGACCATGCCATGCGTGGTGTCGCGCAATTCGTTGACATTGGCATCGACGATGGGCTTCGAGAAGGACGGCCAGCCGCAGCCCGAATTGAACTTCGCTGACGAGGCGAAAAGCGGTTCGCCCGAAACGACATCGACATAGATGCCGGGTTCGAAATGTTCGTCATATTTGCCGGTAAAGGCGCGCTCGGTCCCGTTCTGCTGGGTGACGCGGAATTGCTCCGGGGTCAGCTTGGAAATGGCGTCATCGGATTTCTTGTAGGTCATCCTTGGTCCCCTTGTTGTTCGCTGCGCTGTATGTAGGCAGGCCATGCGCCGACGCCAATGGCTTCACGGGATCGTTTCATTCGTCGCCCCGGCGGAAAATCTATTCAGCCGCGATCTGCGCTTTCTGGCTGGCCTGAAGCTCTGCCATCAGCGCCTCGATCCGCTTCTTGCGATCCTTCGCTTCGGCGATGATCGCCGTGACGGTTGATCCTCCCCTAGCGAAGCGACGCCGCCCGTGCCGCTCCGTCGCTGACATCATGTGGCTGTCTATTAGGAATGAAATGGGCTTATCCAAGTCGCCAGAAGCCTCGCCTTGTGAAACAAAAGGCAAACCTTCCTGAAACACCATAAGGGATGTAAAATTTCACGAAGTCTTGCTTTGTTCATGTTCCGAATCGTGAACGATTGCTGGGTTTCGCGCCAGCGATTTTTTTCACAATTGCCTTTCGTTTCATCCGCTGCTGTACCGCCTTTATAAGCGAGTAAAACCGCTATTGCCCCAGTCGATAATTGGCTGCGTTGAATTTTAACAGGCTGCTGAAGCAGGGCGTCTGCGCACGGCTGGGCGGTGAAAAATGATCCCACAGCAACTTAAAATGCAATATCTGAGCGCCATGCGCTACATCTGTGCGACCCGGCGTCGGCCACTGGCCTCTGGCATGTGGCTCATTTGCGCAGTCACGTTCCCCCATTGGGTGGAAACGTGGCCCGATGGCGACGAGAAATGAGGCCTGATATCAGGGTGCAGGCGGTTATGCGCTGAGAAGTGGCCAAACTTGGAACGGACCCTGCGCTCCAACTCCGGACTTGCGCGATATCCATTGTCCAGCAGTGCCGTGTAATATTCCTGAAGCTCGTCAATCAGGCGAACGTTGAGGCCGTCGATAGAGCTTCCGATTTCGGTCTCCAGCGGCACACCCGCAGCCACGGCCTCGCGATGCATCACCCGCAACGATACGAATTGCAGCCCATGACGCGTTTCGGTGTCGATGATCTCTCTGACCCGGGGATACAGGTCGGCAGCACTGGATATGTCTTCGCGGGTGATGCTGTTGCCGTCCGAGCCGACAATCCAACGCTCTCGATAGAAATCCGAAACCCCGTGATAGGTCTCTCGCGGAATCTCCAGCCGATAGATATCGCCGCTGGGAAGATAGCCACCGCCAAGATCCGAATGGGCGCCCACAAGTTCTATCCGCGTTCCGGTCATCGCAAGGGTCAGCGGGAAATTCTTGCGGATTTCATCCTTCGCGGTGAGATGAACGATCCGCTCGGCGACATTGCCGCTTGTGCTGATGTCAACGTTACCGAAATTGCCGGTATGCCCACCCTCACCAAGTGATGAGACAGTATCGAACAGGCCCAGAAACTTCGTAAGGATATTCGCGCTGTCATAGCTGACGGCCCCGCGCCGGGCTGAGTTCGCAAAATGACGCGCGGCGGCAGCCCCTCGTGAAAAGCCGAATATGTCCAGATGAATGTCGCAGGGCTGAATATCTCCGGCCGCGCTTCGGATATCGGCATTCACGAAGCCGATAGCTTCCGTTACGCGCATTTCCACGCCCTCAGGGCCGGTTCCATGACCAAAACCACGCGGGCCGGGCAAGAAACTTGGGGGCCAGGCATCCAAAAGGTTGTCAGTTGTGTCACCGTCGGGATCTACGCCGATACCGCGCATATAGCGCTTCAGCCGTATGATCTTACGCCCAGCAGCCGAGCCGGTGCCGTTGACCGGCACCCCTCCGGTATCGAGATAAAGACGTTCCAACAGATCGACATTGGTATGCCAAGCGCCAAAATCACCCTGCCCAGCATGGTCGCGCGAGTTACCGGTCCCGTCGAAAAACACGCCAAAACGGAAAAGGTCGCATCCCGCTGCAACGGCATCTACCGGGCCAGAGCCGACTTCGGCCGCCGCTTCATTCGCCGCGGCTGTCGCCTGTTCTATCGCTTCATGATTTTCTGTCTGCATAGCAGCTACTCCCGCCCGCCGCAGCGCGATTGGATGACACCGCCATCCCCAATGAACTCATTACGTGCCGTCATGATCCGTGCGATACGACGAGACAGGCTGTCATCCGGATCATGCGCAGCAGAGACGAGTGGATCGATCCGCGGGTCGTCCAGCGGCAGCGATGTGCCGCAAAGCTGGCGCAGAACAACCGGCGCGCGCATATCGGTCGTAATTTCATCCGTCCGGTCGTCTCGCATCAAGCGCAATGCGTCCGCGTTCGGTGTTGTCACCAGCAAGTCAGCACCCGGCCCGACAACGATGTCGAGACCGAGAACCTCTCGCTCTGTGTCATAGGCCGAAAGTTCCCGGCCGCGAACCATTATATCTGACATCCATGCCGTTTCCTCAGCGGCGTCATACCACAGGATGCGAAACTCCATCTCGTCACTGAACCGACTTTTGTAATATGAACCACCACCGCTATTGCGCCCGCTGGAAATGTAATCGATGACCTGACCATTGGCTTCCACCCGCATTGCACCTGGCACATAGGGGGCCAGGTTGTAGTCAAGCGACATGCTGCGCGCATGGGTTGGCCCCAGCCAAAAGAAGACAAGTGACGCACAGAAAACAGCCCCTGCGATTGTGATCCATCGGAAAGCCCCTGCCTGTAACCAGTCGCCACGGCTGCTGCTAGTGCCAGTCATCTCAACCCTTCTCCTGCGCTACAGTCGCAAGCAGCTCCTCTGTCTTGGATATCCTGACTTCCGGTGTGACCGCCTCCAGCATGATGTCCTTTACGCGCCCACTTTCAAAACGCCCAATGAAGTCCGGGCCAAGCATTAACTCCCAGCAGCAGATCTTCGCCAAATGGTCGCGGCGCCAAAATCCAAGGCTCAAAAATTCGTCACGCCTTGATCGCAGCGACGCCATTGCCTTTGCCTCATCAATCCTCTGACGCTCGGCAACTTTGCAGGTCGATACCCTGGCCAGCTTTTCAAATTCGAATATCTGCCTCAATCGGCGCATCAGTCTTCGCACGTCATGGGTCAGGATCGGTTTTTTTTGTGGAAGGGCCGCTCGACCATGCCAGCATATATGCTGCCATTGCCCAAACCCGTTTCGAAGCACAAAGGCCGCAATCTTGCCGCCACCGAATAGCGGGACTACCAATTCGGTGGCTTCGCCGGACGATCCCATGCTGATGAGTGTTGTATTGACCGGGTTATCCCAGAACCTCCAGTAGAGCCAGTTCCCGTCTTCATCTTGGACTCTGGTGAATTTCCTAAAGTGCTTCCACATATCGTCCAGGGTTCCGCGCGAGCGGACACAGATGCCCGGTTCCTTGTCCCAGTGGTGCCAATGCGCATCTGAGCGGGTGAACAGGTTACGGGTGAAGGCGTTTCCCTCTTCCAGGCGCACGATCCAGGGGGCGACGTTCTTCAGCTCGTCATAGGCCGCGCCCTTGAACAGGCAGCGGTGTTCGAGACCGCTGCGTTCCAGCAGTTCCAGCGGGTTGGTGACTTTGGCGGCGTCTAGGATGGCATAGGTCTGCATGGGCGGAATGGCGGCAGGATCGCCGCCTGCCGCCTTGATCTCGGCTGCGGTTGGTTCCGGCTGGCCGAACAGAGCATCGTGCAGCGCGTCGGGGACGGTTTTCTTGGGGAAGACGCCGATCTGGGTATCCAGCGGCTCGACGCCCTCGATTGTGTCGACCTGAAGCACGGGACGGTCGGGTTCCGACTGACCCGCAGCAGCACTTCCCGGCAGCAGCGTCCAAGGATCATCGCTGTCCTGATCCTGCGGGATGTTCATCTGGAAACCTGTTACCATGCACCTGTTACAATATTGGCCTTTTACCACGTCGCGCGCCGGTCAGCCATAGCCCGCCTCGCGCTGATGGCGGACGGCCAGCACCACCGCGAGGTCCCCTCCACATGGTAGGGTGCTGAGCGATCCCGCGCCTTGGCGGCCTGGTGAATACGGGCACGAATGTCAGGTCCCAGCTTGACTGCGACGGGCTAGTGGCAGCCATAATATCCTCATGGGTATCCATATGTAGGCTCCAGACCCATAGATTTCGGCCAAAGTCATCGTTGGGCGACCATATCCTGACGATCGCGATCCCGCCGTCCACGCTCCGCCTTCGCCTCCTCGATCAATGCCGCAACATCGCATTCAGCGATCATTACCGCCGCCAGCCCGCGCTTCCGCCTGTCCCGGAACAATTCGAGTCCCAGTTTCCGTGCGGCGCGAAGTAGGAGGGGCGTTCGCGTGAAGTGCGACCGCGCAACGATCATCAGATTCAACGTCCTCTGCCTTGTCCTTTTCGGTATCGGCCGCCCAAACCCCGCCCACTCGACCAAAAACGCGTCCAGTGTTTCGGGCCGAAACCCTGCCATGCGCCGGTTGAACTGATAATCGGGCTCGATCAGCCCATCGGCCAGCAGCACGCGAAACACGTCGAGGCTAATGCCGAGACGGCGCGCGGCATCATGCACGTTCAGGAGGTCTTTCAACTGCGGGGCCAGTTCTGCGATCAGGGCCGGATCGACCTCGTGATCGAGGCCAATCCGTCCGCCTTGGCTTCATTCAGCAGCAGAACCAGATGACTATCCGACAGTTCCACCTGCATGAAGAGGATCCAGCGATCTCCATCCGGAGCGTCATAGACCAAGGCTTTGACCGCGGTAGTTTCGACCATCTGCTTGAGATCAACGATCAGATCGTAAGACGCTTGATTCTGCGACTGCCCGCGATCCCGGAGGTATTCAATGGATTCTTCGGGCGGGACGAACGGTTCCTCGACGAGATCCAGAAGCTTCTGGCGCTGGACGTCGACAGCTTTGGAACGTTCGATGACCTCATCTTCTCCATCACCGACCGCATCTCATCGATGGACGTATTCAAGGTGCAGCGCTACTTCAACTTCATCAGCTGCGCGTACCAGCGCAGGCTGGCGGACTTTCAGGACCCGGCCGAGCGCGGAACGTTGACTCTGGCTTCGACACTCTTGGTCATACGGCATGATGCAATGGTCGAGCAGATGCGGCTGATCTTAGGCGACGAGGACAAGGCGCGTGAGATCATCGAGCTTTTGAAGATGGATACCGGAGATCAGCATCTCGATCTCCAATATCGTCCGTTCATAGATGTCGGTGGCTACTACGTGATCGCCCCTCATGTGGTGGCGGTCTCCAACCTCGTCCGCAACATCATCGTCGCCAACCGCCTCGAGTATGTGTTCGAGCCACCGACTGACGAAGACCACCGGCGCGCGGCGGTGTTGCTGGACGTGCTGGTCGATCTTCTGGTCGAAAGCGGCATCGGTGTGAAGCCTCTGCCGATCCTCGCGGACGATCCTGCCGATTGGTCGCGGAAGCGAAGGCTGCGGGCGTCGATCAATGAAAGCTATTTCGAACTGTCGGTGAATCCCGAAGGTGGGATCAATCTGCTTATCGGCTTTGAAGACAAAAGCTTCCATGAGCACGGGCTTAGCGTCGAGGCAGTCACCACCCTGATCCACTGCTTTACCAATCTGCGGCTGGCCAGTCCGTTTCCGCAGCAGTGGAATGCGCATCCGGACGGCTGAACTCTGATCAAATATAATTTGCTCGATCAGCGCCCCGCCGCCTTCGACATGCGATGCGGTTGACGTCATGCGGCTGTCTATAGGAACGAAATGGGTCCACTCCGATCGCCAGAAGCCTCGCCTTGTGAAACAAAAGGCAAACCTTCCTGAAACGCCATAAGGGAAAACTGGTCGGAGCGAGAGGATTCGAACCTCCGACCCCCTGCTCCCGAAGCAGGTGCGCTACCAGGCTGCGCTACGCTCCGACCGTAGGTGGGGCAGGTAACGCGGCTTGGGGGCGAATGCAAGGGGGAATGCGGGCGCAAAATGCGCCTCAGTGATGTGATCCTGCGCGGCCGGTAAGAATTCGCTGCAAAAGCGTTGATTTCGGGGTTGTCACCGTGTCGGGCCGCAGACGGGATGCGATGACCGGGCGGTTGGAACCAGCCCCGCGAGAGCTTTCGCGCCAGACGATGTACAGGCCAGAGCTGATGATGACCCCGGCGCCGATCACTGTCGGGCGATCCAGCGATTCGCCGAAGATGAACCAGCCATAGATCGTTGCCCAGATGATCTGCGAATACTGCATCGGCGCGACGATTGCCGCCTCGCCCACACGGTAGGCCTGGATCGACAGGAAACCGCCGGTCAATCCCAGCACCGCAATCATGCCCGCCATCGCCAGATGCGGCAGCTGCATCGGCGTATAGGCAATGCTGAGACCCGCCCCGGTGATCAAAAGGTTGCCCAGCATCGGCCACATCAACAGGACAAGCGGTCTCTCGGAGCCGCCGAGCTTGCGCGTCACGACCCCGGCGGTTGCGCTGCACAGGGCCGCGAGAAGTGCGGCGAGATGACCGAATTCCAGCGTCTGCCCGCCCGGGCGAAGCACGATCATCACGCCACAAAGGCCAAGGGCGACCGCCAGCCAGCGATGTATGCCGACGCGCTCGCCCAGGATCGGGATCGACAGCAACGTGATAAGCAGCGGCGTCGAGAAAAGGATCGCATAGACCTGCGCCAGCGGCAGAACCGAGAAGGCATAGAAGGCGCAGATGCCCGATCCCATCGCGCAGACCGCGCGCAACGCAACCCAGCCGGGACGGTTCGGTCGCAACGTGCCGGGCGTCCGTTCCTGCATCAGGATCAGTGAGACGAGCGGAAAGGACAGCAGGGACGAAAAGAAAAGAACCTGAAGCGAAGGGTAGTGCGCGCCGAGCAGCTTGATGATGACGTCATGCGTCGCGAAGACGCCCATCGACATCAACGCAAAGCCAATCGCCCTGATATTGCCCGGCGCGTTCAATCAGGCCCTCGACAGTGCTTCGGTGATCTTGTCGCCCATCTCGGAGGTCGAGACAGGCGTTCCGCCCTCTGGTCCCATCAGATCCGCGGTGCGGACGCCATCGGCCAGCACCTTTTCGACGGCTTTTTCCAGATCGTCAGCGGCCTGGCCCTCGTTGAAGGAATAGCGCAGCGCCATCGCGAAGCTGAGGATGCAGGCGATCGGGTTGGCCTTGCCCTGACCCGCGATATCGGGGGCAGACCCGTGGACGGGCTCATACAGCGCCTTGGGTCGGCCATTGTCCATCGGCGCACCAAGGCTCGCCGAAGGCAGCATACCAAGGCTGCCGGTCAGCATCGCTGCGGCATCCGACAGGATGTCGCCGAAGAGGTTGTCGGTCACGATCACGTCGAACTGGCGCGGGTTGCGGACCAGCTGCATGGCACCGTTATCGGCATACATATGCGACAGCTCGACATCCGGAAATTCGTTGTCATGAACCCATTGCACTTCCTCGCGCCAGAGGATGCCGGATTCCATCACGTTGGCCTTCTCCATGGAGCAGACCTTGTTGCCGCGCTTCTTCGCCAATTCGAACGCGGCGCGGGCGACGCGACGGATTTCGCCACTGGTGTAGCGCTGCGTGTTGATGCCGACGCGGCCGCCCTCGTTTTCGGGGTTGTTATTGTCGTCATGGATGCCGCGCGGCTCGCCAAAATAGACGCCAGAGGTCAGCTCGCGCACGATCAGGATATCTAGACCGGCCACGATGTTTCGCTTGAGCGAGGAAAAATCTGCAAGCGCGTCAAAACACTGCGCGGGGCGCAGGTTCGCGTAAAGGTCCATCTCCTTGCGCAGTCGCAGCAGGCCACGCTCTGGCTTCAGCGAAAAGTCCAGATTGTCGTATTTCGGGCCGCCCACGGCACCCAGAAGAACGGCATCGACCTGTTGCGCCTTTGCCATGGTCTCATCCGCCAGCGGCTTGCCGTGCTTGTCGTAAGCCGCGCCCCCGACAAGATCCTCGGACACGTCGAAACGCATGCCGCGATTGGTCTGGAACCAGCCAATCACCTTACGGACTTCGGCCATGACTTCGGGGCCGATTCCGTCGCCGGGAAGGATCAGAAGGGAATAGTCGGACATATGTGCCTCGTGCTTTCGGGGTTATTGCTGGCCTAGCGCCGGCGCGGGATGTGGTCAAGTTCACGCTGAATTGGGTTGCGCATCGCGCGTGGATCGGGCCGAGTCATGCGCAGATGAAGACGACCGGGGGACGATCCATGAACCGCCTTTTCGTCGCGGCACTGGCGGCCGCGACTGCTTTGGGTGCAACTGGCAAGGAGGTTCGGGCCGACGCGAAAGTGTCTGTTCCGATCCCGAATCTGGAAGGAATCTCGGATGCGAATGCCGAGAAATTGCTGTCGGCGCTTGCGCAGATCAACGTCATCACCTCGAACTGCCCCGATTACCGGATCAGCGATGGTGAATGGACGCTGCTGACCGGCACCGGCGACATGCTGGCGGCAAAGCTTGGTATCGACCCGGAAACCTATGACCGCGAATATTACGGCCCGGCATTTCGGATGCTGGACGATCCCGCCGCCTGCGACCGGATCGGCCCGAAGGCGCGGCCGATTATCGACGACCTGATAGAGATGGGCGGCGGCACCGGCGAGAACGGGAGCTAGCATCAGTCCGCGATCTCCACGTCGATCCAGACCAGCTTGTGCGGCGAGGCGACCGCGGCGGCCTGATACAATGGCTCCTCGTCGGTGGGCCAGACGACGCCAGAGCCGGTGACGCGAAGCGCGCGTGATGGCAGCAGGTAGGTTACGCGCAGGTTGCCCGGCCCATCATCAGGCCAGTCCGCGGTATCGAGCGCGGGATCGCCCGACTGGCCCGCATCGGCTGCAGCTGCCCCGCCGGCGCTGGCAGGTCGTGCGTCAGAAATGCGTTTATTTTCAATAAGATTACGGATTGCTTCGTGTCGCCCATCGCCGTCTACCGGGTCGAGATTGGCGTTGCCGGCAATGACGAACGGGGCGTTTGGCAGGTGGGTCTGCCAGAAGGCGATCTCGTCATGATTGCGGCGGCCGTTGCGGTCTTCTGGCCCGTCGAAAACCGGCGCGGTGGCGGCAAAAGCCAGCACATGCAGGGGCGGATCAGTCAGAAGCTCGACATCCCAATGCCCGCTGGTCGAGAGACGCTGGACCGTCTTGGCTTCGGGCGAGAGGGCGTCCCCGATCAGGTTCCCGGGCATGTCGCGCCATAAGCCTTCGCTGTAATCAACGACGTTGCCGAGGGGAATGCGTGACAGGATCGCCATGCCGTTCTGGCCGGTGAAGCTGCCCCAGCCCTGAGAGTCATCCGCCTCTGCCAAGCGTCCATCATTGTCGAGGTCCGCGCCGCTGGCCATGCCGCGATTGGTCTGTGGGGCGAGGAGATAAGGATAATCCACGCCGCTACGGGCCATAAGCTGAGTGAATGCGCGCAGCGCGGCGCGATCGTGGTCCCAGTCGAAGCCGGTCAGCAGCAGAACATCGGGATTTACCTTGGCGATGACCATCGCGACGGCCAGAACCTGATTGTCCTTGCCGGACTGAATGTCGCGCAGCAGAAGGCCCGGTCCTTTGCGGGTCAGTTCGGGGTCGAAGCTGGCGATGCGAATGGTTTCGGCCGCCGCGGGACTTGCCAGCGCGGCGGCCAGAATGGTCGTCAGAAGGACTGTTTTCAGACCCAAGGGCGGGCTTGGCTGGCCGTTGCCTCGAAGGCGTCGATCGCCGCCCCGCGCTCCAACGTCTGGCCGATATCATCCAATCCGTTCAACAGGTTATGCTTTCGCGTCGGGTCCACGTCGAAGTGGTATTCGGTCCCGTCCGGGGCCGTCACTTTCTGGTTTTCCAGATCCACGGTCAGGCGCGCGTTTTCGCCGTTGCGGGCGTCGTCCATCAGGGCCTGGACGGCGTCTTCGGGAAGGACGACGGGCAGGATGCCGTTCTTGAAGCAGTTGTTGAAGAAGATGTCGGCGAAGCTTGTTGAAATCACACAGCGAATCCCGAAATCCAGCAGTGCCCAGGGGGCGTGTTCGCGGGACGAGCCGCAGCCGAAATTGTCGCCTGCGACGATGATTTCGGCGTTTCGGTAGGCCGGCTGGTTCAGCACGAAGTCACTGATTTCATTGCCTTCCCGGTCAAAACGCATCTCGTCGAACAGGTTCTTGCCAAGACCCGAGCGGTGGATCGTTTTCAGGAACTGCTTCGGGATGATCATGTCCGTGTCGATGTTCACCAGCGGCATCGGTGCGGCCACGGCGGTGAGGGTGGTGAATTTTTCCATATTCTAGATCCTGTCTGGTTTCGCCCGCACAGCGCGTACACAGCCTGTATACAGGCCGTACACCGCGCGTGCATAGGCGGCTGCCTTACGCCGTTTCCGTTTCGACCATCACGTCGCGCACATCGACCAGATGGCCGGCGACCGCAGCGGCGGCGGCCATGACCGGCGACATCAGATGCGTGCGGCCCTTATAGCCCATGCGCCCTTCGAAATTGCGGTTCGAGGTCGCGGCGCAACGTTCGCCCGGTGCAAGCTGGTCGGGGTTCATGCCAAGGCACATCGAGCAGCCAGCCAGACGCCATTCGAAACCGGCATCGGTGAAGATCTTGTCCAGACCCTCTTCCTCGGCCTGGGCGCGCACGAGGCCAGACCCCGGCACGACCATGCCACGCACACCGTCGGCCAGCTTCTTGCCCTTCAGGATGCCGGCGGCGGCGCGCAGATCCTCGATCCGGCCATTGGTGCAGGACCCGATGAACACCGCGTCGATCTTGATGTCGGTCAGCGCCATGCCCGGCGTCAGGCCCATGTAATCGAGCGAGCGGCGCGCAGCCTCGACCTTGCCGCCGGTGAAATCCTCGGCGGCGGGGACATTGGCGGTGATGGGCAGCACGTCTTCGGGGCTGGTGCCCCATGTGACGACCGGCGCGATGTCTTCGCCCTTGATGGTGATGACCTTGTCCCAATGCGCGTCGTCATCGGAATAGAGCGTCTTCCACCAGTTCAGCGCGGCTTCCCATGCGGCACCTTTCGGCGCATGCGGGCGACCGTTGACATAGGCGAAGGTCTTTTCATCGGGCGCGATCAGGCCGGCGCGTGCGCCGCCTTCGATGGCCATGTTGCAGACCGTCATGCGGCCTTCCATGGACAGGTCGCGGATCGCCTCGCCACAATATTCGATCACATAGCCGGTGCCGCCGGCGGTGCCGGTCGCGCCGATGACGGACAGGGTGATGTCCTTGGCGGTCACACCGGGGCGCAGCTTGCCGGTGATTTCGACCTTCATGTTCTTCGACTTCTTCTGGATCAGCGTCTGGGTGGCCAGAACATGTTCCACCTCGGACGTGCCGATGCCGTGCGCCAGCGCGCCGAACGCGCCATGGGTCGCGGTGTGGCTGTCGCCGCAGACGACGGTCATGCCGGGCAGGGTCCAGCCCTGTTCGGGGCCGACGATATGAACGATGCCCTGACGCACATCGTTCATCGGATAGTAGTTCAGGCCGAACTCTTTCGCGTTCTTGTCCAACTCGGCGACCTGAATGCGGCCTTCGGGGTTTTCGATCCCGTTCACGCGGTCGGCGGTGGTGGGCACGTTGTGGTCCGGGACCGCGATGGTCTGATCCGGGCGGCGGACCTTGCGGCCAGCCATGCGCAGACCTTCGAAGGCCTGCGGGCTGGTGACCTCGTGGACCAGATGGCGGTCGATATAGAGGATGCTGGTGCCGTCATCGGTCGTGTCGACGATATGGGCGTCCCAGATTTTATCGTAAAGGGTGCGGGGTTTTCCCGCGTTGGATGGGCCGGTCATGGCTGTTCTTCCTCAGGGAATGGCTTGCTGATGCGATTGGTCATGCGGGGTCTTCCCGCCGCCGATCACAGTCGGGCAGTCACGGACAGGCTTTCGCCATAGAAGCGGCCCGGCAGGCGGGCGCGGTCGTGAATGTTGAAATAGCGCATCATGGGCGGGGAATTTACGCCTGTGGGGGCGGCGTGGCAAGGGATTCGGGGCATGCTGGATAAAGCAGAGGGCAGCGACCGGCCCGAGGGTGGGCGTGAAGCGCCCGCCCTGGGGGGCGGGTCGGGCGCTGCCCGGCGGTTCCTGTCGGGCATGGCTTCGCAGTCTGACGCTTGCGAAGCGCGGCGCATAGGGTGACAAGGGATGATGCTGATCCTGCTGAACAAACCTTACGGCGTGCTGCCGCAATTCACCGACCAGTCGGCCAATCCACGGCCGACTCTGGCGGATTTCGTTGACGTGAAGGGGGTTTATCCGGCGGGGCGGCTGGATATGGACAGCGAAGGGCTGATGCTGCTGACCGATGACGGCAAGTTGCAGGCGCGCATCGCTGACCCGAAGCACAAGATGGAAAAGACCTATCTGGTGCAGGTCGAGGGCGCACCAGATCAGCCGCAGCTTCAGGCGCTTCGCAAGGGTGTGACGCTGAAGGACGGCCCGACCCTGCCCGCGAAAGCGGACCTGATCGCTGCCCCCGATCTGTGGCCTCGCGACCCGCCGGTGCGGGAACGCAAGACCGTGCCTGATGCCTGGCTGCGCCTGACCATCCGCGAGGGGCGGAACCGGCAGGTGCGCCGCATGACCGCCGCCGTGGGCCTGCCGACGCTGCGGCTGGTGCGCTGGCAGGTGGGCGACTGGGTGCTGGACGGCATCGCGCCGGGTGAATGGCGCGAAGCTGGCTCTGCGCTGCTGCGTTAACCCATTCTTAACATAGCGCGGGCCGGGGGACGCTGTTTGCGATATGTCCTGCGGATGGTGTGTGGGGTTGTGTCATGTTGATTCTGGCTGGTTTGATGGGTGCCTTGGCCGCCGGTGCGGCGGTTGAACTGATGTTCAGTCAGGGCGGGTTTCAGGAGTCCGGTCCTGACCAGGATACGGACGAGGACGAGATGGGCGCCGAAGCGCCGCCGGACGAGACAGAGGGCGCCGGCACGATCCTCGACAATGTCGATCTTGGCGATCCCGATGCAGAAACGCAGGGCGAAGGCGATGCGGGCGATCCGGCGTTTGATCCGGGCGCAGGGGTATCCGATCCCGAAACCGGCGAGGATGGGGCGGAAGCCGGGCTTGACGACGCATCCTCCGGGCAGACGATCACCGGGCAAGGCGCGCTTGTCGGCGGGGCCGGCGATGACCGGCTGGAGGGCAGCGACGGCTTTGACGATATGGCAGGCGGCGCGGGCAATGACACGCTGATCGGCAATGATGGCGGCGACTGGCTGTATGGCGATGACAGCTATGGCCCCGGCGGCGACGACTGGCTGCATGGCGGGGCGGGCAATGACACGCTGGCCGGAAATGGCGGCGACGACGCCTTGGCCGGCGATGCGGGCGATGACCGGCTGTTCGGTGGCGAGGGCGACGATTCGCTGGACGGCGGCGACGGCAGTGACTGGCTTGACGGCAATTCAGGCGATGACTGGCTGGACGGCGGCGCGGGCGATGACGACCTTGCCGGCGGGCTGGGCAATGACACCTTGTCCGGCGGCGCGGGCGCGGATTCGCTGCATGGCGGCGCGGGCGATGATGCGCTGCTGGGCGGTGCGGGCGACTGGCTGGACGGCAATGACGGCGATGACCGCTTTGTCATCGCCTATGATCCGGCCGAAACCGGGCTTGTCCATATCGGCGATTACGGCGCGGGCGACCGGATCGAGATCGAAGTCGGCCATCGCGATGCCGTTCTGAGCATAACCGAGGCAGAGGGCCATGCCACCGTGCTGGTCGATGGTCAGCCGGTCGTGCAGGTCCTGAACGGGGCGGGACTGAAGCTGGCCGATATTGCGCTGATCCACCCCGGACTATAGGACGCGGCACTTCAAGGCTTTCTTTTTGCGGCAGGATTCAGTATAGCCGCGCGTCCGCTGGCGAAATCCGGCGGCAAGCCTCCACGGGCCAGTGCTGGACGACATCCCGGCCTGCGCCATAACCCCTTGATTCCGAAAGGAGACCCCGATGTCGATTACGGTAGAAGAAAAGAATCGCCTGATGAAGGAATATGCGACGAAGGAAGGCGATACCGGTTCGCCCGAAGTTCAGGTCGCGATTCTGACCTCGCGCATTTCCACCCTGACCGAGCACTTCAAGACCCACAAGAAGGACAACCACAGCCGTCGTGGCCTTCTGAAGCTGGTCGCACAGCGCCGCAAGCTGCTGGACTATCTGAAGGGCAAGGAAGAGGCCCGGTATCAGGATCTCATCAAGCGTCTGGGCATCCGCCGCTAAGACGCCGAGATGATCGAGAATTGCGCCCGTGGCATCCGCTGCGGGCGTTTTTCATTGTGTATCAGTCGCTTAGCGTTTCCATCGGCTGCCAGCCCAACGCCGCCTTGCGGCTGAGAATGTCGAAGCCGAACCAGTTGCCGCCTCCGCCCGGTCCCTGATCGAAGCGCCGGTCGATGGCCTCCTGCGCCAGCGCGCAGTAAAGCAGGGTGCCGACGCCGCCGTGGCCGACGAACAGGACGTCGCCGGTATCGTGGCCGGCAAGGACCGCTTCGACCTCGGACAGGATGCGGGCCTGCGCGGCGCGGGCGGGTTCCCAGCCGCGGATGCTGTCGTCGGGGCGGGCGAAGAAGGCATCTGCCATCGCCTCGAATTCCGGCGGTGGCAGGAAGCCGGTGGCGCTGCGGTCGTTTTCGTGCATCAGCGGGCGGATTTCCAGTTGCAGGCCAAGGGCGCGGGCCAGCGGTTCGGCGGTTTCCACGGCCTTGACCTCGGCGCTGCTGATGATGCGGCTGGTGCCGGACAAAAGGCCCGGCGCTGCGGCAAGGGCTGCGACACGGGCGCGGCCGGTGTCGTTCAGTGTCCAGCGGGGCACGTCGCGGTCGGGATCGACCTGAACCTGCGGATGGGTCAGATAGCGGGCGGTTCCGGGCATTCTGTCACCTGTCATGCATGCCTTTGCCCGCAAGGATGCTGGGCGCGGCCTTCTCGATCCGGTCGGTGCGGGTCTTTGACTGCTTGGCGGTCGAGAAATGCAGCACCCAGCCGCGCTGGCGACCGGGGGTCAGACCTTCGAACGCGTCACGGAAGGCGTCGTCGCTGTCCAGCTTGTCGACGAGTTCATCGGGATATTCCAGATCGTCCTTGGGCAGATCAACCTTGAGGCCCTTTTCCTCGATCCCCATCGCCTCGGCGATATAGGCGCGCAGGGTCTTTTCCGCCGCCCTGATCTGGGAGGTATCGGTGAAGTTGACGACCCGAGAGCTGCGGGAATTTTCGCCCGGCGGTTCAAGAATGCCTTCGGGGTCGTTCATCAGCACGCCCTTGAAGAAGCCAAGCGCGGCGCGGTCCTTGAAGCCCCAGATGATCGCGACATTGCCCCCATGCGCGGTATAGACGGGCGAGGACCATTTGAATGTCTCGGTCAGGCCGCAATCCAGAAGGATCGCGCGCAGGACCAGCAATTCGTCGCGCCAATTGTCGAGATGAGAGAAGAAGGCGTCGAGCCTGACCTGATCGGCGGGCTTCGATTTGGCGGCGGTCTTGGACATTATGGCGATCCTTTTTCGGGAAGTTTGTCAGCCAGCGCGAGCGCTGTCCATGACCGCTTTTCGTCGCGCGAATCGAAAATTTATGGTATGATTTCAGGGCTTAACACCAATTGAAAGGCGCGTGCCGCCCGGACGCTTAGCCGGAGTCGCGGCGGGCGGTCGTTATTGTCATGAAAACCCTCTCTTCCCTTATCGCGGCGGGTGCGCTGCTGGCTGGCTGCACATCGCCCGATCAATCGCTGTTTCTGTATCAGCTTCCCTATCAGCCCGGATCGACCGTGGGGGTCTGGCAGGACCATACCACCCATTCCGGGGGCGAATTCGCCATCGACATGGCCGGAACGAACGGCAGCACGACCTATAATGTCGTCGCCGCGCGGCCCGGCATCGTGCGGTTCATCGAGGAGACGAACACCCAGAACTGCGCCTCGGGCTGTCCGAACAACTATGTCTGGATCCAGCATGTGCCGGGGCTGGAATGGACGAAATATTCCCATCTTGCCACCGGATCGGTCAGTGCCGCCGGGCTTTCGGTCGGCGACGATGTGGCGATGGGGCAGGTGATCGGGGTCGAATCGAATATCGGCATGGCGCAGGGCAGCAATGATGGCCGGCATCTGCATTTCGAGGTCCGCGAGGTGCCGGCAGGGTCCGCGCCGGGTCCGCTGGCGGGCGATATGCCCGGAACCATGCGCGTCCCGCGCTTCTGCATTCCGGGTCAGGTGCTGGTGAAGGGCGAGATTTACACGGCGCAGGCCTGCAATTTCTGACGCCCCCACAAGTCCCCGGAACGCGGTCCCGCCCGCGCCTGATTTCACGCAGGCTCGGGCGGCGCTGTCCGGGACGTTTTGACCAAATCCCCACAGCAAACGGAAAAATCTTCCGGGTGGCCTTCGGCTTCTGACGTTTTTGTGAAACAAGCAAAGAAATTATTGGCAAGGAGGCTTTCATGGCAACCGGAATCTGGATCAGCCTGGCGGCGTATTTTCTGCTGATGCTCGGCATCGGCGTTTATGCGTGGCGCAAATCAACCTCGAATTCAGAAGAATACATGCTGGGCGGGCGCAACCTGCCGCCTTCCGTTGCGGCGCTGTCGGCGGGTGCGTCGGATATGAGCGGCTGGCTGTTGCTGGGTCTGCCGGGCGCGCTGTTCGTGTCGGGCCTGTCGCAAAGCTGGATCGGGATCGGGCTGTTCATCGGGGCCTGGGTCAACTGGGTCGTCGTGGCCCCGCGCCTGCGCCAGCAGACCGAGGAATATGATAACAGCCTGACCATCCCCGGATTTCTGGGCAATCGCTTTCCGTCGCAGGCGCGCCTGCTGCGGATCGTGTCGGCCATCGTGATCGTGGTGTTCTTCGCGGTTTACACGGCATCGGGCCTTGTCGGCGGCGGCAAGCTGTTCGTCAGCGCGTTCAATGGCGGCTATATGTCCGGCGTGCTGCTGACGCTGGGGATCGTCATGGTCTATACCGTCATGGGCGGCTTTCTGGCGGTGTCGCTGACCGATTTCGTGCAGGGCATCATCATGATGCTGGCGCTGGTCATCATGCCCATCGTCATTCTGACGACCGGGCAGGGCGACGGCATCGCAACCGCCGCCGACCGCCTGCGCGAGGCGGTGGGGCCGGACTATCTGTCACTGACGGCGGGGCTGACCTTCATGGGCTGGCTGTCGGCGGTGGCCTGGGGCCTGGGCTATTTCGGGCAGCCGCATATCATCGTGCGTTTCATGGCCATTCGCAGCGTCAAGGAAGTGCCGACCGCGCGCAATATCGGGATGAGCTGGATGGCGGTGTCGCTGATCGGCGCGATCTCGCTGGGGATCTTCGGGCGCGCCTATGCCGAAAGGAACGGGCTGGAGGTCGCGGACCCGGAAACCATCTTCATCATCCTGTCGAACCTGCTGTTCCACCCGCTGGTGACGGGCTTCCTGTATGCGGCATTGCTGGCCGCGATCATGTCCACGGTGTCCAGCCAGCTGCTGGTCGCGTCATCCTCGTTGACCGAGGATATTTACCACACCGTCTTCAAGCGCGATGCGACGGACAGGGAGCTGGTGACAGTCGGGCGGATTGCGGTGCTGCTGGTGGGGCTGGTCGCGGTGGTCATCGCCTCGAACCCCGATGCGCAGGTGCTGGGGCTGGTGTCCAACGCATGGGCCGGTTTTGGCGCGGCCTTCGGTCCGCTGATCATCCTTGCGCTGACATGGAAGCGGATGACCGGCGCGGGCGCGGTTGCGGGCCTGATCGTGGGTGCCGTCGTGGTCGGCGTCTGGATCATGCTGGGGCTTAGCAGCACGCTGTATGAGATCGTGCCCGGCTTTATCGCCGCATGGATCGCGATTGTCGTCGTCAGCAACATGACCCCCGATACCGGCGAATACCGCGCGCCGAAAACGGTCTGATCCGGGGCATCCGTTCCTGGCTTTGGCGCCCGTCCCGCATCGGGGCGGGCGTCTGGCATTTCCCCGCAGGCGCGGCCCGGCGACACTTCCCAAAGCCCTTGATTTCCTGTAAGGCCCCCCAATCTGTGACGTAACGCCCGGCCCCGGGGCGACGCATAAGGATAGGGGCGGCGGCAATGGGGCCGCCAAAAACACGGCGCGGCCGGAGGGCCGGTGCGCGCCCAGAGGATATACGATGTTTGATGAAGTGAAGAAATCGATCCAGTGGGGGCCGGAAACGCTGACCCTGGAAACGGGCAAGGTTGCGCGTCAGGCTGACGGCAGCGTCATCGCCACGCTGGGCGAAACCAGCGTCATGGCCAACGTGACCTTTGCGAAAGAACCGAAGCCGGGTCAGGACTTTTTCCCGCTGACGGTTCACTATCAGGAAAAATACTATGCCGCCGGCAAGATTCCGGGCGGCTTCTTCAAGCGCGAGGCGCGCCCGACCGAGAAAGAGACGCTGACCGCGCGTCTGATCGACCGTCCCTGCCGCCCGCTGTTCGCGCCGGGCTTCAAGAACGAAGTTCTGGTCATGTGCACCGTGCTGTCGCACGATCTGGTCAACGATCCCGACGTCGTCGCCATGATCGCCGCATCCGCTGCGCTGACGATTTCCGGCGTTCCCTTCATGGGCCCGATCGGTGCGGCCCGCGTTGGTTTTGCGGATGGCGAATATGTGCTGAACCCCGAAGTTCAGGACATGGACCAGCTGCGCAACAACCCCGAGCAGCGTCTGGACCTTGTCGTCGCCGGCACCAAGGACGCCGTGATGATGGTCGAATCGGAAGCTTACGAGCTGACCGAGGAAGAAATGCTGGGCGCGGTCAAGTTCGGCCATGAACAGATGCAGCCGGTCATCGACCTGATCATCGACTTCGCGGAAGCCGCCGCGAAAGAGCCGTTCGACTTCGAGTCGCCGGATTATTCGGCGCTCTATGCCCGTGTGAAGGATCTGGGTGAGGCCGATATGCGCGCCGCCTATGCCATTCTGGACAAGGGCGACCGTCGCGACGCCATCGACGCGGCCAAGGAAAAGATCGTTGCCGGTCTGAACGAGGATGAACTGGCGGATGCCAATCTGGGTTCGGCGCTGAAAAAGCTGGAATCGGCGATTCTGCGCGGTGACGTGGTTGCCAATGGCAAGCGCATCGACGGCCGCGACACCAAGACCGTGCGCGGGATCGACTGCGAAGTGGGCGTGCTGCCGCGGACCCATGGCTCGGCCCTGTTCACCCGTGGGGAAACGCAGGCGCTGGTCGTGACCACGCTGGGCACCGGCGATGACGAACAGATCATCGACGCGCTGCATGGCAACTTCCGCAGCAATTTCCTGCTGCATTACAACTTCCCGCCCTATTCGGTCGGCGAGGTTGGCCGCGTGGGTTCGCCCGGTCGCCGCGAAATCGGTCACGGCAAGCTGGCTTGGCGTGCGCTGCAGGCTGTTCTGCCCGCCGCCACCGACTTCCCCTATACCATCCGCGTCGTCTCCGAGATCACCGAATCGAACGGCTCTTCGTCGATGGCGTCTGTCTGCGGCGGCTCGCTGTCGATGATGGATGCGGGTGTTCCGCTGAAGGCGCCGGTGGCT
The DNA here is from genome assembly GCF_007993065.1 of Paracoccus aurantiacus. Lineage (GTDB taxonomy): Bacteria > Pseudomonadota > Alphaproteobacteria > Rhodobacterales > Rhodobacteraceae > Paracoccus > Paracoccus aurantiacus. The sequence goes on from NZ_VOPL01000005.1 coordinate 25,738, forward strand.
GGTGTCGCCATGGGTCTGATCCTGGAAGATGATGGCAAATACGCCGTTCTGACCGACATTCTGGGCGACGAAGACCACTTGGGCGACATGGACTTCAAGGTCGCCGGGACCGAGAAGGGCATCACCAGCCTGCAGATGGACATCAAGGTTGCGGGCATCACGCCCGAGATCATGCAGCAGGCGCTGTCGCAGGCGAAAGACGGCCGGATGCACATCCTGGCCGAGATGGGCAAAGCCCTGACCGAAGGCCGCCGCGAGTTCAGCGAACACGCCCCGCGCATCGAAACGATGCAGATCCCGACCGACAAGATCCGCGAAGTGATCGGTTCGGGCGGGAAGGTCATCCGCGAGATCGTGGAAGTTTCCGGCGCCAAGGTCGACATCAACGACGACGGCACCATCAAGATCGCATCCGCAAACGGCGAGTCGATCAAGAAAGCCTACGAGATGATCCACTCGATCGTCGCGGAGCCGGAAGAAGGCCAGATCTACACCGGCAAGGTGGTGAAGCTGGTCGATTTCGGTGCTTTCGTGAACTTCTTCGGCAAGCGCGACGGTCTGGTCCACGTGTCCCAGATCGCCAACAAGCGTCTGGGTCACCCGAACGAGCTGCTGAAGGAAGGCCAGGAAGTGAAAGTGAAGCTTCTGGGCTTTGACGACCGCGGCAAGGTGCGCCTTGGCATGAAGATGGTCGATCAGGAAACCGGCGAGGAAGTTACCGAAGCCAAGGAAGAAACCGCCGAATAATCGGCGCGGCTTCTTGAATGTTCAGGCCGGTCCGGGGATGCTCGGGCCGGCCATTTTCTTGAGGATTTCGATGCGCAACACATTGGCGACCCTGTGGGTTGGCGACAGGCTTGGCCCGATCGAGCTGGCATCGGCCGCCAGTTTCTTGCGCATGGGCAATCCGCTGACGGTTTACAGCTATACGCCGATTGCGAACCTGCCGCCGGGCGTCGAAGGCCGCGATGCGAACGAGGTTTATCCGGCGCGGCAGATCGCCACCTATGCGCGCGAAGGCTCGCCCTCGCTGCATTCGAATTTCTTCCGCTTCGCGCTGATGCGGAACACGGATCACACATGGGTCGATCTGGATATGATCGCGTTGCAGCCCTTCGCGTTCGAGGGTGCGCGGATTTACGGCTATGAAAAGCCCGATCAAGTGAATTGCGCCGTGCTGCGGCTGCCGAAGGATTCGCCCGTGCTGGCCGATCTGTCGAAGCTGGGGCCGGGTACGCGCGGGATCGCGCCGCATATCCAGGGCGCGCGGCGGCTGAAATACCAGATCAAGACGTTTGGGCGCGGCGTGCCGATTGAAAACTGGCCTTGGGGGTCAACCGGCCCGCGCGCGCTGACGGCGTTTTTGCGCAAGCATGATGAGCTGCGCTATGCCCTGCCGCTGGAGGTGCTGTATCCGATCCTGACGAAGGATTGCCGCCGTTTTGTGACGCCGGGCGACCTGTCGGATGAAAGCTTCGGGCCGGACACGCGGGCGGTGCATCTGACGGCCAGCAATATCAACAAGATCCTTGCCAAGGAAAACGGCGGCGTGATCCCCGAGGACAGTTTTCTGGGGCACCATGTGGCGCGGGCGCGAGCGGCTGGGTTTTTGTGCGGGGTTGGTTTGAGCCCTTCCAAGACATTGCCCAAGGCAGTATAGCGCTAACATATTTGACTGGCTGTCAAAAATTTCATGTTCAGGGGCATTTTTTAGGAGGGGTCAATGAAGCTCGCAGAGGTTGGAGGCCCCCTCATAGGTTTCGTCGCAATGGGGGTGTTCTGGGGTGCGTGGGGCACCCTCATCCCTGTTGTGAAGACGAATACCGCCGCTTCGGATGCGGAGCTTGGAATGGCACTCCTCTGCGTCGCCCTCGGAGCAATACCCGCGATGATCCTCGGAGGGCGGATGGTCGATCGACTGGGCGTCAGGCTTCTTCTGCCTATCGCGATTCCGGCATTCGGGGCATCTGCCGTGCTGCCGGCGATGGCGCGAGATCCCTTCGCCCTTGGCCTGTGCCTTCTCATCCTCGGATGCTGCTCGGGCTTCATGGATATTGTCATGAATGCTGGCGTGTCCGAGGCGGATTCCCGGACTGGCAAATCGTCGATGCAATTCGCACATGGAAGTTTTGCCGCGATCTATTTTCTGGTTGCCATCGCCTCGGGTCAGGCGAGAGGGTCGGGGTTCGGCGCGTTGCAGGTTCTCTTGGCGATCCTCTTGCTCTGCCTCCTGCTTGCCGTGCTTGCCGGCGTTCTCACGCGGGCCGGTTCGCGATCGGGCAGCGAACCTCGGTCGGGATTCCGGCCCAGCCTGCCCGTGATGGGGCTTGGTGTAATCGCGGGGATCGCCTTCCTGACGGAGAACGGCCTCCAGAATTGGAGCGCACTCTTTTTCGAGAGGCTCTTCGATGCCACGCCTCAGCTGTCGAGCGGCGCTCCTGCAACGGTTGGTCTGGCCGTCGCCATCGGTCGCTTTGGCGGCCAGGCGATGACGCAGCGAGTCGGGGACTGGGGCATAATCCTGCTCGGCGCGGGAGGATCAGCACTAGGCTGTCTTGCCTTCGCTTTTTCGCAACACCCCTGGCTTGCCTACGCCGGCATCTTCCTCGGCGCAGCCGGTGTCTCGGTAATTGCCCCTGCCGCCCTGAATATCGGCGGGCAACGGGCATCGTCGGCAACGCGCGGCGCGACCGTTGCGACGATCAGCGTGATCGCCTACACGGGGTTCTTCGTCGGACCTGCGATGCTCGGCTTCCTGTCCCAAGGGTTCGGCCTCCGGGTCGCCATGGCCTTACTGTGCATTGGCGCAATTCTTATCGCGATCATTGCAAACATCATACGGTCGAAATCACCATAGATCAGAAAGCGGCAGCTTTGTCCGCAAAGCGGCCGCCGCCGAAAGAAATAAGGCCGCGCAATTCCGCGCGGCCTTCCCGCATATCACCCGTGCTTCGGATCTTTCGCAAAGCGCAGATAGGGCAGCTTCTTGTCGAGCTTGCCGTATTTTTCCTCAGCCGCCGCATCGTCCAGTGACAGTGCCACGATCACGTCCTGACCCGGCACCCAGTTGGCGGGGGTGGCCAGTGGCACGCCGTCGGTTTCCTGCACGGCGTCGAGGGCGCGCAGGATCTCGGCGAAGTTGCGGCCGACGGACATGGGATACGTCATGGTCAGGCGGACCTTCTTGTCCGGGCCGATGATGAAGACGGTGCGCACGGTCGCGGAATGCTGGGGCGTGCGGCCTTCCTGCGGCAGGTAATAGTCGGCCGGCAGCATGTCATAGGCCTTGGCGACGGTCAGCGAGGTGTCGTCGATCATCGGGAAGTTCGCGGGCGCACCGCCGAATTTCTCGATATCGGCCTTCCATTTGCCATGATCGTCGACCGAGTCGACCGAAATCCCGAGCACCTTGGTGCCGCGCTTTTCGAAATCCGCGGCAAGCTGGGCCACTGCGCCGAATTCGGTGGTGCAGACCGGGGTGAAGTCGCGTGGGTGCGAGAACAGAACAACGTAGCTGTCGCCAGCCCATTCGTGGAACTTGATCTCGCCCTCGGTCGAATCTGCGGTGAAATCGGGGGCTGTGTCGTTGATACGCAGGCTCATCTGGAGTCCTTTCCGTTGATCTCACAGGCAACATATGGTGCGCGCGCCAAGTTCCAAGCCCTTTTTTCGACAGGATTTCCCGGCGCGTGCAGCTTGCGCCGGTGCGGCGTAAATGCGACCATTCGGTCAATGATTGGAGGACTCAGGCATGAGCGAGCTTCTGGACAAGCGAAAATTCTATATCGACGGCAATTGGGTCGAGCCCAAGGCCAAAAACGATCTGGAGGTGATCGACCCCTCGACCGAGGAGGCGGTGGCGGTGATCTCTCTCGGCGATCAGGCCGATACCGATGCGGCTGTGGCCGCGGCCAAGCGCGCCTTCCCGGCATGGTCGGCGACCCCGCCCGAGGAACGGCTGGCCTATGTCGAAAAGATCCTCGCGATCTATAAGCGCCGCGCTGACGACATGGCATGGGCGATCACCCATGAAATGGGCGCACCGACCGATATGTCGGTCGGCGATCAGGTCGAGGCCGGCAGCTATCACACGCAGAACTTCATCGACGCCTTCCGCGATTTCGAGTTCATTCGCCCGCTGAACGACAAGGCGAACGGCACCATGATCGCGTGGGAACCGATTGGCGTCGTGGGGCTTATCACGCCCTGGAACTGGCCGATGAATCAGGTGACGCTGAAGGTGATCCCGGCCTTGCTGGCAGGTGATACGATGGTGCTGAAGCCGTCCGAGATCGCGCCGCTGTCGTCGATGGTCTTTGCCGAGATCGTGGACGAGGCGGGGCTGCCGCCGGGGGTGTTCAATCTGGTGAACGGCGATGGCAGCGGCGTCGGCACGCAGCTTTCGACCCATCCCGATGTGGAGATGATCAGCTTCACCGGCTCGACCCGCGCGGGGATCGCGATTTCCAAGGCTGCTGCGGACAGTCTGAAGAAGGTGGCGCTGGAACTAGGCGGCAAGGGCGCGAATGTGATATTCGCCGATGCCGACGAAAAGGCGGTGACGCGTGGGGCGCGGCATGTGTTCTATAACTCCGGCCAAAGCTGCAATGCGCCGACCCGCATGCTGGTGCAGCGCGACATCTATGACAAGGCGGTCGAAACCGCGAAAGAGGTTGCCGAGAAGACCGGCGTGGCCAGCGGGCATGATGCCGGGCGTCATATCGGGCCGGTCGTTTCGCGCCAGCAATGGGATAAGATACAGGGCCTGATCCAGAAGGGTATCGACGAGGGCGCGCGCCTTGTGGCGGGAGGTCCGGGTCTGCCCGAGGGGATGAACCGCGGCTATTTCGTGCGGCCCACGGTCTTTGCGGATGTCAATAATGACATGACCATCGCGCGCGAGGAAATCTTCGGCCCTGTCCTGTCGATCATTCCGTTCGACGACGAGGAAGAGGCCATCGCGATTGCGAATGACACCGCTTACGGCCTGACCAACTATGTCCAGACCCAGGACGGCGCGCGGCGCAACCGCATGGCGCGGAAGCTGCGCGCGGGCATGGTCGAAACCAATGGCGAGGGGCGCGCCGCCGGTGCGTTCTTCGGCGGCATCGGCCGGTCGGGTCGCGCCCGCGAAGGAGGCGTCTGGGGGATCGAGGAGTTCATGGATTCCAAGGCGATCAGCGGCTGGGACGGCGAGGCCTGAGTCCGGTCGACTGAGATAAAGCCGCCCGCCTCGGTTCCGGGGCGGGCGGTTTTGTATCTGGCAGGGACAGCGTCACCGCGAAATGGCGACACCGCGTCGGCTGGCGTCAGATGCGCTCGATCGCCAGGGCAATCCCCTGACCGCCGCCGATGCACATGGTGATCAGGGCGCGCTTGCCGTCCGTGCGGTCCAGTTCATACATCGCCTTGACGGTGATGATCGCGCCAGTGGCCCCGACCGGGTGGCCAAGCGCGATTGCGCCGCCATTGGGGTTCACCTTGGCCGGGTCGAGGCCGAGTTCCTTGTTCACCGCAAGGGCCTGTGCGGCAAAAGCCTCGTTCGATTCGATGACGTCGAAGTCTTCCGCTTTCAGCCCGGTCTTCTCCAGCAGCTTCTGGACGGCGGGAACAGGGCCGATGCCCATCACTTCGGGCCGGACGCCTGCGACGGCATAGCCCAGCACGCGGAAGCGCGGGGTCAGGCCAGCGGCTTTGGCGGCGTCCTCGCGCGCAAGAACGATGGCGGCGGCACCGTCATTGATGCCCGATGCGTTGCCTGCGGTGACGCTGCCGTCCTTCTTGAACACGGTTTTCAGACCGGCGAGCTTGTCCAGCGAGGTTTCCTTGGGGTGTTCGTCCGTGTCAAAGGCCACCACGCCCTTGCGGGTTTTCACTTCGACCGGGACGATCTGGTCCTTGAAACGCCCCTCTGCAATCGCTTTGGCGGCACGGTTCTGCGATTCCAGCGCGAATTCGTCCTGCGCCTCGCGGCTGATGTCATGTTCGGCGGATACGTTCTCAGCGGTGACGCCCATATGGCCGGTGCCCATCGGGCAGGTCAGCGCGCCCAGCATCATGTCCAGCATCTGCACATCGCCCATCTTGGCACCGAAACGTGCGGCGGGCGCGATATAGGGCGCGCGCGACATGCTTTCCGCACCGCCCGCGACGGCGAAATCTGCGTCGCCCAGTTGCAGCGACTGCACGGCGGACACGATGGCCTGCGCGCCCGATCCGCACAGGCGGTTCACGTTCATCGCGGGCGTGGTGAAGGGGACGCCTGCATCCAGCATGGCCACGCGGGACAGATAGGCGTCGCGCGGTTCGGTGTTGATGACATGGCCGAAGACCACGGTGCCGATCTGGTCTGGCGCAACGCCCGCGCGTTCGATCGCGGCCTTGGTGACGGTCGCGGCAAGCTGGATCGGCGGAATGGCGGCCAGGCTGCCGCCGAAGGTGCCGATCGCGGTGCGTGCGCCGGCCAGAATGACGATATCGGAATCAGACATGATGTTCCCCCAAATGAAATTCGCGGACAGCTTAGGCCCGGCAGCCGGGCCTGTATAGGATCAACCCTGCGTCGGCTTGATGCGCGGCCCGCTGCCGTCGCGAAAAGCCGCCAATCGCTCGCGCGCGGCGGGCTGGGTATTCACGACCCCGGCGACGAAGGATTCGGCATAGGCGGCATCCAGCGCCGACATGTTCTGCACATGGCTGATCGCCGAGCAGATGGCGAAATTCGTCAGCGGCAGGTTTTCCGCGCAGCGTTTGGCGATTTCATAGGCCTTTGCGTGGCTGTCTTCGGCCAGGTAATTCGCGAGGCCCACGGTCACGGCCTCGTCCCCGCGATACAGGCGGCCGGTCAGCATCATGTCGACCATGCGCGACTTGCCGATCAGGTCGGCCACGCGGATCGTGGCCCCGCCGCCGGTGAACAGCCCGCGCTGACCTTCGGGCAGGCCGAAATAGGCGCTGTCGTCGATGACGCGGATATGCGCCGCCGATGCGAGTTCCAGCCCGCCGCCCACGACCGCGCCCTGCAGTGCGGCGATGATCGGGACGCCGCCATATTCCATCTTGTTGAACGCTTCGTGCCAATGCAGGCAGACATGCATGAAATCTGCCGGAGAGCGGTCGGCGGCGTGATGTTCGACCAGATCCAGCCCGGCGCAGAAATGCGGGCCTTCGCCGCGCAGGATGCAGGCGCGGACGCCATCGCGGGGCAGGGCGGTGAAAATCGCGATCAGCTCGTCAATCGTCGCGGCGTTCAGCGCGTTGCGCTTGTCGGGGCGGTTCAGCGTGACCGTGGCGATGCCCAGATCGTCCAGTTCCAGTTTGCAATGTTCCAGCGACAGCGCCTCGATACGGGACATGGGTCAGCCTTTTTCGATCAGGTGGATGATGATGGGAATGGTTGCGACGCTGGCGGCGGTCGAGATCAGGATCGCCGATGACACGCGCTGCACGGCGATGCCGAAATATTCGGCCAGCATGAAGACATTGCCCGCGACGGGCAGGGCGGCGGCGGCGATCATAACGCCTGCTGCGAAGGGGTTCACGCTGAACAGGATGCAGGCGGCGGCGACGGCTGCGGGATGCAGGACCAGTTTCGCGAAGGACAGCCAGACGGCGATGACGGGCCGGTCGGCGCGGCGTCCGACAAGGCTGGCGCCAATGGCGAACAGCGCGCCGGGGGTGGCGGCTGCCGACAGGATTGTCAGGAATTCAAGCGCCGGGCCGGGTAGCGGCAGGTGCAGCGCCGACCATGCGAGGCCCGCCAGCATCGACACGATCATCGGGTTCGCAACCAGCCCGCGCAGCAAGGTCCACAGCGTCGAAACCCTGAGCCGGCCCTGACGCGAGCCCGTGACGATGACCGTGATAAGCGTCGAAAACACCACGAGGTCGATAATCAGGATCAGCAGGACAGGACCAGCGGCGGCCTCGCCCAGCAGGACGATCAGCATCGGCACGCCAAGGAAGCCTGTGTTGCCGATGACATAGCAATGCGCCTCCATCGCGGCTTCGGCCCAGCCCAGCTTGCGGGCGCGGCCGATCGCCATGCCGATACACCACAGGACCAGAGAGCCGCACAGATAGGCGGCAGCAAAGGCCGGGTCCCAGATTTCGTTGATGTCGAGCGTCGCGGCAAAGCGGAACAGCATCGCCGACAGCGCGAAATAAAAGACGAAGCGGGTCAGCCATGCCGCGCCCTCGGGCGGAAAGATCCGCGTGCGCGCGGCGAACCAGCCCAACCCGATCAGGGCGAAGAAGGGCAGGGTTTTCAGGAAGATCGCCAGCATCGCTTGATCCCGCTTTCAGGTCTGGCCAGGGCCGCGCCGACAAGATCACCGGCAGGGCAGAGTTTCAAGCCTTTGGGTTCAGGACTGCGCCGATATGATCGGTGCCGCGCGCCTGGGCCAGTTCAACCTGCCGCTGGCGTTCGCGGAAGCGGGCGCGGTCGGCGTCGGAATATTCGGGCAGGCAGCGGTGGCAGGACACGCCTTCTTCGAATTCCGGGCGGGTCTTGTCCTGCGCCGACAGCGGGCGGCGGCAGGCGTGACACATGTCATAGCTGCCGCTGCGCAGCCCATGACCTAGGCTGACGCGCTGATCGAAGACGAAGCATTCGCCCTGCCATTTGCTGTCGGCTTCCGGCACATCTTCCAAGTATTTCAGGATGCCGCCCTGCAGGTGGTAAACATCCTCGACCCCTTGCGAGATCAGGTAATTCGTCGATTTTTCGCAGCGGATGCCGCCGGTGCAGAACATGGCGATGCGCTTGTTATGAAAGCGGTGCTTGTTCTGCTGCCACCATGCCGGGAAGTCGCGGAAGGATCTGGTGCCGGGATCGACTGCGCCGTCAAAGGTGCCGATCTCGACCTCGTAATCGTTGCGGGTGTCGATGACGGCGACATCGGGGGCAGAGATCAGGTCGTTCCAGTCCTTCGGCTCGACATAGTGGCCCACGCTGGCAAGCGGGTCCACATCGGGCTGTCCCATGGTGACGATTTCAGGCTTTACACGCACCTTCATCCGGCCAAAGGGCATCTCGGTCGCGGTGCTTTCCTTCCAGACCAGTCCCTGACAGCCGGGCAGGGCGCGGATATGGGCCAGCACGGCGTCGATCCCTTGCCGCGTCCCCGCGATGGTGCCGTTGATGCCTTCACGCGCCAGCAGCAGCGTGCCCTTGACCCCTTGCGAGCAGGCAAGCTTTGCCAGCGGGGCCTTGATGGCATCCGGGTCAGGGAAAGGCGTGAAATGATAAAGCGCGGCGACTGTCAGCATTTGCTGGCCATAGCCGCCGCGCCCCGGTTCGTCAAATCATCCGAAGGTGATGCCAAGGGCAAAGCCGCCCAGCAGATAGATGAACATGGTGATCAGAATGATGCCGACCAGGTTCAGCACGAAGCCGCCCCGCGCCATTTGCCCGATGGTCACGGCCCCGGTGCCGAAGACAATCGCGTTTGGCGGGGTGCCGACCGGCAGCATGAAGGCGCAGGTCGCCGCGAAGGCCGCGGGGATCAGCAGCGCCATGGGATCGACGCCAATACCGACCGCGACCCCGCCAAGGATCGGGATGAAGGTGGCGGCGGTGGCGGTGTTCGATGTCACCTCGGTCAGGAACAGGATCAGCGTTGTGACGGCGGCCACCAGCATCAGCGGCGTCAGGCTGCCAAGCCCCTGCACCTGCTGGCCGAACCATTGGTCAAGCCCGGTCGAGGCCACAGCACCGGCCAGCGACAGCCCGCCGCCGAACAGCAACAGGACGCCCCAGGGCAATCCGTCTTCGGCATCCTTCCAGTTCAGCACCATTTCCGTGCGACCGCGCGCCGGCAGGATGAACAGCGCAATGCCCGCCGCAATCGCGATTGCGGTGTCGTCGAGCATGCCCAGAAAACCCAGATCCGATCCGGTGAGGCTGGTCAGCAGTCCCGGCACCACCCACAGAAAGGCTGCCGCGCCGAACACGATCATGACCATCCGCTCGCCCTGGCTGACCGGGCCGAGATGGGCGATCTCGTCATTGATCATGGCGCGACCGCCCGGCACCTCGTTCAGATTGAAGCGGAACAGCAGATTGGTCATCAGGAACCACGCGATCATGATGAACACGAGCGCCAGCGGAAGACCGATCAGCATCCATTGCAGAAAGCCGATATCGCGGCCCAGCTCGTCAGCGACATAGCCTGCGACGATGGCGTTGGGCGGGCTGCCCAGCAATGTCCCCAATCCGCCGATGGTCGCCGCCCAGGCGATGGACAGGATCAGGCAGATGCCGAACGCCTTGATATTGGGATCGTCCACCACCTCGCTGATGGTGCCGCCTGCGGCAAGCGCCTCGCCGACCTCGGCACCCTGATCGGTGTGGTGGCTGCGTTCGACCACCAGCGTCAGGATGGACAGCCCGATGGGCAGCATCATCAGCGTCGTTGCGGTATTCGACACCCACATCGACAGAAACCCTGTCGCCAGCATCATCCCGAGGATGATGCGTTTCGGCTGCACGCCGACCTTGCGCAGCGTCAGCAGCGCGATGCGGCGGTGCAGGTTCCACTTTTCCATCGCAATGGCGATCAGAAAGCCGCCCAGAAACAGGAACACGATGGAACTTGCATAGGGCGCCGTCGCCTCGCTGACCGTGCGTTCGGTCAGCATCGGGATCAGCACGATGGGCAGAAGAGAGGTGGCAGAAAGCGGGATCGCCTCGGACATCCACCAGATCGCCATCAGCGTGCCGATCGCGGCGACGTTGCGGGCATCGGGCGACAGGTTTTCCGACCCGCCAAGCAGCAGCCAGACAAGCGCCGCTGCGATCAGACCGGCAGCGCGAAGCCCCCAGATCATCGCAGCAGAGCGGCCGCCGCCGTCATCATATTCTTCGTACTCACCCTGTTGCCGGGGTTCATTCGGCAAGTGATCTTCGGTCATTGCGCGTCCCTCCTCATAGGCTTCCCTATCGTCAGGTTGCGTAAATCGCTCGGCAGCCGCAAGCGCAGACTGTCCAAATGGACAGGTCATGCCCGTTTGTGATGCCTGCCGAACAGCGGATCGACGCCGGCGCGTGGCGGCATTGACGCGGGGGACGCAACTGTTACGAAAGGCAAACGGAGGATCAGCCCATGCCCAAGGCCCTGATTGTCATCGACGCGCAGGTCGATTTCTGCCCCGGCGGCCGCCTTGCGGTCGAAGGCGGCGACCAGATCATCGCGCCAATCAACGACCTGATGGCGGATTACGACGCCGTGGTGCTGACGCAGGACTGGCACCCCGAAAACCATTCCAGCTTCGCCGATAACCATGACGGGGCCGAACCGTTCAGCACGGTCGAGATGCCTTACGGCCCGCAGGTTCTGTGGCCGCGCCATTGCGTGATCAACTCGCCCGGTGCGGGTTTCCATCCCGCGCTGGCGGTGGATGTCGCCGATGTCATCATCCGCAAGGGCTACCGCCCTGAAATCGACAGCTATTCCGCCTTTTTCGAGAACGACCACCAGACCCGCACCGGGCTGGAAGGCTATCTGCGCGAGCGCGGTTTGATGAGCCTGGATTTCGTCGGCCTCGCCCATGATTTCTGTGTGGCATGGTCGGCCATCGACGCGGCGAAGCTTGGCTTCAATGTCGGGGTGATCGAGGACGCAACCCGTGCCATCGACCTGAACGGATCGAAAAAAGCCGCGCAGGACAACATGCGCGCCGCAGGAGTGATGCTGAAATGATGATGCCGAATGTCGATATCGCCGCGCGGGTCTACAACCACCGCTGGAAGATTGATCCGATTGTGCGTTCGCTGCTGGATACGGATTTCTACAAGCTGCTGATGTGCCAGTCGGTCTTTCGCAACAAGCCCGACACCAACGTCACCTTCCAGCTTATCAACCGCACCAAATCGGTGCCGCTGGCCGAGATCGTGGACGAGGTCGAACTGCGCGAGCAGCTGGATCAGGTGCGCAATCTGCGGCTGACGCGCGGTGAATCGACCTGGCTGCGCGGCAATACCTTCTATGGCAAGCGCCAGATGTTCCGCCCTGACTTCATGGAGTGGCTGGAGAATGTGCAGCTTCCCGAATACGAGCTGTCGAAGAAAGACGGCCAGTATGAACTGCGCTTCGAAGGCAAATGGCCCGAGGTGATGCTGTGGGAAATTCCCGCGCTCGCCATCATCATGGAGTTGCGATCGCGCGCGGTGACGAAGGATATGGGGCGGTTCGAACTGCAGGTGCTGTACGCCCGTGCGATGACGCGCGTCTGGGAAAAGATCACCGAACTGAACAAGCTGCCCGACCTGAAGATCGCCGATTTCGGAACGCGGAGGCGGCACTCCTATCTGTGGCAGGACTGGTGTGTGCAGGCCATGGGCGAAGGTCTGGGCCATGCCCCGGACGGCAAGTTCATCGGCACCTCGAACTGCCTGATCGCCATGCGCCGCGATCTGGAAGCCATCGGGACCAATGCGCATGAACTGCCGATGGTCTATGCCGCGCTTGCAGATACGGACGAGGAGTTGAAGCAGGCACCTTACCGTGTTCTGGCCGACTGGCACGAAGAACATGACGGCAATCTGCGCATCATTCTGCCCGATACCTACGGCACCAAGGGCTTTCTGGAAGGCGCGCCCGACTGGCTGGCGGGCTGGACTGGTATCCGCGTCGACAGCGGCGATCCGGTGGAAAACACTGAAATCGCGATCAAGTGGTGGAAGGACCGGGGCGAGGACCCGACCCAGAAGCTGGTCATCTTCTCGGACGGGCTGGACGAAAAGAAGATCGAGGAACTTTATAACAAGTTCAATGGCCGGGTGAAGGTCAGCTTTGGCTGGGGAACGCTGCTGACCAACGATTTCCGCGGTCTGGTTGACGGGAATGGGCTCGACCCGCTCAGCCTTGTCTGCAAGGCGGTCGAGGCCGAGGGGCGACCGACCGTCAAACTGTCAGACAACCCGGCAAAGGCAATGGGGCCTGCCGACGAAATCGAGCGCTATAAGCGCGTGTTCGGCGTGGGCGAGCAGGAGCGGGTCGAGGTGTTCGTCTAGCCGCCGACGGGCGCCCATAACGCCTGCGCCTCGGGCGACATGCGCGACAGGACGCGGTCAAAGTCGATCTCTCGCACTTCCTTGCGGATACCCCAGACCAGATCGTCTAGGATTCCGGCAGATGCGAAGTTGTGGTCCTGCCTCAGCGTCAGGATTTCCCTTTCGATTTCCGCGCGGGGCAGCCATGGCTTCAGCGTTGCGGTAATGTCCCAACGCCAGATCAGGATGGATCGCATGACGGCCGGCAGCTCATCCCCGAAGGCCAGAACCTGTTCGGGCGGAACGCGGCTGCGAAAGGCGCGGAATATGCCGTCAGTCGCCGTGTAAATGACATTGTCGCTGTCCAGCAGCGTGCGTTCGCGCATGTTTTTCAGGTAGCGACGCCATTCGTCCGTGGCGTGGCGATAGGTGAAGGGCATGGGCATCGCTTGGCCTTTTCAGTCGCGGGTGAAGCTTGTCACCGTTTCCACATGCGGGGACCAACGGAACTGATCGACCACATAGATGGGCCCCATGCGCCAGCCCGCATCCAGCATGGTGCGGGCGTCGCGGGCGAAGGTCACGGGATCGCAACTGACCCACGCGACGCGTTTCAGCGATGACGCGGCAAGATGTTCGGCCTGCGCGGGCGCACCCGTGCGGGGCGGGTCGATGATGGCGGCATCAAAACGGGCCAGTTCATCGGGCAGCAGCGGCCGGGCGGACAGGTCGCGGATCTCTGTCGTCACGCGGTGCAGATCGGGCGTGGCGCGCCATGCGGCGTCGAGTGCGTCCAGCGGCGCGGCCAACCCTTCGACCGCGTGAATATCGGCGGTTACGGCAAGCGGCAGCGTGAAGGTTCCGCAACCGGCGAAAAGATCGACAATATGCGCGGCACCCTGCAGCGATTTGCGCACGACGCTTAGCAGCGCGGCCTCGCCCTCTGCCGTGGCCTGCTGGAACGCGCCGGGGGGCGGGATCACGCGGGCGCGGCCCATCTGTCGCGCCGGACTACGCCGCGTCATGGGCGTGCCGTCCCAATCCAGCCGCGCGAAATCGCCCTGCCGCATGATCTGGCCCAGCCTTTCGGTCAGCGCCGCATCCAGAGCCTTGCCGCCCGTCAATGCGACATCCAGCCCCGCCGGGCTTTCGGTGACGGTCAGCGCAAGCTCTGCCCCGCGAGAGGCACCGGTGGCGACCAGTTCGCGCAGCACCGGCAGGGCCGCAACGATGGCAGGCCGCAGCACCCGGCATTCGGTCATGTCCACGATCTGATCCGAGGCGCGGGCGTGAAAACCCACAGTCGCGCCCCGTTTGGTGCGCCGCCCGGACAGCACAGCGCGCCTGCGCGATTGCGGGGGCGATGTGGCGATGCCGCCGATCTTCGCTGTAATCCCATGCGCCGCGAGCGCAGTGGTCACGCTGTCTGCCTTCCACTTCGCCACGAAAGCGTCGCTGCCATGCATCAGCGAACAGCCGCCGCATGCAGCGTAATGGGGGCAGTCCGCGTGCACCCGATCGGTTGAGGGGGTCAGGATACGCGGCGTTTCGATGCGGCCGTCATGGACCGCGCCGTCTATGATCTCGCCCGGCAGGGTCAGTTGTGCCAGCACCTGCTGGGCTGATGCGTCGCGCGCGACGCCGTCGCCGCGCCGGTTCAGCCGTTCGACCGTCCATTGCGTCATTCTGCGGCTTCCGCCTCGTCCGTGCCAAGGAAGCCGCCCGACTGGCGGTTCCAATAGCGGGCATAGGTGCCGCCCTGCGCCAGCAATTCCTCGTGGCTGCCTTCCTCGACAATGCGACCGGCATCCAGCACCACGATCCGGTCCATTTCCGCGATGGTGGACAGGCGGTGGGCGATGGCCAGCACGGTTTTGCCTTCCATCACCCGGTCAAGCGAGGTCTGGATCGCGGCCTCGACCTCGCTATCCAGCGCGCTTGTCGCCTCGTCCAGAATCAGAATCGGGGCGTTCTTCAGGAAAGCGCGGGCAAGGGCGATGCGCTGGCGTTGCCCGCCCGACAGCTTGACGCCGCGTTCGCCCAGATGCGCCTCGTATCCCTGCCGCCCGGCATGGTCCTGCATCGCGGCGATGAACTCGTCAGCCTCGGCCGCTTCGGCTGCGGCGGCGATTTCGCCCTCGGTCGCATCGGGGCTGCCATAGCGGATATTGTCGCGGGCCGAGCGGTTGAACATCGCGGTTTCCTGCGTGACCATGCCGATCTGGCGGCGCAGGCTTTCCTGCGTCACGTCACGGATATCCCGCCCGTCGATCAGCACCGCGCCCTTTTCGACGTCGTAAAGCCGCAGCAGCAGCGCGACCAGCGTCGATTTGCCGGCGCCCGATGCGCCGACCAGCCCGACCCTTTCGCCCGGCCGGATGGTCAGGTCGATGTCGTGGACGCCGCCACGCCCGTCGTTTCGGCCATACGTGAAGGTGACATTGTCAAAGCGGATTTCGCCGTCCACCTGTGCCAGCGCTTTGGCGTCTGGCGCATCGACCAGAGAAGGCGCGGGCGACAGCGTCTGCATCCCGTCCTCGATTTCCCCGATGGATCCCCAGATCCCCATCAGGGCCATGCTGACCCAGCCCGACATCTGCGACAGTCGCAGCGATATGGCGCCAATTGCGGCAATATCGCCCGCCGTCGCACGCCCGTCCTGCCATTGCAGGATCGCCATGCCGATCAGGATCACCGGCAGGATGCCCGCCAGCGTCATCAGCGACAGGCGGAACCAGGTGGACACGATGCCGAAATCGACCGCGCGTTCGCGGAAACCGGCCATGGCCGAAAGGGCGGCGCGGTCTTCGTGATCGGCATGGGCGAACAGCTTGACGGTCTTGATGTTGGTGATCGTGTCGACGACCTGCCCCGTGACGGTGGCACGGGCAGAGGCTCGCGCGGCGGAACGGCTGCGAATGCGTGGAAGGAAGAAGCGGATCAGCAGCGCATAGCTTCCCAGCCAGACGAGCAGCGCCACCGCCCCCCACAGATCGACCGACAGAAGGAACGCCGCAGACCCGATAATGGACGCCAGCGCGAAGGCCACGACGTTCACCATCTCGCCCGCGACATCGGTGACGGCGCGTGCGGTCTGCATCTGCTTCTGCGCCAGCCGTCCGGCGAAGTCGTTGTCGAAGAAGCTGACAGACTGGCCCATCGTCCAGCGATGCAGGCGCGATAGCACAAGGGGCAGGATATTCGGCCCGATGATGACGTTCGATGAGGCGGTCGAGAAGCCAAGGATCAGCGGGCGCACGACCAGAAAGAACAGAACGAAGCCGGTGATGATCGGCCAGCTTTGGCCCCAGATGGTCGACGGGTCGTTGCTGGCCACTGCATCGACAACCGCGCCCAGAAGCGTGGCCGAGATGACATCCGCCGCCCCGCTGGCGGCCGAGGCGAAGGTGGCGATCGTCAGTCCCCGGCCCGATCCCTTCAGCGCCCAGCCGATAAAGCGCAGCAGCGTCTGCGGCGGCGGCCCGTCGGCGGGTCGGAAGGCGTCGATCTGACGCGCGAAGGCGGAATGGATGCTCATGCGTCTTCTTCCCCCGCCTGCCGCGCGGCGTCAATCAGCGCAGCTTTGGACGCAGAAAAGGTCGACGCGATCCACAGGTTTTCGGCGGCTTTCAGGCCACGGCCAAGCGCGGGGCCGGTCAGATCGGGCATCAGATCGGATGCGCTGACCGGCAGAGGCGTATGGGCTGCCTGGTCGATCTGATCCAGCCAGTCAGGCGGCAGCGCATCGCCGCGCGCCAGCCGGATCAGGCCTGCGTCGCGCGCAATATCTGGACCATGCCGGAACGACGCCTCTGTCGGGGGCAGGCCAGCGGCACGGCGCAGCGATTCCAGCCGCCCGATCTCGACCCGCGACAGGCGCAGGCGATCCGCGCCGGTTTCAGGCGCGATCAGAGACAGGCGGCGCAGCCAGTCGGGGGCGATGTTTCGCTCCTTTTCTTCAGCCACAAGCGCGGCGAGAGGGGCTGTGTCTGCGTCATCAAGGATCTGCGACAGAACGCCCGTTTCCTGCATCAGCCCCATGGACATTGCCGGATCGGGGGCGGCCAGCAGCTTGCGCATTTCCGCGCCGATGCGTTCTGCGGAAACCCGCGACAAGCCTGCTTTTTCGGCGGTAATCGCCTCGACCGTGCCGGGGGCGGTCTTGTGGGCGTACCACGCGAGAAAGCGGAAGAAGCGCAGAATGCGCAGATAATCCTCGCGGATGCGGGCGGTCGGGTCGCCCACGAAACGCAGTTCCCGACGCCGCAGGTCGGCCCAGCCTCCGACTGGGTCCAACACCTCGCCCGAGACCGTCGCGTAAAGCGCGTTCATCGTAAAATCGCGGCGCGCGGCGTCATCCTCGATCCGGTCGGAAAAGGCGACGGTGGCGTTGCGCCCGTCGGTTTCGACGTCGCGCCGGAAGGTCGTGATTTCGAACGGGGTGCCGTCAGCGATGACGGTGACGGTGCCATGCTCAATGCCTGTCGGCACGGTCTTCATCCCGGCCGCGTGGGCCAGCCGAACGACCTGCTCGGGTAACGCATCAGTCGAAATATCAACATCGTCAACGGATTGTCCAAGAACCGCATTGCGCACCGCGCCGCCGACGATCAGCGCCTGATGCCCGGCATCCGTCAGCGCCTCAAGCAGTTTTCCAAGCGCCGGATCGTTCAGAAAGCTGGCCTTGATCTTCATCTCGATAGTCTTTCCGCCAGCCCGAGCAGAATTCGCGCGGTTGCCCCCCACAGGTAATACGGCCCGAAAGGTGCCACCCGATAGGCGCGCCATGTGTCGCGCCAGATGCGACCTTCAAGACGGTAATTCGCGGGATCGGCAATGTGGCTGAACGGCAGCGAAAAGACTTCGGCAACCTCGCCCGGCTCTGCCACCGGGGTGAACGGGCCGCGAATGACGGCCACGATGGGCGTGATGCAGAAATGGGTGACGGTGCGATGCGCGGGCAATGCGCCGATCACTTCGACCTGGCCGGGGTCAAGCGCGATCTCTTCCCGGGCCTCTCGCAGGGCGGCCGCTTCTTCATCGCGGTCACTCGGATCGACTTTGCCGCCGGGCAGGGCGATCTGGCCGGGATGATGGCGCATGGTCGCGGCGCGGGTGGTCAGATAAAGCCGCCCGTCATCTTCGTGAAACGCAGCCAGAACTGCCGCGCGACGCAGTGAACCGTCTGGCGGCAGAAAGCCGGGGTTGGGATCGAAATCGGAACTCGGCTCGGCCGGGACAGAAAGCGCCCTGCGAAGCCGCGCGATCAGCGCGTCGCCAGAAGGCGGCGGCGGTGATCTGCGCGGCGAAGAAGCAAAAGGCGTCGCGTCAGCACGCGGCGCCTTCGCGTCGACCGGACCAGGCCCGGCCGTCATGGTCATGGGCGGGCACCATCCTGATCCGCCGGCGATGCCGGGGCAGAGGGCAGAGGGTTGCCGTTTTCGTCAATCGTGGCCTCAAACCCCAGCGATTGCGGATCGAATTCGTAATGCGCGCCGCAGAACTGGCAATCCGCAGTGACGCGGCCATCCTCGGTCGTCATATGGCCAATGTCTTTCTGCGAATAGATCGACAGGGTGGCGCGCACCTTATCCTCGCTGCAGGAACATCCGAACTCGACACGCTGCGGATCGAACACACGGGGCTGCTCCTCATGGAACAACCGAACGAGCAGGTCGGTTGGCGCGACCGAGGGGCCGATCATCTCCATCTCTTCCACGGTGGAAAGCAGGTGATTCGCGCGGTTCCAGTCTTCGGACTGTGCGCCCTGCAGAATGTCGGCGGCTTCGATCAGCCCGCTTTCGGTGCTTGCCCCGTCACCCAGCATCGGCTGGGCCGGCAGCGTCTGCAGCATGATGCCGCCCGCGCGCCAGGTTTCCACACCGCCCGGCAGCAGAGAGCGCCCATAGGACAGCGCAAAGCTGCTGGGAAGTTGCTCGGACTGCGCGAAATAAGTCCCGGCACAGGCCGAAAGCGAGCCTCCGGCAAGGGGCGTGATGCCCTGATAGGGCTGACTACCCGGCCCCTGATCGATCAGGATGGCGAAGTAACCTTCGCCGATCTGGTCGAAATGCGCGCCTTCGGTCAGTCGCTCGGCATCGAAGCTTGCCCATGCGCGCATCCGTGCCGGGCCCCCTTCGGTTTCCGGGGCGTAATAATCGGCGGCGATGGTGCGGATTGCACCCTTGCCGCGAACCTGAAGCGACAGCTTCCAGCGCAACTTGATCATCGGTCCGATAAGGGCCGTCAGCAGCGCAAGCTCTGCCACGGCCGCGGCGACCGGGCCGGGGTATTCGTGGCGTGAAAGAATGTGGTCCAGAACCCCGTCAAGCCGAGCAACCCGGCCGCGTATCGAGGAGCGGTCGAGCTGAAACGGCAGGACGGTATCGTCCCACGCGATCTGGTTGATATTGGTCATGGTGTCCTTCGGATTGTCTGGCGCCAGCAGGGCGCGTCAGGCCCAATATAGGCGCGCCTGCGCCGATCCCAAGGGCAAAGCGCGTGCGTCCGCGTCCGACGCGCCCACGACCCGGCGACTGAAAGCTGATGGTTGCGGCAGACTTATTGATAGCCGCGCACGAGAGCCGCAGAAAGCATGACCCAGCCATCGACAACGACGAAGAAGGCCAGCTTGAACGGCAGCGCGACCACAGCCGGGGGCACCATCATCATGCCCATCGCCATCAGAACCGCCGATACGACGAGGTCGATGACGAGGAAGGGAAGCGCGATCAGAAAGCCGATTTCGAAAGCGCGCTGCAGCTCGGTCAGCATGAACGAGGGGATCAGCAGCCGCAATCCGTCGCCAGCCGCGTCGGCAGGCACCAGAGAACGCATCTCGTCCAGTATCGCCGGATCGGCACGCGCGGCCATGAAACGTTCGAACGGCCCGATTGCGCGCGACAATGCCTCGATCAAACCGATCTGGCCCGACTGAAGCGGCGGGCCGGAAAGCGACCAGGCCTCGCGAAGGACCGGGTCCATGACGAACCATGTCAGAAACAGCGCGAGGCTGACGATCAGCATATTGGGCGGTGACTGCTGAAGGCCAAGTGACTGGCGCAGGATCGACAGCACCGTCACCATGAACGGAAAGCATGTCACTGTAATCGCGATTGCTGGGGCAAGCGAAAGAACGGTCAGCCCCAAAAACAGCAGGATCGACGTCTGCCCGACCCCGGAACCTTCGGCAGAACCCGTCGCAATGGATTCGACCACCGACCCGATCTGTTCTGCCACGCTGTTTGCCGCCTGCGCGCCTGTGGCACTGTCGGTCGTTGTGATCGCTTCGCCGGTCGTCAGCGGCACGTCGACGCTTTGCGCGACGCCTTGCAAGGGCGTCGCGATCAGCACTGCCAGCGCCACCATCAGCAGAGCGGGCAACGCGATCCGAGGCATGCGAATCACGCCGCGTCCCCGCCAGCCCGCGTGATGCGCAGCATAAGGCGACCGGCATCCGTCTCGTCGGCGATCAGTTCGCCAAATGCGATGACGTGATCGCCGACACAGATTTCGACCGCATCATCCACCGCCTGATCGAGCGGCAGGATGTCGTTTTCGCGCAGCTCGGAAAGCTCGGCCACGGTCATGCTGCGCCGTCCGATGCGGACGGTGATCTCGACGGGGATATTGTCGGTCAGGACGGTCTGGTTCAGGTCCATTCATCGCTCCTTGAAAGGGGACAGATCGCCAAGAAGTTCGGCGATACTGACGGGAAGGTCGGCATGCCCGAACGAGATCCGGCCACCGTCGAATGTGATTTCCGTCTGCGCGCCGGGCCGGAGCGTGATCCCGCGAAGGCCAAGCTCGGCGATCTTTTCTTCCAGCAGCCCGAACAGGGGGCCTTCGGCAGCGATCTGGCAGGCGGGCCGGGTACCCGATTTGCAAAGCCTGTCCAACTCATCGGCAATCGCTTGTGCAAGCACGTCGTCGTAACGCTCGGCCAGTTTCGCCACGATCGCCTGCAGAACCGGGCGGATCGCCTGCAAAACCTCCTCGATCGCGCAATTGCGGATCTGGTCTTCCACGGCGATGCGGGCAGTTGCGGCGCTGAGCGCGTCATTCAGCGCGGTCAGTTCGGCATCCCTGCATGCGTCGGCGCCGCATGCAAAACCGCGCTGATATTCATCACGAAGCTCGCTCTCGGAGAAGACAGGTTGGCGCGGGCGGGGCGGCGCGGCGAAGTCTTCCAGACGCAGCGCGGCACTCATGTGATCGACCTTTCATCGTCGCCGATCCAGCCGCTCAGCAAGCGAACGGTCTCGTCCTGGCGTTCTTTCATCAGTTGCTTCAGGCGTGCGACCGGATCATCCCCTGCGCCGCCCGGATTATCGAAATCGAACTCGGGCGCGGACATGGTCAGCATCGGAATGTCGGGCATCATCATCGGCGGCGCCATCGTGGCCTGATCAGAAACCGGTGGAGGCCGGGAATCATCAAGCGCTGCGCTTTCGCTGCCCCCGGCCTTGCCACGACGCAGCCCGCGCATCGTCAGCCACAGCGCCAGCAGCGCGAAAAGCCCGACCATCGTGATCCGCAGCAGACTGTCGAGCGCGAGCCGGTCCAGAAGCCCATCGCGGCGCGCAATCTCGGTTCCGGCTTCGGGAACAGAAACGAAGGGCATCGACTTCACCGTGATCTCATCGCCGCGCGCTTCGTCATACCCGACTGCCGCCGAGACGAGTTCGCGAATCGCGCCAAGCTCTGCGTCATCGCGGGCGACCAGTTCATCGGTGCCGTCGGCAGTGCTGCGCATAACGCCATTGACGAGCACCGCAACACTCTGCCGCCGGACCGAGCCAGGCCTTCGGTCGATCTGGCGCGTCACGCTGCCGACCTCATAATTCGCACGCTGGCGGGTTTCTGCGCGCTGCGACTGCTGCTTGTCGCCATCCTGCTGGCGCTGCTCGGGCAGGTTGGATGCCGCAGTGACCGCGCCGCCATTCGCCGTGCTGCTTTCGTCGCTAAGCTCTTCCGTCTCTTGCGAGATCATTGCGCGCTGCGTGGGATCGAAGCTTCGCTCGGTCACCTGCTCTGCTTCTGTGACCAGATCGATGCTCACCTCGACAATTGCGTTCCCCGCGCCGACATGCGGCGCGAGAATGCGTTCGACATTTTCTTTGATGCGCGTCTCGCGGTCGCTGACGCTTTGCTCGTCAGGCGCTTGGATGACACCGCGCAGAGAATCGATCACCGAAACCGCGTCTGGTGCCAGTTTCGGAACGGCCGACGAAATCAGGAAGCGCATCGCGTTGGCCTGCGCGGGCGAAAGCGGCGTGCCATCCGTGACAATCGTCACCGAGGCAGAGCCGGGCTGGGTATCGCGATAGCCCCGCGATTGGGGCGCGGTCAGGTGCACACGCGCGGAACGCACGGATGGAATCGAAAGGATGGTCCGGGCAAGCTCGCCCTCTTTGGCGCGCCAATAGGCCGCGTCGAACATCTGCGAGGTGGTGCTGAAGCCGGACATCTCGTCGAGAATCTCGTAGCCCTTGCCGCTTTGCTGAGGCAGATCCTGCGACGCCAGATCCATGCGGATGCGGTCACGCTGCGCTGCATCGACCCAGATCGAGCTTCCGCGAAGCTCATAAGCTGTGCCCGTCTGTTCCAGATGCGCAACCACCGGCCCGGCCTGCGAATCGTCAAGCCCGGAATAGAGCAGCGCCATCTGAACACGCCCGGCAAGCGCGATGAAGGCCAGCACAAGAAGGAAGGTAGCGACGAAGCCGCCAATCACCGCGAATCGCTGACGAGCCGTGCGCGCCGCCCAGTATTTCTGCAGTTCCCGCAAATCTGTCCCCTTCGATTCGAGTTCTTCGACAAGGGTGTTTTGGCACGATGCGCGTTAATTATTGGTTAGTCGGGCAATGGTATTCCCTCAATTCGAAGAAGGAGAATCACCATGTCCGAAACACTCGCGATTGATGAAGTGCCGGCGCGCAGGGGGCGCGGCAGACTGGCTCTGATCGCACTGGTCCTTTCAGCCGGAATCTGCGGGTTCGCGGCCAGCTACATGGGATTCGTCAGCCCGCTCGCGATGTTTTCGAAGGATGCCGGGCATAGCGAACCGCTGCCAGAGATCGGCTTTGTCGATGTCCCCCGGATCGTCGTGCCCATGCCGGGGCGCAACCGGCAACTGATGATGAGCATCAAGCTTGAGGTCGCGCCGCAAGATGCAGCGCAGGTGCAGCTTCTGATGCCGCGTATTGCCGACAGCTTTACCGGCTTTCTCAGCGATATAGACCCCGCGGCGATGGATCGGCGCGGGGTGCTGGAAATCATTCGCGCTGAATTGACGACGCGCGCCCAGATCGTGCTGGGCGACGGCATCGTCAAGGAAGTCCTGATTACGGAGTTCGCGATCCAATGAGCCTGCAATTCCTGCTTCCCGCCGTCAGCGTTCTGACGGCATTCCCGCTGGCGGCCTATTGCCTGCTTTTGTCGCGAAGGTTGCGAAAGCTGAACAACCTGGAAACCGGGTTGGGCGGTGCGATTGCCGTGATGACATCCGAGATCTCGCGGCTTGACCAATGCATTCGGAAGGCGCGGGCCGAGGCGGAAGCGGCGTCGAACGAACTTGCCCGCGTCATCGAGGCATCGCGGAACGAAAAGGCATATTGGGCCCTGCAATCGGAACTTTCGCGCGGCGGCACCGCGTCGCAGCGCCGTCTGCGCCCACGCGCCCAGTTGCTGGAGGCAGAGGATGCCTAAGATCCTTTTGCCCGTCGTCGCGGCTGCGCTTTTGCCGGTTGCGGCGCTTTCGGTGACGCCCCCGACAACCACACCGCCACCGTTTGCGGCCGAAGGGTTGCTGGCAGGTTGCGGCGATATCCCCGAGGTTGTGGCCTTGGTCGAGGAATTGCGTATCCGCGAAGACCGGATCAAGAAGGCATTGGCCGAACTTGACGACAAGAAGTCCGAAATAGCATCGGCTCGTGCGACCCTGACAGCGGAATTGCGAAGGTTCAAGCAGGCGGGCAAGCCGCTCCTCGGGTCGAAGACAAGCACTCAGCGCGCGGTTGACGCAGATATTGCCCGCCTGGTCGCGGTCTATGAAGCCATGAAGCCCAAGGAATCGGCCGCCGTTCTCGCAAGCCTGCCCTCGGATTTCGCCGCCGAGATCCTGATGCGCGTGAACCCCGAGACAGGCGCGCGCATCATTGCGGCGATCGAACCGCAAAAGGCCGCCATTCTCACGACCTATATGGGTGCCCGTAGCACCCCCTTGCGATAGGAGAACGCCATGTTCGGTGCAGCAGGCATCGTTGTCACGATTGTCATGGTGTTCGGCGGCTATGCGCTCGCCGGCGGCAAGATGGAGGTGATCCTTCACGCCCTGCCTTTCGAAATGATGATTATCGGTGGCGCCGCGATCGGATCGTACATCCTGTCGAACAGCGGCGCTGTTCTGAAGCATACCGTCTCCGGCATCATGCGGGCTTTCAAGGGGCCAGCGTGGCAAGGCCAGGATCACGAAGACCTTCTGTGCCTTCTGTTCCAGCTTCTGCGCCTTGGCCGCAGCAACGCGGTAGAGCTGGAGGAGCATATCGAGAACCCCGAAAGCAGCGAGATATTCCGGGCGTATCCGCGTATCCTCGCCGATCACGAGGCCGTGGCGATCATTACCGACACGTTGCGATCCGCCAGCCTGAACTATGACGACCCCTATCAGGTCGAGGATATGCTGACCAAGCGTATCGCGCTTATCAAGGAAGAGGAGATGCACGTCGCCCATGCGCTTCAATCCATGGCCGACGCGCTGCCTGCGCTTGGCATCGTCGCGGCGGTGCTTGGCGTCATCAAGACGATGAGCGCGATCGACCAGCCGCCAGAGATCCTGGGCAAGATGATCGGTTCAGCACTGGTCGGGACATTTCTTGGGGTTTTCCTGGCCTACGGGCTGGTATCGCCGCTCGCGCAGCGCCTCAGCGCGGTGAAAAAACACGATCTGTCCTTCTATGAGGTTATCAAATCCGTGCTGGTGGCTGGCCTTCATCACCACGCCACCAACCTTTGCGTCGAGGTCGGGCGGCAATCGGCGCCCGAGCAGTTGCGCCCCAGCTTCGTCTCGCTTGAAAACGCCCTGCGCGACATCAAGAGGGCGTCATGACTCTGCTTGCAGGCATCCTTGCCGCGGGGCTGGCAGGCGCCCCCGGACTGCCCGAGATAATCGCAGAGATCGACAGGCTGGTTCTGAGCGGGCGGCAGATGCCCGCAGCCTTCATGCTGGATGTCCGCCGCCTGCCGGATGCGGGCGACCGAATGCAGGCGCTGGTTTATCTGCGCCGTGCGGGGCTTCTGACCGGCAGCGCGCAGCCTCTGGATGGCATCGTCTTCCAGCGCGCGCCTGTCGCGGCACCGAATGCTGCGGAGCCTTCGAATGGCGAATGAGGGCGCACGCGCGGGTGCGGGCGCACTTCGCGGGACCATGATAACCTCCGGCCTCGTCATCATCGTGCTGACGATGGTCATTCCGATACCTGCATCCCTGCTCGATTTCGGGATCGCGGTTTCCATCGCCAGTGCGACGATGATCCTGGTCATGGCATCGACTGTCGAAAAGCCTACCGACTTTCAGGCATTCCCGGTGCTGCTTCTCGTCTCGCTCATCATCAGGCTTTCGCTGAACGTGTCGTCAACGCGGCTGATCCTGACAGAGGGGCATACAGGCGAAGGTGCCGCGGGTCATGTCATCAGCGGCTTTTCGCAATTCGTTGCCGGTGGCTCATTAATGGTGGGGCTGACGATTTTCGCGGTCATCTCTGCCGTGAATTTCATTGTCATTACCAAGGGTGCCGGCCGGATGGCCGAGGTTTCTGCCCGCTTTGCGCTTGACAGCCTGCCCGGCAAGCAGCTTGCGATCGACGGCGACCTGAACTGCGGCGCTATCGACCATGCCGAAGCCCGTCGCCGTCGCGAGAACGATCAGCGCGAGATCAGCTTTTTCGGCTCGCTCGACGGGGCGTCGAAATTTGTGAAGGGTGACGCCGTCGCCGGTATCCTGATCACACTCATAAACCTGCTGGTCGGGATTGCGATGGGGGTGATTGCCCACGACCTGTCCATCGGAACTGCGCTTCAGAACTATTCGCGCCTGTCGATCGGCGATGGTCTGGTCAGCCAGGTGCCGTCGCTCATCACCTCCATGGCAGCGGCACTTCTTCTTTCGCGCGGCGGCGCGACCGAAGAAACCTCCAGTCTCATTCTGGGGCAGGCCGCGCAGGACTGGCGCGCGCCTGCCGTGGTCTGCGGCGCGATGGTCTTGATGGCTTTCGTTCCCGGCATGCCGAAGCTGCTTTTCCTGTTGCTCGCCTCAGCGCTCGCCTTTGCTGCCTGGCGCATCTATCGGAAGAAGTCCGTCGAATGCGCGCGACCCGAGCCTGCGCCTGTGGTCGAGCCTGCGCAACCGCGTCGAATCGGCGACGATCTGGACATGGACGATATCGCGGTCGAGATCGGCGACGATCTTGTCATGGACGCGTTGGATGCCGGTCGCGGACTTGCCGCGCGCATCGGAAACCTGCGCACTCATATCGCGCGCAACTTCGGTATTATTTTGCCCGAGGTGCGCATCACCGACGACAGCAACTGTGCCGCGAATGCCTATGTCATCCGCGTGCATGGCGTGGTTCGCGGGCGCGGCACCCTTGAATCGGGCCGGCTGATGGCGCTTGGCAGCACCGAGGTGCTTGACCTGATGCCAGGCGCGATCATGCGCGAGCCCGTCTTCGGCACGCAGGCGAAATGGGTCGAACAGGACCAGCAGGAAGATGCCGTCCTTGCCGGTGCGACCGTCGTCACACCGATGGAGGTCCTGTCGACGCACCTGATGGAAGTCGTCAAATCCAGCCTGTCTGAATTGTTGACGCTGACCGCGCTTCAGCGCCTGATTGCCGAGTTGAAAGAGATGTCGGATCCCTCGCGCGCGAAGGCTTATCAGGCCTATTTCGACAACATGATACCCGAGAAAATCTCGCCGGAGCTGCTGCTGGCAGTTCTGCGCCAGATGCTGGATGAGGGGCTGTCGATCCGAAACCTGCCGCTTATCGTCGATGCGGTTCACGAATGTCGCGCCGCGGGCAGCCCGGATGCAGTGTTCGAGGCGATCCGCAGACGCCTTCGCGGTCAGATCACGCAGCGCATGGCCGGACCTTCCGGGCAGTTGAATATCGTACAGCTTCACCCCGCGTGGGAAGCAGAGTTCGTCGCGGCAGAGGATGGCGCCGGCCGGGGCCATAACGGCGCGCCGCTTGTCGATCTGTCGCGGAAGCTGGTTGCGCGTGTGCGCACGCAGCTTGCCGGGCTCGACCTGCAGGAAGACCCGGTAATTGCTGCGCCCGATCATCGCAGGCGTCAGCTTCGCGACATTCTTTCCGCGCATGGCCTGCCCGTCCCTGTGCTGGGATTGGCCGATATCGACCCGGCTGCAGATATCAATCTGCTTGGGACAATCGAGGCGGGCTGATGGCGCTGACATCTGCGCTTCCCCCTGATCTGACTGCCATGCTGATGCCGCTTCTGCTGGCCTATCTGCGTGTTCAGGCCGCCGTCCTTGTCTTTCCCGTATTTTCAGAGCGCGTCGTGTCCGTGCGCATCCGGATCACCATCGCAATGCTGCTGGCGCCGGTCGCAGCGGTCATGTCGAACATGCAAACGCTGCCCGCCGAAACCGAGGGCATCATGCTGTTTGCCCCGCTCGCGCTTCGCGAAATGCTGGCAGGCTTCCTGATCGCATTGCCGGCGCGGATCATGGCGTCTGCGCTTCATGTCGCGAGTTCTGCAATTGGTGCCACCGCCTCGCTGTCGCAACTGATCGGGACGGGGACCGAGGCCGCACCCCATCCAATCGGCAATCTGATGCATATGGCGGGACTGGCACTGCTGATGGCCATGGGACTTCCGATCCTGCTGGTGGACCTGATTGCGCAAAGCTATGCGGCCTTTCCTGCCGGGCAATTTCAGATCAGCGGCGACCAGGTGGGCGGCATGGTTGGTCTTGTCAGCCGATCCTTTGTGCTGGCGCTTGCGGTTGCCTCGCCGTTCATACTGGGCGGGCTTCTTTATCAGGTTCTGACCGGGATCGTGAACCGGGTCATGCCGGCACTTCCTGTCGTGTTCATTGGCGCACCCGCGATCATTATGCTTGCGCTCGTCGCGCTTGCCGTACTGTCACCACTGATCCTTTCGGGTTGGGCTGATGCGGTGTTCCTGCATGCGTTGCCGGATTAAGGGCGATCATCTGCAGGGGGCAGCGGCGCACGCTTCGCGAGCGACGGGCCGGAGATATCCATGAGCGAAACCGAGGACGACGACAAGCAGTTCGACGCGACCGAGCAAAAGCTGCGAAAGGCGCGCGAAAAGGGTGATTTTCCGCGTTCGAACGAGGTCAATGCCGCACTTGCCTATCTCGGCGCGCTTGCGGGTGGTGCGGCGGCCCTGTCATGGGCCTTACCCGGCTGGCTTCACAGCGTCGACGGTGCCTGGCGAAATGCCGGTTTCACAAGCGCCGGGGGCATGTCACCGGCGGGCGCGCTTCGAACGAAGGCGGGACTTGACGCCGCCCTTGGCGTCGCCGCGTCCGCTGCGCTAATAACGCTAGCCGTATTGGCTGTTCCGGCGATTGTGGTGCTGATCGGGCTGATGGCACAGCGCGGGATCGTATTCGTCCCCAGCAAGCTGGCCCCCGATATCAACCGGATCAACCCGATCAAGAACGCCGGCCAGAAATTTGGCAAGACCGGCCTCGTCACCTTCGCGATTTCGACCGCGAAGGCCGTCGCTGTTGCCATTGGCGGATGGTTTCTGTTCGGCAGAATGCTGCCGCGCCTGATCGCCGGCAGCGATGATCTGGGCTGGATCGCGGGGCTTGAAACGGTGCTGGCGCAAGCGCTGCTGGTCGCGCTTGCGATTTCGATCGTCTTCGCGCTCGCCGATTTCGGCTGGAAGCACTTTGACTTTCGCCGGCGCAACCGAATGACGTTGAAGGAAATGAAGGATGAGATGAAGGACAGCGAGGGCGATCCGCACATGAAATCCGCCCGGCGTCAGAAGTCGATGGAAATCGTCCTGAACTCCATGCTTGCGGATGTGGAAAAGGCCGATGTCGTGATCGTCAACCCGACGCATTACGCCGTCGCGCTGGAGTGGAAACGTGGAAGCGGGCGCGCGCCTGTCTGCGTCGCGAAGGGCGTCGACGCCGTCGCGCTGCGCATCCGCGAACGCGCGGCCGAGCATAAGGTGCCGATCTGGCCCGACCCGCCCTGCGCGCGCGCGATCCATGCCAGCGTCAGAATCGGCGCAGAAATCGAGCCGGATCATTTCGCCGCCGTCGCCGCGGCGATCCGCTTTGCCGAAACGATGCGCGAAAAGGCGAAGCGCGGTTGGTAAAGGGCCTGCCTGTCCGGCTTGCCTGCTGCTGCGCAGACATTCCTGCGGCAGGCCGTGGGCGAACGGCGAATACCTGCAAGAAAGAAGGATGAACGGATGAAGATGAACGCCGCCCAGATGAAGCAGCTCGCGAAGCTGGCGCAGATCCGCTCGGACGCCGAGCTCAAAAGGTTTTCGGCTTTTCGCGCCCATATGGATACCGTGCTGGCAGAGCGTCGGGCGGTCGGCGAGAAGCTGGCGCTCAGCTATTCGCGACATGACGCTTTCTCGGTCGCGGGAGCCAGGCTTGCCAGTCAGGAATCCGGGCGGCTGGCTGGGGCGAGGCTTCACCTGGACGCCGAGATTGCGCGGCTCACGCCTGGCTTCGACGCCGCGCGGAAGAAGGCGGCGCGCGAATTCGGGCGTGTCGAGGTGCTGAAAACGCTCGCAACGCTGGATCGGATTTCTCGCAGAAATACGCATGACGCGTGATCGTGCGCTTGCGAGTGCGTTCGGATTTCGCGCATCCTTCGGCGATATTGATCAGGTGAAACGGTGCGATTGTATTGGTTGAGAGTTCTTCTGCTGTCGTTGCTGGGTGCGGCAATTGTCGTCCCGTTGGGCTTCCGCATCTTCGCTGCCTTGCGAGAGACGGGATCGGCGGCGTTGCTTCGCCCCGCAGACGGCCAGATGGTGAAAACATCAATGGGCACGCTGCACGTGCTGGAGATGGGACCGACTGACGGACCGCCGCTGCTGCTTTTGCACGGCACTGCTGCCTGGTCCGGTCTTTGGCGCCCGGTGCTGGAGGCATTGGCGCAGGAGGGCTATCGCGCGGTTGGCATGGACATGCCGCCCTTCGGGTTCTCGGATCGCGATCCTGAAGGGGATTATAGCAGGCAGCGTCAGGCGGCGCGGGTCATCGCGCTTGCCGACGCCCTTCATATCAAGCCGGTCCTGATCGCACATTCCTTCGGTGCGGGCGCCGGTGTCGAGGCAACGATGATCGCGCCCGAACGGTTCGCCGGGCTGGTCGTCGTCGATGGCGCAATCGGCATTGCAAAACCGACCGAGGGCGATGGGACGAAAGCCATGCCTTTGCCGCTGCGCGTGCGACCGCTACGGGAACTCGCGGTTGCGCTCACGGCGACCAATCCGCTGATGACCCGACGCCTGCTGGCATCGCTTCTTTACGTAAAGGACGCGGCGACTGATGAGGTCGTGCGAGTCCTTCAGCGGCCTATGCGGATTGCCGGCAGCACGCGCGCCTTCGCTGATTGGTTGCCGTCGCTTCTGGTTCCGCCTGCGGGCGCAAGAAGCACGGATCCGGCAAACTATCGCGATTTTTGCCTGCCGACCGGCATCATCTGGGGCAGCGAGGACAGCATCACGCCAGTTCAGCAGGGCGAGAGGCTGACCGGACTGATCGCGGGAAGCAGCCTGACCCTGATACCGGAAACCGGCCATATTCCGCAGATCGAGTCGCCCGCTGCCTTCATCGCTTCGTTGCGCGAGACCTTGCAGGCCCTGAGGTCGCAGCACGGCTGCTGAACGCGCGATGGCTCAGGGCTGGTTGGTGAAGCCGAACTGAATATAGTCGCGCAGATAGGCGGCGCGCGCGGCCTGTTGCAGCGGCTTGTCCGACAGGAAATCGGGCATTGCTTCGGGCGCACCGACATCGGGCGCTGTCACACCGGCAG
Organism: Paracoccus aurantiacus; assembly: GCF_007993065.1. Classification (GTDB taxonomy): domain Bacteria; phylum Pseudomonadota; class Alphaproteobacteria; order Rhodobacterales; family Rhodobacteraceae; genus Paracoccus; species Paracoccus aurantiacus. Next base: position 56,797 of record NZ_VOPL01000005.1, read on the forward strand.
CCTCGGCCAGCCAGCCAAAGTCGCGCGACAGCATATCTTCGCGAAGGATCATGTCGGGGCTGAGAAAGCGCGAGAAGCCGGCGATCACCTCGGTCTGGCTCGCCCAGACAGGCAGCAGCGGCAGGCTGGTCTGGCCATTCATGCTGCGCCTGAGGAACGCAAGAAAATCGGCGAAAAGCCGGGCCTGATCGTCCTCGGACATTTCGAACAGTGCCTCGTCGGGCGGCAGGGGAACACGATGGATCTCTCGCATCTGCTGACGCAGATCGGGGGCCGCCCCGCCGAGAAGCTGGCCGAACGCCGACCACGCCCGGCGCAGCGGGTGGCGCAGCACAGTAAAACTGCGATGCTGAGGGTGTTCGCGCAACCAGCCGCGCAGGGTGCTTTGATTAAAGTCGCGCGCAATCTCGCCCCCGGTGGCGCGCAGCCAGTCCGTTACCGTGTCGGCAGGACCGCCGCGAATGGGCATATACAGCAGGCCGCCGCCCGTCTCGACCGTCAGGAAGCTTGGCACGGCAGGTCCGCGGCGCGGCTCGAACGTGGGGATGCGCGAAAGCTGGAACGGATCCATCGCGGAAAGCTCGGTCTGCATCTGCGCAAAATTGCTGACCTTGCCCGACATTTCACGCGGGTTCTGCGGGACCTGATCCGACGCGGGGTTCACCTGCGCCAGATCGGTGCGGCCCAGCCAATGCAGAAGGCCGGTCATCACTTCGGCATCGCGCAGGTCATCGTAGTTCAGCCAGAACGCGGCCTGCCCGGAAACCTGAAGGCCGCGCAGGATACGGGCCTGAAATTCCTGAATCTCGGACAGGGTCTTCTGGAAGGCCGCGCCGTCGAATTCGATCGCGGCGGGAATGGGCGTCTCGGTCTGGTTCAGCTTCCATTGATTGGTCTGGCGCGCGAGTTCGGTCGAGACAAAGCTGTCCACGGGGTTTCTGGTCAGGATGATCTTTGCGCAGCGCCTGTTGGCCATGATCGCGTCGAAGACACGCGGGTCGTGATCGTGGAAATAGCGAAAGCCCGACAGATGACCGTCGCGAGAGGTAATTGCATCCAGAAGCCGCATCGGGTCGGCCTCTCGTTCATCGCGGGTTATGCCGCGGATCTGATCGGTGCCGGGCCAGCCCAGCATATAGGGATTGAACGCCTCGCCAAAGCAGGTGACGTGCTTGATCGCGTTCAGCGTCGCCTCAAGCAGGTTCGAGCCGGTGCGCATTTCGGCGAAGATGACGAAGCTGTTGATCTCAGACATTCCATTCCTCTTCCGAGCGTGTGGCCGGAAAGCCGCCCATCAGGCGCGGTTGCAGCCCGGCATTGCGCAGACGCTGCAGGAAGCGGCCAAGCTGGTCCAGATCGCGAAGCGGTGGCGGCTGATCGTAAAGCGGCCAGCTTCCGGGTGTCAGGTCGCGCACGACGCGCTGCAGGATCGCGGCGGGACGGGCGACAAAATCGGCCAGCTCCCATATCTCGATATCGGCCTTGACCCAGACCGAGCGCATGATTTTCAACTGTTCCAGTTCGGTATGCTGAAGTCGCGCGGCGATATTTCGGATATCGTCGAATGGCATGTCCGAATGCATCAGCGGCACGACCCAGGCCCCGGTCACGACGCGGATGACCGCATTGGGGTCGGTCACCATGAACCAGTTCATGTCCTGCGTGTCGCGCGGACTGAACTGGAATACCTGCTCGCGGTCGGCAATGCGGATCAGGCTTGTCAGGAAGCCATGCGGGTCATAGTCGCGGCATTCCGGGAAGGCGGGGATGCCGCCGGGCCCGACGCGCTGCCGGCCCAGAAACTCGACCGAGTGGCGGTCAAACAGATGGCCATGCACATCGGCATCGACGCGGGCCTGCAGCCATTCCTCGAAATCGGGGAACAGATCAGTGAAACCTTGCAGCACCGCATACCGGCCTGCCGTCTTGCCGTTTTCACGGTCCTTCTTCGGGAACCGGCTTTGCATGTAAAGTCCGGGCCTGCCCAATTGCCTGCGCGCCACCGTGGACGCGATCAGCCTGTCGATGCGGCCGGGATCGGGCTCGTCCCCGATATGCTCCGGGCCCAGATCCTTCGGAAAGCCGTTCATCAGTTCCTGCGCGCCGGGCCAGATCTTGCGCGCGACGAAGCATCGTGACACCGTCAGCATTTCCTGATGATCGCCATAGAACGTATAGGGGCGTCCCTGAAAGTCGAATTTCGACAGGGTGAGCGTCCGGCTTTCGATCCGGGTAGAGTGGCGTCGCGTCAATGTCTGGAAATAGCTTTCATCGGGGATCCAGGACCAACGGAAATAGCGTTCGAATTCGCTGCGCCGCGGGTCGGTCAGAATGGCGTACAACGTCTCTCGTGTCAGGCACCACCATTGCGACCCGAGATGGGGCACCAGTCCACGCGGCATCCGGCGGCGGATGTTCAGCTTGCGCTGCAACTGGACAGTCAGATCGAAAAGCGCGCGCCGCTTGCGCCATGAAAACGGGAAATAATGCTCGAACCGTTCGATGTTCAGGCCGCCGATCGTCCAGCCGACATCGCGCGCGCTGACGCTCTCGATGAAATCGACGCGGGGATGGCGGCGCAGATAGTCACAAAGTTCGGCGACGGGGCGCAATGGCAGGCAGGCGCCCGAGGCCACGAATACGTGGCTGACATCGGAAAAACCGTCCAGCAGCGCCTGTGCGGCTGCCTGGGTCGCCTCGACCATGGAAAACATGCCCCAGTCGCATTTGTGACGGTCCACCCAGACAATCCGGTCAAGATCGGCAAGCGCGTTTTGCATCTGCTGGTAAGCGTCTTCGTCGGTGCGCTGGTCGACATGGATCGCGACTGATGCGCCACCATCGTGCCAGATGCGCACCATCGCTGCCGCGACCTCAAGCTCGTTGTGGCACAGGAATACGACGCCGAGGTTGACACCCTCGCTCATGCCCAGTTTCCCTGCGAGATCAGACCGAGATCCTGCAGTTGCCGCCAGTCTTCGATCTCGCGCGATTCCGGGTGATACAGGATCATGTCGTTCTGTAGGCCGGCATTATACGCGCGGTATTCCTGGCTGTTGGCGTAATGTTCGCCCCGCTCCATCTCTTCGGTCGATTTGGCGATGAAGGTGGACAGGAATTTGGTATGCAGCAGCGCGCCCGAAATCCGCTCTCCGCCATCCTCGTCATAAACCTGATTGAGCGAGCGCGGCAGCGCCATGTGCGTAGAGGAGACATAGACATAAGGCCGTTGCCAACGGACCAGCGGAACCTTGTTCAGCGCCGGGGCAAGATCAGGCGTTCGTCCGAAAAAGCTGCGGGCGCGTGGGCCACCCTGAATCCACAGATTGCCGTAAAGGCCGTTCTTGTGGATCATATAGTTGGCAGGGTCGAAGCAACTGGCGATGTCCAGCGGGTTCTGGCCCTCTCGATAGGGCTGATCGCCGATTCTGCCCTTCGGATACATGTCCAGCAGCATTGCCGGAAACGCCTTCAGCTTCGACGCGTCCATCCACTGCACCAGCGCCTGAAGCGGACGTGTGTCGCAATGGGGATAGACCAGCAGTTCGTCCGGGTCGACCGTCAGGCACCAATGCCCGGTGCCGTATCGGAACAGCAACCAGTTGATCCAATCCATCCCGAAGCGCGCTGCCTTGTAGCTGCCCTTGGCATGCCACAGCGAGACGTCGCGCTGCTTGCGAAGATAGCCCGCACTTCCGTCGTCGGAATCATTGTCGACGATCAGAAAGTGATTGACGCCGAGATTGCGGTAATAGTCCAGGAAGTAGGGCAGGCGGATACGTTCATTCCGCTGGGTGACGAAACACAGGATGTCGTCCCTGGCGATTTTTTTCGTGCGCAGTCTGTCAGGCTTGACCTGCTTGCGGCGGCGTAACGCACGGCCGAGATACCACTGCCGGGTTGCGCGCAATTGCAGCGCATTCCAGCTAGATCCCAGTCGAATTGCCACCCTCTACCACCAAGTCTTGTTTTTCATCATGCTCCGGCATAACGGCCTGCTCTATTTGTCTGAAATGCCTTTCCCACGAACGACTTGCAAGAGGTGTCTTGCGCAATGGCCCCTGCGCCGCGAGAGCTGTTACCTGTTCAACCCACTTCGCAGGCGAATCCGCTGGAAGATAGGTCGGATAATCGCCAAGCAACTCGCGCGTGGATGGAAGGTCCGTGCAGAGTATCGCGATACCGCGTCCTGCGGCCTCGGTCAGAGGCAGGCCGAACCCCTCGGCCAAAGACGGCATGAGAAGGGCATGGCTTCGTTCAAGGATCGCCGCGACAGCGGCATCGCCAAGGCCGGACAGCTCGGTGATCGGCCCCCCGGCTGGCAGCCGGTCAAGCCTTTCGAAAACCTGTCGGTTTTCCCAGCCGCGCCGCCCGACGATCAGCAGGCGCGGCACCTGTCCCGCCGGAAGGCTTTCCGACAGGCGGTCCCATACCTCCAGAAGCAGGGTATGGTTCTTGCGCGGCTCAATCGTGCCAAGTGTCACGAAAAGCGGATGCTGCAGGTCAATCTCCGGTGGGACAGCGGCTGGATCGGCGGCTGACAGCCGGGTGCCTATATGCGCCGTGACAATCTTCGGGCGCGCGGTCACGGCCAGCCGCCCGCGCCAAAGTGCGATCCGGTCGGCAGTCGCCTCTGATATGGCGATGATCGTGCTCGACAGCGACAGCGCGGCGATCAGCCGATTTCGAAACCGCTCGGACTGTCCTTGTCGCGTGAATTCCGGATGGTCCAGCGGAATTGTGTCATGGATCATCACGGCAGGCCGCAAGTCCGCGAGATTCGCCAGCAAGTCGCGGCTCAGGTTGCTGTGACCGACGTTCAGATACACGGCATCGTCGGTCAGCGAGGCGCGGGCTGCGGCTTCGATTCCCCGCCCGGATGCGGGCGCGACTGTCGTCGCCATGCGACGAAGCGCGGCCTCGGCGCGGGCAGGGGCAGTGTTTCGCCGCGCGAGGCGGTCGCGCCACCCCGCGCGCGACGGAAGACCGGTCATGTCGCCGCTTATCCAGCGCAGAATGGCGGGACCGGCTGCGGGCGGCAAAAGCGCCTGCCCGCGCCGGACCCGGCATAACAGAAGATGCGGCTTCCCCTGCAAATGTCCCAGCCATTCGGCTTCGACCCTGTCTATGCCGGTCAGCGGGCCGGTGCCGATCCGCGATACCAGCCGCGAAACGTCCAGGACAAATGGCGGCCTAGCCGTCATACCCGCCGTTCTGGTGCCAGCGCCAGGCATCGCGGATCATCTGCGGCATGGTCGAGCGGTCGGGCGTCCAGCCCAGAACTTTCCCCGCCCGTGCCGAGCCCGAGACGAGCTTGACCGCATCGCCAGCGCGGCGCGGCCCATCCTCCATCGGAACTTCGCGATTGGTGACATGCCCCGCAGCGGAAACAACCTCCCGCACGGAAAAACCGGACCCCGTGCCAAGGCAGAATACCTCGGTTCCGCCGGCCGTCGGACCGTTCCCGGCACGCAACCAGTTCAGGCCCTGAACATGCGCATCGACGAGGTCCATGACATGGACATAGTCGCGGATGCAGGTGCCATCCTCGGTCGGGTAGTCGGTGCCGTGGATTGTCAGCGCGGGGCGACGACCGTCAATCGCATCAAGGATCAGTGGCACAAGATGGGTTTCAGGCTGGTGAAACTCTCCTACCTCACCATCCGGGTCAGCGCCCGCGACGTTGAAATAACGGAAAATCACGCTGTTCAGCCCGTCGGAATTGCCGAAATCGGTCAGCATATCCTCGATCGCGCGCTTGCTGGCGCCATAGGCATTCAGCGGCATTTGCGGGCTGTTTTCATCCAGCACGACGCCGTCCTGATCGCCATAGGTGGCGCAGGTCGACGAAAAGACGAAATCCTTCACACCCGCCGCGATTGTCGCTTCGATCAGGTTCAGCGAAGCGCAGACATTGCCACGCCAGTATTTGCCGGGCTGGTTCATCGCCTCGCCCACCTGACTGAGGGCGGCGAAATGCATGACCGCGACGGGCTTGTGTTCGGCAAAGACCTGATCCAGCCGCGTGCGGTCCATCAGATCGCCTTGTTCGAAGGGGCCGAATTTTACCGCGTCGCGCCAGCCGGTCACCAGGCTGTCATAAGTCACCGGAACGAATCCCGCCGCCTGCAATACCTTGCACGCATGCGAGCCAATGTAACCGGCGCCGCCGGTTACAAGTACCTTTTCAGCGGGCATTATTCGGCGGCCCGCTGCAGGGAAACGATTTCGTGCAGGTATTCCAGGAATTCGTCGCGCAGATCGCCACGCTCCAGCCCGTAGGCCACGGTTGCCTGAAGGAAGCCGGCTTTCGAGCCGCAGTCATAGCGTTGGCCGCGGAAGCGCAGGCCGAACACATCACGGCCTTCCAGGATCTCGTCAGCGATGGCATCGGTCAGCTGGATCTCGCCGCCCGCACCCTCGCGCAGTTTGTTCAGGTTCTGCAGCACCGTCGGCGCAAGGATATAGCGCCCGATCACCGCAAGGTTCGACGGCGGATTGTCTTTGGGCTTTTCAACCAGACCGCGTGCCTTGACGATGGCGCCCATATCCTCGGCGACGTCGAGAACGCCGTAGGATTTGGTTTTTTCCATCGGCACTTCCATGGTCGCGACCATCGTGCCGCCGGTTTCGGCATGCGCCTCGATCATCTGCTGAAGGCAGGGCGGATCGCCCATGATGACGTCGTCGGTCAGGATGACAGCAACGGGTTCGTTGTCCGGCACCAGACGGCGTGCACACCAGACCGCATGGCCAAGGCCCATCGCCTTGTGCTGGCGGACATAGGCGATCGCGCCCGAATCCATGTTGGTCGCCCGCAGCACGTCCAGCAGGTCGTTCTTGCCGCTGCGCTTCAGGTTGGCCTCAAGTTCATGTGCGTGGTCGAAATAGTCTTCCAGCGCACCTTTGCCGCGCGAGGTGACGAAGATGAACTCTTCGATCCCGGCGGCGCGGGCCTCGTCAATGGCATATTGAATAAGAGGCCGGTCAACCAGTGTCATGATCTCTTTCGGGATCGACTTGGTGGCTGGCAAGAATCTGGTCCCCAGTCCGGCGACAGGAAAAATAGCTTTTGTAACTTTCCGGCTCATGGCGGTCGTTCCCTTCAGATAGCGGTAGCCGCTGATATTCTTTTACGCCCAAGAGCACAGCCCGGGCAAGCGCGGCGCGCCAACGTTTGCGGAAAGGGTTAGTTCCGGCGATTGGTCGCCAAATTCGCCTCATGCGCGATGCGATCACGCAGCCGCCACGTCGCAAGCGGCGAATCGCCGGGTTCCGATTGTCCCCACAATCCGCCTGTCTGTTCGAACCAGCCAGCCTCCGTCAGCCGAAGCCGGTGCGGCAGAAAGCTGGGACTGAGAAGAACAATCGTGGGAATAAGATGGTCCTTCGCCATGTCCGACGCCTGCGCGCGAAGCGTCGCGGCCTGCCAGTGCCAGCCGCCCAGAACCGGACCCGGACGGTGCAGGACGGGCATGCGGCGAAAACCCGCTGACGCGGTTTCAATACCGGGCGGCGGCGGCGCGGGAGGCGCCATGTCGCCACCTTCGGCCAGCCCGCTGCGCAGGCTTTCGAGAATCGCCCCAACGCGGAATGGATCGAGCTTTGCGTCCAGAACCTGGCGGATGAGACGCCGGCGATAGCGTGCGATGATCTCTGCCTCAGGCACCTTGCCGGCATAACGTCGCGCGAAGATCGCGGCAGATCGGCCTTGCACCGACAGATCAAGTGGCACCGCCGCCTTGTCGCGTCCCGCATTACCGGCCTGCGCGTGAATGACCTGCGCCGATGGGACCACGGCGGTCAGCGCATCGGGCATAGCGGCCGCCATGCGCATGTTCACGTCCGATTCGTCGAGATGATAGGAAAACGCGGGGTCGAATCCGCCGATCCGGCGCAGCGCCACGGTGCGGAACGCGCAATTCGTGCCAAGCGTGCTGGGCACGGTGCCGGCTTCGGCCCCCAGAAGCCGTGTCTCGCGGGCCGGATTGGGCTCTGACAGAGGCAGGCCGCGTGCGTCGATACGGTCCGTCCGGGTTTGCCAGCTGAAGCCGTCGCGCGCGCGCGTCCAGCCGGTCGCCGCCATGACGCTCGGATCGTCAAATGGTGCGACCAGTCGCGACAGCCAGCGCGGCTCTGCCACGGAATCGTCGTCGATAAACGCCACGACCGCGCCCGCTGCATGCGCAAGCCCAAGGTTTCTGGCCAGCGAGATATTGGGCACGTCGAAGGTGACCCGCTTCAGCGGCAGATCCATGCGCTGTGCCAGACCTGCGGCATCAGCGACCAGAACCACCTCGAAATCGGGATGATCCTGCATCGAGAGAGAGAGAAGGCAGAGCCGCAGATGGTCAGCGCGCCCCCGTGAGACGACGATGACACTTGTCTGCGGCAGGGTCACGCCGCGCCCATCTCCGCCAGCATGGCCTCGATGCGTGGAATGTCCTCGGGGTTATTCAGTTCCCAGAATTGCCGGCCGCGCCCCTCGACCTCAACGCAAAGCACGCGGTGGCCATTCTCAAGGAAGCGAAGCTGTTCCAGCCCTTCAAGTTTCTCCAGCTTGCCCTCCGGCCAGGTCGGATAGGCCGCAAGCGCATCGGGGCGATAGGCATAGACGCCGACATGGTGAAAGACAGGTGTGGGATCGTCCGGCGCGTAATGCCCGCCCGCGAAAGGGATCACCTCTTTCGAGAAATACAGCCCCTGCATCTGCGCCCCGAACACGACCGTCGTGCCGCCGACGCGACCGGCCGCACGTTCGGCCAGCAGGTCCGCCCGCATCTGTCCCGAACAGCGCAGCACCGGCGTTGCCAGCCCCGCATCCGGGTCGGCGCGCAGCCCGGCGATCAGATCTTCGATGAACCAGGCTGGGGTCAGCGGCGCGTCCCCTTGCAGGTTCACGACGATTTCCGGCGTTATGCCCATGTTCTGCACGGCTTCAGCACAGCGCTCTGTCCCGTTGCGGCATTCCGAAGAGGTCATCACCACCTCGGCCCCGAAAGACTGCGCGGCATCGCGGATGCGGTCGTCATCGGTCGCGACGACCACACGGTCCACCCCGGCCACATCATTCGCGGCATGCCAGCTTCGTTCGATCAGCGAGGCTGCCTTGCCGCCCACGCCACGCAGCATGGCAAGCGGTTTGCCCGGATAGCGGGTCGAGGCGAAGCGGGCCGGGATAATCAGCGCGACGGTCATCAGGATGGGTCTTTGACAAGCAGGACGCCGGGCGCGTAGGCGATGAAGAAGGGGTTCTTGAAACCGGGTTTGCCATATGCCAGGGGCGTGTGGTCGTCGAAACGTACGACCTCGCCGCCCGCGCCGCGCAGCACCGCATCGCCGGCAGCGGTGTCCCATTCCATCGTGCGGCCGAGACGCGGGTAAAGGTCGGCCTCGCCGGTCGCGACAAGGCAGAATTTCAGCGACGACCCGGCAGAAGTCATGTCGCGCGTCTTGTAGCTGGCAATATAGTCATCGGTCGCGGCGTCGCGATGCGATTTCGAGGCGACGACCATAAGGCCGCGATTGTCAGGCATCGGGTTCACCCCGATCGGATGTGTCTCGCCCGGCGTGTCGCCGAACGGTCCGGTTTCCTCGACCGAGCGGCCATCGGCGGTGGTATAGAACAGCCGCTGCTTCGCGGGCGCATAGACGATCCCGCGCAACGGAACGCCGTTTTCGACATAGGCGATATTGACCGTGAAGTCCCCGCGCCGCTGCACGAATTCCTTGGTGCCGTCCAGCGGGTCCACGATCAGGAACGTATCTGCGCTTTCGGAATGGCTTTCGGACTGTTCTTCGGTCACGAGCGTCAGGTCCGGGAACGCGGCACGCAAGCCCGCGGCGATCAGGGCATCTGCGGCCTCGTCAGCCTCGGTCACGGGGGAATCATCCGATTTCGAGCGCACCTCGAAATCGTCGGCCCCGTAGATCTCCATGATCCGCGCGCCTGCCTCAAGTGCCAGCCGCCGCATCTCGGTGGTGAGCTTTTCGAAATCCATTCCGGCCTCCACGTCTTAAACGTTCGTTCATCATGTATGGTTCGTCCGATTGTGCCGAACGATTTCGCCCCTTATGATCTGCAGTCGGGTTCAGGGCAAGCGGCACGCGCTGCCGGCCGGTGGGGTGAGGTCAGCTTGTTTCAGCAGCGCAGGACGAACAATCTTTTCGAAGCAGCGCTGACGACGCTCGCGCTGATTTTCCATATGACCGTCTACAAACTGCGCAAGGACGAGCGTAGCGCGGTTGCCAGCCTGCTGATGACGGTCGTGCGCGCGCTGATCATGGTGACGATGTTTTATATCCTGTTCACGGTTCTGGGCGTGCGGACCTCGCCCATCCGCGGCAATTTCATCGTCTATATCATGACCGGTATCTTCATGTTCATGACCCATAACGCGGGCATCCAGGCCGTGATGTCGGCCGAGGGGCCGGTATCGGCGCTGATGAAACATGCGCCGATGAACACCGCAATCTCGATCAGTTCGGGCGCGCTCGCGGCTCTTTACAAGCAGTTTCTGGCCTGCACGGTGTTGCTTCTGTTCACCAACACCTTTCTTGAGCCGGTTAATATCGAACATCTGCTGCCCTGTGTGGCGATGTTCCTGCTCGCGTGGTTTTCCGGCTGCTGTATCGGGCTCGTCTTTCGCGCCGCGCAGCCTTGGTGGCCGCGCGGGGTCCTGATTCTCAGCCAGTTCTACATGCGTCTGAACATGTTCACGTCAGGCAAGATGGTCGTGGCGAATACATTGCCGCATTTCATGCTGCGGATGTTCGACTGGAATCCGCTGTTTCATGTCATCGACCAGACGCGGGGCTTCGCTTTCGTGAACTATACGCCGCACAATTCCAGCATCATGTATCCGGTCTATGTCTCGCTTTCGCTGGCGATGATCGGCCTTATGGGCGAATTCGTCAGCCGCAACAGCGTTTCAATAAGCTGGTCCGCCGGTCGTTAGGCGGGGTTGGAAACTGTTGCCGGGATTGATGAAAATCGACCCCCTCAGCATGCATTGCGGTTCTTGCAGCGCGAAAAACGCCTTCCTATATAGCCCTTCGAAGCTGGCCATTGTGTCAGCCGGTCAAACAAAGGGATCAGGCCTTCGGGGGCCGAACTTGGACCCGCGGGCCGCGGAAATCGCCGTAAGAAAGGTTTGAATATGTCAAAAGTCATCGGGATCGACCTGGGCACCACCAACAGCGTTGTCGCCATCATGGACGGCAGCCAGCCCAAGGTGATCGAAAACAGCGAGGGTGCGCGCACGACCCCCTCGATTGTCGGCTTCACCGAAGGTGAACGCCTTGTCGGCCAGCCCGCCAAGCGGCAGGCCGTGACCAATCCCAGCAACACTGTCTTTGCCGTCAAGCGCCTGATCGGCCGTCGTGTCACCGACCCGGCCGTCGAGAAAGACAAGAAGCTGGTCCCCTATGAGATTGTCGATGGCGGCAATGGCGACGCCTGGGTCGAGGTCCGTGACGAGAAATATTCGCCCGCGCAGATCAGCGCCATGATCCTGGGCAAGATGAAGGAAACCGCCGAGAGCTATCTGGGCGAGCCCGTCACCCAGGCCGTCATCACCGTGCCCGCCTATTTCAACGACGCACAGCGTCAGGCGACCAAGGATGCGGGCAAGATCGCGGGCCTTGAAGTCCTGCGCATCATCAACGAGCCGACTGCAGCCGCGCTGGCTTACGGTCTGGACAAGAAGGAATCGAAAACCATCGCGGTCTATGACCTTGGTGGCGGCACCTTCGACATCACCATTCTGGAAATCGACGATGGCCTGTTCGAGGTGAAATCGACCAACGGGGACACGTTCCTTGGCGGTGAAGATTTCGACATGCGCATCGTCAACTATCTGGCTGAAGAGTTCAAAAAGGAACACGGCGTCGATCTGACGAAAGACAAGATGGCCCTTCAGCGCCTGAAAGAGGCCGCTGAAAAGGCCAAGATCGAACTGTCCAGCTCGACCCAGACCGAGATCAACCAGCCGTTCATCTCGATGGACAAGAACTCCGGCACGCCGCTGCACATGGTCGTCAAACTGACCCGCGCCAAGCTGGAAAGCCTGGTTGGCGATCTCATCAAGAAAACCATGGACCCGGTCAAGGCGGCGTTGAAGGATGCTGGCCTGTCGAAAGCCGATATCGACGAAGTCGTTCTGGTCGGCGGGATGACCCGCATGCCCAAGGTGATCGAGGAAGTCTCGGGCTTCTTCGGGAAGGAACCCCATAAAGGCGTGAACCCTGACGAGGTCGTGGCCCTTGGCGCTGCCATTCAGGCCGGTGTTCTTCAGGGCGACGTGAAAGACGTGGTTCTGCTTGACGTGACGCCCCTGTCCCTGGGGATCGAGACGCTTGGCGGCGTGTTCACGCGCCTGATCGACCGCAACACCACGATCCCGACCAAGAAATCGCAGATCTTCTCGACCGCCGAGGATAACCAGAGCGCCGTGACGATCCGTGTGTTCCAGGGCGAGCGGGAGATGGCGGCCGACAACAAGCTGCTCGGTCAGTTCAACCTTGAGGACATTCCGCCTGCACCGCGCGGCCTGCCCCAGATCGAGGTGACGTTCGACATCGACGCCAACGGCATCGTGTCGGTCAACGCCAAGGACAAAGGCACCGGCAAGTCGCAGAACATCACCATTCAGGCGTCGGGCGGTCTGTCCGATGAAGAAATCCAGAACATGGTGAAGGACGCCGAAGCGAATGCCGAGGCCGACAAGTCCCGCCGCGAGCTGGTCGAGGTCAAGAATCAGGCCGAAAGCCTGATCCACTCGACCAAGAAATCGCTGGACGAGCATGGCGACAAGGTCGACGGCTCCACGGTCGAGGCGATCGAACTGGCCATCGGTGCGCTGGAAGAGGCGCTCAAGTCGGAAGATCCCGGCAAGATCAAGGGCGGCATCCAGAACGTGATGGACGCTTCGATGAAGCTTGGCGAGGCGATTTACAAATCGCAGCAGTCCGAAGAAGGCGATGCAAGCGCGGATGCCGATCAGCCGCGCGACGTGGATGACGATATTGTCGATGCCGACTTCGAAGATCTTGGCGACGACAAGCGCAAGTAAGCGTAAATGACTGGCGGAGCCGGTCCGGGTCAGACGCTCGGGCCGGCTTCCCGCGTAAGGGGCACGCAATGGCGAAACGCTGCTATTACGAAACGCTTGGCGTCGCGAAAGGCGCCAATGGCGACGAAATCAAGAAAGCCTATCGTCAGAAGGCGAAAGAGCTGCATCCGGACCGCAACGGCTCTGACCCGACTTCGGAAGCCAGGTTCAAGGACGTAAACGAGGCGTATGACTGCCTGAAAGACCCTCAGAAAAAAGCTGCCTATGACCGCTTCGGTCACGGTGCCTTCGATGGATCGGGCGGTGGTTACGGCGGCTTCGGCAGGGGCGGCGGACAGGGCGATTTCGGCTCTGCCTTCGCCGATATATTCGAGGATCTGTTCGGCGATTTCGCTGGCCGCGCCGGTGCCGCCGGTGGCCGTACCCGCCCGACAAGAGGGCAGGATCTGCGTTATAACCTTGCGGTCACGCTGGAAGAGGCGTTCGAGGGTGCGCAAAAGCAGATTAACGTCCCCGGCTCCGTCACCTGCGCCGAATGCGAAGGCACGGGCGCGGAAGGTGCGGTCGAGCCCGTGACCTGCCCGACCTGTTCCGGCATGGGCAAGGTGCGTGCAAGCCAGGGTTTCTTCACCGTGGAACGGACCTGCCCGACCTGCAACGGCCAGGGACAGATGGTTAAAAACCCCTGCGATACCTGCCACGGACAGGGCCGCGTCGAGCAGCGGCGCGCCCTTCAGGTGAACATCCCCGCCGGTGTCGAAACCGGCACGCGTATCCGCCTTGCCGGCGAGGGCGAGGCCGGCCTGCGCGGCGGACCTGCGGGCGATCTTTACATCTTCGTCACCGTCAAGGAACACGAGATATTCCTGCGCGACGGCAAGACGCTGGCCTGTCAGGTGCCTGTCGGCATGGCCTCTGCCGCGCTTGGCGGAGAGGTCGAGGTGCCGACGATCGACGGCGGGCGCACCCGCGTGAAGGTGCCCGCTGGCAGCCAGACGGGCCGCCAGATGCGACTGCGCGGCAAGGGCATGCCCCCGCTGCGTCACGGCGCGCGTGCCAATGACGAAGCGGGCGACATGCTGATCGAGCTTGTCGTTGAGACCCCGGTCAACCTGACCGCGCGCCAGAAAGAGCTGTTGCGCGAATTCGACGAGATCAAGGCGGATAACTCGCCACAATCAAGCGGCTTCTTCGACAAGGTCAAGAATTTCTGGGACGGCATGACGGGAACCTGACCCGTCATTGCCGGGCCGTCAGCCGCCCGCCCGCACCGCGCTGAGGATTGTCAGGTCCTCTCGCGTCGGGATCACCAGCACCTGCACGCCGCTTTCGCTGTCAGAGATGATCGGCTCTCCCTGATCGTTTGCGGCAGTGTCCAGACGAATGCCCATCCAGCCCATTTCCGCGCAGATGGCGTCGCGGATTGCGGCTGCGTTCTCACCGATCCCCGCCGTAAAGACCAGTGTCTCCAGCCCGCCAAGCATCGCCGCGAGTTCGGCGATGCCGCGCCTGACCGATTGCACGAAATAGGCGGCAGCCTCGGCGGCCTCCGGTGCGGAACTGGCCAGAAGCGTGCGCATGTCGCTTGATGTGCCAGACAGACCCAGCAGGCCAGAGCGGCGATACAGCATGTCGGACAGCTCGGCGCTGCTCATGCCCTGATCCATCAGATACAGCAGAACGCCCGGATCGATATTGCCGCAGCGCGTGCCCATGGCAAGGCCGTCAAGCGCCGAGAAGCCCATGCTGGTCGCGACCGATCTGCCATCCCGCATTGCGCAAAGCGATGCCCCGTTGCCCAGATGCGCCACGATGACCCGACCCTGAGAGAGATCGGGATGCCGATCCCGCAAGGCGTTTGCGATATAGTCATAGCTTAGCCCGTGAAATCCATAGCGGCGGATACCGGCGTCGAAATGCTCGCGGGGAATGGCATAAAGCTCGTTCAACCGCGGCATGCTGCGGTGAAAGGCAGTGTCGAAACAGGCGATATGGCGTGCGTCCGGGAACGCCGCGCGGGCGGCCCGGATTCCGGCCAGACAATGCGGCTGGTGCAGCGGCGCCAGCGGTGTCAGCGCCATCAGCTTTTCCTCGACCGCGTCGTCGATAAGCACGGGTGCAGCGAATTCGGGGCCGCCATGCACGACGCGATGACCGACGGATTTGATCGTGTGATCGGGATAATGCTTCGCCATCGCGCGGATCGCGACCATCAGGGCCTCGCCATGATCGGCAACGCTGCCCGGCGCGCCCGCAGGAAGCGGCTGGCCCGATGCGTCCTTCAGCGCGATTTCGGCCTCGCCCGCGCCGATCCGGTCGATCAGGCCGCTCACCTCTGGCGTGTCATCCTCGTCGATATAGATCGCGAATTTCAGCGAGGACGAGCCTGCGTTGAGGATCAGCGTCTCGCCGCTCATACCGGGTTCCGCTGGTGAAAATGATGGATCGCCGCGACGGCGGCAGAGGCAAGGCGCGACATCGAGCCGTCAGAGCGCGAGTTCAGGATAACCGGAACCTTTGCACCCACGACAATCCCCGCGGCTTCGGCATGGCTGATATAGGCAAGCTGCTTGGCCAGCATATTGCCTGCGTCGATCCCCGGTACGACAAGGATATTCGCGCGGCCCGCAACCTCGCCCGCCAGACCCTTGGTGCGCGCTGCGCCCATGTCCACGGCATTGTCCATCGCAAGCGGCCCATCGACCGCGCCGCCCCTGATCTGCCCGCGCTCGGCCATTTTCGACAGCAAAGCCGCATCGACCGAGGACTGGATTTCAGGGTTCACTGTTTCCACCGCAGACAGGATCCCAGCACGCGGCGTCAGCCCTAGCGATGTGGCCAGGTCGATTGCGTTCTGGGTAATGTCCGTCTTCGTTTTCAGGTCCGGCGCGATATTGATGGCGGCATCCGTGACCAGCAGCGGCTCTGGCTCGCCCGGCACGTCCATGACGAAGACATGCGTGAACCGCCGCCCGGTGCGCAGCCCGCGATCCTTGTCGATCATGGCGCGCAGCAGGTCGTCAGTGTGGAGGTGCCCCTTCATGACGGCACTCGCCCGGCCCTCTTGAACCAATGCGCAGGCGCGGATCGCGGCCTCGCTGTCGGTGGCCTCATCCACGATTTCGAAACCGGAAATGTCGCGCCCGATACGTGCCGCTGCGTCTGTGATCGCGGCGGCGCGCCCGATCAGGACCGGGGTGATGATCCCCTCGTCAGCGGCCAGAAGGGCGCCGCGAAGCGCCTCGTCCTCGGTCGGGCAGACGACAGCGGTGACCAGTTCCGGCAGGGGCGCGGCCTGTTCGATCAGTCGTTCGAAATGCCGGTGACGCTGCACGATCAGGCCGGGGACATGAACATCCTCGGCACTGAATTTGCGCTGCGGGGGGATGACCTCTGCGGCGCCTTCTACGATCAGGCTGTCGTCCGCTTCACGGAGAACCTCGGTGCGCAACACCACGATGTCATCGGCGCGGATATCGGTCACGGTAACACGGGCAAGAAGTTCGTCGCCTGCGCGCGCGCGGCCCAGAAAATTCAGGCTCTGGCCGCGGTAAAGCGTCCCCGGTCCCGGCAAAAGAGAGCCGAGGACACCGGAAATCAGGCTCGCGACAAACATGCTGGGCGCGATTTCGTCGGGGCGGCCATCGCCGTCAGTGTCGAAGCCGGGCAGATGCGCGGGGTTATGGTTGCCAGATGCCGATGCAAAGACCAGCAGGTCGTCCATCGTGACCAGTCGCCGCAATTCGGCGCTGTCGCCGATCTTCAGCTCATCCAAGGTTCTGTTTTCGACGCGCATACCCGATACCCTACCTGCCAGATTGTCTGCGCCAGAAGTTGTGCGGGCAGGGCGCGGCGGGGTCAAGCTAGTGATGCGGTCATGAAAAACCGGCCTGCGCGGACGCGGCCGGTATCTGTCTGGGTGATCTGTCTGAGCGGGGCGATGGGCTCAGGGGTTGATGACCACCGGCACGCCACCTTGCAGCATGGCATAGATTTCTTCGATCTCGCTGTCCTCGACCGCAATGCAGCCGGCGGTCCAGTCGTCCTTCTTCTTCGACTTCGCGATTGCCCCTTCGCGCCCACGTCCGTGGATGAAGATATCGCCACCCGGTCTAAGGCCGACGGAGAGCGCGCGCGCGGTATCCTGCACATTGGGATAGCTGACGCCGACCGACAGGTGATAGGTGCTGCGCGGGTTGAAGCGGTCGATGAAATAGATGCCTTCGGGCGTTTTCCCGTCGCCTTCGAACTGCTTGGCCCCGATTGGCTGATTGCCCAACCCGACCTTGTAGGACCGCAGGATCGTCGTGCCCGACAGCAGATACATCATGCGGTCAGACTTGTTGATGACCACCTGCGTCACAGGCGGCCCGCTATAGCTGAGGAAACGCGGCGGTGCCGTAGCACCTGGCGCGCTGTCTCCGCCGCCGCAGGCTGCAAGGAAAGCCACGATAGTCAGGGCGAGAAACGCCCGAAATGTCCGAATCATCACTGCCTCGTCACGCTGTTTGCCGCGTTGATGACATATGAACTAGCATGTTCGGCGGATTCTCGCCAGAAACATTCGGATCAACCGGCGAGCGAAAATACGGCATAGGACGCCGCTGCCACGCATCCGGAACCCGGTACGGTGACGGCCCATGCCGCCAGCGTTGTCCAGACATGGCTGCGACGCACAAGGCGGCGGCGGCGCTGTTCTTCTGGTGGCAACGACTTGCGGGTCTTCTTGCGGGCGCGGTCCTCCCATTCACGATAGAAGCCGACACCGAATATGCCGCCGACCGCGCAATGTGTGGTCGAAACGGGCAAGCCCGCAGCCGAACATGCCAGCACCGTCGCCGCAGCCGCGAGCGAGGCGCAAAAGGCGCGCACCGGGTTAAGCCGCGTCACCGAGCTGCCGACCATCCTGACAAGCCTGCGTCCGAAGATCAGTGAACCCGCCGCAACGCTGAGCCCCGAAAGGCCGAGTACCCAAAGCGGCAGGGCGCTGGCGTCGATATCGCTGAGCATCACGGAAAGCGGGCCGGCCACATTGGCAACATCATTCGCACCATGCGCGAAGCCCGACAGGATCGCCGTGGCAATCAGCGGGACAGATAACAGGTTTTTCAGCGCCAGGTCTTCGGGCCGCTCTGCGGCGATCTGCCGGTCAAGCTGCGCCCGCGCGATCACGAAGGCAATGATCCCCAGCGACAGGCATGCAGCGAAGGCCCCGATCGGCGGCATTTGATGGGCAGTAAGCGTCAGCAGGTATAGCGCGAAGATCGTCGCCGTCGCACCGATCAGCGAAGGCAGCCACAGGCGGGCTGAGCGACGCGGATCAGCCGCGAAATGCACCCGCCAGCGCAGCAGCCCCAGCAGCGCCGCCGCCAGCATCGCCGAGGCAACCGGCGCGATCATCCAGCCAAGCGCGATGCCTGCAACCACCTGCCAATCTATTGCCGCGGTGCCAAGCCCGGCCATGCCTGCACCCGCCACCGCTCCGATGACGCTATGCGTGGTCGAGACGGGCGCGCGCGCCCAGTTTGCAAGCGTGATCCAGATGCCCGCGCCCACAAGTGCTGCCGCCATGATCCGCCCCGGATGTGCGTCCGGCGCGATGCGCCCAAGCGCGAGGATGTCGCGCGCAATCGTCTGTGTCACCGTGTCCCCTGCCAGCAACGCCCCGGCAAGCTGCGCAGCGGCCACCAGCGCAAGGCCCAGCCCGACCGGCAGCGTCCGCGCGCCGATTGCCGCCCCGGCAGAGTTGGCGACATCGTTCGCACCGATATTCAGGCCGAGGTAAAGCGCCACGGAAAAGCCTGCGATCAGGGCCGCATGACCCGGCATGCTCATGCCCGCGAAAGCAGCGATCATGATGACGCTCAGCACCATGCCCATCAGAAGGCCCATGCGACGCAATGGCCTCGACGCCACGCGGCCCGCCCCCTCGGCATGGCCGAGGCGGTCAAGATCCTTGTCGAGAATACGAAAATCGCGGCCCTGCTGCATGGGCCGAAACATAGGTCATTGCCACGTTACGACAAGCGCAATTCTTTTCGCGCGGCGACCTGCCGGACGGCGCTGTCAGCCTTTCTTGCCGGGCTTTGCCTCGCCTTCCAGCCTGCCGATAAGCGCCTTCAGCCCATCCTCGTCGACCAGTTCCGCTGCCTTGGCAGCAGAGAACCACTTGCGCTGGCGCTGGCGATGTTCTGGATAGTCGCGCACCAGCGAGGTGACGCGGACCATATGCACCTGCGCAATGACCGGCTGGCTGATGCCGCCGGGCAGTCGCTTCAGATAGCTGTATTCGCCAAAGGCGACCTCATCGACCTTGCCGCGTACGCCGGCCTCTTCCCAGGCTTCCTGAAGCGCTGCGCCGGCGGCACTGCGCCCGGTCATCGGCCAGCCCTTCGGAATGATCCAGCGCTTTGTGCCCCGGCTGGTTATCAGCAGCACCTTGCCGGTTTCGGCGCTGACACACAAAGCGGCCACCTGTAATGCGGGGGGGCGTCGCCCAAGAGCCTTGCCGAGCGCGCCGCGAAGCAGATCATTCATCATGCGTATCTACCCGCCCGCGCAAAGCCTTGACGTTTCCACGCACCGACTTCGCTTTCAGCCGCCGGCGCTGGCTGCCAAGTGTCGGTCGCGTCGCGATACGACGTTTTGGCGCCACCGTTGCACGCCGGATAAGATCGGCCATCCTGTCGCGTGCGAGTTCACGGTTGCGGGCCTGACTGCGCGTTTCCTGCGCCAGGATCACGACCGCCCCGTCCGAGGTCCATCGCCGCCCGGCCAGGCGCTGAAGGCGTCGCTTCACGGGATCGGGCAGATTCGGCGAACGCGCGGCCTCGAAGCGCAGTTCGACCGCGGTTTCGACCTTGTTCACGTTCTGGCCACCCGGTCCCTGCGACCTGGTAAAGCTTTCCAGAAGCTCCCATTCCTCGATGGTGATGTGATCGTTAATGCGTAACATAATCGCTATGAACCCGGTAATTCCGCCACAATATAGGTTCGTGAGACTGGCCGAAAAAGGCATGGGGGCAAAGCGTTTTCATCGACCGATCAAAGCACCGATCTGAAACAGGCGCATGACAATTCGCGTGTTCCGCGTTCGCGGACCGGACAAAGCTTGCGATCCCATGACAAATTGACGCTGCGGCAGAGTGGCAGACAGGGCTTTTCAAGCCCTCATGTTTCGGGCAATCGTCGCCGGGTGCACGGAGGAAACAACGTGATGTACGGCTTGGCCGTCGGTTTGAGATGTGGCGCGGTATTTATTTATCTCGTGCTTTTGGGGGTGGTGCCAGCACGCGCCGACCAGCCCCTGCCTGTCGAGTTCATCGAGGTTGCGCCGCGCGGCAGCGATCTGGAAATCGAATTGACGGGGACGCTGGAAGCGCTCGACACGGTCGAACTTGGCTTTCGGGAAGGCGGGCGCGTCACCGAAATCCTCGTCAGCGAGGGCGACCATTTCGCGAAGAACCAGGTGCTGGGCCGTATCGACCCGCTGCAGTTGCAACAGGCGCTGAACGTGGCAAGCGCGTCTCTGGACGCAGCACGCGCGACCGAGGATCAGGCCCGACAGGCGGCCGAGCGCGCGCAGGCCATGCTGGATCGCGGTGTCGGCACCCGCGCCGCCCGTGACACCGCCCGTCAGGAGCTTAGCGCGGCCGAGACAGAGGCCCAGCAGGCGCAAAGCACATTGGATCAAGCCCGCCGTTCGGTCGAGAACACCGAATTGCGCGCGCCGTTCGACGGTGTCGTGACTTCGCGCACGGGTGAGCCGGGCCAGGTTGTGGGCGCGGCGCAGTCGGTTTTGTCGCTGGCCGCGAATGACGGTGTCGAGGCCGTGTTCATGACCCCAGATCTCGTGTTCCTCAACGACGCGATGGGCGAGAGCATCGCGCTCTCGACGCTGGACATTGCCGCGCCGCCAATGACTGGCACCGTGACGGAAATCTCTCCCCTGGTCGATCCGACGACCGGTTCTGTCCGGGTGCGCGCCAAAGTCTCAGAAGTTCCCGGAGAGCTGGACCTGCTTGGCGCATCTGTTCGTGGGCGCCTGAAGCTGAGCACAGGCGAGGCCTTTGAAATTCCGTGGACCGCCCTGACGTCGGGTGAAGGTGCGCCCTCGGTCTGGGTTGTCCGGGACGGCAAGGCGGAACTGCGAGCAGTCGAGATCGAGCGTTTCGACGATGAAAGCGTGCTTCTGTCAGGCGGGGTCGAGGCTGGCGAAGTCGTGGTCGGGGCGGGGTCGCAAAAGCTCTATCCCGGTCGCCCGGTTGTGGCTGGGGATAAGTCATGACTTTGTCCTTCAGGGTTGCCTGCCCCGCGTCGGTCGGCGTGGCATCGCATATCACGCGGCTTCTCGGCATCGCGGCGCTTACGCTTTGCGTTTCACTGCCTGCCGCCGCTATCGAGCTTCCATGGACCGCCAAGCAAGAGGAGGCGCCGGAGCTTCCGCCGCGACCCGTCGTGACCGCAATCGCCAGCGATCTGCCATCGGCGCTGCGCAGTTTCCCCGGCGTCGTCGAGGCCGGCACCGAGGTCGAGCTTGGCTTTCAGACGCTGGGACGGCTGTCGATGCGACCTGTGGATGTCGGCGACGACGTGGAAACCGGCGATCTGCTGGCGGAACTGACGCCCGACGATCTGCAGGACAATGTTCGCGCCGCGCGTTCGGCCGTTGATGCGGCCGAAGTGACGCTGGAAACGGCGCAGGCGACGGCCGAGAGGACACGCGATCTGGCAAAGCGGAGTGTCGCGACCCGTGCGCAGCTTGAACAGGCCGAGCGCGGCCTGAAGGCCGCCGAAGCCGGTCTGGCGCAGGCGCAATCGGAACTTGCGCGGGCTGAAGACGCCGAAGGTTTTGCGCGGCTGCTCGCGCCGTTCAGCGGGGTGATTTCGGCCGTGTCCGAAACGCCCGGCGCGGTTGTCAGTGCCGGCACCCCCATCGTGACACTTTCCGATGTCAACACGCGCGAGGCCGTGATCGACCTTCCCGAGGCGGTACTGTCGGCCATGCCGGTCGGCACGGATGTCGATATCTGGCTGGAATCCGACGACCGGACCCGCAGCACCGGTCAGATCATACGTATCGAGGCGGTTGCCGACGCTGCCACGCGCACGCGACGCGTTCACATGTCGATGGACAATCCCGACAACTTCCGCCTTGGCTCGCTGATCCGCGCGCAACGCGGTGGCGAACG
Organism: Paracoccus aurantiacus; assembly: GCF_007993065.1. Classification (GTDB taxonomy): domain Bacteria; phylum Pseudomonadota; class Alphaproteobacteria; order Rhodobacterales; family Rhodobacteraceae; genus Paracoccus; species Paracoccus aurantiacus. Next base: position 79,061 of record NZ_VOPL01000005.1, read on the forward strand.
TGACATGCTGCTGGCGCTGCCGGACAGTGCTATCGCCGGAACGAAGGAAGATCCCCGCATCTGGATCGTGTCCCGCCAGCCCGATGGCAGCGCGACGGTGGAACTCAGGCCGGTCACGATCGGGCTGCGCGTGAACGGTCTTGCCGCTGTCGCATCTGGTCTGAAGGTGGGTGAAGAAGTAGTGGTGCGCGGCGTCCATTCGCTGAAGGACGGGCAGGCCGTGGGCGAAAGGGTCGAGCCGTGATGCACGGGCTGAGATTCAACCTGTCGGACTGGGCGCTGAAACATCGCAGCTTCGTCTGGTTCCTGCTGATCGTGTCGATGATCGCGGGGACGATTTCCTACATCAACCTCGGCCGCGAGGAGGACCCGAATTTTACCATCAAGGTCATGGTCATCAGCGCAGCCCTGCCGGGCGCGACCACGGACGAAACCCTCAATCAGGTCACGAAACGGATAGAAAACAAGCTGGAGGAACTGGACGAGCTTGATTTCACCCGGTCCGTGACGATGCCCGGTCAGGCGATTGTCTATGTAGAGCTTGACCCGACAGTGCGCGGCGCGCGTGTCCCCGAGGTCTGGAAGCGCGTGCGCGACATGATGTCCGACATCCGGCCCGACTTCCCATCCGAATTTGCCGGTTTTCAGTTCAACGACAATTTCGGCGATGTGTTCGGCAATATCTATGCCTTCACGACCGACGGGTTCACCCCGCGCGAACTGCGCGACCGTGTGGACGACATCCGCGATCTCGTGCAGGCGCTGCCTCTGGCCGGCAAGGTGGAACTGCTGGGCGAGCAGGACGAGAAGATTTATCTTGAATTCTCTCCGTCGCGGCTGGCAGCGCTTGGCCTTAACCAGGAAGAGGTCATGGCCACGTTGGCCAACCAGAACGCGATCGCGCCGTCAGGGGTCATTGAATCCGGGTCAGAACGGGTGCTGGTCCGCGTCGATGGAGAGTTCGACGATTCCAATGCGATTGCCGCGGTCAACCTGCGTGTGGGCGACCGCTTCTTCAACGTGACTGACGTCGCGACCGTGGTGCGCGGCTATGAAGACCCGCCCCAAAGCCTGTTCCGCTATAACGGCAAGCCTGCCATCGGACTGCAGATCGGGATGAAGGCTGGCGGCAATATTCTGGAATTCGGCGAGCAGGTGGACGCGCTCATGCATGGCGTCGCGGCCGATCTGCCCATCGGGATCGAAATGGCGAAATTCGCCGATCAACCGCATGTCGTTGACGAGGCCGTCGGCCATTTCGTTCGCGCCCTGGTCGAGGCCGTGGTGATCGTTCTGATCGTCAGCTTCATCAGCCTCGGGCTGCGGGCAGGAATGGTCGTCACGATGACGATCCCGCTGGTGCTGGCAATCACCTTCGTCTTCCTGGATTATTTCGGCATTACCCTGCAAAGGATCTCGCTCGGCGCGCTGATTATCGCGCTTGGGCTGCTGGTCGATGACGCCATGATCGCCATCGAAACCATGATCTCGCGGCTGGAGCTGGGCGAGACGCTGACCGACGCGGCTTCATATGCATGGACCTCCATCGCGTTTCCGATGCTGACCGGCACGCTGGTCACGGTGGCGGGCTTCATCCCCATCGGGCTGAACAGTTCCGCCGCGGGCGAATTCACGTTCTCGCTTTTCGTGGTCATCGCGGTATCGCTGCTGGTCAGCTGGGTCGTAGCGGTGCTGTTCGCGCCGCTTCTGGGTGTGACCTTCCTGCCCAAATCCATGAAACACGACGCCGAAAAGACCGGCTGGCTGCGTCGCAGTTTTCACCGCGTCCTGCGGCTGGCGATGCGGTTCAAATGGATAACGATCGCGATCACGATGCTCGCCTTCGGGGCCTCGATCTATGGGATGCGCTTTGTCGAGCAGCAATTCTTCCCGACCTCCGACCGGCCAGAGATCCTTGTCGATATCGGCATGCGCCACAATGCGTCGATCACGGCGACGCGCGACACGATGGATCAGCTTGAATCGCATCTGAAGGACGACCCGGATGTGCTGTTCTGGACGTCATATGTCGGGAATGGCGCGCCGCGTTTCGTGCTGGCGATGGACGTGCAGACGCCTGGCCCGCATGTCGGCCAGATCCTGATACAGACCCCGGATCTGGAGGCGCGCGACCGCGTGAAAGCCAAGCTGAACGAGATAGCGCCCCGTGATTTCTACGGTGCCGATATCTACGTCAAGAATCTGGAAATCGGGCCACCTGTCGGTAAGCCGGTCCAGTATCGCGTTTCCGGCCCCGATATCGAGGCGACGCGCGATGCGGCGCGCGACCTTGCCGCCGTTCTGGCGACAGAACCGCGCCTTACCGACGTGGCGCTCGACTGGAACGAGCCGGCGCGCGTCGTCCGCTTGCAGGTCAGTCAGGATCAGGCCCGCCGGCTTGGCATCAGTTCTTCCGATATCGCGGGCGCTCTCGCGACGATGTTCTCGGGACGGACGGTCACGCAGTTGCGCGACGACGAATTCCTCATCGACGTGGTCAGTCGCGGTGACGCCGATGAGCGCAGCTCAATCGACACGTTGCGCAACCTTCAGCTGGCCACACCTAACGGCGCTATCCCGCTGGCGAGCCTTGCGCGTCTGGAATACGGGACCGAGCAGCCGCTTATCATGCAGCGTGACGGCTTGCCGACGGTGACGGTAAAGGCGGCGATTGCCTCGGCCGATCAGCCTGCGACTTTGGTCAATGCGATGGCCGGCCGAATTGCGGAATTTGAAAAGACGCTGCCCTCGTCGATCAAGATTGAGATCGGCGGCACGGTCGAAAGTTCCGCCGACAGTCAGGGCCCGATCGCGGCTGTTGTGCCTCTGATGCTTTTGATTATGGCATTCCTGGTCATGGTTCAGATGCAAAGCTTCCGCCTGTCCGCGATTGTCATTGCGGCGGCACCGCTTGGCCTGATCGGGGTGGTCACGGTTCTGGCGGGATTCGGCGTGCCAATGGGCTTTGTCGCGATCCTTGGCATCCTGGCGCTTGCCGGCATTCTGATCCGCAACTCGATCATCCTTGTCCATGAGGTGCAGGTGCTGATCGAAAAGGGGCATGACCGCTGGTCGGCAGTTTACGAAGCCTCGGACAGCCGCGCGCGACCGATCCTGTTGACGGCCGCAGCCGCCAGCCTGGCGCTGATCCCGATTGCACGGCAGGTGTTCTGGGGGCCGATGGCCTATGCCATGATGGGCGGCATCATCGCGGGCACGCTGATTACGCTGCTGTTTGTCCCGGCACTGTATTGCGCTGTCTTCGGTGTGAAACCACCAAAGGATGATGGCGCAAACTGATTGACGCCCCCGGTCCACCGCTTACACAGACGCCAGACATGGCCGGAGGACCGATGAGCGACAAGAAGCCCCGCACCGCCCGCATAACGCCTGAAGACGCGCTGTCCTATCATATGGAACCGCGTCCCGGAAAATTCGATGTGGTTCCGTCGACCCCCATGGCGACGCAGCGCGACCTGTCGCTGGCCTATTCGCCCGGCGTCGCGGTTCCCGTGCAGGCCATCGCCGACCGGCCAGAGACGGCTTATGATTACACAACCAAGGGCAATCTGGTCGCCGTCGTCTCGAACGGGACGGCAATCCTTGGTCTGGGCAATCTCGGCGCGCTTGCCTCGAAGCCGGTGATGGAAGGCAAGGCGGTGCTGTTCAAGCGCTTTGCCGATGTGAACGCCATAGATATCGAACTGGATACAGAAGACCCTGACGAAATCATTCAGGCCGTGCGTCTGATGGGACCGACCTTCGGCGGCGTGAACCTTGAGGATATCAAGGCACCAGAATGCTTCATCATCGAACAGCGCCTGAAAGAGGTGATGGACATACCCGTTTTCCACGACGATCAGCACGGCACGGCGGTGATCTGTGCGGCGGGGCTGATAAATGCGCTGGAGCTTTCGGGCAAGCGGATCGAGGATGTACGCATCGTGCTGAACGGCGCGGGGGCTGCAGGGATTGCCTGTCTGGAACTGCTGAAGGCGATGGGCGCGCGGCACGATAACTGCATCATGTGCGACACCAAGGGCGTCATCTGGCAGGGCCGCACCGAGGGCATGAACCAGTGGAAATCCGCGCATGCCGCCGTCACCGATGCGCGCACGCTGGAAGAGGCGATGAAGGGCGCGGATGTCTTCCTTGGTGTGTCCGCGAAGGGCGCGGTGACGCAGGAAATGGTCGAAAGCATGGCGGAAAATCCGGTCATCTTCGCCATGGCCAATCCCGATCCCGAAATCACCCCGGAAGACGCCCATGCCGTCCGCCCCGACGCGATCGTGGCGACGGGGCGCAGCGACTATCCCAATCAGGTAAATAACGTGCTGGGATTTCCCTATCTGTTCCGTGGGGCCCTGGACATTCACGCCCGCGCCATAAATGACGAGATGAAGATTGCCTGCGCGCAGGCCCTTGCCGAACTCGCCCGCGAGGATGTACCCGACGAAGTTGCAGTGGCCTATGGCCGCAAGCTGCAGTTCGGTCGCGATTACATCATCCCGACACCGTTCGATCCGCGCCTGATCCATGTCATTCCGCCAGCCGTGGCAAAGGCGGGCATGGATACCGGCGTCGCCCGCCGCCCCATCATCGACATGGACGCCTATCGCCATGCGCTTCAGGCCCGGATGGACCCGACCGCTGCGATCCTGCAAGGCATCCATGCCCGCGCGCGGCAGAATCAGGCGCGCATGATCTTTGCGGAAGGTGACGATCCGCGCGTATTGCGGGCCGCCGTCGCATGGCAGCGCGGCGGCATGGGGTCGTCCATCGTCGTCGGCAAGGAAAGCGATGTGCGCGAGAAGCTGGAGGCGGCGGGCCTTGGCGATGCGGTTCGCGAGCTGACCGTGGTGAACGCGGCGAATACCCGAAATCTCGATGCCTATCACGACTTCCTTTATGCCCGTTTGCAGCGAAAAGGCGTGGACCGTGAGGATGCGCATAAAGAGGTCAATCGCGACCGCCATATCTTTGCTTCGCTGATGCTGGCGCATGGCCACGGCGACGGGCTTGTGACGGGTGCCACGCGCAAGAACGCCCATGTGCTTGCCCAGATTGCACAGGTTTTTGACGCGCGCCCGCAGGACGGTGCTGTTGGGATCACCGCCGTGCTGCACAAAGGCCGGATCGTGCTGATCGGTGACACGCTGGTCCATGAATGGCCCGAGGCCGACGATCTGGCCGATATCGCCATTCGCGGTGCGCATGTGGCACGTCATCTGGGTCTTGAACCGCGCGTTGCCTTTCTGTCATTCTCGAATTTCGGCTATCCGGTCAGCGAACGGGCAGAGAAGATGGCCGAGGCGACGCATGTTCTCGATCAGCGCGGTGTCGATTTCGAATATGAGGGCGAGATGACCGTGGATGTTGCGCTGAACATGGAACAGGCGGCGAAATATCCCTTCTCGCGCCTGACCGGGCCTGCGAATGTGCTGGTGGTGCCGGCGCGGCATTCGGCGTCGATTTCAGTGAAGCTGATGCAGGAAATGGCTGGCGCGACGGTGATCGGGCCGATCCTCACCGGGGTCGACAAGCCGATTCAGATCTGCTCGACCTCGTCCACGGTCAGCGACATTCTGAACATGGCGGCCATTGCGGCGGGGCGTCTGGGGCAGGTTCGCTAGCCGGTCCTGTCAGGCCGGGGCGCGGCAGGCAAACGGATCGCCGCGCATCACCTCGTAGCGGGTGGCGCCGTCCGCTTCGGTGACCGACAGCAGCGCATGCCCGCCCTCGGCGCAGAAATGCGGCACGTCCACGGCTGCCATCCTGTCCGTGGCAATCAACGTGACGCGGCTGCCGACGGGCTGCGACATCAGCACCTTGCGAAGCCGCAGGACGGGCAGGGGGCACAGCATCCCGCGCGCGTCGATTTCGGTCATGCGGCCCTTGCCTGCACGGCGTTGCGGCACCAGCCTTCCGCTTGGGCGGGCGACAGCTTCACCGCCAGATCGCCCGCGAAAGCAACAAATTCCGCCTGCTGCTGTGGCGCGACCGAAATCAGCACAGGCAGGTCGCGGTCGAGCGCGTCGGCGATCACAGCGACCATGCCGCGGCCCATGATCTCTTGCTTGCCGTATTTGTTCACGACCACAAGTTTCGCATCCGGCAGCGTGTTCAGCACGCGCTGAGCGGCCGATTCCAGCGCCCCGGCATCCAGACGACAGCCGGTCGCGGACGGCCCGAGATTCTGCGAGATCACGACATCAGGTCCGGTATCGCCCAGAACCTGCAAGGTCATGTCGCAATGGCAGTCATCGACGCGGTCATTCGACTGGACCGCGCCGCGCACCGGCACGCCTGACGATTCCAGACGCAGCGCGATCTCTCGCATCAGGCGATGCGCGCCGTCACCGCCGCCGGTTTCGGCCTGGTCCAGCCAGCCGAGCATCAGCGCCGCCGGTCGCGGCGCGAGCTCATCGGCTGGAAGGCAACGCCGACATGGGCCTCGCAATAGGGTTTGCCGGCCTGGCTGGGCAGGCCGCAGAACCAGAATTTCTCGGTCGCCGGATCGCCGATCGGCCATTTGCAGGTCCGCTCAGTCAACTCCATCAGGGTCAGCTTGCGGGCCTTCTTTTCGACCTCGCGCACATTGGCAAGCGCTTCGGGGCTGATCTCGTTCGCCGACGGCTGCGGCGGCAGCGGCTGGCCCGCAGGCACGATGGGCCGGCGGTTCGAGAAGCCGGCCGGGGCACTGGGTTCAGCCGATTGGGTCGCAGGTTCTGGTTCTGTCGGGGCGGCGGGCTTGGCCTCGGCCTTCGCCGGCTCCGCCTTCTGGGCGGGTCTGGCCTTGGGCGCGGGCTTCGCCTTGCCTTCTGGCTTGGCGGGTTCTGGCGCGGCGGCAGCGGGCGTGGCTTCTGCCTCGGTCCCCTCGTCGCGGTTCGACAGGCCAAGCCGGTGGACCTTGCCGATCACCGCATTGCGCGTCACGCCGCCCAGTTCCTTCGCGATCTGGCTGGCGGACTGGCCTTCGGACCACATCCGCTTGAGCGTTTCGACACGTTCGTCGGTCCAGGACATTTCGGCCTTTCTGGCGGACGCTCCGCCGATCTTGCAATTTCAGACGTCCCCGGTCAAACCGGGAATGCCCAGAAATATCCTGCCCGTCCTGCCAATTCAAGAAGCCGCCATGACTGAATCTGACCAGATCACGCAACAACCCATGGGCGCGCGCCGCTTCGGTCGGGTCAACTGGCTGGGGCTATACACGCTTTCGCGCCGAGAGATCATGCGCTTCATGTCCGTCTGGCAGCAGACCGTCTTTGCGCCGCTGATGACGGCGGGGCTGTTCGTCATCGTGTTTTCGGTGGCGCTTGGCCGTGGCGATCGCGAGGTTATGGGCCTGCCCTATCTCGCCTTTCTCGGTCCCGGCATCCTGATGATGTCGGTGATCCAGAACAGCTTCGCGAACACGTCCTCCAGCATCATCGCGTCGAAAATGCAGGGCAACATCGTCGATACGCTGATGCCGCCGCTGTCTGGCGGGGAAATCCTTGCCGGCTACCTGATCGGCGCCGTGGCGCGGGCGGGGCTGGTCGCGGTCGTGATCGGCCTTGGCATGGCGCTGCTGATCCACCATTTCCCCGCGCACCCGCTGGTGGCACTGGCGTTCATCATCCTCGGGGCGCTGCTGATGGGCGGTCTGGGGCTGGTCGGCGGCATTCTCGCGCAGAAATTCGATCAGATGGCGGCGATTTCGAACTTCATTGTGACGCCGCTGTCGTTCCTGTCCGGAACGTTCTATTCGATCGAGGCCCTGCCGCCGTTCTTCCGCGCGATCAGCCATATGAATCCGATCTTCTACCTGATCGACGGCGCGCGCTATGGCTTTACCGGCGTCAGCGACGCCAGCCCGGCCTTGGGCTTCGTCTTCTGCCTTGTCGTCGTCGCGGGCGTCTGCACGCTGGCATGGTGGCTGCTGCGCACCGGATACCGGCTGAAACCATGAGCCGGCTGGCCCTGATTACCCTTGTCATCGACGATTACGACCGCGCGATCGACTGGTTCCGCCGGGCGCTCGAATTCGATCTTGTCGAGGACAGCCCGTCCCTGACCGATGACGGCCGCCCGAAGCGTTGGGTGGTCGTGGCCCCGAAGGGCGGAGGCTGTGCCATTCTGCTGGCGCGTGCCGATGGACCACGACAGGAAAGCTTCATCGGCGACCAGACCGGCGGGCGCGTCGGCTTTTTTCTGCATTCCGATGACTATGACGCCGATCATGCGCGAATGCTGGCCGAAGGCGTGCATTTCGAGGAAACGCCGCGCGACACCGAATATGGCCGCGTTGCGAAATTCCGTGACCTCTGGGGCAATCGCTGGGATCTGTGGCAGCGAAAATAACACTTGCCGTCGCGGAAGATTTGCCCCAAGAAATCCGCATGATCGCACGGACCGCCCTTATTGCCCGTCCCCGACGCCGTTAAGGCGCGCGATCCCGCATGTCCGGCGGTTACACGGGCGCAATCCATCTGCTATTCCGACCAAGGCCAGTTGAAGGAGCCTGTTCATGTCCGAATTCCCCCATGTCCTGCCGACCTATAACCGTGCGCCGCTGGCTTTCGAGCGTGGCGAGGGGGTCTGGGCGATTGCCCAGGACGGGACGCGATATCTGGATATGGGGGCGGGCATCGCGGTCAACGCGCTTGGCCATGCGAACCCCGATCTTGTCGCCGCGCTGACCGAACAGGCAGGCAAGATCTGGCATGTCTCGAACCTGTACAAGATTCCGCAGCAGGAAAAGCTGGCCGATCTGCTGGTCGAGAACACCTTTGCCGACACGGTCTTTTTCACCAATTCCGGGACCGAGGCAGCAGAGCTGGCGATCAAGATGGCGCGGAAATACTGGGACCATGAAGGCCAGCCCGAACGGGTCGAGATCCTGACCTTCGAAGGCGCGTTCCACGGCCGCTCCACTGGCGCAATCGCTGCGGCGGGATCGGAAAAGATGGTCAAGGGCTTCGGGCCGCTGATGCCGGGCTTCCGGCAGCTTCCCTTCGGCGATATGGATGCGCTGCGTGCCGCGATCAGCGACAGGACCTGTGCGGTGATGATCGAACCCATTCAGGGCGAAGGCGGCATCCGCCCGCTGCCCGATGCCGATCTGAAGGAAATCCGCGCGCTTTGCGATCAGACCGGCGCGCTGTTGATTCTGGATGAGGTGCAATGCGGTATGGGCCGCACTGGGCGCCTGTTCGCGCATGAATGGGCCGGCATTGCGCCCGATATCATGATGGTCGCGAAGGGCATCGGCGGGGGCTTCCCGCTGGGTGCCGTGCTGGCGACGCAGAAGGCGGCGTCGGGGATGGTCGCAGGGACGCATGGGTCGACCTATGGCGGCAATCCCTTGGGTTGCGCTGTGGGAGCGCGGGTCATGGAAATCGTCGCCGATCCCGATTTTCTCGCCGGGGTCAGCCGCAAGGGCGCGCTGATGCGGCAGAAACTGGAAGGGCTGGTCGCAGCCCATCCCGATGTCTTTGAATCGGTGCGCGGGCAGGGGCTGATGCTAGGGCTGAAATGCAGGATCGCGCCCGGCGATCTGGTCAAGGCGGGCTATGACGCGCAAATCCTGACCGTCGCCGCTGCCGATAACGTGCTGCGGTTGCTGCCACCCCTCACCATCACTGATGAGGAAATCGCCGAGGCCGTCGACCGGCTGGACAAGGCCGCAGGGGCGCTTGATGGGTGAGTATGCCTTCAGGTCGGTGACGGGCAACGACCTGACCATGCTGTCGGGCTGGCTTAACCAGTTGCAGGTCAGCCGCTGGTGGCCCAATGGCGCCGATCAGATCGCCCATATCCGCGACCATATTGGCGATCCGTCGATCACCCCGCTGATCGTCAGCCTGGGTGATGATCCCATCGCCTATGTCCAGCATTACAAGGCCCGCCGCTGGCCCGCGCCGCAATTCGGGCATCTGCCACATGACACGATTGCGCTGGATCTGTTCAGCGGGCCGATCGGGTTCGGGCATGGCGGGGAATGGCTGCGGCAGTTGGGCGATCAACTGCTGGAACAGGTCTCCATGCTGGCGATCGACCCGACGACCGACAACGTTGCTGCCGTGCGCGCCTATCGCAAGGCGGGCTTCGATGGTGACGTGATCCGGCCCGATGCCGACGGCAAGCCGGTGCTGGTCATGACGCGCCGACGATAACTCGCTGACAGGTTATCGACGCATGCGCGTGGGGCCTCGACCTCTTGACCCCGCAAAGACTTATGGGCTTGCTGGCCCGATCCAGCCGAAAGACAGACAGATGAACCATTTCCTCGACATTCATACCACCGACAAGAATGATCTGCGGTCGATCATCGACAATGCGCGCGTCATGAAGGATGCGCGGAACGGTCGCCCCAAGGGCACGCGGGACGACGAACAGCCGCTGGCAGGCCGCATGGTCGCGCTGATCTTCGAAAAGCCCTCGACCCGGACGCGTGTCAGCTTTGATGTGGGCGTGCGCCAGATGGGCGGCGAGACGATGGTGCTGTCAGGCAAGGAAATGCAGCTTGGTCACGGTGAAACCATCGCCGATACCGCCCGCGTGCTGTCGCGCTATGTCGATCTCATCATGATCCGCACATTCGAGGAGGCGACCCTGCACGAAATGGCCGAACACGCCACCGTTCCGGTCATCAACGGGCTGACCAACCGCACACATCCCTGCCAGATCATGGCCGATGTTCTGACTTATGAGGAACATCGCGGTCCCATCGCCGGCAAGAAGGTGGTTTGGTCCGGGGACGGCAACAACGTCTGCGCCAGCTTCCTGCACGCTGCCGGTCAGTTCGGCTTCGATTTCACGTTTACCGGCCCGATGCCGCTGGACCCCGAACCCGAATGGATCGGCTTTGCGCGCGCCCAGGGGGTCCGCGCTCAGATCGAACGTGATCCTCACAAGGCCGTCGAGGGCGCGGATCTGGTCGTCACCGACACCTGGGTCAGCATGCATGACCCGGAATCGGCCAAGGAACGCCGGCACAACCAGCTTCGCGGATATCAGGTGAACGAGGATCTGATGTCGAAGGCAAAGCCGGATGCGCTGTTCATGCATTGCCTGCCCGCCCATCGCAATGACGAGGCGACAAGCGCCATCATGGACGGCCCGCATTCGGTCATCTTCGACGAGGCCGAGAATCGCCTTCACGCCCAGAAGGCGATCATGCGCTGGTGCCTGGGTGTCTGACGCGTCAGCCGGTGGTGCAGCCGCGATATTCGGCCGCGCCATCCTTGCCGAGAACGGTCAGCACAACCGCATCAGGATCGAGTGCGAAGGGCTTGCCTTCCGGGGTGACAAAATCGGCCGTCGCTTCGGTGCCGTCGGCGGAAATCTCGGGCGCGGAAACCCAGATTTTCGGGTCGGCACTGTGTTCGATCGCCACATCCGCGCCCGGTTCGGGCAGCGAAAGGGTGACGGTCATGCCGTCCTCGATCTCTCCGATCTCGCAGGCGGGCTTCTGCGTCGAAAGCGCAGGAACAAGCTTCATCGCGGCCTCGATCTGGGGATCGCGGGCTGTGCCCGCCGCATCCGCCACAAGGTCGATACTGGCAGGCACGCACACCTTTTCGCACAGGCCGAAGCTGATATGCGCCGACAACCCGACCGGCTTCTGCGCATCGCGCGGCGCGATAGTGAACGGTAATACCAGACGGTCGTGATAGCCAAGCGTGCGCATGCCGTCCGACAGGAACACTTCGGGCGCAGGCCAATGAAACACGACATCGCCCATATTGCTGCCCTGCCAATCGAATTCCGGCGGCAATCCTGCATCGCCGGGGCTGCGCCAATAGGTTTTCCAGCCCGGTTCCAGAACGAGTTCCAGCGCTGCCACCCGGCCGCCATTCTGATCGGTCCAGCCGGGCAGGAAACGTGCCGAACGAAGGCCCTCGGGAAGCGGTTGTGCAAGGGCGGGAAGGGCAGGGAGGATAATGCCGAAAATGGCGGCGCGAAGAAGCTGTTTCATGGCGCGACGCTAGCCTGAACGGCAGGCCGTCTGAAATCACCTTTTCGATATGGATTCCGACGAACCCTTGCCGAATGCCCGCACAATGCCGATCCTTTAGGAAGGAGGGACGCGATGCAACATGACAGCGATCTGACCGGAAAGATACTGATTGCCATGCCCGAAATGGGCGATCCGCGTTTCCAGCGATCTGTCGTGCTGGTCTGCGCGCATTCTGACGAGGGTGCGATGGGAATTGTCCTGAACCAGCCGATGCAGGGCATGGGCATCCCGGAACTGCTGGACATGCTTGGCATCGAGCCGGCGGATGGCGCGCTTGAATTGCCGGTTCGGGTCGGCGGCCCGGTCGAGCCGGTGCGCGGCTTTGTTTTGCATCCGCAACAGGGCGCGCTGGAGGATGGGTCGATGGATGTCGGCAACGGTCTGGCGCTTACGACCACCCGCGACATTCTGGTCGAACTTGCCGAAGGGCGCGGGCCCAGTCAGGCGATGCTCGCGCTCGGCTATTCCGGCTGGGGGCCGGGTCAGCTTGATGACGAACTGCGTGCGAATGGCTGGCTGACCGCCAATATGGACCCGGATTATGCCTTTGGCGATCCTGCCGAAGCCTGGATGCGCGCCCTGCAATCCCTGGGCGTCGATCCCCTGTCGTTGTCCGGCGCAGCAGGGCGGGCCTGATCTGCGCAAATCAGAAGCGCGTGCGATGTTTCGGCGGGCCTGTCTGCTGACAAGCGCGGACAGTGTGCAGTCCCGGAACCGCTCAGCGCGGCGCGGCGGCCCTGCGCAGGCGGTCATTGATGGCGCGGCCCATACCGTGATCGGGAATTGGTGCGATGGCGATGGGCCGCCCCGTCGCATCGGCGATGTGCAGCACGTCGAACAGACGGGCCGCAGCCTCGACCAGATCGCCCGATTCCGACAGGGTCGCCTCGCCGCTGACAGCGCCGAAGCCGATCAGAAATTCGTCGGGCGATGCGGTTCTGGCGTTCAGGCGCAGGTTCGCGCGCGGCGCATAGTGGCTTGACAGCATTCCCGGCGCGGCGGGCCGTTCCGCATCGACATTGGCCGCAGGCATTGCCAGCCGCTGGCCAAGGCAGTTGGAAATCGCCTCGGCCGGGATGCCGCCGGGGCGCAGCAATGTCGGCAGGCCGCCCTGCCATCCGATGATGGTCGATTCGACGCCGACCGGCGACGGTCCGGCATCCAGAACAGCCGCCAGTTTTCCGTCCAGCCCGGCCAGAACATGCGCGGCGGTGGTCGGGCTGATTCGCCCTGACGGATTTGCCGATGGGGCCGCGACCACGCCGCCAAAGGCGTGCAGCAGATCCTGCGCGACCTGATGGGCGGGGACCCTGATCGCGACGGTGCCAAGTCCCGCAGTAACAAGCGACGCAATCCCGGCACCCTCTCGCAGTGGCACGACCAGCGTCAGCGCGCCTGGCCAGAATGCCTCGGCAAGGCGCTTTGCCTGCCCATCAATCACACCGATCTGTGCCGCAGTTTCCAGATCAGGCGCGTGGACGATCAGCGGGTTGAAACTGGGGCGCGATTTCGCGTCATAGATCCCCGCGACGGCGGTCGGATTTCGTGCGTCGGCGGCAAGCCCGTAAACCGTCTCGGTCGGGATCGCGACCAGCTTTCCCTGCGCCAGCATCATGGCAGCATAGGCAATATGCTCCGAGTCCGGTGTGAGTAGGCGGGTTTTGGCTGGCATGGCGAGAGACGGGTTTGTTACGCAAGGTTTTTTCAGGGACGGGTTGCCGCAAGGCATATGCCTAGTAAGCTGGCAGAAACGTAACCTTGCATAGCCGTCGCGCCCCCATCCGGCAAGCGGATCGGGAAAGCACAAGGAACACCGATGACTTACCGCGCCCCCGTCGATCAGATCCGTTTCATCCTCGCGAATATTGTCCCCTTCGATGCCGTCGCCGGGACGGAAACATTCGCAGAGGCGTCGACCGACATGGTCGATGCGATCCTGGGTGAGGCCGGGCGCATGGCATCAGAGGTTCTGGCGCCGCTGAACGAATCGGGCGATCAGACCCCGGCGCGGCTGGAGAATGGCGTTCTGCGGTCGTCGCCGGGCTATGAGAAGGGCTTTCAGGCCATTGCAGAGGGCGGCTGGATCGGGCTTTCGGCGGCCCCCGATTTCGGCGGCGCCGGGCTTCCGCAGGCGGTGAACATGGCCGTGGCAGAATTCATGGCCGGCGCCTGCCTTGCGCTTCAGTTGAACCCGCTGCTGACGCAAGGCCAGATCGAGGCACTGGAACACCACGCCGATGACGAGATGAAGGCCCTTTACCTGCCCAAGCTGATCTCGGGTGAGTGGAGCGGAACCATGAACCTGACCGAGCCGGGTGCCGGTTCGGACGTGGGCGCGCTGAAGACGAAGGCAGAACCTAACGGCGACGGCAGCTATGCGATCACCGGGCAGAAGATCTTCATCACCTGGGGCGATTGCGATCTGACCGAAAACGTGTGCCACGCCGTGCTGGCGCGGCTGCCCGACGGACCCAAAGGCACAAAGGGGATCAGCCTGTTCATGGTGCCGAAATACCTGCCTGACGCGGATGGCAAGCCCGGCACGGCGAACAGCCTGAAGGTCGTCTCGCTTGAGCATAAGATGGGTATTCACGGCAGCCCGACCTGCGTGATGAGCTATGAAGGTGCGACCGGCTGGCTGATCGGCCAGGAACATGGTGGCATGGCCGCGATGTTCACGATGATGAATGCAGCCCGGCTCGGCGTCGGTGTGCAGGGCGTCGGCGTGGCCGAGGCGGCGCTTCAGAAAGCGGTCGCCTATGCTGCCGAGCGCGAGCAGTTCGGCCCGATCATTCGCCATGCCGATGTGCGCCGGATGCTTGCCACGTCCCGCGCCGAGGTCTTTGCCGCGCGTGCGATCTGCCTGGCCTGCGCGACCGCCCTTGATCTGGCCGAGGCGACCGGCGACGAGGACTGGGGCGCACGCGCCGCGCTTCTGACGCCGATAGCGAAGACTTACGGCACGGATGTGGGCTGTCGCGTCGCCGATACCGCCGTGCAGGTTCACGGCGGAATGGGCTATATCGAGGAAACCGGGGCGTCGCAGTATCTGAGGGATGTGCGCATCACGCCGATTTACGAAGGCACGAACGGCATTCAGGCGATGGACCTTGTCGGGCGCAAGATGATGGATGGCGGCGCGGCAGCACAGGCGCTTCTGGACGAAATCCAGGACGAGGCGCGCAAGATCAGCGCGGCGATCCCGAACTGTTCCGAAGCTGTCTGGACAGCCGCGCAAACCCTTTCCGAATCGACCGCGAAGTTAGCGGAAATGGACATGCAGGATCGTTTCGCCGGCGCGGTTCCGTATCTCTCGGCCTTCGCGCGGGTGCTTGGTGCCTATTACCATCTCCGCGCCGCAGATGCGGGCGGCGAGGACGAGAAGGCTCTGTGCCGGATATTCATTCACCGCATTCTGCCGCGCAATGCCGCCGATCTGGCAGAGCTGGAAGCTGGCGTCGAAGACCTGAACATGCTGAGCGATGGGGCGCTTGGCCTTGCCTGACGGCACGCCCCCCGGCATCCGCCATCCCTGGGTCGATGCCCCGGCGCCTGGAAACGCGACCGAGATCGCGCCGGGCGTCTTGTGGATGCGGCTGCCGCTGCCGATGAAGCTCGATCACGTCAATGTCTACGCGCTGGATGACGGCGATGCATGGACGCTGATCGACACAGGCTTCGACAGCGGCAAGGGGCGTGCGATCTGGCAGATGCTTCTGGACGGCCCGCTTGGCGGTAAACCCGTCAGGCGCGTGATCGCGACCCATCATCATCCCGATCATCTGGGTCTTGCGGGCTGGTTCATGGAACGCGGGGCCGAATTCTGGACGACGCGTACGGCATGGCTGACAGCCCGGATGCTGGTGCTGGATTTTCAGCCTGCGCCGGTCCCCGAAGCCATTGCCTTCTGGCGCGCGGCGGGGATGCCGGCCGACCTGCTGGCTGCGCGCGCGACCGAACGGCCTTTCAACTTTGCGGATATGGTGCATCCGTTTCCGCCGGGCTTCACCCGCCTGACGGAAGGGCAGATCGTCGATATCGGCGGGCGGCGATGGCTGGTCGCGATGGGCAATGGCCACGCACCCGAGCATGCGACATTCTGGTCGCTCGACGACGATCTGGTGATCGGGGGCGACCAGTTGCTGCCCGGCATTTCACCCAATCTGGGCGTCTATCCGACAGAGCCGGGTGCCGATCCGGTCGGTGAATGGCTGGAAAGCTGCGCGCGTTTCGCCGACATGGCCGAAGATCGCCACCTTGTTCTGCCGGGACACAAGCTTCCCTTCACAGGTCTGCCCCTGCGGCTGAGCCAGATGAACGAGAATCACCTCTCGGCGCTTGGCCGGATGGAGGAGCTGCTGAAACAGGCGCCGCAAACCGCAGTCGGGTGTTTCCCGGCGCTGTTCCGGCGCCCGATCGGCCCCGGAGAATTCGGATTGGCTTTGGTCGAGGCCGTGGCGCATCTGAATTACCTCTCGATTCGCGGGCGGATCGTGCCGGCGGGCGTCGATCCCGATGGTGGCCACTTGTGGCGAAGCGCCGGGTGACAGCGCCCTGCCAATCGGATATGCAAGTCGGAAACGAACCGTTCCGAGGGACAGGCGATGGCCGAACAGAAAACAACCGATCACCCGCATGTTGCGACCGAGCACGCCCACGCCACCGGCGAACACGTGCATGGAAGCATGGATGTCCGGGACCATGAAAAGACCTTTGCCGGTTTCGTGCGCCTCGCAACCTGGGTGTGCATCCTGTCAGGCGCGGTTCTGATCTTCATGGCGCTGACGAATTCCTGATGCTGCGCCGTATCCTGATTGCGCTGGCGCTGCCGCTGTTTCTTGCGGCCTGCGGCGCCGATAACAAATGGGCCAGTGACGAGGCGGTCCGCGCCGCGCGCTATACCTCGAACGAGCAGCCGTCGATCTCGCTGATGACAGTCATCGGTATTCCGCGCGGCGAAGGCGGACATTCTGCGCTTCTGATCAACGGCAGCCAGCAGATCATCTTCGATCCTGCCGGCAGCTTCGAACATCCGCGCGCGCCAGAACGGCATGACGTCCTGTATGGCATCACCCCGCAGATGCGGAACGTCTATATCGACTATCACGCGCGCGATCTGCCGGGAGAGCGGTATTACGTTACTGTCGACACCGTGCCTGTTACGCGGGCGGTCGCAGATGCAGCGATACGCGCGGCCGAGGCGAATGGCCCTGCCAATAAGGCATTCTGCGCGAACGCGACGACGGCGGTTCTGCGGCAGGTTCCCGGTTTTCAGGGTGCGCCGGGCGGGTTCAGCCCGATACGGATGCGAAGCTGGTTCCTGACCCTTCCGGGCGTGCAATCAACCGAGTATCGGGACAACGATCCCCGATTGGTGCATGGCGACCTTCTGCGGATGAAGGACGGCACGATACACGCCTATGACAGATAAAGCCCGATAAGCAGCGTGGCCGCCCCCGCAAGGATGGCGGCCAGCGTGTTTCGCGTGGCAGTTCCGGCAACCACCGTTGCGGCCGCTGCCGCCAGCCGCGCCGGATCGGGTTGCCCGTGGGTGGCCGCGGGCCACAGCACCAGTGGCGCGGCAAGTGCGGGCAGCACGGCTACGGCGGTATAGCGCAGCATCCGCAGGAACCATTCCGGCATCTGGCGATTGCCGATCGCGCCCAGGAAGCTGTAGCGAAGCAGGAATGTCCCCAGCCCCAGCACGATGATCGTGAACCAGATTTCCGCACTGCTGTAAGTCATGCCCGGCCTCCGTGTCTGCGCACGATCCATGTCTCGGTTGCCGCACCGGTCAGCATGGCAAGGACAGCCGCGATCATCGGCCCGACGCCGGCAGGCAATCCCGCAAGCAGCAGCGATACGATCACCGCAACCGTCGCCGCCGCTGCATGGGGAAGGCTGCGCAATGCGGGCGCGATCATGGCCAGAAAGGTGATCGGGACCGCGAAATCCAGCGGCACGCTTTCAGGGATCGCACGACCCACTGTTGCGCCAATGAAGGAAAACACCATCCACGCCCCGCACATCACCACGGCGGCACCCGCGAAATAGCCAAGCCGCTGCGCAAAGCTCAGCTTCGGGGTGTTCTGGAAATAGTCGATGGACAGCGCATAGGTCTGGTCGATCAGTGAATAGGCAACGGCCGCGCGCGCGGGTTGCGATGCCCCGCCAAGCCACGGCACCAGTGAAGCGGAATACATCGCCATGCGCAGATTGACCGCAAGGGATGAGAGGATGACCAGCCATATCGGCGCGTGATCGCTCAGTAGCTGGACGGCCGTGAATTGCGAGGCCCCGGCCAGCACCAGAACGGTGAACCCCATCACCTGCGCCAGATCAAAGCCCGCCGCAGTCGCGACGACGCCGAACAGCATGCCGAAAGGCACCATGACCAGCAGGAAGGGCAGCGACTGCGTCGCGCCGTGGATCATGCTCTGGAACGGCTTGCGGGACAGGGCGCGGGCGCGAGAGGCTTCCAGCGCGGCTGCCCTGCGCGACGGGGCATTCGGGGCTTTGGTCATGGTTACGGGCCTGCGGATTTCGCGCCCAACTTAGCCGCGCGGCTGGCCGGTGCAAGGACGGATTGATCGGCCTTGCACCGATTTCGCCGGCGTCCGGATGCCGGATCGGATCAGGTGACCGGCGGTTCTTGCTGCCCGAACAGCCCGGCCGCGCGGGCAAGCAGCATGAAGGCCCTTGCCGAACGGGTTTCCGCCAGCCACAGGATCTCGTCATCGCTGAGACGTGGCATGAGCTCGGTCACACTGCGGTCGAACAACCGCAGAAAATGATGAACAGCGTCACGAAAAACCTCGTCGCCGCGCATCGCGGCGGTCGCGGCCTCCAGCATGTCCGGGTCGCGCACCGCGCCGACGCCGCTGACGGCGTGACCGCGCTGCCCGTCAGCGAAACGGCGCCAGGCAGCGATTTCGGTCGTTTCGGGGTCGAGATCATCGGTGATGATGCCGCGATCCGCCAGCAGGGTTATCACATCCTGTGCGCTTCGGATAAGGCGCGCCTGATCGGGGTCGCGCAAGGCTTCGCGCAGGGCCGCGATGGCATCCTGATCGTCCGGTCCATCGGGAAAGTTCAGCGCGCGGATCGTCACCTCGGTCGGCAGCTCGACCGGATCAGGCGTATCGAAGCCAAGGCTCGTCTGCCGCGGATCGCCCGGCGCGGTTGATCCGCCGGGTTGAACGCGGCCCGGAATTCGCGCCGCGGCTGCCGCCGCGGCGCGCTGCACCTGCGTGACAGGGCGCGCGGTCTGCGTGGACGGCGCCGGGAACGCGCCTTGGTTGCGCGGCCTGTCGGTTGCCGCACGCTCGCGTTCCAGGGTCGCGCGCAGCGTGTCAGCTTCTTCGCGCAGGGTGTCGATTGCACGGGCGAGGCTGACCGCCAGCCAGATCAGCGCCAGCGGCATCAGTGCTGCCACGACCGAAACCCAGCGTGCCGGCCCTGTCGTCGCGCCGCCAGAGGTCAGCCAGAACACCAGCAGCATCAGCACCCAAAGCGCTGTCAGTCCCGCGCCGATCACCAGCGCCCGGTTCGCGTGCCGCCCGGTTTGAGGCCAATCTGGCATCAGACGAATCGGACCGAGAGGATTTCGTAGGTTTTCAGGCCGCCGGGGGTCTGCACCTCGACGATATCGCCCTCTTCCTTGCCGATCAGCGACCGCGCGAGCGGTGATCGCAGGTTCAGCAGTCCCTTCTCAAGGCTGGCTTCGTGTTCGCCGACAATCTGATAGGTCTTTTCTTCGTCCGTATCCTCGTCCAGCAATTCGACGGTCGCGCCGAACTTGATCCCGCCCGACAGCTTTGCGGGGTCGATAACCTCCGACCGTGAAAGCACGGCCTCAAGTTCGCTGATGCGCCCCTCGATGAAGCTCTGCTTCTCGCGGGCCGAGTGATATTCCGCATTCTCGGACAAGTCACCATGCGCGCGGGCCTCGGCGATTGCCGCGATGATGGCGGGACGTTCCTTCCCCTTGAGATCGCGCAGCTCTGCATCAAGCTGTTCATAGCCGGCGCGGGTCATCGGGATCTTTTCCATCGTTCTTCCTGTCTTGCGTCACTGGGCGCGGCCTGTCCGCGCAATCGGTTTGGACAAAGCCCCCGCCAATTGAATGGCAGGGGCATGATTCCGTTGCCGCAAGCGTTCCCTGATCCGTACCCATAATGCAAGTCTTACGCGCGCGACCGGCAGCGGATCGCTGAATCTTGGCTGATTCCGGTCGGGATGCTGGCACGAAGTTTGCGCAGTTTGCGTTAACATAGGCCTGAATCGCCGCGTAACATTTGCCTGCGGGCCTGCGAGAGTTTAGGACATGTCAAATAGTTGCGAGCAGGAGGGCCAGCCATGAGCGATCAGGAAAGTGTCATCGAACGTGAGGCGATGGATTTCGACGTGGTGATCGTGGGGGGCGGGCCTGCCGGTCTTTCAGCGGCGATCCGCCTGAAACAGATCGACGAAGACCTGAACGTCGTGGTGCTGGAAAAGGGATCGGAAATCGGGGCGCATATCCTGTCGGGGGCGGTGCTGGACACCTCTGGTCTTGATGCGCTGATCCCGGATTGGCGGGAAAAAGGCGCGCCGATCACGCAGGAAGTGACCGAGGATAATTTCTATATTCTTGGCGAGGGCGGGCAGATGCGCGTCCCGAACTGGCCGATGCCGCCCCTGATGTCGAACCACGGCAAATACATCGTCAGCATGGGCAATGTGACGCGCTGGATGGCCGAACAGGCCGAGGCGATGGGCGTCGAGGTATTCCCCGGCATGGCCTGTTCCGCGCTTGTAATGGATGGTGATCGCGTGGCCGGTGTGATCGCGGGCGAGATGGGGTTGAACGCCGACGGCACGCCCGGCCCGCAATACGAGCCGGGGATGGAGCTGCGCGGCAAATACGTGCTGCTGGCCGAGGGCGTTCGCGGATCGCTGTCAAAAGAGGTGATGGCGAAATACAACCTTTCGGACGGGCACGAGCCGCAGAAATTCGGCCTCGGCATGAAAGAGATCTGGGAAATCGACCCGGCCAAATTCAAGGCCGGGACCGTGACCCACACGATGGGCTGGCCGCTCGGCAAGAATGCAGGCGGCGGCAGTTTCATCTATCATTTTGAAAACAATCAGGTTCTGGTGGGATTCGTCGTCCACCTGAACTATGCCAATCCGCATCTTTACCCTTACATGGAGTTCCAGCGCTTCAAGCATCACCCGATGGTCGCCGAGCTGCTGGAGGGCGGCAAGCGCGTGGCTTACGGCGCCCGCGCGATCTCCGAAGGCGGCTGGCAGTCGATCCCGAAGCTGACTTTTCCGGGCGGTGCGCTGCTTGGCTGTTCGGCCGGGCTGGTCAATGTGCCGCGCATCAAGGGCAATCATAACGCGATGCTCTCGGGGATCGCGGCGGCCAATGCGGCGGCGGCGGCCATTGCCGAGGGCCGCGAGGGCGATGAGCTGACCGCCTATGAAGACGATCTGCGGTCTGGCCCCATCGCCAAGGATCTGAAGCCGGTGCGCAACGTCAAACCGCTCTGGTCGAAAATGGGCCTGTGGGCGTCGCTGGCGCTTGGCGGTTTCGACATGTGGGTGGCGAACCTGACCGGCTGGAACCCACTGGGGACGTGGAAGCACGGCAAGACGGATGCCGAAGCGACCGGCAAGGCGGCGGATTTCCAGCCCATCGACTATCCGCGCCCCGACGGCAAGCTGAGCTTCGACCGGCTCACCAATGTCAGCTTCAGCTTCACCAACCATGAAGAGGCCCAGCCCTGCCATCTGAAGCTCAAAGATCCGTCGATCCCGATTGACGTGAACCTGCCGCAATATGCCGAACCGGCGCAGCGTTATTGCCCGGCCGGCGTCTACGAGGTTATCGAGGAAGGCGGCCAGCCGCGCTTCCAGATCAACTTCCAGAACTGCGTCCACTGCAAGACCTGCGACATCAAGGACCCCAGCCAGAACATCGTCTGGACAACCCCGCAGGGCGGTGACGGGCCGAATTACCCGAATATGTGATCGGGAGCGTCCGGTCAGCGAAGGGGGTGGCGTTGCGTGTGCCCAGCCGCACGGCTAGGGTCGGCCCGACACCGGAAATCGGGACCTGTTGATGAAGCTTCTGCACTCTTTCGCGCTTGCCGCCCTGATCGCCTTTCCGCCCGCCCTTCCGGCGGTTGCGCAGGACGCCGCGCCCCCGCCGCCGCGCCCGCAGCGGGGCGGCGATAGCGCGCCCCAGACGCCACCCGCCCAGCCCTCTGCTCCGGTAGCGGATGCACCCGACGCCGCAGCGCAGAGTGCCGACGACACGGGGGAAGCGCCGCTGACGAAGGGTCTGGCCGGCCCATATCTGGCCGGTCGTGTCGCCGCGACGGATAGCAATTTCGCGGCGGCGGCGGACTATTACATCAAGGCGCTGAAGCAGGACCCGACTTCGCCTTTCCTGAATGACAGTACGCTGGTGTCTCTGGTCGCCGCTGGTCAGGTCGACCAGGCGATTGCGATGGCGGACAAGATGTTCGCGGCGGATTCCGCGGTTTCACCATCGGCGATTGCCGGCCTGATCGAGCGCGCGAAGCTTGCGAAGGCACAGGATTGGGATGCTTTGCTGGTCATGATCGACGCCTCGCGGAATGGGGGCGATGGCGAACGCCGCCTGCTTGACGGGATCATGCGCGCGTGGGCGCTTCTGGGTGCGGGACGGGCCGCAGATGCTGACGAAGCGTTTCTGGAAACCGCAAAGATTCCCGGCGTCGGGGGTCTGGTCGGCTATCACAGGGCGCTGTCCAAGGCGCTCGTCGGGGATTTCGAGGGCGCGGCAGACCTTCTGGCTTCCGGCGATCAGCAGCGCAGCATCGTCGGTGCCATATTCGAGGCGCAGGTGCTTTCCCAGCTTGACCGGCGTGACGACGCGATCAAGGTGCTCGAATCCGTGCAGCTTGATGGTGTCGATGATGCGGCCTCGGCCCTGAAAGCGCAACTTGAAGCGGGCGAGCCTGTCGCTTTCGACGTGATCAAGGACCCGCGCGACGGTATTGCGCAGGCTTTTCTGACCTTCGCGACGCTGCTTTCCAACGATGTTGATCCGACGCCGCTCAGCCTCGTTCACGCGCGGCTGGCCAGCTATTTGTCGCTTGACATGGCCGATGCGCGGCTGATGGTTGCGCAGATGCTTCAGGCGGCTGGTCAGTTCGATGCCGCGGAAAGCGAGTTCAACACGTTGCGTGACAGCGGCCAGATGCGCCCGATGTCGGAACTTGCGCGGATCGACGCCCTCGCCCGTGCCGAACGCTCGGACGAAGCAATGAGCGCGGCGATTGCGCTGACCGAGGCCAAGCCGGAAATGGCGGCGGCATGGATGGCGCTTGGCGATCTTCAGCGGCAGCAGGATCAATGGGCCGAGGCGATCGTGTCATATGACCGTGCGATCGAACACACCGACCCGGCCGACAAGGACGCGCTGTGGTTCCCGCTATATGCGCGCGGCATCGCGCATGAGCGCGACGGACAGTTCGACAAGGCCGAGGCGGATCTGAAGGCGGCGCTGGAAATCCAGCCCGACAACCCGCAGATGCTGAACTATCTTGGCTATTCCTATGTCGATCGTGGCGAGAATCTGGACGAGGCGCTGCGCCTCATCCAGCGCGCCGTCGATCTGTCGCCCGACGACGGCTATATCCTCGACTCGCTGGGCTGGGTCTTTTATCGGCTTGGCCGGTACGACGAAGCGGTCGCCCCGCAGGAAAGGGCGGTCGCGGCGATGGCAAGCGATCCGCTGGTCAACGACCATCTTGGCGATATCTACTGGATGGTCGGGCGCAAACGCGAGGCCGAAATCCAGTGGATGCGGGCGCTGAGCTTCAAGCCCGAAACAGAGGAGGAGTCCTGGCGCATCCGCAGCAAGCTGGAACGCGGACTGGACGCCGTGCTGGCCGAGGAGGCCGAAAACGGTGGCAAGCTGCTGCCCCCGCCCGCGCCGGAACCGACCGATGAGGGCGACGACGGCACCGACGCTGTGCCGCCCGCCGAATGATCGTCACGGAACCGGCACCGGCCAAGCTGAACCTTGCGCTTCATGTCACAGGCCAACGGCCTGACGGGCACCATTTACTGGATTCGCTGGTTGTTTTCGCCGGGGCAGGCGATGTCGTCAGATTGTCGCCCGGCCCGCTTTCGCTGAAGATTGAAGGTCCGTTTGCCGCCGGGCTTTCGGAACAGGACAATCTGTGCCTCGATGCGGCACGGCTGGCGGGGCGGGATGTCGCGATCACGCTGGTCAAGAACCTGCCCGTGGCGTCTGGCATCGGCGGTGGCTCGGCGGATGCGGCGGCCGTGCTGCGCGGTCTGGCGCGGATGGGCGCAGGAATGCCACGTCATCCAGAAAGGCTCGGGGCGGATGTGCCGGTCTGCCTTGCGTCGCGCCCCGCGCGGATGGGCGGCGTGGGCGAGCAGTTGACGCCGCTGCAAGGCCTGCCGGACCTTCATCTGGTGCTGGTCAATCCCGGCGTTGGCATATCGACACCAGACGTGTTCAGGGCATTGACGAACAAGACCAACAGCCCGCTTCCACCCATGCCAGATAGCTTTGACCGTCCCGGTCTGCTTGACTATCTGGGCACCTGCCGGAACGATCTGCAGCCCGTTGCTGCCGCGCTTTGCCCGCAAATTTCCAGCGTAATTCAGGCGCTTGAGGCGGAGGGCGCATTGCTTGCGCGGATGTCAGGCTCTGGCGCGACATGCTTCGGAATATTCGGTGATGCAGCCGCAGCAGGCCTTGCGGCCTACCGGCTTGGCACGGAATATGAAGGCTGGTGGATCAAGGCCACGCAGCTTTCATCTGCGCCCGTGCCGATCCAGCCATGACCCGAAGGAGTGTGCCCGAAATGTTGAGGCTTGGTGTCAATATCGATCATGTTGCGACAATCCGAAACGCGCGCGGCACGCCTTGGCCCGATCCTCTGCGGGCCGCCCTGCTGGCGGAAGAAGCCGGGGCCGATGGCATCACCGCGCATCTGCGAGAGGATCGCCGCCACATCACGGATCGCGACATCGACGCGCTTATGGATGGGCTGCGCCTGCCGCTGAATCTGGAAATGGCGGCGACGGCGGAAATGCAGACGATCGCGTTACGGCACAAGCCGCATGCGATATGCCTTGTCCCCGAAAAGCGCGAGGAGCGGACGACCGAGGGGGGGCTGGACGTGGCCGGAAATGACATCGCGCTTGGTCACTATATCACACCGCTGCGCGATGCCGGCTGCCGCGTGTCGCTGTTCATCGGTCATCAGCCGGCGCAGATCCGCGCCGCCGCCCGGATCGGTGCGGCGGTGGTCGAACTGCATACCGGCGCCTATTGCGACTTCGATACCGAAGGCCACCTGGCCGAGCGCGACGAAGAACTGAAGGGCCTGCAAGAGGGTGCCGCCCTTGCCGCGAGCCTGGGGCTGGAGGTTCATGCCGGCCACGGCCTGACTTTCGACACGGTCGGCCCGATCGCCGCCATCCCCGAGATCATGGAGCTGAATATCGGCCATTTCCTGATCGCCGATTCGGTTTTCACTGGCTTGCCCGCTGCAATCCAAGAGATGCGCCGCCGCATGGATGAGGCGCGGGCATGACGGCGCGCGCGCATGCGGGGCTTGCCGGTCTGGCCACGGTTCTTACACTGGCCGCAATGCCGGTCGCGGCCCAATCCGTCGGGGAATGCGGCGAGTGGACCTCTGCCCGGAATATCGCAGAGCCTTGGGAGGATCACACCGCCACTTACGCTGAAGGTCGCGTCCGCATCGCCGTTCTGGACACGGTGGAACCGGCTGCGGCTGCCGTTCACCTGATGATCCTGTCGCCGCCGCTTGATGAAATCGGCGGGCGGCAGTGCCGGGTGATTTCTCTCGACGGACGCTCTGACGGCGGCTGGCCGTCGGGCTTTCTCAACATCGATTTCAGCGGCCGCAGCGCGCGCTATGACGAAGTGGATGGGCTGACGCTGAGCTTGCCGGTCGAAACCTACGAAGCTTCGACCGGCGGCGCTGACAGGGCGCTGCTGTCGGTCACGATCAATCAATCGACCGGCGAAATAACCGCGAAGGTCACGGCAGAATGATCCTCGGCATCGGGACCGATCTGGCCAATATCGAACGGATACAGGGCGTTTTGAACCGCCACGGCGACCGCTTCCGCAAGCGTGTCTTTACGCCCGTCGAACTGGCCAAGGCAGCGCGGCGCAAGGACGAGGCCGGGACACTCGCGAAACGATGGGCCGCCAAGGAGGCATGTTCGAAGGCTCTCGGCACCGGGCTTGCCATGGGGATAAGCTGGAAGGATATGGCTGTCAGCAATCTTCGGACCGGCCAGCCGGTCATGCATCTGACAGGCTGGGCCGCCGAACGTCTGGCGAAGATGACCCCCGAAGGCCATCGCGCGACCGTGCATGTCACGCTGACCGACGATCACCCCTGGGCGCAGGCATTCGTGGTGATCGAGGCGCTGCGTCAGCCCGATAGCTGAGCAGACACCTATTCAGGACGCAAACTGGTTTCGAGCTGCTTTGCGCGGCGACGACTGCGCGCCGCGCTGATCAGCGTGAACGAATAGAGCGCCAGTGCCACCCAGATCATCGGGAAGGCGACGCGCTTCGCGCCCTCGAACGGTTCGCCAAACAGCCAGACCGCAATCAGGAAGATCATTGTGGGCGTGATATATTGCAGGATGCCGATGGTCGACAGCCTCAGAAGCTTTGCGCCATTGGCGTAGAACATCAGCGGTATCGCCGTCACCGGCCCGCAGCCGATCAGCAGCAATGTGTCCTTCCAGTTATGGCCGAAATGCGAATTGCCGCTGGCGACCAGCCAGACAATATAGGCAAGCGCGGGCAGGGTCAGCAGCATGACTTCCAGCGTGAAGCCCTGATTGGGCCCAAGCGGCAGGCTGCGTTTGAACAGCGCGTATAGGCCCCATGAAAAGGTTAATCCGACAGCCACAGCGGGCAGGCTTCCGGCCTCGATGGTGAGGATGACGACAGCAAGCGCGGCCAGCAGAACGGCGGCAAACTGCGTCCGGCTCAACCTTTCGCCAAGGACAATCGCGCCGATGCAGACCGAGAACAGCGGGTTGATATAGTAACCAAGCGCTGCCTCTAGCGCGTGGTCCCTGCCGATTGCCCAGACATAGATCAGCCAGTTCACCGTGATAAGCGTTGCGGTCAGCGCGGCCATCGCCAGCAGCCTTGGTCGTGCGATTGCGGCGCCTACATCGCCAGCGCGGCCCTGCCAAACCAGCACGGCACCGGCAATCGGCAGCGACCAGATCACGCGGTGGGCGATGATCTCGGTCGGCGGAATATGCGCCAGCGCCTTCATGTAAAGCGGCAGCAGCCCCCATGTCACATAGGCGCCAAGCGCGTAAAGATAGCCTTTCGGTGCGTCGGCAAGCTGGGCCTGGTTTGACATCTGTATCAGACTTTCGGCAGTGGGTGTGCGGAGGTGCCTGATCCGCTCGCTTCTTGTCGGCGAAAATCCTCCGATTTGCCAGAGCGAGATTGCGGCGCCGCAACCAACCTTGTCTGGTCGCGTTTAATGCCGACACTTTGAGAAAAAAGGGTACAAGATGTTTAAAACCGTTGTTCTCGCCGCTTCGCTGGCCATGGCCGGCACAGTTTCGTTCGCGCAGGATGCGCAGGCCCCCGCGACTGACGCGCCCAGCCCGGATGCTGCAGTTTCGGCCGCCAAGAATCAGCTTGGTGTTCTGGAATACTGCGTGGCCCAAGGGCATATCGAAGGCGATTCCGTCGAGATTCAGACGAAAATGATGGAAATGCTTCCCGCAGCGCAGGATCAGGCTGCGGTCGATGCGGCCTATGAAAAAGGCAAGGAAGGCACCGTCAGCGCAATGGGCGTTGAACAGACGCTTTCCGATGCCGCGACCGCTCAAGGCGCTGATGAGGCCGCGCTTTGTGGACAGCTTGCGCAGATGGTCGAACAGGCCGGTGCGCAGCTTCCGAAGTAAGTCTGACCAGATCAATATCGGGCCGCCGGGGACAGCGTTCTCCGGCGGCTTTTTAATGCCGATGATCGTGGCCAGTCCAAGCGCGATAGCGGGAGGCAAACGCCTCACAAAATTTGCCGCTGTCTTCGCATGATTGCGACAGCGCCCCGACGCGCTGCTGCGGCAGCGTGGATCAGACCAGCCCGTCTTGGTCGAGAAGGGTAAGCCCATCTCTGCTCTCGATCTCGATCACCCATAGATCAGGGTCGAAGCTGGCTTCTCGACGGGTGATCTGGTCGATATCACGCTCTGTTCCGGCGTCCATCTGTGTCCAAGGCCGCGTATCGCTTTCGAAGTCCCATTCGCGCCGCCACAATGTGGCATTTCCGTCCAGCGTCGCGCATTTGACCATGATCGCGCCTGCTGTGTCGTCGCCGTGGCGCGTCACATAGGCCGGGATGTCCGCCAGCGAAAGACGACGCAGATAGGCGCCGACCCAGACATGCGCCGCCAGCCGCGCCTCAGCCATCGTTGAAATCGAGGCCCATCTCGGTAAAGCGCTCTTTCTCGTCCAGCCATTTCTCGCGGACCTTGACGGTCAGGAACAGATGGACCGGACGGTCGAGAAATTCCGACAGCTCCTCTCGTGCAGCCTTGCCGACGGCACGGATCGCCTCTCCCTTGTGGCCCAGGACGATGCCCTTATGACCGTCGCGGGCGACATAGATGATCTGGTCGATCTTGGCTGAGCCGTCCTTGCGGTCTTCCCAGCTTTCGGTTTCGACGGTCAGCTGATAGGGCAGTTCCTCATGCAGCCGCAGGGTAAGCTTCTCGCGCGTGATCTCGGCTGCGATCATGCGCATCGGCAGATCGGCGATCTGATCTTCGGGGTAAAGCCACGGGCCCGCCGGCAGTTCGGCACCAAGCCATGCTTTCAGATCGTCACAGCCGTAACCCTTTTCTGCAGAGATCATGAAGGTCTGGGCGAACGGGTAGGCCTCGTTCACCTGCGCAGAAAGGGCCAGCAGATGTTCAGCCTTCACGCGATCAATCTTGTTAATGGCCAACGCAACCGGGCGTTCGCCGGCGATTTCCTTCAATTGCCCGAGTATGGTCTGAACCCCGTCGGTCAGCCCACGCTGCGCTTCGATCAGCAGCACGATGATATCGGCGTCAGACACACCGCCCCAGGCGGCGGCGACCATCGAACGATCAAGGCGGCGTCGCGGGCGGAAGATGCCGGGCGTGTCAACGAAGACGATCTGCGCGTCTCCCTCCATCGCGATGCCGCGAATGCGCGTTCGGGTGGTCTGCACCTTATGCGTCACGATAGAGACCTTTGCCCCGACCATTCGGTTCAAAAGCGTGGACTTTCCGGCATTCGGCTCGCCAATCAGGGCAACGAAGCCTGCGCGGGTTTCGGAATCTTCGGTCATAGATCTAGCCCAGTTTCTTGAGCAGCTCGGTCGCGGCAAGCTGTTCGATGCTGCGTTTGGTTCCCTTGCCGGTCGCAACCGCGTTGCGACCATCGTCAAGCGTCACGGTAATCTGAAATTCGGGCGCGTGGTCCGGCCCCGTGCGACCCGTTACGGCGTATGTTGGCGGCGTCATTCCCTGTGCCTGCGCCCATTCCTGCAGCGCTGTCTTGGCGTCGCGGGCGTCTTCTTCAACGCTGTTCAGGCGGTCGGTCCAGAGGCGCAGGATGACCCGGCGCGCTGTCTCGAAACCGGCATCGAGATAAATCGCGGCCAGCACCGCCTCCATCGCGTCGGCAAGCAACGCCTCCTTGCGGCGTCCACCCGACATCATCTCGGACCGGCCAAGCTTCAGCACCGCGCCGAGGTTGAGTTCGCGCGCGATTTCCGCGCAGGTCTCGCCGCGGACAAGCGTATTGTAGCGCGGGGCAAGCTGTCCCTCGGACGCGGACTTGTCGGCCTCAAACAGGGCCTCGGCGATGGTAAGGCCCAGGACGCGATCACCCAGAAACTCCAACCGCTGATTGTCCGGTCGCGTGGGCGAGGCGACAGAGCCGTGGGTCAGCGCGCGAACCAGCAATTCAGGATGCGCGAAGTCATGCCCCAGCCGGGCCATGAAATCGCGCAGCTCGCCAGAGACCTTCAATGGATCGCCTTGAAGAACCGGTCGCCGCGCCATGTCCAGAAATACAGCAGCGACTTCCCGGCGGAAGAAAACATGATCCGGTCCGCGCGCCCGATCAGGTATTCCGCCGGCACGAAACCCAGACCGCCTGTGGCGACCGGGAAGCGCGAATCTTCGGAATTGTCCCGATTGTCACCCATGAAGAAATACTGGCCTTCCGGGACGGTGAAGACGGGCGTGTTATCGGCGATCCAGTCCGGGCTGATATCCAATACGTCATGGCTGACGCCGTTCGGCAGCGTTTCAGTATAGCGCAGCTTGATGCAATCGCCGCCTTCCGGCACCGGATCATTGGCGCAGCGCGGCACCAGTTCCTGCCCGCCCTGCGGCAGCTTCGGTTCGACGAAATCGGGCTGCTGTTCGTATTTCACCGGCTCGCCATTGATGATGAGCTTGCCGTCCACCATCTGAATCCGGTCGCCGGGAAGCCCGATCACGCGCTTGATGAAATCGACGCCCCGCGTCGGGTGCCGGAAAACGACTACATCGCCACGCTCTGGGTCAGAGCCGAGCAGACGTCCCGAGATCGGACACATCGAAAACGGGCAGGAGACGGCGGCATAACCATAGGCCATCTTGTTGACGAACAGAAAGTCGCCGATCAGCAACGTGTCTTTCATGCTGCCCGATGGAATCCAGAAGGGCTGAAAGAACAGCGTGCGGAAAATGCCCGCGATGATCAGCGCCGAGATGACGGTCTTGACCGTTTCCCAGATGCTGTCGTTGTTTTTGGCCTTGGCAACCATGATCCGTCCTTCGGGCTAGTCTGCACTGGGTGAATGGTGCCGGGGGTGCTGAAAGTCAAGCGATCCGGCAGTGCGGCCGCGGACATGACGGGGCGATTTCAGGGACCGGTCCCGGCGTTTGGCAAGGCGCTGAAGGTCTTTGCGCGGTGTTGCGCCGGGGTGACGTCACCCATCGCGGCATGAACGAGGTGTGGAAATCCAGGGTCGTTAACCCCTCGCTTGGCCCTGAGAGCGCTAAACCTATTGATCTGAAACGATTAAGGATGTTTAATAAACTGAACTGTTTGCGGAGGGTGCGATGGCGGCGACAGCAATGCAGATGTCTGGCGGCGAGGGATATGAACAGTTCCTCGATGTGGTTCTGGCGCAGCTTTCGGACTTCAGACTTTCATCAGAGGCGGCCGATATTCTGCATACCCGGGTGGCCGATGGGTTCCGGCAGGCGCTGACCGCCGAGGAATCGCGCCTTGCGGAGTTTCGCGAGAACAGCAGACGTCTCGGGCAGGAAATCGCCAGGCTGCAGAAGGCCAGCGGTGATGAAAAGGTCATCGGCAAAAGCATCATCGCAAAGGCGTTCAGTCTCCTTTGCCCCGGTTTCTTCCCGTTCTGCTAGGGCGATGGCGATGCTGGAGGAAGAACGGAAATCATTCGATTTCGCGGCGGATCTTATCAAGCAGGTGCTGACGCTGTCATCGGCGATTATCGCGGTCACCGTGTCGGCTGCGAAGTTTCTGTTCGCCTCCGCCAGTGCGGATGTGTTTCAGGTGATGTTCATTTCTTGGGCGAGTTTCATCGTCTGCATCCTGTTCGGTTTTTTCGCTTACATGTCGCTGACAGGGGAGCTCGCGCGTCCGAAAATCCCCGGCGCGCCGCATATCTATACCGGCAAGATCCGGTTCTTCATGACGATCCACCTGCTGGCCTTCTTCATCGGTATCATCTTCGTCGCGCTTTTCGCCTATGCAGGGCAGGAATGCACTGACCCGGCCGCGACATGGCTGTGCAAACGCCTGCTTTAGGACCAATCAGCATTCGGGAAGGCTGACCGCCAGACCGCCAAGGCTGGTTTCCTTGTATTTCTCGCTCATGTCGATGCCGGTCTGGCGCATCGTGCTGATGCAGGCATCAAGCGGCACGAAATGGCGGCCATCGGATTTGCAGGCCATGGATGCCGCCGTTACGGCCTTGACCGCGCCGAAGGCGTTGCGTTCGATGCAGGGAACCTGCACCAGACCGCCGATAGGGTCGCAGGTCATGCCAAGGTGATGTTCCAGCGCGATTTCGGCTGCGTTTTCAATTTGCTCTGGCGTGCCGCCCATGACCGCTGCCAGCCCCGCCGCCGCCATCGCCGAGGCCGAGCCGATCTCGCCCTGGCATCCGACCTCTGCCCCGGAAATAGAGGCGTTGTGCTTGATGATCCCGCCGATCGCGGCGGCGGTCAGAAGAAAGCAGCGATGCCCGCTTTCACCGCTTTCGCCCGCAGCGGTCGCGGGATGAATGTCGCGGATGTATCGCAGCACCGCCGGTATAACACCCGCAGCGCCATTCGTCGGGGCGGTCACAACACGACCGCCTGCGGCATTTTCCTCGTTCACGGCCATGGCGAAGACGGCCAGCCAGTCATTGGCCAGCAGGGGGTTTGGCAGGCTGCGGCGGCTGTCTTCGACCAGCTTGTCATGCAGCATGCGCGCCCGCCGCGCCACCTTCAGACCGCCGGGCAGGGTGCCGTCCTGCGACAGCCCGCGGTCGATACAACCGTGCATCACGGCGGCGACTTCGTCCAATCTTGCATCCAGTTCGGCGGGCGAAATGAAAACCGTCTCGTTCCGGCGCTTCATCTCGGCGATCGAAAGCCCGCTTTCGGCGGCCATGCGAAGCATCTCGGCGGCGGTGGTGAAGGGGTAGGGAACGGGGTCATGATTGGCAATCGGCGCAAGCTTGGCGATTTCGTTCATATCCTCTTCGGCGACGACGAACCCGCCGCCGATCGAATAATAGACTTTGCGCAGCCGGATTCCCGTGGCGTCATGCGCGCAGAAAATCATCCCGTTCGGGTGTCCCGGCAGCGTCACCTTGCGGTCGAGGACAAGATCGCGATCTGGCACGAAGTCGAAACCCGCATGACCCGGAGGGGTGACGCGGCCGCTGGCGCGAACCTTTGCGGTGATCGCCTCCATCCGCTCGGGATCGACGGTTTCGGGACGTTCGCCGGCCAGACCAAGGATCACGGCGCGATCGGATGCGTGCCCGACGCCGGTAAAGGCCAGCGAACCGTGCAGGCTGGCGCTGATCCTGTCGGGAGGTTCGGGCAGCGCGGCGACCGCATCCAGAAACATCGCCGCCCCGGTCATCGGTCCCATCGTATGAGAGCTGGAGGGCCCGATCCCGATCTTGAACAGGTCGAATACGGAAAGAAACATTGCTGCCTTCAAGTGGTCGCTGTTCTGCCTACTATCTACGCAGTTCCGCGCACCGACAAGCGTTCAGATCAGAACGGAGCCTTGGCCGAAAACGTCATCTGGACGCCGGTTTCGGGATGCTTGAAGCGCAGCGATTCCGCATGAAGCATAAGCCGGGGATAGCCCGACGCCGCGCCTGTCGCATAAAGCGGATCGCCAAGGATCGGATGGCCGGTCTCGGCCATGTGGACGCGCAACTGATGGCTGCGCCCGGTCAGCGGCATCAGGCGTATGCGGGTTTCGTCATCGCTGGCCCTGACCACGCGCCAGTCCGTTGTTGCGGGCCGTCCGCTGTCGAAGTCCACCTTCTGGCGCGGTCGGTTCGGCCAGTCGACCGTCAGCGGCAGATCGACGGTGCCGGTGTTTTCCGTGACGCGGCCGGCAACGCGGGCGAGATAGGTTTTCTTGGTCCGCCGCTCTTCGAACTGCTTTGACAGGTGGCGCTGTGCATGTGGCGTCAGCGCGAACACCATCACGCCCGATGTGTCCAGATCCAGCCGATGGACAAGCAGCACCGTCGGGAAGGCCCCGCGAAGCCGGCTTATCAGGCAATCGGCCTTATCCTCGCCCCGTCCCGGCACGGACAGCAGGCCGGATTGTTTGTCCACGACGAGGATCTCATGATCGTGGTGCAAGATGACGGGCGGGTCCGGGGGCGGTGCGTAAACAAAACCCTGCCCGGTGCGCGTCTGTGGTTCGGGGCTGTCGCTTGTCATCCGGCCTGCTTAGCGTTGCCTTCCGATCTTGGCGAGGGGGCGTCTTGTCATTTCCGGGCTGCCGCCGGATGATCTGCCCGCAAAGCCTAAGCGGGGACGACATGACGCAGGATGCAGAAGATCAGGATCTGGCCGGGCAGGTCGCGAGACATCAGCCAGAGTTTGCACGCTATCTTGGAATCGCGCTGATCGAGGCGACGCCGCGCCGCGTGGTGATGGAGCTTCCGGTGACGGAGGCACTGTCGAACCGGAATGGTGTGATGCATGGCGGCGCGATCCTAGGCCTGACAGACAATGCCGGCGGCACCGCATCGTCGATCAACCTGAATCCGGGCCAGAACACCGTGACGCTCGAATCGAAGGTGAATTTCCTGCGTCCGATCCGCATCGGCGACGTCGCCCGCGCGACCGTCACCCCGATACATATCGGCAACACGACACAGATCTGGCAGATCGCCGTCACCCGCCTTGACGGCAAACTGGCGGCGCAAGTGACACAAACCCAGATGACGATCGAGTGGAAGGAACCGGCAGGCGGCTAAGCCTGTCCCGGACGCCGCGCAGCGAGAAGATGCGCGGCGAATGCCTCTTGTCGCAGCAGGCGCGTCAGGCCGCTGCTGGCAGGCGCGTCGGCGCCTCTTTGATCGGCAGATGGATGAGGGCTGAAAACGCGCCGACGCCCACGCCGATCCACCAGACATAGGTGTAATCGCCGAATTGGTCATACATCGTCCCGCCCAGCCAGACGCCAAGGAACGACCCAAGCTGGTGCGACAGGAAGACAAAGCCGTAAAGCGTGCCCATATAACGCAGCCCATACATATAGGCGACAAGGCCAGAGGTCAGCGGCACTGTGGCAAGCCACAGCGCGCCCATGACGACACTGAACAGCAGCACCGTGCCGGGCGTGATCGGGGTCAGGATGAAGGCCGCCGCTGCAATCGTGCGCAGGGTATAAATGCCGGCCAGCAGGTATTTCTTGGTATAGCGTTTGCCCAGCCATCCCGCGAAGATCGAGCCGCCGATATTCGCCGCCCCGATCACCGCAATCGCCCATGCCCCAAGCGCGGATGTCGTGGTGATGCCCAGATTGGCCAGCAGGCTGCCCGGCGCGATGGGGCTGCACATCTCTGTCACCATGGCCGGGAAGTGGGCGGTGATGAAGGCAAGCTGATAGCCGCAGGAAAAGAAGCCTGCGAAGATCATAAGATAGGACGGGTCGCGGAAGGCGCGTTTCAGCACGCTGCCGAGGCTTTCTTCCAGTTCGGAAGGCGAGGCGGGTTTGCCTTTGCCAAGCATGGGGATGAACAGGATCATCGTCATCGCTATGGCGGCGAAGACCAGAAAGACGCCCTGCCAGTTCATCAGCGACAGCAAGCCCTCGGCCAGCGGCGCACCGACGACCTGACCGGCGGACCCGGCAGCCGTGGCGATACCAAGCGCAAGGCTGCGGTTATCATCGCTGGCGGCACGGCCCACGACGGCGAGGATGACGCCAAAGCCGGTGCCCGCGATCCCGAAGCCCACGGCGACTTCCCAAAGCTGCATCGCCTCGGGCGTGGTGGCCATGGTCGACATGATAAGACCAAGCGCATACAGGATCGAGCCAAGGATGATTGCCCAACGATCCCCCCAGCGTTCCGCAAGCGCACCAAAAATCGGCTGCCCGATTCCCCAGGCGAGGTTCTGGATCGCGATGGCAAGAGAGAACTCCGCCCGCGGCCAGCCAAATGTTTCCTGCACGGGAATCTGAAACACACCGAAACTCGCCCGCAACGAGAAGTTTATCAGCAGGATGATGCATCCCCCGATCAGGATCGGGGTCATAAGCTTTGTTGGCTGGGACATGACAGAAACTCCGCTTCCGTGCCGCAGCTTTGGGCGGGTGACGCGCCAAGGTCAAGACCCGACGAAAACCGCGGGTTGCGGCTGGCGCGGACAGCGCCTAGCCTGCGCCAAACAGGGGAGTTCAATGTATAAGCTGATCGGGACGCGAGACACCCGCGCCTTCCGCGTGATGTGGATGCTGGAAGAGCTGGCGCAGCCATTCGAGTCGGTCCATGCCGCGCCCCGTTCAAACGGAGTGGTAGAGTTCAACCCTTCCGGGAAGGTCCCCGTGCTGATTGACGACGGAACCCCGATTACGGATTCAACGGCGATCATCCAGTATCTGGCCGACCGCCACGGCAAACTGACCCACAAGGCCGGGACGTTGGAACGTGCGCGGCAGGACAGCCTGACGCAGTTTCTGCTTGATGAATATGACGCAGTCCTGTGGACCGCCGCGCGCCACACCTTCGTGCTGCCGGCCGAGCTGCGCGTATCCGGCATCAAGGACACGCTGCGTTGGGAATTTCAGCGCAGCCAGGAGATCCTGAAGCAACGGGCCGGTGACGGCCCGTTTCTTATGGGTAATATGATGACTGTGCCCGACATTATACTGACCCATTGCCTTGAATGGGGTCAGGCGGCGCATTTCCCGATCAAGGAATGCTGGCTGGGCAAATACTGGGACATCATGCGCGAACGCCCTGCCTATAAACGCGCCGAGGCAAGGTAATCCGCCGCAGCCCGCCCGGCCCATCGGCCTGTGCCAAGGCTGTGTGTCAGCAGATAGCCGCCCGTCGCGGCTTCCCAATCCAGCATCTCGCCGGCAGCGAAGATGCCGGGCAGGGCGCGGAGCTCCAGATTCTCGGTCAACGCATCCAGCCGAATGCCACCCGCCGACGAAATGGCGCGCTCGAGCCCCATCGGACCCCGATGATGGATCGGTAAGGTCTTCATGCGTCCTGCCCATCCGGCGGGGTCGTCGGGGAAAGGCTTGCCCCATTCCAGAAGCAGCGCCACCTTGACCGGATCACCCACGGCGCGGCGAAGCCAGTTCCCCATCGACAGCTTTCCGCGTGGCTTCGTGAACCGTGCCTGAACCGCCTCGGCATCCATGTCCGGCGCGAGGTCCAGCGTCGCCTCTGCCCCGTCGCGCAGAGCGGCGGACAAGGCATAGATGCCACCGCCTTCCATTCCGGATTTCGAAATCACCCATTCACCGCGACTGCTCTGCCCGCCGGCATGCAGTGCCGTGCCTTTGACCGGCTGGCCGAAATACTGCGCCATCGCGTCGGACCAATCCACCCGCAGCCCCATATTCGCGGGCTTCAACTCGGCAATCGTGACCCCCTTCGCTGCCAGCCAAGGCAGCCATGCCGCATCCGACCCCAAGCGCGGCCAGCTTGCCCCGCCAAGCGCCAGCACGGTGACTTCGGGCCGTAAAAGCTGCCGCCCCTCAGGCGTGTCGAAGTTCAGCGCATCACCCTCGAATCCCTGCCAGCGCCAACGGGTCCGCAACTCGACCCCCATTCCGCGCAGCCGCGCCAGCCATGCCCGCAACAGGGGAGAGGCCTTCATCCCCACTGGGAACACCCGCCCGGTAGAGCCGGTGAACAGACTGATCCCCAGACCTTGCGCCCATTCCATCACCTCTGCGGGTCCGAAAGCGCTTTCATTCTGGTAGAAATATCCCGCAGGGTCCGGGGGCGCGTAGCCCCCAGTTCCCAGCATCAAATGGCGGGCAAAAGCCTCTGGCGGCTCGTCTTTCGTCAGGTTCAGTCCCGACTTCCCGGCCATCAGAAACTTCCGCGCAGGGGTCGGCATCGCCTCTGCCACCGTCACCGGGTGGCCGCTGCGGGCGATCTCTTCCGCTGCCATCAGCCCGGCCGGGCCGGCGCCGATGACAAGGGCGCCCTTCACCGCGACCCGCGCGGCATCATCGCCAGCCGAATCAATGCGCGTTCGATCAGCGCCATTTGTGGGGCGCGGGACGAACTGCGCAGCTGAAGGTCGGTATCCAGCAGGTGATGCACGGCCTCCTCAAGATTGCGCATGCCCCATGATTGTGCCTGCCGCGCCATGCGGTCGCGACGCGGCCCGAAAACCGGCGGGCGCAACCGCGACAACCCGGCCTGCGGGCCACCCGGATCGGCTGCCGCCGCGTGCAGCGCGCGAAAATGGTGCAGGGCCGCGATGCACAGCGTGACCGGGGCGATCCCCTGCGCCTCGATCCGGCGCATGAGCGCGCCGAAGGCGTCGGACTTTCCGTCGGCTACCACGTCGATCAGCTCGTCCACCTCTGCCTCGATGGTGGCGGGGGCCATGAGGGCGATGTCTTCTTGGGTCAGCGGCTCGGGATCGCCGTGCTTATACAGCGCGATCTTTTCCACCGTCTGGCGGAAATCGCCGGGGTCGAGCGCGCGTGACAGCGCCAGAAGGTCGCGCATCGCTGTCTGCGGCACCTCGGTCAGACCGGCCTCCTTCAGCCAGCGGGTAATCTCCTCCTCGCCCGGCGGGTCGTCATAGATGGGGGTGACGACGGCGCTCTGGTGGGGTTCGAACAGCTTTCGCAGCGCGGATGACTTGGTCAGCCCGCCCGCCGTCACCACGATGACCGCATCGCCATGCGCCCATTCTTCCAGCGCGGCTTTCAGCGCCGGCGCTGCGGCATCGGGCGTGTCCTCGACAAAGACCACACGCTGACCGGGGAAAAAGCCGACTTCCTTTATCGCGTCCAGCACCAGTGCGGCGTCCTTGCGCAGATCGGCACCGGGGATGCGGGTCAGGCGCATCTCTTCGTCGGCATTGGGGCCGGTCAGCGCAGCAATCGCCTCTGCCCGTTTCAGCGCGACGCGCATCGCGTCCTGACCATAGATCAGCAGCGCCGGCCGCGTCGGATCGGGCTTCGTCAGATAGCGGCTGATCTCTGCGCCTTTCAGGATCATCGGGCGGGTATCACGGCGCGGGTTTCGGACCAGTTGCCAGCAGGCGGGTCATGATCTGATCGGCCAGCATGACCATCAGTCGTTCATGCGCGTCACGTTCTGCTGCCAGCGTGGCGATGGTTGTGCCAACGGCGGAATAGCTGGTGAAGTTGCTGACGCGGCCCTGTGTCAGCACAGCGCCCGTTGCAATATCGGTCAGCGCGAAATCCGCGGTGCC
The DNA here is from genome assembly GCF_007993065.1 of Paracoccus aurantiacus. GTDB lineage: Bacteria > Pseudomonadota > Alphaproteobacteria > Rhodobacterales > Rhodobacteraceae > Paracoccus > Paracoccus aurantiacus. Next base: position 118,116 of record NZ_VOPL01000005.1, read on the forward strand.
GTTCAGCGAATATCGGGTGGTTACGTCGTCGGGCGTGATGCCCTGCGCCACGCTGGCGGTGGTCAGGCGGTAATCCAGCGCATAGCTCGCCGCCGCTTCAGGGCCAAGTCGTTCCGAGAGGCGCCGGTTCAGCGCGAAGCTGTCGACATCCGCGGGCTCGCGCAGTTGCACCCTTCCGTGCAGTGCCGTGCCCGTGCCGCCCGGACCGTAAGCAGGCGTCATGTTGCAGGCGGCGGTCACCGCCAAGGCGGCGACGGCGATCAGGTTACGCAACCACATTGACGATCCTTCCCGGCACGACAATCAGCTTCTTCGGCGCGGCACCGTCAAGGAAGCGCTGCACGGTTTCATCGGCCAGCACCAACGCCTCGATCTGTTCCGTCGGCATCGCCTTGGGAACCGAGATTTCCGCCCGCCGCTTGCCGTTGATCTGGATGGGCAGCGTCACGCTGTCATCTTCCAGCAGCGCGGGGTCTGCCTTCGGCCAGGCCGCGTCGATGACCAGACCTTCGCCGCCCGATTTGGTCCAGACCTCCTCGGCCAGATGCGGGACGAAAGGCGACAGAAGCTGAGCCATGATCCGCAGCGCCTCGCGCCGCGATTCGCCGCCTGCCTTGGATTTGCCGATCGCGTTGGCGAGTTCATACAGCTTCGCCACCGCCTTGTTGAAGGCAAAGCCCTCGATCGCCTTGGTGACATCGGCAATTGCCCGATGCGCCGCGCGGGTCAGTTCGGGATCGGCCTCGCCTTCCGGCGATTCGTCGGCCAGACGCCAGACGCGGGACAGAAACTTGTTCGCGGCCTCGGCCCCGGCGGCGGTCCATTCCACGTCGCGTTCGGGCGGCGAATCGGACAGCATGAACCAGCGCGCGGTATCGGCGCCGAAATTCGCGACGATATTGACCGGATCAACGACGTTCTTCTTGGATTTCGACATCTTGGCCGAAGGGATGACTTCCACCTTCGTGCCATCGGCCAGCTTACCGTCGGTCACATCTTCGGGCAGATGATAGACCGGGCGGCCCTTTTCGTCGCGGGTCATGTAGATTTCATGCGTGACCATGCCCTGCGTGAACAGCGCATTGAACGGCTCGATTGCTTTTTCGGGCAGGTGGCCGGTCTTCTGCATCGCACGGGCAAAGAAGCGGGAATAGAGCAGGTGCAGGATCGCATGCTCGATCCCGCCGATATACTGGTCCACATTCATCCAGTAATCGGCATCGGCCTGCGTCGTCGGCGTGTCGGCATGGGGACTGGTGAAACGCGCGTAATACCAGCTGGAATCGACGAAGGTGTCCATCGTGTCGGTTTCGCGCGTGGCTTCGCCGCCGCAGACGGGGCAGGTCGCCTGACGCCATGTCGGGTGCCGGTCAAGCGGGTTGCCGGGCACGTCGAATGTCACGTCAAGCGGCAGCAGGACCGGCAGGTTTTCCTTGGCTTCCGGTACGGTGCCGCATTTTTCGCAATGGACGACGGGAATCGGGCAGCCCCAATAGCGCTGGCGCGAGATGCCCCAGTCGCGCAGGCGGAATTTCGTGACGCCTTCGCCCCATCCTTGTTGTTCGGCGACAGCGATGGCTGCGGGGACTGCGGCGTCGCCGGTCTGGTCTGCCTCGCCCGCGAAGCCGCGGACATAGGTCACGACTTCGGTTTTCGCAGGCACATAGGGCGCTTTGCTGACAAACTCATCCGCCTGATCCAGTGTCATGCCTTTCTCACCGAAGGTGGCGCGAATCGGCAGGCTGTATTTGGTGGCGAATTCATGGTCGCGTTCGTCATGCGCGGGAGAGCCGAAGATAGCCCCGGTGCCGTAATCCATCAGCACGAAATTCGCGATCCAGATCGGAAGTTTCCATTCAGGATCAAGCGGATGCGTGACGGTAAGCCCGGTATCGAACCCCATTTTCGGGGCGGTTTCGATGGCCTCCTCGGTCGTGCCGATGCGGCGGCATTCCTCGACGAATTCCGCAACGGCGGGGTTCGTTTCGGCCAGCTGCTTCACCAGCGGATGATCGGGCGACAGCGCCACGAAGCTTGCGCCCATCAGGGTGTCGGGGCGGGTGGTGTAAACCTCAATCTCGCCGAAACCTTCGGGCGCATCCACAGTGGCAAACCGGAACTGCAGACCGCGCGACTTGCCGATCCAGTTCTGCTGCATCAGCCGGACCTTTTCCGGCCAGCCGTCAAGCTTGTCGATGGCGTCCAGCAATTCCTCGGCAAAGTCGGTGATGCGGAAGAACCATTGCGTCAGTTCCTTGCGTTCGACGTCGGCCCCGGACCGCCAGCCCTTGCCGTCGATCACCTGTTCATTGGCCAGCACGGTCATATCGACCGGGTCCCAGTTCACCTGCGCCGATTTGCGGGTGATCAGCCCGGCGTCCAGCATATCAAGAAACAGCGCCTGCTGTTGCGCGACATAGTCGTCATCGCAGGTGGCGAATTCGCGGGACCAGTCGATGGACAGCCCCAGCGGCTTCAGCTGGTCCCGCATCGTGGCGATATTGGCATAGGTCCAGTCGCGCGGATGTCCGCCATTTTCCATCGCGGCGTTTTCGGCCGGCATTCCGAAGGCGTCCCAACCCATCGGATGCAGCACGGAAAACCCCTGCGCGCGTTTGAACCGCGCCACCACGTCGCCCATCGTATAGTTGCGGACATGCCCGATATGGATGCGCCCCGACGGATAGGGGAACATCTCCAGCACGTAATATTTCGGCCGCTCGTCCCGCACGGCGCGGAAGCTTTCGGCATCGGCCCAGGCCTTCTGCCAATGCGGTTCGCTGGTCGCGGGGGTATAGGACATGGTGACTCCGGGCGTGTTTATTGCCCGAAGGGTTTAACGCTCGCGCGCAAGAGAAGTAAGTCCTTACTTACAGCTTGCCATCGGCGACGCGAAGCTGACGGGCGCGTGTCATGATCGCGTCCTCTACCGCGCGGACCGTGTCAGGGGCCACGGCCGAGCCGCCGGCACCCTGAAGCGACAGACGAAGCGACCGGGCGTCAAGCGCGGGGTCCGTAATGTGGATGGTGGCGCGATATGAACGGCCACCGCCTGGCGGGGTGCCATAGCCGGTCACGATCACGCCCGTGAACGGATCGACCGACTGAATCGGCAGAAAGTTCAGCACATCTAGGCTGGCATTCCACAGGTATTTGTTGACCGCCACCGTGTCATTTGAATCCCTGCGGTTCGAGAACAGGTCCCAGATCGTGGACTGTCGCTGCTCTGGCTGCTGCGATTGCTGATTGCTGCCGCCGCCCGCGCCGCATGCAGCCAGCGAAAGGCTCAGCAGAAGTGTCGCAGCTGAACGGGTCGCAGCGGAGCGGAGCGCGAAGCGGGTCATGACACTGTCCTTATCCAATGGTGGCCTTTACGGCCTTGCTGCTCATTAGCGCGGATCGGGCTGCGCGGACAAGCTTTTCCCGAAACATCGGCCGACCATGCGCCGCTGTCGCAGGGGGTCCGATCCGGTTCCATCATTTCCCTTCACCGGGGTGTGACCTATAAGCACCACACAATTCCCAATGCGGATGGAGTTGGGCGTTTTCATTGCATTGCATGGGGGAACGAGCGACACATCGTCCATACCCAACGGCAAGCAGCACGATTGGGGATTACTTCGAGAGACAAGAGGGAACACCATGAAAAAGGTTCTGTTTGCGACCACCGCGCTCGTCATGACCGCTGGCGTCGCTTCGGCTGAAGTCGCCGTGACCGGCGAAGCACGTCTGGGTCTGCGTTATGAAACCGACACCAGCTATACCGGCAGCGACTCGTACAACGTCGTCAACCGTATCCGCGTCCACTTCACCCTGACCGGCGAATCGGACTCGGGCATCTCGTTCGGCGCCAAAATCCGTTCGGACCAGAATGACTCGGCTGGCGACAACAACTCGGGCACCGACGGCTATGTCTGGGTGTCGGGTGCTTACGGCAAACTGACCGCGGGTGACATCGACGGCGCACTGGAAAAAGCCGTTGGCGACCTGCCGGAAGTCGGTCTGTCGGGCCTCGACTACTGGAACGAATTCGCCTACTCGACCTCGGAAGAAGTCGATGGCGACGCTTCGCTGCTGTATGAATACAGCATCGGCAACGCCAACCTGTACGCTTCGTTCGCTGACGCCTACTACGACAACTCGGATGACGAACGTGACACCCAGTCCTGGGGCGTCGGTGTCGGCTACGACCTCGGCAACTACACCTTCGGCATCGGTTACGAACAGTCGGACTACACGATCAACCCGTTCGTGATCGACGACGAAGACACGCTCGAAACCGTTTTCGGTCCGCTGGGCGACGGCGCTGACTCGGATACCTGGGGTATCTCGGGTGGCACCTCGATCAACGGCATCACCTTCAAGGCTGCCTACCTGAAAACCAACTCGGACAACGACAACTGGGATTACGCTCAGTACGGTCTGGGTGCTGGCTACGAAATGGCCAACGGTGTTGCTCTGAACGCTTTCTGGCGTGAGAACGACTTCAAGAACGTCGACGTGAAAGGTCGCGCGTTCGGCATCGGCGCCAACTACGATCTGGGCGGCGGCGCAATGCTGAAAGGTGGTATCGTCGATACCTCGAGCAACTTCGGCGCAACCGACTACGACAACACGCTGGTCGATATCGGTCTGAACTTCACGTTCTAATCGAACCTGAATGTTTTATGGAAAGAGCGGGCCTTGCGCCCGCTCTTTTCTTTTGTGAACGTCGCGCCATGGAACTGAATGACATCACGCGCCGCATTCGCGCGGCAGAAACAGCGGCGGGGCGGCCCGAAGGCTCGGTCACGCTGATTGCGGTCAGCAAGGTGCAACCCGATCAGCGGGTCGAGGCCGTGCTGGACGCCGGGCAGCGCGTCTTTGGCGAGAATTATGTGCAGGAAGCGCAGGGCAAGTGGCCCGATTGGCGCGAACGCTGGCCTGGTGTTGAGTTGCACATGATCGGGCCGTTGCAGTCGAACAAGGCGAAGGTCGCAGTCGGGCTGTTCGACGCGATCCACACGCTGGACCGGATGTCGCTGGCCCGCAAGCTGGCGCAGGCCGCGGAGGCGCAGGGCCGGCTGCCGCAGCTTTTCGTGCAGGTCAATACCGGGGACGAGCCGCAGAAGGCCGGCATCCTCGCCGATGAACTGCCGGGATTCATCACTCAGTTGCGCGGTCTTGGTCTCGATCCGCAGGGGCTCATGTGCATTCCGCCCGAGGGCGAGGACGCGACCCCGCATTTCCGCCTGCTGCGCAAGCTTGCCGAGGCTGAAGGGCTGGAAAAACTGTCGATGGGGATGAGCGCCGATTTCGAAAGCGCCATTGCCGAAGGCGCGACGCATGTGCGCGTCGGCAGCGCGATTTTCGGCAAGCGCGATTATTCTGCATAACAGCCTTCGGCGTTATCCATCCATATACGCACGCAAGCGCGGGGTCATGAAATCGAGAAAGGCGCGCACCCGATGCGGCATCCTGCTGCCGCCGATGAACAACGCGTGAATGTCCTCGGTATCGCCGATTGCGACATCGGAAAGCACCTCGACCAGACGACCGTTGCGCAGATCGTCGCGAATATGAAACTCTCCCATCCGCGCGAGGCCCATGCCCGCCAGCGCCAGCCGCCGCACCGATTCGCCGTTATTCGCAAGCAGTCTGCCGCTTTGCCCATCGGTGAATCCCGGCTGCTCGCGCAGCGGCCAGAGCGGCGATGTGCGCCTGAAGTTCATGCCAAGATAGTCGTGCCCGGCCAGGTCCTCGACCGTATTCGGAACGCCGCGTGCTTTCAGATAGTCGGGCGAGCCGATGATCTTGCGCGGCGATGTGCCGATCTTGATCGCGGTAAGGCTGGATGAGGTCAGGGTCCCGACGCGGAACGCGATATCCGTCCGTTCAAGGTACAGGTCCACGATTTCGTCGGAAAGCGACAAATCAATGGTGATGTTCGGGTATTCGTTCCAGAAATCCGGCAGCAGCGGCTGTATCGCCACCATGCCGAACCCGACCGAAGCGCTGACCCGCACCGTGCCGCCCATGCCTGCGGAACCGCGCGACAGCTCTGCCTCGATCTCTTCCAGCTCGGCAAGCAGCGCCTGACTGCGCTCGTAATAGGCCTGCCCTTCGTCGGTCAGCGACAATCGCCGTGTAGATCGTTCCAGAAGGCGAACGCCAAGCCGCGCCTCGATCCGTCCGATCAGTTTGCTGACGGTAGATGGCGTCATGCGCATCTGCCGAGCCGCGGCCGAAAAACTGCCGCTGTCCACAACGCTTAGAAAGACCTGCATCTCGCCCGCGCGGTTGTCCATTCATATGCCCTGTCTGTGAAATCACTTCACAGATAATGTGGCGATCCGCGCGGTTATCAAGCGCAGATTGACGCGCTAACTAAGGGACACGCAACGACGGCCACGTCGGCATCAGGAAAGGTCAAGATTATGGAATATGTCACGGCTCACGGTGCAAGGATTCCGGCGCTCGGCTTCGGTGTTTTCCGCATGTCGGACGCAGAGGTGGAAGCAGTCGTTCCCGCCGCGCTGGAGGCTGGCTTCCGGCATTTCGATACGGCGCAAATCTATAAGAACGAGGCGGCGCTTGGGCGCGCGCTTGATGCGGCAGGCGCAAAACGCGACGAGCTGTTCCTGACCACCAAGGTCTGGGTGGACAAGTATGCCAAGGGCCAGTTCGCGGCCTCGGTCGATGAAAGCCTGGACAAGCTGGGTGTCGATAAGGTCGATCTGCTTCTGCTGCACTGGCCGGGCGACAGCGTTCCGGTCCCCGAACAGGTCGCGCTTATCAATGAGGTGCAGGCCGCCGGCAAGACGCGCTTTATCGGGGTCAGCAACCAGAATGTTTCGCAATTGCGAGAAAGCGCTCGGGTCAGTCCTGCGCCGATCGTCACCAATCAGGTCGAACTTCATCCCTATATCGACCAGTCGCGCCTGGCGCAGGCCGCGCAGGAGCTGGGGATAGCGATCACTGCCTATTACGGCATGGCCGATGGTGCAGTGCCGAAGGATGAGGCTTTGCAGAAGATCGGGGCGCAATACGGCAAGACCGCCGCGCAGGTCGCGCTGCGCTGGCTGGTTCAGCAGGGCTATATCGCCCTGTCCAAAACCGCCAGACCCGCGCGCGTTGCAGAGAATTTCGACATTTTCGATTTCACGCTCAGCCCCGCTGACATGCAGATCATCGCGGGCCTGTCCCGCCCCGATGGACGCATCGTCGATCCGAAAGGGCTTGCGCCGGACTGGGCGGCTTAAGCCGCCCGGCACCTTCAGGAGAATAAAAGATGACACAAGTTGACACCACGTCCCGCGGGACGTGGCCTCTGCTGGCGCTTGCCATCGGGGCCTTCGGGATTGGAACGACCGAATTTTCGCCCATGGGCTTGCTGCCGGTGATCGCCGACGGGGTCGATGTGTCGATCCCGACGGCCGGGATGCTGGTCAGCGCATATGCGATCGGTGTGATGATCGGCGCACCGGTCATGACATTGCTGCTTAGCCGTTTCGGAAAACGCCAGGCATTGATGATGCTGATGACCATCTTCACGATCGGCAATCTGATGTCCGCCATGTCGCCCGGCTACTGGACGCTGCTGCTGTCCCGCGTCGTGACCAGCATGAACCACGGAGCGTTTTTCGGGCTTGGCGCCGTCGTTGCCGCAAGTGTTGTCCCTCGTGAGCGTCAGGCAAGCGCGGTTGCGACAATGTTCATGGGCCTGACAATCGCGAATATCGGCGGCGTCCCCGCCGCGACCTGGCTTGGCCAGCAGATCGGCTGGCGCATGGCATTTGCAGGGACCGCACTGCTTGGCGTTGTTGCGATCATCTCGCTGGCACTCGCGCTGCCGAAGGGAATGACCGGCAAGCGTCCCGATCTGAAATTCGAGTTGGGGGTTCTGACCCGGCCCGCGGTGCTGGCAGCGCTGCTGACGACAGTGCTTGGTTCCAGCGCGATGTTCACGCTCTATACCTATGTGGCGCCGATGCTGGAACGGATCACCGGCGCGTCCGAGGGGTTTGTCACGCTGTCGCTGGTGCTGGTCGGCGTTGGCTTCACGCTCGGCAACATTCTGGGTGGCCGCCTGGCCGACTGGTCGCTGGACGGTGCCGCGTCGATTTTCCTGTCTGCGCTCACGGTTATCATGATCGCCATGCCGCTTTTCCTTGGAACCCATCTCGGCGCTGCCGCGATTCTGCTGGTTTGGGGTGCTGCCGCCTTTGCCATCGTCCCGCCGATCCAGACCCGTGTCATGAAAGAGGCCGCCGACGCACCCGGTCTGGCGTCGTCCGTCAATATCGGCGCGTTCAATCTTGGCAATGCGATTGGCGCGGCGGCAGGCGGTGCGGTGATCTCTGCCGGGGCAGGATATGCGGCGGTTCCGGTCATCGGCGGGCTGCTTGCCGCCAGCGGGTTGGCACTTATCGCGCTGAAAAGCTTCCGCAACGTCAATGGAACCCAAGCCTGCGAGATGTGATTTCTATGTGCGAACGCGCGTATGTTTACGAGTCAAAAGCCGCCGGAAACCCCGGCGGCTTTTTTAACGCGGCCTGTATCCTCGGCTCGATTGCTGCGGCGATTAGGGCTTGTATCAAACGCGCTGCCACGCAGACTTCGACACAACCGGAAATGGGAGATCGGACATGCCCAAGATCCTTGGCCTATCGGGAAGCCTTCGCAAGGCGTCTTACAATGCAGGACTGCTTCGCGCCGCGCGCGATCTCGCGCCGGACGGCACCAGTATTGATATTGGCAGCATTCACGACGTCCCGCTGTATAACGCCGATGAGGAAACCGTATCGGGCCTGCCGCCTTCGGTAAAGACCCTGCAGGCGCAGCTTGACGCAGCTGACGGGCTGCTTTTGGTCACGCCGGAATACAACAACGGTGTGCCTGGCGTTTTCAAGAACGTGATTGACTGGATGTCACGCGGGCCGGGGCTGAAGATGTTCGTCGGCAAGCCCGTCATGCTGATTGGCGCGTCGCCGGGCGGTTTCGGGACGATCCTGGCGCAGAACGGTTGGCTGCCCGTGCTGCGCACCCTCAAGACAGAGCTGTGGGAGGGACGGATGATGGTATCGCGCGCCGGGCAGCTTTTCGATGACGACGGCAATCTGACCGACGACAAGACGCGCGATATGCTGCGAGGTCTGGTCAGCGGTTTCGCCGACAGCCTTTAGACGGCTTGCCCTAGCGCGGCGCGTTAATCCGCGCCGCGCTAGGGCATGCGATCAGGCTTTGGCCAGCCAATCCGATGCGGCGGTCAGATCGGCAGCCGACAGTTCGTGTCCGGCGTCGACTATCCGCGAATCGAGATCGGCCCCACCCTTGCGCAACGCCTCTTCAAGCACGGGCGCCATACGGCTGAACGGATCGTGGTTTCCGGTCAACATCAACACCTCGGTGCCGCCAAGATCTGCTTCTGGTGGCGCCTCCAGCACCTGCACGGGGCGCAGCAGTATGGCGCGACGGACAGTGCCGGGATGCAATTGCATGACCGCCCCCAGCAGGTTCGCGCCGTTGGAATAGCCCAGAAAGCTGAGCTTGTCGGGGTCAAGCCCATATCCACGGACCGCGCCTTCGACGAAGCCGACCAAGGCTTCGGATTCGGCGATGATGTCTGGCTGGTCGTAAGTCACCGCGTCGAAGCGGCGGAACCAGCGATTTATGCCCTCCTCGGTCGAGCGTCCGCGCAGACCCAGCAGCGTGGCACGCGGGTTCAGCTTTGCGGCCAAAGGCATCAGGTCTGTCTCGTTTCCGCCCGTGCCGTGCAGCAGGACGATCACGCTGCCGTCAGGGTCTTCGGGCGTGTGGAAGCGGTGAATGAAGGGCAGGTCGCGCATCGGCATCCTTTCCTCGCCCGGCAGGGCGAATTGCGGCAGCATCAGTTTCAGATCGGCGGCCCTGCCAGCATCGGCGGGTGGGATCATCAGCCTCTCGCCCAGATGTTCAAGCGGCTCGTCCACCGTGAAGCCGGGCGCATCGGTCGCATATTCATAAAGCGTGCCGGCAGGCTCGCGCACGTAAAGCGACAGGAAGTATTTGCGGTCATGAACATTTGTCGCGCTTTCGACATCCTTCAGCGACAGCCGCATCTTTCGGACGGCATCCGCATCGGGCGCGCGAAAGGCGACGTGATCGAAGATGGAAGCGCCCGGAATGCCGGGAAAATAGCCGCGCGCATCGCGGATATCGACCGCGTCACCGCTGTCAGAGATCATACGACGGCTGTTCCCCTCGGTCGCGTCGGTGCGATAGCCGAAGCGGGCGGTGAACTCTGCTGTCGCATCAGGATCGTCAGTCAGAACGGTGACACCCCTGACGCGTGTCGGCGCAATCGGGTCCGGCAGCGGCGCGGCCGCGGCCATATCGACGCCAACCAGCTTGACGATGATGCCGTCCTTATCCTTCAGGCGCAGCACCGTTTCGCCGAATTCGCGGCTTGGTCCCTCGATCGGTATGCGCGCGGCCATCGCGCGCTGCAGCCAGTCACCGATGCTGTCTGCCGGGACCGCGAGCGCGATTTCGCTGACCTGTCCAAGTCCCGTCCGGCCCGGAGAGCCGTCCTCCCAGACAAGGAAGGTGACGATGCTGCCCGGGCTGCCCGCCGCGTCACCGTAAAACAGGTGAAGCTGTTCGGCATCTTCATAGCCGCCTGTCTGCTTGACCAGCCGAAGGCCCAGAAAGCCGACGTAAAAATCAATGTTGTCCTGCACCCGCCTGGTGATGGCGGTGACGTGATGGATACCTGTTGTCATCTTCAGCCCGCCTTTTCGTCTGCCAGAACTTTCTGAACCGCCGGGTCCGCCGCCAACGCGTCATGAAGGCGCTGAATATTTGGAAATGCGTCGATCCCGCCCGGCAGCATCCTGATCGCCCAACGGATCATCGGAAAAGCATAGGCGTCGATGACAGAGCGTGTGCCTCGCCCTTCACCCAAGATCCAGTCTCGTTCGCCGAGATGATCGTTCAACGTCCCAAGCTGCTTCTGCACAAGCTTCACACCTGACTCGACGACGGCTTTTTTCGCATCATCGCTGTGATCGGTGGTATATCGCTGCGGTGTGAAAATCGGCCAGAACGCCGCGTGAAGATCACTCGTGAAGAATGCCGACCAGCGATGTGCCTCGGCGCGCTCGCGCAGGCTGTCGCCGCCGGACAGGCCGGCATCGGGATGACTTGCGGCCAGATATTCAAGGATCGCGCCGGCCTGCGTCAGCAGCCAGCCATCATCCTCGCGCAGCGTCGGCACGGCCCCCGCAGGGTTCACCGCCAGCAATTCCTTCGATCCGAACTGCACCTTCACAGCCTCGTAAGGTTCGCCGATCCATTCAAGGACGATATGCGGGGCCAGCGAACATGCGCCGGTGGCGTAAAAAAGCGTTGGCATGAAAAGCTCCATTGGCATGTGTGCCTGCCCACAAAGCAAGTTCTTTCGGTTCGCGAAGTCAATGTTCCGCCATGCGAACACCGTGTTGCACGATACAGCACGCCCCAGCACATGCGTCGCGCTCAGCTGAGCCCGAGCCGCTCAACAGCATCGGCGGCGGCGCGTGCCAGCAGGCGCATCTCAGCGGTTTCGCGATCTGCGGCGCGGCGCATCAATCCGACGGGCCCTTCGGTTCCGGCGGTCGAAAACGGCAGGCGCACCAGACGTCCATCCGCAATTTCATTCGCGACGACGCCAGAGGAAATCACCCAGACGGCATCGCTTTGCGCCGTATGAATACGCCCGAATGCGCCCGATACGGTTTCAATTCGGCGCGACGGAATGGTCACGCCCTCGGCAATCAGCAAGCGCTCTACAAAGGGGCGTATCGCGGCCCAGGGCGGCGGGAAAATCACGGTGAATTCGTCGGTGAGCCGCTGCAGGTCGGGGTTCGACAGGATCGGGTGGCCGGGCCTCGTAACGAAGATCACGTCCTCAAGATAAAGCTGCGTAAAGCTGAGGCCGCGCATCGTATCAGGTGCGCCAAGCCGTCCCAGCACCAGATCGACGCTACCGGCACGCAATTGGTCGGTCAGATGTTCGTGGGAGCCGTCCGCGATCGTCAAAAGCAGGTTGGGCGCAGTTGCGCCTAGCAGCGTGACGAGTTCCGGCAGCAGCCGCGCCGCAACCGAGGGCAGCGCACCGAGGCGCAGACGTGGCGCACTTTCGCGCATCTGGTCGGACGCGCCGTCAAGTCCCCGCTGTATCGAGCCTAGCCCGGCCTGCGCAAAATCGAACAGCACCTCGCCCTGCGCCGTCAGTTCCACCCCGCCACGCCCCCGCGTCAGCAGCCGCGCCCCAAGGATCGCTTCAAGTTCGGCCAGCGTGCGCGAAATGGCGGGCTGGGTCAGGTTCAGCCGCTCTGCCGCGCGTTTCAGGCTGCGCGCGCGGATGATTTCGACGAATGCCTCGATATGGCGCAGCTTGATCCGGCGATCCATTACTTGCCTTATTTGATAACTATTTCGCGCATAATGTCATTTTTCATGACGATTTCCATATGCAATCCTCGCGTTGAGGGGGATCTCGAATGCGCACACAAGTCGTCATTATCGGCGGAGGGCCGTCGGGGCTGCTGCTTGGCCAATTATTGCACAAGCAGGGCATCGAGGCCGTCGTGCTGGAGCGGAAGACCCGCGAATATGTTCTGGGTCGAATACGCGCGGGGGTGCTTGAAACCGGCCTTGTTCACCTGATGGAAGAGGCCGGCGTCGCTAATCGGCTGCACAAGGAAGGCTATGTCCATGACGGGACGCAGATTGCCTTCGGCGGCGAGATGTTTCACCTCGATTTCATGGCGCTGACCGGAACGCCCGTCATCGTCTATGGCCAGACCGAGGTGACGCGCGATCTTTATGACGCACGCGAGGCGGCGGGTGCCCGGACCGAGTTCGAGGTCGATCATGTCGTCATCCACGACGCCGACAGCGACAAGCCCCATGTCACTTATGAGCAGAACGGACAGACGAAGCGGATAGATTGCGATTTCATCGCCGGCTGCGACGGTTTTCACGGCGTCAGCCGCAATACGATCCCGCTGAATGTGCGGCGTGAATACGAAAAGACCTATCCGTTCGGCTGGCTGGGTGTTCTGTCTGAAACCCCGCCGGTGCATGACGAACTGATCTATGCCAACTCGGAACGCGGCTTCGCGCTGTGTTCAATGCGCAACGAGAACCTCTCTCGGTATTATATCCAATGCGCGTTGTCCGATCATGCCGAGGACTGGACCGACAAGGCCTTCTGGAGCGAGCTGAAGCATCGCATTCCAGACGAGATTGCCGACAAGCTTGTGACTGGTGCAAGCATCGAAAAATCCATCGCTCCGCTGCGGTCTTTCGTGACCGAACCTATGCGGTGGGGGCGGCTGTTTTTGTGCGGCGACGCAGCCCATATCGTGCCGCCGACCGGCGCGAAGGGGCTGAATACTGCGGCCAGTGATGTGCATTACCTGTATCACGGGCTCGTCCAGCACTATCATGACAAGGACAGCGACGGGATTGACCGCTACTCGGAAAAGGCGTTGCTTCGTGTCTGGAAGGCCGAACGCTTCAGTTGGTGGTTCAGCGGACTTCTGCACCGCTACCCGGATATGAGCGAGTTCGACCTGAAGATGCAGGCAGCGGACATCGCTTTCCTGCGCGACAACGAGGCGCAGCAGCGCGCATTCGCGGAAAATTATGTGGGGTTGCCATACTGATGCTGACGATCAACACGAACGGGATCGGCACGCATTATGCCGATCAGGGACCGAAGGACGGCAAGGCAGTCGTCTTTGCGAATTCTCTGGGCACGGATCTGCGGCTTTGGGACGCGCTTTTGCCCCTGCTGCCGGACAGCCTGCGCCTGGTGCGCTATGATAAACGCGGTCATGGGCTGAGCGAGGAGACACCTTCCCCCTACAGCATTGACCAGCTTGCCGATGACGCGGCGGGTCTGATCGAGGGCCTCGGGCTGAAGGACGTGGTCTTCGTCGGGCTGTCTATCGGAGGGCTTATCGGGCAGGCGATTGCGTTGCGGCGGCCGGATCTGCTGAAGGCTCTGGTGATCTCGAACAGCGCTGCCAAGATCGGGACCGACCAGATGTGGAATGACCGCGTTGCCGCCATCCGCGAGGGCGGGGTTAAGATCATCGCAGCCCCCACGATGGAGCGCTGGTTCTCGCCCGCGTTCCGGTCAACTCCGCAAGTCGGGCTGTGGGAACGCATGTTGGCGCGACAGCCGCAGGACGGGTATATCGGTTGCTGCCAAGCCATTGCGGGTGCTGATCTGCGCCGCGAGGTCGAAAAGCTGACGCTGCCGGTGCAGATGATCGCGGGCAGCCTTGACGGGTCGACCCCGCCGGAACTGGTGCGGGCATCGGGCAAGCTGATCCCAGGCGCGCGCTATGCCGAAATCGACGGCGCAGGCCATCTGCCCTGCGTCGAGGCGCCGCAGAAATACGCAGAAATCCTGAACGCATTTTTGAAAGAGGTTGGTCATGTCTGATCGTTTCGACACTGGCATGAAGGTCCGTCGAGAGGTTTTGGGCGACGCCCACGTCGACCGCGCCGAGGGGGCAAAGACGGATTTCGACGAGGCGTTCCAGACGCTGATTACCGAAGGCGCATGGGGGAATGTCTGGGCCTCCGACGGCATCAGTCGCCGCGAAAGGTCCATGCTGACGCTGGCCCTGCTGGCCGCGACCGGCAATTTCGAAGAAATCCCCATGCATATCCGCGCCACCGCCCGCACGGGCGCAAGCAAGCGCGATGTGCTGGAGGCGTTTCAGCATGTCGCCATTTACGCGGGCGTCCCCCGCGCGAACCACGCATTGAAACTGGCCAAGCAAACCTATGCCGAAATGGAGGGGAGCCAATGAAGCCTGCCGAATATTATCAACGCGACCGCCGCCGCCAGCCGCCGGCGCTGACCCCGGATTACAAGACATCGGTGGCGCGCTCGCCCCGCTACAGCATGATTTCGCTGCAGCAGTCCGTATCCGAAATCACCGGGCCGGTTTTTGGCCATAGCGACATCGACCCGATAGATAACGATCTTATCAAGAACTACGCCAAGGATCAGGACCCGGTGGGCGAGCGTATCATCGTTCATGGCCGCGTGCTGGACGAAAATGCCCGCCCCGTGCCGAACACGCTGGTCGAGATATGGCAGGCAAATGCCAGCGGGCGCTATCGCCACAAGAAGGATACCTATCTTGGCGCGCTCGACCCGAATTTCGGGGGTTGCGGGCGGACGATCACGGATGAGAACGGCTATTATTATTTCCGCACCATCAAGCCCGGTGCCTATCCCTGGCGCAACTGGGTCAACAACTGGCGACCCGCGCATATCCATGTGTCGGTTTTCGGATCGGGCTTCTGCCAGCGGCTGATTACGCAGCTTTACTTCGAAGGCGACCCGTTGATCCCACTGTGCCCTATCGTGGCCACGATCCCCGATCCTGATGCCATTGGGCAGTTGATCGCGCGGCTGGACATGAACGCCTCGGTGCCGCTGGATTGTATCGCCTACAAGTTCGACATCGTGCTGCGCGGGCGGCGGTCCACCCTGTTCGAAAACCGGCTGGCGGGGAACTGAGATGACACAGAAGCTTGATTACCTGAAGGAATCCTCGTCCCAGACCGCGGGACCTTACGTCCATATCGGCCTTGCACCGGGCGCTGCGGGCTTCGACATCTACCGCGAGGAACTGGGCCGCGATATTGCCGGGCCAAACGCCAGGGGCGAACGCATCCGCGTCGAAGGGCTGGTCATCGACGGCATGGGCAGCCCTGTGAAGGACGTGCTGCTGGAAGCTTGGCAGGCCAATTCCGAAGGCATCTACGCCCATCCAGAAGGTGGTGGAGAGGTCGAGGACGGCTTTCGCGGCTGGGGGCGCGTCATCACCGATTTCGCCACCGGCGAATGGGGTTTCGACACCGTAAAGCCGGGCGCGGTCAAGGCGCGGGTCAAGCTGGGATCAGGCGTGTCCGACAAGGTCGCGGCCAACAGCCCGGACTGGCAGGGCCGCATGGAAAGCCATGCGCCAATGGCCCCGCATATCAACCTGTGGATCGTCGCGCGCGGCATCAATATCGGCCTGAACACCCGTATGTATTTCGAGGATGAGAAGGAGGCCAACGCCACCGATCCCGTACTGAACCTGATCGAATGGGAAAACCGCCGCGCGACTTTGCTTGCCAAACGCGACGGGGAACGCGACGGTGTCCCGGTCTATCGCTTCGAAATCCGCCTGCAAGGCGACAATGAGACGGTGTTCTTCGATGTCTGACAACAAACCCTGCATCATCTGCGTCGCCATCACCGGGTCGCTTCCAACCAAGGAAAACAATCCTGCAGTCCCGATCACCATCGCGGAACAGATCGAGTCCACTCAGGAAGCGTTCGAAGCGGGCGCGAGCATCGCGCATTGCCATGTGCGCGACGACGAAGGCAAACCCACCAGCGACCCGGACCGGTTCGCTGCGCTGAAAGAGGGGCTGGAAAAGCACTGTCCCGGCATGATCGTCCAGCTCTCGACGGGCGGGCGGTCCGGCGCAGGCAATGCACGAGGGGGCATGCTGTCCCTTGCGCCGGATATGGCCAGCCTGTCGGTCGGGTCAAACAACTTCCCGACCCGCGTTTACGAGAACCCGCCTGATCTGGTCGAATGGCTGGCATCCGAGATGCTGAAATACGATGTGAAGCCGGAAATCGAGGCGTTTGACCTTAGCCACATCCTGCAGGCGGGGGCGATGCATAAGGCGGGCAAGATCAAGGATACGCCCTATGTGCAATTCGTCATGGGCGTGAAGAACGCCATGCCGGTCGATCGCGATGTGTTCGATTACTATATCCACACGGTCAAGCGGCTGTTCGGTGATGATGCCGAATGGTGCGCCGCCGGGATCGGTTCGAACCAGCTTGTGATCAATGAATGGGCGATTTCCTCGGGTGGCCATGCGCGCACCGGGCTGGAAGACAACGTGCGTCTGAACAAGGACAGTCTTGCACCCTCGAACGCGGCGTTGGTGAAACGGGCGGTCGATCTGTGCGGGAAATACGAACGCCCCGTCGCCACCTTCCAGCAGGCACGTCAGATGCTGGGACTTCGGGCGGCCTGATGGTGTCGACCCTGTTCGCGCATTTGCTTGGCGATGCCGAAATGGCGGCGCTGATGGGTGATGAGGCAGCGATTTCGGCCATGCTTCGTGCCGAGGCGGCGCTGTCTCGTGCGCAGGGCAGATTGGGGATCATCCCGGAAGACGCGGCGACTGCGATCGCGAGTGCCGCCGAAAGCCTGCGCCCCGATCCGTTGGGTCTGGCAGCGGGCGTCGCCCGTGCTGGCATCACCGCGCAGCCTGTCATCACCGCGCTGAAACAGGCGGCGGGCGATCATGCGGGATGGGTGCATTACGGCGCGACTTCGCAGGACATCGTCGATACGGGGCTGATGATCCAGTTGTCGCAGGCGCTGGCGCTTCTGCGGTCGCGGTTGTCGGGTCTGAGCGATCTGCTTGGCACGAAGGCCCGTGAATATGCCGATCTGGCAATCCCTGCGCATACCCGCTTTCAGATCGCTGCACCGACGACGCTTGGCGCGAAGATCGCCGTCTGGCGCGCTCCGCTGACGCGTCAGTTGCAGCGCTTGGACGAGCTGCTGCCGCGCCTGCTGAACCTGTCCCTTTACGGCGCGGCGGGGACGTCTGCCGCGCTCGGTCCAAGGGTTTCCGAGGTCCGGCAGATCATGGCCGACGATCTGGATCTGGCCGCGCCTGACATTCCCTGGCACAGCACCCGTGACCTGATCGCCGAACTCGGTGGCTGGCTGTCGCTGACGACCGGCGCGCTTGGCAAGATGGGTGCTGATCTGGTTCTGCTTGGTCAGTCGGAACTGGCGCAGGTCACGGCGGGCACCGGCGGTGCATCATCGACCATGCCGCAGAAGTCGAACCCGGTCGCGGCCGAAACGCTGGTGACGCTGGCTCGGCTGAATGCAGGCGATCTGGGGGAACTGCATCAGGCTATGATCCATGCCTATGAACGCGATGGCGCAACACTGGAGATGGAATGGGCAGTGCTGCCCGCGATGCTGGAACGGACTGCCGCAAGCTTGCGCATCGGGCTTGACCTTGCACAGACAGTTCGGGCGAACCCGGATCGGATTGCGGAGGCCTTCAGCGCAGATCGCGGCATGATGATGGCCGAAGCTGCAGGCTTTCTGCTGGCACAGGACATGCCCCGGTCAGAGGCGCTGAAGATTGTTGCGCGCGCGCTTTCCGAGATGCAGAAGGATCAGAGCCTGACGCTTGACGCGGCGTTGGAGAGGATTGCGCCGGGCCGGGATTGGCAGGCGGAACTGGCGCCGGAAAGCAATCTGGGGGCGGCGCCGGCCATCGCGCGCGCAGCCGGGGACTGAACATGATCACAATATTTCTGGTCGCGATGCTGGCCTTTCTGCTGGGCGGCATCCTGAAGGGTGCGATCGGTGCAGGAACGCCAGTCGTCGTCATACCAATTCTGTCGATCTACTATGACGTGCCCTATGCTGTTGCGGTATTTGCTGTCCCCGCACTCGCCTCGAACATCTGGCAGGGATGGAGCTATCGGCACAATCTGCGTGACCGAGGCTTCGTATGGCGGCTTGTAATCGCAGCCGCGATTGGCGCGCTGATCGGCACGCTCCTTCTGGCGGCGCTTCCGTCGAAATGGCTGTCGATCATCGTCGCCCTGCTCGCGCTGTTCTACGTGGCCTTCCGCCTGATGAAGCCGGACTGGCAACTGAACTATGGCGTGGCGCGGGTGCTGGCGGCACCTGCCGGGTTTCTGGGCGGCGTGTTGCAGGGGGCTGCCGGGATCTCTGCGCCGGTGTCGCTGACCTATCTACATGCGATCCACCTGCCGCGTGATCGCTTTATACCCACCATCTCGTCGATGTTTGCGGCGATGTCGATCGTTCAGCTTCCTTCGCTTGTCGCGGTCGGGATCATGACCTGGCAGATATTTCTTGTCAGCATTTTTGCATGCATCCCGCTTTTCGTGGGCATGCCGATCGGCGCGGCGATGGTCCGGCGCGTGGGCGCAAAGGCATTCGACCGGATGATAATGGCCCTGCTGGTCGTCATCGCGGGAATGTTGCTGCTGGAATCGCTCTGAACGTCAGCCGTTCAGGTCGCTGAAGCTGCGCCCTTCGCGTGCCAGACGTTCGACAAGCGGCGGCACGGACCAGCTTTTCGCATCTTCTGCCACAAGTGCTTTGTATTCCCTGACCAGTTCGGGAAGGCCCCATTCATCCGCCAGGCGCATCGGCCCGCCACGCCAACGCGGAAATCCGTATCCGTGGACCAGCACGAGGTCCACATCTGCAGGTCGGTTGGCGATGCCTTCGTCGACGATCTCCGCGCCTTCAGCGATCATCGAAAGCGCAAGCCGGCGCGCGATCTCGTCATCGGTAAATTCACGGCGGGTGACTTTGTCTTCTTCCGATGCGCGGCGCACCTCGTTATCGACCAGTTCTGAGGGGACGGGCCTGCCATCGGGGTAATCATACCAGCCGGCCTTGGTCTTGCGGCCAAGGCGTGCGTGGTCTTCGACCAACCTGTCGGCCACGGGAACATAGCGCCCGGTGAATTCGATCCCCGCATCGCGTTTGCGCTTGCGGTTGGCATAAGCGATATCGAGGCCAGACAGGTCCTGCACCGCATATGGACCCATCGCCATGCCGAACGCCATCATCGCGCGGTCCACCTGCGCCGGCAGCGCGCCCTCGAGCAGCAGGACATCCGCGGTCTGGCGATAGCGGGTCAGGATACGATTGCCGATAAAGCCGTCGCAGACACCTGCCTCGACCGCGATCTTGTTCAGTCGGCCGGTCAGCGCGAAAGCGGTGGCGAGCGTCTGCGCCGAAGTGCCTTCGGCCCGGATCACCTCGACCAGTTTCATCAAATGGGCGGGCGCAAAGAAATGCAGGCCGAGGAAGCGAGTGGGATCAGGCACCACCTCGGCAATCCGGTTCACATCAAGATATGAGGTATTGGTGGCAAGGATCGTGTCGCCCGGCAGCGCCCCAGCCAAGCGTGTGAACAGGGCGCGCTTGACGTCAAGATCTTCGAAAACGGCCTCGATCACCATATCTGCTGCGGGCAGTTCGGCGTCGTGGCCACTGATGAATTGGAACGTATCGGACTGGCGGCGGTCGGATTCGGCCTGTTCCAGCTTGCCACGACTGACGGCATCGGCAAACAGCTTGGCCACATTGGCACGGGCGCGCGCCTCTGCCTCGGCATCGTTTTCCAGCAGCGTGATCTCGATGCCGGCGGTGTTGAGCGCATAGGCAATCGCCGCGCCCATCGTGCCGCCGCCTGCCACAAGCACATGATCGACCGGCTTAGGGTCCAGTTTCCGCAAATCGCGTGACGCACCCGCCCCGCGCTCGGCAAAGAAGATATGGCGCAGCGCGCGGGCCTGTTCACCGGCGCGCAGGTCCAGAAATGCGGCACGTTCAGCCGCCATACCTTCGGCGAGCGGAAGCGTGGCAGCCTGCTCCATCAGCTCGATCGCCTTCAGCGGGGCGGTCTGGCCGCGCATCCGCTTCTGCGCCGTCTCGCGCGCGGCTTGCGCCGCCACAGGTGCGGGCGCGGGGGCAGGCATATCGGAAATGGCGGGGCGAAGCCGGCTCAGGTCGAGCGCGAGCGCTTCTGCCAGCGGATCATCGGCGAGCGCATCGACCATGCCTTCCGACAGCGCCGCCTTGCCTTTCAGCGTCTTTCCGGTCGAGATCAACGGCAATGCCTTTTCCAGCCCGATCAGACGTGGCAGCCGCTGCGTCCCGCCCGACCCCGGAACCACGCCAAGCGTGACCTCTGGCAGTCCCAGAACCGCCGATGGCGCAGCGATGCGGTATCGGCAGGACAGCGCGATTTCATAGCCCCCGCCAAGTGCAGCACCGTTTATCGCGGCGATGGCGGGAAGTTCGGCAAGCGCGTTCAGCACATCGGGCAGCTGCGGATCAAGTGCTGGCCCGTCAAACTCCTTCGCATCGGCTCCGGCCACGAAAGCCCGCCCCGCGCCTGTGATGACGACCCGGTCGATCCGCCCCGTCTGCAGGGCAGCCTTTGCGTCCTGACAAGCCGCCAGCAACGCCGCGCGCACGGATTGCGAGATCACGTTAACCGGCGGGTTATCGACCGTAAGAACAAGGGCGTTACCGCGAAATTCCTGGCGGATGGGGTTGGACATGAACGGGCCTTTCAGCAGAGCCGGGACGGAACCCTGATGGGGAAATGGTCCCTCAGGCAGCTATAGCACAGTTTAGCCGCGCGGCTACCGCACTGCCCGATTTCAAGGCGTCGCGCCCGGTTGCGAGGCGTCTTGAGGGGCCAGCGAGGGTCGCCGTCCGAGGCATGTAATTTTACCAATTGATAAAAAAATCATCCGTGGCATCCTGTTGACAGCCACCCAGACAAGAAAAGGGAGCCACACGTGACGAACTCGCCCCTTACGCCCGGTCTTGCAGCCGCGCGCCTTCCGGCCGACGCGATTGCAGCCGGTTTTTCGGACCATGAACCACCGCTTGATCCGCACGAGGCCGCCGTCGCCGCAGATCGCTGCTACTTCTGCTATGACGCGCCCTGCGTGGATGCCTGTCCGACGGGCATCGACATCCCCCTGTTCATTCGCCAGATCGCGACCGACACGCCGGAGGCGGCGGCGGCAACGATCCTGTCATCGAACATTCTTGGCGGCATGTGCGCGCGGGTCTGCCCGACAGAAACGCTGTGCGAGGGGGCTTGCGTGCGCGAAACCGCCGAGGGCAAGCCGGTCGAGATCGGGCGCTTGCAGCGTTATGCTACCGATGTCGCGATGACGGCTCCACAGCCATTTGCGCGGGCGGCTGCGACCGGCAAGCACGTCGCCGTGGTCGGTGCGGGGCCTGCGGGGCTGGCCTGCGCGCACCGGCTGGCGATGCATGGCCACGATGTGACGGTTTACGAAGCACGCCCCAAGCCCGGCGGTTTAAACGAATTCGGCATCGCCGCATATAAGGCGACCGACGCCTTCGCGCAGCGAGAGGTCGACTGGCTGCTGCCGATCGGCGGCATAACGATGGAATGCGGCAAGGCACTGGGTCGCGATGTGACGCTGACGCAGTTGCAGGACGATTTCGATGCGGTTTTTCTTGGCGTGGGCCTTGGCGGTGTCAACGATCCGGGCCTTGGTGCGGCGAATGGCGTGCTGCGCGATGCGGTCGATTTCATCGCCGAGCTGCGCCAGACCGAAGACCTGACCTCGCTTCCCGTCGGGCGCGACGTTGTGGTGATCGGCGGCGGCATGACAGCCGTGGACGCAGCCGTGCAGTCCCGGCTTCTGGGCGCAGAGAATGTCACCATCGTCTATCGTCGCGGGCAAGAGGCGATGTCGGCATCCGACCACGAACAGGATCACGCGACAGGCGCGGGCGTGCGCATCCGCACCAATGCGACGCCGGTTGCGATCCACACGGGCGATCAGGGTGCCGAGATTGAGTTCGCCTATACCGAGGATGGACCCGGCGGGCTGCAGAAGCTTGACGAAACCTTTCGCCTTCGCGCCGATCAGGTGCTTTCGGCCATAGGCCAGCGGCTGCACGCGATGCCTGACGGGCTGGTCGTAGAAGGCGGCAAGATCGCCGTTACCGGACCCGGCCGCAGCACGGTTGCGGGTATCTGGGCGGGCGGCGACTGCACCGCGGAAGGCGAGGATCTGACCGTCAGCGCCGTCGCTCAGGGTCGCGACGCCGCCGAAGATATGCACACCTACCTGATGGGAGGGAAAAATGGCTGATCTGCGTTCGAACTTCGTGGGGATCAAATCCCCTAACCCGTTCTGGCTGGCCTCTGCCCCGCCCACCGACAAGGAATATAATGTCCGCCGCGCTTACGAGGCTGGCTGGGGCGGCGTGGTGTGGAAGACGCTCGGTGCGGAAGGGCCGCCGGTCGTGAACGTCAACGGCCCGCGATACGGCGTCATCCACGGCGCCGATCGCCGGGTGCTGGGGCTGAACAATATCGAGCTGATTACCGACCGGCCGCTGGAGGTGAACCTGCGCGAGATCAAGCAGGTCAAGCGCGACTATCCCGACCGCGCGCTTGTCATCAGCCTGATGGTCCCTTGTGACGAAGACAGCTGGAAAGCCATCCTTTCCGCCATTGAAGACACCGGCGCCGACGGGGTGGAGCTGAACTTCGGCTGCCCCCACGGGATGAGCGAGCGCGGTATGGGCTCTGCCGTCGGCCAGGTGCCGGAATATATCGAGATGGTGACCCGGTGGGTCAAGCAATACTCGCGCATGCCCTGCATCGTGAAGCTGACGCCCAACATCGCCGACATCCGCAAACCGGCCGAGGCCGCGAAGCGCGGCGGGGCCGACGCGGTCAGTCTCATCAACACGATCAACAGTATCACTTCGGTCGATCTGGACCTGTTCGCGCCGGAACCGACCATTGACGGCAAGGGCGCGCATGGCGGCTATTGCGGGCCGGCGGTGAAGCCGATTGCGCTGAATATGGTGGCCGAAATCGCGCGGTCAGCGGAAACGCGGGGCCTGCCGATCAGCGGAATCGGCGGCGTGACGACTTGGCGCGATGCGGCTGAATTCATGGCGCTTGGCGCGGGCAATGTGCAGGTCTGCACGGCGGCGATGACCTATGGCTTCAAGGTCGTGCAGGAAATGATCTCTGGCCTCGGCCAGTATCTGGACGACAAGGACATCACCCTGAACGACCTGATCGGACGTGCGGTCCCGAACGTCACCGACTGGCAATATCTGAACCTGAACTATGTCACCAAGGCACAGATCGACCAGGATTTGTGCATCAAATGCGGGCGCTGCTATGCCGCGTGCGAGGATACAAGCCATCAGGCCATCGCCATGCTTCCGGGCCGCGTGTTCGAGGTGAAGGACGACGAATGCGTCGCCTGCAACCTGTGCGTCGATGTCTGCCCGGTCGAGGATTGCATCACCATGCGAGAGCTGCCCTTGGGCGACACGGACCCGCGTACCGGGCAGAAGGTGGTCGAGTTCGGAAACTGGACGACCCACCCCAACAACCCGATGGCCAAGGCCGCCGAATGAAGCGACTGGCGCGATCAGGGGGTCAGCATTCGCCGATACAGCGTCTCGGCGAACTCCTGACCTTCCCTGATCGGATCGCGCCTTTTGCCCAGAACCGCGCGTACCTGCGGTGCAAAATCGGCGTAATGCTGCGTCAACGCCCAGATCGAGAAGATCAGGTGATGCGGGTCGGACGGGGCCAGCCGCCCTTCGTCCATCCATCCGCCAATCAGCGCCGCCTTTTCATCTACCAGTTCACGCAACGAACCGCCCAGAACCGTGCCAATATGCGTGGCACCGCTCAGCACCTCGCCGGCGAACAGGCGGCTTTCGCGGGCGTGGCTTTTGCTCATCCGCAGCTTGGCGCGGATATAGGCAAGCATCTCCTCGACCGGCTCGCCGTCCGGGTCGATGGCGCGCAGGGGCTTCAACCAATCCTCCAGCGCGTGTTCCAGAAGCGCCAGATAAACCGCCTGTTTCGAGGGGAAGTAATACAGCAGGTTGGGCTTCGACAGCGCCGCCGCCTCGGCAATCTGATCCAGCGTCGCGCCGCGATACCCATGGGCCGAAAACACATCCAGCGCGGCGGCAAGGATTGCCTGCGTATTGCGCTTTCGGATGCGGGTTTGCGGGGCGGGCTTGGTCATCGGGCCGGGCATGTTGACAACTATTCAGGCGCAGTTAGCGTGAATGTGCGGGCAAGGTCAAAGCCTTGGCTGCCTGACGAAAGACAGGGGTAAGCGATGGAAGGCGACAATATCCGGATCGACGGCGCGCGGCTGTGGGACAGCCTGATGCAAATGGCGAAAATCGGCCCCGGCGTCGCGGGTGGCAATAACCGCCAGACCCTGACCGACGCCGATGCCGAAGGTCGCCGCCTGTTCCAAGGCTGGTGCGAGGATGCGGGCATGACCATGTCCGTCGATCGCATGGGCAATATGTTCATGCGTCATGAGGGCACGGACACGGACGCCGACCCGGTCTATATCGGCAGCCATCTGGATACCCAGCCTACGGGCGGCAAATATGACGGCGTGCTGGGCGTGCTTTCGGGGCTGGAGGTGATCCGGGCGATCCGCGACATGGGCCTGAAAACCCGCCGCCCCATCGTCGTCACCAACTGGACGAATGAGGAAGGCACGCGATTTGCGCCCGCAATGCTGGCAAGCGGCGTCTATGCGGGCATCCATGACGAGGATTTCGCCAATAGCCGCGAGGATGCGGACGGCAAGAAGTTCGGCGATGAGCTGGACCGCATCGGCTGGCGCGGCGACGATCCGGTTGGCGGGCGTCCCATGCATGCGATGTTCGAATATCACATCGAACAGGGGCCAATTCTGGAAGCCGAGAACAAGCAGATCGGTGTCGTGACCCACGGGCAGGGCCTGTGGTGGTTGCAGGTCACGCTGACCGGAAAGGATGCGCATACCGGCAGCACGCCGATGAACATGCGGGTGAATGCGGGCCTTGGCATGGCGCGGATCATCGAAATGGTGCATCGGGTGGCGATGGCTCACCAGCCTGACGCGGTGGGCGCGGTTGGGCAGGCCAATGTCTATCCGAACAGCCGCAACGTGATCCCCGGCAAGGCTGTGTTTACCATCGACATCCGGTCCCCGGAGCTGGAAAAGCTGAACGCCATGCGCGCCGAGATCGAGGCGGAAGCCCCGAAGATCGCCGAGGAACTCGGTCTCGGGATCGAGATCGAGCCGGTCGGCCATTTCGACCCGGTGACCTTCGATCCGGGGCTGGTCGAGGTCGTGCGGAGCGCCGCCGAGCATCTGGGCTATTCCCACATGAACATCGTCTCTGGCGCGGGCCACGACGCCTGCTGGATCAACCGCGTCGCGCCGACCGTGATGATCATGTGCCCCTGCGTTGACGGGCTTTCGCATAACGAAGCCGAGGAGATCAGCCCGGAATGGGCGAGTGCGGGGGCGGATGTGCTGCTTCACGCGGTGCTCGAAGCGGCGGAGGTGGTACGGTGACCGTGAAGGTGATGCACAAGATGACCGCAATTTGCGCCGCAATAGCGGCGTTCGCGGGCCCATGCAACGCGCAGGAATCAGCAAAGGGCATAGGCGCCCTTGATTGCGCCACCTTTTGGGAAGGCCGCCATGATCCACTAGTCCAGAAGGAGATTGCCAGCTGGGCCTATGGCTACTTTACCGCGATGAACATGGTCCGCGCTCAAGCAACCAAACAGCCGATGCGCGACCTGGCCGGCTTGGCGACGCAACCCTCTGCCCTATTCGCCGATACGGTGGCGGCCTGCCAGGCCGAACCGTCCGAGCTGGTCCTGGGGCATGTGCTGGCTTTCTATAACAAGCTGCCGCTGATTGAAGCGCCGAACTGAGCGAAGGATGCAGGGGAATTCCATGACCACAGTCATCAAAAACGGAACCATCGTCACCGCCGATCTGACCTATAGGGCCGATGTGCTGATCGAGGGCGGCAAGATCGCGGCGATTGGCGAGAACCTCTCCGGCGATAAAGAACTCGACGCCACCGGCTGCTACATCATGCCGGGCGGGATCGACCCGCATACGCATCTGGAAATGCCCTTCATGGGCACCTACTCCGCCGATGATTTCGAAAGCGGCACCCGTGCGGCGCTGGCGGGCGGGACCACGATGGTAGTGGATTTCGCGCTGCCCTCGCCCGGTCAGGGGCTGCTGGATGCGCTGCAGATGTGGGACAACAAGTCGGGCCGCGCGCATTGCGATTACAGCTATCACATGGCGATCACCTGGTGGGGCGAGCAGGTTTTCAATGAGATGGAAGAGGTGGTGAAGCGCGGCATCACCAGCTTCAAGCATTTCATGGCCTATAAGGGCGCGCTGATGGTGAATGATGACGAGTTGTTCGCCAGCTTCCGCAGGGTCGGCGATCTGGGCGGGATTGCGCTTGTACATGCCGAGAATGGTGATGTGGTCGCGGAACTCTCTGCCCGGCTGCTGGCCGAGGGCAATACCGGGCCCGAGGCTCATGCTTATTCGCGCCCCCCGCAGGTCGAAGGCGAGGCGACCAACCGCGCCATCATGGTGGCCGATATGGCGGGGGTGCCGCTTTATGTCGTCCATACCAGTTGCGAGGACAGTCATGAAGCGATCCGCCGCGCGCGCCAGCAGGGCAAGCGCGTCTGGGGAGAGCCGCTGATTCAGCATCTGACGCTGGACGAAAGCGAATATTTCAACCCGGATTGGGACCATGCCGCGCGGCGCGTCATGTCGCCCCCGTTCCGGAACAAGCTGCATCAGGACAGCCTTTGGGCGGGGCTGCAATCGGGCAGTCTGTCGGTTGTGGCGACGGATCACTGCGCCTTCACGACCGAGCAGAAGCGCACCGGAGTCGGCGATTTTACCAAGATCCCGAACGGCACCGGGGGGCTAGAGGACCGGATGCCGATGCTGTGGACGCATGGGGTGAATACCGGGCGGCTGACGCCGAATGAATTCGTCGCTGTGACCTCGACCAATATCGCCAAGATCCTGAACATGTATCCGAAGAAGGGCGCGATTCTGGTCGGCAGCGACGCCGATCTGGTCGTCTGGGACCCCGAGGCGGAAAAGACCATCGGCGCAGACACCCAGCAATCCGCGATTGATTACAATGTGTTCGAGGGGCAGAAAGTGAAGGGTCTGCCGCGCTATACCTTGACGCGCGGCGTGGTGGCTGTGACCGAAGGCAAGGTGGACAGCCGCGAGGGCCACGGCGAATTCGTCGCCCGCGAACCACGTGGCACCGTGAACCGCGCCTTGTCGCAATGGAAGGAACTCAGCGCGCCAAGACCGGTCGAACGGTCGGGGATACCGGCGACGGGGGTGTAATGATGCCGCCTCTGCTTGGCGTTCTGGAAGCCGCGCTTTATGCGGATGATCTTGAGGCTGCGCGTCGTTTTTACGCCGATGTTGTCGGGCTTGAGGTCATGACAGCCAGAGAGGGGCGGCATGTCTTCTTCCGCTGTGAAAAGACCGTGGTTCTCGTGTTCCGCGCCGAGGCCACGCGCGAGCCACCGCCGCCAGATACGGCGCTGCCGGTGCCGCCGCATGGGGCTGAAGGTGCGGGGCATCTGTGCTTTTCGGTACCAATGGCTGCGCTAGATGATTGGGTGGAGCGCCTGCAGGGGTCAGGCGTCGCGATTGAAAGCGACTTTATCTGGCCGAACGGAGCGCGTTCGGTCTATGTCCGTGATCCTGCTGGAAATTCCGTGGAGTTTGCCTCGCCCAAACTGTGGGAGATGCCTGAATGACAGACCCCGCCGGACCCGTCGTCGAAGCGCGCGGAGTTGACCTGACCTTCCAGACCGCCGATGGCCCGGTCCATGCGCTGAAGGGCGTTGATTTGACCATAAATCAAGGCGATTTCGTCAGTTTTATCGGGCCCTCGGGCTGCGGGAAGACCACGCTTTTGCGGACGATTGCGGCGTTGGAGACGCCGACCGGGGGGGGGCTGACGGTTAATGGGATGACCCCGGATGAGGCGCGGAAGGCGCGGGCTTATGGGTATGTCTTTCAGGCGCCGGGGCTTTATCCGTGGCGGACGATTGCGCAGAATATCGCGCTTCCCCTTGAAATCATGGGGTTTTCTAAGGCTGATCGGGCCGAGAGGGTGCAGCGGGTGCTGGAGCTTGTCGATCTGGGCGGCTTTGGCGGGAAATATCCGTGGCAACTGTCGGGGGGGATGCAGCAAAGGGCCAGTATTGCGCGGGCCTTGTCGTTTGATGCCGACATTCTGCTGATGGATGAACCCTTTGGGGCGCTGGATGAAATCGTGCGCGACCGGCTGAACGAGGCGCTGCTGGATCTGTGGGCGCGGACCGGGAAAACCATTGGATTCGTTACACATTCCATCCCCGAAGCCGTCTATCTTTCGACCAAGATCGTGGTCATGTCGCCGCGTCCGGGGCGGATTACCAAGGTGATCGACAGCCCGCTTCCGCGTGTCCGACCGCTGGAAATCCGCGACTCGCAGGAGTTCATCGCTATCGCCCATGAGGTCCGCGAAGGGCTGCGAGAGGGGCACAGCTATGACTAAGCGGGCCCACTGCGCAAGGCGTATAGAACGCGTATATAACCCGTATATAATCCGTAGATACACGGCCTTGCGGCCGAAGGGGGCGATATGACGCGCGCGACCGCCCCGCTGATCCGTCCGGCCCGGTTGGAGGATATGGACGCTTGTGCCGCCATTCACAGCGATTGGATCGACACGACCGAGTGGATGCCGCCGCGAACACGCTCGACCGGGGAGATGGCGCGGGACTATCGCGAGGGGGCTTTCGTCAAACGCCGCATTCTGGTCGCGGAATTGGGTGGAGAGGTCGCGGGCTATCTGTCGGTGGACGAGCCGACCGAGGAGATCACCGCGCTGTTCGTCGGGCCGCGCGGGCGCGGCATAGGCACCGCGCTGATGCTTGATGCGCAGGACCGCCATGCGCGGCTTTGGCTGTGGACCTTTCAGCGGAACGAGGGCGCGCGGCGCTTCTATACCCGGCGGGGTTTCGCCGAGTTGGAACGGACGACGGGCGACAATGAAGAAACCCTGCCCGATGTCAGGCTGGGCTGGCGTAGGGGAGAGGCCGCATGAAGCGCGTTCTGCCCGTGCTGACGGTTCTGCTGGCGATCATCGCTGTCTGGTATGTCGCGGCCTATTTCCTGAACCTGAACTG
This sequence comes from Paracoccus aurantiacus, assembly GCF_007993065.1. Classification (GTDB taxonomy): domain Bacteria; phylum Pseudomonadota; class Alphaproteobacteria; order Rhodobacterales; family Rhodobacteraceae; genus Paracoccus; species Paracoccus aurantiacus. Next base: position 147,834 of record NZ_VOPL01000005.1, read on the forward strand.
GGCGACGCAGCAGCTTGCGCGGGAAGGGATCGAGCCGACATTTTCCGCGCTGTTCAACAACACCATGGCGCAAGAACGCCCCGTCCTGCCCGCGCCGCATCAGGTTGCGGTCGGGCTGTGGGACGGGCTTGCGGGGCAGAAGATCACCTCGAAACGCAGTCTGGTCTGGCATGGCTGGGTGACGCTTTCGGCGACGCTGGCGGGGTTTGCCATCGGGACGCTGGCGGGCATCCTGCTGGCGGTCGGGATCGTGCATAGCCGGGCGATGGACCAGTCGGTCATGCCTTGGGCGGTGGCCAGCCAGACGGTGCCGATCCTTGCGATTGCGCCGATGGTGATCGTGGTCATGGCCAGCGTCGGGGTGACGGGGCTGCTGCCGAAGGCGATCATTTCCGCGTGGCTGTCCTTCTTTCCGGTGCTGGTCGGCACGGTGAAGGGGCTGCGCACGCCCGATGCGATGCAGCTTGACCTGATGCGGTCGTGGAATGCGTCCGCGAGTCAGGTCTTCTGGCGGCTGCGGCTGCCATCGGCCATGCCCTATCTGTTCGCGAGCCTGAAGGTCGCGATTGCGGCCAGCCTTGTGGGCGCAATCGTGGGTGAATTGCCGGCGGGTGCCACGGCGGGGCTGGGCGCAAGGCTGCTGTCGGGCAGCTATTACGGGCAGACAGTGCAGATCTGGTCGGCGCTGTTCACCGCCGCAGCACTTGCGGGCCTTCTGGTGCTGATGATCGGCTGGATCGAGCGGTTGACGCTGAAACGCATGGGGCTGGCGCGATGATGGCGGCGCTGCCTATCCTTGCGGTCTGGCTGGGAAGCTGGGGGCTGAATGCCTGGCTTTCGCGGTTCGATACGCGGCTGACGCGGGTGCTGGTGGCGCTGATCTTCGGTGCATCCATCCTGATCCTGTGGGAGATGATCGTGCGCGCTTACGATGTGCCCGCCGTCATCCTGCCCGCGCCCAGCCAGATCGCGGAAAGCTTTGCCAGCAATACGCGTACGCTTTGGATCGACTTTGTTCAGACCATCCTGAAAGGCGCGCTGTCGGGCTGGCTGATCGGGGCTGCGGCGGCCATTGGCACCGCCATTGCCATCGACCGCAGCCCCTTCCTGCAAAGGGGCCTGCTGCCCATCGGGAATTTCGTCGCGGCCCTGCCCATTGTCGGCATCGCCCCCATTCTGGTCATGTGGTTCGGCTTTGACTGGCAGTCCAAGGCGGCGGTGGTCGTGGTCATGGTGTTCTTCCCGATCCTTGTGAACACCATCGCCGGGCTGGCCGCGACCGACGCCCTGCAACGCGATCTGATCGCCACTTGGAGCGCGGGTTACTGGCAGTCGCTGTGGAAGCTGCGCCTGCCCGCAGCACTGCCCTTCATTTTCAACGGGCTGAAAATTTCCACCACGCTGGCGCTGATCGGCGCTATCGTTGCCGAGTTTTTCGGCAGTCCCACGCGGGGCATGGGATTCCGCATTTCGACCGCGGTGGGACAGTTGGACATGCCGCTGGTCTGGGCTGAAATAGTCGTGGCCGCACTGGCGGGATCGGCCTTTTACGGCATCGTCGCGCTGATCGAGGCGCGGCTGACCTTCTGGCATCCAAGCCAGCGGACATAACCGGGGCAGCGACCCCACAAAACAGGGAGCTAGAAATGAAATACCTTCTGACCGGCCTTGCGGCGGCCTTGCTGCCCGCCACGGCATTCGCGGCCGATGACGTGACGCTGCAACTGAAATGGGTCACGCAGGCGCAGTTCGCGGGCTATTACGTCGCGCTCGACAAGGGGTTTTACGAGGCGGAGGACCTGAATGTCACCATCAAGCCGGGCGGCCCGGATATTGCGCCGCCGCAGGTCATGGCAGGCGGCGGGGCCGATGTGATGGTTGACTGGATGCCCTCGGCGCTGGCGGCGCGGGAAAAGGGGCTGGCGCTGGTGAATATCGCGCAGCCGTTCAAAAGTTCCGGGATGATGCTGACCTGCCGCAAGGATAGCGGCGTGGCGACGCCTGCGGATTTCAAGGGCAAGACGCTGGGTGTCTGGTTCGGCGGGAACGAATATCCCTTCCTCAGCTGGATGGGGACGCTGGGTCTGCCAACCGAAGGCGGCGCGGACGGGGTCGAGGTGCTGAAGCAGGGCTTCAACGTCGATCCGCTGTTGCAGCAGCAGGCCGCATGCATCAGCACCATGACCTATAACGAATACTGGCAGCTGATTGATGCCGGCATGACGCCCGAGGAATTGCTGACCTTCAAATATGAAGATGAAGGCGTGGCGACGCTGGAAGACGGGCTTTACGTCATGGAGGACAAACTGTCCGACCCGGCCTTTGTCGACAAGATGGCGCGCTTCGTGAAGGCCAGCATGGAAGGCTGGAAATACGCCGAGGAACACCCCGACGAGGCCGCCGAAATCGTTCTGGAAAACGACGAAACGGGCGCCCAGACCGAAGAACATCAGAAGCGCATGATGGCCGAGGTCGCGAAGCTGACGGCCGGTTCCAACGGCGCGCTTGATCCGGCGGATGCCGAACGCACGGTCAAGATCCTGATGGCGGGCGGGTCCGATCCGGTGATTTCGAAGGAACCGGAAGGGGCGTGGAGTTCGGTCGTGACCGACAAGGCGCTTGCCCAGTAAAGCCTTCGCGCCGGGCCCGACGGTCCGGCGCCTTTCCCGGAGGAGTGTCATGCCGAAAGCCTATTGGATCGCCCATGTAACCGTCACCGATCCCGAGCCTTACAAGCTGTATGCCGAAGGCGCGTCCGAAGCCTTTCGCGAATTCGGCGCGCGGGTGCTGGCGCGTGGCGGCCCTGCCCAGCAGATGGAGGGCGAGGGCCATCCCCGCAACGTGGTGATTGAATTCGACAGCATGGAAGACGCGCTCGCCTGCTATCACTCGGACACCTATCAGAACGCCCGCAAGCATCGCGAAGGCCGCAGCGTGGCGCAGATCACCTTCGTCGAAGGCGTCTAGGGCGCGCCGCCGTCCGCGCGGCGTGAACCATTCGGCGTGTTGCGGGTTGGGTTTCGGAAGCATCAACACCGATAGCCCAAGCCGGAGACCGCCATGCGTCCGCCAGCCCTGCCTGACCGAGCCGCGCTTTTCCTTGATTTCGACGGGGTTCTGGTCGAGATCGCCGCCAGCCCGGACGCGATACAGGTGCCCCCCGCGCTGCAGGATCGGCTGGACCGGCTTCACGACCGGCTTGATGGGGCGCTGGCATTGGTATCGGGCCGCCATGTCGCCGATCTGCGGCGGTATCTGCCGCGCTTTGCGGGGGTGATCGCGGGCAGCCACGGGGCCGAAATGGCGCATGGCGACCGCGTCGATCTGGCATCGGGCGCGGCACTGGACATCGCGGCCATTCACGCGGCGGCGCATCATCTGGCCGCCGCGCATGGCACTATTCTGGTCGAGGAAAAGCCGCTGGGCGTCGCCATGCACTACCGCGCCGAGCCGGCGCTTGCCGCGTTTGTCGATGCCGCCATGCGCGAGCTTGAGGCGCAGTTTCCCGGCACCCGGTTGCAGCCCGCGAAAATGGCGGTCGAGCTTCAGCCCGAGGATGCCGGAAAGGATGGCGCGCTTGGGCGTCTGATGAGTGCGGCCCCGTTTCAGGGGCGTGTGCCGGTTTATGTGGGCGACGATCTGACGGACGAGCCGGCGATGACGGCGGCGCAGGATCGCGGCGGCTTCGCGATCAAGATCGGCGAGGGAGACAGCGTTGCGCGCTATCGTCTGGCTGATCCGCCGGCGCTGGCGCGCTGGCTGGACAGGGCGCTGCAGCAATGACAGGGTAGCGCCATGCATCGACTCGTCGCCGTTTCGAACCGGTTGCCGCTGGGGGACAATCCCTCGGGCGGCTTGGTCGTGGCGTTGCAGGACGCGCTTGGCGATTCCGGCGGGCTGTGGGTCGGCTTTTCCGGCGAGCCGTCGGATGCGCCGCAGGACAGCCTGGAATTCCATGACGGCGCGCGCTTCGACCGCGCGGCCTTCGATCTGACGGCCGAGGATTACGAAAGCTATTATCTTGGCTTTTCGAACTCTGTCCTGTGGCCGGCCTTTCATGGGCGCGCCGACCTGATCGAGATCAAGCCCGAATATCTTCAGGGCTATCGCCGCGTCAATGATCGCATCGCGGACCTGCTGCTGCCGCACCTGAAGCCCGATGACCGGATCTGGATTCAGGATTACCAGCTTATTCCGTTGGCGGCAGCGTTGCGCGAACGCGGCGTGACGAACCGCATCGGCTTCTTTCTGCATATCCCGTTCCCGGACCCGGCGATCTGTGCGGCGCTGCCCAATCCCGGCGAGATGTTTGGCTGGTTTTCGAATTACGACCTGATCGGGTTTCAGGCGCGCCGCGATCTGCGCAATTTCATCGAAGGCGCGCGGCAGCTTTCGCAGGCCGAGCCGCTGGACGATCAGCGCCTGCGCCTGTGCGGGCGCGAAACCCGCGCCGGGGCCTTTCCCATCGGAATCGACGCCGCCGGTTTCATCGACGAGGCACGGGGCGCGCGCGAAGAAGACCGGATGCGCAGCCTGACCGATTCCAAGATGATGATCGGCGTGGACCGGCTGGATTATTCCAAGGGCATCCCGCAGCGGTTCCGGGCCTTCCAGTTGCTGCTGGAAAACAATCCTGACCTGATCGAGAAGGTCATGCTGTTGCAGATCGCGCCGCCGACGCGCGAATCGGTCGAGGCCTATCAGAACATCCGCGAGGAGACAGAGCATCTGGCCGGACGCATCAATGGCCAGTTCGCCACCGTCAACTGGACGCCCATCCGCTTCATTCACCGCCCGATTCCGCGCCACGAGCTGGCCGGGCTTTACCGGCAGGCCAATGTCGGGCTGGTCACGCCGCTGGCTGACGGTATGAATCTGGTCGCAAAGGAATATGTCGCGGCACAGGATGTCGCCGATCCGGGCGTGCTGATCCTGTCGCGGTTCGCCGGTGCCGCCGAGGACATGACCGAGGCAGTCATCGTGAACCCGCATGATCCCTGGGATATGGCCGCCGCGATGAAGCGCGCGATCGAGATGACGCCGAACGAACGCCGCCGCCGTCACGCGGCATTGCTGCAGGATGTCGTCGAACACGATGTCAGCTGGTGGGTTGACCGCTATCTTCAGACGCTCGGCTGATCGCGCAATCATGCCTTGACGGCGTCGGCCCGGCATCCGCAACCTGTCCCCATGTTCGGCTTTCGCGACATCGAGGTTATTCGCGCCATCGTGCGGCAGGGCGGCTTTCGCGCCGCCTCGGATGCGCTTGGGATCGCGCAATCGGCGATCTCGCGCCGGGTCCGGCATCTGGAAGATCGCATGGGCGTGGCGATTTTCGAACGCGACGGCAGGGGCGTGCGGCTGACGGCGATCGGACGGCGGCTGCTGGAGGAAGCCGAGGTGCTTGTCGCCCAACGCGACCGCATTCTGGGCGAACTGACGCAGAACGTGGTTGCGGGCGTCGTCAGGCTGGGCGTGGCCGAGACGATCACCCATACGCTGCTGCCCCCGATGCTGACCGATCTTCGCGCCCTTCATCCCCGCCTGCGGTTCGAAATTTCGGTCGATACCTCTGACCAGCTTGCGCGGATGCTGTGCAATGACGAACTGGATGTTGCGATCCTGATGCGCGATCAGGTGCCGCGCGGCGTCGATTTCACGCCGCTGCCCTCGGTCGGGCTGGGCTGGTATGTCGCGCCCGCGCATTTCACTTTGCCGCGCCCGGCGCGGCTGGACGATCTGGCGGCGCTGCCAATCATCTCTTTCCCCAAGAACACGCTGCCGCATCGTCGCGTGCTTGACCTGCTGTCGCCCGGTCGTCGGCAGGCAGTCGCGATCCACGGTTCGGCATCTTTGGCGACGATGCTGCATCTGGTCGGGCAGGGCTTCGGAATCGGGACGATTCCGCATGATATTGTCAGCGCATGGCCCGATACCGGACTGAGGCAGATAGAGGTTCATCGCGAAGCGCGCCTGCAGGATCTGGATTTCGCGATCTGCTATATGCCTGAAAGAAATGAGGAAATAGGCCGAGAGGTCGCCGCCGCAGCGGTTCGTGCCAGCCGTGACTGATGCCCTGAGAAGATCAATACTGAGTAACACTGGCCTATTGATCTAATCGGTCGTCCTGCGGAATCCTTATCCCGACAAGGGAGAAGCATTGATGGCAATGGCCGAAGCGGACCTTTCCGACCCTCGCCGGTTGCGCGCAGAAATTCGCGCCGGGCGCTTCGATGCGCCGACAGCGGGCGTCGGGGGCGATGCGCTTCAGGCCAATCTGGTGATCCTTGGCGCGGCCGATGCCGCCGATTTCCTGCGCTATTGTCAGGCCAATCCCCGCCCATGCCCGTTGCTGGCCGTCGGTGCGCCGGGCGATCCGTCGCTGCCGGCACTGGGCGAGGGGATCGACCTGCGCCATGATCTGCCGCGCTATCACGTCTGGAAAACCGGCGAACTCGCCGAAAGGCGCACGGATATCGCCGATCTGTGGCGGGATGATATGGTGTCGTTCGCGCTTGGTTGTTCGTTCAGTTTCGAGGCCGCGCTGAGTGATGCGGGCATTCCCGTGCGCCATCAGGACGCGGGGCGCAATGTTGCGATGTATCGCACGAATATCCCAACGCGCCCGGCGGGCCGCTTTTCCGGACCGCTTGTGGTGTCGATGCGCGCCATGCCCGCCGCCGACGCGATCGAGGCCGTGCAGATCTGCGCGCGCTATCCGCTTGCCCACGGCGCGCCGGTTCACCTTGGCGATCCGGCCCTGATCGGCATCGCCGATCTGGCAGCGCCCGATTACGGCGACCCGCCCGATATTCGCGACGGCGACATTCCGGTTTTCTGGGCCTGCGGTGTCACCCCGCAGGCCGCCATCGTCGAGGCGCGGCCCGACATCGCGATCACCCATGCGCCCGGACATATGCTTGTCACCGACATTCCCGCCGACCGGGCAGAGGCCATTCTGACCGGCATCCGCCCGACAATCACATAACCAACAGGAGAGAAAACAATGAAGACGCTCGCAATCGTTCTTGCCACAGGCACCGCGCTGACCGGCATGCCCGCGTTTTCCGAGGACCTCGCGGTCGTCGGAAGCTGGTCCAACCTGCCGCTTTATCAGGATTACGAGACGCCGTTCTGGACCGAGAAGCTGCCCGAGATGACGGGCGGAGAGTTCACCGCGCAACTGACCAGCTTCGACCAGATGGGCATTGCCGGTGCGGATGTGTTCCGCATGCTTGGCGACGGGGTGTTCGATATCGGCGCGACCGTGGCCGATTACACCGTCGGCGATGCGCCCGAACTGGAGGGGCTTGATGTGCCGCTGCTGGCCACCAGCGCCGCCGATGCCCGCAAGATCGTCGAGGCAGCGCGCCCGATGGTCAGCGACATCATGCGCGAGCGTTTCGGCGCGCAGGTGCTGGGCATCGCGCCTTATCCGCCCCAAGTCGTGTTCTGCCGGGGCGAGGTCGGATCGCTGGCGGATCTGGCAGGCAAGAAGGTCCGCGGCTCTGGCCGGATGACCACGAAATTCCTTGAGGCGCTTGGCGCCGAGGGCATCAATATCGCGTTCTCCGAAGTCCCCGGTTCGCTGGAACGCGGGGTGATCGACTGCGCGGTGACGGGGGCCGGGTCGGGCTATTCCGCCGGCTGGTGGGAAGTCTCGGACACGCTGATGACGATCCCGCTGGGTGGCTGGGACCCGGTTGTGATCGCGATGAACGGCGATCGCTATGACGGGCTGAGCGCCGAGCAGCAGCAGACGCTGACAAACGCCGTTGTCGAGGGGCTGGAAGTCCCGGCCTGGGATGCGGCCGAGGGCGGGCTTGCGACCGATATTGCCTGCCTGACCGGCAATGGCGAATGCCCCGCAGGCGAGGCCGCGTCGATGACGCTGGTCGAGCCGTCAGCCGAGGATAACGACGCCGCGCGCAAGATCCTGACCGAAGAAGTGTTGCCCGACTGGGCGGGCCGCGCCGGTGCGGACTGGGTGACGCGCTGGAATGACAGCGTCGGCAAGGCCGCTGGCGTCACCATCGAATAAGCTGAACCAGAAACGGGGCTGCTGCCATGACAGAACGGATTCAGGACTGGCTGGGACGGATCAACCGCGTCGTTGCGCTGCTGCTTGGCATCGCGCTTCTGCTGACGGTGGCCTTTATCCTTGGCGATGTCGTGATGCGGAAATTCGGCTGGGGCTCGCTTGGCGGCTCTGACGAGATTTCGGGCTATGTCATGGCGGCGGTCGCAAGCTGGGGGCTGGCATGCGCGCTGATCGAGCGCGCGCATGTCCGCATCGACGTGATCCGGCAGATGCTGGCCGGGCCGGGCCGTGCGGCGATGGATCTGTTCGCGATGATCGTCACGAATGGCGTCGTGGTGCTGATCGCGTGGTATTGCTGGCCGGTGTTGCAAAAGACGCTGGAACGCGGATCGCGTGCGAATACGCCGCTGGAAACCCCGCTTTGGATCCCGCAGGGCATCTGGTTCGCCGGCTGGCTGTGGTTCGCGCTGACCGCAACGGCGTTGAGCCTGATCGGTGTGGCCTATCTGCTGCGCGGGAAACATGCGGATTTCGAAGCGACGCTTGGCATCGGATCGGAGGTCGGGGAATGATCTGGACCGTCGCCATATCGCTTCTGGGCCTGATGGCCCTGTCGATCCCGGTCGGGATCGTGCTGTTCATCCTTGGGATCGGCGTCGGAGAGTTCTATTCGGCCTTCCCGCTTCTGCGCGGGCTGGGGCAGGTGGTCTGGTCGTCGTCCAATTCCTCGACCCTGATCGCCATACCACTTTTCGTGCTGCTCGGCGAAATCCTCGTGCGCGGCGGCGTGGCCGAACGCACCTATGCGGCGCTCGACAAATGGCTGTCATGGATGCCGGGCGGGCTGGTTCACGCAAATATCGCGACCGCGACGATGTTTTCGGCGACGTCGGGGTCATCGGTCGCAACGGCGGCGACCGTCGCCACTGTCGCCATGCCGCAGGCAGAGCGGCTGAATTACGATCCGCGCCTGTTTTCGGGCGCCATTGCGGCGGGTGGCACGCTTGGCATCCTGATCCCGCCCTCGATCAACCTGATCGTTTACGGCTTCCTGACCGAGACATCGATTCCGCGCCTTTTCTCGGCCGGGCTGGTGCCGGGGCTGCTGATGGCGCTTGCCTTTGTCGCCGTGACGGCGGTGATCTGCTGGCTGCGCCCCGCACTTGGCGGTCCCTCGCGCGGCTTCAGCTGGGCAGAGCGTGCGCGCAGTCTGACCCAGCTTCTGCCGATCGTGCTGCTGTTCATGGTCGTCATCGGCTCGATCTATGCGGGGTGGGCGACGCCGACGGAATCAGCGGCGATCGGCGTCGTCATGGCCGGGCTGATCGCGGTCCTGCTGGGCGACGGGCTTGGCCCGAAGGCACTGTCCGAGGCCCTGCACGGCACGATCCGCATTTCGGCAATGATCATGCTGGTCGTCGCCGGGGCATCGTTTCTGAATTTCGCGATGACCTCGGCGGGCCTGGGCCGGCAGTTGACCGAGCTGATCGAGGGGTCGGGTCTGTCGCCTTTCGGCACGCTTCTGCTGGTTGTCGCGCTGTATCTGGTGCTGGGCTTCTTTATCGAAACGCTGTCGCTGATGGTCGCGACCATCCCCATTATCGTGCCGATCATGGCCGGGCTTGGCTATGACAAGATCTGGTTCGGCGTCCTGATGATCGTGCTGATCGAAATGGCGCTGATAACGCCGCCGGTCGGACTGAACCTGTTCGTGGTGCAGGGCGCGCGCAAATCCGGATCTATCAGCGAGGTCATCATGGGCGCGATTCCCTATGTTCTGGTCATGATCTGCATGATCGCGCTGCTGATCGCCGTGCCGGGGCTGGCGCTGTGGCTGCCCTCGAAGCTTTGAAGAAGGAATAGCAAGATGCGTTTTACGGTCGATGACGCGCCCGTTGAACTGGTGCCGGAAAACCTTGTCATCGCGGGCTGGACGGGCCGGGATGAGGCCGCGATCCGCCACCATATAGACGAGCTGGCAGCGCTTGGCGTCACGCCGCCCTCGGCGACGCCGCTGTTTTACCGCGTGTCCGCAGCCTTGCTGACGACCGCATCAAGGATCGAGGTGGTGGGCACCGCGACCTCGGGCGAGGTCGAGCCGATGATCCTGCAGGCGAGCGGTCAGCGCTGGCTTGGTCTGGGTTCGGACCATACCGACCGGGAGCTGGAGGCGTATTCGGTCGCGGCGTCGAAACAGGTCTGCGCAAAACCCTGTGCGCCCGCGCTGTGGCAATGGGAGACGGTCGCCGACCGGCTTGACGACCTGCGCCTTGAAAGCTGGATCGAGGAAGGCGGCGTCTGGGTGCCTTATCAGGATGGCACGCTGGCGGCGATACGTCCGCTGGCCGATCTGATCGACGGCTCTGATCTGGGGCAGCTGTCGTCCGGGGCGCCTGCCGCGATGATGTGCGGCACGTTCGGCGCGAAGGGCGGGGTGCGGCCTGCGGCGCGTTTCCGCATGCGGCTGAGCGATTCTGTTCTGGGACGAGAGATCACCCACGAATACGAAACCGTCGCGCTGCCCGTCATCGCCTGATCGCCGCCGCATAACCGGCGTTTTCAGAATGCCCATGATTTCGGCAGCCTGTCGTGTTTCGGTGCAGGACGGGCATTCCACCGGCCGGAACTGCACAATATTTGCCCGCCCCGCCTCACATTGCGGCGGGCGCAGTTCTAGGGTCGGGCCATGCTTGACGCCGTGGACATGCAACGCAGCGCTGGCGCGGCGTGCGTCGCCGTGGATCGCGCAAGACTGACCGGATTGTCGCAATCCGGCAGCGCCAAGGCCATGCTGCCCCGGACCCACGGGGCAGTGCCGGAAATCGTGTTCCTGAATACCTCTGGCGGGCTGACCGCAGGCGACCGGCTGGATTACGAGATTGATCTGGCTCCCGGCACCCGCGCCACCGCCACAACCCAGACAGCAGAGCGCGCTTATCGCGCCGAAGGCGGCACGGCGCGGGCCGGGGTCAGGCTGCGGGTCGGCGCGGGCGGCGCGCTTGATTGGTTGCCGCAGGAAACGATCCTGTTCGACGGCTCTGCTTTGTCGCGCGAAACCGAGGTGGATCTGGAAGGTGACGCAGCTTTCCTTGGGGTCGAGACGGTCGTTCTCGGGCGCGCCGCGATGGGCGAGACGGTCGCGCGGGCCTGCTTTCGTGACACGCGCCGCATCCGCCGGGACGGGCGTCTGGAACTGCTCGACCCCTTCCGGCTGGACAGCGCCGCACTAAGCCGTGCCGCCGGCCCGGCGCTTCTGAACGGCGCGCGCGCCTTTGCGGTGTTGATCCTGTCCGCGCCCGCTGCGGAGGACAGGCTGGGTGATATGCGCGCCGCCGAGGTCGAGCCGGGCGTCGAAATTGCGGCCTCGGCCATGCCGGGGCGGCTGATCCTGCGCGCGCTTGCCGCGGATGCCTGGCCGCTGCGCCAGCAGATGGCGCGGCTGATACAGATCTTGCGACCGGGCGGGCTGCCGCGCGTCTGGCAGTCTTAGGAGTTACGAATGAACCTGACCCCCCGCGAGAAGGACAAGCTGCTGGTCAGCCTTGCTGCGATGGTCGCGCGCGGACGGCTGGAACGCGGCGTCAAGCTGAACCACCCCGAGGCAATCGCGCTGATTACCGATTACGTCGTCGAAGGCGCGCGCGACGGGCGCAGCGTGTCCGACCTGATGTCGGCGGGTGCCAGCGTCATCTCCGCCGATCAGTGCATGGATGGCGTGCCGTCCATGATCGAGACCGTGCAGGTCGAAGCCACATTTCCCGACGGCACGAAGCTCGTCACCGTCCACCACCCGATCCGTTAGGAAGACCGATGAAAAAGACCTTTTGCCTTCTTGCCCTGATGCCCACTGCCGCACTTGCCCATGCCGGGCACGAGGTCGGCAGCTTCCACAGCGGCTTTGGCCACCCGTTCAGTGGTGCGGATCACATGCTGGCCATGGTCGCCCTTGGCCTGCTGGCCATGCAGGTCGGGGGTCGCGGCGTCTGGGCGCTGCCTTTGACCTTCGTGGCCGCGATGCTGGTTGGTGGTGCGCTGGGTGCTGGCGGAATGCCTTTCCCGGCGGTCGAGCCGACGATCCTTGCATCCTGCATCATCCTCGGCGCGCTTGTGGCGATGGCGGTGAAATTGCCGATGTGGCTGACGCTGGCTGGCACGGCGTTCTTCGGTGCGGCGCATGGCTGGGCGCATGGCGCGGAAGGCCCTGCCAGTGGTCTGGCGGTTTATGCGACGGGCTTCGCGGTGGCGACGGCACTGCTGCACGGGCTGGGCATTGTGGCGGGAAAAGCAATTCCGGCGGTGGCGATCCGTCTGGCGGGTTTCGCAGCGGCGCTCGCGGGCGTGACCCTTGCCGTGGCGGGCTGACATGATCCCCGGTGAGATCATCCCCGCAGAGGGCAGCATCACCCTGAACGAGGGGCGGCAGGCGACCACCCTGATGGTCGCCAACACAGGCGACCGCCCGGTGCAGGTGGGCAGCCACTATCACTTCGCCGAAACCAATCCGGGCCTCGATTTCGACCGCGATGCCGCGCGGGGCATGCGTCTGGACATCGCCGCAGGCACCGCGATCCGGTTCGAGCCGGGTCAGCGGCGCGAGGTGCGGCTGATTCCCTTCGCGGGCGACCGGCAGGTCTGGGGGTTCAACCAACACGTCATGGGGGCGCTGTAATGCCTGCTTCAATCTCTCGCGCCGCCTATGCCGATATGTTCGGTCCCACGACCGGCGACCGCGTCCGCCTTGGCGATACCGACCTGATTATCGAGGTCGAGCGTGACCTGACCGTCTATGGCGAGGAGGTCAAATTCGGCGGTGGTAAGGTCATTCGCGACGGGATGGGGCAAAGCCAGATCACGCGCGAAGGCGGGGCGATGGATACGGTGCTGACCAATGCGCTGATCCTCGACCATTCGGGCATTTACAAGGCGGATATCGGGCTTCGCGACGGTCGCATCGCCGCCATCGGCAAGGCCGGCAATCCCGACACGCAGCCGGGCGTTGACATCATCATCGGGCCGGGGACGGAAATCATCGCGGCCGAGGGCCGGATCATCACCGCTGGCGGCATCGACTGCCATATCCATTTCATCTGCCCCCAGCAGGTGGACGACGCGCTGCATTCCGGCATCACCACGATGATCGGCGGCGGCACGGGGCCTGCGCATGGCACGCTCGCCACCACCTGCACGCCGGGGCCGTGGCATATCCGGCGGATGCTGGAAGCCGCCGACGGATTGCCGATGAATATCGGCCTCGCCGGGAAGGGCAATGCGTCCCGCCCCGAGGCGCTTCTGGAACAGATCCGCGCCGGCGCCTGCGCGCTGAAACTGCACGAGGATTGGGGCGCCACGCCCGCCGCCATCGACTGCTGCCTGACCGTGGCCGAGGAGCATGACATTCAGGTCATGATCCACACCGATACGCTGAACGAATCCGGCTTTGTCGAAAACACGCTGAAAGCCATCGCCGGGCGCACCATCCATGCCTATCACACCGAAGGCGCGGGTGGCGGCCATGCGCCGGACATCATCCGTGTGGTGGGGACGCAGAATGTCATCCCGTCATCCACCAACCCGACGCGGCCCTATACGGTGAATACCATCGAAGAGCATCTGGATATGCTGATGGTGTGCCATCACCTTGACCGGGCGATCCCGGAAGATGTTGCATTCGCCGAATCCCGCATCAGGCGAGAGACGATTGCCGCCGAAGACATTCTGCACGATCTGGGCGCGTTCAGCATCATCAGCTCGGACAGTCAGGCCATGGGACGGGTGGGCGAGGTTATTACGCGGACATGGCAGACCGCCCACAAGATGAAGATGCAGCGCGGGCGGCTGGACGGTGAGGCGGGGGAAAACGACAACCTGCGCGCCCGCCGCTATGTCGCGAAATACACCATCAACCCCGCTGTGGCGCATGGGATCAGCGCCCATGTCGGCAGCGTCGAGGTTGGCAAGCGCGCCGATCTGGTCATGTGGTCGCCTGCCTTCTTCGGTGCCAAACCCGAGATGAGCCTGATCGGCGGGCAGATCGTCATGGCGCAGATGGGCGATCCCAATGCCTCCATCCCGACGCCGCAGCCGATGTATTCGCGCCCGATGTTCGGCGCGCTGGGCCGCGCGGTCGGGCAGGCGGCGGTGCATTTCGTGTCAAAGGCAGGGGTCGAGGCTGGTGCGGCCGACGGGCTGATGAAGCAGGCGGTCGCCGTCGAAGGCACACGCGGCATCGGCAAGCGCGACATGCGCCTGAACGACGCCACGCCCGAAATCGAGGTTGATCCCGAAACCTATGAGGTCCGCGCAGACGGGCAGATCCTGACTTGCGAGCCGGCAACGGAATTGCCGCTCGCGCAACGCTATTTCCTGTATTGAAAGGGGGCTGCGATGCATTTTCTGGCTAACGGAGACGAATTAGGGGTCGCGGTGGCGATCCTTCCGGCGGATCACGGTCGCAAGGTCGTGGGCCGGGTGGTTCTCGATTACGAAGCGCGCTGCCTGCGCCGAAAGCGCCTGTCGACCGAAGGCGGCGCGGCCTTCATGGTGGACTTGCCACAGACCGTCAGCCTCGACCCCGGCGCGGCCTTTGCGCTGGCGGACGGCAATGCGATCGAGGTGGTCGAGGCGCATGAACCCGTGCTGCGGATCGAGGGCGATCTGGCGCGACTTGCCTGGCATATCGGCAACCGGCATTGCCCCTGCGAAATGGCGGATGACCATTTGATTATCCGCGCAGATCCGGTGCTGGAAGACATGCTTCGCAAGCTTGGTGCGAATATTGCGAAGGGTTATGCGCCCTTCCGTCCCGAAGGCGGTGCTTACGGTCATGGACGGACCTTCGGCCATTCCCACTGAGGCCAACCAGCAGGGGGCGCGCCTGCTGGCCGTGCAGCTTTTGTCCCCGGCCTTCCCGACCGGGGCCTTCGCCTATGCGCAGGGGCTGGAATGGGCGATGGATCAGGGCAGCGTCAATAATGCGGCGACGCTGGCCGCGTGGATCGCTGATGTGCTGGAATATGGCGCGGGCTGGTCCGATGCGGTGATCCTGTCGCTGGCCCTGCGACCGGGCGCGGATCATGCGGCGCTGGACGAGTTGGCCCGCGCGATGTGCCTGACATCCGAGCGGTTGACCGAGACGCTGGAACAGGGCGCGGCCTTCGCCTCGACTGCCGCGCCGATTACCGGGGCGGATAGCATGCCGGTTGCGCTGCCCGTCTCGGTCGGTCGGGCGCTTGCGGGTTTCGGCTTGCCGCGGGCCGAAGTCATCGGGCTTTACCTGCATGGGCTGGCACTGAATCTTATTCAGGCGGCGGTTCGGTTCATGCCATTGGGACAGGCCGAAGGTCAGCGCATCCTTGCCAGCCTGTCGCCCGTGATCCTGCGCCTTTCGGCATTGGCTGCGGACGCGACCGAAGACGATCTGGGCGGCTGTGCCATTGGCGCGGAAATTGCCCAGATGCGACACGAAACAATGACAGTCAGGATATTCCGCACATGAAGAACGGCCCCCTTCGCGTTGGCATCGGCGGTCCCGTCGGTGCCGGCAAGACCACGCTGACCATCGAACTTTCCCGCCTGCTGGCCCCGCGCCTGTCGATGGCGGTGGTGACGAACGACATCTATACCCGCGAGGATGCCGAGGCGCTGATGCGCGCGCAGGTTCTGCCGCAGGACCGCGTTCGCGGCGTCGAAACCGGCGGCTGCCCCCATACCGCGATTCGCGAGGATGCCAGCATCAATCTGGCCGCGATTGCCGACCTGAACGAAAAGCTGCCGGATCTGGATCTGGTGCTGATCGAATCAGGCGGCGACAATCTGGCCGCGACCTTCAGCCCGGAACTGGCCGATCTGACGATCTATGTGATCGACACGGCGGCCGGGCAGGACATTCCGCGCAAGAAAGGGCCGGGGCTGGCACGGTCCGATCTGCTGGTCGTGAACAAGACCGATCTTGCGCCCTATGTCGGCGTCGATGCGGAACTGCTTGAAAGCGATGCGAAAACCGCGCGCGGGACGCGCCCGGTCGTCATGGCTGCGCTGCGGCAGGCCAAAGGCGCGGCAGATGTCGCGGAATTCATCATCCGAGAGGGCGGGCTGACCCCTCGGGCCTGACTTCGCGCGGCGAATGCCGATATTTCAGGCAAAGTCGCGCCAGTCTGGCCAATTTGACGCCAATTGAAAGGACGGCAGGGTCGAACCCGCCTCGCATGATTGCCTGAAAGCGCGGCAGCCGTTTTTCTGCAGATGCGAACGGCCCGAAGTGGCTGGAAGTGTGCGACGGCCAAACGCCTTGGAAACGATGCCGCCGCACGGGTGCAACAATGTTGCCGTCACCATTTACCACCGCTGCGGCCCGGCCGGAAGCGGGCAGATCGGTGCGGCCCGAAAGGGAAGAAGATGACGGGTTTGAAATCAATAATGGCAGGCTCGGCGCTGGGTCTGCTGCTGGCCGGCAGCGCATGGGCGCAGGACGACACGATCAAGATCGGCGTGCTGCATTCACTGTCTGGCACAATGGCGATTTCGGAAACCACGCTGAAGGACACTGTCCTGATGATGGTCGAACAGCAGAACGCCAAGGGCGGCGTTCTGGGCAAGCAGATCGAGGCGGTGGTCGTCGATCCGGCCTCGGACTGGCCCTTGTTCGCCGAAAAGGCGCGCGAGCTGATTTCCGATCAGGGTGTCGATGCGATCTTCGGTTGCTGGACCAGCGTCAGCCGCAAATCGGTGCTGCCGGTGATCGAGGAGTTGAACGGGCTGCTGTTCTATCCGGTTCAGTACGAGGGCGAAGAATCGTCGAAGAACGTCATCTATACCGGTGCCGCCCCGAACCAGCAGGCGATCCCGGCGGTGGATTACATGCGTGACGAACTGGGCGTCGAGAAATGGGCGCTTCTGGGCACGGATTATGTCTATCCGCGCACCACGAACACAATTCTGGAAGCCTATCTGAAGGATAACGGCACCACGCAGGACGACATTTTCGTGAACTACACGCCGTTCGGTCATTCCGACTGGTCGAAGATCGTGGCCGACGTCGTGGCGCTTGGCAAGGACGGCAAGAAGGTCGGCGTGGTATCCACCATCAATGGCGATGCGAATGTGGGCTTCTACAAGGAGCTCGCAGCGGCGGGCGTGTCCGCCGATGACATTCCGGTCATGGCCTTTTCCGTGGGCGAGGAAGAGCTTTCGGGTCTGGATACCGCGAACCTTGTCGGGCATCTGGCCGCCTGGAATTACTTCGAAAGCGCCGATACGCCTGAAAACGCCGCCTTCATCGAGGAATGGCACAAGTTCACCGGCGACGACAAGCGCGTGACCAACGACCCGATGGAAGCCACGATGATCGGCTTCAACGCATGGGTTGCGGCGGTTGAAAAGGCGGGCAGCACCGACACCGACGCCGTGCTGGATGCGATCGTGGGTGTCGAGGTGCCGAACCTGACCGGCACCATGGCGACGGTCCTGCCGAACCACCACCTGACCAAGCCGGTCCTGATCGGTGAAATCCGCGATGACGGCCAGTTTGACATCGTCAGCGAGACCGATCCGGTTCCGGGCGATGCATGGACCGACTTCCTGCCGGAATCGGCCGTGCTGGATGCCGACTGGCCGGGCAAGGAATGCGGCATGTTCAACACCGACACGAACAGCTGCGTGCAGCTGCAGTCGAACTACTGACCGGCGCGGGGCGGCCTCGTGCTGCCCCGACCGACCTGAACCGAAAGGGCCGCCATGCGCCGACTGCTTTTCTGCCTTCTTCTGCTGATCGCCGCGCCTGCATGGGCGCAGGATCTGCAATCGGTGCTTGATGCCAATCGCGACCAGATCGAAAAGCCCTCGCGCCAGACCATCGGGCCGGTCATTGCCGAAATCGCGGCCAGCGGCGAAGGTGCGGTCGCGTTTCTGGAGGCATGGGGCGACCGGCGCGTCGGCGTGACGGATGACGGGCGCTTTGCGATCATCGACGGCGATGCGGCGGCGGATGCGGTGACAGGTGCCGCGGTCGCAGGCGATGTGAAGGCGCTGAAGCCCAATTCCGGCGTGCGCGGGCTGATTGCGGCGGCGCTGGTGCCAGCGCAGCTTGCCGATCCCGATACCGCGCGCCGTCGCGCAGCACTTGATGCGCTTGGCCGCGATGCCACGGCGGAACATCTGCCGGCGCTGCGGGCTTCGCTGGACGATCCCGACCCCGGCCTAGCCGCCCGCAAGACGCGGCTGGAACGTCTGCTGACCGTCCGCTTCGACCCCGATCCCGCCGCGCGGGTCGCGGCAATCGAAAGCTTCGCCGGCGATACCGGGGCGGATGTGCAGGCGGCGCTGAACCCGCTGCTGTCCACCACCCGCATCGCGGCGACCGAACTGCCCGCAGATGCCAATATCGCCCGCAATCTTGGCGTCGGCAGCGATCTGACCCGAGAGGAGGCTTACCGGCTGCTGGTCGATGCCGAACTCGCCCGGCCCCGGCTGAGCGATGCCGAACAGAAATCGGCGCTTTCTGCGAATATCTCGGACGGGCAGGTCGGTAATATCCCCGTCGCAAATCTGGACAGCCCGGATGCCCGCGACCGCGCTTATCGCGCGCTGGCCGCCGCTGGCACCGTCCGCCCCGCTGCAAGTGCTGACGATGTCGATGCGGCGCTGGAAAGCCACGTTTTCGCCGATATTTACGACGAACCTTCGGCCGAGGTCACGGATGCCGCGCGCGGCACGCTGAACGGCCTTGTCTTTCGCGAGCGTGCGCAGCAAAGCGTCGATATTACGCTGGACGCGCTGTCGCTGGCATCCATCTATTTCCTTGCGGCAATCGGGCTTGCGATCACCTTCGGGGTGATGGGCGTCATCAATATGGCGCATGGCGAATTCATCATGATGGGGGCCTATACCGGCTATGTCGTGCAGGGCTTTATCGCCAACAAGACCGTGTCGCTGATCGTGGCGCTGCCTGCGGCCTTCATCGTCACCGCGCTGGCGGGGATCGTGCTGTATCGTCTGGTCATCCGGCATCTTGCCAAACGTCCGCTGGAAACGCTGCTGGCAACCTTCGGCGTGTCCATCGCGCTGCAGCAGCTTGCAAAGAACATTTTCGGCACGCAGGCGCGACCGCTGACCGCGCCCGACTGGCTGGGCGGGTCCGTAGGCTTTGGCGAGATTATCTCGATTTCCACGATCCGCGTCGCGATTTTCGTGTTGGCGCTGCTGTTTCTGTGCCTGTTCCTGTATATCACCAAGCGCACCCGGATGGGCCTGAACATGCGCGCCGTGACGCAGAACCCCGGCATGGCGGCCAGCATGGGCATCAACCCCGACCGGGTGGCGATGCTGACCTTCGGGCTTGGTTCGGGCATTGCGGGGATCGCGGGTGTCGCCATCGGGCTGTTCGCCAAGGTCACGTCCGAGCTTGGCAGCGACTATATCGTGCAAAGCTTCATGACCGTGGTTGTCGGCGGCGTCGGCAATATCTGGGGGACGCTGGCGGGTGCTGCGATGATCGGCGGACTGCAAAAGGGGATCGAGGTTCTGAACCCCGCGAATACGCTGGCCGCGCAGACATGGATGATCCTGTTCATCATCATTTTCATCCAGTTCCGTCCGCGCGGCATCTTCCCGACCCGTGGCCGCTTTGTGGAGGGCTGATCCATGCTGATCCGCAAATATCCGTCCGTGCTGATCTTCCTTGCCGTGCTGGCGATCTTCACGCTGGTCGTCACCATCATGTCGCAGGCTTATGGCACCGGCGCCATCCCGACCTCGACCGTCAAGCTGTTCGGCAAGACCCTGTGTCTGGCGCTGGCGGCCTTGGCGATGGATCTGGTCTGGGGCTATGCGGGGATCCTCAGCCTCGGCCACATGGCCTTCTTTGCCCTTGGTGGCTATATGATCGGCATGTGGCTGATGTATGCCCGGACCGAGGAGATCGTGACGGCGACGCTGGCCAATGCGCCCATCCCCGCGACCCCGGACGAGGTTCAGCAGGGCATTGCAGGCCAGATCTTCGGTGTCGTGGGCTCAACCGATCTGCCGCTGACCTGGACCTTCGCGGGCGACCTGAAGATCCAGCTTCTGCTGGTGCTGCTGGTGCCGGGCCTCTTCGCCTTTCTGTTCGGCTGGCTGGCTTTCCGGTCGCGCGTGAACGGCGTCTATCTGTCGATCCTGACGCAGGCAATGACGCTGGCACTGGCCTTGTGGCTGTTCCAGAATGACAGCGGCTTTCGGGGCAATAACGGCCTGTCGGGGTTGCAGAACATCCCCGGCCTGACCGACGTGCCGCAATCCACCATCTCGATCTGGTTCCTGTGGGCTTCGGCGCTGGCGCTTGGGCTTGCCTATATTCTGGCAAGCTGGCTGGTCAGCGGCAAATTCGGCAGCGTCATCCGCGCCATCCGCGATGACGAGGCGCGGGTCCGTTTCCTCGGCTATTCGGTCGAGGGCTACAAGCTGTTCATCTTCACCCTGACCGCGATGATCTGCGCCATTGCAGGCGCGCTGTATTACCCGCAGGCCGGCATCATCAACCCGGCGGAACTGGCCCCAATCGCGTCGATTTATCTGGCCGTCTGGGTTGCCATCGGCGGGCGGGGCCGCCTGTATGGCGCAGTCATCGGGGCGATCTTCGTGTCGCTTCTGTCAAGCTGGTTCACCGGCGGCAAGGCGCCCGATGGGAACCTTGGTTTCTACACGATCAACTGGGTGGACTGGTGGCAGGTTCTGCTGGGCGTGGCCTTCGTGCTGGTCACGCTGTTCGCGCCGCGCGGGCTATCATCCATCATCGACGCCGTGGCCGGGTTGCGCCACCCGATGCGGCGCGGCAAGGACCTCGGCCCCGATCTGGGTGCCCTGCGCGAGAAGGAGGCAGAGGCATGAGCGATCTTCTGGAAGTCTCGGGCATTTCCAAGTCCTTCGACGGGTTCAAAGCGATCAACAACCTGTCCTTTTCCATCGCCGAGGCGGAACTGCGCGCCATCATCGGCCCGAACGGTGCTGGCAAGACGACCTTCATGGACATCGTCACCGGCAAGACCCGGCCCGACGAGGGGCAGGTTCGCTGGGGCGAAACCTCGCGTTCGCTGCTGAAAATGTCCGAGGCCCAGATTGCCCGCGAAGGCATCGGCCGCAAATTCCAGCGCCCGACCGTGTTCGAGGATCAGAGCGTGGCCGACAACTTGACCATGGCGCTGAAGGCCCCGCGCGGTGCGTTTTCGGTGCTGGTCTGGAAGGCGGGGAAGGCGTCGCGTGCCCGTGTCGAGGAACTGGCGGCAGAAGTTGGCCTTGCTGAACAGCTTCACCGCAAGGCCGGAGAGCTTTCGCACGGTCAGAAGCAATGGCTGGAAATCGGCATGCTGCTGGCGCAGGAGCCACGCCTTCTGCTGGTCGATGAACCGGCGGCGGGCATGACGCTGGCGGAACGTGAACAGACGACGACGCTGCTGAAACGGCTGGCCGAGACGCGGGCGGTGGTTGTCGTGGAACATGACATGGAATTCGTGCGCCGCCTGAACTGCAAGGTGACGGTGCTGCATCAGGGGGCGGTGCTGGCTGAAGGCTCGCTTGACCATGTGTCGGCCAATTCCGACGTGATCGAAGTTTATCTGGGGCGCTGAGATGATCGAAGCTGACAACGTCACCCTGCATTACGGCGGCAGCCAGATCCTGCATGGCGTGTCCCTGCTGGCCGAACCGGGCCGCGTCACCTGCGTCATGGGCAATAATGGCGTTGGCAAGACCAGCCTGATGAACCTGCTGGCCGGACGGCATCCGCGATCCGGCGGGGAATTGCGGCTGATGGGCGAAAGCCTTGGCCGCGTCACCGCGCAGGAAATGGCGCGGCGCGGGGTGGGCTATGTTCCGCAGGGTCGCGCAATCTTTCCGCTGCTGACAGTGCGCGAAAACCTTGAAACCGGCTTCGGCTGCCTGCCTGCGGGCGATCGCAAGGTGCCGGGTGATATCTATGACAGCTTCCCGGTGCTGGCCGAAATGGCCGGGCGGCGCGGCGGCGATCTGTCGGGCGGGCAGCAACAACAGTTGGCCATTGCACGGGCCTTGGTCATCAAGCCCAAGGTTCTGCTGATGGACGAACCGACCGAGGGCATCCAGCCCAATATCATTGCCCAGATCGGCCGCGTCATCGCGGCCCTGCGCGACCGGGGCGATATGGCGATCGTGCTGGTCGAACAGTATTTCGACTTTGCTTGGGATCTGGGCGACAGTTTCAGCGTGCTGGAACGCGGGCAGGTGGTGATGGCCGGTCCCAAGGCCGATCTGCAGCGTGATGCGCTGCATAACCGGCTGGCAAACCTTGCCGCGGCGTAAGGTTAGCTGACGCGGGGCTTTATCTTGGCCGCAACGCGTTTATGCTGGCAAGGTTGAGCCAGAGTGAACCCATGTCCAGCCCGATCCGCTTTCTTTTGAACCATACCGAAGTGACCCTGCCCGAGGTCGCGCCCGACGACACGCTGCTGGATTTCCTGCGCCTGAACCGCCACCTGACCGGCACCAAGGAAGGCTGCGCGGAAGGCGATTGCGGGGCCTGCACGGTGCTGGTCGGGCGTCTGCATGACGGCGCGTTGCGCTATGAACCGATCAACGCCTGTATCCGCTTTCTGGCCGCCTGTCATGGTTGCCATATCGTGACGGTCGAACATCTTGCGCGGGGCGATGATCTGCATCCGGTCCAGCAGGCCATGGTCGATCATCACGGCAGCCAATGCGGCTTCTGCACGCCCGGTTTCGTCATGGCGCTGTATGCGTTGTGGATGGGCAATCCCGATCCCTCGGTGATCGAGATTGAAACGGCGCTGCAAGGCAATCTGTGCCGCTGCACCGGCTATGCGCCCATCGTGCGGGCGGCGCGCGCGGCTGCGCAGGCGGGCGGGCAGGCGATGGATGCGCTGGCGGCAGAAAGGGACCGCGTCGCGGCGACGCTGGCTGCGATCCCGCCCGGCGCGGACGTGGTGAAAGACGGCAAGCGCGCGATCCTGCCCGCCGATACCGACGCCTTTGCGCAGGCGCTGACGGACAACCCCGATGCCACCATCGTCGCGGGTGCAACCGATGTTGGCCTTTGGGTGACGAAATTCCTGCGCCCCATCGCGCCCGCCATTTTCATCGGGCATCTGATGAAGGGGATCGGGGTTTCGGACAGCGAGATCCGCATTGGCGCGGGCGTGACCTATTCTGAATTCCTGCCCGTGGTCGCGGACGCCTTTCCGTCGCTGGTCGACTATATCGAACGGATCGGCGGCTGGCAGGTGAGGAATGCGGGCACCGTCGGCGGCAATATCGCCAATGGCTCGCCCATCGGGGAAATGCCGCCGGTGCTGATCGCGCTTGGCGCACGGATCGTGCTGCGCCGTGGCGATACGCGGCGGGAAATCCCGCTGGAAAGCTTCTTCATCGAATATGGCAAGCAGGACCGCCAGCGCGGCGAGTTTCTGGAGAGCATCATCATCCCTCGGCCGCAGGGACGGATCGCGGGCTACAAGGTCTCGAAACGCGCGCATTCCGATATTACCGCCGTCGCCTGTGCTATCATGCTGCATGAGGAGCATGGCATGATCGTTGAAGCCCGCATCGCCTATGGCGGCATGGCCGGCACCCCGAAACGCGCCACGAAGGCTGAAGCCGCCCTGCGCGGCCGCCCCTTTGCCCGCGACAGTTTCGAGGCGGCTGCGACGGCCGTGGCCGAGGATTTCACGCCGCTATCCGACTGGCGCGCCAGCGAAGGTTATCGCAGCGCGGTGGCGGGCAACCTGATCCGCCGCTTCTGGCTGGAACAGGACGGCGAGGACGTGCGCCTGACCCGCGCCGCAGGAGAGTAAGATGAAGGATCGCAGCGACAGCGCCGTTACCGGCCTTGCCCACCAGCCCATCGCGCATGAATCCGCAAAGCTGCATGTTACGGGGCGCGCTGATTACACCGACGATCTGCGTGAACCCAAAGGCACGCTGCACGCGGCGCTTGGCCTGTCGAAATGTGCGCATGGGCGGATCGCGTCGCTGGACCTCGACCCTGTGCGCAATGCGCCGGGCGTGGTGGCGGTGCTGACGGCCGAGGACATTCCCGGCCATAACGACATCAGCCCCAATGGCCTGAACGACGACCCGATCTTTGCTGCAGACACGGTGATGTTCTGGGGGCAACCCTTGTTTGCCGTAATCGCGGAAACCCGTGATCTGGCGCGCCGCGCTGCGGCAAAGGCCAAGGTGGAATATGAGGCGCTGCCCCATGCGCTCGACCCCATTGCCGCGCGGGATGCGGGGATGGGCTATGTCACTGAGCCGCTGACCTTGAAGCGTGGCGATGCGCTGGCGGGGCTGGCAAATGCGCCGCGCCATGCTGCTGGACGGATGAAGGTCGGCGGGCAGGATCACTTCTATCTGGAAGGCCAGATCGCGATGGCCGTGCCGGATGCCGAGGAAATGCAGATCTATGTGTCCACCCAGCATCCCAGCGAGGTGCAGCATATGGTGGCGCATGCGCTGGATGTGCCCGCCAATGCCGTCGTGGTGAATGTGCGGCGCATGGGCGGCGGCTTCGGCGGCAAGGAAACGCAGATGAACCTGTTCGCCTGCGTGGCCGCGATTGCCGCGAAGAAGCTGGGCCGCCCGGTCAAGCTGCGCCCCGACCGCGACGAGGATATGAGCGCCACAGGCAAGCGCCATGATTTCGTCATCGACTATAAGGCGGGCTATGACGATCAGGGCCGCATTCTGTCGGTCGAGGGGGACTTCTACGCTCGCTGCGGCTTTTCGGCGGATCTGTCTGGCCCGGTGACCGATCGGGCGCTGTTTCATGCCGATAACGCCTATTACTATCCCGATGTGGTCCTGCGCAGTCACCCGATGCGCACGAATACCGTCAGCAACACGGCCTTCCGGGGCTTCGGCGGGCCGCAAGGCGTCATCATGGCGGAACGTCTTATGGAAGACATCGCCTATGATCTGGGTCTGGACACGCTGGAGGTGCGCAAGCGCAATCTGTATCAGAACGGCCAGCTGACGCCCTATCATCAGGAAATCGAAGATCAGATCCTGCCTCGGATATTTGAGGAGCTGGAGGCGTCCTGCGATTATGCCGCGCGGCGTCAGGCGGTGCTGGATCATAACGCGAAGGGCGGCGTCATCCGGCGCGGGATCGCGCTGACGCCGGTCAAGTTCGGGATCAGCTTCACCGCGACATGGTTCAATCAGGCGGGCGCGCTGGTTCATATCTATAATGACGGCTCGATCATGGTGAACCACGGCGGGACAGAAATGGGGCAGGGCCTGCACACCAAGGTCGCGCAGGTCGTTGCAGATGCCTTTCAGGTCGATGTGAACCGCATCCGCATGACGCGGACGACGACGGAAAAGGTGCCGAATACCTCGGCCACGGCGGCGTCGAGCGGCACGGACCTGAACGGGATGGCGGCACTGGATGCCTGCGAACAGATCAAGGCGCGGCTGGTCGCATTCCTGTGCGATGCGCGCGAGGCGACGCCCGATCAGGTCGAATTCGTGGCCGACCATATCCGCGTGAAAGGCGAGGATATTCCCTTCGCCGAGGTGATCGAAAAGGCCTATCTGGCCCGCGTGCAGCTGTGGTCGGATGGCTTCTATGCGACGCCGAAAATCCATTGGGACCGCAAGACCGGCACCGGACGGCCCTTCTTCTATTTCGCCTATGGCGCCGCCTGTTCCGAGGTCAGCGTGGATACCCTGACCGGCGAATATGTGATCGAACGCGTGGACGTGCTGCACGATGTCGGCCGTTCGCTGAACCCGGCGATTGATCTGGGCCAGGTCGAAGGCGGGTTCGTGCAGGGCACGGGCTGGCTGACGACCGAGGAATTGTGGTGGGACGACAAGGGCCAGCTTCGGACGCATGCGCCGTCCACCTATAAAATCCCGCTGGCTTCGGACCGACCCAAGATTTTCAACGTAAAGCTGGCGGAATGGTCGGTGAACCCTGAACGCACGATCAAGCGGTCCAAGGCCGTGGGCGAGCCGCCTTTCATGCTGGGCATTTCCGTGTGGGAGGCGCTGGGCCATGCGGTCGCGTCCATCGCGGATTACAAGGTCGCGCCGCATCTGGATGCGCCCGCCACGCCCGAAGAGGTGCTGAAGGCTGTTGAACGCATCCGGGGCCGCGCATGACCGTGCTGATCCGTGGGCGTGTGCTGACCTTCCACGCCGATCCGGCAGAGGTCGCGGACGCCTTCACCTATTTGAACGATGGCGCAGTGCTGGTGCAGGACGCCAAGGTCGTGGCGGTTGGCGACTATGCCGAACTGCGGCGCGACGATGCGCAGGAAATCGACCATCGCCCGCATCTGATCCTGCCCGGTTTCATCGACCCGCATATCCATTTCCCGCAGGTGCAGGTCATCGCGAGCTGGGGCGCGCAGCTGCTGGACTGGCTGCAGAATTACACCTTCCCCGAGGAAGCGCGCTTTGCCGATGAAGGCCATGCGACCCGCATGGCGGGCGCGTTCTGCGATCAGCTTCTGACGCATGGCACGACCACGGCCTGCGCCTTCGCCTCTGTCCATCCGGGCAGCGTCGATGCGCTGTTCACGGCGGCGGAAGCGCGCGGCATGGCGATGCTGGGCGGCAAGGTGATGATGGACCGTAACGCCATCCTGGCGGTGCAGGACACGGCCCAGCAAAGCTATGACGACACGAAAGCGCTGATCGAACGGTGGCACGGCCGGGGGCGGATCACCTATGCGATCACGCCGCGTTTCGCGATCACCTCGACCCCCGATCAGCTGGCAGCGGCGGGCGTGCTGGCGGAAGAACATCCCGACCTGCCGATCCAGACGCACCTGTCAGAGAACCTTGCCGAGATTGATTTTACCCTCAGCCTGTACCCGCAGGCGCGGGACTATCTGGATATCTATGACCGTTTCGGGCTGCTGGGGCCGCGCAGCCTGATGGGGCATTCTATCCACCTGTCTGAGCGCGAAATCGCGCGGATGGCGGAAACCGGAACACGGGCGATCCACTGCCCGACCTCGAACCTGTTTCTCGGGTCCGGCCTGTTTGACGAGGCCGGGCTGCGCAAGGCGGGCGTCGTCACCGGGGTTGCGACAGATGTGGGCGGCGGCACCAGCTATTCCATGCTGCAGACATTGAACGAGGCCTATAAGGTTCTGCAGATGCGCGGGCAGAACCTGCCCGCGTTGCAAGCCTTCCACTGGGCCACGCGCGGAAATGCGATTGCGTTGGGCATGGATGACCGGATAGGGCGCATCGCGCCGGGCTTCGACGCCGATCTGGTGGTGCTGGACAGTCGGGCCACGCCTGCCATGGCGCTGCGCGCCGAGCGCATGGAAACGCTGGCAGAAGAGCTGTTCCTGCTTCAGATCATGGGCGATGACCGTGCGGTTGTGGAAACCTTCGTCGCCGGCAAGCCGATGAAGGCTCGGGCCTGATTTTCAACAAAAGACGATAAATCTTTCCTGCCCTGCCGCATCGGAATCGGATAGCAATCGCCTGTTGCGGCTGCTCTTATGGGCGACATGCCCGCGAAGGAGTTTGAGCATGTCGGATCGCAGCTATTACGCACCCAAGGGCGGCTTGCCGCCGCAGACGCAGCTTCTGACCGACAGGGCCATGTTCACGGAAGCCTATGCCGTGATCCCGAAGGGCACGTTCAGCGATATCGTCACCTCGTTCCTGCCGTTCTGGGATAAATCGCGCTTCTGGGTAATCGCGCGCCCGCTGTCGGGCTTTGCCGAGACGTTCTCGCAATATATCGCCGAGGTTCAGCCCGGCGGTGGAAGCGACCGGCCCGAGACGGATGAGGGCGTCGAAGCGGTGCTGTTCGTGGTCGAAGGTCAGATCACCCTGACCGTCGCCGGAAAGACTGACCGGCTGGAACCGGGCGGCTATGCATATATCCCGCCGGGCGTGGATTGGTCGCTTAAAAACGAAAGCGATGCGCCGGCGCGATTCCACTGGATCAGAAAGGCATATCAATATGTAGAGGGGCTGGACGCGCCCGATCCGATCGTCACCAATGAAACCCTGATCGAGCCGACCGCGATGCCCGATACCAATGGCGCATGGGCCACGACCCGTTTCGTGGACCCGGCCGATCTGCGCCACGACATGCATGTGACCATCGTGACGTTCCAGCCGGGCGGTGTGATTCCGTTTGCGGAAACGCATGTGATGGAGCACGGGCTTTATGTGCTGGAAGGCAAGGCCGTCTATCGCCTGAACCAAGACTGGGTCGAGGTCGAGGCCGGCGATTTCATGTGGCTGCGCGCCTTTTGCCCGCAGGCGTGCTATGCCGGTGGGCCGGGGCCGTTCCGCTATCTGCTGTATAAGGACGTGAACAGGCACATGCCGCTGTAGCTGGCAAAGCCTGCGCCTTCTGCCTTCCTTTCATGCCAGTCAGGACATTCTTGAAATTGCCGAAGCAGCATCAAATGCTATGCGATAATCATTCGTAAAATTTACACTACGATAGTGTGAAGCCGCGTTCGTGCCGTGGCAGCAGGCAAGTTGCTTCAAGGGGTCCGGTCCCGGCCCGACCGGGTATTATCGGCGCAACGAAGCGCCTTATTTTTCAGCACGAACGTATCGGCTGCCGTCAATTGCTGATCGTTGGGGTTGCCGGGCCACGAGTTCATCCGTGTCGTCTGGCAAATCGCCCGGCACCTTGGCACAGATGACAGAAATGAACTGACCGGCTGCCGTCTGGCAGCCCAAAAACAAGAAAAACACATCAACAATCGCAACAGGAGGGGACATTATGGCCTCGGATATTACGGCAAATACCGTCGATGAGGTTCTTCCGCCCGCCAGGCTGTTCACGCTTGGCCTTCAACATGTGCTGGTGATGTATGCCGGCGCCATCGCCGTGCCGCTGATCATTGGTCGCGCCCTTGCGCTGGAGCCGGAGCAGGTGGCCTTTCTGATCTCTGCCGACTTGTTCGTTTGCGGTCTGGTCACGATCATCCAGTCCTACGGAATGACCCCGTATTTCGGGGTCAAGCTGCCGGTTATGATGGGCGTGACCTTCGCCTCTGTCGGGCCGATGGTGTCAATCGCGCTTGCCAATCCCGGCACCGAGGGCGCGCGGATGCTTTTCGGGGCAATCATGGCGGCGGGCGTCATCTCGATGCTGATTGCGCCGCTGATGTCGCGCCTGATCCGCTTTTTCCCGCCAATCGTGACGGGCTCGATCATCCTCGTGATCGGGGTCAGCCTGATGCGGATCGGGATCAACTGGATCTTCGGGCTGCCGGTCGGGCCGACCGCGCCAAAGACCGTGAACCCTGACGCGCAGGCATGGGTCGATACCGTCACCAGCCTGAACGGCGCGCCGCCGGTCCCGGCGGGTTTTGCCCTGGCGCCGACCGTCGACAACCCGGCATATGCCGCGCCCCAGAACTTTCTGATCGCGGCCATCGTGCTGGGAACGATCATTCTGGTGATGAAATATGCGCGCGGTTTTCTGGGCAATATCGCGGTGCTGGCCGGCATCGTCGTGGGCGCGCTTGTCGCCGCCGCACTGGGGCTGATGCATTTCGACCGCGTCGATACGGCAGGCTGGTTCGCGCTGATCACACCCTTCCATTTCGGTATGCCGATCTTCGATCCGATCATGATCCTGACGATGACGCTGGTGATGATCGTCGTAATGATCGAATCGCTGGGCATGTTCCTGGCACTGGGAGAGATGTGCGGCCGCCATCCGACCCAGCAGGCGCTTGCCGCCGGTCTTCGGACCGACGGGCTTGGCACGCTGATCGGCGGCCTGTTCAACACCTTCCCCTACACGTCGTTCAGCCAGAATGTCGGGCTGGTCGGTGTCACCGGCGTGCGGTCCCGCTTTGTCTGTGTGGCCGGCGGCGCGATCATGATCGTGCTGGGTCTTGTGCCGAAGATGGGCGCATTGGTCGAGGCGCTGCCGACCGTTGTTCTGGGTGGGGCCGGGCTGGTCATGTTCGGAATGGTCGCCGCGACGGGCATCCGCATCCTGACCGGGGTGGACTTCAAGACCAACCGCAGCAACGCGTTTATCGTCGCGGTGTCGCTTGGGATGGGGATGATCCCGCTGATCGCCCCCGACTTCAAGATGCACATCCCCCATGCCATCCACCCGCTGATCGATTCCGGTATCCTTCTGGCATCAATCACCGCGCTGGTTCTGAACATGGTCTTCAACGGCGCGGCGCCGCTGTCGGATGATGAACTGCGCGAGGCGGCGATGCAGGCAGATAGCGGTCACTGACGGTGCGGCACAGGTCCTGTTTGGGCTAACAGGGCTTGCCCTGCCCGCGACGAGCCACCACAAGGGTGCGGCAGGTTTCTGCCGCGCCCATTTAACGATAAGGGAGACGCCGATATGGCATATGTTGACAAGGCTGGCCTTCAGGTCGCCACAGAACTGGCCGATTTTGCCGAGAACAAGCTTTTGGCAGGTATCGACGTATCTGCGGACGATTTCTGGGCCGGTCTCGCCGATCTGGTGGCGCGGTTCGCCCCCAAAAATGCCGAGGCGCTGGAAAAGCGGGAGGAACTGCAGGCAGCCATCGACAAATGGCATGTCGCGCATCGCAATGCCGATTTCGATGCCGAAGCCTATCGCGCCTTTCTCGAACAGATCGGCTATCTGAAGCCCGAAGGCCCCGATTTCACCATCGATACTGCCAATGTCGATCCCGAGGTCGCGACCATCAGCGGTCCGCAACTGGTCGTGCCGGTGATGAATGCCCGTTTCGCGCTGAACGCCGCCAATGCCCGCTGGGGCAGCCTTTATGATGCGCTTTACGGCTCGGACGCGATGGGTTCTCTGCCTGAGGGCAAGGGGTATGACGCGGCGCGGGGTGCGCAGGTGATCGCCTGGGCGAAGGATTTTCTGGATCAGGCCGTGCCGCTGAAAGATGCCAGCCACGCCGATGTGACCGGCTATACCGTCAAGGACGGCAAACTGGTCGCCACGACCGACAATGGCGAGGCAGCGCTTGCCGATCCGTCGAATTTCGCGGGCCATATCGGCGATGCGTCAAAGCCTGACGGCATCGTTCTTGTCCATAACGGCCTGCATATCATCATCGACATCGACCCCGATCATGCGATCGGCAAGACCGACAAGGCCGGCGTCAGCGATGTGCGGCTGGAATCTGCGATCTCTGCGATCATGGATTGCGAGGATTCCGTTGCCGCCGTCGATGCCACCGACAAGGTGCTGGCCTATGGGAACTGGCTGGGTCTGATGGACGGCTCGCTTGAGGAATCGTTCGAAAAGGGCGGCAAGCAAATGACGCGCAGTCTGAACCCCGACATTGCCTATACCGCGCAGGACGGCACCGCAGCCAAGCTGAAAGGCCGTGCGCTGATGTTCGTGCGCAATGTCGGCCACCTGATGACCAACCCCGCGGTGCTGACCGCCGAAGGGCAGGAGATTCCGGAAGGGATCATGGATGCGCTGTTCACGGTCGCGGCCACGATGCACGACCTGAATAGCGCGCAGGCCAATTCCGAAGCCTCGGTCTATATCGTGAAGCCGAAGATGCACGGCCCGGACGAGGTTGCGCTGGCGGACGAGATTTTCGGCGCCGTCGAAGACATTCTCGGCCTGCCGCGCCACACGATCAAGATCGGCATCATGGACGAGGAGCGCCGGACGTCGGCCAATCTCAAGGAATGCATCCGCGCCGCGCGCCATCGCGCCGCCTTCGTCAATACCGGCTTCCTTGACCGTACGGGGGACGAGATCCACACCTCGATGGAAGCGGGCCTGATGAAGCGCAAGGCGCAGATGAAGGATGAGCCGTGGCTGTCCAGCTATGAGGACCGCAATGTCGATATCGCGCTTGCGTGCGGCTTTCAGGGCAAGGGCCAGATCGGCAAGGGCATGTGGGCCATGCCCGACCGGATGCAAGCGATGCTGGAAGCCAAGATCGGCCACCCGAAATCAGGCGCAAACTGCGCATGGGTGCCGTCGCCGACCGCCGCCACCCTGCACGCGACGCATTACCACCAGGTCAATGTGAAGGACCGGCAGGACGAGATCATGAAGGCGGCCCCGCGCCGCAAGCTGTCAGAACTGCTGACGATCCCGCTTGCGCCGTCAAACGGCTATCCCGAGGACGAGATCGACGCCGAAATCCTGAACAACGCGCAGGGCATTCTTGGCTATGTCGTCCGTTGGGTCGATCAGGGCGTCGGCTGTTCAAAGGTGCCGGACATCAACGATGTCGGCCAGATGGAGGACCGCGCGACCTGCCGGATTTCGTCGCAGATGCTTGCGAACTGGCTGCATCACGGCATCGTCACCGAGGATCGCGTGATGGAGGCGATGAAGAAAGCCGCCGCTATCGTGGACCGCCAGAACGAGGGCGATCCGGATTATCTTCCGATGGGCGACGGCTCGGACTCGCTGGCCTTCCAGGCCGCCTGCGATCTGGTCTTCAAGGGCCGCGAACAGCCCTCAGGCTATACCGAGCCGCTGCTGCATGCGTATCGCCGCAAGTTCAAGGAACAGCACGGCGTCGCGTAGGTGGCTGCAGTAAAGGTATCGGCGCCTGATCGCGCCGATCCTTGCTGCGTAAAATTCAAGCGCGCTCGTCAGTCGTCTTCGAGTCGGGACTATCGTCTTGTATGAAGGTTTATGCGGACAGAGTTGTCGTTGCCAAGCTGGGCACGAATGTCCGATCTGTAATATCCGCGCCCTATTCCGACGAATTCACGCTGCCCCTCTCCGCTTCGCCCTGTCTGCAGCCCAGATGTCGTCGATGGATTCAACCGCCAAAGTTTCTTGTATCCGCTTGATGGCCGTGGGCGAGTATCGTGCGTGTGTGACGCCGCTGATCTGAAATTCCTTAAAACAGTCGGGGTCTTCACGGAGGGCGAGATAATCTACCACGGCGCGAGATTTCGGCGGAGTGAGCCCCACCTTTTCTGCCAAATCTTTCGCTCCCAGGCTGTAGTAGCCCAACTCATTCACACGTCGTATTGCTACGACCGCACCAGCCCCTTCGCCCTCCTTTAGGAGTTGGACTGGCGTTCCCTCGTTCTTCGTGAGGCGAAGGCAAAGGGTTGGGCCATCTCCTTCTGCCGTGATGTTGATCGACGCCACGCCGGGGAAGACGGTGGACCATGCCTCGCCATCGGCGATGCGCCTACAGACCTTCTGCAGTTCTCGGTCGCTAGGCTGTTCGTAATCGCCGTTCACCGCGCTCTCTAGCACAGCCAAGCTCCGTGCCTTTGCTACGGCATCCATTCTCCTTCGGGTGCCGGGAGCCAAGAGCCCCTTTATTTCCTCGATCTCCTTGTCAAATAGGGCCGCCAAGTCCTTTGGCGCCGTCGTGGAAATTGGAAGGACGCGCTCCGGCAGTTCGAGCAAAAGCTTCTCCTCAAAGATGTCGTCGTGAATATCGCGAAAGAGCGTAACGCCCGCCTGAGCATAGAAATACAACTGATGCTCTGACATATCGACGAGGTAGTGCTGGGCTGCATCCCGCTGCCCGTTAATCGTTTGAAGTGTAAGCGCCTGCTCGTCGGTCAGGAATTTCATGCCAGCGTCGGTCAACCCCCTGCGGACGCAGGCGTCAAAACCGATCGTCTGTTTCTCGCGCGCCTTCCTAATCTGCCCACCCTTCTGCCGAATTGCCGATTTGAGGAGCATCTCGAAGGAGTGGTCCAGCAAGATGAGAACGGCCTCCGCCCTGCCGCGATCCCAAGGGCGGTTGAAGTGGTCGATAGAAAGCACCAGCGCGTTTATCGCCTTTTCGCGAAGCTGACGAACTTCCTTCTTCATACGATTCCCAATGACCTCATAAATCCACGGCAACTCGCTTCTTCCGACATGCGCCAGGTCGTTCGACGAACTGAATGACCCAACATCGCTGGAAGCAGCCATTCGCGCAAGAAGCAGCATTGGTCTACCAAGGCTCAAATCGGACATTCGGCAGACGAACAAAGTCGGGTGGAAAACCGCCCTCAACTCCCCCGATAGGTCGAATACCCGTAAGGCGACAGCAGCAGCGGTACGTGGTAATGGCTCGCCTCTGACATGGTAAAGCGCAGCGGGATCACGTCCAGAAAATCGCGGCTGCCGATATAGTCGCCGGCGTGAAAGACCAGTTCGTAAGTTCCGGTGGCGAACTCGGTTTCCGGCAGGATCTGTTCGTCAGTGCGGCCGTCGGCGTTGGTGGTTACGGTCTTCAGATGCTCTCGCATCTCGCCGTCCAGCCTGAAAAGTTCGATCTTCAGACCCGCGGCAGGAATACCCTTCGCGGTGTCGAGAACATGCGTTGTCAGATATCCGGCCATGGTTGCCCCTGTTGCTGGTAAGCGCCGTCACCCGGCGCCGGTCAAGTCTGGACGAGTTCAGCCGCCCATCCCATATTGAACACACAAGAAGGTCATTCTGCAAAAAGGCGAAAGTCAATGCGATAGACCTGCGCTAGAACAGGTCACAAATGGAGGCTTTCATGAATCGTTACCCTCGCGATATGCGTGGCCACGGCCCGACCCCGCCCGATGCGAAATGGCCCGGCGGCGCGAAGGTCGCAGTTCAGTTCGTGCTGAACTATGAGGAGGGCGGAGAGAATTCCATTCTGCATGGCGATGCCGCGTCCGAGGCATTTCTGTCCGACATTGCCGGGGCGGCGATGTGGCCGGGGCAACGGCACTGGAACATGGAATCCATCTATGAATACGGCGCGCGGGCCGGCTTCTGGCGTCTGCACCGGCTGTTCACCGGCGCAGGCGTTCCGGTCACGATCTACGGCGTTGCCACGGCACTTGCGCGCAGTCCGGAACAGGTCGCGGCGATGAAGGATGCCGGCTGGGAAATCGCCAGCCACGGCCTGAAATGGGTCGAGCACAAGGACATGTCCGAAGCTGACGAGCGCGAAAGCATCGCCGAGGCGATCCGGCTTCACACAGAGGTCGTGGGCCAACCGCCCGAGGGCTGGTATACCGGGCGATGCAGTTGCAATACGGTCGAACTGACCGCCCAGACCGGGCAGTTCGCCTATATCTCGGATACCTATGATGACGATCTGCCTTACTGGAAGCGGATCAGGGGGCGCGACCAACTGGTCATCCCCTATACGCTGGAAGCCAATGACATGCGCTTCGCCACCGCGCCGGGCTATATCACCGGCGAGCAGTTCTTCCAGTATCTCAAGGATGCTTTTGACGTGCTTTACGCGGAAGGCGAGGCGGGCGCGCCCAAGATGATGAGCGTCGGCCTGCATTGCCGCCTGATCGGGCGACCGGGCAAGCTTGCGGGACTGAAGCGCTTTATCGAATATATTCAGGGCTTTGATGGCGTCTGGACGCCGCGCCGCATCGACATTGCCCGGCACTGGGCGGCGACCCATCCGCCCCAGCAATACGAACGCCCATCAGAAATGGAACGCGCCCGCTTTGTCGAGCTGTATGGCGGCATTTTCGAACACTCGCCTTGGATCGCGGACCGGGCCTTCGATCTGGAACTCGGGCCTGCGCACGATAGCGCGGTCGGTCTGCATAATGCGCTCTGCCGCGTCTTTCGCTCCGCCTCCGAGGAAGAACGGCTGGGCGTGCTGACCGCGCACCCGGATCTGGCGGGCAAGCTTGCGCAAGCCAAAAGGCTGACCGCGGAATCGACCGAGGAGCAGGCGAGCGCCGGGCTGGATGCACTGACCGATGCGGAACGCGCCGAGTTCACCCGGCTGAATGACGATTACGTCGCCAAGCACGGCTTTCCCTTCATCATCGCGGTGCGCGATCACGACAAGGACGGCATCCTGTCCGCATTCCGACGCCGCATCGACAATGACCGCGCGACCGAATTTGCCGAGGCGTGCCGACAGGTCGAACGCATTGCCGGGCTGCGGCTGGCGGCGGTTCTGCCATGAGCGGGATTACCGCCGAGGCGCTGACCGCAGAGGCATTCGCCCCATTCGGCGAGGTGCTGGAAATCAGTGGCAGCCCCGACAAGATCATCAATCAGGGCAAATGCGGGCGGTATCACGACCTCGCCGCGATGGATTTCGCCGCAGAGAACGGCGGTGGCCGCGCAGGGATAAGCCTGTTTCACGCCGAACTGCGCGAAATGCCCTATACGCTGGACCTGCTGGAGCGTCATCCGCTTGGCTCGCAGGCGTTTATCCCGATGTCCCCATCGCGATTTCTGGTGACTGTCGCCGAGGATATGGGCGGCAGGCCGGGGACGCCGCGTGCCTTTATCGCGCGGGCAGGGCAGGGCGTTAACCTGCATCGCAATGTCTGGCATGGCGTTCTGTGTCCGCTGGACGGCAGCGGGCTTTACGGTGTCATCGACAGGATCGGAGAGGGCAGCAATCTGGAAGAATGCTGGCTTGACCCGCCTGTGCTGATCTCTGCGTAGCGTCCGCCCTCAGAAATGGTGCAGCACCAGAGGCCGACCGTCATGCTGTGTCACCATAACCGGGGTATCGTAAAGCGCGCCAAGCCCGTTTTCGGTCAGCACGTCCTGCGGCGCGCCCTCGGCAAGAATGCGGCCATCCTTCAGCGCGACGATATGGTCGGCCCATGCGGCGGCGTAATTCACCTCGTGCAGCACGACGACGACACTTTTGCCCGACGCGCGGACAAGCTGCGACAGGCGCGCCATCAGGCTGCGGGCATGAGACATGTCGAGATTGTTCAGTGGTTCGTCCAGCAGCAGCCAGTCGGTATCCTGTGCGAAGGTCATCGCCAGATAGGCGCGCTGCGCCTGGCCGCCGGAAACCTCGTCCAGGAAGCGGTGGGCAAGCGGCGTCAGGCCGAACGCCTCTAACGCGTCGGCGGTGATCGCGCGGTCCTGCGGCCGGGGCCGACCCTGATGATGCGGCCAGCGACCGAAAGCGACCAGATCGGACAATCGCAGCCTGCTTGCGATAACCGTCTGCTGTCCCAGCACGGCCATGCGGCGCGCGATCTCGGCGCTTGGCGTGCGGGCAAGATCGAGGTCGTCGATATGGATGCTGCCGGTCTGGAGCGGTTCCAGCCGGCCGATCAGGCGCAGGAGCGTGGACTTTCCCGCGCCATTCGGCCCGATCAATGCGGTCAGCCTGCCGCGCGGCAGATCGGCGGTGATGTCGTTAAGGATGGATGCGCCGCCAATCTGGTGGCTGACGCCTGAAAGCCGGATCATCGGACACGCCCTTTCAGAAGCAGGTAAAGGAAGAACAGCCCGCCGGCGAACTCTATCACCACAGATAGCGCGGTCTGCTGGTGAAGCACGCGTTCGAACAGCATCTGCCCGAACACGAGGATATTCGCGGCGATCAATGCGCTTGCCGGCAGCAGCAGGGCGTGGCGATGCGACCGGACCAGTCCATGTGTCATGCCGGTTACAATCAGGCCAAAGAAGGCCGCCGGACCGAACACCGCCAGCGGGCCGACAAGCGCCGTCGAGACAGAAATCAGCAGCGCCACCAGTCCCAGCGTTGCCGCCACCATCGGGGCGTGGCGCAGCCCCAGCGATACGGCGCTGTCACGACCAAGTGCGAGAACGTCGAGCCGCGGGGCAAGCCACAAGGCGGCAGCAACGCCGATCCCGCACAGCAGCGCACCGACCGGCAGCAGCGCCTCGTTCGCGCGGGTGAAGCTGACAACGGTCGAGGCCTGAACGACGGCAAATTCGTTCGGGTCGATCAGCCGGATCATCAGCCCCGAGGCAGAGCGGAACATGACGCCCAGAATCACACCCGTCAGGATCGTGCGGCCAATATCTCGGGAACCACGCCCCAGCAGCGATCCGAACAGCAGGATGGCAAGCGCACACATGACGGCGACCTCAGCCAGAAACTTTGCGACGACGGGTACGGCGGCAAAGCCGGCAATGCCGAAGCTGGCGATCAGGCTGGTCTGAAGCAGCACATACAGCGAATCGAAGCCCATGATCGACGGGGTCAGCACCCGGTTCGCCGCGACTGTCTGAAACAGCACCGTCGACACGCCGATTCCGCATGCAACGACCAGCATCGTGCCCAGCTTGAGCGCGCGCAGATGCAGGATGAAACCGCGATTTCCGTCTGCCAGACCCTGAAAAAGCCACAGCGCCGATGCTACGGCCAGCAGCGACGCAAGCCCGGTCAGAAGGCGCAGCCCGCCAAGGGGCGGGCGTGCGGCGATATGCAGCGCGGCGTCAGACATGGGCCGGCTTGCGATATAACAGGAACAGGAAAATGCCCGCGCCCACGAATCCCATGACCGTGCCGACCGGGATCTCGAACGGATAGCGCACCAGCCGGCCGATCAGGTCGCAGAACAGCAAAAGCGCCGCCCCGCCCGCCGCGGCCACGGGCAGCGACTGGCGCAGATTGTCGCCCATGATGCGGGACACGATATTCGGCACGACCAGACCGATGAACGGGATCATGCCGACCGTCGCCACAACCATCGCCGAAACCAGCGAGACGACGACCAGACCAAGCCGCATGACGCCGCGTGTGCCCAGCCCCAGACCGGTCGCGACCTCGTCACCCAGGCTGAGGATCGCGAAACGATCGGCCGCGAACCATGCCAGCGCGGCCGCCGCCCCGGCGATCCACAGCACCTCGTACCGCCCGGCAACCACGCCCGAGAATTCGCCGGTCATGAGCCATGTGGTGATAAGCTGGACGAGATCGGCCTGCCAGGCGATCCACGTGACGACCGCGCCGATCACGCCGGACAGCACGATGCCTGTGATCGGCACCAGCATGATCTCTCGCGGGGGAAGGCGGCGGATCAGTGCGACGAACAGCGCCGTGCCGGCAAGGCCGGTCGCGGCGGCAACGGCGATCTTTATCCAGATCGGCGCTGCCGGGGCCAGAAAGGTGATCGCCAGCAGGCCGAGCGCCGCGCTTTCGGATGTGCCGACCGTATCGGGTCCGACAAAACGGTTGCGCACCAGCGCCTGCAACAGCATCCCGGCAACGGAAAGAGCCGCGCCCGTCAGCAGCACCGCCAGTGTGCGCGGCAGCCGCGACTCCATCAGAACCAGCAGCGCCCAAGGATCGCTTGGCGCGGTGAATATGTCGATGCTTGCGGCCCCGGTCATGAGGCTCGCAAGCGACAGCGGCAGAAGCGCCGCAATCATCACGCCAAGCGCATACTTCACTTGGTCAGGGCTGCAAGCAGCGCATCCGTCACCGACATCAGCGAGCCATAGCCGCCGCCGCCGATATACATCTCTGCCGCCGGCAGATAGACCACCTGACCTTTCTGCCAGGCCGTTGTGCCTTCGATCAGCGGGGTTTTCAGCGTCGCCTCGGCGCTCTGGCCTTCTTCGCCGACGGCGGCACCGCGATCCAGCACCAGCAGCCAGTCGGGATTCGCATCGGCAATAGCTTCGGGCGTCAGGGCATTGCCGTGGCGGTCCTCGTTTGACAGATCGGCGATTGCCGGGGCCATGCCGGTTGCGTCATGCAGCCAGCCGAAACGCGAGCCGGTGCCATAGGCCGCGATTTTCGGCCCGTTGGTCATCAGCACCAGCGCGGTGCCTTTTCCTTCGCCCGCGGCTTTCAGCTCTGCCAGGCGGGTGTCGATGGAATCGTTCAGCTTGGCTGCGTCCTCGGACTTGGCGAACAGGCTGCCATAAGCGTCAATGCGCGCCTTGGCATCGCCGATCAGGTCCGGGCCGATCGTCATGTTGATCGCGGGCGCGACCTGTGCGACGGCGTCTTTCTGCGCGGCGGAACGGCCGCCGACGATGATAAGGTCCGGTGCCAGACCCGCCAGCTTTTCCAGATCAGGCTCGAAAAGGGTGCCGACGGTGTCAAGTTTCAGCGCCTCGTTCTCGACAAGCGCGGGGACATACAGTTGGTCAGGCACGGCTGCGGGCGTCACGCCAAGCGCGTTCAGGCTGTCGATTGCCGCCACGTCGAATGCCACCACATTGGCAGGCGGCGCGGGCAGCGTCACGTCACCCTGCGCGGTCGCGATGGTGACATCCTCGGCCAGTGCGGGAAAGGCAAGCATGGCGCTGGTGAAAAGGGCGGCGGCGAATGGGCGCATTATCGGCTCCTCATGGGGTCAATGATGGGCGTGTGGCTGAGGCTGGCTTCACGCGACGCCCCTGCTTCTAGTCGCGTGCTGCCCTTGGGTCCAGTGCCTGAGTAAATTTCTTTGATATAGGGCGGGCACCGGTTGCGCCGTCATCCCCTTTCAGGCCAGTTGACATGCCCGCGCGCGATGCGAAACTAGGCTGTTGCGGATGAGGATGCCTTGAATTCTAACCAAATTGTCCTGGACGGGACGGAGATCGACCTCGCCACGCTGCGGCGCATTGCCGCGGGCGATGTTCGCATAGAGATTGCAGACACAGCGATAGACCGTGTGCAGGCCGGGCGCGACAGCTTCATGGCGGCGCTTGACCGCGGGCAGGCGATTTACGGATCGACCACAGGGGTCGGTGCGCTGAAGGATGTCGAACAGCATGGCTCGGAGATGGTCGAATATACCCGCTCTCTGCCCTTTGCCCATCAGGTCGCCGTGGGTGAAGACGTGCCTGATGGCCTTGTGCGCCTGACAATGGCCTTGCGGCTGAATTCGGCGCTGACCGGGCAGGTCGGGGTTTCGGTCGGCTTTGTGCGCTTTCTGCAGA
Source organism: Paracoccus aurantiacus (assembly GCF_007993065.1). Classification (GTDB taxonomy): domain Bacteria; phylum Pseudomonadota; class Alphaproteobacteria; order Rhodobacterales; family Rhodobacteraceae; genus Paracoccus; species Paracoccus aurantiacus. Next base: position 188,420 of record NZ_VOPL01000005.1, read on the forward strand.
AGATGCTGGAGAAGGGGCTTCTGCCGGTGATGAACGTGCGCGGCACCGCCGGGGCGGCCGATCTGGGCCAGATGGGCCAGCTTGCGACGGTCATGGCGGGCGAGGGCATGGCGAGGCTGAACGGCAGAAAGATGCCCGCTGCCGAAGCGCTGGCGCTGGCGGGAATGGCGCCATATCCGATGCCGCCGCGCGACGGCCTTGCGGCGGTCGCCACGAACTCTTTCGGGTTGGCCAAGGCGGCGATGTATATCATCCGTGCGGGATGCACGCTGCGGCGCGAAATGGCGCTGGCGCTTATGGCGGCACAGGCGATGGGGCAGAGCCGCGACGTCTGGCTGGCAGCCGGCCATAACGGGCTTCCGCAGGAACGCTGGGTCGCGCTGTGGCTGCTGGCCAGTTCCGCTGACTGCGACTGGCCGAAAGCGAATCGCGTGCATGACCCGCTATCGGCGCGGATGATCGCACAGATATTCGGTGCCTCGGCAAATGCGATTCTGGAGGCGGGCCGCGCGGTGCGGGCGGAAACGGCGCATGTCGACGACAATCCGATTGTCGTTGATGGCCGGGTCGTAACCTCGGGCGGCAGCCTGTTGCTGTCGCTTTCGATGCGCATGGCCTCGGTCCAGCTTGCGCTGGCACATCTTGCCCGCAACGCCTTCAACCGATGCCTTCTTATGGTCAACGGTCAGCTTGAGGGACTGCCTGTCAATCTGGTCCCGCCCGGAGTCGTCGCCACCGGATACGGCCCGATCATGAAGCTGGCGCTGGAACAGGTCGTGCGCGTGACCGATGCCTCGACCCCGGTATCGGTGCTGAACCAGGCCGTCGCCGCAGGGCTGGAGGACGAGGCCGCCTTCATCTCGCTGACCGCGTGGCGTCTGGCCGAACAGCTTGACGCACTGGACTGGTTGCAGGCGGTCGAGGCGATCCTGTCGGCGCAGGCGCTGGATCTGCGCGGTGTCGCCCCGGCACCCGGCGTTGTCGAACATCTGTATCGCGAAACCCGCAGGCACGTTCCGACGTTGACGCGCGATATACCGCAATCGGCGGGGATCACAGCGGTTCGGGAAGCGCTTTGCTCGCACGGATTGCAGGCAGAATTGCTGGAGCTTGCGCCACTTTCGCCATTCGATGACATTTTGGGTATTGCGCCCGAGCCGGAAACCGAACGCAATGCCTCTACGCGACCGAAACAGGAGCATATGCAATGAAGCGCCTTACCACTCTTGCCGCAGCCACCCTGATCGGGCTGGGCAGCGCCGCCAGCGCCAAGGACATCGTCGTCTCATCGAAGATCGACACTGAGGGTGGCCTGCTGGGCAACATCATCTTCCTCGCCCTTCAGAACGCTGGTTTGCCGGTGCAGGACAAGCTGCAGCTTGGCGGCACCCCGATCGTTCGCGACGCGCTGACATCAGGACAGATCGACATCTATCCCGAATATACCGGCAACGCCGCCTTCTTCCATAACGAGGCCGACAGCGAGGTCTGGAAGAACGCGGCCGAGGGTTACGCCCGCGCGGCCGAACTCGACAAGGATGCGGGTCTGATCTGGCTGGAACCCTCGCCGGCCAACAATACCTGGGCCATTGCGGTGCGACAGGATGTGGCAGATGGCGGCAGCCTGAAGACCATGTCGGATTTCGGCAAATACGTCGCCGATGGCGGTGACGTGAAACTGGCGGCGTCGACCGAATTTGTGACCTCTCCTGCGGCGCTTCCGGCGTTTCAATCCACCTATGGGTTTGAGCTGACCCCGGATCAACTTGTCCAGCTTTCGGGGGGCGATACGGCGGCGACGATTGCTGCGGCGGCGCAGCAGACCTCGGGTGTGAACGCGGCGATGGTCTATGGCACTGACGGCGGTATTCAGCCAGCCGGCCTTGTCGTGATGGAGGATGACAAGGCGGTTGAGCCGGTCTACCAGCCTGCGCCGGTCGTCCGCGCCGCCGTGCTGGAGGAACATCCCCAGATTGCCGAGGTGCTGAACCCGATCTTCCAGGGCCTGTCGCTGGAAACCCTGCAGGAACTGAATGGCCGCATTCAGATCGGCGGAGAGCCGGCGAATGCCGTGGCGAAGGATTATCTGACCCAGCAGGGTATCCTTAAGTAACGCAGGCGGGTCGGTGCGCAGGCGCACCGACCTGTCCGCCGATCAGAGCGGAGCGCCATGACCGACCTTGCCAGCCCTGCAGGCACAGCATCGACACCGGCGATCAGCCGGCCGGGACTTCTGTTCGCGGCGCTTGGATTTGTTGGTCTGGTCGTCCCTCTGGTGCAGTTCAAAGCCAACCGGATCGTTCTGGGCGAAGGCGTGCTTCTTCCCGGCGCGCTTGGCGCCGCGGGTTGGCTGCTGGCTGCGGCTTTTGCTGTCGGTCTGCTTGCAGGTATCTCGGCCCGGCTTGACTACAGATTGCGGCTGCTGATCGGCTGCGCCGGGGTGGTTGCAGCCCTTCTGGCGCTTGGCGCGACGGCGCAGGCGCTGACCCCGCCCGATAACAACATGGCCCGCGTCGCCCCTGCCACCGGCTTCTGGCTTCTGATGCTGGCATTCGCGCTTATGGCCACCGACGCCTTGTCGCGCATGCATCTCAGCCTGGCGCAGCGCTGGCTGATGCTGGCCGGTGCGGGCGTGGTCATAGGCGCGATCCTGTGGTCGGGCTGGCTCGACGGTGTTTCGGTCATGCGAGAATATGCCGCGCGCAAGGATCTGTTCTGGCGCGAGGCCTGGCGGCATCTGATTCTCGCCTTTGGCTCGCTTGGCGCGGCGCTGGTTGTCGGCTTGCCGATCGGGATCGGCATCTACCAGTCCCCGCGTCTGCGTCGCCCGGTGCTGGGAGTGCTGAATATCCTGCAAACCATCCCGTCGCTGGCACTTTTCGGGATCATGATCCCGATTTTCGGCTGGATCGCCGCCAATGTGCCCGGCGCGGCCTCTGCCGGGATCGCGGGGATCGGGATCTTTCCGGCATTGGTCGCGCTGTTTCTGTATTCGCTGCTGCCGGTCGTATCGAACACGCTTGTGGGGCTGAACGGGGTCTCGCCGGCGGCGCGCGACGCGGCCTTCGGGCTTGGGATGACAGAGGCGCAGGTGCTGCGCGGGGTTCTGCTGCCGCTGGCGCTTCCGGTCATCATCGCGGCGGTGCGGATCGTGCTGGTGCAGAATATCGGCCTTGCGGTCATCGCCGGGCTGATCGGGGGCGGCGGCTTCGGGACATTCGTGTTTCAGGGACTGAATCAGACGGCGATGGACCTTGTGCTTCTGGGTGCGCTGCCGACCATCGCGCTGGCGCTGATCGCGGGGATCGCGCTTGACCTGCTTGTCGAGGCGCTGGATCGCCACAAGCCCGAAAGGACCGAGGCATGATCGAGATCAGGAACCTGACCAAGCGGTATGACGAAACGACGGTCGTGGACGATGTCAGCCTGACCGTCGAGACCGGGCAGATCGCGGCGCTTGTCGGCACGTCAGGGTCTGGCAAGACAACGCTTCTGCGCATGATAAACCGTCTGGTAGAGCCGACTTCGGGCACCGTTCTGATCGACGGGACCGACACCGCCACCATCGCACCGCATATCCTGCGGCGTCGTATCGGCTATGCCATTCAAGGCCACGGGCTGTTCCCGCACCGCACCGTTGGGCAGAATATCGCGACGGTGCCGACCCTGCTGAAATGGCCCGAGGCAGAGATCCGCGCCCGCGTGGACGAACTGCTGGAGTTGTTCCAGCTTGACCCCGCGCAGTTTCGCGACCGCATGCCGCACGAACTTTCGGGTGGTCAGCAGCAGCGCGTCGGCGTGGCGCGCGCGCTGGCGGCCCGGCCAGAGCTTTTGCTGATGGATGAGCCTTTCGGCGCGCTCGACCCCGTGATCCGTGCCAAGGCGCAAGAGGATCTGCGCGCGCTTCAGCGTCAGCTTGGCACGACACTGGTCATTGTCACCCATGACATGGAAGAGGCCGTGGCCCTTGGCGACCGGATCGCTGTCATGGACAAGGGAAGGCTTCTTCAATACGGCCCGCCCGACGAGATCCTGACCGCGCCCGCCACGCCTTTCGTTCAGGCACTGATCGGCGAGGGCGAGCGTCCGTTCCGTCTGCTGTCACTGTCCACGGTCGCTGATCTGGTCCAGCCCGGCGAGGCACCCGGCCCGGCAATTCCGCCCGAGGCCAGCCTGCGCGATGCGCTTGCGGAATGCCTGTGGTCGGGGCGCGAGCTGCTGCCCGTCGAAGGCGGCGGGATCGTGACGCTTGCCCGGCTTCGCGAATGCGCGACGGGTGCGGGGGCGGCGACGACATGATCGCCCGGCTGCTTCTTGGATTGGCGGCGCTGTTTCTGGTGGCCTTCCTGCTCAGCCCGGACAGTTTCGCATGGCTGTTCCGTCCACTGACCAGCAATAATGCGCCCGCCATCTATACACAGACGAGCCTTCTCAGCCTGACGCTTTCACATTTGGGGCTGGTGGCGTTGGCGGTCATCGCGTCGACGATTGTTGCGGTCGGTCTGGGCATCCTTGTCACGCGACCGGCGGGCCGGGAGTTTCTGCCGCTTGCCCGCACGATCACCTCGGTCGGCCAGACTTTCCCGCCGGTGGCGGTGCTGGCGCTGGCGGTTCCGGTCATGGGGTTCGGGGCCGGGCCGACGCTGGTTGCGCTGTTCCTTTATGGCCTTCTGCCGATCTTCGAAAATACCCTGACCGGACTGACCAGCCAGCCGCCTGACGTCACCGAAGCCGCGCGCGGCATGGGCCTGACCCGCCGGCAGCGGCTGTGGCAGGTCGAATTGCCGTTGGCCCTTCCGCTTATTCTGGCCGGGATAAGGCTGTCGGCGGTGATCTCGCTCGCGACGGCGACCATCGGATCGACGGTCGCTGCCAAGACACTGGGAGAGGTGATTATCGCCGGGCTTCTGTCCTCGAACACTGCCTTCGTTGCGCAGGGTGGTCTGGTCGTGGGGCTTCTGGCGATCCTGATCTATGAGGGCTTTCAGGCGCTTGAAAGCCGCGGCGCAAGGCGGATGGGCACGGCCGGCCGCTAGGCGGTGCCGATCTCTGCCACGATCTGCGCGATCTGGGCGAAGCGGTCAGCCAGGGGGTTCGACTTCCGCCAGACCATCCCGATGGTTCGGACAGGCGCAGGTCGCGGCAGTTTTGCGGTTGAAACGCTGGCCAGCCGCGTTTCAACCTCGACCGCCATTTCCGGGATCAGGGTGACGCCGATCCCCGCACCCACCATCTGCACCAGCGTCGAAAGCGAACTTCCCTCCATCAGGCCGCGCGCCGGCTGGGGCAATTTGCAGAAGGACAGCGCCTGATCGCGGAAGCAGTGCCCCTCCTCCAGCAGCAGAAGGCGCATCTGCTGCAGCCCCTCGGCGTTCGGCACAGGCTTTTCGGCATCGGCAAGCGGGCGGACAAGCACGAACTCTTCGTCGAACAGCGCAACCTCGTGCAGCGCTGGTTCCGATACCGGCAACGCGACGATGGCGATGTCCAGACGCGATTCCAGCAGATCCTCGATCAGCCGCTGCGTCACGGTTTCACGCGGCTGCGGATCAAGCGCCGGGAACTGGCGGTGCAGTGCCTGAATCAGCCGTGGCAGCAGATAGGGCGCGACTGTCGGGATGACCCCGATGCGCAGCGGGCCGGACAGGCTGTCCCCATCTGCACGGGCCAGATCGCCCAGCTCATCGACCGAGCGCAGGATCTCGCGCGCGCGGGCCGCAAATTGATGCCCAAGCGCGGTCAGCCGGACCTGACGCGCGCCGCGTTCGACCAGCGGCGCGCCAAGCTGGGCCTCAAGCTCTTTGATCTGCATCGACAGCGCGGGCTGAGTGATCGCGCAATCCTCGGCCGCGCGTCCGAACTGGCCGGTGCGGGCAAGTGCCTCGAAATAGCGGAGCTGTTTGAGGGTCAGCGAATTCATCAGAATAAATTATACTATCATTAAGAAAATGCAATTATTCATTATCTGACTGCGGTGCTACGATGTCCGCCGAAACGCAGACGTAAGCAGCAGTTTGCCCTTATTTTATGGCAACTGCCTCGCCAGCAAGGAGAATTTCATGGACGGCAACGACATTCCGCAGGGCAAATGCCCCGTCATGCATGGCGGCAATACCGAGATGGGCGATTCGGTCACTAGCTGGTGGCCCAAAACGCTGAATCTGGACATTCTCAGCCAGCATGATACCCGCACCGATCCCATGTCCAAGGGCTATGACTATCGCGAAGAGCTGAAAAAGCTGGATGTCGAGGCGCTGAAGGCCGATGTGTTGGCGCTGCTGACCGACAGCAAGGACTGGTGGCCTGCGGATTACGGACATTACGGCCCGATGATGGTGCGTGTTTCGTGGCACGCGGCCGGGTCTTACCGTCTGGCCGATGGCCGGGGTGGTGCTGCCACAGGCAACCAGCGCTTTGCACCGCTGAACAGCTGGCCGGATAACAGCGGCACCGACAAGGGCCGCCGCCTGCTGTGGCCGATCAAGAAGAAATACGGCAACAAGATTTCCTGGGCCGACCTGATCGCGCTTGTCGGCACCGTGGCTTACGAATCGATGGGTCTGAAGACCTTTGGCTTCGGCTTCGGACGCGAGGATATCTGGCATCCCGAAAAGGACACCTATTGGGGCAATGAAAAGCAGTGGCTGGCGCCGTCCGATCAGCGGTATGACGATGTGGACAAGCCCGCGACCATGGAAAACCCGCTGGCCGCCGTCCAGATGGGCCTGATCTATGTGAACCCCGAAGGCGTGAACGGTGTCCCCGACCCGCAGAAGACCGCCGATCAGGTGCGCGAGACGTTCAAGCGCATGGCGATGAACGACGAAGAAACCGCCGCGCTGACTGCCGGTGGCCACACGGTCGGCAAGTGTCACGGCAATGGCAGCGCCGAAGACCTTGGCCCGGAACCGGAAGGTGCGGGGCTGGAAGATCAGGGCCTTGGCTGGCTGAACAAGCGCACGCGCGGCATCGGTCGCGATCAGGTCGTGGGTGGCCCGGAAGGGGCCTGGACATCGAACCCGATCGAATTCGATGACGGCTATTTCCGCATGCTGATGGATCACGAGTGGGAACTGACCAAATCCCCCGCCGGTGCCAACCAGTGGAAGCCCGTGAACATCGCTGAAGGCGACATGCCCCCGGATGTGGAAGATCCATCGATCCGCACCATGCCGATGATGTCCGATGCCGATATGGCGATGAAGGTCGACCCGATCTATCGCAGCTATCTAGAGAAGTTCCGCGCAGATCCCGAATATTTCCGCGACACATTCGCGCGCGCATGGTTCAAGCTGACCCACCGCGATCTGGGGCCGAAGGACAATTATTTCGGACCGGACGTGCCGGAAGAAGATCTGATCTGGCAGGACCCGGTGCCGCATGGCCCGACCGGCTATGATGTCGAGGCGGTGAAGGCAAAGATCGCCGACAGCGGCTTGTCGGTTGCCGACATGGTCGCGACCGCGTGGGACAGTGCCCGGACCTATCGCGGCTCGGACAAGCGGGGCGGTGCCAATGGGGCACGCATCCGTCTGGCTCCGCAGCGCAGCTGGGAAGGCAACGAACCCGACCGCCTGTATCGCGTATTGGCAAAGCTGGAACCGATCGCCGAAGAAACCGGCGCAAGCGTCGCTGACGTGATCGTGCTGGCTGGCAATGTCGGGGTCGAGCAGGCGGCGAAAGCGGCTGGTTTCGATGTGAAAGTGCCATTCACGCCCGGTCGCGGCGATGCGACGGCCGAACAGACCGATGCCGAAAGTTTTGAGCCGATGGAGCCCTTGGCCGATGGTTTCCGCAATTGGGAAAAGAAGAAATATGTCGTCTCGCCCGAGGAAATGATGCTGGACCGCGCCCAGCTTCTGGGCCTGACTGCACCCGAAATGACCGTGCTGGTCGGCGGCATGCGGGCCATGGGCACCAATCATGGCGGCAACAAGCACGGCGTTCTGACCGACCGTGAAGGCGCGTTGACGAATGACTTCTTCGTCAACCTGACCGACATGGATTATTCTTGGCACCCCGCCAAGGATGGCACGTTCGAAATCCGCGACCGCGCCACGGGCGACACGAAATGGACCGCGACCAGTGCCGATCTGGTCTTCGGCTCGAACTCGATCCTGCGCGCCTATTCCGAGGTTTATGCACAGGACGACAACGCGGAAAAATTCGTCAACGACTTCGTTTCGGCGTGGTCCAAGGTCATGGATAACGACCGCTACGACGTCAAAGCCGCAGCCTGAGCCTTGGGCGCCCCCTGTTGGGGCGCCTCAGCTCAACACTCGGAGGGGCTGGAACACCGGCCCCTCTTTTGTTTGGGCGAAATGCCCCTCGATTCCGAAGGTGTGGGCCAGATTGTCGGGCGTCAGCACATCGACGGGCTTGCCGTCAGCTACGATCCGGCCCTGATCCATCAACACCAGCCGCGTGCAATGCCGCGCGGCCAGACCAAGATCGTGCAGCGACGCAATGACGGTACGCCCTTCATCGGCGAGGTCGCGGAAAAGCTGCATCGTGGCGATCTGATATGCGGGGTCGAGGCCGGCAATCGGCTCATCCGCCATCAGAACGGGCGTATCTTGCGCCAGCGCGCGGGCGATCAGGGTGCGGGCGCGCTCTCCGCCCGACAGTTCGGTGACGGCGCGGTGACGCAGCGATTGCAGGCCCATGCGGGACAGCGCGGCCTCGATATGGGCTGCATCGGCATCGGGGCGGCGATGGGGGATGCGGCCAAGGCGGATCAGGTTTTCGACGCTGATGGGCCACGCGGCCTCGCGTTCCTGCGGCAGCCAAGCGGCGATCAGTGCGCGCTTTGCGGGCGGCAGTGCGGCAAGGCTGGACAGGCCACTGGCCGGGATCAGGCCAAGCATGGCGCGCATCAGGGTTGTTTTACCAGCGCCGTTCGGTCCGATCAGGCCGATGAGTTCGCCCGGTTCCAGGGACAGGCTGGCGTGGTCGAGGGTCAGCCGCCCTCCGCGCTTGACGGTCAGGTCGGAAATCTCGATCCGCATCAAAGCCCCCGCCTTTGCCGCCAGATCAGTTGCAGAAAGACCGGCGCGCCGATCAACGCCATGACCACGCCAAGTTTCAGATCGCGGCCCGGCATGACCACGCGCACCGCGATGTCGGCAGCCAGCACCAGCGCCGCACCGCCAAGTGCCGAAGCCGCCAGCAGCCGCCCCGGCCTGCCGCCGACAGCCCCGCGCAGCAGATGCGGCACGACCAACCCGACAAAACCGATGGCGCCCGCGACCGCCGTCGCCGCACCGACCATCGCCGCGACCCCCAACACGACCCGAAGGCGCAGCGCACGCAGGTTGATGCCCATGGACGCTGCCCCATCTTCGCCCAGTGTCAGCGCATCAAGCCCGCGCCCGCTGCCCCACAAAAGCGCCGCACCTGCCGCCATGATGGGGGCGGCGATGGCGACATGCAGCCATGACCGATCCGCCAGCGATCCCATCATCCAGAACACGATCTCGCCCGCCGCAAAGGGATTGGGCGACAGATTCAGCACCAGCGAGGTCAGCGCACCCGCAAAGGCGGAAATTGCCACCCCGGCAAGGATCAGCCCCAGCGATCCGCCGCCCGGTCCTGCCAGCAGCAGGATCAGACCGACCGCGATGACCGCGCCCGTCAGCGCCGAAAGCGGCAGCGCCAATGCGAGGGCTGTTGCAAGACCAGTCTGCAATGCGATTACCGCGCCAAGCGCGGCAGACGCGGAAACGCCGATCAGCCCCGGCTCTGCCAGCGGGTTGCGCAGATAGCCCTGCATCGCGGCGCCAGACAGCCCCAGCGACGCGCCGACCGCCGCGCCCAGCACGGCGCGGGGCAATCGGATTTCGCGCATCACCAGCCCAAGCGCGTCGTCGCCCGTCCACAGCGCGCGGATGCTTTCGCCGATGCCCGCGCCCGCCGGACCGATCAGGATGGATGCCAGCATCAGCAACAGACACAGGACGGACAGGGACAGAAGCAGCCTCATTCCGACAAGTCCGCGATCGTGCCGGCGATGGCGGGCAATCCGCAGATCCAGTCGCGGTCGGGCACGGTGCGTCGCGTCGTGGGGATGGCGGTGAACGCCGGATGATCCAAAACGCTTTCCGCCCGAGACGGCGTGCTGTAGCGGCTGCCTGTGACCAGCAGTTCGGGCGCTGCCATGACCAGTTGCTCCAGCGCGATCTGTCCGCCCGCCAAGCCCAACCGGTCAGCCAGCAGAACCAGACCTGCGCGGCTCATCGCGTCGCCCGACAGGCTTTCGGGCCCAGTGGTGAACCCGTTTGCCGCATAGGTCGCGGCCAACCGCGCCTGACCGGGCCTGATCGCCGCAAGATCGGCATCGAATTGCGCCAGCACCCGCGCCGCGCGTTCGGGCTGGTCCAGCAAAGCGCCCATATCGGTGATGCCGTGGCGGATATCCGACACCGAATTCGCGGGCGGCAGCGTTTCGACCCGGATGCCAAGACGGCGCAGCATGTCGGTTGCAGGGCCGGTCGAATAGGTGCCGGCAAGGACCAGATCGGGGGCATCCAGAAACAACTCCTCTGCCGCGCCGTGGTTCAGGGGAAAATCGGCAGCCTTATCCGCCATGACCGAAACCGACGGATCGGCGGCCAGCCAGGACACCGACACCAACTGCCCCGGCGCGGCGATCAGCATGGCAAGCTGATCGGTGCAGAGGTTCATCGACACCACTCGCTGGGGTGCAGCCACCGCCGCGCTTGCTAAAGCGATCAGCAGCGCGGCGGCGATCTTTACCATTTCGCGTGAAGGCCCAGATAGGCCGCGCGCCCGCGCGCCGGATAGCCCCATGCGTCGCTATAATCTTCGTCTAACAGGTTCGTGACCCGACCCGTCAGTCGCACGCGGTCGGTCAGGTCATAGCCTGATGCGACATTGACCACGGTATAGCTGGGCAATTCCTTCACGCTGTAGCTTCCCCAGCTTTCGGCATCGTAGCTGCCTGATGAGTGGACCACATCGCCCGAAATGCTTCCGCGCCCTTCGGCGAAAAGCAATGTCGCGTTCAGCCCAAGCTGGTGGCGCGGGCGGCGCAATTCCACGCTGCCGTCGGGGTTCTTCGCGTCCAGATAGGTGTAGCTGGCACCGAGGCTCAAGTCGTCCGTCGCCTGATAATCGCCGCTGATTTCGACGCCCTCGCGACGGCTGGTGCCACGTTGATTATAGTAATTCGTCCCGTCAGGCAGGGTCACGCTGCTGAATGTGATCTCATTTTCCAGGCGTTCGTTGAAATAGGTCACATCGACGACCGCGCGCCCGTCCAGAAGCGTCGCCTCTGCACCAAGGTCGAAGCCACGATTTTCCTCGGGCGTGAGGTTCGGATTACCGGCATAGCCATAGCCGCCGAACAGTTCCAGATAGGACGGATTGACCACGCCTGTGCCCGCAGATGCGTGCAGCCGAAGCGGTGCGTTGGGAAGCTGATACGATACGCCAAGCGACCAGGTGGTTGCGTCGTTGAAAACGTCGTTATCGTCGTGGCGCAGGCCAAGCTGCAGATCCAGCCCTGATGCCAGCGCCGCGCGATATTCCATGATTGCCGAAGTGGAGCGGCGGCGCTGCTCGTCTGAAAGGCTGTTCTCGTCCTTGCGCCGCTCCAGCCCGAAGGCAATCGACTGGCTGGCGTCGTCAGCCCGGCCGTCGATCCCGTAAAGCGCACGATATTTCCAAAGCTCGGTCCGGGCCTCTGCTTCGCTCCATTGATGATCGTCGAAGCGATAGCGGGTCTGGTCATAGGACAACCGATGGGTCAGCCGGCCACCCAGAGTTTCCGCCTCCAGCCAAAGCTGACCGGTGCGCTCCTCTCGGTCAGCGCGGGCGTCGCTGTCGATCAGGTAGTCATCGGCGCTGGTGGCCGCCCAGTTCGAGGCGTCGTAATCATATTCCTCATCCACGCGGCGCAGATGAAGCCCGGCGCGAAGGGCGTCGGTCAGCTGATAATCGCCCGAAAGCTGAATGCTGGAGGCGCGCAGGCCGTCGTCCTCGCCTCCGCTGCCAGAGATATCATACCCATGATCGTTGCGTCGGCTGAAATTCAGCGCCACGCCGCCGCGCGTGGTTCTGCGACTGACATGCGCATAGCCCGACCAGCCATCGCCGTATTCGACCCCTGCACGGGCCTGACTGCCCTCGGCTCCGCTGTCGGTGATGATGTTGATGACCCCTGCGGACGCATCCGCGCCGAAGAAAACCGATTGCGGCCCCCGCAGAACCTCGATCCGTTCGATATTCGCCGCCGAGAGGCCCGAGAAGTAATATTCCTGATCCCCCGCCTGCGCGCGGATGCCGTCGATCAGCACCAGAGTGTGGTTGCCCTCGGCACCGCGAATGCGGATCTGGGTGTTGGATTCGCCGGTCGCGCCGACGGACAGTCCCGGCACCTGGCGCAGGGCGTCCTGAACCGTCGCGATGCCACGTTCCTGCATCTGCTGGCCGGTGATGACCGTATTCGCACGGCCATAGCTGCGCGCATCTATCGGGCTGAGACCGGCATCGAGATAGATCGTGCCGAGATTGAACGTGTCGGTTTGCTGTGCCAGCACGGTGACGGGCAGGGCGCTGGTAAGAAGGAACAGGGCAAGGCGCATTGGCATGTCTTTCCATTTGGCCCGTGAAGTCCGGGACCGTGGCGAGGATATGCCTGCGGAAAACCGCAGACGGGGAATCGTCACCGCTGCGGTCATGCCGCTTCCCTGGCGCGCCCCGCACCACGAAAAGGGTGATCGCCCTGGCAGGTCTCCTGGCTCGCGGGTCACAGCTTCGCCGGCCTTCCCGGTTTCCCAGTGGCGTCGTCGGCGTCGCTCGTCGCTTACAGTTGCGGGGGCAGCCACGGCTTTGACCGTGTTCCCTTTTCACCGACGGGCTTGCCGCCGGAACCTGAGCGACGCCTGAATGCGCGCAGACGCTGCGCCGGTCAAGGCAACAGTGGCATGCGCAACCGGGACAGCGCAGAAGATGTTGCAGATTCGTCCTTTCCTGCCCCTGCACAGGTTATCTTGCGGTTGAAATCCTGCGGTGGACGATGATTATGTAACTGAGTTGCGTTGAAGCGTTGCCGGGATTTCGCCCGGAAGTTGTGCTGAAATTTGGAGCGTGAGTATTGTCCGAAGGTGATTCATCTGACCGGGGGAATCTCGAATCACTGCTGTCGAAAGCAGCAGATCCGACTCGGGCCGCGCCAGCATCCGAGATTGCGAGATGGTCTGGACGTTTGCCACCACTGCTTCTGGACATCTGGCGTCGGTACGGCCTGGTGCGCCTTGCGGGCAGGCGTTTGCGGCTGATCGAGCCGTCACGCTACGCGCCGCTGATGGCCTATATCTTTCACGGCGATCCCGATTTTGAAGGCGATACCCATGCCATCGCGCTGGGCGATTTCGGCGGGCTGGCGCTGTGGTCCGAACGTCATGGCTTCGCATTCCTGAATCCGCAGCTGGCCTCGGTCGAGGCACCGTTCCTGCTGGCAACCGACCCTCCGCCCTCCGATGCGCAGATCGCGGACATGCTGATTGCGATGCCGGAAGCAGCGATAGAAGCGTTCGATCCGGCTGGAGAGCCGCTGCATGCGCGGCTTTTGGCGCGGCTTGGACGTCTTGATCATGATGATATTTACGCAGCAACACCGGCGCCGTCGCAGCTCGGTGGTACGCCAGAGCCTGACTATATCGTCGCAGACGCCCTTGAATGGCTGGAGGCCGTCTATACCGAAATGAACGTGATGCTTGTCGATATGTCCCGGAACCCGATTGAGCTTCGGATGATCGGGCAGCCCTGGCAGCCTGAAAGGCCGCAGCAGCTTCGGGGGGGAAAGTCGTGAGACGTGCGCTGCTGATCGCCTCGCTTCTGCTGCTCGGGTGCAGACCTGTGATCGCGGCGGATTCGCTGTCGCTCGCATTCGGGTCCTACAGGTCTTCGCCAGTCGTCCTCACGCATTTCTCGATCGAGAAACCCCTTGCGCCGACGCAACGCGTGATCGTTTCCAGCGACGCGGAACGCAGCATGCCGCGCGATGACGGAAGGTCCAGCGCGCTGAGCCTTCCGCGCGATGTCGATGGCGACGGCTATTGGACGGTCCGCGCAGAATGGGTGGAACTTCAGACCGACCGGGCATGGCGAAACGAGGTCAAGGTGCCGCTTTCGAAGCTGAATGTGGCCTATGACATGGCGATGCTGACCGTGATCTTCGGGCCGAACGGGCTGCTTCTGATCGGCTCGGACAAGCCAGGCAACGGCGCCGCCGACCGGCTGAATGTCGCGGCGGAATGCGGGCAGCGGGTGCCCGCGTCAGACCACGCATGGCGAAATGAAACCGGAATTTTTCCGGAAGTGGCCGATGTGCTTGCCTATGCGGGCTCGCCCTCTGGCAAGGCGAACTGCCCGGCACCGGCAGGATGAACAGATGAGTTTGCTTGCTGACATAGATGCCGCCGCCGCCGATGCCGCCAATGCCGAGGATATGGCCGGCGAGACCGGCAATATCGCGCAGTCATGCCCGAAAGTAACGCTGGAGATCGGCGTGTTTTTCGACGGGACATTGAATAATCGCTTCAATGTTGCCCTCCGAAATCGCGAGGATGCCAGCTATCAGTCGGCGCTTTCCAATCCGGCGTTGCTTTGGGCGCGCTACAAGAATGGCACGCGCTATGACGTCAAGAACTCTTGCGGCGGCGTCGACCGGCGCTTCAGCAGTATTTATGTCCAGGGCGCGGGTTCGGTCCGGGGCGAAGGCGACGACATGGTCGGCTATGCGACCGGCATGGGACGACGCAGCGGCGTGGAATCGCGGGTGCTGTGGGGGTTCAGGCAGGTTCTCGCAAGGATCGGCCAAAGCGGTGGGCCGCCGAACATCCGCAAAGTGGTTCTGGATGTATTCGGCTTCAGCAGGGGCGCTGCATCTGCACGATACTTCGTCAACTGCATCCGCGCGGGGCGCATCCGCTATGATCCTTTCGGCGTCGGCGATTTCCGCGAAGAACTGCCACGAGGGCTGAAGGTCGAGATCAGGTTTCTGGGCATTTTCGACACTGTCGCCGCGATCGGCGATGCAAGCGACGATGATAATGAACCGGTCAATGTTCACCTGAAACCCGCTCAGGTGACAGGCCAGATCTATCATCTGGTCGCCTCGGACGAATACCGCCTGAACTTCCGCCTCAACCGGAACTGGCCGAGCGGCGGCGAATATATTCATCTGCCAGGCGCGCATTCCGACGTCGGCGGGGGCTACCGCGATGCGGGCGACGCAGCGGAGATGAGCGGAAAGTCCCGCCGTCCGTTCCGAACCCGCGCCGAGGCAGAGCGCGCGCAGGCGAGGACGCGCGCCGAAGACCTTGCGCGGGGGGCGAACCGCGCCGATGAAGCGGTTTTCGTGCGCGAGGGATGGCTGACCGCGAATGAAACGCAGGGCGGCATTGTTCGCAAGATGTCACCGATCAGGGCGGTGACATCTTACAGCCACGCCATGCAGTCGATGGTGACGCGCTATTACTATGACGAGTGGCTTGCGCTGGATCGGCCCTGGGTTCGCGTCGGTTTGTCGCGCATCGCGCTTCACATGATGCATGAACGGGCGATGCGCTTTGTGAACGGCGCGTTCCTGCCGCTGCCGACGAGTGACCCGAATTACGTTATTCCAGCTGCGCTGCGCCCCTACGAGGCCGAGATACGCAGCGGTCGCCTGTCAGGCGCCCGGCGTGCCCAGGTGCTGCGCAATTTCGGTCATGTCTCGATGAAAGACGGCGCGTGGATATCGGGTAATCGGCTTGGCCACCGGCCAGCGGCCAATCACATAAGGGGCTGGGCGCCAAACATTCCGGGCAGGGCGATCTAGGTCTTTTCGTCGCTGTTCGCCGGTCCCAGATCGGCGATGCGGTCCAGCAGGCGCTGCATCTTGTCCTGTTCAAGAAGATCGGCTTCGAGGATCTGCCTGAGTTCGCCCACCGGATCGACATCCTCGAAATCGCCGTCGGCATGCAGATCCCATGCCGCCAGCCTGAACGCATTCGGGCGCTGCCTGATCCCGAATTCCGCCGCGCGGGCGACCGAGCGGCGCAAACCACGTTCCAGATCGGCCGGCGAGATGGTGGCGACCTTGGACGGGAAGGTCTGGGTCATCATCCGGACCATCTGTTCAAGGTTGAGATTGATCCGCGTCGCCCGAAGTGCGGCGACTTCCGAGGGATGCAGCGTGAACGGCCGGTTTTCCCAGGGACGATGATCGGGGCGCGGCCCGTCGGCGCGATAAATGCGCAGCCCGTCATTCTTCAGATCGGGGACCAGATAGGCGTCGATCTGACCGCCTTCGCGCGGATAGAACCAGCGCCCGCGATCTTCGCTGAGCGCGATTTCGCTGAAATAGGCATGCGCTGTCGCCGGTTCCCAGAACCGGAAAAAGAATGTGCCGCTTTCCGTGCGCACGCGCAGCATACGGCGGAAATGGCGCTGAAGTTCCGACAGCCCAAGATCGGTGCGCATCAGGATGCCCGCGCGCTTCTTCCACATCGCCCACGGCACGTCGCCGTCATTGACATAATCGCGCAGCAGCGGATTTTCCGGCGCAAGCCGCATCAGATACGGCGCAACGTCGCGCAGTGTTTCCGTCAGATCGCCCGTAAAAAGACACAGGGCGGCTATCTGACGGCTTTCGATGCGCTCGGGCAAGCCCGGCAGGCTTGCCGCGTCAAGGATTGCGACAACATCGCCGGATTCGGCCAGATGCTGGGCAAGCTTATTGCGCGGGATGAGTTCGGAATCGGGTCGCGACAAGGGGCTCTCTTAAGGAAACAAACATGCCCGTAACATACTAACTGATATAACTATCAGAATTTTTTCGACATTATCAATGCCCTGCTGCGGGACTTGGTTACCCGGCAGCGGGAATCTGCCATGACTTGCACGATCAGCCTGCGGGTTGATTTTTGTGCATCGCTGCCGTCACCTGTCGATATGTGTCATTTCGGGGGATTGTGATGAGTTCGTTTGCCAGCCGCATCGTCGGCACCTTTGCCGCTTCCGCCATCGCGGCGCTGCCTTTGTCTGCATCCGCCGATACCGCGCCTGAACCGGGGTTCAGCGCCGCTCAGCTGGCAGCGGGCGTGGTGCGGATGGTGCTGCCTTATGGCCGCATGATCGCCGACATCCGCTATGCGTCGATGGATGTCGATGCACGGCGGGGCGCGATTGCGCTTCACGGGCTGGAGATCGTGGGGATCGACGACGATGCGCGCTGCCGCATCGCGGTCGGCAGACTGAATGTCTCGGGGCTGCAATTCCTGCCCGGCGAAGAGACACGGACCCGCCTTGATATTTCCGACATGTCGATCGCGAATGGCTGCTTTGGGCCGCAGGCCGCAATGATCGGGGTTGTGACGGGGGGCGACACGATCCCGGTGCAGCGGCTGTCGCTGGATGCGCGCCAGGTCACCGGCAGCGGTGCTGCAAGGTTCGACCTCGAACTTGTCAGCCCGGCGATCGGTCGTCTGGAGGGCAGCGCAGATCTGGACTACTTCGCTTTCTACATACCAGACTTTTTCGAACGCCTTGCCGAGGACGAGGATGTCTCTGGCATGGGCGCAGGCGTTGATGGTGCCGGCCCGGACGCGCCGGGCGACGGGATAAACGATCCGACCGATGGTATCTCGCAGGATGGCATGGCGGCGGAGGACAAAACCCCGGAAGTCGGTGTGCGCGGGACATTGCGTTCAGCCGATCTTTCCTTCGAGGATATGGGCCTGTGGGATCGCGTGAAGGTCATTCTTCCGCCCGAGGCGACCAGCGTCGAAGGATTGTCCGGCCTTGTTTCTGCGACGCCGGGAAGCGAAATGGCGCAGATCCAGCAGGATCTAGTGGATTCCCTTGTGGCCTTTATCGCGTCGCCGGGGCGTGTGACGGCCCAGATCCGCGCCGAAACCCCTGTCGCATTCGACAGTGCCGCGTGGCCGGCAATTGAAGATGCGGTGGTGGCACTGGCGCCGGAATTTACCAACAGTGCGCCCGTGCCGCCGGTCAGCCTGATCGCCGATCCTTCCGATGCTGGTGACGCGCGTTCGCTTGGGCTGGCGCTGGCGCGCGGCGAAGGTGTGCCGCAGAACCGCAGGCGGGCAATCGGGCTTCTGTCGCCGATCAAGGGCGATCCCGAAGTGTCGCTGACGCTTGCAAAGCTGATCGGCGAGGCTGACGCCACGGCGGCTTATCCGCATGCGATGGCGGCGGCGCAGGGGGGTGTGGCAGGCGCATCCGTGCTGCTGAGCGCGCTTGAGGGGCGGATGCCGACAGCAGCGCTTATGGCAGCGCAGCAGGCGGCGGGGACGCCTTTGACGGATGAAACCTTCGCGAACCTTGCCACGATCCGCGATGCGGCACTTGCGCGCGAACAGGGCGAGGGCGTGCCGCGCAGCTATGCGCTGGCATGGCGTCTGGCGAGTTCCGCGGCTGCGGCAGGCGACGGGGCTTCGCAGGCATTGCTCGCGCGGCTCGATGCGCGTTTTCGGGGCGATCCTGCATGGATTACGGCGCGCGAGGCGGCAGCCGATGCGGCAATCGCGGACTGGACGCAGCATCGGCTTGGCACCAGTCTGGCAGGCCCGACGGATTAATCCTGTCCGGTCGTCGCTTGCCGTGCCGTCATTGGAATGGTCTTGATCGAATCGATGACGGGGGCCAGCGGCCCGGATACCGCGCCAAGGTCGCGCGACAGCGCGCGCATCGAGATATTGTCGCTGAGAAAGCTCATCGTCAGTTCGGTGATGCCCACGCGCCGCGCGGCCAGCACAAGTGCCAGCAGCAGGGTCTTGCCGAAGCCGTCGCGCTGCCACGGGCTTTCGACCGAAAGTGATATTTCTGCCGCCGGTTCATCGCCGTCGCGCAGCAATTCGCCGACGCCGCGCAGGGTCCCGTCGACGAAAAGCCCGAAGATCAGAACCTTGTGCCAGTCGAGATTGCGCGAATAAGCCTCGATCGCGGCATCTTTGGCGGTCGCGTGAAAGCGCGCGCGGCGGTCCCGGTCGGACAGCCGAAGCAGATGCGCCGCGTGGGCAGGCTGGTCGCGGCTGGTCAGGCCGCGCAGCTCGACCCGCCGGGGGGCGGGCCGGTCGTGGTCGGTATGTGCTTCGACGCTGTCGGAGCCGTTCATCGTGAACCCTTCCTGCCTTGCTGCTGGGTCTTCGCTGCATACGCGAAGAATTGCTGCAACGCAGAAAGTATGGATCGGCAGCGACAGGGGTCAAGGCGCAGACAGGCATTTCGCGCTGACGTGACCCAACGTGACGAGCGTTATGCCCCTTCCAAAGCGGGCTGCACAGGATTGTGTCAGTCAGCCCTAAGCTGTGCGCTCGTTTCAGCCTGCCCTGACGTAACTGCCCGGCGCAGCCTCGACCGGTGCCAGCTTGCCCTTGTCGGGGTCAAGCGCCGCAACACGCTTTGCCGGGCTGTGGCCTTCGATCCAGTTGGCCCAATGCGGCCACCATGATCCCTCGTGCTTTTCGGCGCCCGCCAGCCATTCGCCCGGATCCTCGGCATAGTCATCGCCGGTCCAGAAGCCGTATTTCGGCCGCTTGCCGGGCGGGTTGATGACGCCGGCGATATGGCCGGACCCACCCAGAACGAAGCTGGTATCGCCGCCCAGAAGCCCGGTCGTCGGATAGATGGACCGCCAGGGCGCGATGTGGTCTTCCTTGGTCGCCAGCACATAGAACGGGATCTTGATCTTGCTGATGTCGATGGGGACCCCGTCCATGGTCAGGTGGCCGGGCTGGCGCAAGCCGTTCTCGATATAGATCTTTTCCAGATACCACAGCAGCATGTCCGCTGGCAGGCGGGTGCTGTCGCCGTTCCAGAACAGCAGGTCGAATGCCGGCGGCTTGCGACCCATCAGATAGTTCATGACGTGGAAGGACCAGATCAGGTCGTTTTCCCGGATCATGGAAAACATATCCTGCAGGTGGTGATTTTCCAGATAGCCCTTCTCGGCCATGTGTTCGCGCAGGACCTCAAGCCGTTCGCGGTCGATGAACACGCCGATTTCGCCGACATCCGTGA
This sequence comes from Paracoccus aurantiacus, assembly GCF_007993065.1. Lineage (GTDB taxonomy): Bacteria > Pseudomonadota > Alphaproteobacteria > Rhodobacterales > Rhodobacteraceae > Paracoccus > Paracoccus aurantiacus. Next base: position 208,472 of record NZ_VOPL01000005.1, read on the forward strand.
AGTCGACCATGGTCGCCAATGTGGTCGCGGTCTTGACCCGCTTGTCGCCCTTGGCCGCCATATAGGCGAGCGTCGCCGTCACCAGAATGCCGCCGATGCAGAAGCCAAGAATGTCGAATTCCTTGCGGCCGGTCGATTCCTCGATCCGGTCGAGCGCTTCCAGCGGGCCGAGGCGCATGTAATCTTCGAAGCTCAGGCGCGCGTGCTTTTTTGTCGGGTTGACCCAGGAAATCAGAAAGACCGAGTGGCCTTGTTCCAGCATGAAGCGGACCATGCTGTTATCGGGCTTCATGTCGAAGATATAGTATTTGTTGATCCAGGGCGGCACGAACAGCAGCGGTCGCTTGTGCTGGGTTTCGGTCAGCGGCCGATAATGGATCAGTTGCATCAGGTCGTTCTGATAGATGACCTCGCCGGGCGTGGTGGCCAGATGGCGCCCGACCTCGAACGCGGCGCGGTCGGTCATGTCGATATCCAGCCGCCCGTCGCCGCGTTCCAGATCGTCCAGCAGGTTGCGGAACCCGTCCAGCAGGCTGCGGCCTTCGGTTTCCAGAAAGCGGTCGCGGGCAACGGGATTGAGCGCGAGATAGTTGGTCGGCGACAGCGCGCTGAGAAGCTGGCGTGTGTAAAAACGGACGCGCAGGCTGTCCTTGTCGGCGTCCGGCAGGTCGCCGATCAGTTGTTCCGCAGCACCTTCGATGGCCAGATGCACGTCGCGCAAGGCCCGGCTGAACGGGTCGCCGGCCCATTTCTCGTCGCGAAAACGGCGGTCGGCGGTCGTGGTCGTGCCGCCCGACCATGCTTTCATCCAGGCTTTCGTGGTATCTGTCATCAGCGAAACCTGAAAGCGCGAGATCGCGAACGGGTCCGCGGCAAGCTGCATCCCCGCACGCGCGTAAGCCTGCGCGATGGTGCCCGCATCAAGGACCGAGAACTCCTTTCCGCTGGCCTTCGCGGCAGCGTTGGCACCGGCGCGTTGTGCAAGCGCCTGCGCCCTTTGCAGCAATTCGACGAATTCCGTCGTCTGCTCGGCAATCGTGCTCTGATCCATGCATCCCTCCGTTGTTTCGCTCCTCTCGCCCCGCGCGGCCGCAGTGACGATTCCCTCAGCCCTGATCGTCCAGTGTCCTTGCGCGGTCGCGCAACATGAATTTCTGGATTTTTCCCGTGGATGTCTTCGGCAGGTCTTCAAAGATGATGGTTTTCGGCACCTTGAAGCGGGCCATGTTGTCGCGGCAGAATGCGATCAGGTCGGCCTCCGTCAGGGTGCGGCCGGGTTTGACCGTCACGAAGGCACAGGGGGTTTCGCCCCATTTTTCGTCCGGGCGGGCAACGACGGCAGCCTCCAGCACGTCGGGGTGGCGGTAAAGTACATCCTCGACCTCGACTGACGAGATATTCTCGCCGCCCGAGATGATGATGTCCTTCAGCCGGTCCTTGATCTCGACATAGCCGTCGGGATGCATCACCCCCAGATCGCCCGACGCGAACCAGCCGCCCCTGAAGGATTTTTCAGTGGCCGACGGGTTCTTGAGGTATCCGCGCATAACGTTATTGCCGCGCATGAAGATCTCGCCGATGGTCTTGCCGTCAGGCGGAAGCGGTTCCAGCGTCTCAGGATCGGCCACCATCAATCCTTCCAGCGCGATATTCCTGACCCCCTGACGCGATTTCAGCCGGGCGCGCTGATCGGCATCGACCCCGTCCCATTTCGACTGCCAGGCGCTGACGACCGAGGGGCCATAGGTTTCGGTCAGCCCGTAAACCTGCGTCACCTCGACGCCCATCGCCTCCATATTGGCGATGACGGCTGCGGGGGGCGGGGCGCCTGCGGTCATTACCTTCACCTCATGGGTGAAATCCTTCAGCTCGTCGGGGGCGTTGACCAGCATCTGCAACACGATGGGCGCGCCGCAGAAATGGGTCACCCTCTCGTCCCGGATCAGCGGGAAGATCGCCTCGGGCCGAACGGCACGCAGGCAGACGCACAGGCCCGCATTGGCGGCAATGGTCCAGGGAAAGCACCAACCGTTGCAATGGAACATCGGCAGCGTCCACAGGTAATGCGCATGCTGGGCCATGCCCCAGGTCATGATGTTCGACATCGCGTTCAGCGCCGCGCCACGGTGGTGATAGACGACGCCCTTGGGATCGCCGGTGGTGCCAGAGGTATAATTCAGGCTGATCGCATCCCATTCGCTGGCGGGCAGCGACCAGTCGAAGTCCGGATTGCCTGTCGCCAGCAATTCGTCATAGGTCAGGCTGCCGATCCGGCTGCCGCCATCGAAGCTTGGGTCCTCGATGTCCACGATCAGCAGATCGGGGCGGTTGGCCATCTGCGCGGCGCGCCCGGCCACATCCGCGAATTCGGGATCGACCAGCAGCACCTTGGTTTCGGCATGATTGAGGATGAAGGCTACCGCTTCGGGGTCCAGCCTCGTATTGATCGTATTCAGCACCGCGCCAGACATGGGGACGCCGAAATGGGCCTCGAACATTTCGGGGATATTGGCGGCAATGATCGACACGGTGTCGCCCTTGCCGATCCCGCGCTGCGCAAGGGCAGAAGCAAGCTGCCGTGTCCGGGCATAGGTTTCCGCCCAGTTCCGGCGTACCGCACCATAGCTGACCGCATCCAGATCGGGATAGATCGCCGCCGTCCGCGCGATGAAGGACAGCGGCGAAAGCTGCACGAAATTCGACGGATTCGCATCCAGCCCGATGTCATAGATGTTCGTTGCATTGGCCATGTCCCGCTCCTCCGCGCGTGTGGCCGACGCGCGTAAGGTCACGGCGGCGGCTTATGTCCCGTCATGCCAATCTGTCGCGACTGCTGGGGCAAACGCCACCCGTAAATGCGGCGCAGCGCGAAAGATCGCTGCTTTTTCGTCGGCACAACATGCGCCATGCGCCCCGGTCCGGCGTCGCCGCGAATTATGTGGGGCGACGCGCAACCTGCCAAGAGCGAATCGCCCGGCAGAAGCGGAAATCGACGATTCACCAGAAAAATGCTTCGATTTGTGCATCGGCGGTTTACCGCCGACGGGTTTGTTTGCTAAGCTGGTTTTACCAGTTGGTCCAAAAGACGCGAAAAAGCGCAAAGGACCGCGAAAATCAAAAAAAACGTGCCGAAGATCGGCCCGCGCGCAACTTTTGTTGCCGTGGGGAGGGGCGGGTATGTGACGGTACCAGTGAGGCAGGGTTGTGAAACGTTTAACCGGGTTTTGGGGTCTTCTGACCGCATATTGGGTGTCCGAACGCTGGCGTGAAGCATGGTTGCTGACCGTGCTGGTCTTCGGCATCACCACATTGCTCAGCAAGGCGAGCGTCTGGGTCGCGCTTGCCAGCGCCGACTTTCTTGCCTCGCTGACGAACTTCCATGACCAGCAGGAAGGTGTGGACCCTGCGCAGGTCGTGCTGCTTGCCGCGGGCGCGTATCTTGGCATCTTCCTTGCCCGGACGGCGGGGGTCGCGCTTCGGCACTACCTGTCGACGACCCTGCACCGACGGGCGCGCGGCTGGATGGTCGCGCAGTTCAACGACGCGATCCTGTCGGATGAGCGCGTCGCGCTTGACCTGATGAGCGACCGGTCCGCAGCGGGTGGCCGATCACGCATGCCGGATGCCATCGATCAGCGGATAGATGAATGCTCCGGCGGGCTTTACGGTGGGGTGATCGGGCTTGCGATGGGCCTTTGGGGGGCAGTCACCTCGATCTTCTTCGTTTTTTCCGCCCTGATCGAACGCAGCCGTCCGGTCCCCTTCCTTGACCGATGGGGCGAGAATGCGAATGCCGCGATGACGGGCTGGTTCGGGCATATTCCTGTGAACCTCGTGCCCGGTACCTCGGGTCTGCGCTGCTGGCGCTGGGTCTGATCGTCGTCTACGTCCCCACGATCACCTATATCGCGTGGAAGCTGGGCCGCATCATCGAACGGCTAAGCATCCAGCGCCAGCGCCGCGACGGGGCCTGGCGCGCGGAATGGGCGGGGCTTTTAAACCGTGTCGGGCGCATGGCCGCATCACGCGGCGAACGCGCACAAAGCCGCATCAACGGTGAACTTTACAGCGAACTTGACCAGACATGGGGCAAGCAGAACTGGCTAAGCTCTGGCATGATGATGTTCGGCAGCGTCTACAACTTTCTGTCGGCGCGGCTTCTGTCTTATCTTCCGGCGCTGCCGGCCTATATGGCGGGCAATCTCAGCTTCCGCGACTTTGCCGCGAATGGCGAATTGACAGCAGAACTGATCGGCGATGTGTCCTGGTTCATCAATGTGATGCCCGCGATCGCGACGCTGAAGGCCAATGCCGGGCGGCTGACGGAGTTGGCCCAGGCGGTAGAGCGGGTGCGCGCGCGTCAGGCCTTCTATGCCGAGACGGGGATCAGCGAATTTGAACGCGAACGTCGCGCGGCCGGTCCGCTACTGACGCTTGAGGCGCTGCGCCTGTGTCATCGCGGCCATGACGCCACCCCATTTCTGAACGTCGAACAGCTGCGGCTTTATCCGGGCGACCGGGTGTGCCTGCGTGGCCAGAACGGATGCGGCAAAAGCAGTCTTCTGAAAGCCGTAGCGGGACTTTGGCCCTATGGCGGCGGGCGCGTGGCGATGCGCGAGGGTGCGCGCATGTTCTTCGCCGGGCAAGAGGCCGATCTGCCCGACCGTCTGTCGCTCAAGGCGCTGACGACCTATCCCGATCATGCGGAACAGCACAGCGACATCGCGGTTGCAGCCGTGCTGTCTCGCGTTGGGCTAGGCGAGTTCATCAACACGCTGGACGCCGCGCTGTATCAGGGCCGGATCTGGCGCAATGTCCTGTCCGGCGGGCAGAAGCAGCGGCTTGTTCTGGCGCGCATCCTGCTCGCCCGGCCAGAAATCCTTTTGCTGGACGAGGCGACTGCAGCGATGGACAGCGACGGCGTCGACGATTTTCACCAGATCCTGCGCGATGCCTTGCCGGAAACGGCTGTTCTGGCGGTCATGCACGGCGAAACCACGCCGACCGACCCCGATGGGCTGCCCTTCTACGCGTCGGCTCTCGACATCGGGGCAGGTGTCGGGCAGTTGAAACCCATGCTGCCGAACGATTTCCAGCCGGCCCGGCACGCGGCCGAATAGAGGCACCGCCAGATGGACGACCGTATCGAGATCGACGATGTCGAGCGCCTGTTGGCTGAAATGACGCTCGACGAAAAGATCGGGCAATTGAACCTGCTTGCCGCTGGCGAGGGACTTGTCACGGGTGAGCAGCAGCAGACATCTTTGGCGGCGCGGTTGGCCGCCGGTCAGGTCGGGGCGATTTTCGGCACCAAGTCACTGGCGACGGCGCGGGCATTGCAGGAACGCGCGCTTGCCGGATCGCGCCTGAAGATCCCGCTTTTCTTTGCCGAGGACGTCATTCACGGCCACCGCACCGTGTTTCCGTTGAATATCGCGCTTGCCTGCAGCTGGGATATGGGACTGATCGAGGCCACCGCCGCCCATGCCGGGGCCGAGGCAGCGTCGGAAGGGCTGCACCACGTCTTTGCGCCGATGATCGACGTCTGTCGTGACCCGCGCTGGGGTCGGGTCGCGGAAGGTCCGGGCGAAGACCCGCTGCTGGCCTCGCGGATCGCGGTGGCCGCGACGCGCGGTTTTCAGGGCGCGGATACCGGCGCGCCGGGACGTGTCGCGGCGTGCCTGAAACATTTCGTCGCCTATGGTGCGCCGGAAAGCGGGCGCGATTACGATAATGTCAGCCTGTCATGGGAGGACATTCTGTCGATCTACTTGCCCCCGTTCCGCGCCGGCATCGACGCGGGTGCTGCCAGCGTCATGATCGCCTTCAATGCGCTGAACAAGGTGCCGATGCACGCGAATGAGAGCCTTATTGAAGGTTGGCTGCGCGGGCAGGCGGGTTTCGACGGGCTGGTCGTTTCCGATTACACGGGCGTTGCCGAACTGGTCGAACACGGGCTTGGCCCGGCACCGGTTGCGGTCGCGCGCGCGCTGCATGGCGGCGTCGATATGGATATGGTGGGCGAGGACTATCTGCGCGAGCTGCCCTTGCTTGCGCGAAACGGCCTCGACGCGCCGGACGCAGGCTTCAGCCTGACCGCTGATGACATTGCGGCCCTGATCGACCGTGCCTGCCGCCGCGTTCTGCGCTTCAAGAAGCGGCTCGGACTTCTCGACAACCCGTTCCGCGGTCTGGAGGGAGAGCCGAAAGCGCTGTCACGGCTGGCCGGGCGTGAACTGGCGCGCAAAGCTGCGGCGCGCTCGGCGGTGCTGCTGAAAAATGATGATGTGCTGCCGCTGAACGGAACTGCAAAGGTGGCGCTGGTGGGGCCGTTCGCCTCTGACCGGGCGAATATGCTGGGGACGTGGGCCGTTTCGGGCCGGGCCGAGGATGTCGTGCCGCTTGATCGCGCGATCGAAGCATTGACCGGCCTGAAACCCGCGACCTCGTGGGGCGCGAATATCGTTGATGAACCGTGGCTGGAACAGCGCCTGAACGTTCACGGCGTCACCGTGATGCGCGATCCCCGCGACATGCATGCGCAGCTTGCCGAGGCCGTGGCCGCCGCGCGCGCTGCCGATGTGATTGTCGTCGCGGTGGGCGAGGCGAAAGAACATGCGGGCGAGTCGTCCTCGGTCCTGTCGCCCGAGCTGCCGGTTTCGCAAAAGCGGCTGATTACCGCGCTTGCCGCCGTCGAAAAGCCGATGGTTCTGGTGGTATTTGCGGGGCGTCCCCTGGCCATCGGCGATATCGCCGACAAGGCCGATGCGGTGATCTACGCCTGGCATGGCGGGGTGGCTGGCCCGGAAGGCGTGGCCGATCTGCTGTTCGGCGTGGCCTCGCCCTCGGGGCGGCTGGCTGTAACCTTGCCCGCCCATCCCGGCGAGGCCCCGCAAAGCTATGCCAGAGAGCCGACCGGCCGTCCCGACCCCGGACGCTTCGCGAAGTTCCGCACTGGATGGCTTGACCTGCCGGATGATCGGCCAAGCTTTCCGTTCGGCTTCGGCCTGGGCTATGGCGACGTCGCCTATGGCCAGCCTGCGCTGTCATCGGATCAGGCGCTGAGCAGCGAGGAGGTCGAACTGGTTGTCACCGTCACCAATCGCGGCCCCGGTGAGGCGGTCGAAACCGTGCAGCTTTATGCAAGCGATCCGGTCGCCCGCATTACCCGTCCCGGTCGCTGGCTGATCGATTTTCAACAGCTTACGCTTGCGTCCGGCGAAAGCCGCGAGATCAGCTTCCGTATCCGTGCCGATCAGTTCTCCTATCCCCTTGCCCCCTCGCTGGAGGCGGCAGAGTGGGTGCGCGATCCCGGCCTGATCCGCTTGCATGTGGGTCCGAACAGCCGCGATACCCAAACAGTCGGGCTGACATGGCTCAACTGATCCGGGGACTTGACGACGCTGCGCTGCGTGACCGCGTCGCACAGGCGACCGCGCTGTATTTTCTGGATTGGAGTCATCCGTCCAGCGGTATGGCCCGTGAACGCAGCGGCGGTGCCTTCGGCTATGATGTCGAAGAAACGACTACGACCGGCGGCACGGGCTTCGGGTTGCTGGCACAGATTGTCGCCGCCGAACGTGGCTGGCGGCCACGGCGCGAGATCCTCGACCGCCTCGAACGGCTGCTGGGCTTTCTGGAGCGCGCCGACCGTTTCGATGGCGTCTTTCCGCATTTCCTCAATGGCGCGACCGGCCGCGTCCAGCCTTTCGGTCCCGGCGATGACGGCGGCGATCTGGTCGAGACAGCCTTTCTGATGCTCGGGCTGCTTGGCGCGGCCGCCTTCTATTCCGAGGAAACGTCGATCGTTGCGCGGATCGAGGCACTTTACGATGCCGTCAACTGGGCCGCCCATATCCGTGACGACGGTGCCGTGATGTGGCATCGCAATCCAGCACGGGACTGGGCCGCTGATGCGCTGCCCATTCGCGGCTGGAACGAGGCGCTGCCGGTCTTCGTCCTTGGCGCCGGATCGCGCAGTCACCCGATACCGGCAAGCTGCTATCACCAAAGCTGGGCACAGGCGCCTTCCTTCGTGAACGGGCAGGATTATGGCGGGATCGTCCTTCCGTTAGGGCCACACTGGGGTGGGCCGCTGTTCCTATCGCAATACCCGTTTCTTGGCATCGACCCCCGAGGATTGCGCGATCGCTATGCCGATTATGGGCAGCAGACGAGACATCATGCGCTCATAAACCGGCACCATTGCCTGACGAACCCGCATGGCTGGCCCGGATACGGCCCGGATCTGTGGGGGCTGACCGCCAGCGACGACCCGACGGGCTATGTCGCGCATTCCCCGACCGAGGATACCGGCACCATCACCCCGACAGCGGCGCTGTCCTCGCTTCCTTATGCACCGGATGAGGCGATGCGGGTGCTGCGTCACATGCATGATGATCTGGGCGAACAGGTCTGGGGCGAGGCGGGCTTTGTCGATGCGTTCAGCCCGGTGCGTGACTGGGTCGCCGAAAGCCGTCTGGCCATAGATCAGGCCCCGATTGTGGTCGGGCTGGAAAATCAACGCTCGGGGCTGATCTGGCGGCTGGTTTCGGGCAGGCCTGAGATCCGGCGCGGTCTGCGCACGCTTGGCTTTTCCGCGCCCTACCTGATGCGAAACGTCGCCTGAATTGCCGCATCGCGCGCCGCGGCTGCTTCCAGAAATGCGGCGGCGGACCAAGTCAAGTTCAGGCATGATGTCGGCGCGCCCGTTCTGCGGTCGAATTGTTCGGGCAGGGGGGTGTCCGGGTCTGGCGCGTAGTGCTGAACGATGCTCATCCAGCCGTCGGCCTTTGCGAACGCGCTGGCATCGCCGGTCAGCGCGGCGATCCGGTAATGCAGTGCAGCGAAGCCGAGTGTCGTCGGATACCACGGGTTGCCGTCGAAATAGACATCGCTTTCCCATCGTCCGATGGCCGGGACGCTGCGATCCCGGTTGATCGGGTAAATCCCGGCGAAGATCCGTTCCAGCCCGGCTGCGGTCGCGGCTGTGCGCGGGGCTGTCATTGCGAATGGGCCAGTGTCGCGATGCGCGTGCAGAATAGCCAGGCAGGTCGCGGCGTCCAGCGTGCCAGCGTCGGCCTCGATACTTTCGCGCCAGCCGCCGGTTTCGGGATCGGCCGCCATTTCAAGAAGTGCGGCCAGCTCGCGCGCTTTCGCCGCCAGACGGTCGCAGCCCTTGCCGCGCCGGCTGCCGCGTTCAAGCGCGTCCCATTGCACGATCACCGTGAAGCTGCATCGTCGCGGGGGCCATTCCTCCCACGGACCGATGCAGGGGCGACCCGCGACCTGCAACAGATGTGCGAGATCGCGCGCGATCATCGCTTCGGCCTGCGCCGAACCTGCCTCCGGCACCGCGTCGATCAGCGACATCAGCGCAGAGGCACGCAGCGCCGGGCCGTCATCTTGCGGACGCCCCCATTGCTCCAGATCGGGGGAGCCGTCCGCCGACAGGCGCGGCTCCTCCAGCCAGCGAGGCCCGTGCAGCGCAGCAAGTTCTGCGTCCGGACGCAGAAATTTCGCATGGCTGGGTGAAGCGGTCGATTTCAGCGGGTTTGCCGCAGGGCCGTGCCGCTCGGGGTCAGTCGTTACCAGCGAGAAGTCAATGAAATCGCTGACGAAGCCGCGCCAGAAATCCGCCGAGGCAGGATCGGCGGCGACAGCCAGCGGCACCGCGCGCAGGACAATCGCGGAATCGCGGACCCAGTGGTGGAAATAATCCGGCTCGGGCTGCCAGCTCGCGATCCGGGTCGAGGCGAGGACAGAGCCGGGCGCGGGGCGCACGACCCAGCCGAAGCCGTCGCGATTGCGAACAAGATGCGTTGCCGAACATGCGGCCTTCATCGCGCCTGCTGCGGAACGGCAGCGCGCAGCGATCCAGTCGGCATCCGGCACAGGCATCGCTCAGGCACCGAGCGCGGATAGCGCGGCGGCCAGCATCGCGGCGCAGCGGGGGCCTGCGGGGCAATGGTGTTCGTCCGGGATGGCCGCGAAGAAACGCCCGTCGGGCGCTGCGTTGAAATAGGCGCGGGCATCCTTCAACGGTACCAGCCCGTCAGACGCCCCGGTGACGACGCCAAGCGGTGCCGTGATCCGGCCAAGCGCATCGCTTGCATCGGCACTGGTCATTTCGGCATGAAACAGCGGGGCCTCGGCGATCACCGCCTTGATTGCCGCGGGACCCATCGCTTCGCGCGCGCGCAGAAGAACCATGCCGGACATCGGCGGCGAGACGGCAAGGACATGATCTGCACGCGTTGATCCTGCGGCCAGATGAGCGATCGCATAGGCACCGATGCTGTGGCCGGCAAGCGCCAGCCGCTCATCGGAAAACTCATCACAAAGCCAGTCCCAGACTGCACCTGCCGCTTTGGTATGCGTTGAAAAGCGGACCTGATCGGCTGGCCCGGAATCCGGCAGAGCGATTGAATTCGGCAGTTCCGGCGCAACAACCCGCCACCCCCGTGACAGGTAGGCGTCAGCGATTTCGGCAATCTGGGCTTGTCCGGGCGCGCCGTTTCGGCCGTGCACCAGCAGCACCGTGCCGGCGGGGCTATCGGCGCCAGCGATCACCACCGGGATCGTCCCGAAGCCTGTTCTGACCAGACGGCGCGACGCGCTTTCGGTCCAGTTTTCGGCTGTCTCTGTCATGCCTGTGCCTTCTCAGTCCGCGATGTCGCCGGAACCATGATTGCGGGCGTATCATGCCGGACGCAAGGGCTCGCCACCGATCCAGCGCGTGACATGCTCTTTCGCGGCGTGGCAGGCTGCGCCGAGATCCATGCCCCTCGCGAGGTGACAGGCAATTGCGGTCGAAAGCGCGCAGCCCGTGCCGCGTCGGCCGCGGGCAATGCGTGTGCAGGAAAGCCGGATGTGGCTGCCCTGCTGAAACAGGTGGTCGGTGATGACATTCCCCGCGCCATGCCCGCCTTTGACAAGAACCGCCCCAACACCGCGATCAAGGATCTGATGCGCCTGCGCGGCAATGTCCGCATCGTCTTCTACGGGAAGGCTGTGTGTCAGCGCTGCTGCCTCGGGCAGGTTGGGCGTCAGCAGCCGCGCCAGCCTCAGCAGTCGCCAATCAGGCGCGCCGCCGGTCAGCCTGCCGCCGGAAGACGCATCCAGAACCGGGTCGATCACGATGGGCAGGGCGCAGTCTTGCAGTTCGGTGAATATGGCCTCGGCAATCGCGGGGGTCGCGGTCATGCCGATCTTGACCGCCCTTGGGGTGTCGTCTGACAGGGCGGCCCGGATCTGCGCCGCGACAAGCCCTGCCGGCATGGGCTGAATGGCCGATAAAGCCTTGTCGGTCTGCACCGTCACGGCGGTCACGACCGGTCTGACGCTGCAATGCAGGGCGGTCGATATTGCCGTGTCGCGGCTGAGCCCCGCGCCCCCGCTGCTATCGGTGCCGGCGATGACAAGGATCGTGGTCATGCGTCTGCGCGGGCCGCGATCAGGGCGAGGTCGCGAAAACCTCGGTTCTGCAAGACCTGCGCCGCACGCCACGCGCGCAGCCCTGTCGCGCAGCAAAGCACCGTGCGCCCGGCGGTACCTGCGGGCAGGCGGGCGACAGCATCGGGCGAAATACGGACAGCGTCGCGGGTAATCGCCTTTGGCGCTTCGGCGCGGCCACGCAATTCGATGACGCGGTCGCCATCGCGCAGCATCGAGCTTGCGATGAAGGGGAGAGGGCATGCTGGTTCTGGCTGGCCCATGAAACCGAAGCCGCCGAAGCTGAATGTCCCGAAATCGAGCGTCAGCATCCTGCCAAGTGGCCCCGGTGATGCGTCGATGACGGTGCGCAGCGCCAGTTGTGCCTGCACTGCGCCGATCGCGCCGACCGCAGGGCCAAGCACGCCGGCAGTCGCGCAACTCTCGGAGGTTTCGGGCGGGTCGGGAAAGACCGCGCGCAGCGATGGGGCAGGCCCGCAGAAGCCGCCGACATAGCCAGACTGGCCCAGCACGCTTGCCGAAATCAGCGGGATACGCGCGGCAAGGCAGGCATCCGACAGCGTATAGGACACCGCAAAGCTGTCCGCCGCGTCGATGACGACATCTGCGGTGGCAACAAGAGCCGGGGCATTTGCGGGTGTCAGCGCGGCGATCCGGGCGTCGATCCGGATGCCGGGATTGGAAGCCAGAATCCGGTCGCGCGCCGCGACAGCCTTGCTGCGTCCCAGATCGGCCATCGTGAACAGGGGTTGGCGGTGCAGGTTCGATTCCTCGACATGGTCAGGATCGAGCAGCGTGATGTGGCCGATACCCGCCCCTGCGAGATATTGCAGCACCGGACAGCCAAGCCCCCCGGCCCCGATCACGACGACATGGGCTTGACCGATCCGTTCCTGCCCCTCGGCCCCGATAAAGGGAAGGATCATTTGGCGATCATAGCGGCTCATTTCGCACAACATTCCAGCCACTCTGCGATGCGCCCTGCCGGATCGCGCGCCTGCTGAATATCGGTCACGACTGCGATACTGTCTGCACCAGCGGCGAAAGCGGCGGGCGCACGATCGGGGGTCATGCCGCCAATCGCGACAAGCGGCGTTCTGCCAGCAAGGCGCTTCCATTCGCTGAGGCGCTGAAGCCCTTGCGGCTCCCATTTCATCTTCTTCAGCTTCGTCGGATAAACCGGCCCGAGCGCGACATAAGCAGGTTCCAGCGCGAGCGCGCGGTCAAGCTCTGCCCGGTCATGCGTGGAGAGCCCGAAACGAACGCCCGCGCGGCGCAGCGCGGCGAAATCGGCGCGATCCATATCCTCCTGCCCAAGATGGACATGCGCGCACCCGAGATCCAGCGCCGCCTGCCAGTGATCGTTGACGACAAGCTGCGCGCCTTCGACCGCACAGATATTGCGCGCGCGGGCGATCTGGCGGCGAATTTCGGCGTCCGGCTGATCCTTCAGGCGCAGCTGAACCAGTTTGACGCCCTGCGGAACAAGGCGTTCCAGCGGGCCGACATGGCCGACGATCAGATAAAAACGCTGCATCATCCGAAATCCGCCAGTCCCAGCACGGGTGTCGATGGCACCGCCGTTTCACGCCTGTTCATCGGGTCGGCGCAAAAGCCGATGTGCCCGGCCTCGACCGCCATGGCCATGGCGCGCGCCATCAGCGCAGGATCACCGGCTTTCGCGACAGCGGTGTTTGTCAGAACCGCATCCATCCCGATTTCCATCGCTTCCGCCGCATCCGACGGGCGACCGATCCCGGCATCGACGATCAGCGGCACATCAGCGAAATGCGACCGCATCGAACGCAGCGCGTCGGCATTGCGCAGCCCCTGGGCAGAGCCGATGGGCGCGCCCCAGGGCATCAGCACGCGACACCCGGCATCGATCAGCTTTTCGCCAACGACAAGATCGTCGGTCGTATAGGGGAATACGCTGAAACCGTCGGCGGAAAGGACGCGCGCCGCCTCGATCAGGCCGAATATGTCGGGTTGCAGGTTGTCGGCATGGCCGATCACCTCCAGCTTGATCCAGCTTGTGCTGAAAAGTTCGCGGGCCATATGGGCGGTGGTGATTGCGTCGCGCGCGGTGTGACAACCCGCGGTATTCGGCAGCACGCGCACTCCTGTCTGGCGAATGCAGTCGCGAAATCCGTCTGCACCGTCGGCACCTTCGCGCCGCAGCGAGACGGTCACGATCTCTGCGCCGCTGTCACGGATCGCGCGCTGCAGAATGCTCGGTGATGGATACTGTGCCGTCCCGAGAAGAAGCCTTGACGAAATTTCCTCATCATACAGGCGCATGTCAGCCACCCTGCCTTGGAGCCAGAACTTCGATCCGGTCGCCGTCGCGGATGGGGGTTGTCGCGCGGGTATCGCGGGATACGAAGCTGCCGTTCAGCGCGGTCGCGACAGTGCGGCCTGAATAGCCAAGCTGCGCGAGCGCGTCGCACAGGTTCGCCGCGGGAATGTCATGCGGTTCTGCGTTCACAGTGATCTTCATGGCGATCCTCCTGAAGGAAATTGCGGGCGAATGCTGTGGCCATGGCCGGTGCCAGCAGAAAGCCATGACGGTAAAGACCGTTGAGATGCCATGTCCTGTCGCGTTGCACGATGCGCGGCAGATTGTCGGGAAAGGCTGGCCGCAGGCCGGTGCCTGTCTCGATCACTGCGGCTTCGGCGAAACCGGGATCGAGTGTAAAGGCCGCAGAGAGCATCTCGACCAGAGAGCGCAGCGATGCAGGCCGTGTGGAGCCGCTTTCGATCATCGTTGCGCCGATCATGTAAATTCCGGCGCCGCGCGGCACGAGATAGACCGGGATGCGCGGATGCAGCAGGCGTATCGTGCGGCTCAGCTGCACCTCGGGACAGTCCAGCAGCGCCATTTCGCCGCGCACCGGTCGCAGATCGGGCAGGGCGGCGGCGACACCGGTGCAGTCCAGATCGACACGCGGTGGTGCCGCCGTCCCATAGCGGATTTCACCGCCCAAGCCGATCACTGCCGCTGCAAGATCGGCAAGCGCGTTGCGCGGATGAAGATGCGCCTCGGCACCGAAATGCAGGCCGCTTTCGAAGCGTCCGGCCAAAGCGGGTTCCAGTTCTGCGATTTCTGGTGCGCGAAGCCTGCGATGGTTTGTGCTGCGACGTGCGAAGCGATCAAGCTCGGCGCGGTCGCGGGCAGGCGCAAGAACCAGCGTGCCGCGACGGGTAACCGGGGTAACACGCTCCCACCAATCTGCCGCGCCTGCGCCAAGCGCGATCACCTGCGCGTCGGCGCTTTCCGCCTCGCACCACGGGGCGAGCATGCCGCCCGCAAAGCGCGCGACGCCGCCCGCCTCTGCGGGCTCGTTTCGTTCGTAAAGGATCACATCCATTCCGCGCCGCGCAAGCTCATAGCCGCAGGCGAGCCCGGCCAGTCCCGCCCCGGCGATCCTGACAGGCCCGGTCATTCTTCGGACTGCCCGGCGGGAACGTAAAGCGCGCCGCCCTCGCGAAACTTCGCGGCCATATCGGCCATGCCCTGCTCGCGTGCTTCGGCCCGGATATCGTGGCTGATCCGCATCGAGCAGAATTTCGGCCCGCACATGGAACAGAAATGCGCCACCTTATGCGCCTCTTTTGGCATCGTCTCATCATGGAATTGCCGCGCCGTGTCGGGGTCGAGCGAGAGGTTGAACTGATCCTCCCAGCGAAACTCGAAGCGCGCGCGTGACAGCGCATCGTCGCGGCGCTGCGCGCCCGGCAAGCCCTTGGCCAGATCGGCGGCATGAGCCGCGATCTTATAGGTGATGACGCCGGTTTTCACATCGTCGCGGTCGGGCAGGCCCAGATGTTCCTTCGGCGTCACATAGCAAAGCATCGCGCAGCCGAACCAGCCGATCATCGCCGCCCCGATGCCGCTGGTAATGTGGTCATAGCCCGGCGCGATATCGGTCGTCAGCGGCCCAAGCGTATAGAACGGGGCCTCATGGCAGCATTCAAGCTGCTTCTCCATGTTCTCCTTGATCTTGTGCATGGCGACATGGCCCGGCCCTTCGATCATCACCTGACAATCATGCGCCCATGCGATTTCGGTCAGTTCCCCCAGCGTTTCCAGTTCGGCAAACTGCGCCTCGTCATTGGCATCCGCGATAGAGCCGGGGCGCAGCCCGTCGCCAAGCGAGAAGCTGACATCGTATTTCCGGCAGATCTGGCAGATCTCCTCGAAATGTTCGTAAAGGAAGCTTTCCTTGTGGTGATGCAGGCACCATTTCGCCATGATAGAGCCGCCACGCGAGACGATCCCGGTCACGCGGTTCACCGTCATCGGCACCATGTGCAGCCGCACGCCGGCATGAATGGTGAAGTAATCGACGCCCTGTTCTGCCTGTTCGATCAGCGTGTCGCGGAAGACTTCCCATGTAAGGTCCTCGGCGATGCCACCCACCTTTTCCAGCGCCTGATAGATCGGCACCGTTCCGATAGGCACCGGGCTGTTGCGGATGATCCATTCGCGGGTGTTGTGGATATTGCGCCCGGTTGACAGGTCCATCACGGTATCCGCGCCCCAGCGGATCGCCCAGACCATCTTTTCGACCTCTTCTTCCATCGAGGAGGTCACGGCGGAGGTGCCCATATTGGCGTTGATCTTCACAAGGAAGTTGCGACCGATGATCATCGGCTCCAGCTCGGGATGGTTGATATTCGCAGGGATGATGGCGCGGCCCGCTGCGACTTCTGAGCGGACGAATTCGGGCGTGACGTAATCGGGTATGCTGGCGCCGAAATCCTGCCCGCCACGTTCTTCTGCCACGGCGTCACGCAGCTGGTTTTCGCGAATTGCGACGAACTCCATCTCGGGTGTGATGATCCCGGCGCGGGCATAGGCAAGCTGTGTCACCGCCGTGTCACCGCACGCGCGCAGGGGCCGCGCGCGTATCGGGAATTCCGGCACCAGCCGGTCGCCCTCGGCAAAGCCGTTATCCGCAGCTTCGACCTTGCGGCCTGCATATTCCTCGACATCTGCGCGCGCCCTGATCCAGGACAGGCGCAGGGGCGCAAGCCCCTTGCGGATGTCGGTTGTCACGCCGGGATCGGTATAGGGTCCAGAGCTGTCATAGACCGAAAGCGGCGGCTCGCCTGCGGTCGGATGCACCGAGATCTCGCGCATCGGCACGCGGATCTCGGGGTATAGCGTCCCGGCCACGTGGATCTTGCGCGATGCAGGCAACTCGCCCGTGCTGATGCGGGGGGTAGGGATATTCATGTCGGTGCTCCTCAAGCTTCCACTCAAAAAGACACCAGGTGAATTTTGGCTGGAAACAGGGCGCGCCCTTGTTCGGTCCGGACGACGGGAAACGAGCCCCGTCAGATGCAAACCTAGCTTCCTACGCCAGTATCAACTGGGTCAGGTTCAAAGGGTCGCATCACCGGGCAAATGCCCTGTCAGCCTCTCAGTCCCCTCGGCGGGACTCCCCTGCGTGGGGCAACTATAGGGGGAAGCTGCCCTATGGGCAAGCAAAGGATCGCGCTCTTATCCGAGCCGCTTGTCCGCGTTTCGAAGGCGGTATTCATGGCGGATCAGGATGGCCATGCCACCCGCAACCATGATCGCAAGCGCGAACCATGTCAGCGCATAGGACAGATGCGAATTGCGGAACCGCACCACGGTCAGCCCGCCGACCGGCCAGCCGCCGGGATTGGGCGTGGCATCCGCGTCGATGAAAATCGGCGCGACCGGGCCTGTGCCGCGCGCTTGCGCCATCGCGGCAAGATCGCGCGAATACCAGCGGTCTGCACCCGGATCATTGCTGCGCAGGAAAGCGCCGCCGGGTTCTGTCACGCGGGCGAGGCCGGTGATCGTGACATCGCCCGCAGGCAGCGCCTCGCGCCGGGTGGCGGGATCGCGCCGCTCTGGCAGAACAAAACCGCGATTGATGAACAGGGTAGGGCCAGCCGACGTCTCAAGCGGGGTCAGCACCCAGAACCCGCCGCCGAGTTCGGTGACAGCCTGAACCAGAACCTCTTTCGAGTGATCGAACCGGCCGGTCGCGGTGACATGGCGATATTCTGCCTCGTCCGGGGGCAGGTCCGCGACGGCCGCAATCGGTGCGGGCGGCGCGCTGATGCGTGCATCGACACGGGCAATCAGATCCCGCTTCCAGCCAAGGCGCTGCATCTGCCAGACGCCAAGCCCGGCAAAGCCCGCAACCAGTAAGGCGCCGATAAAAAGAACCGCCGCCACCTGCCAAAGCGGGCGGCGGCGTTCGGTCGTCCCATTGCTCAAGGTGTGATCTGCGAGGTATCAGGCACGGCCGGTGCCATGCCCGGCATCATGTTGCTGTCCATGTGATACATGACCCAGATCGTCCCGGCGACGGCGATAATCAGAACGATCAGCGTGAACACAAGCGAGATCAGCGTCCAGCCGCCTTCCTGGCGGGGCGTCATGTGCAGGAAGAAAATCATGTGGACGACCATCTGCACGACGGCGCATCCAAGGATCAGGAACGCTGTCGCCCGCGTGGTGCCAAGCCCGCCCGACATCACGGTCGCGAACGGAATCACCGTCAGGATGACCGAAAGGATGAAGCCGGTAACATAGTCGCGCCTTGTGCCATGCGGGAATTGCGCGGCGTGGGTGTCGTGATGTTCGCCGTGATGTTCCGTGCTGCTCATCAGATCATTCCCATCAGGTAAACGAAGGTGAAAACGCCGATCCAGATGACGTCAAGGAAGTGCCAGAACAAGGACAGGCAGTTGATGCGCCGCTGGTTGGCCAAGGTCAGCCCGTGCTTTCTGACCTGCACGACCAGAACGGCCAGCCAGACAAGCCCGAATGTCACATGCAGCCCATGCGTGCCGACCAGCGTGAAGAAGGCCGACAGGAAGGCCGACCGGCCCGGTCCCGCACCTTCGTGGATCATATGGCTGAATTCGTAAAGCTCGATGCACAGGAAGGCCGCGCCGAACGCCGCCGTTATGCCAAGCCACTTGATCGTGCCCTTCTGGTTGCCCTCGTGCATCTGAAGCATGGCGAAG
Source organism: Paracoccus aurantiacus (assembly GCF_007993065.1). Lineage (GTDB taxonomy): Bacteria > Pseudomonadota > Alphaproteobacteria > Rhodobacterales > Rhodobacteraceae > Paracoccus > Paracoccus aurantiacus. Next base: position 226,943 of record NZ_VOPL01000005.1, read on the forward strand.
CCATAGGTGATCGACGAGATCAGCAGCATCGCCGTGTTCAGCGCCACAAGCGGCAGGTCGAACAGCTCTTTCGGGTCGGGCCCTCCCGCATAGCGCGTCCCGAGCACCCCGAAAGTGGCGAACAGGATCGCGAAGATGAGGCAGTCGCTCATCAGATAGATCCAGAAGCCGAGCGGCGTCGAATGGCCTTCGGGGTGATGCGGCTCCTCGGCGGGGTGGAAGACGCGCTCGTCGCCGGGATCGGTTACGATTTCTGAACTCATGTCTTGCTCACACCGCGTTGCTGAGGGCCTTGGTCCGGGCGTCTTCGGTTTCGGTCACCGTCGCCTCGGGGATGTAGAAGTCCCGGTTGTAATCGAAGGTATGCCAGATCGCCGCGGCAATCAGTGCCGGGAAGGACAGCACGACCAGCCACCAGATATGCCAGACCAGTGCAAAGCCCAGCACGACGCTGATCGCCGCCAGCACAACCCCGGTGCCGGTATTCTTCGGCATATGAATCGGCTTGAAGCCGGAAAGCGGGCGCTTGTAGCCATGTTCCTTCATGTCGTGCCAGGCATCGACATCATAGACGACCGGCGTGAAGGCGAAGTTATAGGCTGGCGGGGGCGAGGATGTCGCCCATTCCAGCGTGCGCGCGTCCCACGGATCGCCCGTCACGTCGCGCAGCTTCTCGCGGTCGCGGATCGAGGTGAAGATCTGCATGATGAGCGCGAAGATGCCGAAGGCAATGACCGCCGCACCTAGTGCTGCAATGGCAAACCAGATCTGCAGCGAGGGGTCGTCGAACACGCGCAGACGGCGCGTCACGCCCATCAGGCCCATGACGTAAAGCGGCATGAAGGCGAGCCAGAAGCCCACGACCCAGCACCAGAAGCTGACATGGCCCCAGAACTGGTTCATCTTGAAGCCGAAGGCTTTGGGCCACCAGTAGTTGATGCCCGCGAAAACCCCATAGACCACGCCGCCGATGATGACGTTGTGGAAATGCGCGACAAGAAACAGCGAGTTGTGGACGATGAAGTCCGCAGGCGGCACGGCCAGCATGACCCCCGTCATCCCGCCGATCACGAAGGTCAGCATGAAGGCCACCGCCCACATCATGGGCAGTTCATAGCGGATCTTGCCCTTGTACATGGTGAACAGCCAGTTGAAGATCTTCGCGCCCGTCGGGATCGAGATAATCATCGTCGCAATCCCGAAGAACGAGTTCACCGAAGCACCCGAACCCATCGTGAAGAAGTGGTGCAGCCAGACGAGGTAGCTGAGGATGGTAATGCAGACCGTCGCATAAACCATCGAGTTATAGCCGAACAGCCGTTTCCCGCAGAAGGTCGCAACGACCTCGGAAAAGATGCCGAAGGCGGGGAGGATCAGGATATAGACCTCCGGATGGCCCCAGATCCATATCAGGTTGATATAGAGCATCGGGTTGCCGCCAAGGTCATTGGTGAAGAAGTTCATCCCCAGATAGCGGTCGAGCGACAGCAGAACCAGAGTCGCGGTCAGCACCGGGAAGGTGGCGACGATCAGAATGTTCGCGCAAAGCGATGTCCAGGTGAAGACAGGCATTCTCATCAGGCCCATGCCAGGGCAGCGCATCTTCAGGATCGTCACGATCAGGTTGATGCCTGATAATGTCGTCCCGACCCCGGCAATCTGCAGGCCCCAGATATAGTAATCGACCCCCTCCCTCGGGCTGGCGACGACCCCTGACAGTGGCGGGAAGGCCAGCCAGCCGGTCTGGGCGAATTCGCCGATGAACAGCGACACCATCGTCAGCACCGCGCCGCCGACCGTCATCCAGAAGCTGAAATTGTTCAGGAACGGGAAGGCCACATCGCGCGCGCCGATCTGCAACGGCACGACAAAGTTCATCAATCCGGTCACGAAGGGCATGGCCACGAAGAAGATCATGATCGTGCCATGCGCGGTAAAGACCTGATCGTAGTGATGCGCGTTCAGATAGCCTTCAGACCCGTTGAAGGCCATGACCTGCTGAAGGCGCATCATGATCGCATCCGCGAACCCGCGCAGGAACATGACCAGGCCCAGGATCATGTACATGATGCCGATCTTCTTGTGATCGACGCTGGTGAACCACTCTTTCCAGAGATAACCCCAGAGCTTGAAATAGGTCAGCGCCGCGACCACAGCCGCACCAAGGATCACGACGGCAACGAATGTATAGACCACCACCGGCTCTGTGATGGGCAGCTTGCTCCAGGCGAGACGCCCGAACAGGAAGGTGGAATCGGTTACGTTTGCTTCGACAGCCATGGCTTCACCTGTCAGTTCGCTGCCGCCGGGGCGGCATTTGCGGGCGCGTGGTTCATGCCCTGATGGGTAGATTGGTCCTGTTCCGCCGCAGCAGCGGCGGGGGCGCTTTCAGGGGCGGCGGCGCCTTCGCCCCAATGTGCGGCGTCAGCGGGCGCGGCCTCCTGCTGCATCAACGGCGCGGGCGTGGCGCTGCCCGCATCAGGCGCTGTAGTATCAGACGCCGCAGGCTCATGACCCGCGTGGCCGTCAGGGCTGGCGGTCACGGCGGCCTCGGCCCTGGCGGCTTCCTCGCCCGAGGCGGCGTCGCCTGTTCCGGCATGCGCCGCGCCGGCATGGTCCATCCCGCCATGATCGGCCGCCATGACTTCGTCCATGCAGACCTGCCCCGGCTCGACGCAGCGGTTCAGAATGTCGTGGTAAAGTTCTTCGTCGCCAAGCGCGTAGAAGGCAGAGGGGACATTCTCGCTCGGCTTCAGCAATTCGCGATATGCGTCGCGGTCAAGAACCTGGCCCGAGCTGCGGGCCTTCTGAACCCAGGCGTCGAAATCGGCTTCCTCAAGACCGTGGAAGGGGAAGTTCATCCCCGAAAAACCAGCGCCGCTGTAATGCGAGGACATGCCCTTGTATTCGCCGGTTTCGTTGATGACCGCATGAAGCTGGGTCTGCATGCCGGGCATGGTATAGATCATCCCGGCCAGCGTGGGGACGTAAAAGGCGTTCATCACCTCGGTCGAGGTCAGTTCGAACCGGATCGGCCGGTCAAGCGGCGCGGCTAGGTCGTTGACCGTCGCAATGCCGTATTGCGGATAGAAGAACAGCCATTTCCAGTCCATCGACACGACCTGCACAACCAGCGGTTCTGCCCCGTCGGTGACGCCCTGCGTCTCGCTGTCAAGCGGGCGGTACGGGTCCAGCTTGTGTGTGCTGACCCAGGTCAGCGCACCAAGCCAGATGATGATGACCAGAGGCGCTGCCCAGATCAGCAGTTCGAGCTGGACCGAATGATGGAAACTGGGGTCATATTCGCTTTCGGCATCCTCGCTGCCACTGCGATAGCGGATGGCGAACCAGATGATCGCGACCAGCACCGGCAGCACGATGACCAGAATCAGCGCCGTGGTGATGCCCAGCACATCGCGTGTCTTCGCGGCGACATCGCCACCGGGCGACAGCACCTCGGAACCGCAGCCCGCAAGGGCCAGGAACAGCGATGCAACGACAGAATTTCGGATCAGGTTCATACTGAAAGCTCGCACGTTTCCGGTACGGATCATGACATTGCCCGACAAATCTGCGACGCTGCTCGCGAGTGCAGAGGCACCGGACCTCGGATGCAGAAAAGCAAAGCGCGGACAAAATGTCCATGTATCATCTGACTTGACATGCCGTGACCGGACCTGATCCTTACGGGTGTGGCCCCAAATCGACGGCCGAGCGGCCAATAAGGTATAAATCATGGACGCAACTGCTGATTCCGCCCCGAACGATCCCGCGAAAAAAGCGCCTGAGGAGCATGTGCGACTCAGCGATATTGCCATAGGTGTGGTGATTGGTCGCACCTCGGAGTTCTTCGATTTCTTCGTTTTCGCCATCGCCTCGGTGCTGGTCTTCCCGCGATTCATCTTTTCGTTCGCCTCTCCGGTGAACGGGATTCTGTTTGCCTTTCTCGTTCTGGCGCTGGGATTCGTGGCCCGTCCGGTAGGCAGCTTCGTCTTTACCGAAATCGACCGCCGCTGGGGTCGTGGCACAAAGCTGACCACGGCGCTTTTCCTGCTGGGCCTGTCGACCGTCGCGATTTCCTTTTTGCCCAGCTATGACGATGAAGGCTGGCTGACCGTCGCCAGCCTGTGCCTGTTCCGGATGGGGCAGGGCGCGGCATTGGGCGGTGCGTGGGACGGCATGTCGTCGCTTCTGGCGATGAAGGCGCCCGAAGGGAAGAAGGGGCGCTATGCGACCATCCCGCAGATCGGCGCGCCTTTGGGTCTTATCCTTGCCAGCGGCCTGTTCATCTTTCTGCGCACCTCGCTGTCAGAGGGTGAATTCCTGTCCTTCGGCTGGCGCTATCCGTTCTTCGTCGCCTTCGCGATCAACGTCGTCGCGCTTTTCGCGCGCCTGCGCCTTGCCGTCAGCGAAGAGTTCGACACGCTGTATGCCGAAGCAGAGCTGCGCCCCCGGATCAACCCGCGCCTGCTGCGCGAAGAGGCAACGAACATCATCGCCGGTGCCTTCATCCCGCTGGCGACGCTTGCGCTGTTCCACATGGTCACGGTGTTTCCGCTTGCCTGGATCTATCTGAACGCCCCTGAAAACATCACCGGCTTCCTTCTGATCGAGATCGTGGGCGCGTTGATCGGGCTTGGCGGTATCATCGCCTCGGGATTCATTGCAGACCGGACAGGACGACGGACATTGCTGCGCAACTGCGCCATCGGCATTGCCGTTTATGCGGTGATCTCGCCCTTGCTGCTAAGCCTCGGCTTCTCGGGTGAGGCGCTTTACGTCTTCATCGGCTTCGCGCTTCTTGGCCTTTCCTTCGGCCAGTCCTCGGGTGCGGTCGCCTCGGGGTTCCAGATGAAGAACCGCTATACCGCGTCCAATCTGACGGCTGATCTGTCCTGGATGTTCGGCGCAGGCTTCGCGCCCTTCGTGGCGCTTTACCTGACCGAGACATTCGGTCTGTGGTCGGCGGGGGCTTATCTGCTGTCAGGTGCGCTTGGCACGCTGGCGGCGCTGACCCTGTTCCGGCGCACTCAAGCGATGCGCCGGCAACAGGATAACTCGTGGCGCTGATGACCGGCGCGTTCTGAAACGCGCCGGCCAGAGCTTCGTTTACGAACGCCCCTTGGGTCGGCGCGGGACCGCGTCGCCGCCCTGACGGCCGCGGCCGGTCGTAGCCGGGCGGCTGCCCTTGGGCTTGTCGGATCTGAAGCTTTTCGTGCCTTTCGCGCCGGCGGATCGCCCTGCGCCCGGCTTCGCATCCTGTGAAAGCGGCGGCTTCGCGTCGCGTGACGGTTTACCTTTCGCGCGTGGGTTAGGCGCGCCCGGTTTACCGCTGCGCGCCGCCTTCTTATCGGTGCTCCACCGCGCTTTCTTGCGCGGCTTGTCACCCTGCAAAGGGTTTTCGCCTTCGGTCGGCGACCACGCCTGCGCTGGTTTGGAGGGTGCCTGCTTCCTTTCGGGCTTCGGCTTCGCTTCAAAATCCGGTTTATCACCGTCGGTGGTCGGCTTTGCCGATGATCGCGCCGGTCGCGCTGTGGCGGGGCGCGGCCCTTTCGATGGCGCACGACGCTCGGTCCTCGCCTCGGGTGCCGGTTCGCCGCGAAGACGCCGCATTGTCAGGCCCGGCTCGATCTCGATCACCTCGCCGAAGCGCGGTGCATCACCCGTCGCGATCTGGACGTGGGTTTCGTTCTCGCGCACCCGAATTGCGCCAATCGCGTCGCGGGTGATGCCGCCTGCTTCGCATATCTTGGGCAGCAGCCAGCGTGCCTCGGCGCGCCCGGTATGGCCGACTGACAGCGTGAACCAGATCGAGGCGCCGAATTCGCGCGGCGGACGCGGTTTTGCATCCGCGAGCGGTGCCGTATCGCTCAACTCCTCGGGTGGGGGGCGGCCTTCTCGCCAAAGCTGGACGAAGGCTGCGGCAAGCTGCTCGGGGCCAAGCTGTTCCAGAAGCGCGTTCGCGACGCCCATATCATCAAGCGCCGCTTGCAGCACCGGATCGGCCAGCATCCGTTCATCGTCGCGCGCGCTGACTTCCTCGGCGGAGGGTGCCTTGCCCCATTCCGCAGTGACTTTCGCGCCTTGCAGCAGTCGCTGCGCCTTCTTGTATTCGGACGGCGTGACGATCAGCGCCGAAACGCCCTTCGCGCCCGCCCGCCCGGTCCGGCCAGAACGGTGCAGCAGAGTTTCGGAATTGGTTGGCAGGTCCGCGTGAATCACCAGTTCCAGACCGGGCAGGTCGATCCCGCGTGCTGCGACATCGGTGGCGATACAGACCCGCGCGCGCCCGTCACGCAGCGCCTGAAGCGCATGTGTGCGTTCCTGTTGCGACAGCTCGCCCGACAGCGCGACGACGCGGAAACCGCGATTGCCCATCCGCGCCAGCAGATGGTTCACATTGGCGCGCGTCTTGCAGAAAATGATTGCGGTTCGTGCCTCATAGTAGCGCAGCAGGTTGAAGATCGCGTTTTCCTTGTCCCGCGCCGTGACCGACAGCGCGCGATAGGCGATATCGCCGTGCTGGCGCGCCTCGCCAGTTGCGACGACGCGCAGGCTGTCGCGCTGGAAGTCGCGGGCAAGGGCTTCGATGGCGGGCGGCACCGTCGCCGAAAACATGAGACTGCGGCGCGTTTCGGGCGCAGAACCCAGGATGAATTCCAGATCCTCGCGAAACCCGAGATCGAGCATTTCGTCGGCTTCGTCCAGCACCGCGACGCGCAGACCGGACAGATCGAGCGCGCCCTTTTCGATATGATCGCGCAGGCGTCCCGGCGTGCCGACAACGATCTGCGCGCCCCGCGCCAATGCGCGGCGCTCGGTCCGGTAATCCATGCCGCCGACACAGGTGGCAATGCGCGCGCCGGTCGCCGCATATAGCCAGTTGAGTTCGGCTGCGACCTGCAGGGCCAGTTCGCGCGTGGGTGCGATGGCAAGGGCAAGCGGGCTGTCTGCCTGCGGCAGCGCGCCAGTTTCGTCCAGCAGATCGGGCGCCGCCGCAAGGCCGAAGGCCACGGTCTTGCCGGACCCGGTCTGGGCCGAGACAAGCAGATCGCGCCCTTCTGCCTCGGGGTTCAGCACGGCCTGCTGAACAGAAGTAAGTTTGTCATAGCCTCGTTCGGCCAGGGCCGCCGCCAGTGGCGCGGCAATTTCGTTCTGGATCATTGATTGTCTGCCTGATTGGCCCGCGTGCCGGGTTCTCGGCCCGGTCCTGCTTGCATGCGGCCCATCCGCATGCAGCCAAAACAGCCGATCCGTCGCCCTATCGCCCGCGCGGGCCAGAGTCAAAGGATTGTTGTGGCGCGGCTCTCCTTCGCGCGGGGGCGCAGTGATGACGCAGAACTTGCGCGAACGTGCGAAGCGCATGTTCTTGCGGGCTTAACAGACGCCGCGCCGACGCGTATAGATTCGGAATGGTCTGGCGGCGCGCATGCTGCGCGGTGGCGGGTCAGAGAGCAGAAATTCAGGAACCCTCAAGGGACAGATGAACAACATGACGACGACGACGTTTCGACTGATCGCCCCCCTCGCCGCCGTTGCAGCGCTTGCCGGCTGTATGGCCGGCCCGGCCGCGCAGGAGCCAGTTCAGCCGCCGGGGATCGAGCCGCTGCCGACCGCCGCCGATGACGGCCTGCAGGAACGCAAGCCCGACCTGTGCAAATCCTCGACCTATGCCAACTATGTCGGTCAGCCGGGCAGTGTGATCCCGACGCTGGGAATCAGCAAGGAATACCGGATCGTCGAATATCGCGGGATCGAGCCGCAGAACTATGATCCGAACCGCATGGTCTTCCGTCTGGACGCGGCCGGGAACATTTCCGGCGTGGATTGCGGCTGATGCTGCTGCGTCTGGCGGCGCCGCTGGCTGCGTTGGCGCTTCTTGGCGCTTGCACCGAGGAAGAACTTGCGGGCGCAACCTCGGTGCCGCCGCCTTCGGATGCTTGCGGCGCAGCCGGGCTGCAGGTGCTGGTTGGAAAGCCGCTGGGGGCAATCGACGTCAAGTCCCTGCCAAGCGCGCCGCGCCAGATCGGACCTGATATGGCCGTGACGGCAGATTATCAGCCCGATCGGCTGAACGTCGAATACAATGGCAGCAATATCATCACGAAAGTGGCCTGCTACTGATATGCTGCGGTCCGTGGCAGGGGCCAACCGCCCTGTCGCGGCTGTTTCCTGCTTCCGGCATCGCGGGCAAAGGCGAGTGGCGAAATTTCCGTTGACACCGCCGCGCGGACTGTCACCATTCCGTCATGCAGAACCCGACGCAGCCGTTCGTCCCGCAGCCCGACCGTGTCGCTTTCGACCGGGCAGAGCTTGCCTCGATCCTGTCAACATATGGCCGAATGGTCGCCGCTGGCGAGTGGCGCGATTACGCCATGGCGTTTCTCAGCGATGTCGCGGTATTTTCGATCTTCCGCCACGCGGCCGAAACGCCGATCTATCGCGTCGAGAAACGCCCGAAGCTGCGCGCGGCGCAGGGCATGTATTCGGTCATCGGGATGGACGGGCGCATTCTGAAGCGCGGTCACGACCTCAAGCAGGTCATGCGGGTGTTCGACCGCAAGATGATCCGCCCGATCAGCTAACCCAGATAGGCGCGAAGCGCAGGTGGTGGGTCGTCCAGAAGCGGGCCGGTCATGGCAGGGGGCTGCGCGATGCCGTCGACAACGACAACGGTTTCCGGCGCGAAGGCGCGGGCGTCATCGGGGTCATGTGTCACCATCAGCACTGTCGTGCCGGTTTCACCGGCGATCCGTTCCAGCAGTTGCAGCATATCGGTTTTGAGCGCGGGACCGAGGGCCGCGAAAGCCTCGTCCAGCAGCAGGATCGGCCGGGCACGAAGGGCCACGCGCGCCAGTGCGACGCGGCTTTGCTGCCCGCCAGAGAGTTGCGCCGGGCGACGGTCCGCCATGCCTTCAAGTCCGACCTGGCGAAGCGCATCGGCGACTCGAGCCTGCTGCTCAGGCGAAAGGCGCAGATCGGGGCGCAGGCCAAGGCCGACATTCTGCGCCACGCTCAGATGCGGAAAAAGGTTCTGATCCTGAAACAGGGTCGACACCGGCCTGTCGCCCGGCGGGATTTGTGAAAGATCCTTCCCGGCCCAAAGCACGCGCCCGGCGCTGAGGGGGACAAAACCCGCAACCATCCCCAGAAGCGTTGATTTGCCCGAGCCCGAAGGCCCGATGACTGCAATGCGCGCGCCGGCAGCGATCTCGAAATCAGCCGAAAGGCGAAAGCTGCCAAGCGTTGCCTCGGCCCGGTCAAAGCGCAGCACGGATACGTCCTCCCCGGTCGAACAGCCAGAACAGCGCAAAGCTGACTGTCATCAGCAGCACCGCGCAGGCGGCGGCATCATCCATGCGGTAGCTGTTCATCAACTGGTAAAGCTTCAGCGGCAAGGTCGGGTTCCGGCTGTCGGCGAACAGCGTGATGACGCCCAGATCGCCCATCGCCAGCGCCGCCGAAAGCCCGCCCGCGAAACCCAAAGGGCGGGCAAGGCGCGGAAGCGTCAGGATGCGAAGTCGGGCAAGCCCGCGCAGCCCCAGCGAATCCGCGAGCCTGCCATAGTCGCGCTGCAGCGCGCGTGCCGCCGGGATCAGGATGCGCAGCGCGAACGGCAGCGCCATGATCGCGTTGATCGCGACCGTCACCGGCAATGCAAGCTGCGTGGGCGAGGTTACATTGCGCAGCAGAAGGAACAGACCAGTCCCCAGCACCAGCGGCGACGCGACAAGCGGCAGCATCCCCGCGAATTCCGTCCATCTCTGCCCGCGTGCGACGCTTTGTGCCAGCGCCAGCGACAGCGAGATTGCCAGCACCGCCGAGATCAGCGCCATGACGAAGGAGCGCAGGGTCGCGACCCAGACCGCGCCGGGAAGCGAAGCGATGCCGGGCGCGCCCTGTGCGATCACCGACAGCATCGGCACAAGCAGAAACCCGGCTGCCAGCACGATCGCCGCGCCGTCGGCGTGGCACCGCCAGCCGCCGGGTGCCGGTATCACGTCGTCACGATCCAGCCCCGCGCCGAATTCGGCGGGTCGGCTTACCCGGCTGGCCAGAAGCAGTGCCGCCACACAGAGGCCCACCTGCACAAGGGCCAGCGTCGCGGCCTTGCCCATGTCGAAATCGAACCGGAAGGCCTGATAGATTGCCAGTTCCACGGTCGTCGCTCGTGGTCCACCGCCAAGCGCCAGTGCGACAGCGAAACTGGTCAGGCACACCAGAAAAACGGCCAGCCATGCGCCGGGCAGGACCTCTCGCAGCATCGGGCGCTCAAGATGCCTGCCAATATCGCCTGGCTCGAAGCCCAGCGATGTCGCCAGCCGGAAGCGTTCTGACGGGATGGCCTGCCAGCCGTGCAGGATCATCCGCACGGAAAGCGGCAGGTTAAAAAAGACATGCGCGATGATGACGCCCTGCCAGCCGTAGATGCTGACCGGCGGGAACCCCGCCCATGCAAGCACCTCGTTGACGACGCCGCTGCGCCCGAACACGGAAACGAGGCCCATGACCGCGACGATCACCGGCAGGATGAACGGTGCGCCCAGAAGGGTGATAAGCAGACCGCGACCAGCGAACCGACGCCGTGCCAGCGCTCGCGCGACCGGCACCGCCAGCAGCGCCGAAAGCGTCGCTGACAGCGCCGCCTGCCAAATCGTGAACCAGATTGCGCGCAGATCCCACGGCCCAAGAGCCGAAAGGCCGCCGGCATGAACAGCGACGATACCAAGCGTCCCGAGGATCAGTGCGAACATGAAGGCCGCAACCGCGCCCCCGGCAGAAAGCGCGCGCGGCATCTTGTTCAGCCTGCGAAAACGCTCAGCCATTCATCCAGCGCGGGTTTGCGTATCGCCTCGGCTTCCTGCTCGGGGAAGGAAAGCGTCTTTTCAGGGCGCGGCAGATCCGCGAAATAAGCTGGAAGCTGATCGTCCGGCAGCTTCGACGGATAGGACCAGTTCGCTTCGGCGATCATCCCCTGAAACTCGGGCGAAAGGATATAATCCATGAATTTCTGCGCCAGCTCGGGCTGGTCGGTATCCTTGAGCTGCGCGGCAAGTTCGGCCAGCAGGTAATGTCCTTCCGGGAAGATCGCAGCATGCTTGGTTTTGTCATCCTCGGCCCCGATGTGATAGGCGGGCGAGGTCGTGAAGCTGAGGACCATATCTGCCTCGCCATCGGTGAACATGCCATAGGCTTCGGACCAGTCCTGCGTCACGGTCAGCACCTTCGGGCGCAGCTTTTCCCACGCCTGCTTGCTGTCATCGCCGAACACGGCCTTGACCCACAGCAGCAGCGCCAGACCAGAGACGGAGCTGCGCGGGTCCTGAATGACGATCTTGAGATCGTCGGGTGCATCCAGCAGCGCCTGAAAGCTTTGCGGTGGGCTGGCCAGTCGGGTTTCGTCATAGACGAACGCGGTTTCCGACCAGTTGAAGGGCAAAAAGGTCTGATCTGTCCAAGCGATCGGCATGGTCAGCCCGGATGTATCCTGATTATGCGGTGCGAACAGCCCGCTTTCGCGGGCCCGCAGCGTCTGGTCCATGCTCAGGCCGATAACCGCGTCGGCTTCGGTTCCCTGACCTTCCAGCAGGATGCGGGGCAGCACGTCACCCGTCACGAAAACGAGGTCGCATTCGCAGACGGCTTCGAAGCCTTGCTCTATCTTCGGGCCCGGCCCCCATTCTGATGCGAAATATTCCGGCGCATAGATGGTCAGTTCCGGGCCTGCGGCAAGCGCGGGCGAGGCGGTCGTCAAAAGGGCGAACAGGGCGTTTCGCATCGCTTTCCTCCTTCAATGATGTTTCGGAAAGAAAGGGCAGCGAAACCTTCCCTCCGCCGGTGTTAGCCGGATCAGGTTCTGCGGGTCCGCATTGCGCGTCTCAGCCGTGACAGGCCCCCCGAGGCGCGACCAAGATGGGCAATCGGCGCGCGATGCGCAAGCGAATGTTGCATCGCGTCGGCTTGCCGGGGCGCGGCGGGATCGCTAACCAAGGGCCAAAGGAGATCCGTGATGAGCCTTAACAGCTTCGGCCATGTTTTCCGCGTCACCACCTGGGGCGAAAGTCACGGGCCGGCGCTTGGCTGCGTTATTGACGGCTGCCCCCCCGGCGTCGCGCTTGACGAGGGCTGGATTCAGCCCTTCATGGACCGCCGCCGCCCAGGCACGTCGAAGAACACAACCCAGCGGCAGGAAGCCGATCAGGTCCGCATCCTGTCGGGCGTGTTCGAGGGAAAGACCACAGGCACTCCCATCATGCTGATGATCGAGAACACCGATCAGCGGTCAAAGGATTATGGCGAGATCGCGAAGGCTTTCCGGCCGGGTCATGCGGACATCACGTATCACCAGAAATATGGCATCAGGGATTATCGCGGCGGCGGGCGGTCGTCGGCGCGCGAAACGGCGGCGCGGGTCGCGGCGGGTGCCGTGGCGCAGGCCGTGCTGCGAGATCTGGCGCCGAAGGTGCAGATCATCGGCTATATGGTCCAGATGGGCGAGATGCATCTGGATCGCGCAAATTTCGACGAAAGCGCCATTCGCGAAAACCCGTTCTTCCTGCCTGACGCCAGCGCCGCGCAGGCATGGGAGGATTATCTGACCGGCATCCGCAAGGCGCAGAACAGCGTTGGTGCCGCGCTTGAAGTGCTGATCCGTGGCTGCCCACCCGGTCTTGGTGCGCCCGTCTATGGCAAGCTGGACACGGACCTTGCTGCCGCGATGATGTCGATCAACGCCGTCAAAGGGGTCGAGATCGGCGAGGGCATGGCCGCCGCCGCCCTGACCGGTACCGCGAATGCCGACGAAATCCGCATGGGCCCGGATGGGCCGGAATATCTGTCGAACCATGCGGGCGGCATTCTGGGCGGTATTTCGACCGGGCAGGACATCGTGGTGCGCTTTTCGGTCAAGCCGACCTCGTCGATCCTGACGCCGCGCCGCACCATCAATGCCAAGGGCGAAGAAATCGAGCTGATTACCAAGGGCCGTCACGACCCCTGCGTCGGCATCCGCGCCGTTCCCGTGGCCGAGGCGATGGCCGCCTGTGTGGTCCTTGATCAGCTTTTGCTGGACCGCGCGCAGACAGGTGGTGTGCGCGGACAAATTGGCTGATGGGCACGACAAAGGAACAGGCTGCGGCGATCGTCGCCAAGCTGACACCGGCAGGCGAGGTCGTCGCTAGACCCATGTTCGGCGATTACGGCATCTATCTCGACGGGGTGATCTTTGGCGTAATCTGCGATGGGCAGCTTTTCATCAAGCCGACCGACGCAGCGCGTGCCGTCCTGCGCAATCCCGCCGAGGGGATTCCCTATCACAACGCCCGACCGCATCTGCGAATCGAGCCTGAAGATCTGGATGATCCGGGCCATATGGCGCGAATCCTGTCGCTGACTGTCGCAAACCTGCCAAAGAAGGCCGGAAAGAAGCGTTGATTCCGGGCCTCTGGTCGTCGGAATGCGAAAGAATCCCGTTTTATTTCATATGAATAATCTGCCCGGCGTTGGCTGTCACGAAACTGTCGCAAACCCGTCGCATAAGCGTCGCACTCCCCGCCTAGGGAAGGCGCAGGCAAATCGTGCCCCTCAATAACGTTCAGGAGTGATCCTATGAAATCCGTCAAGCTCACCGTTTCGGCCATTGCCGTCATCGCCGCCTCGGCCTCGGCCGCCGCTGCGCGTGACCAGGTCCAGGTCGCCGGTTCCTCGACCGTTCTGCCCTATGCCACCATCGTGGCCGAGGCTTTCGCCGAAAACACCGAGTTCGCGGCACCCGTCGTCGAAGGCGGCGGTTCCTCGGCCGGGCTGAAGCAGTTCTGTGAAGGCGTGGGCGAAAACACCATCGACGTCGCCAATGCAAGCCGCAAGATCAAGGACTCGGAAGTCGAGACCTGCAAGGCCAATGGCGTCGCCAATATCATGGAAGTCCAGTTCGGCTATGACGGCATCGTCTTTGCCAGCGACATCAATGGCCCCGATTTCGTGCTGACCCCGAAAGACGTGTTCCTGGCGCTCGCCGCCGAGGTTCCGGCCGACGGCGCGGTTGCCGCGAACGCTGCCGCGAACTGGTCGGACGTAAACCCCGATCTGCCCGCACAGCCGATCATGGCCTTCATTCCGGGAACCAAGCACGGCACCCGTGAAGTCTTCGAAGAAAAGGTCATGATGGCCGGCTGCGAGGAATCCGGTGCACTGGACGCGTTCAAGGCTGCGCATCCCGATGACGAAGATGCCGCCGAAGCCGCCTGCATCGCGATCCGCACCGACGGCAAGTCGGTCGATATCGACGGCGACTATACCGAGACGCTGGCCCGTATCGACAGCGACAAGAACGGTGTCGGGGTGTTCGGTCTTTCCTTCTACGAAAACAACACCGACAAGCTGAAGGTCGCGACCATGAACGGCGTCACGCCTTCGGTCGATACCGTTGCGTCGGGTGAATATCCGGTGTCCCGCCCGCTGTTCTTCTACGTCAAGAAGGACCATATCGGCGTGATCCCCGGCCTGAAGGAATATGCGGAATTCTTCGTCTCGGACGCGATTGCCGGCCCGGGCGGCCCGCTGGCGACCTATGGCTTGGTTCCCGATCCGAAGCTGGCCGATGTTCAGGCCGGTGTCGCCGACGAAGCGGTGATGCAGTAATGCACCCGGCCGGGCAGCCCCGCGTTGCCCGGCCCCCTGCGCCTTTTCGGGGGATAACATGCCCGTTTTCTGGATTGTCCTGATCGTTCTGGCGCTGTCGGCGGCAGGTTTTGTTCTGGGTCGCGGCCGCGTCATGGCGCAGGCCCAGGGCGACAGCCGAAAGCTGCATTCGCGTCCGGTCTATTACGGCTGGAGCGTTGCGCTTTACACCGCGCTTCCCGCCTTTCTGGTGCTGCTGATATGGCTGTTTGTCCAGCCGGTCATCATCCAGCGGTCGGTCAGCAAATACATCCCGGATGAGGCGATTGCCGAAGGTCAGACGCGCGGCATTGTCATGGGCGAAGCCAGCAAGATCGCCTCGACCCTGTCGGTGGCCGTCGGGCAGGACGTTCTGACCCGGCCCGAGGCGCTGACCCTGACGATGGACGATACCGAGCGGCTGGACCGTCTGAAGGCGGCGCAATTGCCGGTGCTGACCAAGCCTGATGTGCTTCGCGCGGCCCAGCAATATCTGCGCGCAACGCATATCGGATCGCTCTGGCTGGGGATCGTGACGCTGGCGCTGTCGGGGGCAGGGCTGGTCTTTGCCCTTTTGCGCATCCGCCCCGATTTCCGCGCGCGCAACGTGGTAGAGCGCGTGATGCGTGGCCTGCTGATCGGCTGTTCGACCATCGCGATTGCCACGACCGCAGGGATCGTATTGTCGCTGGTTTTCGAATCCATCAGCTTCTTCCGCCTTTATCCGTGGCAGGACTTCTTCTTCGGCACCGAATGGACGCCCAGTTTTGGCGGCGGCTCGAAGCTGGGGATGCTGCCGCTGCTTTGGGGGACGCTTTACATCTCGGTCATCGCGCTTCTGTTCGCGGTGCCGGTCGGCCTGTTCGCGGCGATCTATATGTCGGAATATGCGAGCCCCCGTGTCCGCTCGGTCGTGAAGCCTGCAATCGAGATCCTCGCGGGTATCCCGACAATCGTTTATGGTCTGTTCGCGCTTGTCACCGTCGGCCCGCTGATCCGCGACTGGCTGGCGCAGCCGATGGGGCTTGGCAACAGCGGCTCATCGGTCATGACGGCGGGCCTCGTGATGGGGGTGATGCTGATCCCCTTCGTCAGTTCCTTGTCGGACGACATCATCAATGCGGTGCCGCAATCCCTGCGCGATGGCAGTCTCGGGCTTGGCTCGACCCATTCGGAAACAATCCGCCAGGTCGTGTTGCCTGCCGCCCTGCCGGGCATCGTCGGTGCGGTGCTTCTGGCCGCGTCGCGCGCCATTGGCGAGACGATGATCGTCGTGCTGGGGGCCGGTGCGATGGCCCAGATCAGCGGCAACCCGTTCGAAGCGATGACCACAATCACCGTCAAGATCGTCGGTCAGCTGACCGGCGACAACGACTTTGCCAGCCCTGAAACGCTGGTTGCCTTTGCCCTTGGCCTGACGCTGTTCGTGCTGACGCTGGGGCTGAATATCTTCGCGCTCTATATCGTGCGCAAATACCGGGAGCAGTACGAATGACCGACGCGACCGACATGACCCCGATGAGCGCGCCCGCCGCGCGTCATACCAGCGGATCACTGCTGACCGCATCGGCCCGCACAAAGCGCCGCAACGCCGCCGAGACGCGCTTCAAGGCTTACGGTATCGCCGCTATCGCGATTGCGGTTCTGGCCCTGATGTTCCTGCTGTATTCGATTGTCCGCGACGGGGCGAGCGCGTTTCAGCAGACCTATGTGTCCCTTCCCGTGACGATCTCGGCAGAGGTCGTTGATCCGAAGGGAAACCGCGATCCGGCAGAAATGGCAAAGGTCATTTCGATGTCCTATGGCAAGGTGCTGGACGATTCCCTGAAGGCATGGATCGCGGCTGAAAACATTCAGATCCCCGATCTGTCCGAAGCAGACATCAAATCCTTCTTCTCGAACGAGGCGCAGGCGCGTCTGCGGGAAATGGTGCTGGCCGATCCGTCGATCATCGGGGAAACGCTGGACATGACGGCGCTGACCTCCAGCCGGGTGGATGGCATGTTCAAGGGGCGCGTGACCGAAGCATCGGCCGCGCTGGATGCCAAGACCTCGGTCGCGCAATACCAGCTTGCGCAGGCGATGAAGGACAAGGGCGCGCTGGTGACGAAGTTCAATACCGCCTTCATCACCAAGCCCGACGCATCCGACAACAGGGCCGAGGCCGCGGGGATCGGGGTGGCGATCCTGGGGTCGTTCTACATGATGCTGATCGTTCTGGTGCTGGCACTGCCGATAGGTGTCGCGGCCTCGATCTATCTGGAGGAATTCGCGCCAAAGAACCGCTTCACCGACGTGATCGAGGTGAATATCGCCAATCTCGCGGCGGTGCCTTCCATCGTGTTCGGCATTCTTGGTCTGGCGGCCTTCATCAACTTTGTCGGCCTGCCGCGATCAACGCCGATTGTGGGCGGGCTGGTTCTGACGCTGATGACGCTGCCGACGATCATCATCTCGACGCGCGCGGCGCTGAAATCGGTGCCGCCCTCGATCCGCGATGCGGCACTTGGCGTCGGCGCGTCGAAGATGCAGACCGTGTTCCATCATGTTCTGCCGCTGGCGATGCCTGGTATCCTGACTGGCACCATCATCGGGCTGGCGCAGGCGCTTGGCGAAACCGCGCCGCTTCTGCTGATCGGGATGGTGGCGTTTGTCACCACCTACCCATCGGCCCCGCCGGAAGGTTTCTTTGACCCCGCCTCGGCGCTGCCGGTGCAGGTCTATAACTGGACACAGCGCGCCGACCCGGCCTTTTTCGAACGGGCATCGGGGGCGATCATCGTGCTGCTGGTCTTCCTTCTTTGCATGAACCTGCTGGCGATCTTCCTGCGCCGCAAGTTCGAACGCCGCTGGTAAATTACGGTGGAGGGTGAAAACATGAACGATATGAGCCTTGTGGAGCGCGAAGTGACCCAGGACGACATCAAGATCACGGCGCGTGACGTGCAGGTCTATTATGGCGACAAACACGCCATCAAGGATGTGAATGTCGATATTCTCGACAAGACCGTAACGGCATTCATCGGGCCGTCGGGCTGCGGGAAATCGACCTTTCTGCGCTGCATAAACCGCATGAACGACACCATCGACATTGCGCGGATCGAGGGAAAGATCGCGCTTGATGGCGAGGACATCTATGACAAGCGCGTCGATCCGGTGCAGTTGCGCGCCAAGGTCGGGATGGTCTTTCAGAAGCCGAACCCCTTCCCGAAGTCGATCTATGATAACGTCGCTTACGGCCCCCGCATCCACGGCCTTGCCCGCAATCGCGCCGATCTGGACGAGATCGTGGAGAAATCGCTGCGCGGATCGGCGCTCTGGAACGAGGTCAAGGACCGCCTGCACGAACCCGGCACCGGCCTGTCGGGTGGCCAGCAGCAGCGTCTGTGCATTGCGCGCGCCGTCGCTACCGCGCCCGAGGTGCTGCTGATGGACGAACCCTGCTCGGCGCTCGACCCGATCGCCACCAGTCAGGTTGAAGAACTGATTGACCAGCTTCGCGAGGATTTCTCGGTCGTGATCGTGACCCATTCGATGCAGCAGGCCGCCCGTGTCAGCCAGAAGACCGCGTTCTTCCACCTTGGGAATCTGGTCGAATACGGCGACACGGACGACATTTTCACCCGCCCGCAGGACCCGCGGACGGAAAGCTATATCTCGGGCCGCATCGGCTGAGCGAGGGAGAGGAAGCAGGATGCAGAACGAAAGACATATCGCCTCGGCCTTCGACCGCGATCTGGAAACAATTCAGGCGCTGGTGGTGCGCATGGGCGGCATGGTCGAGCGCGCGATTGCCGATGCTGCGACCGCGCTGGAAAAAATGGACGAAGACCTGGCCGAAGACGTCCGTCGCCGCGACAAGCAGATCGACGCGCTGGATGCCCAAGTGAACGAGGAAGCGGCCCGGCTGATCGCACTGCGCGCGCCGACCGCGACCGATCTTCGGCTGGTGCTGACCGTCATCAAGATCTCGGCATCGCTTGAACGGGTCGGCGATTACGCCAAGAACATGGCCAAGCGCAGCCATGTGCTGGCTGGCCTGCCCGCAATCGACGGGGCGGGAATGGCGCTTCGGCGCATGTCGCTGACCGTTGACCGGATGCTGAAAGACGCGCTCGACAGTTATATCCAGCGCGATGCGGTGCTTGCCGGCGATGTGCGCGAGCGCGATCTCGAAGTGGACCAGATGTATAACGCGCTGTTCCGCGAATTCCTGACCTACATGATGGAAGACCCGCGCAACATCACCCCCTGCATGCACCTGCATTTCATCGCAAAGAATATCGAGCGCATGGGCGATCACGCGACCTCTATCGCGGAACAGGTGATCTATCTCGTGACCGGCGAGATGCCCGAGGATTCGCGGCCGAAGAAGGATGGTGTCGTCCAGACCGCCGGCGCCGATGCCCCCGAGACTTTGCTGAACCAGATCGAGGAATGATGCCATGGCCCGCCGCCAGAGTCCGTGCGTTCTGATAGTCGAGGATGAGGGTGCGCAGCGCGAGGTGCTGAAATACAATCTTGAAGCCGAGGGCTTTGACGTGGTCATGGCCGAGAACGGCGATGAGGCGCTGCTGCTTGTTCAGGAAGAACTGCCCGACCTTATCGTGCTCGACTGGATGCTTCCCAACGTATCCGGGATCGAGATCTGCCGCCGTGTGAAGGCGGACCCGGCCACTCGGCAGATTCCGATTGTCATGCTGTCAGCGCGCGGTGACGAGGTTGATCGTGTCCGCGGGCTGGAAACCGGCGCCGATGACTATGTCGTCAAACCCTATTCGGTCGTCGAACTGATGGCGCGCCTGCGGACGCAGTTGCGCCGCACCCGTCCGGCGACGATGGGCGAAAGGCTGAGCTTCAGCGACATCATCCTTGACGCGGGCGAACATCGGGTCTTTCGGGCCGGTCAGGCGCTGCATCTGGGCCCGACCGAGTTCCGGCTGTTGTCCACGCTGATGGAAAAACCGGGCCGCGTCTGGACCCGAGAGCAATTGCTGGACCGTGTCTGGGGGCGCGACATCTATGTCGATACCCGGACCATAGATGTCCATGTCGGCAGGCTGCGCAAGGCATTGATGCAGAATGGCGGCGACAATCCGGTGCGGACAGTGCGCGGTACCGGCTATGCGCTCGGCTGAGGGATCGGGCTGCGCCGTCTAAAAATCGAGCTGCGCGTAATGTGGTGCCGGGTGCAGTCCCGGCACCTGATCGGCAAGAACGCCCCGGAACGCCGGGCGCGACTTGATCGTCGCATACCATTGCCGCACCAGATCCGAACGGTCCCAGTCCACGTCCGAGATGTAATCCAGACATGAGAAATGGGCCGCCGCAGCAAAATCGGCGATGGTCAGCGAGGGCCCGGCCAGCCAGCGACGTTCTTCCAGCAGGCTGTGCATGTAATCAATATGCGCCTTGATCGCCGCCAGCCCGGTCTTGACCATGCGCGAATCCGGATAGCCGGTTTTCTGAACTTTCTTCCAGACCCGCTCGTTCAGGACCGGGCGCGTTGCCTCGGCGTTGAACTTGTCGTCGAACCACGCGCAAAGGCGGCGCACCTCGTACCGTCCGGCGGCGCTTTCCGGCATCAGCGGCGGGTTCGGCACCGTTTCATCCAGATATTCGCAAATCGCCTGACTTTCCGCCAGAAGCATCCCGTCATGACGCAGAACCGGGATCTTCCCGGCAGGATTGCGGCGGAACAGCTCCGGCCCCTGTTCCCAATAGCGTTCTTCGGCCAGTTCGACCTCGATGCGCTTTTCGGCCAGCACCAGCCGCACCTTACGCGAAAATGGTGAGAGCGGCGTGTGATAAAGCCGCGAGGGTTGCCCGGCTTGCGGGCGCGTGGCGGTGGCGGTGGGGGCGTATGGCTCGGTCATGATGGGGTGATACGCGAAGCGGCAGGGTTTTTTCAACTATGCGCGATCCTGCTTGGCAAGGGGCTGCCTGCATTGCCCCCGGACCGGCAGGGCGTTATGTCATGGACGCAGTCAGGAAAGGGCAGCGATGGCACATAAGGTCTTCATCGACGGAGAGGCTGGCACGACCGGACTTCAGATCCGCGATCGGCTTGCCGGGCGCGACGACATTCAGTTGATTCAGATCGACCATGACCTTCGCAAGGACGCCAATGCTCGCCGCGCCTGTTTCGAGGCTGCCGACGTGGCGATTCTTTGCCTTCCCGACGATGCCGCGCGCGAGGCGGTAGCATTGGCGGCTGACCTGCCGGTGCGTCTGATCGACGCCTCGACCGCGCATCGGGTCGATCCGGACTGGGTCTATGGCTTTCCCGAACTGACCGCTGGCGCGCGCCAGCGCATCGCCGATGCAGGGCGGGTCGCCAATCCCGGCTGCTATGCGACCGGGGCGATTGCAATGATCCGCCCGCTGCTGGATGCCGGACTGATCGGACCCGAGGAGGGCGCTTCGATCAATGCCGTATCGGGTTACACGGGCGGCGGGAACGCGATGATCGCCGAGTTCGAGAGGGGTGATGCCGCGCCGCAATTTCTTTACGCGCTAAGCCAGCACCACAAACATATCCCGGAAGTCATGGCGATGACCGGGCTGGCCGTTCAGCCGGTCTTTGCGCCCTCGGTCGGAACCTTCGCGCAGGGCATGGCGGTTTCGCTGCCGCTGCATCTGGGCGGCGCGCGCACGCTGTCATCGCTGCATGGCGCATTGTCCCAGCATTATGCCGGTGCCGAATTCGTCCGCGTCCGCGAGGCCGAAGAAATCGGCGCGCGTATCGACGCCACGGCCCTGAATGGCACGAACATGCTGGAAATCTCTGTTCATGGTGACGACGCGGCGGGTTGCGCGGTTGTGGTCGCGGTGTTGGACAATCTTGGCAAGGGTGCGTCCGGCGCGGCGGTTCAGAACATGAACATCATGCTGGGCATCGACGAAGGGGCAGGGCTATGAGCGGCAGGAAACCAGTTGTCCTTTGCATTCTCGACGGTTGGGGGATTTCCGACCGCCCGGAACAGAGCGCGCCGGATCAGGCCGAAACCCCGACAATGGACCGCCTGCTGTCCACCTGCCCGAACTCCACGCTGATTACCTATGGCCCCGATGTGGGGCTGCCGAAGGGCCAGATGGGCAATTCCGAGGTCGGTCACACCAATATCGGTGCCGGTCGGGTGGTGGCGATGGATCTGGGCCAGATCGACCTCGCCATCGAAGATGGCAGTTATTACGAAAATACCGGCCTTGGTGATTTCGTCGCCAAGCTGAAGGAAACCGGGGGCACCGCGCATCTCATGGGCGTCGTTTCGGACGGGGGCGTGCATGGGCATATCCAGCATGTCATCGCTTCGGCCCGCGCGGTCGCGGAAAAGGGCGTGCCGGTGGTCATCCACGCGATTACCGACGGACGCGACGTGCCGCCGAAATCGGCGATGGGCTTCATCACGGAATTGCAGGGCAGCTTACCCAAGGGCGCGCGCATCGGCACGGTCATCGGGCGCTATTTCGCGATGGATCGCGATAATCGCTGGGACCGCGTTGGCCGCGCCTATGCCGCAATGGTGGCCGGTCAGGCAGAGTTCAGCGCCCCCGATGCCGCGCAGGGAGTCGAATTGGCTTACGCGCGCGAAGAAACCGATGAATTCATCAAGCCCACCGTGATCGGCGATTACAAAGGCGCGCAGGACGGCGACGGCTTCTTCTGCCTGAACTTCCGCGCCGACCGAGCAAGGGAAATACTATCCGCCATTGGCGCCCCGAAGTTCGATGCTTTCGATACCGGGGTGCGCCCGAAATGGGCGGCTCTGTTGGGAATGGTCGATTATTCTGCTGCGCACGACGCTTTCATGAATGCGGCCTATCCCAAGCGGCAGGTGCAGAACACGCTTGGCGCGTGGGTGGCATCGAAGGGGTTGCGCCAGTTCCACTTGGCCGAGACAGAGAAGTATCCGCATGTCACCTTCTTCCTGAACGGCGGCAAGGAAGCGCCTGAACATGGCGAGGATCGCCACATGCCGGCCAGCCCCAAAGTCGCGACCTATGATCTGGAACCGGAGATGGCAGCGGACGAGGTTGGCGACTGGCTCGTGAAGGCGATCGAGGACGGATATGACCTGATCGTCGTGAATTTCGCCAATCCCGACATGGTCGGCCATACCGGCAGCCTGCCTGCCGCGGTGAAAGCGTGCGAAGCAGTGGACCGCAATCTCGGTCGGGCGATCGCGGCGCTTGAAAAGGCGGACGGGGCGGCGGTCATCATCGCCGATCACGGCAATTGCGAAACGATGATCGACCCCGAAACCGGGGGCCCGCACACGGCGCATACGACGAACCCGGTGCCGGTGATCGTCTATGGTGATCCTGCTGCCACGGCACTTCGCGCGGGTGGCCGGCTGGCCGATGTCGCGCCAACGGTTCTGGACCTGATGGGGCTGGATCTTCCGCCCGAAATGACGGGCCAGAGCCTGATCGAGCGGGCATGAGGATCGCATCGTCCCTGCTTGCTGCCGCGATGCTGGCACTGCCCGTCGGTTCTGCCGTCGCCGAAACCCCTGCCGGCGACGACGCCGCGCGCGCCGCATATCAGCTGCGCGAGGCGACCGGACGGCTGGAAGCCGCGCTCAGCAAGGACGATCAGGTGACCGCGCTGACCGACATGATACATGCCTATGAAACCGGGCTGACTGCCCTTCGCGTCGGGTTGCGTCAGGCCGGCATCCGCGAGCAGGAAGTGCGCAGCGAATGGGAAGCGCGCCGCGGCGAATTGTCGAAGATCATCGGGGTCATGACCGCGATGCAGCAATCCCCCGAAACGCTGATGCTTCTGCATCCGGCAGGCCCCGAGGCGACGGCGCAGTCAGGGATGATCCTGTCCACAGTCGTGCCGGGGCTGCGCGAGGAAGCCGACGAGTTGAAAGCCGGTCTTGACAAGATCGCGGATGTCCGCGCGCTTCAGCAGGACGCGGCAGATACGCTTGCCGAAGGTCTGGGCCGGGTGCAGGAGGCGCGTCGCCTGCTGGCCAGTGCGGTCAAGGATCGCTCGACCATGCCGAAGCGTTTTGCCGAGGACCCGGCAGAGTTGCAGGCGCTGGAAAAGTCGGCCTCGACGCTTGATGCCTTCGCCGAGGGCATTGCGGATATGGAATCCGATGTCGGCCCCCCACTCGCTGATTTCGAAGGCGCACAGGGATCGCTGCCGCTGCCGGTCATGGGCCAGGTCCTTCGCCGCTATGACGAACCTGATGCGGCGGGCATCGAACGGCCCGGCCTCGTGATCTCCACGCCGCCGGCCGCGCTGGTGACGGCCCCGTGGGCGGCAACGATCCGCTATCGCGGGCCACTGCTGGACTATGGCAATGTGATGATTCTTGAGCCGTCAAAGGATTATCTGATCGTGCTGGCCGGTCTGGCGCAGGTCTTCGGCGAGGTCGGCGACGTTCTCGCGGCGGGCGAGCCGGTCGGGCTGATGGGCGGCACAGAGCCGTCATCGCAGGAATTTGGCATTGATTTCGTGGTAAATGCCGCGACCGGCAAGAATGCTGACCAGACGGAAACCCTTTATCTCGAACTTCGCAAGGACAAGCAGACGCTGGACCCGGCGGAATGGTTCGTGCTCAATCACATCGTTGATGATAAGCAGACGCAGGCAGAAGAACAGGCGGACACGCAATGAAGAAATATCTGATCGCGGGCATAGGCGGAGGCTTGGCCGGTCTGCTGTTGACAACGCAACTGGCCGAACCCCTTCTGGCGCAGGATTCCGGGCCGAATACTTCGGTTTACGAGCAACTGGATCTGTTCGGCAATGTGTTCGAACAGGTGCGCAGCCAGTATGTCGAGGAAACAGAGCCCAAGAAGCTGATTGAGGCGGCCATCAACGGCATGCTGCAATCGCTCGACCCGCATTCCTCATTTCTGCCGGCAGACGATTACGCCGATATGCAGACCCAGACGCGGGGCAGCTTTGGTGGGCTGGGGATAGAGGTCAGCCAGGAAGACGGGCTGGTCAAGGTCATCACCCCGATGGACGACACGCCTGCGGCCGAAGCGGGGGTGAAGGCGGGCGATTTCATCACCCACGTGAATGGCGAGCCGCTGATGGGCCTGACGCTGGACCAATCGGTGGACATGATGCGTGGCGAGGTCGGCTCGGAAGTCACTGTCACGATCCTGCGCGAAGGCGAGCAGGAGCCGTTCGATCTGAAGATGGTGCGCGACACGATCAAGCTGACCGCGGTGAAAGGCCGGACCGAAGGCCATGCCGTCGTCCTGCGCATCGCGACCTTCAACGACGAAACCATGTCGTCACTTGAAGCCGATCTGAAAAAAGCGGTCGAGGAACTTGGCGGTATCGACAAGGTCACGGGCTTCGTGCTGGATCTTCGAAACAATCCCGGCGGTTTGCTGGATCAGGCGATCTATGTGTCAGACGCGTTCCTCGACAAGGGCGAGATCGTCTCGACACGGGGCCGGACCCCGGACGAGAGCGAAGCGTGGAATGCGACGCCGGGCGATCTGGCGGGCGGCAAGCCGATCGTGGTTCTGATCAATCGCGGTTCGGCCAGTGCGTCCGAGATCGTGACAGGTGCGCTTCAGGATCACCGCCGCGCAATTGTGGTGGGCGAGAAATCCTTCGGCAAGGGCTCGGTTCAGACCGTGCTGCCTGTCACATCCGACAGCGCCATGCGACTTACGACGGCGCGGTATTACACGCCGTCGGGCCGCTCGATCCAGGCGCTTGGCATCAACCCCGACATTCTGGTCGCGCAACCGACGCCGAAACCGACGGATGCCGAAGCTGACACACCCCGGACGGAATCGAGCTTCAGCACTTCTGAAGCCGACCTGCGCGGGGCGCTGAACAATGACAGCTATTCTGACGAGGAAAAGCGCCAGCTTGAAGAGGAAGCCGCAGAGGTCGAGGCGACAGCCAAGCTGCGCGAGGAGGATTACCAGCTTGCCTACGCCATCGACATCCTCAAGGGATTGGCTGCGGTCGAATTCAGTGCCGACGCCGTGCCGGAAGGCGCAAAGCCCGCCGTGACCGGCGAGGATTCGGGCACCGAAGGCCAACCGGCCACGGACGCGCCGGAAATGCAGGACGATGGCACCGCACCGGGCGACGGTGCTGCAGAAGCCCCGGCCGGCGCACAATGACCGAGGCGGATGGCGGCGCGCGGCTTGGCCCGGCAGGGCTGCCATACCGGCCCTGCGCAGGTGTGGTTCTGGTCAACGATGACGGCCTCGTCTTTGCCGGACTGCGCATAGATACCACCGCCGAGGCGTGGCAGATGCCGCAGGGCGGTATCGACAAGGGAGAAACCCCGGTCGAGGCCGCGATCCGCGAATTGGGCGAGGAAACGGGCCTGCCCCCCGAGTCGGTCGAGATAGAGGCCGAGGCCGAAGACTGGGTCTATTACGACTTGCCGCCCGAACTTGTCGGCAAGATCTGGAAGGGCAAATATGGCGGTCAGCGCCAGAAATGGGTGCTGATGCGTCTGACCGGCGACGACGCGCAGATCAATATCGCGACCGAGCATCCCGAGTTCCACAAATGGACCTGGATGCGGGCAGACGATCTTGTCAAGACGATCGTGCCCTTCAAGCGCGCGGTCTATGAACAGGTCTTTGCGGCCTTTCGCGACAGACTGGCCTGAAGCCGCCCGAACGCATCGGAAGCGGCCCGGAAGGTTTTAACCGGGCCGCCTGCGCTCAGTCGCAGCCGTTCGGGTCGAAATCGTCGATGATCTCGACAGCTTCGCGCGCCGTCTCGACATAGCGGAAAAGATCAAGATCGCCTTCGCTGATCGTGCCGGCTTTGGCAAGCGCTTCCCAGTTGATGACCTGATCCCAGAATTCGCGACCGAACAGCAGCATCGGCACGCGCTTCATACGCCCGGTCTGCATCAGGGTCAGTGTTTCGAACAGCTCATCCAGGGTGCCAAACCCGCCCGGGAAAACCGTAATGGCGCGCGCGCGCAGCAGGAAATGCATCTTCCGGATCGCGAAATAGTGGAAGTTGAATGACAGGTCCGGCGTCACGAATTCGTTCGGTGCCTGCTCGTGCGGCAGCACGATCCCAAGCCCGATCGACTGCCCGCCGGCATCATGCGCGCCGCGGTTCCCTGCCTCCATCACGCCCGGCCCGCCGCCCGTGCAGATGACGAAATCGCGGCCATAGGTTTCCAGGCTGCGTTCCGTCATCAATTTGGCGAATTCATAGGCCTCTTCGTAATATTTCGACATCTCCGCAAGCGCTTCGGTGCGCGCGTCCTCGCGGTGGTCCGGGGCCGGGATGCGCGCGCCGCCGAACATCACCACGGTCGATTCGATGCCGCGTTCGTCCAGGATCATCTGCGGCTTCAGCAGCTCCAGCTGCAGGCGGACGGCTCGCAACTCCTCGCGCAGCAGGAATTCTGTATCCGCAAAGGCCAGTTTGTAGGCAGGCGCGCGGGTCTGCGGTGTGTCCGGGGTCTTTTCGGCCGATTTGGCGTCTTCGCGGCTATGCGGGAAGGGGTGGGCGCGGGCTTCGTCTTCGGTCATGTCGGCCTCTGATAGGGGCAGGCGCATTGCGCCAGTGTTCTCTCACGCTTATAGCCCTGTGCAACCAGTTTCCACCCTGACCGAGGAGAGATTCATGTCGAACGACGCGCTGGAAAAGGCCATCGAGACCGCTTGGGAAGACCGCGACGCGATCACCCCCGCCACCACCGGCGAGACGCGCGAGGCGATCGAGGACACCCTCAACGCGCTCGACAGCGGTGCGCTTCGCGTGGCCGAAAAGCGTGGCGGGGATTGGCATGTGAACCAATGGGCCAAGAAGGCGGTGCTGCTTGGCTTCCGGATCAAGGACATGGAAATGCAGTCGGGCGGCCCGCAGGGCGGCGGCTGGTGGGACAAGGTCGACAGCAAGTTCGCGGACTGGGGCGACAACCAGTGGCGCGAGGCAGGTTTCCGCGCTGTGCCGAACTGCATCGTGCGCAAATCCGCCTTTATCGCTAGGGGCGTGGTGCTGATGCCCAGCTTCGTGAACCTGGGCGCCTATGTCGATGAAGGTGCGATGGTTGACACCTGGGCCACGGTGGGTTCCTGCGCGCAGATCGGCAAAAACGTCCATCTTTCCGGCGGTGTCGGCATCGGCGGTGTGCTGGAACCCATGCAGGCAGGTCCGACCATCATCGAGGATAACTGCTTCATCGGTGCCCGTTCCGAAGTGGTCGAGGGCTGCATCATCCGCGAAGGCTCGGTTCTCGGGATGGGGGTGTTCATCGGCAAATCCACCAAGATCGTCGATCGTGAAACGGGCGAGGTCATGTATGGCGAGGTTCCGGCCGGTTCGGTCGTGGTCGCGGGCTCCATGCCGTCGAAGAACGGCATCAACCTTTACTGCGCCGTGATCGTGAAGCGCGTCGATGAAAAGACCCGGTCCAAGACGTCGATCAACGAACTGCTGCGCGACTGAGCGCGGCTGTGGCGCGCGGCCTGCCTGTCAGCCCGCCGCGCGCCTTTGCAATATCGTGACAAGCGTATCGCCATAGCGCCGCTGGTCGAGAAGGTCGAACCCGCCGGGCAGGCGGGGTGGACTGCTTTCTTCCCAAACGATGATCGCATCGGACGCGAGCCAGCCACCATCTATCGCTGATTGCAGTGCCGCCTCGCCCTTGCTGTGGCCATAGGGCGGGTCCATGAAAACCAGATCGTAGCCTGAGCCCCGGTTCGGACCCAGACGCGTTGCATCGCGTCGCCAGACATCCGTGACACCCATGGCGCGGGCTTTTTCTATATTGCTGCGAAGCAGGGCGCGCGCGGCGGTGCCGTCATCGACGAAGGCAACCCGCGCAGCGCCACGCGACAACGCCTCAAGCCCGAGCGCGCCGGTTCCCGCGAACAGGTCCAGCACGCGACGCCCGCTGATCGTGATACCAAGGCTGTTGATGAGAAGATTGAACATCGTCTCGCGCACCCGGTCCGTCGTCGGCCGCAGATGCGCGGCCGGGTCGCCCGCGCCGATTTCGGCCAGTTTCAGGCCGCGAAGATTGCCGCCGATGATCCTCAAAGCAACTCCTTTACAGGCGTGGACGGATCGCCGACCCGCGCGGGGTCCGGGCTGCGCCCGGCCTCGATCAACCGCTTGCCGACCATATAGGCGCGGGCATCGTTCAGTGCATCCACCGCGATCAGCCTGTCCTGCGCGTAATACCAGACCGAACCGCTTTGGGCGCCTTCGCCCGGACGCGATACAGTCCGGTCATAGCCCGCATTCAGACCGGCAATCTGCAGCTTTGCGTCATACTGATCGGACCAGAACCAGGGCTTGGGGTCATAATCGCGCGCCGCGCCCAGCATGTTGTCGGCGACAAGTTCAGCCATGTCGATTGCGTTGCCAACACTTTCCAGCCTGATCCTCTGGCCGCGCCACGGGAAGGATGCGCAATCGCCGGCAGCCCAGATCGCCGGGTCGGATGTCTGACCGCGGGCATTGCAGGCGATGCCATTGTCGACCACCAGACCCGCATCGGCTGCCAGCCCTGTTTCGGGCGCTATACCGATCCCCAGCACGACCAGATCGGCGGGCAGGCTGCGCCCATCCGCCAGTTCAATGCTGGTGACGCGGTCCGCACCCAGCAACCGGTTCACGCTCGCGCCTTCGATGATGTCGACGCCATGCGCACGATGCAGTTCGCGGATCATGTCCGCAGTTTCGGGCGCCGCGACACGTCCCAGGATACGCGGGGCGGCCTCGACCAGCGTTACATCAAGCCCCAGCTTTCGCGCGACCGCCGCCGCTTCCAGCCCGATATAGCCGCCACCGATGACGACAAGCCTTCGCCCGGCCTGTAGGTCCGGTCGCAATTGCGCAATATCGTCCAGATTGCGCAGCGTGTGAACCCTGCCGAGATCGCCGCCAATCTGTCCGGGAAGGCGATGCGGAACCGCACCAAGCGTCAGCGCGAGCTGATCGTAAGGCACGGGCCCCGCCGTCGTCTCAATATGGCCAGCAATACGGTCGATCCGGGTCGCGCGTGTCCCCGTCAGCATCGTGATCCCCTGCTCCTGCCACCAGTCATCAGCGCGAAGGGTCAGCCGTTCGAGTGGCATGTCACCAAGAAGATAGGCCTTCGACAAAGGCGGGCGCTGATACGGAAACGCCGCTTCCTCGCCTATGATGGTGATGCCGCCATCATGTCCGATCCCGCGAAGCTTCGCTGCCAAGGACGCGGCCGCCTGTCCCGCGCCGAGTATCACGATATTCATGACGATCCCCTTTCGGGAACGTCATGGCCTGCCGGCGCAAGGGGCGCAAGTGCCATGATTCGCGGCTTGACAATAACTTTGCTCGGGTCCAATTAGCCGCCTGATGGGGCCGTAGCTCAGTTGGTAGAGCGCGTCGTTCGCAATGACGAGGCCAGGGGTTCGATTCCCCTCGGCTCCACCAGCTTTCATGCTTTCGTTATGGACGCGCCGATTTCGTCGATGTCGTCTCAACATATGAACCGGCGCGAACGGCGGATTCTGGTGAGAAACTGCGGCCTGCAGTCACGGCGTTCCTTGAGCTGCAGGTTGGCCTGTCTCAACAACCTGAACCCTCGTCGGCCAGCAACGTCTTCCGCCCTCAACAGCAGGTGACCGTCCATCCACAGCGTGGACGACGTCCAGCGTTGTGGCCCACGCTTCCCTTGTGACAGCATGAGCACAGCGATGGCACGGGATTAAGGGCATTATCGCCTGAACACTGTGCCGCGCCCGCGGGCGCGGCGCCGGTCGTCGTCACGCTGCTGCCAGCGCCCCGGCTTTCAGACCATCATGGCAGGCCACGATCTGCACCGCTGCATCCGCCGCCTCGCGGCCCTTTTTCACGAAATGATCCATGAAGAAGCCATGATGTTCGGATGAGGGCTGGAAATGGTGTGGTGTCAACGAAACCGAAAGCACTGGCACGCCGGTCTTCATGCCGGCCTCCATCAGCCCGGACACCACCGCCTGTGCGACGAAATCGTGCCGGTAGATGCCTCCATCGACCACCAGAGCCGCCGCCGCGACGGCGGCATAGTCGCCGCTTTGCGCCAGCTTCTGTGCCAGCAGCGGCATTTCAAACGCGCCAGGCACGTCAAAACTGTCGACCGTGGCGGTCACGCCAAGTTCCTGCAGACGCTGCTCGAATCCGGTGAGCGCCTGATCGACGATATCGGCATGCCAGCGCGCCTTGATGAAGGCGAATTTAAGGGATTTTGTCATAGCTCCAGGTCCTTTCAACATGACAAGATCCCAGGGCTTCAAAAGCGCCCGGACCGCTGGTCCGACCGCTCCATTCTCTCTCATCCGGACTGTAACCGTCGGCCCCGGAATTTCACCGGATCTGCTGACCCTTCCTTCCGGAAGGCGCTCGCGGGCTGTGACCGCCGGTGGGGAGTTCCGCCCCGCCCTGAGAATGCAGTTTAACTAGGGTCGCGGCAGAGTTCTGTCAATGCGGCCCGGCAAATCTGATCCTTCATGGGTCAGGTGCCGGTGTTCAACAAAATGATCAGGGTCGGGGCTGACGGACAGGTTCAACCCGGATGCGCCGAGGTGCTGTCGCGGATCACCAGTTCGACCGGCAGGATCTTTTCCTCCTCGCCCTCCTTGCCCTCAATCAGTGCCAGCAGCGTTTCGGCGGCCTGCCGGCCAAGCTCGGCGCGGTGCTGGCGGATCGTCGTCAGCGGGGGCAGGGTGTAGGCGGACATCTCGATATTGTCGAAGCCGACAACCGAGATGTCCTGCGGCACGCGGCGTCCGCCTTGGGTAAGCCCGTTCATCAGGCCGATTGCCATCTCGTCATTGTCGCAGAAGACGGCGGTTGGCATGGTCGTCATCGACAGGATCTGCAGAGCCGCCTGGTGGCCCGAGCGCAGCGAGAAATCGCCGTGGATCACGCGATCATCGGCAGTGATGTTCAGCCCGGCCTCGGCGAGCCCCTGCTGAACGCCCGCGCGCCGGGATGTGGTCAGCGAGTTCATCAGCGGCCCCGTCAGATGGAGAATGTCGTGATGCCCCAGCCCTGCCAGATGCTGTATCGCGAGATTGCTTCCAGCGGCATTGTCGGCAAGAACCTTCGGCGCGGAAAGCCCCTTGATCCATTCGCAGGCTTGCACGACCGGCGGACAATTGGGCCTCTGGAACAGATCCGGGCTGAGCCTGCCGTCAAGAACGATCACACCGTCCGAATGTGAGCGGGTCAGATAGCTGCCGATGCCTTGCGGGGCATTCGCGTCGCCCACCATCGTATCGAGCACAAGAAGATTAAGGCCCTTTCCGCGCAGCACGTCCGCGATGCCCGATAGAATGACCGAGAAGAACGGATTGGCAAGCTTCGGAACCAGCGCCAGCACCGCGCCAACCTGCTGCTGGCGCAGGTTGCGCGCGGTGACGTTCAGCGTATAGCCAGTCTCTGCAATCGCGCTTTCCACCGCGATCCGTGTCGCCTCGGCGACGATTGCGGGGTTCGACATAACCCTGCTGACGGTCGCGACCGAAACGCCCGCGCGCTGCGCAACGTCGTGAATTCTGGGCGGTCTTTTCTGCTGTGTCACGCGATGCTGCCCTTTGTGTCTGTCGGCTATTGATTCGCGAAAACGGGGGTATTGTAAACCTTTTCATTCTGTGACAGATTGCCGTGAAACCGATTACATATCAAGAATCGGTTCTGGGGCGGAGACCGGGGGGAATATGAAAACGATCAAGGGTCCTGGGCTGTTTCTGGCCCAGTTCGTCGGCACGAAAACGCCGTTCGACAGCTTCGATGCGATAACCCGATGGGCTGCCGATCAGGGCTATCTGGGTGTACAGGTGCCGTCGGGCGAAGCGGCGCTGATGGACCTTGATCTTGCTGCGACCTCTCAAGACTACTGTGATGAACTGCTTGGCCGCGCCCGCAAAAGTGGCGTCGAAATCACGGAGCTTTCGGCCCATATTCAGGGGCAGCTTGTCGCTGTTCACCCGGCCTATGACGAGGCGTTCGACGGTTTTGCACCGGCATCTGTTCGGGGCAATCCCAAGGCTCGGCAAGCCTGGGGTGTCGAGCAGGTCACGAAAACCGTGGATGCCTCGGCCAATCTGGGCCTCGACAGAATGGCCGCGTTCTCGGGCGCGTTGGCATGGCCGTATCTTTACCCTTGGCCTCAGCGTCAACCGGGGCTGGTCGAGGCAGCATTCGATGAACTGGCGACCAGATGGCGCCCGATCCTTGACCATGCCGAGGAACGCGGCGTCGATATCTGTTTCGAGATCCATCCCGGAGAGGATCTGCACGACGGCACCACATTCGAGATGTTCCTTGACCGCGTGGATCAGCACCCGCGCGCACGCATGCTTTACGACCCGTCGCACTATATCCTTCAACAGCTTGATTATCTGGAAAATATCGACATCTACGCCGAGCGCATCGGCATGTTCCATGTCAAGGATGCCGAATTCAATCCGACCGGCCGGCAGGGTGTCTATGGCGGGTATCAGGGCTGGAGCGATCGCGCCGGTCGCTTCCGCAGCCCCGGCGACGGTCAGGTTGACTTCAAGGCCGTCTTTTCCAAGCTCACGCAATATGACTTCGACGGCTGGGCGGTCGTCGAATGGGAATGCGCGCTGAAGCACCCCGAAGACGGCGCGCGGGAAGGCGCGCAGTTCGTGCGCGATCATATCATCCGTGTGACAGACCGCAGTTTCGACGACTTCGCCGACAGCGGCACAGACGCGGCAGCCAACCGCCGGATGCTGGGCCTGGAGGGATAAGAGTGGATAGACACAGACCTATCAGACTGGGAATGGTCGGCGGAGGTGCCGGCGCGCTGATCGGAAATGTCCACCGCATCGCCGCGCGGATGGACGGCGAATATGTGCTGGTGGCCGGGGCGCTGTCGTCCACACCGGAAAGATCCGCCGAAAGCGCGGCCCGGCTGGGTATCGCTTCGGACCGCAGCTACGCAGACTTCGACGACATGGCGCGTGCAGAGGCGGCGCGCGATGACGGGATCGAGGCTGTGACCATCTGCACGCCGAACCACCTTCATTTCCCCGCGGCGCGGGCGTTTCTCGCGCAGGGCATCCACGTCATCTGCGACAAGCCGATGACGGTATCGCTGGAACAGGCGCATGAGCTTGCCGAACTGGTGCGCCAGTCGGATGCGCTTTTCGTGCTGACCCACAACTATTCTGCCTATCCGCAGATCCGGCAGGCGCGGGCGATGATCGAACGCGGCGATCTGGGCGATCTGCGGCTGGTGCAGGTCGAATATGCGCAGGACTGGCTGACGGAAGCGTCGGGCAGCAAGCAGGCGGAATGGCGCGGCGATCCCGCCAAGGCGGGGGCGGGCGGCGCGATTGGCGATATCGGCACCCATGCCTTCCAGTTGGCGAATTTCGTCACCGGCATGGCGCCCGACCAGATTGCCGCCGACCTGTCCAGCTTCGTTCCCGGTCGCAAGCTGGACGACAATGCCAATATCCTGATGCGCTATGCATCTGGTGCGCGCGGGATGCTTTGGGCGTCGCAGGTCGCGCCGGGCACCGAAAACGGGCTGAAGCTGCGGGTGTACGGTGACAAGGGCGGTCTGGAATGGTCGCATGAGACGCCCGAAACGTTGTGGTTCACGCCATTCGGCCAGCCAGCGCAGAAGCTGCGCCGCAATGGGCCGGAGACGGTCGAGGGGCTGGGGCGTCTCAGCCGTACGCCTGCCGGTCACCCCGAAGGCTATCTGGAAGGCTTTGCAAACATTTATGCCGAAGCCGCGACAGCGATCCGCGCCCGTCAGGCTGGCGAGGCCCCGCCTGACGGATTGGCCACACCGGGCGTCGATGACGGGCTGACGGGACTGTTCTTCATCGACGCCTGCATCCGTTCCAACGCGCAAAACGCGGCATTCGTGACGGTGATGCCATGAGCGAGCCGATACTTGCGCTGAAGGGCGTGACGAAGTCGTTCGGCCCGATCGAGGTTCTGCACGGCGTGGATTTTGCGCTGCGCCCCGGCGAGGTCCACGCCCTGATCGGCGAGAATGGTGCCGGCAAGTCCACGACGATGAAAATTCTTGCCGGCTATCTGTCGCAGACCAGGGGCGAGATCATCCTTGACGGTAAACCGATCGAGTTTACCGGGTCCGATCAGGTCGAGGATCTGGGGATCATCATGATCCACCAGGAATTCAACCTCGCCGAACATCTCTCTGTCGATCAGAACGTGTTCCTGGGGCGAGAGCTGAAGCGCGGCTGGCGGCTGGATCACCGCGCGATGCGAACGCGCACGGCAGAGCTGATGTCGCGACTGGAAAGCCGGGCGGACCCGGCGACGCCGGTCAGCGAAATCTCTGTCCCGGAAAAGCAGATGGTCGAAATCGCAAAGGCGCTTTCGCGTCAGGCGCGTGTGCTGATCATGGACGAACCGACTGCGGTGCTGACCGAACGCGAGACAGAGGTTCTGTTTCGTCAGGTCGAACGTCTGCGCGACGAGGGCGTGGCAATCCTTTACACCTCTCACAAGCTGGGCGAGGTCAAGCGGATTGCCGACCGGGTGACGGTGCTGCGCGACGGGATCATGGTCCGTTCGGACCTGATCGACGACGTGACAGAGGATGACATGGCCACCGCCATGGTCGGGCGCGAGCTTTCGGACCTTTACCCGCCCAAGTCGGACCGCGGGGCGGAGCCGATCCTTGAAGTCAGCAATGTCAGCGTCCGCGGCGTTGTAGAGAATGCAAGCCTGACCCTGCATCGTGGCGAAGTGCTGGGCATTGGCGGTCTTGTCGGGTCGGGCCGCACCGAGCTGGCAGAAGCGATTGCAGGGCTGCGCCCGCGCACCGGCACTGTCATGCTGAAGGGTCAGCCGCTGGCCGCCGGGCAGGTTGCGCAGGCGATGAAAGCCGGGCTGGTCTATCTGACCGAAGACCGCAAGGGCGCGGGCCTGCTGTTGGAAAAATCGCTGCGCGAGAACCTTACCCTGCCGTTGCTCAAGGATTTTGGCCGCCCGCTAATCGACCGCAAGCGCGAGGAGGCGGCGCTTGACCGCGCCATCGAGGATTTCGCCATCAAGGTTCCGGCCCGCAACATGGCGGTGGGCGATCTGTCGGGGGGCAACCAGCAGAAGCTTCTGCTGGCCAAGACGCTTCTCAGCGACCCCGATGTCGTCATCATAGACGAGCCGACGCGGGGCATTGATATCGGCACGAAGCAACAGGTCTATAACCTGATCGCCGATCTTGCAGCCGGCGGGCGCAGCATCATCGTCATCTCATCCGAAATGCCCGAACTGATCGGCCTCGCCTCGCGTGTCGTCGTCATGCATGCGGGCCGCGTCGCGGGCGAACTGGCAGGCGACGCCGTGACCGAAAACGGGATCGTGCGACTGGCGATGGGTATGGAGCAGAGCGGAAAGGAGAACGCGGCATGAGCGCGGAAAGTATCTCGAATACCGGTGCCGCGCGCGCCCGCAAGGTTGATCT
The DNA here is from genome assembly GCF_007993065.1 of Paracoccus aurantiacus. Taxonomy (GTDB): domain Bacteria; phylum Pseudomonadota; class Alphaproteobacteria; order Rhodobacterales; family Rhodobacteraceae; genus Paracoccus; species Paracoccus aurantiacus. The sequence continues at coordinate 263,029 of NZ_VOPL01000005.1, forward strand.
TCGGGTCATCGGCCCGCTGGTGGCACTGGTGGTGCTGATCCTGATCGGGGTCATGCTGAATCCGAATTTCCTCAGCTATTCCAACGTCACCAACGTGCTGGCGCGCTCGGCCTTTATCGGCATCATCGCCATTGGCATGACCTTTGTCATTACCGCCGGGGGGCTGGACCTGTCGGTCGGCTCAATGGCAGCTTTCGTCGCCGGGCTGATGATCATGGCGATGAACTGGCTGAGCGTCAGCATGGGCGACAGCGTCGTCGTGATCCTGCTGGGCATCGTGCTGGCCTTGGGTGCCGGACTTGCGGCGGGCTTTATCAACGGCATCCTGATCACGCGCGCCGGGATCGAGGCATTCATCCTGACGCTCGGGACCATGGGCATCTATCGCAGCCTGATTACCTGGCTGGCCGATGGCGGCACGCTGTCGCTCGGCAGCGGGCTGAGCAGTCTATACAGCCCGGTCTATTACGGCGGCATTCTGGGGTTGAGCTGGCCGATCATCGTATTCGCGCTGCTGGCGATCCTGGGCGAGATCGTGATGCGCCATACCGCGTTCGGACGCCATTGCGCGGCAATCGGATCGAACGAAAAGGTCGCGCGCTATTCCTCGGTCCATGTGCAGCGCGTCAAGCTTGCAACCTATGTGCTGCTGGGGCTGTCGGTCGGGATCGCGGTGGTCATGTATGTGCCGCGCCTCGGTTCTGCCTCGGCGACCACCGGCCTTTTGTGGGAGCTTGAGGCGATTGCCGCGGTCATTATCGGCGGCACCCTGCTGAAGGGCGGCTTCGGCCGCGTCTGGGGCACCGTGGTCGGGGTGCTGATCCTGTCGCTGATCAGCAACCTGCTGAACCTGACCGACTTCGTCAGCCCGTATCTGAACGGTGCCATTCAGGGCGTCGTCATCATTCTGGCCGTCGTATTGCAACGCAATAGCGGCCCCGCACGATAACGAAAATCCAAGGAGGAGAGACCAAATGCACAAGACCCTGATTACCGCGACCGCCCTGACCGGCCTGTTTGCGTCGCCATTGCTGGCAGAGACGATCGGCGTTTCCATCCCCGCCGCGACGCATGGCTGGGCCGGAGCACTGAACTACCACGCCGAGCGCACCATCGAGCGCCTTGAGGCGGCCAATCCCGATCTGGACTTCGTATTGACGACGACGTCGGGGCCCAGCCAGCAGGTCTCTGATATCGAGGATATGGTCGCGACCCGGAATATCGACGCGCTGGTGGTGCTGCCCTTCGAATCCGAGCCGCTGACCGCCCCGATCCAGCGCGTCGCCGATGGCGGTGTCTGGGTCACGGTCGTCGACCGTGGGCTGGCCCAGGAAGGGATCGAGGACCTTTATGTCGCGGGCGACAATGACAGCTTTGGCCGCACCGCCGGCACCTATTTCGCTGAAAACCTCGACGATGGCGCGAAGGTCGTCGTCATGCGCGGCATCGCTTCCGAAGTCGATAACGAACGCGTCGCAGGTTTTGAGGCCGCGCTGGAAGGTTCGGGGATCGAGGTTCTGGCCATGGATCACGGCAACTGGAACCGTGACACCGCTTTCGGTCTGATGCAGGACTATCTGTCCCGCTTCCCAGAAATCGACGCCGTATGGGCGGCTGATGACGATATGGCAGTTGGCGCGCTTGCCGCGATCGAACAGGCAGGTCGTACGGGTGAAATGATCGTTGTCGGCGGCGCGGGCATGAAGGAAATGGTCGCCCGTATCCGCGACAATGACACGACGGTTCCGGTCGATGTGACCTATCCGCCGGCCATGATCTCGACCGCAATCGAGATGACGGCGCTTGGTGTCTCTGGCGCGGCGCCGGTCAGCGGAGAGTTCATCATCGCCTCTGAACTGATTACCGCGGACAATGCCGAGGACTTCTATTTCGAGGACAGCCCGTACTGACGGCCTGACCAGAGGGGCGGGCGCAGATGATCGCGCCCGCGCCATTCGCTGCCATTCCATCCGAGTGAATTAACGGACCCGGTCCTTGCCGGGTCAGGCGCACGCACAGACAACCAGCCTGTCGCGGCCTTCTGCGCGCAAAATCCCGCGTGATCTGCCATCCTGCGTTCCGCCCCGTTGCAGCGGGCGTGTTTTCTCTGCCATGCTCAAGTCATGGCATGGTGAACGCATGTGGCATCATCGGCCTGATACGCGCTGTGTGCCGAAGGAGATCGCACGTCTCGTGCCTGATAAAATTTACTCGTGTCAATTTTTATATTGACGCGATAACATTTATCTGAAAATTTGCCTGCAGAGGAGAAAGGGAGGCTATCCGATGACATTGAAGAAAGCATTCTGCGGTGCGACCGTTTTGACGGCTGCCGGTCTGGCGGCACATGCCGAGAACATTACCATCGCCACCGTCAACAATGGTGACATGATCATCATGCAGGAGCTCTCATCGAAATGGGAGGAAGAGACGGGGAACACCATCAATTGGGTGACCCTGGAAGAAAACATCCTGCGCGAACGTGTGACCACCGACATCGCCACCAATGGCGGGCAATATGACATCATGACCATCGGCTCGTACGAGGCCCCGATCTGGGGCCAGCAGGGGTGGCTGACGCCACTGGACGGGATCGAGGGCTACGATTACGACGACCTGATTCCGGCGGTCAAAGCCGGTCTTTCAAGCGACGGCCAGCTGTTTGCGCTGCCCTTCTACGCCGAAAGCTCCTTCACCATGTATCGAAAGGATCTGTTCGAAGAGGCTGGTCTGACGATGCCCGATCAGCCGACCTATGCGCAGATCGCCGAATTTGCAGAGAAGCTTACCGATAAAAGCAAGGAACAATACGGCATCTGTCTGCGCGGTAAGCCCGGCTGGGGCGAGAATATGGCCTTCTTCGGCACGCTGGTGAACACGAATGGTGGGATCTGGTTCGACGAAAGCTGGACCCCGCAGCTGGATCAGCAGCCCTGGGCCGATGCGCTGTCCTATTATCTTGATGTGATGAGCAATTACGGCCCGCCCGGCGCGACGTCTAACGGGTTCAACGAGAATCAGGCGCTGTTCCAGACGGGCAAATGCGCGATATGGATTGACGCGACCTCGGCGGCGGGCAGGGTGTTCGACCCGACGCAGTCCAAGGTCGCCGAAAGCGTCGGCTTCACCGTCGCGCCGGTCGCCTCCGTCGACAAGGGGAATGCGTGGTTCTGGGCCTGGTCGCTGGCCATTCCGGCAAGTTCGAACAAGGCAGAGGTCGCGAAGGACTTCGTGGCCTGGGCGACCAGCGAAGACTATGTGAATCTGGTTGGCGAGGAAAAGGGCTGGGTCGCGGTTCCGCCCGGCACGCGTCAGTCAACATACGATAACCAGAACTATGTCGATGCAGCACCTTTCGCCGCCACGGTGCTGAGCGCGATCGAAAATGCGAACCCGGATGACGCGACTGCCGTACCTGTGCCTTATTCGGGCATCCAGTATGTCTCGATCCCCGAATTCCAGGGAATTGGAACAAGTGTCGGGCAGAATATTTCCGCCGCGCTTGCTGGTCAGATGTCGGCAGAGGACGCACTTGCGGCGTCTCAGGCGGTTGCGACGCGCGAGATGGCACGTGCTGGTTATCCGAAGTAGTCCGTTCTGACTGTGACACCAGCGCCGCCCGTCTGATCGGGCGGCGCCACGACACGCAATCCGGGCGATATCCGCGCCCGTCTGCAAGTTCACCCAAAACGGGACAGCCGCCTGAATGGCGTGCTTGTCAAACCGCCCGGACCCCACACAGGAGCAGGAGAGCAATGAAGCGTCTTGAAGGAAAATCCGCGATCATAACAGGCGCAGCACAAGGGATCGGGCGCGGCTTCGCCGAAGCCTATATCCGCGAAGGCGCAACTGTCGCCATTGCCGATATCAATCTGGATGCCGCAAAGGCGGCAGCCGCCGAAATCGGCGATGCGGCATATGCGGTGCAACTTGATGTCAGTCAGCAGGACAGCATCGACGCGGCAATCGCGTCGGTCGTGGACCGGGCAGGCAAACTGGACATCCTGATTAACAATGCGGCCCTGTTCGATGCGGCCGAGACGGTCGACATCACGCGGGCAAGCTATGACAAGCTCTATGCCGTGAATGTGGCGGGCACGCTGTTCACCATGCAGGCGGCGGCGCGCCAGATGATCGCGCAGGGGCATGGCGGCAAGATCATCAACATGGCCAGTCAGGCGGGCAGGCGGGGCGAGCCGCTTGTGCTGGTCTATTGTTCCACCAAGGCCGCTGTCATCAGCATGACGCAATCGGCTGGGCTGAACCTGATAAAACACGGCATCAACGTGAACGCCATTGCGCCGGGCGTCGTCGATGGCGCGCATTGGCAGCATGTCGATTCCATGTTTGCGAAACTGGAAGGAAAGCAGCCCGGTCAGAAGAAGGCCGAGGTCGAGGCCGGTGTGCCCGCCGGGCGCTTTGCGACGCCGGATGACCTGACCGGTATGGCCGTCTTTCTGGCGTCGGACGACGCCAATTACATCGTCTCGCAATGCTACAATGTCGATGGCGGACAATGGATGAGTTGACCGGGACTATTGCATGAAAGCCATAACCTTTCCGGCCAGCGGGCAGGTGACGCTCTGCGACCTTGCCGATCCGGAACCCGCCCCGAACGAGGTTCTGATAAAGGTGCGCAGCAGCGGGATGTGCCACACGGATATCGACGTTATGCATGCGCGCTATGGCACGGGGGCCTTTCCGGTCGTGCCGGGGCATGAATATGCCGGGGTCGTGGTTCAGACCGGCAGCGAGGTTTCGGGTTTCGCTGTGGGCGATCATGTCGTTGTCGATCCGAACCTGTCCTGCGGCGAATGCCGCGCTTGCCGGCGCGGTAATCATAACCTCTGCGCGACCTTGGGCGCTTATGGCGTCACCCGGAATGGCGGTTTTGCCGAATACAGCGCGGTCGATATGCGCAACCTGCACCTGATCGGCGATCTGCCGTTCGAGCAGGCCGCACTCGCCGAGCCGATGGGCTGCGTTCTGAACGGCGTCGGCGCGCTGGCGCCGAAGCCGCAGGATGAGGCGCTGATTGTCGGCGCGGGACCGATCGGTCTGTTGCTTGCAATTGCGCTGCGGACCAAGGGGCTGACGCGGATCACGCTGGCAGATATTGATCACTCGCGGCTCGATCTGGCGCGCGGTTTCGGCTTTGATGCCGTGGAAAGCGGCGGCGATCCGATGCGTGCATTGCGGCGCGAAATGGATATCTGTGTCGATGCCACCGGACGCCCCGATGTGGCTGCGTCGCTGGTGGATTATTCCGCAGACGGCGGCAGCGTGCTGTTCTTCGGCGTCTGCCCGCCGGATGCAAAGATCAGCATCAGCCCGTTTGAGCTGTTCAGACGTCAGCTTCGCCTTGCCGGAACCCATTCACTGAACCGCAACATCCCCGAGGCGATTTCGGCGATCCGCAGCTTCGGGGCAGGGATTGCGGGCGTCGTCTCTCATAAGATGACGCTGGCGGAAATGGCCGAGGTAATGGCAAGCCGTGCCCCTGCAGGCAGTCTGAAGATACAGGCGCAACTATCCTGACGCGCGTCCTCAGGCAGAGGCGCGCAGCATGATGCTGGCCTTCAGCAACAAGGCATCGCCCGAAGCCCCGGTCGCACTATCCGCAGCCTGCCCCCCCAGATTTTCCAGCAAGCGGTTCGTCGCGAGCCGTGCGATTTCAGCGTAATCCTGCGCGACGGTCGTCAGCGGCGGGCAGGTATAGCGCGCCAGCGGGTGATCGTCGTGACCTGCGATCCTCAGGCGACAATCGGCGTCTCGCCCGACCTTCAGCCCGGCCTCCCACGCGGCCAGCAACGCGCCGAACGCCAGGCGGTCATTCGCGCAAAGCAATGTCGATGAAGGCAGCCCGGCCGCAAGATGCTCGCTGACCGCGCGATGGGCAAAGGCTTCGAAATCCCAGCTTTTTGTCGGCGCAACCGGCAGCACGCGCGGCTCAAAGCCGGCCTGTTCCATCGCCTGTTCATAGGCTGCACGTCGAAGTCGCGCATTCAGGTTGACATCGGGCATGTCCAGAAAGCACGGCGGCGTTCCAGAGCGGCACAGGTAATCGACGATCAGACCCATGCTCTGCCGGTTGTCGGTCCCGACATAGGGCATGCCTTCATGGCCGGGGGCATCCACATAGATCAATGGCACTCTGCTGGCCAGGGAATCGAGCTTTGATTGCCCGCGTGGCTGGCCCAATGGCGCGACAATGGCACCTGCGACATTCATCGATTCAAAGCGTTCAATCGCCTCGGCTTCCAGATCCGGGCTGCCGTTGGAACTCAGGACAATGGCGAAATAACCTGCTTCGCTGGCAATTTCCTCGATCCGGCGGGTCAGTTCCATATAGAACGGGTCGATCGCGTTCGGGATGATGACGCCCAGTATCTTGGTGCGCTGGCGCTTCAGGTTCACGGCGAACATGTTCGGCCTGAAGCCTGAATCCGTGATCGCTTTCTCGATCCGCTTCCGGGTCTTTTCGCGGACGGACTGGGGGTCGTTGAAATATTTGGAAACCGTCGGGCGCGACAGGCCGACATGTGCCGCGAAATCTTCCATCGTGCGGATGCCGCTGGCCTTTTCCGTGGCGCTACTCGAAGCCAATGCCGTCTGTTCCCATCCTAAGGTGCCGGTCAGGCACCGCCGCAGGCGAATATGTAGTCCTGCGTTAGCCGCTCGACAGCGGCTAGGGCAAGATCATTCGCGCGCGGTGCCAGCCGTCCGGCGCGCACATCCGCATAAAGCGCGCCAAGATATTGGCCGATCAACGTCTCGGGCAGGTCCCGATCTCCGAGCAGATCGAACAATTCTGCCACTGCGTCCCTGGCTGCCGGATCGGGCCAGTAATAGCGTATACGGTCACTGTATGAGAAATGGCGCTGCAATGCGCGCTCTGCGTCGCTGCCGTGATAATACCTGTCCCAGTTTTTCGGCGCGGCCTGCATGCTGGCTTCCATCACGTCGCGCAGTCGGTGCGCGCGCGCGCCTGGAAACAGCTCCTCGGCGATGGCGTCCAGACCGTAAAGCGCCTCTCGCAATACGAAGGTCAAGCCGGGACCGACCTTCAGGATTGCAAAGCCGTCAGCGACAAGTGCCGCCAGTGCCTCGCGCGTCTGATAGTCGGTGGAATGGGCTTCGTAGACGAGGCCGGCCATTCGCGGCAGCGCGTTGCTGAGGTCCTGCGCGGCGTCGGGGTCGTAGCCGATGACGTTGTGATTGCCAAACTCGACACCCGGCTGCACAACCAGCCCGATCACGCGGGAAAAAGCTTCCTGAAGCCCGGCCTGCGTGAAGGCTTCGCGATGAACCTCATAGGTCGTCAGGGCTGCATCGGGACTGGTGAGCTCCAGCCCTTCGATCTCTTCCATCGCGCCACCGGGGATCGGAACCTCGGTGCCGATGATATAGACTGGTGGAAGCCCACCCTCGGGCCGTGCGTCCTCGGCAGCCGCCGCCAGTCGCGCCGCGCGCGCGGCTGTTTCTGTGTCATCCAGCGCCACCGCCTCGCCCGCGCACCCCATCGAGCAGTCGAGATGCAGCTTCGTGAACCCGGCTGCCGCATAGGCGCGGATCATGACCTCGGCCTTTTCCATCGCCTGATCGGCGGGCTGGTCCTTCCACGGGTTAGGCCCAAGATGATCGCCGCCGAGGATCAGCCGGTCGGCGGGAAATCCGATGCGCGTCGCGATTTTTTCGACGAAAACACGAAAATCTTCAGGCGTCATGCCGGTATAGCCGCCGTCCTGATTGACCTGATTGCAGGTCGCTTCGATCAGCAAGGGCAGTTCCGTGGGCAATGTGCAGCGCATCGCGGCCTCGATCGCCATCGGATGGGCGGTGCAGATCGACGGTATGCCCGACGGGCCGGGACGGCCGCGCCATTGGGCGATGTCCTGCAGGGGGTTGTCGGTCATGATGTCTCAGCCTTTCTGTAGGGTCAGCAGGGCGTCCAGTTCCGCGCGGGTCGAAGTGCCTTCCATCGGACCAATTCTTGTCACCGCCCGCGCACCGGCTGCATTGGCATAGCGCAACGCAAGTTCCGGCTTCGCATCTGCGAGCCAGAAGCTGAGAAACGCGCCGCCGAAACTGTCGCCGGCGCCGGTCGGGTCAAGCTCTTCGACCGTCAAGGGCGTCGCGTCGATGCGAAGGCCGTCTTCAAACAGGCTGGCGCCGCCCGCGCCGCGCTTCAGGACGATTGTGCGGATGCCCCGGCTGAGCAGCGCTTCTGCAGCATCTGTCTCTGACCGCGACGGCTCGAACAGGAACAACTCGTCGCCCGAGGGCATGAACAGATCGGTCATGGCCAGCACCGCTTCCAGCCGCTCTCGCAGGCCGGGACTGTTCAGGATTTCGGGCCGCAGGTTCGGGTCGAACGAAATTGTCCCGCCGCGCGCCTTCATGCGTCGCGCAGCATCCATGACCATCTCGCCCAGCCCCGGCGCGGATAGGGCCGTGCCCATGACATGCAGGTGATCGCAGCTTTCTATAAGCGCCTCGGAGGCGTCGGTCGGCTTCAGGTTTCCGCAGGCGCTGTGACGAATATTGTAAACGAACGACCGGCTACCATCTTCGCGATAGCGCACGAATGCACTTCCCGTGCTTTCGCCGGGCGCGATTTCCACGCCGGACACATCAACCCCGTCCGCACGCAGACGCGTCAGGTTCACATGCCCGAAATCGTCATCACCGACCCGAGAGATGATCGCGCATGGCGTGCCTAATTTGCCCAACTGGTCTAAGAAGATTGCCGGTGCGCCGGACGGAAACGGCCCGATCAGAGGCTGAGCCTCAATGAAGCCGTTTCCTTTCGTCGTCGCAACGATTTCCACCAGCACTTCGCCGATCGTCAGAACCTTGCGCATCCTCGCCTCCCCCTGCTGCACAAGGATCTATCAGAATATTTACTTATGTCAATTTATATATTAACTTGAGAAGTGAATTTTGATGGCGACTATCGTCTTCGTGTGACCGATTTGCGCTGTGGTCAGTGGCCGGGCCCGCCGATTGCCTGATGCGCGCCGAGGCGCAGATCGCTGCGGAATTCTTCTAATGCGGCGCTTGCCTCGGTGTCCGCAAGGCGCAGGATGCGGCTGGGATGCCATGTCAGTAAAACAGCACCACCGTCGAGCGCGACCTCGACCTTACCGCGACGCGGTGACAGCGGATCGCGCCGCCCGGTCAGCGCGAATGCGGCGCTCGCCCCCAAGGCCAGCGTTAAGCGCGGTCTGACAAAGCGCCGTTCGAGGCCGAGCCACCAGCGGCAATGCGAAATCTCGCCCGCATCGGGGTTCTGGTGCAGCCGGCGTTTGCCGCGCGGGGCGAATTTAAAATGTTTGACCGCGTTTGTGAACCAGATGCGATCCTGATCGATGCCAAGTTGGTCCAGATTGTCGCGCAAAAGCTTGCCGGCGGGGCCAACGAATGGCCGGCCCTGAAGATCTTCCTGATCGCCAGGAGCCTCGCCCACGATCATCAGATCCGCCTTCGGATTTCCTTCGCCCCAAACCGTTCGCGTGGCGGCGTGACAAAGATCGCAGCGTGTGCAGCGCGCCGCCTGATCGCGGGCCGCATCCATCGTTTCAGGCGGGGTTTCGTCGGCGGGAATTCGCAGCCTTGCCGTAACTTTGGCGGCGAAGGCAGGCGCGTTGCTTGCCCCCGCTGCAGCCATCGCATCGACCCGGCGCGGCGCGTCAGCAAGCATATCGGCGATCAGCCGCGTTTCGGGCAGGTTCTTCCAGTATTTCAGCGGCATTTCCGAACGCATCGCCTGCGTATTGATCCGTGCCGGGTTAAAAATATTCGCGAAATAGGTCTGCCAAAGCGCATGGCTGGCATCAGCCGGCAGATCCGGGCGCGCCACAGGGTCCAGGAAATGCAGTTCTCCGTCGAAGCGCGCAACCCCCTCGGGCGTGGCGATCATCCAATCCATATCGGCGAATCGCCTGGCGAAGAAGGGTGTGGCAACCTGAAGGATCGGATGCTCGGGTTCGAACCACGCGGCAAATGCGCGGCGCGGGCCGTCCGAGGGCATTTCGTGGAAGCGCACGAAGGCGTGCATCTTGTGAATGTCGCGCCGGACCGATTTCGACATCATCTGAAGGCGGACGACCATCGGGTCAGCGGGGTTCGACATAAACCTCCGATCTGCCTGAAAGCGCATTAACGCAGCATGAAGCAGCGCCCATCTTTCAGGATCGGAATGAAAGCTGACGCTGCGCGCAAGCGCGATGAAATCGCGGCTGACCGCGATCTTGCGATCGTTTTCAGGCGGCAGGGGGTCGGACCCGAACAGATCATTCGTGGCGCAGTTCCGATCCGCCCATGTGACATCAGCAGCAGCAATGCCGGCCCCGGCAAGGCGACGTGCAGCGCTGCGCCATGCCTCGAAACGATCGAAGCGGGGCAGATCGACCCTGATCATCCGAACAGCGAAAGCTGTTCCGGCGCGGGCGCGAAGCGGGCCCGAAGATCGGCGCTGTCGGTCAGTGCGCCGGGGTGCCAATCGGGCAACGAGACGAAGGCACGTGCTTTCGACATGATCGCGCCCATTCGCAAAAGGTCTGCGTAACGGACAGATCCGCAACGACGTGCAGCCAGAATGCGGTTGACGGTCTTGGTGCCGAAACCGGGCACGCGCAACAGCATCTCGCGGGGGGCGTGCGCCACGGTGACCGGAAATCGGGCGCGATTGGCAAGCGCCCAGGCAAGCTTTGGATCAATCTCCAGATCAAGATTTCCGTCGGGGCGTGCGCCGCCGATCTCTTCCGCGTCAAAGCCGTAAAACCGCATCAGCCAGTCGGCCTGATACAACCGATGCTCGCGCATAAGCGGCGGTTTGATAAGCGGCAGCGTTGCCGAGGCATCGGGGATAGGACTGAAGGCGGAGTAATAGACGCGCTTCAGATCATAGCCTGCGTAAAGATTGGCCGATGTCCGCAAGATATCACGATCCGAGGTCTTGTCAGCGCCGACGATCATTTGCGTCGATTGGCCGGCCGGTGCGAATTTCGGCGCGCGCTTGCCGGTAAAGCTGCGATCCTTGGCGGCCTCTCGTGACAGGCGCATATCGGCCATTGATGCGCGAATGGTCTCGGGGCGCTTTTCTGGGGCGAGTTCTTTAAGACTGTGATCCTTTGGCAGCTCGATATTTACTGACAGCCGGTCGGCATAAAGACCGGCCTCTGCCACGAGTTCGGGCGCGGCATCGGGGATGGTTTTCAGATGAATATAGCCTTTGAAGCCGTGGTCCATCCTCAGCATCCGGGCGATGCGAACGATGTCGCCCATTGTCTGGTCCGGGCTTTTGATGATCCCGGACGACAGGAAAAGCCCTTCGATCATATTGCGGCGATAGAATTCCAGCGTCAGCGTCACGACCTCTTCCGGGGTGAAGCGCGCGCGTTCGACATTACTGCTGACGCGGTTGATGCAGAATGCGCAGTCATAGATGCAGAAGTTCGTCATCAGGATTTTCAACAGGCTCACGCAGCGACCGTCGGGCGTGTAGGCGTGACAGATACCTGTCCCACCGGCAGAGCCGATGCCGCCATTGCGCGAATCGCGTCGCGTCGTCCCGCTCGATGCGCAGGAGGCGTCATATTTCGCGGCGTCCGACAGGATCGCGAGTTTCTGTTGCAGCGTTTTCTGTGCCATCTTCCGATTTTATGTTCGATGTTTGTTCCTGTAAATCGCTCCGCGCGCGGATTGGCATTTATTAATTTCTGCCGCATCGGATCGGCGCGTCGTCCTTAAGGCGCGATGCGGAACTTCTGCACGCCGTTCCGGTTGGTTTTTGTCGCGGCATGATGTGCCGCGCGTCTTGTGTGCGGATGGCAGGGCCAGTTCGCTTCGGCCAGAAAAAGAGGGACCACATGGCGTCACGCGCGGTTTGGAAAGGGCAGCTTCGTCTGTCGCTTGTTTCGATCCCGGTCGAACTTCATTCGGCAACGAAGACGGGTGCGCGGGTTTCGTTTCGCCAGATTCACGAACCCTCCGGCAAGCCCGTCCGCTATGAAAAGGTTGTTCCGGGCGTCGGCCCCGTGAAGAAAGACGATATTCTGAAAGGGTTTGAGACGGACGACGGCAACTATCTGCTTCTTGACCCTGACGAGGTTGACGCGATCAAGCTGGAAACGAAAAAGACGCTGGAACTTGTTCAGTTCGTCGACCAGACGGAGATCGCGCCGCTTTATTTTGACAAGCCATATTATGTTGTCCCTACGGATGAACTGGCCGAGGACGCCTATCGCGTGGTGCGCGACGCGCTGCGCGCGGAAAAGAAGGCTGGTCTCGGCCAGTTGACGATGCGTGGTCGCGAATATCTGTGTGCGATACGGCCCTGCGGCGACGGCCTGCTGCTGGAAACGCTTCGCTATGCAGACGAGATCCGCGCGGCAGAGCCGATGTTCGCGGGGATCGAGGATGACAAGATCGACAAGGATTTGCTGGAGGTCGCAACTCAGCTGATCGACCGAAAGACCGCGCCCTTCAAGGCCGAAGCCTTCAAGGACCACTATGATGCCGCGTTGCGCGACCTGATCGAGAAGAAGCGCAAGAACAAAAAAAGCCCGCGCGCCAAGGTTGAGGATGAGGTCGAGCGGCCCTCGGGCGAGAATGTCGTCGACCTGATGTCGGCGCTGAAGGAAAGCCTCAAGAAGGATGGCGGCAAGTCCGGGAAGGCGGGGCGCGGAAGCGCAAAATCGAAGTCGGCCTGATGGCGCGGCTGCGGACTTATCTTGAGAAGCGCGATTTCGACCGCACACCAGAGCCGGCGAGCGAAGGCCGTCCCTCTGGCACCGGACTGCGCTATTCGATCCAGAACCACCGCGCGACCAGACTGCATTGGGATCTGCGCCTTGAATGGGACGGCGCTCTGCTCAGCTGGGCGATTACGCGTGGCCCATCATTCGACATATCCGAAAAGCGCCTTGCCGTGCGGACCGAAGATCATCCGCTCAGCTATCTCGGGTTCGAGGGCGAGATTCCGAAAGGGAATTACGGTGCGGGAACTGTCATGCTGTGGGACATCGGCTGGTGGCAGCCGCTTGACCCGGTGTCGCGTGGCCTGAAAAAAGGGCATCTGCGATTTCGGCTGTTCGGGCGGCGGCTGACGGGTGAATGGAACCTCGTCAGAATGAAGGGTCGCCGGCCCGCCGACAGCAAGCGCGAGAACTGGCTTCTCATCAAGGCCGAGGATGAGGCCGCGGACCAGCGTGATCCGGTCGCGCGATATCGCAAAAGCGTCTCGACCGGACGCAGTTTCAGCGCGATCCGGCAGGACGCCGCACCGATCGCGCTGGATCGCGACGGAAAGTTACCGGGTCGGGTGGCGCCCCAGCTTGCCTCGCTGTCGGATGATCTGGCTGATTCCGCGCGGTTCTGGCACGAGTTGAAGCTTGACGGCTATCGCGCGCTTGTTGCGGTCGGGCAGGGTGGGCCGCGCGTCTATACCCGGAACGGGCACGATTGGTCGGATCGCTTTTCTTCGCTTCTGGTCGCATTCGACGACCTGATCTGCGCGTCGGCGCTGATCGACGGAGAGATCGTGGCGGGTGCCGGGATGCAGGGTTTCGGGGCATTGCAGGACGCGATCAAGTCCGGTGGCCCGTTTGGCTATGTCGCCTTCGATCTTCTGTCCCTGAACGGCACCGATCTGCGAGATGAGCCACTGACGAAGCGCCGCGCCACGCTGGAGAAGCTTTTCGCGAAGCTGCCGCCGATGGGTTCGCTGCAGCTTTCGCCGCTGATTCAGGGCGATCCGGCAGACGCGTTCCGGATGATCTGCGGTGCCGGGGGTGAGGGATTGATCGCCAAGCGACGCGACGCACGCTATATGTCCGGCCGCAGCGATGACTGGCTGAAGATCAAGTGCCGCCGCCGTGCTGAATTTGTGATCGTGGGCTGGCTGCGCAGCGAAAGTCGTGCCCGCCCCTTCGCCTCTCTTCTGCTGGCGGCGCATGATGACGATGGCGGCCTGCGCTATGTCGGCAAGGTTGGAACCGGCTTTGACGAAACGCAGATGCAGGAAATTGCCGCGTTCCTGCGCCCGCTTTCCCGCAAGAGCGCGACGGTCCCGGCCCCCGCATCAGAAACTGCTGGCGTCACATGGGTGAAGCCGGAACTGGTGGCAGAAGTCGAATATGCGGAAACGACGCGGCGGGGGCGGCTGCGGCATGCGGTGTTTCTGGGTCTTCGCGAAGATAAGCCAGCCAGCGAGGTCCGGGTCGAGGCGGAGGTTCCGATGGATGAGCGTGAGAATATCGCCGGCGTTTCGGTCAGCAGCGCAGCGCGCGAGATCTTCGAAAGCCCGGTGCTGACCAAGGGCGATCTTGCCCGGTATTACGACGCGATTTCGCCCGCGATGTTGCAGGAGGTCGCGGACCGCCCACTGTCGCTTCTGCGCCTGCCGGAAGGGATGGCGGGCGAACGCTTCTTTCAGAAGCACCCCGGCAAGGGCTTTCCCGATGCCATTCGAACCGTCGAGATTGCGGACAAAAGCGGCACGACCGAGCCCTATGCCTATGTCACGAATGCCGCCGGGCTGGTCAGCGCGGTTCAGATGGGAACGGTCGAATTTCACATTTGGGGCGCACGGCGCGACCGGCTGGATCGGCCTGACCGCATGGTCTTCGATCTTGACCCCGACGAAGGTTTGGGTTTCGGCGACGTGAAGGCTGCCGCCACAGACTTGCGCGACCGGCTGCGCGAACTTGGCCTGGAAAGTTGGGCCATGCTGTCGGGCGGCAAGGGGATACATCTTGTCGTCCCGCTGCGCCGCACGGTCGGCTGGGATACCGTCAAGCTTTTCTCGCGCAGCGTCGCGACCCTGCTGGAGCAGACCGAGCCGGCGCGCTTCATTGCAGAAATGTCGAAGGCAAAGCGCAAGGGCCGCATCTTTGTCGACTGGCTGCGTAACGAACGTGGCGCAACGGCCATCGCGCCGTTTTCTGTCCGCGCCCGACCCGGTGCGCCCGTTGCCGCGCCGGTCGCCTGGGATGAGCTTTCATCATTCAGCAAGGCATCCGAAATAGGGACGCGCCGCGCCATTGAACGCGGCTGGGACGGCATTGATCGCCCCGGTCCGCAGTCGCTGAACAGTCTGGTCGTCGAACGGCTTGATAAGGCCATGAACGGGTGAACGGCGCGCCAGTACGCCCGCCGGGTCAGGTGGCGCCCAGACCCGACACTGCGCTGCGCAGGCGGTCGCCATATTGTTCGTGCAGTTCCTCGGGCGAGATCATGAAGGACGGCCCGCCAATATTCACACCATAGACCGACGATCCATCCAGAGAGCGAAGCGGAGCAGCGATCGAATTGATCTCGGGCTTCCATGCGCCGAAACTGGTGCAGTAACCATAGCGCTCATAGTCTTCGACCGCCTGATTCAGACTGCGCTCCATCCGCTCGCGCTGGCCGGGAAACTCGGCGATGGCTTTTTGCAGAACCGCCTGCTGCTTCTCCTCGCTCAGCCCGGCAAGAATGGCGCGCCCGATCCCGGAATAGAACAACGGCAAGCGCGCGCCGACGTCGATGGACAGCGTCACAGCCTGCCGCGACCGGCGGACCGCCAGATACACGGCGCGCGTCCCGCTGCGCTCGGCAAGCGCGACGGTGATATAGGGGTTCGGCCCCCGGCACAGTTCCGACATCTGGTCGTTGAAACGTTCCGAGATATCCGTTGCCGCCAGTGCACTGAAGCCGAGTTGCAGAACCTTCGGTCCCAGCCGGTATTCGCCGCTGTCATCGCTTCGGATAAGAAAGCCCGTCTTCATGAGGGTATAGGTCAGCCTCGACACGGTCGGGCGCGCCAGTCCGGTTCGCTGTGCGATTTCCTGGTTCGAAAGGTAGCGGTCGGTTTTTCCGAAGGAGGTCAGGATATCCAGCCCGCGAGCAAGGGCTGTGACAAACTGTCGGTCTCCCTCTTCAGCGCCTTGCGGTTCATTGCTGAGTTCGTTCATCCTGTCATACCGTCCATTCGATCCTGTCACAATTGAGTTCTCTATCGCCCGCTCGCGCCGTGTGCCAGCGCTAACACAGAGTTCGGGGCGAATCAATTTCGCTTTGTGTTCATTCGTTTTGCACTGCGAATTAGAACGAAACGCATTCGAGCGGCTTTCGTTCCATGATCTCGACACAAAATTGCCTCGCCGGCACGCTGTTTATCTGCGGCAATGGCACATGTCAGCGTGCCGCGAATATGTATAAAAATCCATTTATTACAAACAGATATATGCGACTATTCCCCGATATTTGCTCAAGTATCTGGAATTCTTGCGTTGAAAAGATTGGAAAATCTTGACCCTAGGTTAATTTTAAGCGATGTTCGCTATGCGGACATACAGATTGCATAGCGAACGTAAATTGGCTGCTGTTCAGGCCGAACAAAACGTCGCTGGTGATCGGGGTGGAGAATTGGGAATGGACAAGGCTTACACGGAACACACACCGCTGAGCATCGAGATCGCCGACAATATCGGGCTGATCGCACTTGATAGCCCGCCGGTAAATGCGCTTGGCACGGCGATGCGGCAAGCTTTGCTCGACGCGATTGATGTGCTGAACGCTGATGAGGATGTAAAGGTCATCTGCATCTACGGGGTGGGGAAATTGCTGTCGGGCGGCGCCGATATCCGCGAATTCGGCAAGAAGCCCAAGCGGCCGTTTCTGCCAGATGTGCTGAACGCGATTGAATCGAACGTCAAGCCAGTGGGCGCGGTCATTCACGGCGCAGCCATCGGTGGCGGGCTGGAACTGGCGCTTGCGGCCCATGCCCGCGTCGGAATGCCCGGCGCACGTGTTTCATTGCCGGAAGTTACGCTGGGGCTTCTTCCCGGTGCTGGTGGCACGCAGCGGTTACCCCGCCTGATCGCGCTCGACAGCGCTATCGAAATTATAACGACAGGACGTAATGTGCCTGTGGGCGAGGCGATCGCTCTCGGGATCATAGATGGCTTCGATTATGGCACACCGCGCGGCGCGGCGCTGAAACTGGGCCGCGACATCCTTGCCAAAGAGCTCCCGACGCGTCGGACTGGTGAGATTGTGTTTCGGGCCGATGCGGATCGTCTTGATGCGGCGCGCGAGGTTTTGCGTGGCAAGCGGCCGCAGCTTGCGGCGCCGTTGAAATGCATCGACGCGATCGCGGCGGCGGGGCGGCCGATTGGCGAAGGCATGGGCGTTGAACGGGCGCTGTTTCTGGAACTGATGGACAGCCCCGACCGCCAGGGCCTGATCCATGCCTTCCAGGCCGAGCGCGCCGTGAAGCATATCCCCGAAGCCGGCGCCCAACCGCGCCCCACGGCCTCGGCCGGTGTCATCGGCGGCGGCACGATGGGCGTCGGCATCGCCACCGCGCTGCTGCAGGCCGGCACCGACGTCACCCTGGTCGAAATGACCCCCGAGGGCGCCGAAACCGCCCGCACGCGCATCGCCGGCAATCTCGATGCCGCGGTCAAGCGCGGCAAGATGAGCGCCGAGGCCCGCAGGAAAACGCTCTCGGCACTGACGGTGGGGGTCGGGCTTGACCATCTGGCCGAGGTCGATGTCGTGATCGAGGCCGTGTTCGAGGACCTGCAGGTCAAGACCGCGATCTTCCGCGACCTCGACCGGATCTGCAAGCCGGGTGCGGTGCTGGGCACGAACACCTCCTATCTGGATGTGAACGAAATCGCCGCGGCCACCGCGCGCCCGCAGGATGTGATCGGGCTGCATTTCTTCTCGCCCGCCCATATCATGCGGCTGCTGGAAGTGGTGGTGGCCGACAAGACTGCGCCCGATGTGGT
>NZ_VOPL01000006.1 GCF_007993065.1 Paracoccus aurantiacus
AACTTTTTCTTCCGCGACCCCTCAGAGCCCCAACCGAACCAGCGTCGCCGTCTCGGTGAGCGGCTATCTAGGCCCACCAAACAAAACGCGCAACCCAATTCGTAAAAGAAATAATACGAAAATCGTAAGTGGCTGATGTTTATATGTATTTTTTGATCCCGCCCATCACTCGGGGAAGGCGCAGCGACAGCAGCAGAAGAATCGCCCCGGCGCAGAACAGCGGCCACCCGGTCCACAGCTTAAGCGCCCAGAGCCAGTGCAGGCTGGCCAGAACTGCTGCAGGATAGATCAGTTTGTGAATCTGCTGCCAGCGAATCCCCAGTCGCCGAATCGAGAATCGGTTCGATGTCAGTGCCAGCAAAAGAAGAATCACAAACGCCGCCATGCCGAAGATCAGGTAGGGCCGCTTGATGACGTCCTTCAGCATCTGCGGCCAAAGCAGCCCCATATCAAACACCATCCACGCCGTAATGTGCAGACAGGCATAGCTGAAGCTCAACAGGCCGATCGCGCGACGAAGATGGGTGGCGTTGATGCGCAGCAGTTTGCGGATCGGGGTAGCAGCAAGAGTCGCGATCAGGAAATACAGTGCCGTGCGGCCAAGGCGGTGTTCGATATCGCGGACAGGATCTACACCAAGCCCACCGTTGAAGGTATCGAAGACCAACAGCGCCAGCGGCAGCGCGCCGGCCACCCAGACGGCCCATTCCGGAACGCGGCGCAGAAAGGCATTTACAGGCTGCATCAATAGTTCTGTGTCAGGTCCATGCCGGCGTAAAGGCTTGCCACCTGATCGCCATACCCGTTGAACATCAGCGTTTCCTGTCGACCGCCCAGCAGGCCCGCGCCGATGCGACGCTCACTCGCCTGGCTCCAGCGGGGGTGGTCGACCTCTGGGTTCACATTGGCATAAAAGCCGTATTCGCTGGGTTGAAGCGACTGCCAGCTGGTGCGCGGCTGGCTGTCGGTCAGTGTGATCTTGACCACCGACTTGATTGACTTGAAGCCGTACTTCCATGGCACAACCAGCCGTATCGGCGCACCGTTCTGGTTCGGCATCGGCTTGTCGTAAAGCCCGGTTGCCAGAATCGTCAGCGGATGCATTGCCTCGTCCAACCGCAAGCCCTCACGATACGGCCAGTCGATGCCGCCACCAGCCTGCGCGCGCATTTCGGACGGGCGCAGCAGGGTTTCGAACGCGACAAACTTCGCGCCCGGCTGTACGCCCGCCTTGTTCAGCACGCTGGCCAGCGGCACCCCCAGCCAGGGAATGATCATCGACCACGCCTCGACACAGCGAAGCCGGTAGATCCGTTCCTCCAGCGCGGATTCGGGCGCAAGGTCCTCGACACCATAACTGCCGGGCCTATCGACCATACCGCCAATTTCGACAGACCACGGATCGGTGGTCAGCGCACCGGCATGGCGCGCCGGGTCTTCCTTGCCAAAGCCGAACTCGTAGAAATTATTGTAGTTGGTGATTTCCTCAAAGCTGTTCGGCTTCTCATCTGTCGAAAAGGCCGACTGCTTTCCACTGAGAGCGAGTGCGGGGCTGGCCGTCACAACCGCCGCACCGGCAATGAAGGCGCGTCTGTTCAGCCAAACGCTTTCGGGGGTGACGTCTGCCCAGCCTAGTTTCATCGCGCTCTCCTGCAAGCCAGCTAGGATCATCATGCCCGAGAAGGCGGGTGGCCACCAAGAAAAGAGTTGTCACAAAAGCGTTTGCGCCATCCTGACGCAGGAACCGGCAAGCAGGTTTGCTGACCTCCGCACAAACGCCGCCAAAAGGGCGCCCCATCAAACCGCATGGGGTATCCAGCAGCAGGAACGTGTAAAATATCCTTTGATAACAACGGAATCGGTAGGGCGAGGGTCTGGTTCCGCGATTGTCAAACTGCTCCGCCAGACAAATGGGGATACTTCAATGCAAAGAATGACAGTTGCCATCGTCTGCGTGGTTTCCGGCCTCATGGCTCATGGTGTCGCCGCCGAGCCGATAATGATCGTCAACGAGCAGCAGTTCCGGGACGCCGTCGTCGGCCGGACGCTGATGCTCGGCGAGAACGAGATAACGGCAAACGCTGGCGGTCAGATCACAGGCACACTCAACGGAGAGCCGATCACCGCTTCGAAATGGGTGTGGGGCCGCGACAAGTTCTGCCGTGCCGTCAGGACGGCGAGTCAGGACTTTCCGTCGGAATGCCAGGGCGTCAGCCTCGATGGCGACAAGGTGATATTCGATGGTGGCACCACCTGGACGATTCGGTAGGCGCGACATCCAACACGAAACACCCCCGCCGGTCGCGGCGGGGGTGCTGACCGTTCAAGCTAAGGTCAGTGGATAGTGGCCTCTTTCGGCCCCTCACCCACAGCGCCCAGCTTGTTGCCTGCACGGCCGACATGGTTGCCAACCAGCAAGCCGTCTTCATTGGCACTGACTTCCACGGTCTGGCCATCCAGCACCTCGCCCGAAAGCAGCATTTCGGCCAGCGGGTCCTGCAAGGCGCGTTGGATAACCCGCTTCAGGGGGCGTGCGCCATAGACAGGGTCATAGCCTTCATTGGCAAGCCAGCTCATCGCCTTGTCATCCAGATCCAACGTGATCTTGCGTTGCGCAAGGCGCTGCTCCAGCAGCCAAAGCTGGATCTTGACGATACCGTCCATATTTTCCCGCGTCAGGCGGCGGAAGATGATCATTTCGTCCAGACGGTTCAGGAATTCGGGGCGGAAATGCGCCCGTACCGCTTCCATCACATCCTGCCGGGCCTGCGTCGAATCGGCGTCGTCCGGCAGATGCGACAGCGCCTGCGACCCGAGGTTCGAGGTCAGCACGATCAGCGTGTTCTTGAAATCGACCTTGCGGCCCTGACTGTCCGTCAGCCGTCCGTCATCCAGCACCTGCAAAAGCACGTTGAACACATCGGGATGCGCCTTCTCGACCTCATCGAACAGGATCACCGAATACGGCCGGCGCCGCACGGCTTCGGTCAGCGCCCCGCCTTCGTCATAGCCGACATAACCCGGAGGCGCGCCGATCAGGCGGGCGACCGAATGCTTTTCCATGTATTCCGACATGTCGATGCGGATCATCGCATTCTCGTCGTCGAACATGTATTCGGCCATGGCCTTGGTCAGCTCAGTCTTGCCGACACCGGTCGGGCCAAGGAACAGGAAGCTGCCGAGCGGCCTGTTCTCGTCACTCAGGCCCGCGCGGGCGCGGCGAACCGAACGCGCAATGGCGGTCACGGCCTCGCCCTGTCCGATCACCCGCTGGCCAAGGATCTGTTCCATCTGCATCAGTTTCTCGCGCTCGCCTTCCAGCATCTTGCTGGTCGGGATACCGGTCCAGCGTTCGACGACCTCGGCGATCTGTTCGGGACGCACGGCCTCTTCAACCATGACGCCGTCGCTTTCGCTGTCCTCCGCCTCGGAAAGCTGCTTCTCCAGACCCGGAATGATGCCATAAGACAGCTCGCCCGCGCGGGCGAGGTTGCCTTCGCGCTTGGCCTGATCCAGTTCCGCCCGCGCACGGTCGAGCTGTTCTTTCAGTCCCCGCGCGCCTTCCAACTTGTCGCGTTCGGCCTGCCAGCGTGCGGTCATCGCCTTGGCGCGGTCGGTCAGGTCACCCAACTCTTTCTCCAGCCGTTCCAGCCGGTCCTTGCTGGCCGCGTCGTCTTCCTTCTTCAGCGCCTCGGCCTCGATCTGCATCTGCAGGATCTGGCGATCAAGCGCGTCGAGTTCTTCGGGCTTTGAATCCACCTCCATCCGCAGGCGGCTGGCGGCCTCATCAACAAGGTCGATCGCCTTGTCGGGCAGGAAGCGGTCGGTGATATACCGGTTCGACAGTTCAGCGGCTGCAACGAGTGCGGCATCGGAAATGCGGACGCCATGGTGAAGCTCGTACTTCTCCTTGATGCCGCGCAGGATGCTGATCGTGTCCTCGACCGTCGGCTCCTCGACCATCACGGGCTGGAAACGGCGGGCAAGGGCCGCATCCTTCTCGATATATTTGCGGTATTCGTCCAGCGTCGTTGCGCCGACGCAATGCAACTCTCCGCGCGCAAGCGCAGGCTTGATAAGGTTCGCCGCATCCATCGCGCCATCGGTCTTGCCGGCACCAACCAGCGTGTGCAGCTCGTCGATGAACAGGATGACCTCGCCGGCCGCGTTTTCGATTTCTTTCAGGACCGCCTTCAGCCGCTCCTCGAACTCGCCGCGATATTTCGCGCCCGCGATCAGCGCGCCCATATCGAGCGCCCAAAGCTGCTTGTTGCGCAGGCTTTCCGGCACGTCGCCGTTGACGATGCGCAGGGCAAGGCCCTCGGCAATTGCGGTTTTACCCACGCCTGGCTCACCGATCAAAACGGGGTTGTTCTTGGTGCGGCGCGACAGAACCTGCATGGCGCGGCGGATTTCCTCATCCCGTCCGATGATCGGGTCGATTTTCCCTTCCTCGGCCGCTTCGGTCAGGTTGCGGGCGTATTTCGCCAGCGCTTCATAGCTGTCCTCTGCACTCGCGCTGTCGGCGGTGCGACCCTTTCGAATGTCGTTGATGGCGCTGTTCAGCGATTGCGCGTTCACGCCACCGGCCTGCAGCGAATCGCGGGCATTCGTGTTCACGATGGCAAGTGCGGTCAGCAGGCGTTCGGCAGGAACAAAGCTGTCGCCGGCCTTCTGGGCGACCTTCTGCGCCTCGTCCAGCACGCGCACGAGCGACGGATCGACATAGACCTGACCATCGCCGCCCTTCACTTTGGGAAGTTTCGCCACCGCCTGATCTGCGGCCTGGCGGACGGCCTTCGCATCGCCACCCGATTTCAAGATAAGATTGCTTGCGAACCCCTGATCGTCATCCATCAGGGCCTTCAGCAGGTGTTCCGGCACGACACGCTGATTTTCCTCGCGGATCGCTATGGTTTGCGCGGCCTGCATGAATCCGCGCGAACGCTCGGTGAATTTTTCCATGTCCATGGACTTCTCCTTCTCAGCCCCCGGTTTTTACGCCGCCCGCAATGGCACGGCGTGGTCCGGGTCTCGTCTGAATAGATGGGAAGGAGGGCCGGGCGCTGCAAGCAGTTCCGCAAGGTTTTCCCGCTTACAAGGTGCTGCGCAGTTGGCGCTTGCATTCAACGGGGCCGCGATCAGATCGACTATACGCGGTAACCCCGCAGGTCTCGCAGCGGAACTCCTTCAGGGTTCGGCGGTCGTCTATGACGTGCCAGCGGCACTTCTTGCGGCGAAATATCCGATACCAGAACGGGTCCAGCCGGTTTGACAGCTCCGCCTGTGTCCGGTCACGCCCCCAAAGCTGCCAGACCAGCAGCGCGGCGATCAGCAGAAGTCCGATCATCAACGGCATTGGCACACCTCGCAGGGCGTCTCGTCAGTCATCGTTGATGTCGCGGTCCCAGATGCGGACCTGACCCTGACGCACGCCCACGACGCGGCGCAGGATAAGCCAGATAATGCCGGACAGCGCAGCGATGACAATCAGCAAGACCGGCAGGCTGGGGGCGAATAACCCGCTTAACAGCGCAAGTCCAACAAGCGCGGACGATATTGCGATACCCAGGAAGATATATCCCGGCACCAGCAGTTCCAACACCGACAGCACCAGACCGACGATCAGCCATGTCCACCCGCTCAGCCACATCAGCGCGAAGCCCCGCGCAGCATCTTGAAGGCATCGCCAAGCGCGTCGGTCAGGCTGGCCGGCAGAAGCACAGTCTGCTTCCCGTCGCCCTGCCCGATCGTCGTCAGCGCATCGACCTGCTTCATGGCGACCTGATACTGCGCGGCTTCCAGCCCGCCCTTCGCGATGGCCTCGGCAATAGCGGTGGTGGCGAATGCTTCCGCTTCGGCCAGTATGCGCTTTGCCTTGGCCTGCTGCTCGGCAGCGTAAAGCTCGCCATCCGCAGCAAGCTCGACCGCGCGACGCTTTCCTTCGGCCTCGGTCACATGGGCGCGACGCGCCCGTTCGGCATTCAACTGCTGCAGCATCGCCGCGCGGGTCGCATCGTCAAGATTGACGTCTAGGATCTCGGCCCGCGTCACCTCTACGCCCCAGTCATCTACCGCATTCGCGACCGACTCCTTGACGCGCTGAATAAGCTGCGCGCGGTTCGACTGGACCTGATCCAGCTCCATCTGGCCGATCTCTGACCTGACGATCCCGGCAACCGTCGTTGCGATTGCGCCGTCAATGTCGCGGATCCGGTAGACGGTCTTTTCAGGTTCCAGAATGCGGTAAAAGACGCTCGTCTCGACCTGCACCAGAACGTTATCCGCGGTTATCGCATCCTGGCTGGAGGTCGGAAGCTGGCGTTCCAGAATAGAGATCTTGTGCCTGACGCGGTCGATGAAGGGGAAAATGAAGTTGATCCCCGGCCCAAGAACCGAACGCAGACGGCCAAAGCGTTCGACCACGTATTTTTCTGATTGCGGCACGATACGCACCGCCATCATCACCATTAGCAGGATCACCACCGCGATCAGGATGAATGTCGCATTTCTGCCAAGAAAATCGGTAATGAACTGGCTTTCCAAAACGGGCTCCGCTAATCGGTTTCGGGTCGTAGATTGAACAGCGACCGCCAGAATATCAAGATAATCCCTGAGAGGAGACGGTGATGGACGACCGACTGATCGTGGCGCTCGACGTGAACAATGCACTCGCCGGACTGGAACTGGCCGGTCGGATAGGCGATGCGGTTTCCTTCTATAAGATCGGGTTGGGGATGCTGACCGGCGGCGGTCTTGCGCTGGCGCAAGAACTGAAGGACGAGCACGGCAAGAAAATATTCCTCGATATGAAGCTTTTCGATATCGGCGCCACGGTCGAGGCCGCGGTACGGGGCCTTGCCCAGTTTGATCTGGATTTCCTGACCGTTCACGGCGACCCGCAGGTCGTCCGCGCGGCCAAGGAAGGGGCAGCGGGGTCGGAGATGAAGATTCTGGGCGTCACCGTGCTGACGTCGCTCGACCGGGCAGATCTGGATGCCTCGATGATCGTGCCGGGCGATATTCATGACATCACCGTGGAACGCGCCGCCCGCGCGTTCGAAGCCGGGGCCGATGGCGTAATTGCCAGCCCGCGAGAGGCGGCGGCGATCCGCGCCCTGCCCCAATCGGCGGGCCGGCTGATCGTGACGCCGGGCGTGCGCCCCGCCGGTGCCGCGCTTGGCGACCAGAAGCGGGTGGAAACGCCTGCCGACGCTATCGCCGCCGGGGCCGATCATATCGTTGTCGGCCGCCCGGTCTGGCAGGCGGCCGATCCGCGCAAGGCAGCGCAGGCGATTCAGGCCGAGCTGGCCGCGCTATAGCCCCGACCAGACCAACCAGGGGAAGATCAGCAGCAGCGCCATCCTCAGTACATCAGCGAGAATGAATGGCAGGATGCCGCGGATGACCGTTTCCTGCTTCAGTCCCGGCGCAGTGGCCTGTACGACAAACAGGTTCATCCCGACCGGCGGCGTGATCAGCCCAATTTCGGCAACGGTCACGACCAGCACCCCGAACCACACCATGTCGAAGTTCAGCGCCAGCGCGACCGGGGCCAGCAGCGGCACCGTCAGCAGGATCATCGACATCGAATCCATGAAGCAACCAAGGATGATGTAGAAGATCAGGATCAGCACCATCACCAGCGTGGGATGCAGACCCGATGCGCCGATGGCATCGGCCAGCATCATCGGCAGGCCGGTGGTTTCCAGAAAGAAGTTGAAGAAGGCGGCACCAATCAGGATCAGGAAGATCATGCCGGTCAGGGCAGCGGTTTCGCGAATGATCTCTCGCAAGACTGGCCCGCTCAGCCCACCCATGACAAGCGCCAGCAGGAAGGCACCAACAGCGCCCACGGCTGCGGCCTCGGTCGGGGAAAACCAGCCAAGCTGCATCCCGCCGATGACCAGCCCGAACAGCAGAACAACCGGCCAGACGCGGCCAAGAAGTGCTACCCTGCGGCCCCAATCCACGCGCTCGCCCGCAGGACCCAGCGCCGGGTTGCGGCGTGTGCGCACGATCACCGCCAGCGCATACAGCACGGTGCCAAGGATGCCCGGAATGATCGCGCCCATGAACAGCGCGCCGATGGGCGTCTGGGTCAACAGCCCGAAGATCACCAGAATGATGGATGGCGGGATCAGCACCCCCAGCGTCCCCCCCGCCGCGACCGAGGCGGCGGCAAGGCTGTCATCATAGTTATATCGCCGCATTTCCGGCATGGCGACGCGCCCAATGGTGGCCACGGTCGCCAGCGACGACCCGCAGATCGCGCCAAACACGGCGGATGCGCCAACGGTCGATACCGCCAGCCCGCCGCGCCACTGTCCGACAAACGCATTGATGACATCGAACAGCGACCGCGACAGCCCGGCATGGGCTGCAAAAACGCCCATCAACACGAACAGCGGAATAACGCTGAAACTGTAGGGAAAGATCGATTCGAACGGTGCGGTCGACAGCACATAGGCTGCCTGATCCAGACCGCCGCTGATCGCGATACCGGCAACTCCAATGACCGCCATGGAAATCGCGACCGGAAAGCCAAGGGCAATCAGGACAAGGGTCAGGATAAAGCCGGTCAGGCCGATGAAGGGCATGGACATGGCGACCTCAATGCGCGGCAGTGCGGGTTTGCGGCAGGTTCAGTAGCAGCCGCAACAGAACGGGGATCAGCGCCAGAACGGATGCAGCGACGCCAAGAAGCAGCGGCAGCCAATAGAACGCGATGGGAATGCCAAGCTGCTGCGACTTGTCGCCCAGCATGACCTGCATCCGATAGGTCGGAATGCATTCAACGAAGATCAGCACCATCAGGACAATCGCCGCGATTGCAGCGATGATCCGCAGCAGACGCGCCAGCCCCTCAGGGATACGTTCCAGCAGGAAATCGACGCCGACATGCGCCGCGACCGAGAACCCCCAGGGGATCGAAAGCCACGCTCCGGCCATGATGAAAAGCTGCACCAGATCGACGACACCCGGCACGGGGGTGCCGATCCGCCTGCCAATTACATCTGCCACACTGACAAGGGCGGCGGCGCAATAGGCAAGTACGCCGATTGCGGCCAAAAACTCTATCAGGCCGTCAACGCGGCGCAGAAACGAAGCCATATCCTGTCCTTCGGAATTTGTCGCGGATCGCGGGGCGCGGGCAGTGCCGCGCCCCATCACGCTTAGTTGGCCGGTTGGGCGGCGGGCTCTGCCGCCGGTTCCGCAGAGGCCGCAGCCGGTTCAGCCGCAGCGGGTGCCGCAGGTGCGCTCGCCTCGAACTCTGCCACCTTATCCTGGAACTTCTGATACAGCGCGTCCGCGTCCTCGACCCCTTCGGACTTCATCGTCTCGATATATTTGTCGATCATCGGCTTCAGCGCCTCGCGCCAGCGGTCGCGTTCCTCGTCTGACAGGACGGTGATGGTGTGGCCCGCGGCTTCGGCTTCTTCCCGGCCAGCGGCGTCCCACTTGTCCCACCAGTCCCCGAATTTCGGCACCAGCGCATCGCCCGAGGCC
The DNA here is from genome assembly GCF_007993065.1 of Paracoccus aurantiacus. Classification (GTDB taxonomy): domain Bacteria; phylum Pseudomonadota; class Alphaproteobacteria; order Rhodobacterales; family Rhodobacteraceae; genus Paracoccus; species Paracoccus aurantiacus. The sequence continues at coordinate 9,511 of NZ_VOPL01000006.1, forward strand.
TGATCGATACAGGTCCGCACGTTTTCCGGCAGGCTGTCATACTTCTTCTGATTCATCACGAAGAAGAAAGACACCGTGTATGCGCCCATATCGAGGTGATCCGTCAGCACCTCGTTCAGACCGAAGCTTTTGACCGGATCCCATGGGAAGACGGTGCCGTCGATCACCTTGCGCTGGATGTTTTCGTAGACCTCGCCCGGCGGCAGGCCCTGCGGCGTCGCGCCAAGGAAGGTCAGCATTTCGGAAACCGGCGGGGATGGCGTGCGGATGCGCAGACCCTTCATGTCCTCCATCGTTTCGACATGCTTGCCGTTCGTGTGCAGAAGCCCGCCATTATGGGCGTGCAGCGCCAGCACCTTCAGGCCGTTATATTCGTCGCCCAGATCGCCTTCGTTATACAGCGACCACAGCGCATGGGTCGCCGCCCCCGCATCGCGGGTCAGGAAGGGCATTTCCACCAGCGAGGTGCGGTTGAAGCGCCCGCGCGGGATGCCTGACAGGCCATGCGCGATGTCCACGACGCCCGCCAGAACCTGTTCCTGCTGCTTGGCGACATTGCCCTTTTGCGTGCCGCCGGGGAATATCTCGAACGTGACCTCGCCGCCGGTGCATTCGGTGACCTGCTTCGTCCACGGCTCGATAAAGTCGGTGTGGATGCCGTGAACGGCGGGCAGATAGTGGCTGAGGCTCAGCTTCGTTTCCGCCAGCGCGGGCGATGCCGCTGCAAGTGCCAGCGTGCTGGCGATGATCGTTTTTTTCATTGGTAGTCCTCCCTTGGGTCTTCCTAGATCTTCAGTTTCAACTTGCCCCTGCCGCGTGAACAGCAGGTGATGATGCGGTCGCCCGCTTCGCGTTCGGACCCGGTCAGGACCCGGTCGCGATGTTCGACCTCGCCCCGCTCCACCCCGATTTCGCAGCTTCCGCACAGGCCCTCTTCGCAGTCGGACGGCACATCCAGCCCCGCCGCGCGCAAGACCTGCAGCAGACTGCGATCTTCCGGAACGTCCAGCACCAGATCGCTGTCAGCGCATTCGACGCTGAACGGCTGTCCCGACGCCAGATCGCCAGCAGATTCATCGGTCGAGAAATGTTCGAAGCGCAGCGTCAGATCCGGGCGTTTGGCGACCAGTTCATCCAGCGCTTCCAGCAGACGCGACGGGCCGCAGGCCGCGATGAAGCTGCCAGACGGTGCAGCATCCACAAGCGCCGCAAGATCGGCGCGCGTCCCTTCGCCGCTGACATGCAGGCTGGCCGCATGATCGTCGGTTGCGCGGTCCAGATATGCCATGCCAGCGCGCGTAGCGCCCGCATAATGGAAGTCGAAATCCCGCCCAAGCGCGCGCAGCCGGTCGGCCATGGCAAGGATCGGGGTGATCCCGATGCCGCCCGCGATCAGGATGTGATGGGCCGCGTCCTCATCCAGCCTGAAATGGTTGTGCGGGCCGCGCACGCGCAGCGCCGCGCCGGGCTTTGCATGGTCGTGCATCCATTTTGATCCACCCCGCCCGGCTTCGTCGCGCAGGACGGCAATGCGCCAGTCGCCCGAATCCACCGGCCCGCAAAGCGAGTAGTTCCGGCTGCCGCCCTCCGGCAGCACGATGTCGATATGCGCACCAGCCGAGAATGACGGCAGCGGCGCGCCCGAGGGGTCTTGCAACGTGATCCCCAGCACACCATCCGCCAGCGGCGTAGCGTCCGCGACGGTCAACTGCCGCACGATTGCCTTGCGATCCGGCGCGCCGACGGGAAAATCGCGGCGCTGATCGCGCAGCGTGGGGTCGCGCCGTTCCGGGTTCTGCGTCACATCCCAGCGGACATGCAGCGCCTCTGGTCCGCGTAGCGAGATATTCGGCAGATAGGTGAAGTCCTGATCGGCCAGCTCGATATGCGGGATACGGCGGCTGATCTCCTCGATAATGATCGCCATTTCCATGCGGCCGATATTCTTGCCCATGCACTGATGCGCGCCATAGCCGAATGTCAGGTGATCGGCCGAGTTGTCGCGCCAGATATCCAGTTGATCGGGGTTTTCGAAATGCCGCGGATCGTGATTGCCGGATGCCATCACCATCAGGATGCGCCCACCTTTCGGGATCGTCACGCCGCCGACTTCGGCGTCTTTCGTTGTGATCCGCCGCCATGCGACCATGGACCCGGAATGACGCAGGCATTCCTCGACCGCTGCGGGGATCAGGGCGGGGTCGTCGCAGATCGCCTGCCACTGGTGGCGATGTGTCAGCAATTGACGCAGCGCATTCGCAGAAGCCAACGCCGTCGTTTCATGCGCCGCCACGATGATCGCCATCATCATCGAATGCAGGTAATTGTCGGTCACGATGTCCGGCATGACGCGGTTCTGCCGGATCATGTCATACATCCAGCCCTGCACATCCTCGCCCGCATCGACCTGCGCGGACATGCGGGCCAGAACTTCGCCGCAATAATTCCAGAACTTCGCCACGCCCTCGGCCACGGCGACCTGCTGTTCGGGCGTCGGGCGCCCCCATGTGTTGACCGTATGCGCGACCGAGAAGCTGCGCAGCCGGTCGATGTCGTCAACCGGCACGCCAAGAAACTGCATCGCGACCGTGAAGGGCACGTCCCACAGCATGTCCTCGACCAGATCGGACTGCCCACGGTCGATGATCGCGTCCATCTTTTCGCGGACCAGCCGGCGGACCATCGGCGCGTGTTCCGCCAGCGCCTCGGGCGCGAAGGCATCCAGCAGCGCGCGGCGGCGGGCCATGTGGACCGGCTCATCCTCGTTCACCAGCGTCCGGTTCATGCCGTAACCTTCGCGCTTCAGCACATCCATCGCTTCGGGCGTGGCGGGGGTGATCTTTTCCAGCGCATTGGCGGGCGAGAAGGTGATATTGTCGCGAAACACCGCCTTGATGTCATCGTAGCGGCTGACAACCCAATACCCCATCGCCTCACTGTAAAAGACAGGCTCGGAGTCGCGGGAAAAGCGCAGCGCCTCGGACGGGTCTTGCTGATAGGCGGGGCCGAACGGATCGAAGCTGCGTGCCTGCGCGGAAAATGGGCAAGACTTGCCTTTCGCTGGTGCGTTCAACTTGGCCTCCCCACCATATTGTCGAATAGTGCACTATCTGTTACTCATACTGTAACGCATCGTTCGGATCCCTGTCAACGAATTGGAATATGGTCATGGTTGCAACGACACTTCAAACGTTGGATCGGGGGCTTGCGGCCCTGTCTTTGCTGGCCGAGGCGCCCGCCGGGCTGAAGCCTGCCGAGCTGGCAGAGCGGCTCGAGGTGCACAAGGCCATCGCCTATCGCCTGCTGTCCACGCTGGAAGCGCACAGCCTTGTTCGTCGCCTGCCGGATGGGCGCGCGGTGCTGGGCACAGGACTGATTCCCTTGGCGTCGCGTGTGGAAAAGCAGCGGCTGGCAGCGGCGGCACCTTTGCTGGCGACGTTGTCAGCGGTGACACGGACGACATCCTGCCTTGTGTTGGCCGATGGCGCGAATGCGGTCGTGGCGCTTGTCCATGAAGGCGGCGACGGCTTCTTGCGTGTCACTTACCGCCTTGGCGTCCGCCACCCGCTGACACGCGGAGCACCGGGTCTTGCCATACTGTCAGGCCGCCCCCCCAGTGACGACGAGCCGCCGGGCGTCCAGCAGGCGCGCGAACAAGGCTATGCCCTGACGCGCGGAGAGCTTCAGCCGGGCGCGGTCGGCATCGCCGCCCCCGTCCCCGCCGAAGGGATCGAGGCCGCCGTCTCGGTCGTCGCCTTGCAGGAACTTCCGCCCGATGCCGCGCAGCAGGTGGTTTCATGCGCCGACGCAATCGGCGCGCTTTGGTAGGTTATTGCGACGGATCGGTCATAAGCTTGCGGAGCAGGTCGTGAAACTGCGTCGTATCCGCAGGTCCAAGCCGGTCCAGCACCGCCGTCTTTTCATGCGCCTTCGCCTGCGCGACCATATCGGCAGCAAGCGCGGCACCTTCGGGCGTCAGCGTCACCTCGACACTGCGGCGGTTATGGGCGCTGCGCTGCCGGTCAACCAGCCCGCGCGTCTGCATCCGCCCGATCATGTGGGTCAGCCGCGACTGTTCCATCAGTGACAGACGCGCCAGTTCGGTCACGGATGCCGCGCCCCGGTCATGCAGGCAGGCCAGCACCCGCCATTCCGGCACTGACAGCCCCTGTTCGGCTGCGATCCGGTGGAACCCTGCGCTGACATTCGCGCTTGCCATCGCCATCAGAAACAGCGTGTAGCTGTCCAGAAACCCGCCATTGGCCTCGTCGCTCATCCACGTCCCCACTTACATAGACCGCGGGATCGCCAAGGCCAGGATCGGGAACAGGATCAGCAAGATCAGCCGCAAAAGATCCAGAATGACAAACGGAACCACGCCCCGGAAAATCTGTCCGATGGGCACATCGCGCGCCACAACCCGCAGCACGAAGACGTTCATCCCCATCGGCGGCGTGATGTAGCTGAGTTCGGTCGCCACGACAAGAAACACCCCGAACCAGATCGGATCGAACCCGAGCGCGGTGACGATTGGAAACAGGATCGGCGTGACCAGCATGACCATGGACAGGCTTTCCAGCAGGCTGCCCAGCACCAGCAGCATCAGCATGATCATCAGAATGACGCCGAGTGGCGGCATATCCAGCGCCAGCACCCAGTTGCGAATATCCGTCGAAAGCCCGGACAGGTTGACGTAGTTCAGGAAATACAACGCCCCGAACAGCACGAAGAACATGACGGCCGTGGTCTTGCCCGTCTCGAACAGGGTGTTCAACGTGGGCCGCCATGTCAGCTTGCCGCGCAGCGCGGTCAGAAGGATCGCGGCACCGGCACCCATGCCGGCGGCCTCGGTCGCGGTGAAGACGCCCAGATAGATGCCGCCCAGCACAAAGGCGAACAGCAGCAGCGCGGGCGCCACGCCTTTGGTCGCGGCAAGGCGCTCGGCCAGTGACAGGCGGGGCAGATCGGCGATCTTTTCGGGGCGCATGACCAGCGACAGCCGCACCGCCAGCATATAGCCGATGACCCCAAGCAGGCCCGGTATAATCCCGGCCAAAAACAGCTTGCCGATATCCTGCTGCGTGAGGATCCCATAGATGACAAGGATGACCGAGGGCGGGATGATGATCCCCAACGTGCCGCCCGCCGCAATCGCCCCCGTTGCCAAGCTGTCGGAATAACCGTGCCTCCGCATCGCCGGCAGCGCGATACGGCCCATCGTCGCCGCCGTCGCCAGCGACGATCCGCAGACGGAACCGAAGCCGCCGCAGGCGACGATGGTCGCCATTGCCAACCCACCCTTGCGGTGCCGCAACCAGGCATTGGCGGCGTCATAGATTTCGTCGGCGATGCCCGATTGCACGATCATGTTGCCCATCAGCAGGAACAACGGCACCACCGACAGGGTATAGCTGCGCCCCGCATCGGAATAGACCTGCCCGATCATCGCAAGCGCGGGGTCGATGCCGATGATGCTGGCCACACCACCAAAGCCAATCAGCGTCAGGCAATAGCCGATGGGGATGCCGGAAAACAGCAGCGCGAACAGGATCGCGGTTCCGATGGGCCAGTCCATAGCGCGCCCCTAACCGCCCTGCGGTGCGCGTGTCACCGCAAGTGCCGCCACGATGACCGCCGATACCGCGCAGACCACGGACGCGGCCTGCACGACCGGCCCGACCGGGATGTGCAGATAGACCGTCGTTTGGCCATAGCCCGTCAACCGCGCCCCGTGTTCCCACATCTGCTTGGCGATCAGCACCAGTGCCACGACCGCGCAGGCCCGCGCCGCGAACAGTTGCACCGCGCGGCCCGTGGGGCCAAGCTGATGTGACAGCAGATCGGCTGTGACATGGCCGTCGTCCAAGCTAAGCGCTGGCAGACCGGCGAAAATGACCGCCATGACCAGCAATTCTGTCAGCTCAGCCCCACCCGGCAACGGCGCGTTCAGCAGATAGCGTCCGGTCACGTCCATCACGGTGATGCAGGTCAGCGCCAGCAGCATCACCCCCAGAATGATCGCCGTGGCTGTGCCGACCCGCTGGCGCAGGTCGGCGATCTTCATGGCTGCGCCTTCGCCAGTTCTTCCTGAAACATTGCCAGCGCCGCATCGAAATCGACGCCCTTCGCGGCATAGTTCTGCCGCACGCGGTCATAGATCGCGTCGGCGTCGGCCTTGAAGGTCGCGATCTCCTCCTCGGTCGCGTCGTGGAAGGCGACCTTGCCCTCCAGCGCGGCCAGCCCGGCGGCATCGGCCGCGTCCCAGGCCCTGCCTGCCATCCGCGCCAGCGCCTGACCCGAGACCTGTTCGATGGCCGCCCGATCCGCGTCGGACAGACTGTCGAACCGCGCCTGATTCATCACGAAGAAGAAGGATACGTTATACATCCCCCCCGGCACGCGCAGGCCGTGTTTGACCAGCCCGTCCAGCTTGAAGAAAGGCACGGATTCGTAGGGAAAGACGATCCCGTCGGCCACGCCGTTCGACAGCAGTTCATAGCTTTCGGACGACGGTGCCTGAACAGACACCATGCCCAGCCCCTGCACCAGCTGATCGGTCACGGCGCCCGCAACCCGGATTTTCGCGCCTTGCAGGCCGTCCAGCGGAGAGACAGGGCGTTCGGTAGTGAACAGATGCCCCGGACCGTGGCCAAACAGGCCCAACACCTTGACCCCGGCATGTTCGCCTTTGTCGGCCAGCATGTTCGACCAGACATTCCACAGCGCGACCGAATTCGCCTCGGAACTGGGGGTCAGGAAGGGCAGTTCTGCGATTTCGGTCAGGGTGAACCGCCCGGGTGTATAGCTGTGCGCTGAAAAGCCCAGATCGGCGGCACCGCTGGCAACCAGATCGAAATGCGCGGGCGGTGGCCCCAGCGGCGCGTCAAGGATCTGGACAGCGACCCGCCCCTCGGTCGCTTCGGACACCTGTTCGGCCCAAGGGACCATGATGTCCTTGACCACCGGATGCGAAGGCGGCAGCCAGTTCGACAGCCGCAACGTCACCTCTTGCGCGCCGGCACCCGCCCCGAAGGCCAGTGCCAGCATGGCCGGCAGAATGAATTTCCCCGTCAGTCGCATGATTGTTCCTTTCGTAGCGTGTTGCTGCGATTCCCGGACTCAACCGTGCCACCGCCTGATATTTCAGGCAAGAAAAATATGAATATTCACTATTTCGAATTCAAATAACCATCCGAAGCACCTAGGAAGGATGCAGAAGATAATCAGGAGAGATGCTGTTATTCACGGCCATGCGCCCGTTCGGCAGGTCGTTCTCATCCAGCTTGAAGGCGATTTCCGCCTCGGTCAGGCCATAGTCAACCCAGCGCTTGGTCAGGCGACGGCGCAATTCATCCTCTGGCACCTCAATGCGCACGGTCACGTCGAAAAGCGGTCGCAGGCTGGGCCACGGCGCGTCGTTCAGAAGCAGATAGTTGCCCTCGACCAGGATTATCCGTGCCTCGGATGGGATGATCCGCGCGCTGCCACGAGAGATTTCCAGGTCGCGGTCGAATACCGGCACCGCAACCGCGCCTTCGCCGGGATCGCGCAGACGGATCAGCGCGCTTCGCAGCCCACCCACATCATAAGTGTCCGGCGCGCCTTTCCACGGCCTGCGTCCCATCTGGTGCAGCAGCCCGTCATCGTAATGAAACCCGTCCATCGGAAGGATCGCAGCAATATCCCCCAGTGATTCGGCCAGCTTTTCGACCAGAGTCGACTTGCCCGACCCCGGTGCACCGACGATTGCGACGATCCGGCGCCCCGGCATGTCCAATTGCTGCTTGCAGAGCGACAGCAACCCTTCGAAGTCAACGTCTTCTGACATATCCTACCCCATTCTCTGCGCATCTTCCTAAGGCAGTTCGCGTGGCGCGCCAATTTCAAACGGCCGCCGCCAAAACATGAATTTTCACTATTTCAAACTTAAACCTTGACGAAAGCCGGACCCGTCACGGATAGTTTTGCATGACCCACACCCAGCAGGGATGAAGGCATGACTGATTTGACTCTGATCGTCCGGCGCGCCGAAGATGCCGGGGAACTGATCCGGGAAATCGAACTTGGCCCCAGCGATGACGGCACTTTGCCGCCGTTTCAGGCGGGGGCGCATATCATTCTGGCGCTGCCCGATGGCGGTGAAAACGCCTATTCGCTGATTGATCTGGACGGCGATCCGTCCGCGCCCACCAGCTATGTGCTGGGCATTCGGCGCGATGATGCGGGCGCCGGCGGGTCGCGCTTCATGCACGATCTGAAACCCGGCGACAGCGTCACCGCGAGCCTGCCGAAGAACCACTTTCAGCTGGATCCGGGCGATGCGCCGGTCCTGCTGCTGGCGGGCGGCATCGGGGTGACGCCGTTGATTTCAATGGCCGCAGCGCTTGCACGGCAGGGGCGCGCGTTCCGGATGATCTACGCCAGCCGCTCGCCCGAGGCGGCGGCCTTTGCCGACAGGCTGACCGCCGCGCATGGCGACCTGCTGACGCTCCATCACGACACCCGTGACGGCGGACCGCTTGACGTGGCCGCCGTTATCTCAGACCTGGACCCGGCCGCCCATGTCTATGTCTGCGGCCCGAAACCGATGATCGATGCCACCCGCGCCGCAATGGACGCTGCGGGCCGCGCCGACACCCAATTTCACGCCGAACTGTTCGAAAATGCCTCTCACGAAGCAGGCGACAAACCGTTCGAGGTCGAAATCGCCTCGACCGGCCAGATCATCACCGTCCCCGCCGACCAGACCATTATCGAGGCGCTGGAAGCCGCAGGCGTGGACCTGATCTATGACTGCCAGCGCGGTGATTGCGGCATCTGCCAGACCGAGGTGCTGGAAGGCATCCCCGACCACCGCGACGTGGTGCTGTCCAAGGATGAACGCGCCAGCGGCAAGGTCATGCAGATCTGCGTCAGCCGCGCGCTTTCCCCCCGTCTCAAGCTCGACCTGTAAAGGAGACAGCCATGACCGAACAAAACCTTCAATCCCGCGTCGATGACCTGATCCGCCCCCAGCAGGTGCATCGCGATGTCTATACCAGCCCGGACGTCTATCAGTTGGAAATGAAGCATCTGTTCCCGAATTGCTGGGTCTATATCGGCCATGACAGCCAGACCCCGAACAAGGGCGACTACATCACCGCCCAGATCGGCGACCAGCCGCTGCTGATGGTGCGCCATACCGATAACGAAATTCACGTTCTGTATAACCGCTGCCCGCACAAGGGCACGAAGATCGTCATCGACAAGGCGGGCAATACCGGCAAATTCTTCCGCTGCCCCTATCACGCATGGTCCTTCAAGACCGATGGCTGCCTTTTGGCGATCCCACTGAAGAAGGGATACGAGGGCACCGGGCTGGAGGAGACAGAGGCCGCAAAGGGTCTGGCCCATGTCGGCGAGATGCGGAACTATCGCGGCTTCGTCTTTGCCCGGTTGGCAAAGGAAGGCATCAGTTTCGAGGATTTCTTCGGCGATTCCCTGTCATCTCTGGACAATATGGTCGATCGCTCGCCCGAGGGGAAACTGACCGTCGCGGGCGCGCCGCTGCGCTATATGCACAAATGCAACTGGAAGATGCTGGTCGAAAATCAGACCGATACCTGCCACCCGATGGTCGCCCACGAATCCAGCGCAGGAACGGCGGTGAAGATCTGGGAGGAGATGGAGAAGCCGGAAGGCACGCCCACGCCGCCCGCCATGCAGATCATTGCGCCCTTCATGTCGCCCTATGAGTTCTTTGAAAACATGGGCATCCGCACTTGGCCGAACGGGCATGGCCATACCGGCGTGCATCACTCGATCCATTCCGACTATTCGGACATTCCCGGCTATTACGACGCCATGATCGAGGCTTACGGCGAAGAACGGGCGCAGGAAATTCTGGGCGAGAACCGGCACAACACCGTCTATTTCCCCAATATCATGATCAAGGGGCCGATCCAGCAGCTGCGGAATTTCATTCCGCTGGGTCCCGACAAGACGCTGGTGGAAAGCTGGATCTTCGCGCTGGATGGCGCGCCTTCCGAACTGACCGCCCGCACGGCGATGTATAACCGGATGATCAACGCCCCAACCTCGATGGTGGGGCATGACGATCTGGAAATGTACGAACGCGCGCAGGAAGGGCTGATGTCGGACGGGCTGGAATTTGTGAACATCCAGCGGCTGTACGAAGACGGCGAGGATTTCACCGAAACGGCCGAGCTGAACGGCACCACCGAACGCCAGATGCGCAACCAGTTCGACGCATGGAAACGCTTCATGCTGGGGGGTGCGGCATGAACCGCGAGGAGGTCACCGATTTCATCTATGACGAGGCATGGATGCTGGACGAGGGCCAGTTTCACGAATGGCTGGACCTGTGGCTGCCCGACGCGGTCTATTGGATGCCGCTGAACTGGAACCAGCAGGACCCGATCAATGAAACCTCGCTGCTGTATGAAGACAACTTCATGCTGCGCCTGCGGATCGAACGGCTGGCCGGCGCGCGCACATTCAGCCAGAAGCCGAAAAGCCGCTGCCATCATGTGCTGAACCGCCCCCGCATTCTGGAACTGACTGAACACAGCGCCAAGGCGGTGACGAAAATGCACTATGTCGAGACGCGGCTGGACGAACAGCAGATGCTGGCGCTGACGGTGACCCATGACCTGAAAGCCACACCGGACGGCATCCGCATCGCCGGCAAGCGCGTCGATATCCTGAATTGCGACGCCGCATTCGGCAATATTCAGTTGCTGCCATGACCGAATACACAGCCGTCATTACGGGCGGAAACAAGGGCATCGGTGCCGATCTGGCGGCAGCGATGGTGGCGAAGGGCTGGCATGTCGTCTCATTGGCGCGGCATACGGGCGAGGCGGCTGAAGTCGAACATATCATCTGCGACCTGTCCGATCCGGTCGCCGTGGCGCAAGCCGGCGCGGACATCGCCGCACGCCATCAGGTGACTCATTTCGTGCAGAACGCCGGGATCATCCTGCCGAACCTGATCGAGGACGCCCGACCCGAGGATATGCTGGCGCTGACCCAGCTTCACCTTGGCGCGGCGCTGTCCCTGACGCAGGCATTTCTGCCCGCGATGAAGGCGCGCGGCTTTGGGCGAATCCTGTTCAACGCCTCACGCGCGGCACTTGGGGCGAAGACCCGCACTGCCTATTCGGCATCAAAGGCCGGGATGATCGGCATGGCGCGGACATGGGCGCTGGAGCTGGCCGAACATGGCATCACCGTCAACGTGGTGGCCCCCGGCCCGATCCTGACCGACAATTTCTGGGGCATCGTGTCCAAGGGCAGCGATCAGGAAAGCGACCTTGCCCGCCGTATCCCGGTTGGACGGCTGGGCACGGTCGATGATGTGACCCGCGCCTTCATGTTTCTGGCCGATCCCGATGCGGGCTTCATCACCGGGCAGACGCTGTTTGTCTGCGGCGGTGCAAGTATCGGCACCGTCCCGATCTGAGCGGGTTGAATCTTCGCGCTCGAAATATTTATGGTTAAGATACTGCCTGTATGTTCGCGCAATCCGATATGTTGAGAAGTTCTTTCATGACCGACGCTGCCGCTGTTTCCCCTGAGTCCGCCGACGATGCGGCAACCCGTCGGCTTCGGCTGTGGATCAGGATGCTTGGCGTCACCCGCCAGGTCGAGAACGAATTGCGAGAGTTCCTGCGGGTCGAACACGACACCACACTGCCGCGCTTCGACGTGATGGCCGCGCTGCACCGCTGGCGCGACGGGCTGACGATGACCGAGCTTTCGCGGACCCTGCTGATATCGAATGGGAACGCCACGACTGTCGTGAACAGGCTGGTGAAAGACGGACTCGTCACGCGCATACATTCCGAGGAGGACCGGCGGCGCATTACCGTCAGGCTCACCCTCGAGGGGCTGGAGATGTTCGAGGCCGCGGCAGTCGAGCACCGGGAGCATGTTGACCGGCTTTTCGGCGGCCTGGACAGCCATGACCTCGATATGATGCGCGATCTGCTGCGCCGGCTTCGCGCCGGGCTTTCGGCGAACGACGCAGCCATGCCGCCCGACGATCCGCAGAGCTGACGCGACCGACAGGCCGGTCCTTTAACCAATCAACGAAGGTTTAGTCGCAACCGCCCGCTTCACGAAAGCGGGCGGTTTGTCGCTGTGTCCCCCGGCGCGTGAACTGCAACATATTCGACAAAATACAACTGCAGATAGTTTTAACTACCCATAATTAAACATACCGATCTGTTTGGCTGATATTCGCTAACGCTGCACTGCAGCGCTTTACAGGGGAACCAACCGGCGTTAACGAACCTTAACGGGTGGAGCTGCCCGGAAGTAACGAGCTGTGTGGCAGAGTAACACACGAAACTGATGGTGAATCTGAATGATTACGTCGGAAAATCAATACCTTACCCATCCTGCGGGTAACACGCGTAACCTTTCCCGCCGGCAGCAGCCGGACGACGGGCTATACCGGAATGGCGGCAAAAGGTTACTGGATATCGCTGCGAGTGCATTCGCTCTCGTAATTTTGACCCCGCTTCTGGTTGTGGTCGCGTCGATAATTTATCTCTATGATCGCGGTAAGCCGATTTTCGTCCACAAACGTGTGGGCCAAGACGGCAACAGCTTCGGCTGCCTCAAGCTGCGCTCGATGGAGATGAACGCGGAAGAGCGTCTTAACGACCTGCTCGCCGCGTCGCCTGAAGCACGTGCGGAATGGGAAGAAAGCCAGAAACTGGACAACGATCCACGCATCACGCGCGTCGGTAATTTCCTGCGCAAAACCAGCCTGGACGAGCTGCCTCAGCTTCTGAACGTGCTGCGTGGCGAGATGAGCCTTGTCGGACCGCGCCCCATCGTTCAGGACGAACTGGCACGCTACGGCGAGCACGCCACGTCGTATCTGAGCCTTCGCCCCGGCCTGACCGGCCCGTGGCAGACCACTGGTCGCAACGATGTCAGCTATGACGAACGGGTGCAGATGGACGTGGCTTACGCACGCGAGATCACCCTGATGGAAGACCTGCGCATCATGGTGATGACGGTTGTTACGATGCTTCGCCGGACGGGGAAGTAATCCGGTGATGCCCAGAAGATCGGGGCGGGCGCGGTAGCGCCAGCCCCACTCCAAGCGCGATCCAGCCGCCGAAGAACCGGAAGCTGTCGATGCTTACCCCCAACAACATCCAGCCGATCAGGGTCATGGCCACCGCAAGGTGCATCCTGCCCAGATACGTTGCGCCATCTGCCATGAACAGAGAGCGCAGCAGCGTCGGCACGATCGCCAGCATCCAGAACAGATAGCCAAGCAGTCCGACTTCGGCCAGCAGGCGCACATGCAGCGAATAGACCGGCGGCCAGCCGAGCTCGATATCCGCCTCGGTTACGTAGCTGCGCACCTCCCAGCTTCGCATGTCGTCCATCTTGATATAGTTGGGGTAATTGAACCCGTACTGACCGAAGCCGATTCCGAAGACCGGGCGGTCGTGGAACATCGCCATGCCCGCGCGCACCGCGGCAAGGCGCGTCACATTGGACATGTTTTCATCGCCGCCAGACGGGTCGATCAGGCCTTCCGAGCTGCCATACTCGATCATGTTCGAGACTTTCAGCACCACGTTCTCACGCACGCCGGGTGTCGCGAATACCGCTAAAGCCAGAACAAAACATGCCGTCACGCAATGCAGCAGCAGATCCTTACGGCGACGCATGAAGGCCAGCATCAGGATCATGAACTGCAAACCGATCACCAGCATCGCCGTGCGCGATTGGGCAAGGAACATCGACACGACGACGATGCCCGCATAGATGAACAGCTTCTTTCCGGTGGCGCGGGTCATCGCGAACGGGAAGATAAAGCTCATCATCACAGCGGCCCAGGACGCCTCGAAGGCAGTCATGCGCATGCGGATCGGATAGAAGTCGTTTACCTCGGCATGAACCAGCAGCGAGAGCCCGCCGTAAAACTGCGACAGGCCGGGGATTCCATACCAGGATGTGACCTCAAGCACGCCGACGGCGGCCATGGTCAGAAGCGCGATCTCTGCCCCGCGCGAGATGTCGCGAAGCTGGTCATAGCGCGAGAGGTTGTAGAACACCATCACGACCATTGCGCCAAGGGCCACTGACATGCCTTGCGTGATGACCCTGCTCATCCCGCTGCGACCCTTGAAATGCGCGGTCGAAACCTCGCCATAGTTGATAGCGACGCTGATGACGATGGTCGCAATGAAGGCCAGAAAGATTATCGTGAAGCCGGTCGGCAGGGCGATCTGCCCTGGCCGGCGCAGGAAAAGCAGGAAGGCGACCGGGAACAGATAGCTGAATCCGTCCTTCGCCAGTTCGCCCAAAGGCAGAAGCGGCCTCAGGTCATTGAAGACCGTCGAAACGATCAGCAGAATGACCATAAGACGGGGCAGCATCCGCCCCGCAGTCTGGGTCATTTCCAGACCTTCTTCTTCACCGCAGTCATCCAGTCGAACGGAATCGCCATGAATGCCAGCGTCCGCGCGACACCCAGATAGGCATGCGGATCGGCCCAGCCGAAATAGGCACGCTGGACGCCAAGCCGTGACACGAGGTTGCGTTTGCGCTTCGCGGCCGTGGTGCCGGTTTCGCTGACGATATACTGGGTCAGCACCTCGGGAAGGTTCGCGATCCGGTGCTTGCGGGCCATGCGGACGAACAGATCATAATCCTCTGCGGTTCTGAAGCTGTCGGAATAGACGCCGATATCCTTCAGCGCAGCGCTGCGAATCATTATGGTCGGATGCAGCATGGCCGGGACATATCGCTGCCTGCGCTTCATCGCTTGAAAGTCGGTGGGGAAACGCAAAGTGAACAGGTATTCGCCATCATCGTTTACACAACGCGCCCAGGTGCCCAGAATCCCGACATCGGGGTTCTCCTCCATGAAGGCCAACTGCTTCTCGAACCGGCCCTCAAGCGGAATATCGCCACAATCCAGACGCGAAATGTAGCGATAGCCGGCTTCGAAGATCGCCTCGATACCCGCATTAAGTGCGTGCTCGATGCCACGATTTCGATCCAGCCGCAGAAGTTTCAACCTGTGGTTGCCAACCTGCTCGGGCGCGGTGATGACTTCCGGAGAGCCGTCATCGACCACGACGATGTCGAAGGGGAAGGTTTCTGCTTCCAGAATGCGAAGCGTCTCAGTCAGGCCCTGCTGATCGCGAAAGACCGGGATCAGCACGCAGATATCGGGCCGCGCGGCGCCGGTATCGGCCGGGAGTGGCGCAGTATCGTCCATCATGCCCCCGCCTCCTGCAGCCGACGCGCGTTCCGGTTGCGGCGCAGCCGATCGCGGATCAACCCGATTGACAGGCCCAGCAAAAAGCCCGTGAACACCCCGAGCACCAGAAGGATAGGCTTGATGTTGAAACCGCTTGGCCGGGTGGGCACAACGGCGGGCGAGAATAGCTGAACCGCGATTTCGGGCTCGCCCATACGGCTCTGGATCTGGCGGTGTTCCAGAAGCAGCTCCTCATAGACGCGCGCGGTGGCATCAACCTCACGTTCCGCCTCGCGCTGGCGCGCATAGATCGAGGCGTTTTCCGCAATCGCTTCATCCTGCTGGTTAGACGCCCAGACATCCGACCGCTGCCCCAGAAGACGAAGCTTCTCGCGCATCGTCTGGGCGGTGATTTCAGAGCTTTCCAGCCCATCGGTCAATTGCACGATCTGACCGGAAAGATTGTCGAGCATCTGCGAATAGACCTCGTTGCGCATCTCCTCGCGGTAATCGAGATATCCGTGCGCGACCGCATTGGCCGCGCCTGCGGTCAATTCAGGCTGCTCCGCGCCATAACTCAACGAGATCACGAAGGAGCGACCGCTGTTATTGACCTCCAGATTCTGGCGAAGGGTGCGCAGCAATGACTGGTGCGTTTCCTCGTCCAGGCTGTCCAGATCGCCGACCGGCGTCGGCACATTCGCCGAAACGGCAAGCTGATCCAGAACCTCTGGCGACATCTTGCGCAGCGCATGTTCCAGAACGACCGGGGTATGAATGCTTTCGACGATGGTTGCCGTCGCGCTCGCCTCGCCGAACTGGTCGGGCGTCTGGTCATCGACCGTGATCAGGCCGGATCGTCCGGCGTCCGAGATAAGCTGCGCCGTCGCGGAATACCGGTCTGGCATCGTCCCCGCAACATAGTAGGCGCCAGCGCCTCCAAGAGCGGCAAGCAACAGAACAATCAGAAGATTGCGCCATAGAACGACGAAAATGTCCCAGAACGTGAATGAGTCAGGGGCTGCGCGCATCATCTGCCTTTCCGAGGGGGTGACACGTTACCAGTCACGTGGCCATCAAGCGCAGAGCCCGCAGGACAGCGATGCCGGATCGTCAAACACAAATCTTTCTGGCCCAAACCAGTCACCTTTCAACACCAACAGCGTCCGCGCGGTCAGGCGCTGACGCAATTCTCTTAACCCGATCCATGCCCGAGGTCGAGAAAGCGAAAACCGTTAAACTTCACGAAACGCGGCGTTTCGGCAGCTTTAAGCGGATTTTCGTCTGCTCTTTGTCCCTTTTCGTGCAGTTTTCGGCGTCAGGTCGGCTGCGCGGCCCCGCTTTCACGGGCCGATTCCGCCAGCGCAACGGCTTCACGGTCAAGGCGGTTCCAGCGGTCAAGGATATCGCTTCCCTCGCGGGGCGCATCGGCGTCGCCCGAAGCCTTGCGATACCCTCGCCTGAGCAGCGCATAGCCACGTTCGCCAAGCAGCATGCTGATCCCGCGGCGCACGGTTTCGCGCGGGGCCACCGGCGGCGAAAGCGTGCGCATCAGCGCCACGAACGCCTCGCGCCGCCTGCCGGCATCCGCCAGCCGCCACACCCGGTCCTGCAGATAGTAACCACTTTTTGCGGCACCCGACCAATCGTGGTTTTCGCGGCGGAACCAGTCATAGGACAGGTCAATCGTTTCGTGCCCGGTGGTCAGGCGGTCCTTGCGCGGCGTCTCTTCTTTCGCGAGGGCCGGTTCGGGCGAGATGACGAAACCGATGCCACCACGATCAAGGCGCATCGCAAGGTCCGTATCCTGATTGACGCGCAGGCTTTCGTCGAACGGATATTCGCGCGCGATTTCGGCGGGCATCGTCAGCATCGAGGTTTGTATTCTGCCGCCATCGCGATAGACATACTCGACCAGCGACGAACCTTCCGGCCATTCGGGCTGAACCGACGGCCGTATCTCTCCATCGACATGAAGAACTGCGCCGCTGACCAGCACCTTCCGCGCATTTGCCGGGTCGGCATAGAAGGTCTTGATCCGGTCATACCGCCCCGGAAGCCAAAGATCGTCTGAATCCAGAAAGCTGATATGGCTGCCCCGCGCCTCAGCCGCGCCGCGATTTCGCGCGGCCGAGCCGCGCAGATGCCGGTCCTGACGAAGAACGCGCACCCCCATCGATTCAAGCAACGCGTATTCAGCCGAAAGATCTGTGTCGGAACAGTCATCGACGACGATGATCTCGATCTCGTCCCCTGTCTGGTCCCGAAGCGACAGGACGGCCCGCAACAGCGATTCGGCGCGGTTGCGGTTTGGGATCACGACCGAAAGCAGAAATGTATCATCCATGAATTTGTCCCGGCTGATAGAACTGGATACGAACCCGCTTCCCCTGCCCGAGTTCCATCAAGGTCGCAAGCCCGGCGGGGCGCAAACCCGCCGTCTGGCGGCGTTTCGCCGGAATCGTCTTGCAGCGCGGGCTGCAAAATCTAGGATGCGCCGACCTTCGCGACCCTGCTGGACAGACAGGGACCGCATTTCCCGAGTTGACCTGTTCGATGGACGCCCGATGACAGAAGCCCAGCAAAGCCACGACGTCGCAGCGAAGCGGCCCTATTTCTCGATCATCATACCGGCCTATAACCGCGCGGACAAAATCGGACGTACGCTTCAATCCTGTCTGGCACAGACCGACCCGGATTTCGAAATCGTTGTGGTTGATGACGGATCAAAGGACGCCACGGCCGAGGCGGCAGAGGCTGTCGGGGACCCCCGCATTCGGGTCGTCCGGCAGGCAAATGCGGGCGCGTCGGCAGCGCGCAATCGGGGCGGGGCCGAAGCCCGCGGCGATTATCTCGCGTTTCTGGATTCGGATGACGAATTCCTGCCCGACAAGCTTGCACGGGTCAGGGCGGCAATCATGGCAACGCCGGGCGGGGCGCCTGCGGTCTGGTATTCGCCGCTATACTTTCATCGCAGCGACGAAAACCGCATGGTCAAACCTGACCGTGCAATCGGCCCGAATGAGCCTGTTGGCGACTATCTTTTTGCCGCCGACGGGCTGATGCAGACCTCGACTCTGGTTGTGCCTCGCGGACTTTTCGCACAGGTCAGCTTCGACACCAGTCTGCGCTGCCTCGAAGACCTCGACCTGTGCCTGCGGCTGGAAGAAGCAGGGGCAAAATTTCACATGCTGCCCGAACCACTGGTCATCTGGTATGACGAACAGGCAGAGGGGCGACTGTCCTACACCACCCGCCCCGAGGAGGTGGCGGATTGGGCGCGGCAGCAGGCCCCGCGCTTGACGCCCAAAGCTGAAAGCGGCTTTCTCGCGCGTTTCCTCGTGCCAGAGATCGCCCGCGCGAAACCGCGCAAGGCCATGTCCATATTGCGGCGCGCCGTGGCAACCGGGGCGCTTTCGTCGAAACGCGCGGCGGCAATCCTGTTTCGCGGCCTGGCACCTGCAACCTATCGCCGTCTGCGCGATTCAATCGTGAAGGTGCGTCATGGCAGAAGCTGACGGCAAGACACCGACCCGTATCGTTCACGTGACCGAGGCGCCGCTCGGCGGCGTCGTGTCCTATCTGGAAGAACTCGTCGCGGCCCAGATCGAAGGGATGCCTGACACGCAGATCGACCTGATAACACCTGAGATCAACCTTCCCGCGCTTGAGCAGTTGCACGGGCCGAATTTCCGCATCATCGGATTTCCGATGAAACGCGGCTCTGCCCGCGACCTGTACGGGTTGGCGCGGCGCACGATCCGCCACCTGCGGGAAAGGCGCCCCGAGATCCTGCATATTCATTCCACCTTCGCCGGTGCCGCGATCCGCGGAATGTCACCGCTGATCCCGCGCGGGACCAAGGTTGTTTACTGCCCCCATGGCTGGGCATTTTCGCGCCAGGGCAGCCGGAAGATGCAGCGGGGAACGGCACTTGTGGAACGCGCGCTCAGCCTTGTGACGGACCGCATCGTCTGCATTTCGGAATACGAACGTCAGGCGGCGCTGGATATCGGCATCGCCGACAAACGGCTTACCGTGATCGACAATGGAATCAGTCCTCGCGACATTCTGCACGAACCCACCCCGCCCCAGCCGGGCGCGCCGCGCATGATCGCCTTTGCGGGCCGCTTTGATCGCCAGAAGGGTTTCGACACCTTTGTCGAGGTGATGCGCCAGCTTGGCGACGAGGCGCGTGGTGTGGCAGTCGGCAGCGCCATCGTGTCGTCGGACGAGATGCCTGATCTTCCGGGAAATATCGAACTTCTCGGGTGGCAGCCGAGGGACGAGGTTTTCGCCCTTTATCGCCGCGCCGACCTGCTTCTGATGCCGTCCCGCTGGGAGGGCTTCGGACTTGTCGCGGTCGAGGCGATGCAGGCCGGGCTGCCGGTCTTTGCCAGCCGCGTCGGCGGGCTGCAGGATATCGTTCTGGACCGCGAGACTGGGCGGCTTTTCACCCCCGATCGGCCCGATGAGATCGTCAGGATGATCCGCGAGACGAGCGACCAGGATCTGACCGAATATGGTCGGCATGGGCTGGAGCGATACCGCGCCCATTACACGGCGGAACGTATGGCAAAGGAAATGGCCGGGCTTTATCGCGAGCTTCTGTCGCAATAAACCCGGCCCGTTTTAGCGCGCTTGCTACAGGATCAGATCGTCGGCGGTGATGTTATAGACCCCGTTCAGTCTGATGCTGAAATCGTACTTCCCATCGCCGTTCGTGTCGCCCTGCACGTAGGTATAGCCGTTCGACTTGTCGATATAGACCCCTACCTGCCCGGCCTTGCTGAGGTAGCTGCCCCCGATGAAGGTGAAGGACTGGTTTCCGGCGACATGCGAATTGGCATCAAAGGATGAGATGTCCAGCAGATCATTCTCGCTCTGGTCGAAATCGGTGATCCGGTCATAGCCCACATTGCCTTCGAAAATGAAGGTGTCAGCCCCGTCACCACCGGCCAGTGCGTCATTGCCGGCACCGCCATAGATCTTGTCATTGCCGGCCCCGCCGCCGATCTGATCGTCACCGGCACCGCCGAAAAGCGTGTCGTTGCCGCCATGGCCGCGCAGATAGTCATTGCCGCCCTTGCCGTCGATACGATTGTCGTCATCGGTGCCGTTCAATGTCTCGCCGTTCATCGTTCCGATGATATCGACCACGATGGGCTGGGCGCTGACGGACGATACGTCGTTGTCCTGATTCCCGAGCGTGCGGAAGGTCGAATAGGCAAGCTTCTGGTTGCCCGATGAATCCAGCAGGCCGAACCCGGTATCCAGCGCCGAGTCCTGATAGCTGAACCACATGATCGGGCCAGCCCAGTCGTATGATTTCGCCAGTTCCACCGCTTCGCTCAGGATCTGCGCCTGCTCCGCCTCGGTCACGGTGACCTTGTTGCCCCAGGTCGGCGCGCCCATTTCGGTCATCCAGACCTGCTTGTCGGAATCGCCATTGGCAACCATCGTGCCGCGAATACCTGTTTCCATGATCTCCCAGCCGTTCCAGGAGGCGTTGTTTTTCGGGGTCAGCGGATAGGTGTAGGGATGATAGCCGACCGCGTCGAAGTAATCGCCGCCGCCATTGGCATAGATCTGCTTCAGATAGTCGACCGCACCCCACATTCCGTTCCCGGTCGATGGCACCGCCGCCAGACCGCCGGTAATCACGGTATCGTCGGCATCGACGCTTTTGATCGCCGTGTAAGTCTGCTTCAGCGCCGCCGTATAGTCTGCGGGATCGACGCCGTGCTTGTTCTGTTCGTTCAGAATCTCCCAGTAGTTGACCTTGTCGCCATAGCGTTGGGCCGCGGCCTTGGCGAAATCTGCAAGCGCCTTCTGGGATGCCGCGTCCGACAGCGTGTCATCCAGCCATGACGGCACGTTATTCAGAACCGCGACCACTTCCATGCCCGCCGCGTCAATGGCGTTAAAAACCCGGTCGACTAGCGTCCAGTTATAGCTGCCATTCGCCTTGGGCTGCACGAGATCCCAGTGAATGTCGAGCCGAACCCAATCGACGCCAAGCTTTGCGTAATCTGCAAGTTCCGCCTGCATTTCCGCGTTCGAACTGCCCAGCAGTTCGCCGAAAGGGGTCGCCATGCCGAGCTGACCCGGAGTCACTTTGCTAACAGCCATAGTATCACTATCCGTTCTGGTTGAAGTCCATCCGGTGTTTCGTCCCGGATTCAGCCACAACCCTAGACTGTGTCGCTACTCGCCCCCCACAGGATTATGCTTAAAACTTTCCTGAAACGCATCCCAAGCAGGTTTTCGCCGAGAATTTTCATCAAGAATACCGAACCATAGCTCATTATCGCCGATGTCGCCGCCAACGTCCCGAAATGCATACCAGAAGAGCGGCCCAGACCAGTCCGAATCGCGCGCTAGCTTCACCGCGTCGCGCAAGTATTGCGCCTGCTCATCCTCGCTGACGCCGCCTTCGCCCTCGTTGGTCGGCGCGCCGAACTCGGTTATCCAGATTTTCTTTTTCTCGTCGCCATGCCGCTGCATCACGTTGCGCAGCGGACCGCTCATCATGCCCCAGCCATTCCAGCGCCAATCGGGATCGGGCGCATCGGGATAGCTGTAGGGGTGATAACCGACGGCGTCGAACGCGTCCCCGCCGCCAGCCTTGTAAACCGCTTCCAGAAAGGCGGGGGCGGTATAGTGCTGGATGTCGAACGGCGGGCCGGTCCAGCGTGCCGCGGCCATACCGCCCAGAATCACCGTCGCGCCGGGGTCCTGCTCTTTAATTGCCTTATGGGCCGCGATCAGGATTTCGGCATAGGCAGCTGGGTCGGGATTGGGTGGCCAGTTTCCGGCAAGGTTGGGCTCGTTCCATATCTCCCAGACCCGGATCCCACGCGGGCGATAGCGCTGCACCGCAGCCGTCAGGAAGCGGCCGAAGCTTTCGGGATTGGCCGGCGTCGACGCGCCCTGCTGATCCTTTTTTGCCCAACCGGGCGTGGTGCCGACAACCGGCAGAAGCTGGATGCCATATTCCGCTGACAGATCGACGATCCGGTCAAACTCGGACCAATCATAGGCGCCCGGACCGTTAGCCTGCACATCGGCCCAATACAGGTCCGTACGCAGCCAGCGCACGCCAAGGGTCACGTAATCGGCGAATTCGGCGCGCAGATCCGCCTCGTCCCGATTGCGATAGCTGTTCATCCCGACGGCGATTCCGGGCGTGCCGGACGAAACCGGTGCTTCGGGCAGAACCGCCTGCGCAGACGCGCTGCTGCAATGCCAGACGCTGCTGGTCAAAAGTGCCACCGCACCAAGCCCGAAAGACCTGCGATCGAGTTGCATGGCAATCTCCTCTCGCTATCCGCGGAACCGGAAACAGAATGGTCGCGTCAGAGAATACGCATTCTGCGCAAACGGCCCATGACGCGCGTTTCCCAGTGAAGACGCCCGAACACGCGCAGCACCTTATGAACCAGCGACCGGCGCTGAAGAATGCGCGCAGGCAGTGTCAGCGCGCCCGGCACCGCAACCCATTCAGGCCGCGGAATACCGGACTTCGTATCCAGCGCGGTAAGTCCGTCCAGATAGTTGTCGATGATAAGCTGGGCGCCGCGCCGGGCCTTGGCAGGCACATTCTCGGGCGGCTCCAGCCAGGGGTTTGTGTTGATTTCGAAAATCTGCGGATGGCCGTTGACGACAGCATAGTCGGCACGCCCGTATTCAATCCCGGCCACGTCAAAGGCGCGTCGCATGACCTCCATATCCTGCTCGCCGCGCAGGAAGGCGATTTCCTCTTCCGGCTGGGGCACACCCGCCGGATCGGTATACTCGCCCTTGCAGACCCAGTGCAGGCTGACATCGCGCGCCGCCGGGAACAGCCGGTCGCCGATGCGCATATATGACCGCTTCTCATGCAGGCCGTCAGCGTTCCGCGCGTCGATATATTCGGTAATCCCGTAGCCGCGCGGCGAAGGCAGCGCAGCGATGGCCGCCGCAAGTTCATCGGCGTTATGCAAAAGCTGGGATTTCGGGCCCTCATGATCCTGTACACCGCGCAGGAAAACCGGGAAGCGAAGTTCGGATGCGGGCGTATCAATGGGAACGAGGCGGAATTCGTTGATGCCTGCGGCGTGAAGCCGGCTCATCGTTTCCATACGGTCAACGATCTGGTCAGGGCGGTTCAGAACCCGCAGATCAGGGCGCTTTTCCAGAAGCGCATCCAGCCGCGCGATGCTGCCCGCATATTTCGGCGGCGTCAGGCGCTCGATATCCAGAAACAGATACGTCGCGACAGGCAGTTCCGGCAGTGACAGGAATTCGGTGTAGGAGAGGATGAAGATGCGTTTATGCAGGCCGTGCGGACGTGTCTCAAGCACATCGCGGACGGCATACTGATGATCCTCGGAAAGGACGAAGGCAAGCAATTTGGGGCTCTGGACTAGTTACCGCGCATAAGCTGGAGGAATTGCATCAGGCAACGCCGACACACCACCAGCATGGCGAGCGGATATACGATCACACCGCACAAGACAATGGCTACCAGATTTACAACCGAAACTTGTGCCGGGGTGCCGCTGAAAAACAACCATTGAATCACGCCCGCCATAATCAGCGCGCCGATCCAGATGCGCAGAAGCTGATTCAGCGGCGGCCACAGGCTGCGCCCCGATGCCGGTACCGCGAATATCAGCGCCGCGATGACCTTCGCGACTTCGTAGCTGACGAAGGCGATTCCCGCCACATTCGGAATGCCCAGTTTCGCCGCGACCACGAAGATCAGCACCATCGCGATCAGCGAGAACAGGCTGCCGAACAGGCCGAATTCCGGCCTGCCAAGCGCAGAATACCCCGAAAAGTAGAAGTTGAACGGGAACGAGAAGGCGACCGCGAGGCACAAAAGCTGCGACAGCGGGATAGAGCTTTCCCAGCCCGGCCCGACCAGCATCGGCAGCAGAACCGGAGAGCTTACGGCCAACCCGACAAAGGCGGGCACGACAACGAAGGCGACGCCGGTGGAAATCTCTGCCGCCTTGGTGGTCAGCTTGCGCGCGTCGTTCTGCATCCGCACCAGCACCGAAAACACAAGGTTGTGCCCGACGCTCAGCAAGGCTGAACGAAGCGGATCAACGATACGCAAGGCAATATTCAGCATGCCCAGAATCGCCTGCCCGAAAAAGCCGTTAATCAGGAAGGACAGCGCCGCCGGCCCTGCATTCGTCGCCAGCACATCGGCAAGATGCAGCCACGAGAAACGGAACAGCTCGCGGAAGCGGACGCCATGCCAGCGCATCGGAACCCAGATCCGCTGGCCGCGCCACTTCAGAATGCCAAGCGCAAGGACAGGATAGAAGACGTTCGGCAACAAACGTTGCAGAAGAAGCGCATAGACACCCCAGCCCGCGAAGGCCGCCAGAACCGCGACGGCGCAGGCCAGAACGGTGCTGAGCGCATTGCTGGTCGAAAGATCGACGAATCGCCTGTGCCTTCTCGCGATCGCGCGCGCGACCGATCCCGGCCCTTGCGCGAAAAGCAACAGGCTGGAGATGACGAGCGCGACGGCGAAGCCCGGTGCCTTCGCGAAATGTTCGACCACCGGCCCGAAAAGTGCGGAAAGTCCAACGCAGATGACCGTCAGCACCGCGGACACGAAAAGCGCAGTTTCCAGATGGGTCGTGTAAAGCTTGCGCCTCTGCGCCAGCGATTCCTCGAACGGCAGGCCGATAAAGGCGGACATGATCGTCGTCACGCCAAGAACAAGGCTGGCCAAGCCGAATTCCTCGGCGGTCAGCAGGCGTGCCACGACCATCGTGCTGCCAAGCTGCACGGCAAGGCGTGTTATCGTGTCGGCGGCCGATGCACCGATCCAAAGCTTAAAACTCGCCATCACTACCCTCGGCAATCCGGCCGCTAATGCAGCCAAATCACAGCACAGGCAAGCGGGGATTGCCCGTGCATCCCTCAATCGGTCAAAGATTGCCGGTTTCTGTGCCGTCGCGCTGCGCGGTCGACGCGGCCCACGCCAGCCGACGGGCGCAATTCCTCGCCAAAAGCGGGCTAGCGCCGCAGCTTGATCCCCGCTGCCTCGCGGTCCCAGGTCGCATCGCTGACACCGCGTTCGCGCAGCCTGAACTTCTGCACCTTGCCGTTGGCGGTCTTGGGCAGTTCGTCGGTGAATTCGACAAAGCGCGGCACTGCAAAATATGACATCTTGCCCTCGCAGTGACGCAGGATTTCTTCGTGCGTGACCGTGGCCCCGTCGTGAAGGATGATCGTGGTCATCACCTCATCCTCGGCCAATTCGGACGCCACCGGAAAGACCGCGACCTCGGCCACCGCCGGGTGAGAGGCAAGCACCTGTTCGACCTCGTAGGATGAAATATTCTCTCCTCTGCGGCGGATCGCGTCCTTCATCCGGTCAATGAACCGAAACCACCCATCCGGCGCACGAAGCATCCGGTCGCCAGTATGCAGCCACATGTTCTGCCATGCTTCCACGGTCTTTTCGGGCATCCCGAAATAGCCAAGCGACATCGCAAAAGGCTCATCAGCGCGAATCACCAGCTCTCCTGCCTCGCCATCTGGCAGAGGGTTGTCGGCCTCGTCGACAATCCGCACGTCGAAACCGGGAAGCAGAAAGCCGGTCCAGCCGGGCCGGTTTTCGTCCATCCGGCTGCCGATCACGACATTGCTTTCGGTCGCCCCATATGCGTCCAGCAGGACGATCCCGGTGCGCTTTGTGAACGCTTCGGCTGCCGGCGCCGGCACGCCCGGCGCCAGCGCGACGCGGATGCGGTGGCCACGTTCGTCGGGCGAGGCGGGGCGCGACAGAAGCATCGGAACCATCGCGCCAAGGACATAGGTCACGGTCGCGCCCGATTCCGTCATCGCCTTCCAGAACCCCGAGACCGAGAATTTCGGCTCGACCACTTGCTGACAACCATTCAGAAGCGCCTGAAAGAAGCAGTTGAGGGCATTCGTGTGAAACAGGGGCAGGGGCGTGTGCAGCACATCGCCTGCCCGCAGCCCAAGCATGTCGCCGGTGTAAACACCCCACCAGAAGAACTGCGCATGAGGGCAGACGACACCTTTCGACAGCCCCGTCGTGCCGGACGTGTAAAGGATCGTCAGCGGATCGCTTGGCCGGATCGCGCCGGGCGCGGCCTCGGCTTCGGTCACGTGCATCCTTTCCGCGATCAGGCCGGGTTGTTCCGGCAATGACCCCTCGCCAATCACCCACAGCCTTTCCAGCGCAAGCTGATCCAGTTCCAGCCCGTCCAAGGCGTCCAGCAGGCTGTGTTCGATCACCAGCAGCCTCGCGCCGGAATTCGACAGAATATGCTGAAGCTGGAAACCACGCGACGCCGTGTTGATCGGCACCGACACCGCGCCCATCCAGCCGCATCCAAGAAAAATCGGCATGAACTCGGCGCGGTTGCCGCACAGGATCGCGACCCTGTCGCCCTGTTCGATGCCTGCACCAGCAAGCGCCGCAGCATTGCGCGCCGCCGCCTGCCGCGTCTCGCGATAGCTCAGACTGCTGTCGCCGCAGGAAAACAGCGGAGCGTCACCAAGCTGCGCATCACGCTCTATCAGCAGGCGCGGCAATACGCGGTCCGCTGGGGGAAATTCTGCCTTCAGTTTGTCGATCCGGTTCACTGCGGTGGCTCCTTTGCGGTCGCGTGCCGCACCAGCAAAGCGCGGAAATCGGCAATCGCCTGCTGGCCAGCATGGGCGCAAAACGCCCCTCGATTGGGACCGAGCCCGCTTATCCGGTGCAGCCTGACCTGCATTTCCGCGTGCAAAAGCGCGACCGCGACACAATTGACGACGGGGGCATGATCGACGCAAAGCCCTTTTTCGGCGCTGATAAGCAACCCCGGCAGCACGCCGGCCGGCACGACAACGTCACACCCCGCAGCGACCATCGGGGCGGCGATACCCTGCAGCGCCGCGATCATGCTGTCGCGGGCCGCGCTGTCACCACGAAAAGCGCCCGCGAAATCTTGCGGCGCGAGGTTCAGCGCCGCGATATGCGTCACCCGCCCACCAAGCCCGTAAAGATCGGCCTGCTCGTGATGCAGATGCCGGAAAGTCTGGTCGAGCGTCACAAGCCCGATCTGGCGACCAAGCTGGGCTGCCATGTGCAAGCTTGCCTCGCCCACACCGATCACGGGAATCGAGACAGCGGATTTCAGTTCCATCAGGCCGGGGTCCTGAAAATGACCAAGGACGACCGCGTCAAAGCCCTCTGCCTCCGCATCAAGCGCCTGGTCGATGGCCTGAATGGCGCAACGAAACTCTGACAGCCGGCTGAAATCGCGGTCCGGCGGAGATATCCCGCGCAGCAAAACCTCGGTCCCCGGCGACGCGATCTCGTTCAGATAGGCCGAAAGCCGCGCCATGTAATCCGGGTTCGACTGCGCGTCTATGAAGCTTTGCCACCAGATGCGCATCGGGTCAGGCCAGTGTCAGTTTCACGTCGATATTCCCGCGCGTGGCGTTGGAATACGGGCAGGTCCGGTGCGCCTGTTCGATCAGCGACTGCGCCGTGTCGCGGTCCATGCCGGGCAGATCGACGATCAGTTCGACCGCCAGCCCATACCCGGTTTCGACCTTGCCGATACCGACCTTGGCCGTGACCTGCACATCTTCCGGCACCGGCTGTTTCGCTTGCCGGCCCGCCACTTTAAGCGCGCCGATAAAACAGGCGGAATATCCGGCGGCAAACAGCTCTTCCGGGTTGGTGCCCTCGCCCCCCGGTCCGCCCAGTGCCTCAGGAACGGTCAACTTCAGCGGGAAGCTTCCATCTGGTCGGTTCGAGCGTCCGTCGCGACCGGCGGTCGAAACCATTTCGGCGGTGTAGATCAGCGTTTCAGGCGACATCTGAGGACTCCTTTCTGGCCGGGACGATTTGCCCGGTCTGCATGGCGAAATGAAATACGCCGCCACGATATGGCGGGTATTCGGCGACGTCCGCACGCATCTCGTCGCGCACGGACGAGCGCAGCGCGGCGGCAAGCGCGGACAGGCTGTCGAAGGCCACGCGGTTGCGTTGCATGTGATTTGCCTGCGGGAACGGCAGTGCCGACACGTGATCAATCGGGGTCAGCATCTCCATCTCTCGCAGCGCGGGCAGTTTCTGCATCAGCGGAATATGGTGGCTGGCGTAGTGGTCCAGCCAATCGCTCGCGCTAAGCGCGGGGCCGGGATAGTGGACGAGGTAGGACACGCGGCCAGCCGGTTCCGGCGTCACGTATCGGCGCAGACGGAAAGCTTGCTGGCTGGCAGGTTCCATCCCGCTCAGCAATTCAGGAAACACCTGCAGGTCGCCCTCCGCCGCGCAGGCAGCCTGCAGCGAAGCCAGCGCGTCGAATTCCAGTTGCAGCACAAGGGCGGGCGCTCTCGCCTCCTGTTCCGGCCAGTCGGCGGGCCGGTGCAGCAGGGCACGCCGCAGACCCGGCACCGACGCAAGAACCGCCGAAAGCCGCGTCGTCGTTAGCTGCGCCGCATCGCCATCCCATGTGAGTATCAGCGCGACCGTCATGCTCAAATCAGGCTCGGCAGCCACAGCGCAAGCTGCGGGAAGGCCACCACCAACGCGATCAGCACCAGTGTCAGCAGCACATATGGCAGCGCCGCCAGCGCAACCGTCGCAAGCTTCATATCCCCGCCAGAGGCCCCCAGCACAACATAAAGCAACAGCCCGAAGGGCGGCGTCGCCAGCCCGACCTCGATCGCGAGCAAAAGGATCAGGCCGAGCCAGACTGTATCGAAACCGTATTGCGCAGCGAAGGGCATGAAGATCGGAAGTGTAATCAGCATCATCGAAACCTGATCCATGAACATCCCCAGGATCAGAAGCGTGAACACCATCAGCAGAATGATCCCGTAACGCCCCAGATCAAGCGAGATCACCGACTGGATAAACCCGTTCGACGCGCCCGAGAACGCGAAGACCTGCGAAAACGTCATCGAGGCCGAAATGATAAGGAACGTCATGCCGGTCACTTTCATCGCATCGTCCAGCGACCGCCAGACGACGCCCCAGCTGAACTTGCGGTATATGACCAGCAGCAGACAGACCCCGGCGCATCCAAGGGCCGCGGATTCTGTGGGCGTGGCGATGCCCATGATGATGGTGCCGACGACCGTAAAGACCAGAAAGGACATCGGAACGATATTGACCATCACGGCCTTCAGCTTCTGGCGACCCGCGATCTGCGGCACGGGATATTGCGGCGCGGCGTCCGGGTCGATACGCGTCTGAAACCAGATCAGGCCGCAGAACATCGTCGTCAGCACAAGCCCCGGCATGATCCCCGCGATCAGAAGCGCGCCGACATCTATCTGCGCGAGAGAGCCCAGAAGCACCGCCAGCGTCGAGGGCGGGATGATGACCGCAAGGTTCCCCGCGCCCAGAACAGGCCCGTAAGCCATATGCGGCTTGTATCTTCGCTTTGTCATCTCTGGCGCCATCAGCGATGACATCATGCCGGCATTTGCCAGGCTCGACCCCGACAATGCCGCAAAGATCGCGCCCGCCCCAAGGACGACATAGGACAGCCGCCCGCGCAGGTTCCCGACGACAAGATCAAGCGCGTGGATCACCCGCTCGCCCAGCCCCGACCGGAAATACAGGCTGCCCATCACCAGAAACATCGGCAAGGGCGCCAAGGCATATGTGCCAACCGCCTCCGAGAAGTTGGACACCATCTGTTCAATCCCGCGGACGCCGCCAAAAAACAGCATGAGGCCCGCGATATTGGTCGCGAAGAACGCAAAGGCTACTGGCAGACCCAGCCCCATAAGCGTGATGACCGTCCCGACCAGCACCGCGAAGGGATAAAGCCAGTCCATCACAGCCCCTCGGCATCCAGTGGCCCGGCATCATAGATCGAGACGGGCGCAAGCAGAAAGCGCAGCCATTCGACGGCCGAAAGTGCGAAGCCAAGAAAAACAGGCAGATAGATCGCCCATTTCGGCATGTCAAAAGTGCGGCTTTCAAAGCTGCGCTTCGCGATTGCCGCCATCATCTGATCGAAGGCGACATAGCCAAGATAAAGGCAAAGCCCGAGGCAGGTGAGGTAAACCAATGTCTCCAGCAAGCGCTGCGCCTTCGGTGGGAACAACGCGCGCAGGAAGGTTACGAAGACATGACCCCTGATGCGGACCAGCCAGGGCATCGACAGAAAGGTGATGTAAAGCAGGCTGTATTCCGTCGCCGATATCGCCCAGGTCATGGCGCGCAAACCGAAGTTTCGCGCCGCCACATCGGCAATGACCAGAAGGATTACCACCCCGATCATCACCTTCGCCACCGAAACCAGAAGCCAGGACAGGTAGCCCGTGTATTCGAAAAGCCGGTCCAAGATATGCCCTCTTACTGGCGAAGGGTTTGCTCCCTCGGCCCTGCCTCAGTCGCCCGGCCGCGGAATGCCGCGACCCACAGCCCGGCCCGGCAAGGCTTAATTGAACAGATCGCGAAGCTGATCGACATGGGCGGGGTCGCGTGCAGTCATGCGGTCCCAGCTTGACTTTGCGGCCGCGTCAAGAAACTTCTGCCGCCCCTCGCCGGTCATTTCGACAACCTGCATCCCCTCCTGTTCAAGCAGGGCACGCGTCTCCTCATCCTCCTTGCGGATGGCATCCGAGCTTTCGCGTTCGAATTCCTGCGCCACTTCGGTCAGCAACGCCTTCGATTCATCCGTAAGGTCGTTCCACGCGTCGAGATTCATCGAGATCAGCACGTCCATCCCGAAAAAGCCGGGATCGACGCGGTAGCGCGTGAACTTGTCCCAGCCGAAAGCTTTGTATCCGATGGAGGGATAGGCCAGCCCGTTAATCATCCCGCGTTCCAGCGCGGTGTAGGTATCACCCATCGGCATCACCACCGCCTGCGCGCCGATGCTGTCGAAGAATTGCTTGTAAAGCGGCGATGCGCGCAGAACCAACCCGTTGAAATCCAGCATTCCGTCCGGCTGCAGCTTCGGTTCGTCCACCGTCCAGATATGGAAGCCGACGCCGGTATCGACCCAGGCGAGAAGCTTTGCATTGCCCTTTTCCTGATAGATCTGGTCAATGGCGTCCCAGCCGCCATTCTCTCGTGCTTCCCACGGCGTGACCGTCGCAGCCGAGAATGCGTCGCCTTCGGGCACGATTTCCAGATAGAGACCGGCCGGATTGTTGATCATGTCGATCAGGCCGGACTGCTGCGCCGCGCCAAGCTGGGTGTTCGGAATGACTTCGGGGCCGCCGCGCACGTCGATCTGGACGATCCCCTTGCCGCGCTCGTTCACCTTGTCGACGAAGCGCAGAAAGCTTTGCGCAAAGCCGACCTGGGTCGGCGTGAAGTGAACGGCGTTGATGCGATCCTCGGCCCGCGCGGGCAGACAAAGGGTAGCGCCCGCTATGGCTGCGACGGCGATGGTTTTCCAAAAGTTCATCCGACTTCCCCCTGTCGATGGATCTGCTGGCCCACTCCTTTAATCCTACACATGATTAATCATGAAATACAACTTCAAACTTAAAATATTTGGTTTGATAGCATTCTTCTGCCTGCGTTTCGGGCAACCTCGGCTGACCCCATGCAAGCCGAGGGACCGAATCGGTCCGGCGACCGAGTATCGCATCTTTTCTGGCTATTGGCGCTCGATCAGCGCCATGACCCGAAGCGGGCTGCCGGTGCCGCCCTTGATCTTCAGGGGTGCGGCGATCAGCATAGCACCAGTTGGTGGCAGCAGATCGAGGTTGCACAGGCATTGCAGCCCGTATTTGCCAGCCCCGTGAAGTGTGAAATGCGCGGGGTAGGGCGGTGTGTAATGCCCGCCCTGCCCGGCATCGGTTCCCACTGTTTCTGTCCCGAAACCGCGAATGTCGCGGTCATGGACCAGCAACCTGATCGCATCGGGAGTCGGTCCCGGCGAATGCGCGCCATCCTCGCGCAGGTTCAGATATGACGCGCCGCTTCGCTTTGACCAATCGGTGCGCATCAGCACCCAGGCGCCGACGGGGATACGGCCATGTTCGGCTTCCCACCCTTCGATTATGGCCGGGGTAAGCTCAAAATCATCATCCCTTTGCGCACCGGCGGAACAGTCGATGACAACGACCGGGCCGACAAACATCGCCGGGTCGATCTCGTCCACTGCGCCATTCGGGACGTCACGCCCGGAAATCCAGTGGATCGGCGCGTCGAAATGGGTGCCGGTATGCTCGCTCATGCTGATATTGTGCCATTTCCATGCCGGGCCGCGATGGTCGTAGGCGCTGATTTCTTCCATCCGGAACCGGGCGCATTGGCCGAATTCGGGGGGCAGCACGATGACGGGAAAGTCCTGGTCCAGCCTGTGGGTCAGGTCCACAACCTGCACCGCGCCCGAACGAAGCGCCGCTGACAGATCGGAAAGTACGCTCATGATCCTCCTCCCATCGTCATTTCGCGTTCCAGCACCTTGGGACCGGCGCGAAAACGCTCAACCAGTTCTTTCGCCACATCGCCGCAAAAGACGTCCTCCAGCCCGTCCTGCAGTCCGCGCACCAGATCGGCGGCTATCGCCTTCGGTGTCACCTTTGGCGGTGGCAGCGGCTGGTGCCAGTCGTCGTCGGTCGGGCCGACAAACAGGTTCATCACCCGCAAGCCGCTGGCCCGGAACTCTGATCGCAGACATTGGCTGAGCGAGAGCGCCGCTGCCTGTGACGCCGCGAAGCTGCCGTAATCGGGCAGGCTGACAAGTGCATGCGCCGAAAGGACATTGACGAAGGCGACGGCAGAGTTGACGCCATCGGCGGTGCGCGCGCACATGCCGGGACCGAAAGCCTGCGCCAGACGCATCAGGCCAAGCGCATTCACCTCCATCTCCTGCGCCGCGAACGCCGTGTCCCCGCGCGACAGCACCCCGCCGGGCCGGATGAAGCGCGCGTTATTGATCAGAATATCGACCTTTCCGCCAATCTCTCCGGCCAGTTCCTGAACGCTTGCGGTATCGGTCACATCCAGCGGCAGGATGCTGACGCCAGGCAGGTCCAAAAGCGCAGCCTGAACAGGATTCGGACGCCAGCGTTCCGCCTCTCCCACGAATATCGTGGTCGCACCGGCGCGGCCAAGCGCCGCCGCAATCGCGGGTGCATTGGGGTTGCGACCGTCGGCGATCAGCACCCGCCGCAGTTTCGGGTCAGAGGTCAAAACGCGCATCTCGGGATCGTCCTGCATATCCGGTGTCGGGTGTTCCGGCATGGCGATCAGGACACCCTGCCCCGACCGGTCCAGCCTGTTCAAAAGCCGCACCCGCGCATGCGGCGCGACATCGCCGTGAATGTGACAGATGATGACTGGACCCACGTCCAGCCTGACAGTGCCGGTGCGCCACGGCGCACGTTCCCTGAAATAAAGGTTGGTCGAGGTCCGGACAGTCGTTTCTGCCAGCAGCTTGCCATTGGGCGAGACATCCTGCCAGCGCAGATCGGGCGACAGGCACCCGACGCAGGCGTCACGCGCCGGATACTGAGGCGCACCGCATTCAGCGCAGGCCTGAAGCGCAAAGCGCCCTTCCGAAGCTGCGGCGGTCATCCCCATCGCCGCCCGGCTGCGCATCGCCGGCGGCAGCGTTGGCGAGACGGTGCGCTTTTCCGGGTTCTTGCGTGGCGGCGGCGTCAGCGGTGTGGTCATGGCCCGGCCCCCTTCAGAATGGCTGCACCTGTGCACAGCCCCCGGTCGTAGTTGATCATCCCGAAGCCTGACACCATTGCCGTGCGCGCGCCTGCCACCTGCGTGCCCTCGGCGCGGCCTGTGACCTGCCGGATCGCCTCGACCAGTCCAATGAACCCGCCCGCGGCACCGGCCTGTCCCCCGGACAACTGACCGCCCGAGGTATTGTGCGGGAAGTCGCCCGAAATCGTCAGGTCGC
Source organism: Paracoccus aurantiacus (assembly GCF_007993065.1). GTDB lineage: Bacteria > Pseudomonadota > Alphaproteobacteria > Rhodobacterales > Rhodobacteraceae > Paracoccus > Paracoccus aurantiacus. The sequence continues at coordinate 43,624 of NZ_VOPL01000006.1, forward strand.
GGCTTCGCAGAAACTGCGGACCTTCGCCCTTTGCGCAGAAGCCAAGATCCTCGATCTGCATGAGCGAGATCACCGGGTAGTCGTCATAGGTTTGCAGCAGGTCGATATCCTGCGGTGTGCAGCCGGCCATTTCGTAAAGCTCGCCTGCATCAATCGTCCAGCCGCCGCGAAGCTGGACCGGATCGTCCGCATGGGCGTTGTGCCGCTCGATTGCGCCGGCAAGGGTCGCATAGGGCAGGGCGCGCCGCTCTGCCTCCTCGACGGTCATGACCAGAAACGCCTCTGCGCCCGCGCATGGCATTACGCAATCGAACAAGGCAATCGGGTCTGCAATCGGGCGAGCGTCAAGATATTGCTGCATGCTCAGCGGCTTTTTCATGATTGCGCGCGGATTTTTCAGCGCATTCGCGCGCTGAGAAACGGCAATGCGCCCGAAATCCTCTCGGGTGGCACCATATTCGTGCATATAGCGGTCGGTCAGAAGCGCGAAATTCGCGTTCGGGCCGCCATAGCCGTAGGGATAGGCTGCATCCATCGCAAAGCGCGAGAAGCTGGAAAGCAGCTGCCGAAAGCTGTCGATATGGTTGGTGTCGCCCGCCACGCAGGCCACGATATCAGCATCGCCAGCCTGAACAGCCCGCGCCGCCCTGCGCATCGCGACGATGCCAGCCGCGCCGCCCATCGGAATATGATCGAGCCAGCGCGGTGAAAGACCCAGATGCTGGGTCAGCCCGACTGCCGTATCGGGAAACAGGGTGAAGCTGGCAAGGCAAAGCCCGTCCAGATCCGCCTTTTGCAGCCCCGCCGATTGCAGCGACGTCCGCAGCGCCTGCGCGATCCACCAATGCGCGCTTTCGATAGAGTAACGCCGATAAGGAACCGAGGCCGGCGCGACCAGTGCCACACCATCATATGATTGGCGTGACCGTTTCACCGGACCGGTCCACATCCATCTGCAACGGGTAATCTCATCGACGCCCCTCCTCGCCCGGCGCGGCATCGCGCGCGCCATTTAGATGATTATTCATATGAATTGCCGCGTGGCAAGTTTTTTGATGCTACCCCGAAAGGCGATCCGGCCATAGCCCGCCCGAAAGATCAGCGCGCCGACGCCGCTGCGACATTGCGCAGATTGCCCAGAACATGCCGCAGCGCGCCCAGGAATGCGGTCCGTTCCTCGGGCGGAAGACCAGCCGTCATGGAATCGTTGAGCTGCGATATTTCCGGTTCGATCCTTTCGAAGATCCGGCGTCCGGCGTCGGTCAGGCTGACAAGCCGCAGGCGACTGTCCTCTGCCCCGACCTGACGTTCGACAAAGCCCTGCTTGTCCAGACTTTCCAGCGCGCGGCTCATCGTGGGCTGCTCGGCGATCGCATAGCTGCAAAGCTCGCTGACCGTAAGCTGGCCGTAAATCCGCAACGAGATGATAACCCGCATCTTCAGCGTCGAGACCCCGACCGATCGCAGGCGGGACTGCAGAATCTGATGATACTGGTGAACGATATGATTAAGCAGGAAGGACGGCATTCCTTCCAGTTCCAGTTCTGTGACCTGTTCATGATGTTCAGGCATTTCCGGCTCATTCGTTCATACGGGATGCAAAGTTTCGGCCCTTTCGTAACGCCGATGGCCGGATGACGCCATAGCTGAATCCGTCCCGCCGACGCGTTCGGCATAATTTTTCAACCGCATTTCATGTTGTTACAGGAAGCGAACCTGTCTGAGGCCCGGCACGACGAAGCGACACGCCAAGGCACCGGGAACAGAATTCTTGCTTTTTACATGACTTATCATATAATAATGCAACCGGCCTTTGTCGCGCCGGGTCGGAGGAACCGGAACACCGGCCATACGCCCCGAGAAATCCGCGAGATCGACAATGGCTGCCACGACCTCGGGGAAATGCGATGGCTGAACGTTCTTTCAAGGCTGAAGTCGAACATCTGAAGCTCGGTGCAGGCCAGAAGTTTACCGGAGAAGGCATTCTGGCGATCACCAAGGCGCTTCTGGAATCCGGTGTCGGCTATGTGGGGGGCTATCAGGGCGCGCCGATTTCGCATCTGATGGATGTGCTGGCGGATGCTCAGGATTTGCTGTCCGATCTTGGCATCCGGTTCGAGGCGAATGCCAACGAAGCAGCCGCCGCCGCCATGCTTTCGGCATCTGTTCATTACCCGATCCGGGGTGCCGTGACCTTCAAGGGTCCGGTCGGGGTCAATGTCGCATCCGACGCGCTTGCCAATTTGTCATCCTCGGGCGTCACGGGCGGCGCGCTGGTGATCGTCGGGGAAGATTATGGCGAAGGCTCCTCGATCATGCAGGAACGCAGCCATGCCTTCGCGATGAAATCGCAGTTCTGGCTTCTTGATCCCCGGCCCAATCTGCCATCCATCGTCAAGGCTGTTTCCGACGGGTTCGACCTGTCCGAGGCGTCGAATACTCCGGTCATGCTGACCGTGCGCATCCGCGCCTGCCATGTCACCGGCACCTTTACCTGCCGCGACAACCGGCGACCCGAACTTACCGTCGAAGAAGGCGTCGCTGCGCCAAGGTCAGATTTCTCGCGCGTCGTGCTGCCGCCTGCATCCTATCGGCACGAGCAGGACAAGATCGAACGCCGCTGGCCTGCGGCAGAGCGGTTCATCCGCGAGCGACATCTGAACGAGATATTCGGCCCGGCAACGGCACCGGTCGGCATTGTGATGCAAGGGGGAATGTATAACGGCACCATCCGCGCGCTTCAGCAATTGGGGCTGGCCGATATTCACGGCGATTCCGAAATCCCGCTTTATGTTCTGAACGTCACCTATCCCTTGGTCGCGGATGAGTTTGCAGATTTCTGCGCCGGCAAGACGTCAATTCTTGTGATCGAGGAGGGTCAGCCGGAATTCATCGAAACCCAGCTTGGCAGCTTCCTTTACCGCGCCACTTCTGAGGTCCGGCTGCATGGCAAGGATGTGTTTCCGATGGCTGGCGAATATACCGGCGCCGTCATGCGCGACGGTATCGCCGCCTTCCTGAAAGACGCCGCGCCGCAGATCCTGCCCGATACGGTGCGCGCGCCGAATACCGAGGCGCTGGAAATCCCTGACCTGTCGGAAACCGTGCCCATCCGTCCGCCCGGCTTTTGCACCGGCTGCCCTGAACGCCCCATTTTCGCCGCCATGAAGCTGGTCGAGAAAGAGTTGGGCAAGCACCAGATCGCCGGCGATATCGGCTGCCATCTTTTCGCCGCCCTGCCACCGTTCGAGATCGGCGGCGCGACGATGGGATACGGGCTTGGCCCGGCGGCGAACGGGGCCTTTGACGGCGGCGGCGACAAGCGACCCATCGCAATCATCGGTGACGGCGGCTTCTGGCATAACGGCCTCAGTTCTTCATTCGGGAACATGGCGTTCAACAAATCCGACGGGTTGGCAATCGTCGTGGACAATTTCTATGCGGCGGCGACAGGGGGGCAGGACGTCATGTCCTCGCGCGCGGCAAGCAAGACCAAATCGACAAGGAACCCCATTGGCAGGGCCTTGCGTGGAATTGGTATCGACTGGGTGCGCCAGATCGACCGGACCTATGATGTCGGCAAGATGCGCGACACGATACGCGAGGCGCTGACGACCGCCGAAAAGGGCCCGAAAGTCATCGTTGCCTCGTCCGAATGCATGCTGAACCGGCAGCGCCGGGAAAAGCCGCTGCGCAATGCCGCGATCCGAGAAGGCAGGCGTGTCGATGTGCCGCGTTTCGGCGTGGATGAAAGCGTCTGCACGGGCGATCACGCCTGCATGCGGCTGTCCGGGTGCCCTTCGCTGTCGCTGAAGAAGCTGGACGATCCTCTGCGCGACGATCCTGTTGCCAGCATCGACCAAAGCTGCGTCGGCTGCGGCAATTGCGGCGAGGTCGCCGATGCCGCCATCCTGTGCCCCAGCTTCTATCGCGCGGATGTCATCCATAATCCGGGGCCGGTCGAACAGCGACTCGCCCGATTCCGGGGCCGTATCACCAGCTATCTCAGCGCGCGACGCGCGAAGCGCCGGTTGGATCTGGGGGTTTCGCCATGAATGCGCCGATCCGTCCGATGCGGTCTGATGATGCTGCAGGCGGGATCATCAAACTGGCGATCCTTGCCGTGGGCGGGCAGGGCGGCGGCGTTCTGACAAACTGGATAGAAGCGCTTGCCCGCGCAAATGGCCACGAGGCGCAGGCAACCAGCGTGGCTGGCGTCGCGCAGCGCACCGGCGCGACGGTTTATTACGTCGAGATGGCACCTGCGGGCGAAAAGGAGACGGTCTTTTCCCTGATGCCCGCCGCTGGCGACGTGGATATCATGATAACCGCCGAACTGATGGAAGCCGGGCGCGCCATCATGCGCGGCTTCGTCACACCGGACCGGACCACGCTCATCACCTCGACACATCGCGCGCTCGCGGTATCCGAAAAGATGGTGCCTGGCGACGGCATCGCATCATCGGAAGAAGTGCTGGCCGCCGCCGAGATTGCCGCACGCCGTGTCATCCATGCTGATTTCGACGCGCTCGCCATCGCAAGCGGCTCTGTCATCTCTGCGACTCTGTTTGGCGCACTTGCCGGCTCCGGCGCGCTTCCCTTCCGGCGTGAGGCGTTCGAGGACGCGATCCGCGCCGGTGGAAAAGGGGTAGAGCCAAGCCTGCGCGCTTTTGCGGTCGGCCTTGACGCTGCCAGAAGCGGCACCGACGCAACGCCACCAGAAACGCTAGACGCTCCATACCGGGTCAGCGGGCCGGAAAAGCTGCTTGCCGAATGGGCGCATCTTCAGGACCGGCTCGGCGTCTCGCCGGCGCCGGCCCGCGATATTGCCGATGCCGGTCTGCGCAAGGTGGTCGATTTTCAGGACATCGCCTATGGCCGCGAATATCTGGATCGTCTGGATGTGATCGCGGCGCAGGACAGCGGCGACGGCAACCTGACACGAGAGGCGGCGAAATACATTGCCAACGCCATGGCCTATGACGACCTGATCCGCGTCGCCGATGCCAAGACCCGCGCCGGCCGCACCGCGCGCATCGCGCAGGATATGCGCCTGACCGGCGGGCAACTGATGCAGGTAACAGAATTCATGCATCCCCGCGCAGAGGAAATCGTCTCGATCCTGCCGGCAAGAATGGGCGCACGCTGGCAACAGAACCCGTCGCGGATGAAGCTGATCGACCGGCTGTTCAATCGCGGTCGGCGCATCCGCAGCGACGGGATCATCGGGTTTTCGATGCTGTATCTCCTTGGTGGCATGAAGGGCTGGCGACGCCGCACCCTGCGGCACGCTCAGGAAATGGCGCATATCGACGCCTGGCTTGCGCGCGTGCAGTCTGCGCCTGAACCCGTCGCGATCGAGCTTCTGCGAAACCAGCGCCTCATCAAGGGCTATTCCGACACCCATGCCCGCGGTCAGTCGAAATTCGCCCGCGTGATGGAGGGTGCGCGCCTGGTCGAGCATCGCGAGGACGCCGCCGACTGGATACGCCGCCTGCGCGAGGCGGCGCTGCAGGACGAGGAAGGCAAGGCGCTGGATGGCGCGCTGCAGACGGTGAAAAGCTTCGCCTAAGGCAGGGGTTCCAGCGTCGCCAGCGCGTCATAGGAATGAGCCAGCAGGCAGTCCTTCGCAAAGACCGGATTGGCCGCGTCGCCACCCTTGGTCACGACCAGACCGCGTTTGAAGCTGGCGTTGGGATAGGGGCTGTCAGGGTCCGACCGGATCAAGTCGCCCGCATCGTCGGACGGTTCATAACTGTAAAAGGCGGTATAGGTGTAATCCCCGCTGTCAAAGCTGATCTCGCCAAAGCGGCTTGGGCCTGCGCCGTTTTCCGGCAGGATGCGAAGCTTGTCCAAGTCCCGGTCCAGAACCAGTTCTGCCGCGCCGTTCAGCGGGCCATAGCTGTAGCGCATCCCCGTTTCGGTTCGGCTGATCGTCACCGCATGGGTGCCGCCTTCAAGCCGGCAATAAAACACCGTGTCGGTCGGGACGCGGTCCACCTGCGCCGGGTCTTCTTCGATGTCGGCATCGCGACGCTTTCCTGACGGGGTCGGCGTGCAGTAATAGTCCAGCAGGTCGGGATTATCCGGCACCTTGCCAACGGGCAGCGGCTCGGCGATGCCGCCTTGCATGGCAGCGCTTATGTCACATGCAAATCCATCCCCGCCAGATGGCGGTATCGCGAAAGGATCTATCTCGACCTGAAAGGAAAGCGTCCGGTTGGCGGCGGTATAAAGCTGCAAAAGCTGTCCGGCACCGTTACGGCTGGCAGCGACGATATAGCCGTCGCGATCCCGGCTTAGGGAATGACCATAGATCAATTCCGGCTGCATGAACTGTCCGCTGTCGGGGTTCTGGAAGAATATACCAAACACCCCATTGACCATGCCGACGCGCACGAATGTCACCAGATCAAGCCAGCCGTCCTGATCCACGTCGATCAGATCGGGCAGATAGCTTGCCGTCAGCACCGCGCCTTCGGGCGTCTGTTCCAGCGTGGCATCCTGAAAATCATCCTGCACCTGCCGCCATATCACTGTATGCAACTGGCCCCGCTCGACCCAACTGATGGTGCAATCCGGCCCGCTGAGGAAAGTCGGACCTTCGGTCGGTTCGGCCGTTGTGCAATCCTGCACGGCAAGCGCGGGTGCGGCGAGACTGGTTAAGAATGCAGCGGCCAAAACCGCCGCGAAATGGCGAAAGGAAAACAAGGTAACTCCCCGACAGACACAACGCCTTCCAGCTTAGTCAAATCGTGTCGGCAGGCAATTCAAACCGGCCTGTTGGCGATTCGCCCGGGCAGCATCTGACGCTGCCTTCATTCATACCTTGCGGATATAGGCCGTCGCCTCGATCTCGATCAGGGCCTCGTCCTCGATCAGGTCCTTGATGACCAGCATCGACATGGCCGGAAAATGGCGGCCCATGACGCGGCGATAAGCCTCTCCGACCTCGCGCTGGCGGGACAGGTATTCGCCCTTGTCCTTCACGAACCATGTCAGGCGGCCAATGTCGGTCACTTCGCCGCCCGCCGCGCGGACCACATCGGCGATATTCGTCAGTGTCTGTTCCATCTGGCCGATGAAATCGTGGGTCTCGAACACCTTGTCGCGGTTCCAGCCGATCTGCCCACCGATATGCAGCGTGCCATCTGGCATGAGCATGCCATTGGCGTATCCAAGCGCGGGCGCCCAGCCGTCCGGGTGAATCGTCTCTGGCTTCATGCCGTCCCCTCCATGATGTCGCTGACTGTCTTGCGCACGGCATCCGGCCAGCTGCGCGGCTTGCCGTCATTGCCGATGCAGACGATGACCTGATCGACGGTGAAGCGCGTCACACCTTCGCCATGCGCGACGATTGTCAGGCCCATGCTGGACCGGCCCAGCTTGTCGATGGTGATGTCCAGCCGGATCTGTTCGCCAAGGCGGCAGGGTGCCTTGAAGTCGATGTTCAGCCGGGCCGTCGGCACGCCGCCCACCTTCACGATTTCCGCGAAGGACCAGCGAAGGCAGTCGCCGAACAACGCCTCGACCGCGTCATTGATGATTTCGACATAGCGGGGGTAGAAGCCGATCCCCGCCGGGTCGCAATGCTTGAACAGGATTTTCTGGGGAAAGGTGAAATGCGCCATCCTAACCCCCCTGATGCGCCGAAAGCGCCTGCCTTGCGATAACCACGCGCTGCACGTCGCTGGCGCCTTCATAGATGCGCAAGGCCCTGATTTCTCGGTAAAGCCTTTCAACCACCTCGCCAGAACGCACCCCATCGCCGCCGAAAAGCTGCACCGCCTTGTCGATCACCTGCTGCGCCTGATCGGTGGCGAACAGCTTGGCCATCGCGGCCTCGCGCGTGACACGGGGCGCGCCGGAATCCTTGGTCCATGCGGCGCGGTAAACCAGCAGGGCGCTGGCATCCACATCCAGCGCCATGTCGGCGATATGACCCTGCACCATCTGCAGATCGAACAGCGGCGCGCCCTGCACCTGACGGCTGATAACTCGGGTCAGCGCCTCATCCAGCGCGCGGCGGGCAAAGCCAAGCGCGGCAGCGGCAACGGTCGAACGGAACACATCCAGCACAGACATGGCAATGCGAAACCCCTGCCCCGGCTGGCCCACCATTGCGCTTGCCGGGATGCGGCAATCGGTGAAGCGCAGCGTGGCAAGGGGATGGGGCGCGATGGTTTCCAACCGCTCTGCGATCTCGAACCCCGGCAGACCGGCGGGCAGGATGAAGGCCGAGAGGCCCTTCGCGCTCGGCGCCTCTCCGGTGCGGGCGAACAGCGTATAGACATCCGCGATGCCGCCGTTGGAAATCCAGGTCTTTTCGCCATTCAGCACATAATCACCGCCGTCGCGCGTGGCCGTCATGGTCGAATTGGCCACGTCCGATCCCGATCGCGGCTCGGTCAGGGCAAAGGCCGAAATCGCCTTGCCTGCGCGGGTCTGGGGCAGCCATTCCGCCTTCTGCTCGTCTGTCCCGAACAGCGAAATGGCGCCCGTCCCCAGCCCCTGCATGGCGAACGCGAAATCGGCCAGCCCGTCATATCGCGCCAGCGTCTCGCGGATCAGGCACAGACTGCGCACATCCAGCGTGCCGCCGGCCGGATCGACTGCGGAATGGGTCAGAAACCCCGCATCGCCAAGCGCCGAAACCAGCGAACGGCAGGCGGCATCGGTGTCGTGATGGTCGATCTGCGCCAGCGCATCGGGCGCCCACGCTTCCAGCGCCGCCGACAGTTCGCGGTGGCGGTCATCGAAAAAGGGCCAGTCGAGGAAGGATTTATCTGCCATCAGTCGCCCTCGAACACGGGTTTTTCCCTGGCGACAAAGGCGTGATAGGCGCGGTGAAAATCCTGGCCCTGCATGCAGATCGCCTGCGCCTGCGCCTCGGCCTCTATCGCCTGATCGAGGCTCATCGACCATTCCTGCGCCAGCATGGTCTTGGTCATCATGTTCGCGAAATTCGGGCCCGCAGCGATGCGCGCCGCCATATCGCCGGCCTCATCCATCAGCTTCGCCTGCGGCACGACGCGGTTGAAGAAGCCCCATGCGAGGCCCTCATCCGCCGTCATGGCGCGCCCCAGATACAGCAGTTCCGCCGCCCGGCCCTGCCCGATGATGCGCGGCAGGATCGCGCAGGCCCCCATGTCGCAACCGGCCAGACCCACGCGGTTGAACAGGAACGCCGTCTTCGCCTCGGGCGTGGCGACGCGCAGGTCGGACGCCATGGCGATGATCGCGCCCGCACCCGCGCAGACGCCGTCCACCGCCGCGATGATGGGCTTGCCGCAGCCGATCATCGCCTTGACCAGATCGCCCGTCATGCGGGTAAAGCGCATCAGGTCCTTCATGTTCATCTTGGTCAGCGGGCCGATGATTTCGTGCACATCCCCGCCAGAGCTGAAATTGCCGCCATTCGGGGCGAAGATCACCGCCTTCACATCGTCCGCGTAATGCAGGTCACGGAACCAGTCGCGCAGCTCGGCATAGCTGTCGAAGCTGAGCGGGTTCTTTCGTTCCGGCCGGTCGAGCGAGACGGTGGCAATCCCGTCCTTTGTCGACAGTTTGAAGTGCTTCACGTTGCTGCGCATTCAGATTTCTCCTCCCGACAGGGTCAGGGTGTGACCATTGACCGAACGCGCGGCATCCGAAAGCAGATACAGCGCGGCGCTCGCCACCTCGTCCGTCTGGATAAAGCGCCGCTGGGGGTTGCCTTTGGTCAGGGATTTGCGGGCGTCATCTTCGGTCATCCCGGTCTTTTCGACAATATTCGCAATCGAACGGTCCAGCAGCGGCGTGTCGATGAAGCCGGGACATATGGCATTGACGGTGATGCCGGTCTGCGCAAGTTCCAATGCCAGCGCACGGGTCAGCCCCACCACGCCGTGTTTCGCTGCACAATAGGCCGAGACATAGGGATAGCCCTTCAGCCCCGCGGTCGAAGCGACGGCGATCATCCGCCCCCAGCCTGCCGCTTTCATATCGGGCAACGCGGCCTGCCAGACATTTGCAACGCCCACCAGATTGACGGCCAGCATCGCGCCCAACTGGTCGGGCGTCATCCTGGCGAAAGGCACGCTTTCGGCATTGCCCGCATTCGCGACGACACCAAGGATCGGGCCCTGCGCCTTTCGTGCGGCATCGAAGGCCGCTGCGACCTGCGCCGCATCGGTCACGTCGCAAATCTGATACGGCAGTTCCTGATCGCGCAGGGGCTTCTCGCTGCGCCCCATGATTGTGACTTTCTCGCCCGCCAGTGTCAGCGCATGCGCGATTTCCGCGCCCACGCCCGAACCGCCACCAGTCACGACGATATGCTTGCCCGATGCTTTCATGCCCGGATCGCCTCTGCTTCACGGTCGGCAAGCCGCCACGCCTGATCGCGGCCCGCCAGATAGGGCAGCGGCCATGCCTGCGCGCGGTCGCCGATCTTCGCGGCCTCGTGCATCAGCCAATAGGGGTCGGCCAGATGCGGACGGCCCACCGCCACCAGATCGGCGCGCCCCGCCATCAGGATCGAATTGGCGTGATCCGCCTCGTAGATATTACCCACCGCCATCGTCGGAATGCCCACCTCGTTTCGGATGCGGTCGGAAAACGGGGTCTGGAACATGCGTCCATAGACTGGCCGCGCCTCGGCCGAGGTCTGGCCCGCAGACACGTCGATCAGGTCCGCCCCTGCAGCGCGAAACTCGCGGGCGATTTCCACCGCGTCTTCGGGGGTCACGCCGTCCTCGCCCAGCCAGTCAGTCGCGGAAATCCTGACCGACATGGGCTTATGCTCGGGCCAGACGGCGCGCATCGCCTCGAACACCTCCAGCGGCCAGCGAAGACGGTTTTCCAGACTGCCGCCATATTGGTCGGTCCGTGTGTTGGACACAGGCGAGATAAAAGACGAAATCAGATAGCCATGCGCCGCGTGCAGTTCGATCATGTCGAAGCCCGCGCGTTCGGCCATTTCCGCCGCTGCCACAAACTGCGCCTTGATCGCATCAAGGTCTTCCTGCGTCGCCTCTCGTGGTGTGGCATTCCCTGCCGACCACGGTATCGCCGATGCCGAAATCAGGTCCCAGTTGCCGGATGCCAGCGGCTTGTCCATGCCTTCCCAGCCGACATTCGTGGAGCCCTTGCGCCCCGAATGGCCGATCTGGCAGCAGATCCTGGCATCCGTTTCGGTATGCACGAAATCGACCAGCCGCTTCCACGCGGCCTCGTGTTCAGGCGCATAAAGACCGGGGCAACCCGGCGTGATGCGGCCTGTCGGCGAAACACAGGTCATTTCGGTATAGATCATCCCCGCCCCGCCCTTGGCACGTTCGGCATAATGGACGAAATGCCAATCGGTTGGCGTGCCGTCCACGGCCTTGTATTGCGCCATGGGCGAGACAACGATGCGGTTCTGCAGCTTCATGTTCCGCAGACGGAAAGGCGCGAACATCGGCGGACGCACCGGCGCATCGGCCCCCGCACCCGCCTGTTCCTGAAACCACTTCTCGGCCGATTTCAGCCATTTTGGATCCCGAAGGCGCAGGTTTTCGTGGCTGATCCGCTGGCTGCGCGTCAGCAGGGAATAGTTGAACTGCACGGGGTCAAGGCCAAGGTAGCGCTCGACCTGCTCGAACCATTCAAGGCTGTTGCGAGCTGCGGATTGCAGGCGCAGCACTTCAAGCCGACGCTCTTCCTGATAGCGTTCGAAGGCCGCTTCCATATCGGTTTCGCTGTGCAGATAGTTCGCCAGCGAGATCGCGCTTTCGAAGGCCAGCCGCGTCCCCGATCCGATGGAAAAATGAGCCGTCGCCGCCGCATCGCCCATCAGCACGACATTTTCATGGTGCCATTTCTCGCAGATCACGCGCGGGAAGTTCATCCAGACAGCCGAGCCACGCAGGTGGGCCGCGTTTGAAATCAGCTTGTGCCCGCCCAGATGGCGTTCGAATATCTTGCGGCAGGTTTCGACGATTTCTTCTTTCGACATACCCTCGAACCCCCAGCTATCCCAGGTGTCCTGCTGGCATTCGACAATGAAGGTCGCGGTGTCGGCATCGAATTGATAGACATGCGCCCAGACCCAGCCATGTTCGGTCTTTTCGAATATGAAGGTAAAGGCGTCGTCGAATTTCTGATGCGTGCCCAGCCAGATGAACTTGCATTCGCGGGTTTCGATATCGGGCTTGAACACATCGGCATATTCGCTGCGGACGCGGGAATTCAGCCCGTCGCAGCCGACGACAAGATCGTATTCGCGACGATAATCCTCGGCCGAGCGGAATTCGGTTTCAAACTGCAGGTCGACGCCCAATTCGCGGGCACGCTGCTGCAGCAGAATCAGCATCTGCTTGCGTCCGATGCCGGCAAAGCCATGCCCGCCCGAAACGGTGCGCACGCCATCATGGATCACCGCGATATCGTCCCAATAGGCGAAATGGTCGCGAATGGCCTGTGCGCTTTCGGGGTCGTTGGTCTGCAGATTTTCCAGCGCCTCGTCCGACAGGACAACGCCCCATCCGAACGTATCATTGGCGCGGTTGCGCTCGATCACCACGACCTCGTGGCCGGGATCGCGGACCTTCATCGAGATCGCGAAGTAAAGACCGGCTGGCCCACCCCCGAGACAGGCGACTCGCATCAGATTTCCCCCTGGATCAGCGCGCTGCCACTTTGGCAGTGTGGGGCAGGCTAGGCCAATCCTGTATTAACTTCAATCTCAAAATATTTAAACACAAATTGTAATCAGTGCCGTTGCCACCGCGCCAAGTCTCGACATCCGGCACGGATGCACCCTAGAAACATGATATATCCAGTGTCGGAGTTTCAATGCGTAACCTCAGCCGCCGTTCTCTGCTGCTCGCTGCGGGTGGCGCTGCCGGATGGGCTGCCTCTGACCTGTTCCATGCCCGGCTGCCAGTTCTGGCAGGCGCTGCCTCGATCGTGCCGCGCACCGATGACGGCATGCTGAACGACGCCAGCGGGCTGTCGCCAACGCCGATTCATCGCCATATCACGCTTGAACAGGACCCCGGCGACGCATTGATCGACGCCCTCCGGACAGAGATGAAATCGGCCGCAGCCGATGGCCGCGCGTTCAATATTGGCGCGGCGCGTCATTCGATGGGCGGACAGGCAATCCCGCGCGACGGCATCGCCGTGACGTTGGACAATGGGTTGGTCGAAACCGATACGAGCGCCGGGACCTATCGTGTCCATGCGGGTGCTCGCTGGTCGCAGGTCATACATGCGCTTGATCCGCAGGGGTTTTCGCCAGCGGTGATGCAGTCGAATCACGATTTCGGCGTCGCGGCGACCTTCAGCGTGAACGCGCATGGCTGGCCGGTGCCGTTCGGACCGATGGGATCGACCGTCCGGTCGCTGCGCATGATCCTGCCTCGGGGGGATCTGGTCACATGTTCCCGTGACGAAAACCCAGAGCTTTTCAACCTCGCCATGGGCGGCTACGGCCTGATCGGCGCCATTGTCGATCTGGAGGTCGAGATGGTCCCGAATACCCGCCTGCGCCCGACATTCGACGTCATGCCTGCCGAAGACTATGCAGCAGCCTTCCGCGCCGCCGTGGACGATCCTGCCGTCAAGATGGCCTATGGCCGGCTGAACGTCGAACGCGCCAGCTTTTTCCGGCACGCGCTGTTGATTACCTATCGCGAAGATGCGGATCAAAGCGACCTGCCCGCGGCCTCTGGCTCTGGCTGGATGGCGCATGTCGCCAGCCGCGTCTATCGCGGGCAGCTTGGCAATGAGGCCCTGAAGTCCTTCCGGTGGTGGAACGAGACCTGGCTTGGTCCAAAGCTGGGCTCTGGCGCTGTGACACGCAACAGCCTGTTTAACGAACCCGTCGTGACGCTGGATGACCGCAACCCGCTTCGCACCGATATCCTGCACGAATATTTCGTCGATTTCGACCGTTTCGGCGATTTCCTGACCGCTTGCCGGGATGTGATCCCCGACAGCTATCAGGAATTTCTGAACGTCACCCTGCGCTATGTCGCCGCCGACCCCGAAAGCGTGCTGGCCTATGCGCCGACGCCGCGGATTGCGGCGGTCATGTCCTTCAGTCAGGAAATGACCGCCCGGGCCGAGGATGACATGATGCGCCTGACCCAGACCCTGATCGACCGCATCACCGATGTCGGCGGGGCCTATTATCTGCCGTACCGGCCTCATGCCCGGCTGGATCAGCTTGAAGCGGCCTATGTGCGGGCACCGGAATTCGCGCGCGCGAAGCGGCTGCTCGACCCCGGTCTGGTGCTGCGCAACAATCTCTGGGACAGTTATTTGGGATTGATATGAGCCTGCTTCAGAAAATCGCGTTCGGGTATTTCGTTGCGCTGCTTGGCGCGGCATCCATCAACTATGTTCCGGGCCTGACCGACGAAAGCGGCCTCGCCTTCGGGATCTTCGCGCTGGATCTTTACGATGACGCGCTGCATGTCGCCTCGGCGCTTTGGGCGCTGGTGGCGGCGCTCCGTTCGCGAGAGGCGGCCAGGACATTTCTGATCCTGTTCGGCGCGGCGTATCTGATCGACGGCATTTTCGGGATGTTCACGGGATATGGCTTCCTCGATCTTGCCATCTTCACCAATCCCTCGCTTGGGCTGGACCTGTCCCTGAAGCGCTGGCTGGCGAACCTGCCCCATATCGGCCTTGGCGGCTTTGCGCTGTTCGCGGGCTTGTTGCTGGACCGCCCGAAATGAGGCGCGCCCTGCGCTGGCTTGGGCGTGGCCTGCTGGTTCTTCTGGTCCTGATCCTGCTGCTTCTGGCGCCCGTCGCCTATACCGAGGTCGCATGCCGTCCGCAGGCAGCGCCCGCAGCCTATGCCAGCCTGCTGCCCGAGGCCGATCATCGCCCGGAATCGCGGACGTTGATGACCTATCCGGAATGGCACATCGTCCACGCCTATGATGACTATGCCCGCGTGATCCGCGACGGCGATCCGCATGATTATGGCTATCTGCGCGGGATCGGCGGGTTCTGGTCCTCGCTTTGCGCGCTGTCGAAGGCGTCAGGCGCGCATGGCGGGGTCGATACGGGCACCAAGCAAATGGTCTATGTGATCGGCACCAGTTTCACGGCAGAGCTTCTTCTGAAGGCAGCTTATGAGGAAACGCTTGGCCGCATCGCCACTTGGATACGCGGCGCGGATCATGCGGATGCCGACGAGATCTCGGCCCGGCAGGCGGCGGATTACGCGGCCTTCCTGCGGCAAACGCCGTGGTATCGCTGGGACTTCCGTCGTGACGCAGTCGAGCTGCAGGGCGCTGGCACCAGCTTCCGGGACCGGGAACGAAAAGCGGCGCTTGGCCTGGAGTTTCGGGCGAAGGCCGCCTATGCGAAGGTCATCGAAAACGCGGTTGCAGGCGTCGGGCCGGATGCCTTGCGCCTGAAGATGATCGCGACCGATCTGCCCGCCGGGTTCATCGCGGCCCATCCCGACATCACCCTAATCGAAACCCGACCCGAGGGCGCCGTGATCGAAACACCGCGCTACGCCGCGCTGACCGGATTGCTGGAGGACATGGCCGATGCAGGCGCGAATTTCGTCGAGATCGCCGGAAATGATGACATCATGTTCACCGCGATTTCCGATCAGCCTACGGCATCCGCTGCGCTGGCGGACATGCCCCGGCAAGGCTATGGCGATTATCGGCACCTGATCGCGGTGAAAGTCACCGATCTGGCAAAGACCCTGCGCAATCTGGACGATCAGGGACTGCGGCTGGAACATATCCATGACTATTAGGCGGCTGATACTGGGGCTTGCCGGCATGTTCGCGGGCTGGATCGCGGTGCTGGTCGCCGTCGGGCTGGCAAGCGATGCCGCCCCCGCCTATGTCGTGCCGCTGCCGCCTGACGCGCTGATTTCGCGGCTTGACCCGGATGTCTCTGTCATGGCCGCGGGGCGGTTCAGCATCACGCTGACCTCGGACACGCCGGGCCTCGCGCGGCGGCTTTACGGGGCAGGGGCGATCCTTGTGCTTCCGGCCGGCTTGCCCGGCTGCCTGCCGCTTCCGGAAGGCCACTCTCCCCTGTCGCGGACTTGACGCCAGCATCGCTGGCGCATCATCTGCCTTCACCCACACGGCGCAGGAGCGTGAAGCGATGCAGAATGGACTGTCCGGGTTTCAGGCCGCGATCTTCGATCTGGACGGCACGCTGATCGACAGCGAACCAGCGTGGGAAATGGCCAAGCGCGCCATTGCCGCCCGGCACGGACGCCCGATCACCGACGCCCAGATCGCCGCCAGCGTCGGCCGCAGCATGGATCAGCTGCT
Organism: Paracoccus aurantiacus; assembly: GCF_007993065.1. Lineage (GTDB taxonomy): Bacteria > Pseudomonadota > Alphaproteobacteria > Rhodobacterales > Rhodobacteraceae > Paracoccus > Paracoccus aurantiacus. The sequence continues at coordinate 59,910 of NZ_VOPL01000006.1, forward strand.
GATCGAGGTGTTCGACCCCGCGACGCCGGCGGCGGCGCGCGCGATCGAGGAAGAGGTCTATGCCGCCGTCGATGAATGGATGCCGCAACTGCGCAAGCCCGTGCCCGGCGCGGCAGAGTTCCTGCGCGACCTGCATCGCTTCGGCCTGCGCATCGCGTTGTGTTCATCTTCGCCCGAAAGGCTTATCCGCGACGCGCTCATGCAGATTGACGTGCTGGAGATTGTGGACCTGATCGTTTCGGCCGACCCGCTGCCTCGGCGAAAGCCCGACCCGATGCCTTATGAGGTCACGGCAGAGAAACTGGGCCTGCCGCACAAGGCGCTGGTCGTGTTCGAGGACGCAATTGCGGGCGTCCGGTCAGCGAAAGGGGCAGGGCTGTTTACCGTGGGTATCGGCCCCGAAACGGCCTTGCCAGAGTTTTCCATCTGCGATCTGCGCGCGCCAGATTATCCGGCGCTGCGCGCGATCCTCGGGATGTGAAAGGGCCGCCCCGAAGGACGGCCCCGTCAAACTGGATAAACCTGTCGCTACATGCCCAGCATTCGCGGAAGCCATAGCGAGATTTCAGGGATATAGGTGACCAGCAGAAGGAAGGTCAGCGCGGTCAGAAGCCACGGCATCGCAGCCTTGCTGACCTCTGTCAGGCCAAGCCGGGAGATCGCCGAGCCAACATAAAGGTTCAGACCCACCGGCGGGGTGCATAGCCCGATTTCCATGTTAACGACCATCATGATCCCGAAATGAACTGGATCGACACCCAGCTTCACGGCGACCGGATACAGGATCGGCGCCATGATAAGAACAATCGCCGACGGCTCCATCACCATGCCGATGAACAGCAGCATGATATTGACCACCATCAGGAAGCCGATCTTGCCGAAACCCAGTTCGACGATCCAGCTGGACAGCGCCTGCGGGATCTGTTCCGAGGTCAGGATGAAAGCGAACATCACCGCATTGGTGATGATATACAGCAGCATCGCCGACATCGCGGCCGATTGCAGCAGCACCCTTGGCACATCGCGCAGCCGGATGTCCTTATAGACCCAGACCGCGATCACGAACGCATAGACGGCGCTGACGGCCGCGGCTTCGGTCGGGGTGAAGAAGCCGCCATAGATGCCGCCCATGATGATGACGATCAGCATCAGGCCCCAGACCGATTGGCGAAACGCCTGCCAGCGCTCGCCCCAGCTTGCCTTGGGCATACGCGGATAGTTGTTGGATCGCGCGCGCCAATAGGTCGTGACGCCCAGCATCGTTGCCAGCATCAGGCCCGGTATGACGCCCGCCATGAACAGCGCCCCGATGGACGCCGACAGCACCGTCTCTCCGTCGGGTCCGGTGACGACCATGCCGGTCGTGGCGACCGAATACATGACCATGACGATGGATGGCGGGATCAGGATGCCCAGGCCCCCCGCCGTCGCGATGGAGCCGACACCGAACTGCGCTGGATAGCCCTGCTTGACCATGGCCGGGATCAGGATCGAACCGACGGCCATCACGGTTGCCGGGGACGACCCCGAAATCGCCGCGAACAGCGCGCAGGCGATCACGGCAGCCATGCCCATCCCGCCATACCAGTGCCCGACCATCGAGGTCGCGAACCGGATCATCCGCCGCGCCACGCCGCCATGCGTCAGGAAGTTGCCGGCAAGGATGAAGAACGGGATCGCCATGATCTCGAACTTCTCGATCCCGGTGAACAGCTTCAGCGCGATACTGTCCATCGGAATGTCGGTGAAGCTGAACAGGAAGGTGAAGACAGTCAGGCCAAGCGCGATGGATACCGGCATCCCGGTAATCAGCAGAACCGTCAGGATTGCAAAGATGATAAGCGCGGTCATGCCTTGCCCTCCGACGCGATCTCTGCCTCATCCTCGACCCCGTCGACGGAACTCAGGTCGTGATGGACGATCTCGCCCGTGGTCAGGAACAGCCAAAGCGCCTGAATGAAGCGGAAGCACATCAGCGCCGATCCCAGCGGGACGGCCAGATAGACAATCCACATCTTGATTTCGAGATCGGGCGACACCTGCCCGTTCTGATAGACGTGCCATACGAAATCCGAACCGAACCAGGCGACAATGGCGGTGAAGATGATGCCGCCCGACATCGCGATCGTGGTCACGATCGTCTTGGCCCTGCCCTCCAGCCGCTCGGACAGGATATCGACGCCGACATGGATGCCGATGCGCACACCATAGGCCGCGCCGAATTTGGCCATCCAGACGAACAGGTAGATGCAAAGCTCCTGCGCCCAGACAAGGTTCAGGCCCCGCAGCGTCGAATAGAACGAGCGCGACGCGTTGCTGATCCACTCGATTCCCCAGCCACGGCTGGCACGCACGACATCGGCAGTTATATCAAGCGCATAGCGCTGCGTCACCGCGACAAAGATCAGCAGTGTCGCGGCGGCCATCAGCACGATGATGAGAATCTCTTCGAAACGGTCCAGAAACCGCATCGTCCCCCCTCCTGCATTTTTATGGTTGATTTTGTTGGAACGGGCCGGGTCGCAGATGCGCCCGGCCCATCCGGTATCAGTTCGCCGTCGCTTCTTCGATCTGAGCGATCAGATCGGCCCCGATGCGGTCGGCCATTTCTTCGCGGACCGGCATCAGCGCCTCTTTCCAGGCGGCTTTCTCCTCGTCCGTCATTTCATGGAATTCGGTCGTGCCGGCATCCATCATGGCTTGCAGCGCCTTGTCGTTCTCGTCCTTGGCGATGCCGTTGGCGTATTCGGTCGCCTCGGTCATGGCCTTTTCAAGATTCGCGCGCACATCTTCCGGCAGGCCGTCCCAGAATTCCTTGTTCACGATGACCGCGTAACCAAGATAACCGTGGTTCGACAGGGTCGCGTTCTTCTGAACCTCGTTCATCTTCTGGGTGTACATGTTCGAGGGCGGGTTTTCCGTCCCGTCCACGACGCCCGTCTGCAGGCCCTGATACACTTCCGAGAAAGCCATGACTTGCGGCACCGCGCCCAGCGCATTCATCTCGGCTTCCAGCACTTTCGACGACTGGATGCGCATCTTCAGCCCCAGGAAGTCATCCGGCACGATCAGCGGAGAGTTCGCCGACATGATCTTGAAGCCGTTATCCCAGTAAGCGAGGCCCTTGATGCCTTTGTCTTCCAGCTTGGCCAGCAGCGCCTTGCCGATCTCGCCATCGGTGATCTTGCGAAGCTGGTCATAGCCGTCGAAGATATAGGGCAGGTCGAACGCTTCGAAATCCTGAATGCCAAGCGGCCCGAACTTTGCCAGCGACGGTGCCAGCATCTGGACAGAACCAAGCTGAAGCGCCTCAAGCTCTTCCTTGTCCTTGTAAAGCTGGCTGTTCGGATAGACTTCGACCTTCACCTTGCCTTCGGTATATTGTTCGGCCAGTTCCTTGAACTTTTCCGCCCCTTTGCCCTTCGGCGTGTCGGGCGCAACGACATGGCTGAACTTGATGGTGATGTCCTGTGCCCATGCGCCAGCGCCAAGGCCAAGCGAAATCACGGCAGCAAGGCCGGCGGTTACGATACGGTTCATATTACCTCCCCGGTATTATCGTTGACTCGTCACGGGAGAAGCCGCCACAAGCGGTCCGCTCCTCCCCCACAGACATCAATAGAGCGAATTTATCACGCTGCCTATGGCCCATTTCGATCCGTGCCCGATCGCAGCGCTTGACCAAAGGCCGTGCCGCGATGCTATGCTTCGAATATAAAGCATCTGCCGGGCCAGTCTTTTGAACCATGTCCCACCCCCGCTGTCAGGCGCGGACCCGCGCCGCTTTCAGGGCGACCTGCAAGCCGTCTGCGGCGCATTTCACGTTCATCCTGCCGCGCACCACACCGGGTCCGTCACCACGGGGCGGCTTGGCGGGCTGGATCTGGTGCGAGTGGCGACAAATGCCCGCGCGATCGAGCGTGGCGCCCGCGATGCGGCCCGCGATCACATGCCGCATTATTTCCTGATCCGCCAGCTTGCGGGATCAGCCCGGATGGAACAGCGCGGGCAGCACGTCGAACTGGCTGCGGGCGATTTCTTTCTGGCGAGCTCGACGCGCCCGGCGCTGTTTCGCTATGGCGAAAGCTCACTGCAGGCATCCCTGCATCTGCCCCGCCCCCCTCTGGCCGAGGCATTTGGCCGCATGGCCGGTGCAGGGCTGCATCTTCCGGGGCAGTCGGTCATGGGCCGTGCTGTCGCCCGCGCTCTGGCCCGGCTGAGCAGTCAACCGGATGAGCTGGCCGATTTGCTTGCCATCGCGGTGAAGAACACCGATGCGCCGGAACTTGCGCTGATCGCGGCTGCGCAGGATCTGATCGCGCGCCGTGCGAGCGACCCCTCACTGACGCCGGCGACGCTTTCCGCGATGCTGGGCGTTTCGCTGCGCCAGCTTCAGCGCGCCTTTTCGGCCGAAGCCGCGACCGCCTCGGGTGCGATTGCAGCGCGACGAATGGCGACCGTTTGCGCTTTGCTGCGTGCACGGCCCGATCTGACCGTCACGGCCTGCGCGGGGCAAGCCGGCTTTCCCGACATCTCGCGCTTTACGCGCGATTTCCGCGCCGCGCATGGCTGCACCCCCGGCCAGTATCGCCGCGGCACGACACAGCCAACTGCTGCCCTCTAGAAACGCCGTCGGCGTTGTCGCGATTCGCCAAGACAGCACGCATCCTCGGCTTTTAGCCTGACGGGCGGGAAAGCGTCCGCTGCCAGGCAGGACGCGCTCTGGGAGGAAGCAATGACCACGACATATCCAAATATCATCGACGGTGCGCGCGACGAAGTCGGCGCGGGCTTCGATGTCATCAACCCGTCCACAGGGGTAGCAGCGGGGCGCGCCATCGGGGCCGACGCTGCGGCGCTGAACAGGGCGGTCAAGGCGGCGCGCGCGGCCTTTCCCGGCTGGGCGGCAACGCCCTGGGCAGACCGTCAGGCGGCGTGCAACAAGATCGCCGGGCTGATCGGCGGCAATGCCGAAGAACTGGCGAAATTGCTGTCGACCGAACAGGGCAAGCCCCTGAACGGCGTCGGCGCACGCTTCGAAATCGGCGGCTGTCAGGCCTGGACCAGCTATACCGCCAGCCTGACGCTGGAGACGGAGATCATTCAGGATAACGAGGAAGGCCGGGTCGAATTGCAGCGCGTCCCGATTGGCGTCATTGGCGCAATTACGCCGTGGAACTGGCCGGTGCTGATTGGCGTCTGGCACATCATCCCGGCCATTCTTGCCGGCAATTGCGTCATCATCAAACCGTCCGAGAACACGCCGCTTTCGACCCTGCGACTGGCCGAGATCATGCAGGATGCGCTGCCACCCGGCGTCGTGCAGGCGCTGGCTTCGGAAGGCGATCTTGGCCCGCTGATGACCGATCATCCGGGTATCGACAAGATCAGCTTCACCGGCTCGATCCCGACAGGGTCGAAGGTCATGGCCGGCGCCGCCAGGGATATCAAGCGCGTGACGCTGGAACTGGGCGGCAACGATCCCGGCATCGTGCTGCCAGACGTGGACCCCGCCGCGATTGCCGAGGGGCTATTCTGGGGCTGCTTCATCAATAACGGCCAGACCTGCGCAGCGCTGAAGCGCCTTTATGTGCACGAGGACATCCATGACGCCGTGACCGAGGCACTGGCAGGCGTCGCGGCAAACATGCCGATGGGCGATGGTCTGGAAGAAGGCAGCATTGTCGGCCCGATCCAGAACCGTGACCAGTACAACATCGTGAAGGATTTCGTGCAGGATGCGCTCGACAAGGGGGCTTCGCTGGTGACAGGCGGTGTGCCGGAAGGCAATGACCTGTTCTTCCCGACGACCATCCTGACCGGGGTCGGGCCGGGCATGAAGCTGCACGATCTGGAACAGTTCGGCCCCGCCATCGGCATCACCAAATGGCGCGACGAGGACGAGGTCGTGCGGCTGGCGAATGACGACAAATGCGGGCTTGGTGCCTCTGTCTGGTCCGGCGATCCCGCCCGCGCGCGCAAGCTGGCCGACCGGATCAGCGCCGGGTCGGTCTGGATCAACAAGCACGGGATGATCCAGCCCAACGCACCCTTCGGCGGCGTCCGCCAATCCGGCATCGGGGTGCAGTTCGGCGTCGACGGCCTGCGCGAATGCACCAATGTCAAAACCATCCTGAGCTGATTGCAACACGGGAGACGATGATGAAAACCACACTCACGACTGGCCTGACCCTCGCCGCGATGCTGCTGGGAACGGCCGCCCTGTCCCATCCGCTGGACGGGCTGACCGGCGACGAGATTCGCCGCACCACCGAAATTCTGCGTGCGGCCGGAGAGGCCGATGAAAACACGCTCTATCCCCTGATCGAGCTGAAAGAGCCGCCGAAGGATCAGGTTCTCGCATGGAAGGAAGGCGATACGCTCGACCGGCGGGTGATTGTTGATTACGCCACGCCCGAGGGGTTCAGCCGCGCGATTGTCAACCTGACCCAGGGCTCGGTCGAGGAAACTGCCCCGACCGAGGGCCAGCCGATGGTGCTGTTCGGCGAATTCATGAAGGCGATGCAGGTGGCGCTGTCGGATGACCGCATGATCGCGGGGCTGGAAAAGCGCGGTGTCACACCGGATCAGGCCTTCTGCCTGCCGCTGACCGCAGGAAACTTCCTGACCCCGGAATATGACGGCAAACGCCTGATGAAAGTGCCCTGCTACAAGGCGCCGTCGGGGTCGTCCAACTGGTATGCCAAGCCGCTGGAAGGGCTTTACGCCATGGTCGATCTGCAGAAGGGCGAGGTTGTCGATGTCATCGACGAGGGCGCGATTCCCGCGCCCGAGGATGACTGGGGTTATACCGAGGCCGAAATCGCCGAGCGTGCGCCCCTGCGCCCCGCCGCCAATGCCGCACGCTTGGCGCAGGAAGGCGGGCCCAACTACACCATCGAAAACGGCGTGGTGAACTGGGATATCTGGCGCTTCCGCTGGCGCACGGACAAGCGGCCGGGTTTGGTCCTGTCCAATGTTGACGTCCGCGACGGCGAGGAATGGCGCAGCGTCCTGTATCAGGCGCATCTGTCCGAGGTCTTCGTCCCCTATATGGACCCGTCCGAGGGCTGGTACTGGCGCACCTATATGGACAGCGGGGAATATGGCTTCGGGCTGTTTCTGACGCCCCTTCGCAAGAATGTGGACTGCCCCTCCTATGCGACCTTCCTGCCCGCCGTCATCAATGACGATGCCGGAAACCCAATGGAAATCCCCGATGCCGTCTGCATCTTCGAACGCGATATCGGCGACCCGGCCTGGCGGCATTTCGAGGTGTTCGAGCAGGGACCGGACAAGTTCGTTCCCGCCGAGGGCCGCCCGGAAACAGAGCTGGTGATCCGCACCGCGTCCGAGGTCGGCAATTATGACTATCTCATCGACTATCGCTTCAAGCAGAACGGCGCGATCTATATCATGGTCGGTGCCTCGGGTCTGGATGCGGTGAAGGGCGTCGCCTCGACCAGCATGGACGACCCGACAGCGGCGGACGACACCCGCTATGGCAGCCTGATCGCGCCGCATCTGGTCGCGCCCAACCACGACCACTATTTCAACTTCCGCATGGATTTCGACGTGGACCAGCCGGCCAACATGGCCTCGACGCTGGATATTGTCCCGGCGGAGAACCTGCCCGGCGATGTGCCGCGCAAGTCGATGTGGCAGGTAAACGAGGTCATGGCCGACAGCGAACTGACCGCGCGCTATACCTTCAGCGCCTTCAAGCCGCGCTATTTCCACGTGATGAACGGCGACCGCAAAGGGCCGCTTGGCCACAACCCGGCCTATATGATCCATCACGGCAATGTCGCCTACGGCCCGTATGATTTCGAAAACGACCCGCCCTTCAAGCGCAACCGCTATCTGGAATACAGCCTGTGGAACACTGTTTACGACCCGGATCAGCGCTATGCCGGCGGCACGTTCGCCATGCAGTCGGACGGGTCAGACACGCTGGCGCAATGGGTCGAGGACGACCAGTCGCTGCATAATGCCGACATCGTGTCGTGGTTCACGGCAGGCTTCCACCACATCCCACGGGTCGAGGACTGGCCCGTCATGTCGACCGAATGGAAGACGATCCACCTGATGCCGATGAACTTCTTCGCCATGAACCCGGCCGCAACGATCCGGCTGCCCGCCGATGACGAAGCGGCATTGCCTGTGGATGCAGCCGCCGCCGCCGTGGACACGCCTGAAGAAGCAGGGGCCGCGATGGACGAAAATGCACCACCGGCTGAGGCAGCGTCAGAAGCGGCGGCAGACGCCGTGCCGGAATCAGCCGACACAACCGCGGAACCCGACGCCGCCGTATCCGGGGCACCCGCCGCCGCGCCCGAAACTGACGCGGCTGGCGATGACCCGGCTGGTGACGATCTGGACGCAGCACTGGATGCGGCAATCGGCGAAACTAACGCCCCTGCCGATCAGGGGTCGGGGTCTGCCCCGCCTGTGCCAAAGCCCGCACAATAGGGTTTGGCCTTCGTCATGTTGGATTGGGGCGGGCAGATGTCCGCCTCAGTCAGTGTGGAGCAAGGGGGCGGGTAAACCCAGGCATTGTGCGACCCGGCCGCGGAAATGCGGAACGGCGCGGGCGTGGACGACATATTCCGTAACCGGCATCAGGCGCCAGTATTGGCCCTCGTCCCCGAAGCGGATGGCCGCAATATCCTGTCGCGACAATCGCCCCGTATAAAAGACCGCCACGCCGCCTGGCTGAGAGGGGACAGGAAACACCCAACGTCCAAGCAGTCTTTCGGAAGACAGGCAAAGACCGAATTCCTCGTGCAGCTCGCGCAGGGCGCATTCCGGCGCGGATTCGGCCCCCTCGCGCCCGCCGCCCGGCAAATCCCAGCATCCCGGAAACGGGATATGCTGGAAATCGTCACGCAGATAGACAAGCAGACCAGATCCGCATGTCAGGATCAGCTTGGCGGCGGCAAAGTTATCTCCGTCTGACCAGACGCCCGCGGCCGGGCTCACTCTGCCGCGACCCGGAACCGGTCGGGATCGCAGGGAAGCTGGGCCGCCTGCGAAAGCACCTGCGCGAGACGGGCCGCGCAGTCATCGTAACCGTCCGAAGGACGCATCCGCACGGGGTCGAGGTAAAGGTTGCGGTCGATCTCGATCTGGGCGACGTGGACATTCTGCGTCGGACGGCCGTAGGCCGTCGCCACATAAGCGCCCGAGAATGGCGAATTGATCCGCAGCCTGAAACCGGCATCGCGCATCAGGGTGGCCAGCGTGTCGCGCAGCGCAAGGCCGCAACTGATGCCGTGCCGGTCACCTATCACGGCCTGAGGAAGCGGACCCGTCAGATGCGAGATCGCCTCATGCGGCATCGAATGCATGTCAATCACGATGGCGCGTCCGAATCGCTCAAGCGCCTCGTCGATAACCTCGCGAAGGGCCGCGTGATAGGGTCGCCAATAGGTGTCGATACGCCGCCGCGCTTCGGCAAGCGTGATCGGGCCGCGCCGGATCGGGCGGGCACCAGACACCACGCGCGGAATGACCCCAAGCCCCGCAAGCGCGCGGGGCGTGGTGGGGCGATTTCCGCCGCAGATGACGGCACCCGGATCAATCTCGGACGCCGAGCGGTTTACATCGACAATGCTGCGCGGAAGCCGCGCCGTCAGCGTCACCGCGCCCGCTGCCAGCGCAGGCCGAATCAAGCGGTCCATGAACGCATCTTCGGAAGATCGGAGCGTCGCAACATCAAGACAGGTTTCGGCCAGGAACCAGTCCGGAAATTCGCGGCCGGAATGGGGCGAGCAGACGATCACGCCGCTGGCCCACTCTGCCGGGCGCTGCAATACATGGCTGAAATTGTCGCCGGAATCGTCGCGTGGCATGTTGGCGTTATCGCTCGCGCTTTCCATCGCATTCCCCGGATCACCGGCGGGCACCGCCGGACTGCTACAGGCCGCTTTATACCGCCGCGTTTTTCTGTCGCCAACCGCCTTGAGATGTCTTGAAACCCCTGAAGACTGCCTATATAGACCCCCGAACCAAAGCGAATTTGACCCCGAATGGGCGCGAATCGCTGCGGAACGGGCGGTTAGCTCAGCGGTAGAGCACTACGTTGACATCGTAGTGGCCACTGGTTCGATCCCAGTACCGCCCACCATTTTCGCGCCCCCGGGCTTATGACCGGGGGTATTTCAGTTTCAAGGCGCTTGGCTGAGCGCCGCGATGAGGAGAAGACCGATGAAGGTTCGCAACTCGCTCCGCTCGCTCAAGAGCCGCCACCGCGATTGCCAGGTGGTGCGCCGCAAGGGCCGGATCTACGTTATCAACAAGACCAACCGTCGCTTCAAGGCCCGTCAGGGCTGATTGCGCGGACGGCCCCTTCTGGGGCTGCACCTGAAAGCCCGCTGCAGAGATGCCGCGGGTTTTTTGCGGTCTGCGCCGTCGCGCGATTGGCCGGACCCCGCCGAAAAAGGACAGGAATATTGTCCGATCTGCCGCTTCTGTCTAACCTTCCCCTCAGGAGGTGTTGATGCCAGCAGACCCGAAGCCATATCATCACGGCAATCTGATCCCGACCCTGATCGAAACGACGATCGACCTGATCGAAGAACGCGGCGTGGAAAAAGTGACCGTGCGAGAGGTCGCAAAACGTTCGGGCGTTTCGCCGGGCGCACCGTTTCGCCACTTCAAGTCGAAATCCGCGCTGATGACAGCCGTCGCAGAACAGGCAATGGAGCGCCTTTTCCAATCGGTGACCGCCGCGCAGGACCCGGCGCTGGAGGGTGTCGATCCTTTGGGGCAGCTTGAACGGATCGGCCTGGGTTATCTGTCATGGGTCCGCCAGCATCCCACGCATTTCCAGATCGTCAGCAATCGCAAGCTGATCGACTTTCAGGGGTCGGACCTTTCGACCCGTCTGAACGCGCAGATCCGCGCGCGGATGGTCGCGCTGCTGGAACAGGCGCGCGACAATGGCCAGCTTGCCCCCGGTCAGGACATCGAAACGATTGTCGTGACCTGCCGCGCCATGGTTTACGGGCTTTCGCGCATGTATGTTGACGGCCACTTCCCGGACTGGCAGCCGGTCGGCGACCCGTTCGAGTGGATGGAGTTCTCGCTGTCCAACATGATAAACCGGATGCGGACCGAGCCGCGCGTGCTTGCGCCGCCCGATCTGCGCTAGCTCCCGCTTCCGTCAGGCGACACGCGAATGCCCCGGAAAACCGGGGGCGAGACGAAGGCCGCCAACCTCGATCCCGCGCCAGTTCTTCATCGGGTCGCGCAGAAGCTTGCCGACAATCGGATGCGCCTCGTCCAGCATCCCGAGATGGACCAGAAGCGCGGCAATCGCCGCTTCCGAGGCGCGGGTGCCGCCATCCTCTATCTTCAGCGCGACACCCAGCTTCTTCTCGGGGATAATCGCGATATAGACCGCCTCGGCGCCCGTCTTTACGGCGACGCGACCGCCCATTGCACGCATCAGCTCGGTGCAGGCGCGGCCTTCGCCGGCCACCAGTTCCGGATGCGCACGCATCGCATCCACCAGCCGACCCATACCGCGCCCGCGTGCGTCATTGGCCGGGTTGGCAAAGGCCGCCATTGATCTCGCCAGCCCGCTGATCGATCCGGCGAAGTTCGGGGCAGAACACCCGTCGATTCCCACGCCCGCCGGCTCCTCCCCGGCGACTTCGGCAGTTGCCTGACGGATCGCCTGCTGCAAGGGGTGGTCGATTTCCACATATTCCGGGCCGACGCCTGCATGCTGCGTCCAGGTCAGGAATCCCGCATGCTTGCCTGAGCAATTATTGTGCAACTGGTTCGGCGCATGATGCGAGCAGGTCAGCCGCGTTGCCTCGGCCTTGTCCCAGGGTTTGTGACATCCGCACCGAAGATCATGCTCGCCCAGGCCCAATCCGCTCAGCCACGCCCCGACCTTTTCGACATGCTGCACCGACCCGTTATGCGAGGCGCAGGCAAGGGCAAGCTGCTCGGGGCCAAGCCCTGCAGCATCCGCCGCCCCCGATTCCATCATCGGAAGCGCCTGCACCATCTTGCAGGACGAGCGCGGAAAGATGATCGCATCGGGATCGCCCCATGCGGCCATAATATCGCGGCCGTCGTGAATGACGGCATGGCCGCGATGGACCCCCTCTTGAAGATTTCCGCGCCACAATTCGATCAGTTCTGCCGCCGGCATGATTCCGCTTCCTCTCATTTTCCTGACAAATGCGCGATTTCCTGCTGAATGGGGTTTTTTCGCGCATCTGTTTGGCGTTATCTTGACGAAGACAAGTAACACAGGCCACAGGCATCGTTAAGAAAGCTATCGGCAGGAGGCAGAACATGATCAACAAAACGCTGCGCGGCGCGGCCGCGATTCTGGCAGTTACAGCCGGTCTGGCTGGAACCGTCCAGGCACAGGAATCAACCAATGTCGTCGCAACGGAAGGCGACTGGACGGTATTTGCGGGCAGCAACCCGAAGGAATGCTGGGCCGTCTCTCCGCCCAAATCGACCGTGAACACCAAGGACGGCCAGACCGTCGAGGTTCAGCGCGGCGATATCCGCCTGTATGTCGCCTATCGTCCAGGCGCCGCGGGCGAGGTCAGCTTTACCGGCGGCTATCCGTTCAAGCCCGGCTCGACCGTGGCGGTCGATATCGGCGGCAGCAAGTTCGACCTGTTCACCGAAGGCGAAAATGCATGGACCGGTTCATCGTCGGAAGATGCGAAGCTGATCGCGGCGCTTCGCGCGGGCTCCAGCGCGGTGCTGACCGCAGTATCGTCGCGCGGTACGCAAACGGTTGATACGTTCAGCCTGTCCGGCATCACCGCCGCCACCAATGCGGCAAAATCCAACTGCCAGTAAATCGGCAGCGCCTGCCACTGGCAGGTTATTCGGGACACACAGTTCTACAATCGAATGGCCCGGCTTGATTGGCGGGCCATTTTTCATTATGTCTGCTGCCTTCCCAAGGATTCTGCCGCCATGACCGCCCCGATCACGCAAGACGTGCTGACCATACCGCGCAAGCTGCCCGAAACGGGACGACAGAATATTGTCGGCCTGACCCGCGACCAGTTGCGCGATGCACTGATCGCCGCCGGCACACCCGAAAAGCAGGTCAAGATGCGCGTCGGGCAGATCTGGCAATGGGTCTATTACTGGGGCGTGCGCGATTTCGCGGACATGACCAACCTTTCCAAGGATTATCGCGCGCTTCTTGCCGAAAAATTCGAGATTGCGCTGCCCGAGGTCGTCACCCGGCAGATTTCGGAAGACGGCACCCGCAAATACCTGCTGCGGATCGCCGGCGGCCACGAGGTCGAAGCCGTCTATATCCCCGAGGAGAATCGCGGAACGCTGTGCGTCTCGTCCCAGGTGGGCTGCACCCTCACCTGTTCCTTCTGCCATACCGGCACCCAGAAGCTGGTCCGCAACCTGACGCCGGGCGAGATCGTCGGGCAGGTCATGCTGGTCCGCGACGATCTGGGCGAATGGCCTGAACAGGGCAAACCCAAGGACGAGACGCGGCTGGTCAGCAATGTCGTGCTGATGGGCATGGGAGAGCCGCTTTACAATTTCGATGCGGTTCGCGACGCGATGCGCGTCGTCATGGACGGCGAGGGGCTTTCGCTGTCGCGTCGCCGCATCACGCTGTCAACCTCTGGCGTTGTGCCTGAAATCGCCAAAACAGCAGAGGAGATCGGTTGCCAGCTGGCGATCAGCTTCCACGCCACGACCGACGAGGTCCGCGACAAGCTGGTGCCGATCAACAAGAAATGGAATATCGCCACACTGCTCGATGCCCTGCGGGATTACCCCAAGCTGTCGAACAGCGAACGCATCACCTTCGAATATGTGATGCTCGACGGTGTGAACGACAGTGACGAGGATGCGCGCCGTCTTGTGAAGCTGATCCGCGGCATTCCGGCCAAGATCAACCTGATCCCGTTCAATGAATGGCCCGGCGCGCCCTATAGGCGTTCAAGCTGGGACCGGATCGAGAAATTTGCCGACATCATCTATAAGGCAGGTTACGCCAGCCCCATCCGGACCCCGCGCGGCGAAGACATCATGGCTGCCTGCGGGCAGCTGAAATCGGCGACGGAGCGCGGGCGGAAGTCGAAAGCGCAGGTTGAGGCAGAGGCGCAGGCCTGATCCGGGCTGGTGTCAGGCCGCGGATAACGCGCTGAAGCCGACTTTGCAGCGTCAGCTGAAGGGTTTTCAGATCGGTCCACGCATCCGCAGCGTGCAAACGGCTTATCCGCGACCCGCGAACGCCCTTCGGGATCAAAGCGCGGCGAATTCCTCTGCCGTCAGGTAAGAACTTTGCGTCCCGCGACGCGTGATCGAGCAGGCGGCATATCGTGCGGCCTGACGCAGGGCGGCCTTCGCATCCATCCCTGACGCCAGAAAATGCGCGAAACTGCCGATGAACGCATCGCCTGCGCCGGTGGTATCGACAGGCGTGACCTTGACCGGCGCGATTTCCTCGACCTCATCGGCAGTCACCAGCCGCGCACCGCGACCGCCAAGTGTCACAACGACCTGCCCAATGCCCTGTCCGATCAGATGGCGGGCGGCCTTGATAATATCTTCATCGGTTTTTGTCGGCATGCCGGTCAGCGTCGCAAGCTCTGTCTCATTCGGGCAGAAGAAGGACAAACCGGCAAGCTTTTTCACGTCCAGCTCGGTCGAGGCGGGTGCAGGATTCAGTATCGTCGTGATCCCGCGCCCGGCAGCCCAGGCGATTGTGTGGTAATTCACCTCCAGCGGCACTTCCAGTTGCATCAGGATTGCGTCGCATTGCGCAAGCGCGGGTGCAGCTTCGTCCACATGATCCGGCGAAAGCGCTGCGTTGGCACCCTTGATGATGAGGATCGAGTTCTCGCCCGACGGTTCCACGAAGATGGGCGCAACACCGGATGACGTGTTGGCAATCACGTGGACATGGCTGGAATCAATTCCGTTATCCTTGAAATTGCGTATCTGCTGCTGCCCGAACATGTCATCACCCACACAGGTGACGACGGTCACGGCAGAGCCGAGACGCGCGGCCGCGATGGCCTGATTTGCCCCCTTTCCGCCAAAGCCCAGCAGGAAATCCGGCGCCTCGATCGTTTCGCCCGGCGCTGGCATCCTGTCGGTATATGTAACGAGATCAATCATGTTCGATCCCACGACCCCGATACGCCCCTTGCTCATCCCTCGTCTCCCGCTTCTGCGATCTTCATTTATCGGCCTTTGTTCGCACCGCTGAAACGCGATAAAACGCGCCGCGCCCGGACAGGCGGCGATTCAGCGATACTGCCCCGGCTGCGCTTCATCGACAATAAGCGACGCTGTTCTTTTACAGCGGGCCACCGGCGCTGACCTCGCCTTCGCAAGCCGTGTCTAATCCTGCCGGAAACAGCTGTCGCGCCCATCGCGCGCGATTGTTGCCGCGCCATCCGCAATCGCCCGAGAGCGGCGCGTTGGCTGACCGGTGCCGCGCAACTTCGGCGCTGGCAGAACCGCTGCAAGGCGCGCTGCCTGCACCGGCGTCAGCCGGTCAGGCGTTGTGCCGAAATGATAGGCCGCAGCGGCGTGGATTCCGAAAATGCCGGGCCCGAACTCTGCGAGGTTCAGATAGACCTCCAGGATACGCTTCTTGGTCCAGACCGCCTCGACCATAGGGGTCATCGTCGCCTCCAGCGCCTTGCGGATCCAGCTGCGACCCTGCCAGAGATATACATTCTTCACCACCTGCTGTGAGATCGTGGATGCCCCGCCTTGCCGTCCGGCGGCGATGACGCGCCTGATCTCGGCCATGTCGAAGCCCCAATGCTGGCAGAAGTTTGCATCCTCTGCCGCAACCACGGAGCGCGCGACAACCGGCGCGATGTCGTCTATCCGCGTCCATTTCCGGTCAGCGATCGGATATTCCCGCGCGTTCTGGATGATCGTGAACGTCGTCGGCGGGTTGAAGATCGCGAACAACAGGACGAGAGCAACGCCAAGCAGCGCAAGCCGAAGGCTCAGATACCAGACCCAACCGAAAAGCCAGCGGGAAACCCCGGTTCGACGCCGGCGCCGCGCGCGGCGCGGTTCGGCGATTTCGGCTGGCTTTGCGTTAACAGGACGGCGCATGGCCGCGTGGTGTCACGCTGCCATGCGCAAGGTCAAGAGCGCTTGAACCAACCTGCGTCACACACCCGCCGCAGGTGTCGTGGTTCCATCGGACGATGCGGGCGTCATGCCCGCGTCAGTCAATGCCTCACGCAAACGCTCCTCATCCGCGTTTGAGAGAGAGCTTTGGATAACGCGGCCCTTCTTGTGGTAGCCGGCAATGCGGTCCAGAACCTTGTCGGTCGTCATTTCGCGGACAAGCAGGAATAGTGCTGACCCGCCGGGCGCGACCTTCTGGCCGATCTCTCGCATGAAATCATCATTCACGCCGTAGTCGGTCAGATACCCGGCAAGTGCGCCCGACCCGGCACCAACGGCAGCACCAACCAGCGGGTTCAGGAACAAAAGCCCGACCAGCGTGCCCCAGAACGTGCCGCCTACAGCGCCCGCAGCGGTGAGATTCAGTGACTGATGCAGCTGGATGTCATCCGCCTCTGGTCGGGTGACGACAACGGCGTCTTCCAGCTTGATAAGGTATTCACTTTGCAGCTTGACCAGTTCGGACCGAAGATCGAAGGCAGAGGTCTCATCATCAAACGCGATTACCAGAAGGTCAGACATGGCTTTCTCCATAGTTTCGGATTCTCAGAAGATCTGCGCGCGAAAAGGCGCCCGCTTGAAAACCCACAGAAACGCGGCGGGTTCCACTGGACAATCCGGCCGCAGCGCGCATCCTTGCGGCAACCAATCTGGAGGATGACATGGATCTCGGCATCAGGGGAAAGCGCGCACTCGTCTGTGCGGCATCGAAGGGACTGGGCCGCGGCTGCGCAGAAGCGCTTGCGGCCGAGGGGGTGGATCTGGTGATAAATGCACGCGGCCAGGAGGCCTTGTCAAAGACGGCCGAGGATATCGCCCAGCGCCACGGCGTATCTGTCGAGGCTGTTGCCGCAGACATCACAACCGAGGACGGTCGCGCAGCCGTTCTGGATGTCGCAGGCCAGATTGACATTCTCGTCAATAACGCAGGCGGGCCGCCGCCCGGCAACTGGCGGGACTGGTCACGGGACGATTTCATCAAGGCGCTTGATGCAAACCTGCTGACAGCGGTGGCGCTGATGCAGGCATGCGTTCCAGGGATGATTGATCGCGGCTGGGGACGGGTGGTGAACATCACTTCGGCCGCGGTGCGCTCGCCGATCCCGATCCTTGGCTTGTCGAATACCGCGAGAACTGGGTTGACGGGCTTCGTTGCCGGCATGTCGCGCGACGTGGCAAAGCACGGTGTCATCGTGAATAATATCTTGCCCGGCCTGCACGCAACTGATCGCGCCGATAACCTGGATGGCGGCGCGGCGAAGGCCGAAGGCATAACGAAAGAAGAAGCGCGCGCCCGCAGGCAGGCAGGGATTCCGGTCGGAAGGTATGGAAGCGCAATGGATTTCGGCGCTGCATGCGCCTTCCTTTGCAGCCAGCAGGCCCAGTTTATCGTCGGGCAGAATCTTCTTGTTGACGGCGGCACGCTGAACGTGACGATGTAGCTGTTGTCATGGGCTTGAGCTTTTCCGTGTCTGCCCGAAGGCGGACACCCTGCTATCCATGTTGGGCAGCGTCGTTCTTCGCAGGCGCTTCCTTGCGCTTTTCTGGCAGGCGCCAGCATACACGCCAGATGTCTCAACTGCCGCACGACGACGCGCGTCACCAGCCCCTTCACGATCACGCGCCACGCTCCGTCAGTTGACGACAAGTTCTGCGTGAAGCGCGCCTGCGGCATTGATGGCCTTCAGGATGTCAATCAGATCTCGCGGGGAAACGCCAAGCGCATTCAGCCCCGCAACCACATCGGAAAGTGATGAGCTGCCCTGAACTTCCGCAAAACCGATGCCAGATTCCTCGGTGATCAGCGCGGCGCTTTCATTAATGATGACCGTCTCGCCTTGGGCAAACGGATTAGGCTGCGACACCACAGGTTTTTCCTGCACTCTGAGCGTCAGGTTCCCCTGCGACACCGCCACCCGCGACACGCGGACATCTTCGCCCATAACGATGGTCCCGGATCGGTGATCAACCACGACACGCGCCTTGCCGTCCGTGTCGACCATAATATTCTCGATCCGGCCAAGCAGGCGTGCCGGGTTGATGTTCGGGCTGCCCGAAAGATCCAGTGAGACCGTTCCGGCATCCACCATTTCCGCGATTTGGCCGACGCCGCTCGAATTGACAGCTCTCTCGATGCGAGAAGCCGTGGTGAAATCGGGCTGCTTGAGTGCAAGGCGTATGTTGCGAAGCGTCGAGAAGTCGAAATCCACTTCTCGTTCCACCCTGGCGCCCGACGGGATAGAGCCCGAGGTAGGGACACCCTGGACAACCGCTGCATTGTCGGCCTTCGCGGAAACGCCCCCTGAAATTACGGAGCCCTGCGCTACAGCGTAGATGTCACCATCGGCGGCGCTCAAAGGCGTCATGACCAGCGTTCCGCCCATGAGGCTTTGCGCATCGCCAATCGCCGAAACCGTTATATCGATCTGGCTGCCTGCGCGCGCGAAGGGTGGAAGAACCGCCGTGACCATGACGGCCGCGACGTTCTTTGGCCGAAACTGATCCGAGCTCACATTGACGCCCAGCCTTTCCAGCAAGGTAACCATCATATCCTCGGTATAGGGCGCATTGCGCAGGCTATCGCCTGTTCCGTTAAGACCTACGACCAGGCCATATCCAAGCAGGTCATTGCCGCGCACACCGTCAAAGACAACGACATCCTTCAGGCGAACCGTCGCCGCATTGGCAGGCAGCATGGTCAGAACGATCGTCAGCAGACTTGTCAGGAGCGCTTTCACAGATATTTCGCCAGGCTGAGATTGGACAGACGCGCAGTAAGTGCGAACAATGCCTCAAGCTGCGCTTCGGCTTCGATCAGGCGGCTTCCCGCTTCGTAACTGTCCGCCTCGATAAGGCACGTTCTTTCGATCTTCAGGTTCGTCATCATGCTTTCAAGCCGGGTCTTGCTGCGCTCGACAATCTGTTCGGTCATGCCAAGATCGGATCGCGATTGCGCAATGCTGGCATTCCCCGCGATCAGCGCCGCGCCGCCCGCGCGCATCATTGAAGCACGCGCGTCATGATTGTCCGTGAATGCACCATCGGCAACCAGCGCGCCCAGGGTCAGGCCGAAAAGGATATCGCGAACGCCGGAATCGTTCGCCGTTTGGTCGAATTTGACAGAGGTCGAGGAATCGACGCCGAACTCTGCCGCGGGACTGACCGCGCCTCGGTAGGCATTGTCGGCAAACCCTCCCGCTCCGGGCGGCGCATTGAACCAGGTCCGCAGCATCTGCACGGCACTCTCTGCATCTGTCGCGCCAGAAATTGCGCCTTTCGCCTGCGCGAGGACGTTATCGCCAGAGGCTAATGGGGGGAGGTTGACTTTCGTACCGGAGAAGACAAACCGCCCGCCGATATTGGTGTTCAACGCCGCCACAGCAACATGCAACTGCCCCTTCGTCGCAGTCGCAACCGATTTCAGGCTGCTGGAAACCGCCAGCGACGTATCGGACAGCATGCTTCCACCGGCCACATCAGCCAGATCCTGCAATGTGCCGAGCGCGGTTTGCATTGCAGAAGCGGTAGACGCGGCCTCCGACGCGACCTGGCGATAGGCGGAAGCCTGAGACAGGCCGTCCTCGATCTTCGCAAGCTGGACGAGGTCACCCCCAAGATGTTTTGGGATATCCGCGCGAATGCCAGTCGTCACCTCTTGCGACAGCCGTTCTATATCTGAACGCAGCGCTGCGTTTGATCCGCGCAGCGTGAATATCCTTGAAAGGTCGCCAACCGAGACGAAATTCATGATTATATCCTTAATATGCTGTCGAGCATTTCGTTGACCGCCTGAATAACCTTTGCATTCGCGGCATAGGCTTTCTCGAGTTGAAGCAGCATTTCCATCTCGCGATCGCTGTCGACCGCATCAGAGAAAAGTGCGGTCTGCAGCGACGATTGCAGCGCCGCATCGTGTGTCTTTCGTGCCTCTGACGAGAGCCGGGACGCCGACACCTCTGACGCGACTGCGCTGGTCAGCGCGGAAAGGTTGCCGTACCCGCCCGACGCCGCAGACGCGGTGTAGCCGCGCGCTTCTGAAAGAGCTTTCGCGAAACCGTCGATCATGCTGGAGCTGCCCACGTCACCTTTGGTCGCAGCGTTCATACCGTCGCGAATCCGCCAGACCTCGCCGCCTTGCGCCGGATCAACATTCGCATTCACACGCAGGCGCGCAGATAGCCCTTGCTCGTTTGCCGGGTCGAAATTGGCTGACCCATCGGTGAACAGACCGGATAGCCCCGCAGAAAGCGTCGGGTCAATCGTATGATCCGCAAAGCGGTCGTGCATTTCACGCGCGATAGAGTCGATCGACGCCTGCGCGGTAATTCCGTAGTCGTCACGTATCCGGAAAAGCTCTGACAACGTGCCGCCGGCAAGCAGCGACATCTGCACATCCGAGGCAATCTCTCCGTCTATGCTGAGCTTACCAAGAATAGCGGCGTCAGGCCCGATTTCGGCAGTCAGCTTTCCTGCAGGTGAAAACCCGAACGTTGCGGGGACTTTTCCATCCAGCAACGCGATACCGCCCGAGGTAAACAGCGCAATTCGACCGTTTTCTCGCGGCATCTCGCGAACGGGGACGACCTCTGATATCTGATCGATCACTGCCTGACGGGCATCCAACAGCGACGACGTGTCGCGTCCGTTCGCCCCTTCAACGATTATCTCTCGGTTGAGGCGCGCTACTTCTGACAGGTTTTCATTCAGGCTGTTGACCTGAAGTCCGATCTGACGGTCGGCGCTACTGCGCTGTTCCTGAATTGACCCGCTGATTGACTGAATCTTTTTCACAAAATCGCTGGCCGCCTCGACCACGCCGCGAAGCCTGACCTCGCTGTCAGGGCGACTTGCCGCAGAAATCAGCGACGTTTCAAGGCTGGAAACCAGCGATGACAGCGATCCATCGTCCTGCGGAAGACCGATCGAAGCCTCCAGCGAAGTGTAGAAACCTGCGCTGACAGTCGATCGCGCGAGCCCTGAATTGGCGAGGCGGAAATCGGCCAGAACCGTGCTTGAAACAATGCGGTTGACGCCGTTGATCTGCACGCCGCCGCCGTTTCCCGCGAGAAGACGAGACGAAAGCTCAAGCTCCCTGCGTCCGTAACCCGGCGTCAAGGCGTTGGCGAGGTTGGATGAGACCACCTCGGTTCCGCGGGCGGCCGCCGTGAGCCCGCTTACCGCGTTGTTCAGTGCGTTTGCGATGCTCATGACAGATCAACCTCAGCGTTTGATATTCGTTGTTTCCTGCAGCATTTCGTCCACCGTCTGGATAACCTTGGCGTTCGACGAATATGCTCGCTGCGTCTGGATCAGGTCAGTCAGTTCTGCTGCGACATCCGTCGTAGATCCCTCTCTCGCGTAGCCGACCACAGCGCCGGTAGGCCCGTCGCCTGCGTCCCAAAGGAAGAAGGACCCCGAGTTCGGTGAGACCTGATAGGTCTGGTTATTCAGCGAGATAAGACCATTCGGGTTGGGTACGTCGACCAGCGGGATCTGATAGATCGTCCGAATGAAGCCTGTGTCATAGGTGGCGCGAATATATCCATTCTCGTCAACTTCGACCGCAGTGAGATTTCCGACCGGCGAGCCGTCTTTCGAAATATTTGTCGGCGCGAAGTTGTCACCAAGCTGCGTCAGCCCGTTTGGATCGCCTAGCTTTCCGATCGTGATCGTCATGGGATCGCCCGGATAGGTCGAGGTCGTTCCCACTGTCAGGCCAAGCGTACCCGTCGCCGGGTCATAGTCAGGGTGCGGATTGCCGCCAGCATCCAGAACCTGCGCCAGCGTACCGCCCTTTGTCTGATCGTTGGCGAATATCAATGTCAGCGTCGCGATGACGGATTCATCGTTCGCAGTCAGGGGATCATCCTCGGTCGCGGAGTCGCGCAAATGCATCGTCCACGTGTTCGACGTGCCTGTTGTATGCGACGTCTCGGGCGTGAAGCTGATGCTCAGCGCTTCGGATGTGCCGAGATTGCCGAAATATTCCACCTTAGACGTCAGTGGATCAGTTGCGGCCCCGGCCTCTGTCCCGGTTGCGGGCAGGTTGATCCCGAGCGCCATTTTTGTCGTCGGATCGCCGGCGGTCTGGTTGGCGTTGATCACAACAGGCTCCAGCCCGCCCATCGTGTCGCGCGGCATCAGCGGGATCGTACCGTCTGCATTGGCCGGCCACCCCAGCAGAACCAGGCCCGATTCTGTGCGCAGAACGCCGTCAGCATCGGTTCTGAACGAACCCGTTGTCGTCATCATCATCGGTTTGTCGCCAAACTGGCTGTCCAGCGATACCGACGGGATCACGGGAAGCATGCCGCGACCAGAGATCGCGAGATCGGTTGGGTTGGAGGTCGAGACGAGCGTCCCGCGCTGATCGATGAGGCGCACGGTTGACGCCCGCACGCCGCCCGCAGCGTAAGTACCGGCACCGCGTGCCTGGTTGATGACCATGCCTTCGAAATCGGCAATGACCCGTTTGTAGCCGTAAGTACCTGAATTCGAGATATTGTCAGAAATGGTCGCAAGACGCGTGGCATTTGCAGCAAGTCCCGCAACACCTGCGTTCAGCGAAGACGAAATCGACATGTGGTCATCCCTTTGCGTGAGTCGTTTCGGAAAACTAGCGCGGGAAAGCTTAAGATCGCGCTAATGCCTTCCGGCCCTTGGGTGTCATTTCAGTAAAATCACTTCTATCCGGTTGTTCGTCGGCGCGGCCGGATCGGCGGGTTGGCTTCGACGGTCCGCATAGCCGCTCACGCGCTGAATCCGCTGCGTCGAAAGGCCATTGCCTTCCAGCAACCCCCGCACCGTATCTGCGCGCTGATTGGAGAGATCCCAGACCGGCGACTTCGCCAGCATCGCCGGATAGGAACGAACATGCCCCGCCACCGCGACCTGATTGCGCGTGCGCGAGATCACGCGCGCCACAATTCCTGTCAGCTGATCGAGCACCTTTGTGGGTTCAAACGTGTCTTCCTTGAACAAGGGTTCGCCGACCAGATCCCCAAGTTCTATGACCAGACCCTCATCCGTTACGCGCGTCACGACATGACGCAGGATATTCTGCATCTGCATGGATTCCGCGCCGATCCCCTGCAATTCGTTCTGGACATGATTGCTGAGCGCCGTCATCGGGTCCTCCTGCGCCGCGCTCGCGTCGTCAGATGGCTGCCCCGTGCCGTCGCCCTGATCGACGCCTTCGCCGCCCTGACCCGACAGAGTGCGCACGATGGTCGGATTGAAATAGTCCGCCAGACCTTCACGCTGCTTTTCCGTCGTCGCATTCAGAAGCCACATGAGCAGAAAGAACGCCATCATGGCGGTGACGAAGTCGGCATACGCCACCTTCCAGGCGCCACCGTGATGCCCGCCTTCTTCAACCACAGTGATCCGCTTGATCACCATGGGCGTGTTTCCGCTGCGCGCTGCCATGCCGCCACCCCTGCTTCTTGCGTCCACAGAAGGTTGTAGCGGCGGCCGCCTAATTCCAAGTTAACAGGTCAAATGCCACGTATTTCCCGCAAAATCAGATCGGCCGCTTTCTCGGCGATCATGATGGTGGGCGAGTTGGTATTTCCCGACACGATCCGTGGCATGATCGACGCGTCAACAACTCGTAATCCACTGATTTCGCGGACTTGAAGATCGGGATCGACGACCGAATCCGGATCGGCGCCCATGCGGGCCGTGCCGACCGGGTGGAAGATGGTTGACCCAATGCGCCCAGCCGCCTCGGCAAGTTCGGCGTCGCTTTCACCGACTTCTCCGGGCTTGAACTCCTCGGGTCGATACCGCGCCATTGGTTCTGCTGCCATGATGCGGCGCGTCAGCCTGATCGCGCGGGCCGCCGTCAACCGGTCCGATTCGGTGCTGAGATAGTTCGGCGAGATCTCGGGCGCCTGCATCGGATCTGGCGATGTGATGCTGACATGACCGCGGCTTTCCGGCCTAAGGGGCACCACCGACGCGGTAATCGCGGGAAATGCGTGAAGCGGCTCGCCAAATGCATCCAGCGAAAGGGGCTGGACGTGATATTCCAGATCCGGGGTCCCTACATCCGGGCCAGAGCGCGCAAACGCACCTAGCTGGCTTGGCGCCATGCTCATCGGTCCGGTTCGGAACATCGCATACTGAGCCGCAATCTTGGCCTTTCCCAGCCAGTTTGCAGCCATCAGATTAAGCGTTCGCGTGCCGCTGACGCGATATGCGCAGCGGATCTGAAGGTGATCTTGCAGGTTTTGACCGACCGAGGCGTCGCGGACGACCTCGATCCCATGTTGGCGCAGCAGCGGGCCCGGTCCGATCCCGGACAGCTGAAGGATCTGCGGCGAGCCGATCGCCCCGGCGCTGAGGATCACGTTTCGCGTGTGAAGCACTTGCGTGGTGCCGTCAGCGCCTTGCAGCTCGACCCCCGTGACACGGCCGCTTTCAAACAGGATACGCCGGACATGCGCGTTTGTGCGCACTTCGAGGTTTGGGCGACGCATGGCCGGGCGCAGGAAGGCTTTCGCCGTCGAGATCCGCATCCCGCCGCGCTGGTTCACCTTGAAATACCCGACGCCTTCATTGTCACCGCTGTTGAAATCGTCGGTCTGCGGTATGCCGACCGAGGCCGCGGCGCGAGCGAAATCGTCAAGCACATCCCAGCGCAGGCGCTGCCTTTCGACCCGCCATTCCCCGCCCGCACGGTGATGCGGGCCGTCGCCGCCAAAATAATCCTCAGACTTCAGGAAATAGGGCAGAACATCGTCCCATCCCCATCCCGTGCAGCCCATCTGCCGCCAGCCGTCATAGTCCTGCGACTGACCGCGAAGATACAGCATCCCATTGATCGAACTGCAGCCGCCCAGCACCTTTCCGCGCGGATAGATCAGCACTCGGCCATGCAGGCCGGGCTGGGCTGAGGTGCGATAGCACCAGTCCGTGCGCGGGTTTCCGATGCAGTAGAGATAGCCGACGGGAATGTGAATCCACGGATAGTTATCACGGCCCCCTGCCTCCACCAGCAGCACGCGGGTACCGGGGTCAGCTGAGAGGCGATGGGCCAGAACACAGCCCGCGCTTCCCGCACCGATGATGATGAAATCTTGGCTCAAGCGATCCTCCCATGATCCCGTAGCCTCAAACGAACCGCAAACGCAGCTTGTAGTAGCAAAGACGCAGCATGACATGAATGTGCGACGCCTGCATCATCTGGTCTTGATGTGGCCAATTGCGACCGTATCTTTGCGATATGATGCAGCAGGGCGAATATGACATGAAAACTGGTGCAGGGCTGATCGCCTGCCCGCGCTGCGATGCGCTTCATGTCGAGGAAGAGCTTCCGGTCGGCGTCACCGCGCGCTGCATCCGCTGCGGCGGTGTGCTGGCGCGTCCACGCGCCGGGGCGTTCACGCAAATCATCGCGCTGGCTATCACGACGATGGTGCTTGTGATTGCCGCGGTGTTTTTCCCGTTCCTTGAAATTTCGCGGATGGGGCTGGGGCATGGCACCTCTCTGTTCGGGGTGGCGATGGCATTCTCGGACGGGTTTCTTGCGCCGCTTGTCGTTGTCATTCTGGGCGCCGTGATCGGGTTGCCGGCGCTGCGCGCGGCACTGCTTGTCTATACGCTGCTGCCGCTAGCGCGGGGGCGACCGCCATATGCCCATGCTGTGCGCGCCTTCAGGTTGTCCGAACAGATGAAGCCCTGGTCCATGGCCGAGATCTTCATTATCGGGACCGCAGTCGCGATGGTAAAAGTAGGCGGACTTGCCACGATCAGCTTCGGCCCGGCGTTCTGGGCTTTCATCGCGCTCGTTTTCGTCAGCGTCGCAAATCGCAGCTTCATGTGTTCGACCACGATCTGGGACGCGATCGAGGATGCCGGGGCGCGGACAGACGGACGCGAAATGGTCCAGTCCGCATGAGCGATTTCCTGACCGACGGCGCGGGGACCGATGCGCCTGTGCATAATGCCGATGCGTTTCCCGCGCCCGATCATGCAGATCAGGCGATTCTGACAGCCCATCGCGCCAGCCTTCTTGGATGCAGAAGCTGCGGCCGCGTCTGGCCCGAAGATCACCGCACCTGCGAACGATGCGGCGCGGCATTGGTCCCACCGGACCGGCGCGGATTGCAGGCGGTATGGGCGTGGCTTCTGGCCGGGATGGTCTTTTATGTCCCGGCAAACCTTTTGCCGATGATGCGCACGAGTTCACTCGGTGGTCTTGGCGGCGGTGGCGATGCGACCATTATCGGAGGTGTCATTCAGCTTGCCGGGCACGGCGACTGGTTCATCGCGCTGGTTGTCTTTGCGGCTTCCGTGATGGTACCGATCGGGAAGTTCATCGCGATCATCTGGCTTGCGCTTGTCGCTGGGAAACCGGCCACCGTCGGGGCGGCCCACACCCGGCTTCATATTTACGAGGTCGTGGAATTCATCGGCCGCTGGTCCATGATCGACGTGTTCGTGGTCGCAATCCTGTCCGCGCTCGTCCAGCTTGGTTTCGTCGTCTCGATCAAACCCGGTCCCGCCGCCGTTTCCTTCGCACTGTCTGTTGCATTCACCATGCTGGCAGCGCAAAGCTTCGACCCACGCCTGATCTGGCGCGGACTGCCGCTTCACCGCCGTAAAGAGTAAGTAATGAGCGATTCCAACGCCCCGCGCCCGGCAAGCCCGGTCCGCCACCGAGCCGCCCGCGCAGCGCAGGCGAGTTTCTCGCTGATCTGGCTTGTCCCGATCATCGCACTCGCGGTAACACTGGGGCTGGCGTGGAAATCCTATGCCGACCGGGGCGAGCTTATCTCGATCACGTTCAAGGACGCGACCGGCATCAAACCGGGCGAAACGACCCTGAAATTCCGCGAGATCACCGTGGGCGAGGTCGAAGCCGTGCGCTTTACCGAAGACCTGCGCAGCGTGATCGTAGAGGTGCGCGTCGATCAGGACGTCGTGCCCTATATCGACAGCGAGGCAGAGTTCTGGATCGTCCGGCCCGTCGTATCGGCACAGGGGATCTCTCGACTTGATACGGTTCTGTCAGGGGTCTTTATCGAAGGATTCTGGGACGCCAAGAAGGGCCCGCCGGCAACCGAATTCACAGGACTCGACAAGCCGACGCTGGCGCGTCTTGCGGGGGAGGGGACCTGGGTCGTGCTGTCATCGCCCGGCGCGAAAGGCCTGTCAGAGGGCGCGCCCGTCACTTTCCGCGGTCTGGAAGTGGGCCGGATGCAGAACCTTCGCCTTTCGGACAGCGACGAGACGGTGCTTGCCGATGTGTTCATCGAAGCGCCGCATGACCAGCGCCTGACCACAGCGACGGCATTTTGGGATACGTCCGGCTTCTCGGTCTCGCTCGGATCGCGCGGGCTCAGCCTGGATGTTGCGTCACTGTCGCAGCTTGTGCAGGGCGGCGTTGCGTTTGCAACCATGGCGACCGGCGGCGACAAGGTTGAAACCGGGCACGTCTATCGCCTTCAACCTGACGAGGAAACCGCGCGCGCCAGTCTCTTTGGCTCTGCCGAGGACGATGTGCGCCTGACGCTGCTGGTCGATAATGAAATCGCCGGCCTCGCTACGGATGCCGATGTGCTTTATGAGGGACTCGTGGTGGGCCGTGTGACCGAACTTGGCGTTCAGGTCGACGAAAGCCTGCCGGAAGACGAACAGATTCGCCAGCGCATTACCTTCGTCATCTCGCCCGGCAGACTGGGTCTTCCGCAGGACAGCAACCACGAAGATGCGATGAGCTTCCTGCAGGAACGCGTGGCGAAGGGCCTTCGCGGGCGGGTCGCGTCGTCTGGGTTCCTTGGAACGTCGATGGTTGTGGATCTCGTCGAAGACCCCGCCGCCGCTCCGGCAGAGCTGGACATCGCCGCCGAACCCTATCCGATCATGCCGTCGCTTCCGGCCCAAATATCGGACATCAGCGCATCAGCAGAGGGCCTGATGAGCCGTATCGGCAGCCTGAATATCGAAGAACTGCTGCAATCGGCAACGAACGCGCTGGATGCGATCACAAATGTCGCAGCCTCGCCAGACACCCAGGCCGTGCCGAAGGCGCTGCGCGAAACGCTGGACGAGGCGAAGCAGGCTGCGACCGACGTAAAGACAATGACGCAAGAACTGCGCGAAGCGAATGCAGCGGCAAATCTGGCCCGCATGCTGGATGAAGCCGCGGCGGCTGCGGAAGCCGTCAAGCTCGCCGCGGCCGATGTGCCTGAAATGGTCGAGGAGATCGACGCGGCGGCCGTAAAGTTCCAGGAGATAAGCTTCGCCGAAATTTCGGCCGAGGCCGAGGGCATTCTCGCCGATCTTCGCGCCATGCTGGGAACCGAGGATGCGGCACAGCTTCCGCGAAACCTTTCGGACACGCTTGAAGCTGCCTCTGGCCTTTTGAACGACCTTCGCGACGGCAATGCGGCGGGCAGTCTGAACGAAGCGCTCGGTTCGGCAAAGGTCGCCGCAGACGAGGTCGCGCAGGCAGCCAAGACCCTTCCCGAACTGTCACGCCGCTTCCAGCAGCTTGCAGCGCGGACCGAGGCGGTCGTCGCGAGCTATGGCGAAAACGGCGCCGTCAACCGCGAGGCCCGCGCCATGCTGAGCGAATTGAGCCGTGCGGCCAACGCCTTCGGATCGCTGGCGCGTATGATCGAACGTAATCCGCAGGCCTTTATTCTGGGACGATAGCGATATGAAAAAATTTCACCTTTCACCCGTCCTGCTGACGCTTGCCCTTGGCCTTTCCGCCTGTGGCAATGGCACCGGAACCGAACGCTATATCATCGACCCGCCGACCTCGCCGCAGGTCGCGGGCGATGTCCTTGGCGCAACCGAACTTGCCACCGTCTCGCTGCCCGATTACGCGGCCGCCGATCCGATCCCGTGGCAGGACGAGGGTGGTGCCGTGCGCTCGAACACGAAAATCATTTGGGCCGACAAGCCGGAACGCGCCTTTACGGAAACGCTGGCACGGGCAATCTCGGAAATGTCGGGCGCGTCCGTTATCGCCGAGCCCTGGCCGCTCGCCTCGCCACCGCAGCACAAGCTTGACGTGCGCGTCGAAAAGGCGCTTGCGTCGAATGACGGCTATTTTCGCTTGAAAGGGCGCTATTTCGTGTCTGCCGAAGGCAGCGGGGCGGGGTCGCACCATACCCGCAATTTCGACATCGCCGTGCCGGTAGATCCCGAAAATCCGGCGGCGGTCGCGCAGGCGGCGGCGCAGTCCATCACGCAGCTCGCCCAGCAAATCGCCGTCCTGGGTGGCCCTGGCACGACCATCGTTGCCAGACAGCCCGGCGGTGGCGACCCTTACGGCGACCTGCCCCCGCTATTCTGACCGCCGGGCGCGGCAGTCAGTTTCAGATGCGGGGCTGCAGGGCCAGTCGTTGCTGGATAGTGGCGTGCAGCGGCGGCGCGGCAATCACCATACCGTCCACCAGCGCACGCGCCGAATTGAATCGCATCGGCCCGCCATGCATGTCGGTCACGGTCGCGCCGGCGCATTCGGCAATCAGGCTTCCCGCCGCAATATCCCATTCCCATGTCGAACGTGGCGACAGGGTGGCATCGAAACGCCCCTCGGCCACAAGGCAAAGTCGCCACGCGAGCGAGGGACGAAAGCTGCGGCGAAATCCCGGCACTTGCCCGTCACGCCAGTTCGCGGGGTCCATGACAGCCTTGCTCGCCAGAATATCCGCATCGTCAAGCGAGGCGTCGCGAACGCGTATCTCCTTGCCGTTCAGCAAGGCAGGCTGCCCGGACCTGGCGGTATAGGTCAGCCCCATCGCCGGCAAGTAAACGACCGCCGCGGTAATCCGCTCGCCCTGCGCGACCGCAAGTGAATGCGAAAAGCCTTCCTGTCCGTCAATAAAGGCGCGTGTGCCGTCGATCGGGTCGATGATGAAGCAGCGCGCAGCGTCCAGCCGCGCCGGATCGTCGGTGCTTTCCTCGGACAGCCAGCCGTAATCCTGCCGCGCGCCCAGAAGGGTATGCGCAAGATAGTCGTTCACGGCCAGATCCGCCTCTGTCACCGGGCCGGCACCGGCGTCCTTTTCCCAGATCTGCGGCTCTCGGCGCCAGAATTCCAGCGCAATCTTTCCGGCCTCGTGGGCAGCAGCGGTCAGCAGGTCCAGATCGTCAGGCACCGGCAACTGTCATCCCCTCGACCAGAAGGCTCGGCACGCGGATGCTGCGCCAGTCGCGCGCGTCATTCGCCGGCGTCAGGCGCATCAGCATTTCCCGAAGGTTCCCGGCGATGGTGCATTCATTGATCGGATAGCTGATCTCGCCGTTTTCGACCCAGAAGCCCGCCGCGCCGCGCGAATAATCGCCCGTGGTCGGATTGATCGACGACCCGAGAAGCGAGGTCACGATCAGCCCCCGTCCCATTTCGGCGATCAACTGCTGTGGCGTAAGCTCGCCCTCTGTCATGATGACGTTCGAAACACCGGGCGCAGGCGGGCCGCCCAGACCACGAACTGCACTGGCGGTGCTTTGCAGGCCAAGCTTGCGTGCGGTGGAAAGATCCAGGCTCCACCCCTTCAGGATACCGTCGCTGACAATGTCGCGCGGGGCAGTCGGCAGGCCTTCCGCATCAAAGATACGGGACGAGCTCATCCTGGGCAGATGCGGGTTCTCGCGCAGGGTTATCCCGTCAGGCAGAACCTGCATGTCCATCGCATCGCGCAGCCAGCTGGACCCGCGAACGATTGCGCTGCCGTTGACCGCGCCCAGAAGATGACCGATCAGCCCGGACGAAATACGTTCGTCATAAAGGATGGGATAAGCACCTGTCGGGGGTTTGCGCGCGCCGGAACGCGCGACGGCGCGTTCGCCAGCGAGGCGGCCAATTTCATCCGCGCCGGGCATGTCCTCTGCCCAGATCCGCCCCTCGCCGGCGTGATCGCGCTCCATCTTCAGCCCCTCGCCGCTGATTGCGGTGCAGCTGACCCCGTATTGACTGCGCTGGTGGCCGCCTTCGAACCCGTTGCTGATCGCGAGCCAGGTTTCGCGCTTTGAATAACTTGCGCCAGCCGATTCGACTGTGCGCACGCCGGGCACGGCCAGTGCTGCGGCCTCGGACTGCAACGCCATTTCCTCCAGCGCGGCGGGGCCGGGTTCCGGCGCGGGATCGAACAGTTCCAGCATCGTGGAATCGCGGTCCTGCGCAAGCTGGTCAGGATCGGCCAGTCCAATGCTGTCGTCAACGGGCGCTGCCCGCGCCATGGCGACCGCACGGCGCGCCATGGTGCGGATCGTGTCTTCCGAGTGGTCTGCACCGGAAACGCTGGCCTGACGACCGCCGATCATGACCCGCAGCCCGATTTCGATGCCGTCGGCGCGCTCTGCATGCTCCAGCCGGCCGGCCCGCACATCTATCCCTGTCGCCGAGGCGTTGATGGCAAGCGCCTCTGCATCCTCCGCGCCGGCTTCGCGCGCGGCTTGCAGCAGGGCGTGGGTCAGGGTCTTCAGCATGAGCGGTCCTTACTCGTCTCGGCGGCCTCCGGCGATGTGTCAGCGGCCTGAAAGCACCGGGCCGCCACGACGATGCGGGCGGCCCGGATATGTCGGCTTTCGCGGTGACTTTACTTCACCTGCTGGCCATTGGCAAAGATCTGACCGCCTTCCTTGAACTCCAATTCGGTGTTCATGACTTCAGGGTTCTGCGGATCGGCCTTGGCGAACATGGCGAGCATCATGCGCACGCCCATCATCTGTTCAGCCGGGATGAGGCCCGCTTGTCCCAGCTTGTCCAGCGTGCCGTTCAATCCCTCGAACCGGCCCGAGATCGAGCCGACGGGCGTTTCCATCGTCCCTGTCTCTGGCGCGCTCAGCTTGCCGCTGACATCGGCCGTGGCACCCAGAAGCGAAAGCGCAACCTTGTTGAGGGTGATTTCGCGCAGATCGACAGGAGGCGCAGCGAGGTCTTCGGTGATTGCCGCGCGCTCCTCTTCCGGGGTGTTCGGGTCTTCCAGCTTACTGATGTCAGCCATCGACGGTCCGTCAAGCAGCCCTTGCAGCACCTTGACCGACCCGGAAAGATCGACATCGACGCTTGCCGGATCGCGCGGAAGGGCGTTCTGCGGATCGAAAAGCGCCCAGACGCTGTCAGTCAAAGCGATGCCGTTCAGCGTGTAAGACACCTTGAAGTCCTGCGCTGCGTCGGCCTTCTCGATCGGGAAATCCACGTCGAAGGTCGAATCCGCAATACCATAGCCGACCGGTGCGGGCAGATCGGGAACGGTCAGTTCCGCATTCGCTGCACCGCCGGTTCCGGCATAGCTGATGCGCGACTGATCTATCGCGAAGTTCAGTGCGCTTTCCGCACTATCGGCCTTGATCGAGAATTTTCGGGGCTGGCCTTCGTTGTCCATGGTCTGCATGTCAAGATCGGCCGTCAGACTGCCAAGCGTCATGTCGCCCTTCGTGGTCAGCCCAGCCTTCAGCATATCGGCGAATTCCTGGGCCTTCGGCGCACCTGCCGGCATGGAGGTCTCGCTGTTCGCGGCAATGCCCGCGATCACGATCTGACCCTTTGCGGTCGTGCCGTCCTTGTCCAGATCGATGTCCACTGTAATGTCGTCGGCACTTGCGGATTGAACGGTCTTTTCGGCGTCGCTGCCTTCGACCCAGTCAGAGCCCTTGACGTTGTTCATCGTTATCGTCGCCGGATTTTCAATCGCAGAGCCGTCGTCAAAAGTGACACGGGTGACAGTCATATCCAGCTTCGGCAGCAGATAATCGTAAACCATCGCGTCGCCGTCCTCGCGGATGGTGATGTCCTCATTGGCCAGGTTGGCGGTAAAGACAAACTGCGTGGGTTGCGGGGGGATTACCGCGTCGGCTGCGGCCTGGTCGCCGCCGGTCTGGTCCATCGCGTCTTCTGCAGACGGCGCAGCCTCGGCTGGTTCGGCGGACTGATCGTCGGCTGGCGCGCCCGGTTCTGCCGCCGTATCCGGGGCATCTGCGGTTGCATCGGGCGTGGGTGTTGCTTCTGTATCCGCATCAGCGGCATCGGTCGCCTCCGCACCGCCGGCGGCCTCGTCTTCCGGCGCTGCCTCTTCTATCTCTGCCGGCATGGGCGTCACATTCGACGTGATCGTCGCCTGATCGGCAAGGTCCATGCGCACGGCACCGTCGCCGGTCGCGGTGAATACGACATCGCCAAGGTCAATCGTGGTGTCGCCGGTATCGGCCGTTTGACTGAGAACAAGATCGCGGACGGTGAGCGTATCACCGGCCTCATCAACTGCCCCGCTCTGGACCGTAAGGCCATAGCGCTCGTAATAGCTGCTCAGGCTTTCCCAGACAGATTGGGGCGTTACCTCTGCAAGAGCGGGGGTCGCGGCGAGGATCATCCCGATCGCGGTGGCGGAGGTCAGTTGTTTCATCTTTTTCACCTTTTGAAGCCGATTAAAGTATTCAAGGGTCGATCATTAACGCGCGGCACCCTAACGGGGTGCCATGCAATCGTCCATATTCACGATAATGCGTTGCCGAAAATGTCAGCGCCGCGACGAAAGCTGCCGCGGCGCAGGGGAAATTCTGCCTGAGCTGCCGCAATCTGCATGAACCTGCGTCGCGGCCGGTCAGGCGCCATCTCAGCCGTAGGCCGATTCCTTCCCGAAATGCTTGGTCAGCATGTAATAGACCACGGCGCGGAATTTGTTGCGGTTTGCGCTGCCATAGTCGGACATGACCTTGTCGATCGCCTCTCTCAGCGCCGGGCCGTCCGCCATTCCCAGTTTCTTGATCAGAAAGTTGTTCTTCACTCGGTCGATTTCCGCCGGGTCGCTTGCTGCGACCGTTTCGCTGTCGGCGCTGTAGATTGATGGGCCGCAGCCGATCACGACCTTCGTCAGCAGGTCCATATCAGCTGTGACGCCCAGCTTGTCCTTCATGTCGGCGGCGTATTTCGCAATCATCTCATCGCGCTTGCTCATTCTCTTCTCCCTGTGTTCCCGACTGATCTATGTCAATCGCACAGGAAGCCTAGTGCGCCGCTATCCATGCGTAAAGCTTCGCGTTCAGCGCGGGTTACTCAATAATCGCGCTCGTAAGCCATGCCGATGCTGGTCTCGCCATCGCTGCCGACCGAGCCGCGCGCCGTCAACGAGTCGGTGACATCAAGGTTCAGGTTGATCTGGGTCTTGCCCTCGCCGTTAAGTTCGACGTCGGTGTAGATATTCCGGGTCAGATATTTTCCCGCGCGCACGGCGACCGCGCCTTCATCGTCCATCGTCAGGTCAAGATCATCAAGGCCCGTCGCTTCGCGGATATTGCCGATCACGCCGATTCCGCCCCGACCGGCAAGCACGGCAATCGCGTTTGCAAGCTGAGCCGCCTGCAATGCCGTGATCTCGTCCAGTCCGCGCCCGAACAGCAGGTAGGACAGAACCTCCTCCTCTGGCAGTTCGGGATCGGATTCGAAGATGATGTCCGGCTCTCGCAGATCGCCGTCGATGATGATGCGCGTGGTAATGCCGTCCTCGCTATGCGTCGCGACAAGACGCATCACAGGAACAAGGCTGCCCTGAAGTTCGATCAGTCCTTCAGAAAGATCGAACCGTTTGCCCAGCAGATCGACGCGGCCCCGGATAAGCGAAAGATGCCCGATCGGGATTGAGTTTCGCGCATCGCCCGTCAGGCGCATGTCGCCGCCAAGTTCGGCATCGACGCCGCGCCCGCGCACGAAAATCTGGTTCGGCGCGTTAATCGTCAGGTTGAAGCGCGCCGGATTCGCCGGGGGCGTCGCAGCAGGCCCCGCAAGATCGGCAGCCTGCGCCGCCAGACTTCCATAGGGTTCAAGCCCGGCCTTGGCCCGCGTAGCGGCCGTCTGCCAGCTGTCGCCGACATGGATGATGTCGGGAATGGCCTGCGCCCCGCCAAGACCCGTTGAGGGGATGCGGAACTCTGCTTCGATAATATTGATCGTGCCGCTGACCAGCGGTCCGTCGGCCGCGCGTCCAGTGACGGAAACGGTGCCGTCCGCAGTCAGCTCATATAGGCTTGGATCACGAACGACCGCGCGGTTCAGGCGCGCCGTCAGATCAAGAACCGGCGATCCGGTGCTGAGATCGACATCGCCAGTGACGCCAATGCTGCCGCCCGCGTTGATCGCGCCGTCGATGTTCAGCCCGATCCGGCCCCGGTCCAGACGCGCCGCAAGATCGAGATCGTCGACCGCCAGGCCGATGCGCGGCTCTGCCAGACGGCCATCGGTCAGGTTCAGCGTGCCCGTCAACGAGTTCAACCCCGGCGCACCCTGCATGCGCAGGTCGAAGTTCACCGGCCCTTCGACGCTGCGCGTCCGCAACAGTGGGTTGGCGACAGCCGCATCGCTGATGCCGGACATGCGAATATCCGTCGCTTCGCCTGCCAGCGTGCCAGCGATCTGGGCGCGTGTGCCGCCCGGTGCCGTCACCGCAATATCAAGCTGGGTGCCGCTTTCGCCCTGTCTGATCGTCCCGGTCGCCTGCGCCTGCCCGTCCAGCCCCGGAACAACGATCCCGAGATCGGCCAGCCGGGCGTCGATATTCAGCGCCTCGGCCGGGTTGCCATCTGCAAGGATCTGGATCTGACCGTTGCGCGCGTCAACACGTTCGATCCGGAAGCCCTGCGGGCCTTGCACCGCGGCAAACTGGAAGCGCGTCTGCCCGCCCAGAAGGCTGTCCGCGCGCTCATTTCCGATGCCAAGCCCGTTTGCCTCACCTTCGGCTGTGATGCGCCGCTCGCCATCCGGCAGGTCCAGCACGCGGGCCTGCGCGTTCAGGCTGCCGCTCATTCCGTCCGACAGGAAGCCAAGGCTGCCGGCCTGAAGCTGGGCGTTCAGGTCGGTCTGACCCCCGCCATACACGCCCGAAGCAGTCGCGGTCAGCTGGCCATTGCCGGCCCGCGCCTCGTCCAGATTGATGATGCCGCCGCTTCGCGTTCCGCTGGCCTCGAACTGCGTCTCGCCACGCAATGCGCCGTCGATCTGCGCGATTCCGATCGAGATATTTTCTCCGGTGCCGGTCACATCGAAATGTTGCACGCCGCCCTGATCGCGAAGCTGAGCGTTTGCTTGCACCGAACCGCCATATCCCGCACCCAGAAACCCGAGATCGCGACTGGTCGCGGTAGCATCGAAATTCGTCTGGCCCCCGCCGATCACCCCGTCGCCCGACACGGAGATCTGCGGGTTCTCGGCCTGCAGTTGGTCTATCGTGAAGCGCCCGCCGCGTTCGACTGCCCGCAGCGCAAGCCGCGTTTCGCCTGCCAGCGCGGCATCGGCCTGGGCATTGCCCAATTTCATGTCTTGTGCGGTGCCCGTCACGTCATAGCTGCGCCCGCTGCCGCTGTCGCGCACGATCCCCTGTGCTTTCAGCGCCCCGCCATAGCCACGGCCAAGGAAGGACAGGTCCGACGCATTGAGCATGGCATTCAGGTCGGTCTGGCCCTCGCCCCACACACCAGAAGCATTGGCATTCAGTTGCGGGTGGTCAATCTTCGCGTCATCGACCGTGATCGTCCCTCCGGCCTGGCTGCCGCGAATGTCGATCCGCGTCTCGCCTGCCAGCGCGCCCTCGCTTCCGGCCTGATTGAGCGCAAGATCGGTTGCGGTGCCGGTCAGCGTGAAATCGCGGCTACCGGTCCCGTCATCTTTCAGCACGGCATCTGCATTCAGGGCCCCGGACATCCCGAGACCGAATTTCGCGAGGTTCCCAAGCCGAAGCTCTGCGGTCGCATCTGTCCCGGAAGGCCCGACCGTGCCGGCGGCGCTTATCTGGTTCTCGTCGCTGGTCATCTCGGCGCGCTCGATCGTATAGACGCCGTCGCGTTCCAGCGCTGCAATGTCGATCTGCGTGCGGCCGTTATCGCCCTGAAGCCCAAGCTGACCAAGCGCGAGATTTTCGCCCTCGCCGGTGACGGTCAGGCGGCGCGCGCCGTCGCCCGTATCCACGAAACGCGCATCGACATCCAGGGCGCCCTGAAGCCCGAGCCCGAGCGAGGCGAGATCGCGCACCGTCGCGGTCGCGGTGGCATCGGTGCGGCTGTCGCTGACCTCCCCCTCGGCCGCAATGTTCAGCTGATCGTTCGTCACATTCGCGCGCTCGATCACAATTGCGCCGTCGCGCCCCTGCTGGGCGGCGATGTCGATATTGGTTGTCCCCGTCAACGCGGCATCCGCCTGAGCCTGACCGAGCCGGATATTCTCGCCTGTGCCAGTGATCGCGACCTTGCGGGTGCCGGCGTCGTCCGTGTTGACCGTCGCAGTCGCGTTCAGCGACCCTTCCCAGCCGCGGCCAAGCGCCGCAAGCTGCTGGATTTCGGCGGTTGCGGTGCCGTTGACCGCCCCGTCCTGCAGGCTGCCGGACGCATTCGCGGTCGTCTGCGGATTGCTCAGATCAAAGGATTGCAGTTCCAGCATACCATTCGGGTTCTGGACGGCCACCGCGCTGATATCGGTCTGCCCTGTCAGCGCGCCATCAACGGCGGCCCCGCCAAGCGCGATATTCTGGCCGACGCCGTCGATGCGGATGTTGCGGGTGCCGTCGCTGGTTTGGTTCAGGACGGCATCCAGATCAAGCGAGCCGCGCCAGTCACCCGAAAGCGCGCCAAGCGAGCCGAGCTGAAGTTGCGCGGTTCCATTCGCCACGCCATTTTCGACCGTGCCGACCGCGTTGGCCGAGAGTTGGGCGTTGTTGACGCGGGCATCGGTGATGTTCAGAACCTCTCCGCTCTGCTGTACTTCGGCAGAAAAGGTGGTTTCGCCGCTAAGCGCATTGTCCAGATTGGCCTGCCCGACAGCCAGATCGGTGCCGGTGCCGGTCAGTGTGATATTTCGGGTCTGCCCCTGGCTCTGAACCTCTGCCGTGGCCTTCAGCAGACCGCCAAAGTTTTCACCCAGCGCGGCAAGGTCGCTGAAATTCAGATCGAAGCGCGCATCTATGTCGCGGCCGGTGATTGTCCCGTTTCCGTCCAGCACCAATTGGTCGTTTTTCAGCTGCAGTTCGGACAGGGAAAAGCTGCTTCCGTCGCCCTCTATAAGCTTGGCCGTCAGGTGCGATGTTCCTGCGAATGCGCCATCCAGCGCGGCAATCCCCGTCTTCAGCCCCGTCGCCTGACCATCCACCGTCAATTGCCGGCCGCCCGTCGGGCCGGTAAGCCGTGCCTCTGCGGTCAGCGCACCCTCGAATGAGGGTTCGACATCGGCGAGCGTCGGCATGTTGAAATTCGCGACCAGATCTGTCTGGTCCGCCGTCACATTGCCGCTTGCCGTCAGGCTGATGCGCTGCGCGTTCACGGACAGTTCCCGCAGTTCGGTGCCGTCCTCTGTCCGGCCAGCCGATAGACCGATGGTGGATTGTCCGGCAAGCAGCCTGTCCAGACGCGGATCGTTCACGGTCAGATCCGTGCCTGTCACCGTGCCTTCCAGATCAAATGCGCCGGTCAGGACCTGATAATACCCGGCGAGATCTGCCTGCGCGCTGCCGGAAAGCGGACGCCCCGCAAGATCGGACAGGTTCGCGAGGTTGTCGTGACGCGCAATCAGATCGTCGCTGGACAGCACGATGCCGCTGGTCAGGCCATCGACGGTCAGCGCGCCATCAAGCGAATAATCCTTGCCGCTGATTTTCATCCCGCTCAGTTCCAGAACCTGACCGGGGGTGAAGTCGAAACTTGTCGTGCCGCCCAGCTGATCGCCCAGAACCTTCTGTATCTTCTCGCTCACCAGCTCGATCCCGGTGGCGTCGAAGCCCAGAGTGCCATCGACATGCTGCAACGCCTCGCCTTCGCCCAGCGCAACCTGCCCCTGCCCGTCAAGGTCCAGCCGCGAAATGCGGGTCGTGTCACGATCTATTTCAGTCAGCCAGCCCTTCAGCGTCCATCCTGAACCCTGCGCAGCGTCGTAACCGACGGCAAGGTTACCTGACAGGACGGTCACAGGCGGGTCGACAAAGGGGATTTTGACCGGAAGCACGTTGGCGCCGGCCTGTTCACCGAAGTCGACGGTCAGGGCCAGCTTCTGCGGCGCGTTCTGGTCGTTGGTTGCCAGCTGCCCCGCGACTTTAAGCGCATCGGTGTCGAGGTTCAGCGCCTCGATTTCCAGCCGACCGGAATCGCCGCGCCAGCCCTGCGCGCTGAGCCGCGTGTCACCGGCGAAGAAATCGCGGTTATCCGGCGGGATCAGCGCCGCGACGTCACCGCCGAGATCAAGCGTGAAGCTGTTGCCGGATGCACCATCCGGCCCCTCTGCCGCAGTGAAGGTCAGCTTGCCGTTGATGCGGTCAACGCCGTCGGTCGCGATCTGCATCTGCCCGGCGAAATCGCTGAGCGGGCCGTCGCCCTTGATCGTCGCCGTCACCGCGGGGCGGCCTTCCAGCCGGGTTATCTGCGAAAAGATACCGTTCGGGTCCTCATCCAGCGTCAGGTCGACATGAAGCTCGCGGCTTTGATTGTCGAAGCTGCCCTTGAAGTTGAAATCTCCCTTCTTGCCGTCAATCCTGTTGATGACGACATCCGCTGCCCCCTCGCCCCCGGCCAGCGACATGGAGCCGTTCAGCGTGATTTCCGCATCTTCTCCGATCACCGGGCTGCCAAGAACAACACGATCAGCCCTGATCTGTTCGATGTTAATGCCAACCGGAAGCTCGGGCAGGTTAAAGCTGCGCGCCTCGGCGCGGGCCTGCGGTTCCTCGTCTCCCGTCACGGGGCGGCGCGGAACCTCTATCAGCCCGGCGGTCAGTTCGCCGATCTCGACCCGCCCGCGCAGCAGGGCCGAACGTGTCCATTGCAGCGCGCCATCATGCAGGATCAGCCACGGACCTTCTGCATCGGCAATGGTGATCTTCTGGAAGGTCGCACGAGACGAAAGCGCGCCCTGAAAGCCGTCGATCTGGACCGAACGACCTGCGCCGGAAAGCCGGTTCTGCAGGAAACGTGTCAGGAAGCCCTTGTCGTCCTCTACCTGCGCGGACAGCTCGGCGACCGAAACATCGTCGCCACCATCCTGCGCCGGCGCAGCCAATGGCAGCATCACAACAAGCGCAAGGATCAGAAGGATACGCCGCACCATCAGAACGCCTGTCCCAGACCCAGATAGATCTGGATCTTGCTGTCGTTTTCGTTGCCCTCGATCGGGGTCGCCACGTCGAAGCGGATCGGGCCGATAGGTGTGTCGTACCGCACGCCGACGCCCGCCCCGCCAAACCATTTCTTGTCGCCCTGCCAAAGATCCTCGTCCCAGATCTGCGCTGCATCGACGAAAACCACTGCGCCGAGCTTCTCGCGCACCTGATAACGCGCCTCGACGCTGGTATTGACGATGCTTTGGCCACCGACGAAAGCGTCGTCGTCCTGCCCCTCCAGCGGCACGTGGAAGCCAAGGGATTCGTAGGGCTGGCCGCGAACGCTTCCGCCGCCGCCCGCGAAGAAAAGATAGTCGGGCGGCACTTCCAGAATGTTCGGACCGACCACGGTGCCAAACCGGCCGCGGCCCGCAAATGTCAGCTTGTCTTCGGCCATGAAGCTTCGATAGACGCGACCTTCGCCGGTGATCTGCGCGCCCGATCCGGTATCGCCGAATCCAAGGAACGGCGTCAGACCGCCCGACAACCAAAAGCCACGCTTGGCGTTCTTCATGTCGTCGCGCCGGTCCCAGGTGATGCTGCCCGGCAGCGAGATCACCTTGTAGTCATAGTAACCAGACCCGTAATTCACCCGCGTCTGGATGAAGGACAGCGCGATATCTGCGGTCAGCCGCTCGCTGCGGATATAGTTGAAGCCGATCGAGAAGTCGGCGGTTTTGGAATAGTATTCCGGCTCGTTATCCTCGGACAGGTCGAGCGAGATATAACCCGTCGTGTCCGGGTTCAGCGTCGCCGGCCGGTCGATCCGCACGCCGAAAGAATAATCGCGCGCGTCGCCATCGGCCTTGATGTCGCTGATCTCTGCCTCGATCCGGAAACGCTCGCCTCCGCCGAACAGGTTGCGGTGCAGCCAATAGGCCGACAGTTGCGCGCCATCGACATTCGAAAGCTCGAACGCGGCACCGATCCGCCGCAGTTTCTGTTCAACCACGGTCAGACCAACATCCATCGAGTTATCGGGGTTGAGCGTTTCCGCCTCGACCAGCGTTATCGCGGAAAAGACACCGGAACGGCGCAGGCGCTTGCGGACGTTCTCCAGTTCTTCGGGGTCGAAGCGCTGACCCTCGGGATAACCCGCAATCTTCAGCAGGCGCCGGGTGCTGAGGCGCTGGTTGCCTGTCGCGTGAAGCTGCCCGAACGTCACTGCCGGGCCGGGGTTGAGCGTGACGCTCGATTCCAGCCGCGCGACGTTGTGATCCGCGATGATCTGCTGCCCGGCAACCTCGGCTTTGGCATGACTGTCGTCGCGCCAGTCGCTGATCGCCCCCGAAGTCGCGCGTTTGATGATACCGGTTCCAGCCGTTTCCCCGACAGCATAGGCATCATCTGGCGCGGTGCC
Source organism: Paracoccus aurantiacus (assembly GCF_007993065.1). Taxonomy (GTDB): domain Bacteria; phylum Pseudomonadota; class Alphaproteobacteria; order Rhodobacterales; family Rhodobacteraceae; genus Paracoccus; species Paracoccus aurantiacus. The sequence continues at coordinate 101,541 of NZ_VOPL01000006.1, forward strand.
CGGTGCCAGCGGGCCAAGATCAGCACGGCCGAATTTGAAGCGCGGGCCGGGGTCAACGGCGACGACCACGTGGCCGACATAATCCGGCGCATCAAGCGGCGCGATCTGCGACGCCTCGATGCCATCAAGCGTGATATTGATGATCGCCGAGAAGTAGCCCTCGTCATAAAGAACGCCAAGGATGCGCGCGTAATCGCCACGGGCTGCCGCCAGCACGTCCTGCCCGGTCGCCCGATCCTCCTCCAGCGCGCCATTGATCAGGGATGCGTTGCGCAGCGGCTTTTTCAGATCCTCGTCGCCGTCTATGACAACAAAATCAAGCTGCACAGGCGGGCCCAGAACAACGCCATCTTCGGTTGTGACGGGTTGTTCACGCTTGCCGAAAAGACGCGAAAGGCCAGCGAACGGGTTAGAGGACGAAGCAGATTGCGCTGCCGCCTGCACGACCAATGTGGTCGCCAGACCCATAGCTATGACGGCCACCCTACCGCGTCGATGCATCACCGCCCCTCTTGCCCTTGTGGATAACTTTTTGCAGCATCCGAAGAGAAAAGCCAGAGAGGGTGAGCCGCACCCATTAAAAAATCATGTGATCGCGGTAAGGCAGCCCTGCAATGCAGCCATATCGTCGCGGATCAGCAACAGTGGCGTATTTTCCGGGATGTGCCGCATATAAGGCTCGGCCAGAAATGCCTCCTCAAGCCTTTCGGTCCGGTGTGCGAAGCTGCGCGCGACCGAGCCGGCGAGATACATCCCCTCAAGCGGCATGAAGCGAAGCGAAAGCTCTCGCAGAAGAAGGCCGAACAGTTCGGTGAACAGGCGATAGGTTTCCTCGGCCTGCGCGTCACCCTGCATGGCAGCGGTCGAAATCGCCTCGGCCCGGTCGACGCGCACGCCATGCAACGCGTGGTGCATATGTGCCAGACCACGCCCGGCAAAGGTTTCCTCGGTCGAGAAGAAGGTGGGCATCGCGTCCGCGCCGACACGCTCGCGCAGGCGCTCGGCGATATTGGCAGGCAGGCTGGTATGGCCTTCCTCGGCCTCGCGGCAAAGCACGCCGCCGCCGGGCAGGTCGTGGACCGCACAGACATTGAACCCGGTTCCGGCCCCGACCACCAGCGATTGCCCGTTCAGCGCCCGATGCGCGGGGGCATTGCGCAGCACCGATACCCCGTCCGGCCCCAACCTAGTCGAGGCATAGCCCAGCGCCATGAGATCATTGATAAGCCGCACATGATCGGCGTCCGTAAGCCGCGCCAGACGCTCTTCCGAGAAATCCCAGTCCCGGTTGGTCAGCTCGGCTTTGCCGCCCGATACGGGCCCGGCAACCGCAACGCAGACGGCGCTTAGCCGCGGGTTATCCTGCTCGGCCAGAAAGGTCTGCACGACCTTGTCGAAGCTGTCGTAATCGTCGCCGCGATAGCGTGTGATGCTTTCCTCGTCGATCACACCATTGCGTGCCAGCGCCAATCGCGCATTCGTCCCGCCAACATCGGCCAGAAGCATCGCCATTGCGTCCCCCATCCTTGCTTACCTTGCGATACGTCAGCGCGCACGAGCGTGCAAGCGGCGCTGTTCATTGAATATTCACAGTGCGGATGCTATGGCCCTTTCCATCACCTGAAGGGCCTTCCCATGACAGATTACATCATCAAGGACATCTCTCTGGCCGATTTTGGCCGGAAAGAGCTGGACATCGCCGAAACCGAGATGCCGGGCCTGATGGCACTGCGCGCAGAATACGGCGATGCGAAGCCGCTGAACGGCGCGCGGATCGCCGGCAGTCTGCACATGACCGTTCAGACCGCCGTGCTGATCGAAACGCTGACTGCGCTGGGCGCCGATGTCCGGTGGGCGTCCTGCAACATCTATTCGACGCAGGACCATGCGGCGGCTGCCATTGCGGCGACGGGCGTGCCGGTCTTCGCCGTCAAAGGTGAAACGCTGGCGGAATACTGGGCCTATACCGACCAGATCTTCCAGTTCCCCGACGGCACGGCGAATATGATCCTGGACGATGGCGGCGACGCGACCCTGTATATCCTGCTGGGCGCACGGGTCGAAGCGGGCGAGGCAGGGCTGATCGAAACCCCCACCAGCGAGGAAGAAGAGGCACTTTTCGCCCAGATCAAGAAGCGTCTGGCCCAAAGCCCCGGCTGGTTCGCGAAACAGCGCGATGCCCTGAAAGGCGTCAGCGAAGAAACAACGACGGGCGTGCATCGCCTGTATGATCTGCACAAGAAGGGCCTGCTGCCCTTCCCGGCGATCAACGTCAACGATTCCGTCACCAAATCGAAGTTCGACAACAAATATGGCTGCAAGGAATCGCTGGTTGACGGCATCCGCCGCGCCACCGATGTGATGCTGGCGGGCAAGGTCGCGGTCGTCTGCGGCTATGGTGATGTGGGCAAGGGTTCGGCGGCATCGCTGGCTGGTGCTGGCGCGCGCGTGAAGGTCACGGAAGTCGATCCGATCTGCGCCCTGCAGGCTGCCATGGACGGGTTCGAGGTGGTAACGCTGGAAGATGTCGCGGGCAGCGCCGACATCTTCGTGACCACGACCGGCAACAAGGACGTGATCCGGCTGGAACATATGCGCCAGATGAAGGACATGGCCATCGTCGGCAATATCGGCCATTTCGACAACGAAATTCAGGTTGCCGCATTGCGCAACCACAAATGGACCAACGTCAAGGATCAGGTGGACATGATCGAAATGCCCTCGGGCAATCGCATCATCCTGCTGTCGCAGGGGCGCCTGCTGAACCTTGGGAACGCGACCGGACATCCCAGCTTCGTCATGTCGGCCAGCTTTACCAATCAGGTTCTGGCCCAGATCGAGCTGTTCACCAAAGGTGATGACTATGCCCCCGGCGTTTACATTCTGCCCAAGCATCTGGATGAAAAGGTGGCCATGCTGCATCTGGACAAGGTGGGCGCAAAGCTGACCAAACTGTCGTCCGAGCAGGCCGACTATATCGGCGTCCCGCAGGCAGGCCCCTTCAAATCCGACCATTACCGGTATTGAGAAATATGAGCGAATACAACATCTTCACCTCGGAATCCGTGTCCGAGGGCCACCCCGACAAGATCGCCGACCAGATTTCCGACGCGGTTCTGGACGCCATCATCGCCGAAGACCCGCGCGCCCGCGTGGCCTGCGAAACGATGGTCAAGACCGGCGTCGCGATCATCTCGGGCGAGATCACGACAAGTGCCTGGGTCGACCTGGAAAGCATCGTCCGGGACGTCATCAACGATATCGGCTATACCTCGTCGGAAGTCGGCTTTGACGGCGCAACCTGTTCGGTCATCAATATCATCGGCAAGCAGTCGCCAGAGATCAATCAGGGCGTCGACCGCGCCACGATCGAGGAACAGGGCGCCGGCGATCAGGGTCTGATGTTCGGGTATGCTTCGGATGAAACCAACGTTCTGATGCCTGCGCCGATCACCTATGCGCACCGTCTGGTGCAGCGTCAGGCACAAGTGCGCCGTGACGGCACGCTGGGCTGGCTGCGTCCCGACGCAAAATCTCAAATCACCTTCCGCTACGACGAAAACGGACAGCCGGTCGGGGTCGACGCGGTCGTGCTGTCAACACAGCACAGCCCCGAAATCGGGCTGGAAGAACTTCGAGAGGCGGTGATCGAAGAAATCATCAAGCCGGTGCTTCCGGGCGAATGGCTTTCGGGCGACACGAAATACTTCATCAATCCGACAGGCAAGTTCGTCATCGGTGGCCCGGTCGGCGATTGCGGCCTGACGGGGCGCAAGATCATCGTCGACAGCTATGGCGGCATGGCCCGCCACGGCGGCGGCGCATTTTCCGGCAAGGACCCCAGCAAGGTGGACCGTTCCGCCGCCTATGCCGGCCGCTGGGTCGCCAAAAATATCGTCGCGGCAGGGCTCGCGAAGCGCTGCGAGATTCAGGTGAGTTATGCCATCGGCGTTGCAGAGCCGACCTCTATTTCGATCAACTGCTTCGGCACGGAGACGGTCCCAGCCGAAAAGATCGTGGCAGCGGTTCGCGAGGTTTTCGACTTGCGGCCCTTCGCCATCATCCGCGAACTGGACCTGCTGCACCCGATCTATCGCGCGACATCGACATATGGCCATTTCGGCAAAGAGCCCGTTGATATCAGCTATGCAGGGCAAACCAATCGCGGTTTCACATGGGAAGACACCTCTCGTGCTGCCGCACTGAAGGCCGCGATCTGATCCTGGCTGGACTCAAGATTGCCAAAAGGGGCGGCTCCGCCGGAGCCGCCCCTTTTCTTCTGTATTCAGCACTGCTTACTTGAGTTCGTCAATCGAGGTGATGACCTTGCCAAGCAGCCCGTAATCCAGCGCTTCCTGCGTGTTCAGCCAGAAATCGCGCTGCGTATCCTCCTCGATCCGCTCGACGCTCTGGCCGGTCGCATCAGCAAAAATCTGATTCAGCCGCTCGCGCATGATGCGGACCTGTTCGGCCTGGATCATCATGTCCGACGAGGTTCCGCGTATCCCGCCTGAGGGCTGGTGCAGCAGAAAGCGCGTATTCGGCAGGCAGTAGCGGTTTTCCTTGCTTGCGCCGACAAAAATCAGCGCACCCGCCGACGCCACCCAGCCAGAGCCGATGCAGCGCACGGTCGGGCGAATGAACTTGATGACGTCATGGATCATGTCACCGGATTCGACATGGCCACCGGGCGACGAAATCAGCATGTTGATCGGCGCATCGCCGTCTTCGGCAAGCGCGAGAAGATGCGCGACCGTCCGCTGTGCCAGCTTGTCATTGATCTCGCCGGCAACGATCACGTTGCGCGACTTGAAATACAACTTGCCGATATTGGCCGCATCGGGCAGGCCAAGGCCTTGTTCCGACTGGGCTTCTTCGCGCTCTTCTTCGTCTTCGTCGTCCAGAACGAATTTCGGCATGGTATCCTCTTGGTTGAAAAATCGTGACCGGGTCAGTTCGGTTTGAACGAACTGACGCCGACCTTGGCGGGCCGCAGAAGGCGGTCATGGATCATGAAGCCCGGCTCCATCAGCTGAATGATCTCGCCGGCGGTCGTATTGGGCAACGGGGCTTCGAACATCGCTTCATGAAGCTGCGGGTCAAAACGCGTGCCGACCTCTGGGCGCAATACGGTAATGCCGTGCTTGCCGAACACGTTTCCAAGCTCTCTCAGCGTCAGCTCCACCCCTTCCAGCAGGGCCGCGTTCGCCCCGCGCTGGTCGTCAGGCACGGCACCGATTGCACGATGCAGGTGGTCGTAAACCGGCAGCAGGTCGCGGGCGAGTCGCGAGCCACCGTACTGTTCGGCGTCACGACGCTCTTTGTCGGCACGCTTCCGGGCATTTTCGGCGTCGGCGAGCGCGCGCATGAAGCGGTCGCGAAACTCGTCACGCTCTGCGATCAGGCGTTCTGTCTCGCTTTCCGCATCGGCGAGGGGGTCCATGAAATCCTCGTCAAGGGGCAGGTCTTCGGGGTTTTGCTCGCTCATCCTCTTCATCCTTTCGGGTCGGACAGGATGCGTCCGACCAGCTGTGCCGTATAGTCCACGATGGGCACGATGCGACCGTAATTCAGCCGTGTCGGCCCGATCACGCCCACTGCGCCAATAATCTTTCGGTCGGAATTCATATAGGGAGAAACCACCAGAGAGGAACCCGAAAGTGAAAAAAGCTTGTTTTCCGACCCGATAAACACACGCACACCTTCGCCCCCCTCGGTCAGCTCCAGGAACTGGGCGATGTCGCGCTTGCGTTCGAGGTCGTCGAACAGCTCCCGGACACGGTCGAGATCGGCGGCTTCCTCGGCAAGCAGATTGGCGCGGCCGCGAACGATAAGCCGCGCGTTTGAGTCACTGCTTTCCCAGGTGGCAAAGCCCTGTTCGATCAGCTCGGCGGCGAGCGTATCTATCTCCTGCCGCCGCTCTTTTATGTCGCGCCCCATCTGGGCGCGCAGCTCGCTGAGCGTACGGCCCTCGGCGCGAGAGTTCAGGAAGTTGCCTGCCTCGCGCATTGATGAAGGCGTCTGGCCCGGTGGCGGCGTGAATACCCGGTTCTCGACCTGGCCGTCCGAAAACACGAGCACAACGAGCGCACGGTCATGCGCGAGACTGACGAATTCGATATGGCGGATCGGCGCTTCGTGCTTGGGCGTCAGAACGAGGCTTGCGCCCTGTGTCATCGTGGACAACGCGCCGCCCACCCGGTCAAGAAGTGCGCCGACATCCGGGGCGCCATTGCCCAAAGTCTGCTCGATCATCTCACGGTCGGTGGGGGCTACCGGGTCAACTTCCATCAGGCCGTCGACAAAAAGGCGAAGCCCGGTCTGTGTCGGCCGGCGACCGGCAGAGATGTGGGGCGCGTCAAGAAGACCAAGCGATTCCAGGTCCTGCATCACGTTCCGGATTGTCGCGGGGCTGACCTTTGCCGACATCTCACGTGTCAGCGTCCGAGAGCCGACCGGCTCTCCGGTCAGAAGGTATGCCTCTACCACGCGGCGGAACACCTCGCGCGAGCGGTCGTTCAGTTCGTCAAGTAAATGCCTGTTCGTCATGCGGGCTTGCGTCCGTCCTTTCATGGCCTGTATCTGAACGCCGAATGATGAAAGGAAATCCGATGCGCCCATCTGGCCGAAACTTAAGCGAAATGCGGCCGATTTCAATCGAGACCGGAGTTATGCGACATGCCGAGGGGTCGTGTCTGATAAAGGTTGGCGGGACACATGTCCTGTGCAGCGCCTCTGTCGAGGAAAAGGCACCGCCTTTCCTGCGCGGAACCGGAAAGGGTTGGGTCACGGCGGAATATGGCATGCTGCCACGGGCGACAAACACCCGCAATCGCCGAGAGGCCGCGGCTGGCAAGCAGGGTGGAAGAACCGTTGAAATTCAGCGCCTTATTGGACGATCGCTTCGCGCTGGCGTTGATCTTCGGGCCTTGGGCGAACGTCAGATTGTGGTCGATTGCGATGTGATTCAAGCCGATGGCGGGACACGCTGTGCGTCGATCACGGGCGGTTGGGTTGCGCTGCGTCTTGCCATGAACAAGCTTATCGCCGCCGATCTGGTGACTTCGGACCCGTTGCTGGACAATGTCGCCGCCGTTTCCTGTGGGATCTATGCAGGGCAGCCGGTGGTCGACCTTGATTACGCCGAAGACAGCGAGGCTGGCACGGACGGCAATTTCGTCATGACCGGCGCAGGTCAACTGATTGAGGTGCAGATGTCGGCGGAGGGCGCGACCTTCTCTCGGCCGCAAATGACCGAGTTGCTGGACCTTGCGGATGCGGGTGTCGCAAAGCTTGTCGAAGCGCAGAAGGCCGCAATCTGATGCGGCGCTTCGAAGGCACTCGGCTTCTGGTCGCGACCCATAACGCAGGAAAGCTGGAAGAGATGAGGGCGCTTCTTGCCCCATATGGGGTAGAGGTCGTCGGCGCGGCAGAGATGAGCCTTCCTGAACCTGCGGAAACAGAGGATAACTTTGTCGGCAACGCGCGGATCAAGGCGCATGCCGCGGTTGCGGCGACCGGTCTGCCAGCACTATCGGATGACAGCGGGATTTCGGTCGATGCGCTTGACGGCGCGCCGGGCGTCTATACCGCCGATTGGGCCGAAACGGGAAACGGCCGCGATTTCGCTATAGCGATGGAGCGCACGTGGCAGGAACTGGAGGCGCGTGATGCGCCTTCACCTCGATCAGCGCAGTTTCGCTGCACGCTGGTTCTCGCGTGGCCCGACGGTCACGATGAGGTCTTCGAGGGCGTATTGCCGGGTCAGGTCGTCTGGCCACCGCGCGGCGCTGAGGGGCATGGATATGATCCGATCTTCATGCCGGATGGACATAAGATAACGCTTGGCGAGATGGAGCCAGAGGCAAAGAATGCGATAAGCCACCGGGCCGTCGCTGTCGCGAAACTGTTGGAGGCCTGCTTTGCATAGGATCTCGACGGGCTCGCCCTTCGAAAAGACGATGGGATACAGTCGAGCGGTGGTGAAGGGCGGATGGTGCTTCGTCTCTGGCGTGACGGGGTATGACTACAAGACAATGGTGATGCCCGAGCGTGCGGCAGATCAGGCGCGAAATTGTTTCGATACCATCGCGGATGTTCTGGCCCAGGCTGGATTCACGATGTCCGATATTGTGCGAGTGCAGTACACCCTTTCCGACGTTGCTCACCTCGACAGCGTCAGTCCGGTTTTGGGGGAGTTCATGGGCGAGGTTCGCCCTGCTGCCACGATGGTGATCGCCGGACTTATAAAGCCAGAAATGCTTATCGAAATCGAAGTGACTGCGCTGAAGGAATGATGGAAGACTGGCGGCATGGCGGGTTCGGACTTTACGTGCATTGGCCATTCTGCGCGTCGAAATGCCCGTACTGTGACTTCAACAGCCATGTTGCCGCGACAATTGATCACGCTCGCTGGGCCGAGGCCTATCGTTCCGAGATAGCGCGGCTCGGTGCCAGGGTTCCCGGCCGCGTATTGAACAGCATTTTCTTTGGTGGCGGCACGCCGTCGCTGATGGCGACGGACACCGTCGCGGCGGTGATCGAGGCGGCACGGGATCAGTGGGCTTTCGCAAACGATATAGAGATCACGCTGGAGGCCAATCCGGGCAGTGTCGATGCGGCGCGTTTTCAGGGCTATGCGGGCGCGGGGGTGAACCGCCTGTCACTGGGTGTGCAGGCGCTGAACGACAGTGATCTGCGCAGGCTCGGTCGGATGCACACGGTTGCCGAGGCACGACGGGCCTTCGATCTCGCCAAATCGTGTTTTGAGCGGGTGAGCTTCGATCTTATCTATGCGCGGCAAGATCAGGATGCAGCCGAGTGGCGCAAAGAGTTGAGAGAAGCACTGTCTATGGCCGTGGATCACCTTTCGCTATACCAGCTGACCATCGAGGACGGCACGGTATTCGGCGCGCGGCATGCGAAGGGCAAGCTTCGCGGCCTACCCGGTGACGATCTGTCGGCGGACATGTATCTGGAAACGCAAGACATTCTGGCATCGGCTGGCATGCCGGCATACGAGATTTCGAACCACGCTGCTGCAGAGAGCGAATCCCTTCACAATCTCATCTATTGGCGCCAGGGGGACTGGGCCGCCGTCGGACCGGGCGCGCATGGGCGGCTGAGCGTCGCCGGTACGCGGCTGCAGACGGTTGCGGAACGTATGCCCGGCGCTTGGCTTTCGCGCGTTGACCGCCTCGGCTGCGGTGATGTGGAAGAAGAGGCGCAGAGCGAGGACGATGTTTCGACTGAATATCTGCTGATGTCCATGCGGCTTGTCGAGGGTATGGATCTAGCAAGATACCACGCTAAAGGGGGGGAGCTGGACACACGACGTGTTGCGCGGCTGGTCAGTGATGGCCTTTTGTCGATGGACGGTGATCGGGCCAAGGCGACCGCGGCGGGTCGGCCTCTGCTGAATTACGTTCTTCGCGAGATGGCCGCCTGATGCGCCTTATTTATCTGACCATTGGATGGATCGCCGTAGGATGCGCCGTTGTCGGTGCGGTGTTGCCGATCGTGCCGACCGTGCCGTTCCTTCTGGTTGCGCTATGGGCGTTCAGTCGCTCGTCCGAGCGGCTGCGTCAAAGGCTACTGGCCGACCCGACCTTCGGTCCCGATATCAGGCACTGGCAGGAACGTGGTGCGATCAGGCGACCTGCGAAAGTAATGGCTATTGTCGCGATGGCAGGAAGTGTCGCCATCGGGCTTCTGATGCACCTTCCTGCGCTTGCCATCACGGCACAGGCAATAGTCCTCTCGGCCGTAAGCTTATTTATTGTAACAAGACCAGAGACTTAATTGCTTCCCGCAAGAATCTGGCAAAGACGATCAAGCTGTTCTAGATCACGATAAGTAATCGTCATCTGACCGCCGTCATTGCCGCTGTGCTTTATCTGGACACGCATCTTCAAGGTTGCCGTCAGATCGCCCTCCAGCGCGCGTGTATCGGCGTCCTTTTCGCTGTCAGCACGCGGCTTAGTCGGCTTCGAAGTCTTTTCGCGCATCAGAGATTCGACTTCTCGCACGGAAAGGTCTTTCTCAATAATCCGGCGCGCAATTGCCGTCGCATTGTCTGCAGTGACCAGCGCGCGTGCGTGTCCTGCCGAAAGCTTTTCCTCGCGCACCCATTCCTGCACTTGATCAGGAAGATTCAGCAGCCTGAGCAGGTTCGCAATATGGCTGCGGCTTTTGCCCAAAGCCTCGGCGAGCTTTTCCTGCGTATGCCCGAACCGGGTCATCAACTGCTTGTAGGATGCGGCCTCGTCAATCGCATTCAGGTCTGCGCGCTGAATGTTCTCGATGATCGCGACTTCCAGCATCTCCGCGTCGCTGAAATCGCGGATGATCACCGGAAGCTCATGCACCTGAGCCATCTGAGAAGCGCGCCAGCGCCGTTCGCCCGCGACGATCTGGTAGATATTCGTATCGTCCGGGTGGCGGCGGACGATGAGAGGCTGAATAACGCCGCGGCTGCGTATCGAATCCGCCAGTTCGGAAAGCGCGGCCTGGTCGAAAACCCGACGTGGCTGATCTGGGTTGGGTGCGATCTGCTCGGTGGGGACCATCTCCGTTCCTTCGCGCGAGACGGCCGTTTCTTCTGGCTGCAGGTCTGCCATCAACGCCGAGAGGCCACGGCCAAGGCTGCTACGCTTGTTCTGGCTCATTTACGTAAGTCCTTCTGGCGATTAAGAAATTCTTCGGTCAGCGCAAGATAGGCGCGACTCCCGCTTGAGCTTGGGTCATATGCCGTGACGGGCAGGCCGTGCGACGGTGCTTCTGAAATGCGCACGTTCCGCGGTATGATGGTGTCGTAGACCAGCTCGCCCAAGGTCGCGCGCGCGTCCGCCTCGACCTGTTGAGAGAGGTTGTTTCTGCCGTCATACATCGTAAGCACGACCCCATCGACACGCAGCGCGGGATTCGCGCTCTGACGGACCTCGCGGACAGTCATGAGCAACTGCGAAAGCCCTTCAAGCGCGTAGAACTCCGCCTGAAGCGGCACGAGCACCGTATCCGCGGCGACGAGCGCGTTGACGGTGAGCAGTCCCAACGCCGGCGGGCAATCTATCAGAATATAGTCGAGCCCACTTGCCATGCCCAACGCCGCGCGCATCAGCTTTACGCGATCTGGCTTGGTGGCAAAGTCGATATCGCCAGAACTGAGATCAGGTGTCGAGGGCACCAGCTTCAGATTGTCGATGTTTGTCGGAAGGGTCGCCTCATCAAGGTCATAGCGTCCGGCAAGCAGATCATAAGATGTCGCGTTTCGACCTTTGACCGGACAGCCAACGCCCGTTGATGCGTTTCCCTGCGGATCCAGATCGATGATCAATGTCGAAAGCCCGCGCGCGGCAAGGCCGGCACCAAGGTTGACCGCAGTTGTCGTCTTGCCAACGCCACCTTTCTGGTTCGCGAGGGCGATTATTGTGGGATCAGGCATTAGGCTCGATATTCCTCAACTTCATGACCACCGATTCAGTGTCGGTTGCACTTTTATAGGTTTCCAGATCAAACGACCAACTGGTGCGAGCGTCTTCGACCTCCTGTCTCCATGATCTTCCCTTCAATAGCCAAGCCTCCCCTGTGCTTGCAAGCTGAGAGAACAGCATAGGCAATAGCTTTTGAAGGGGCGCAAGCGCGCGGGCACTGGCGAAATCATGATCCGAGCGTGCAAGCGCCTCAATTCTTTTGGTCTTTACGGTCAGCCTTGGCAAACCGAGCTCTCTCTTACAGGTGCTCAGGAAGGCAGATTTTCGCGCATCGCTTTCGACAAGAGAAATGTCGACGGGATGTTCTCGTGCCAAGATAGCGATTACGATCCCTGGAAGTCCTCCGCCGCTGCCGAGGTCTATCCAGGAGCCTTTATGGGGCTTCGCGTGCTTATAGAGTTGGGCGGAATCACGGATGTGTCTCTGCTGAAAGTCTGCCACAGTTTGGGGCGCGACGAGGTTAATCGTCGGGTTCCATTTTTTGACAAGCGCTGAATAGCCGCTGAGCAGCGCCTCTGTTTCACGTGAAACATCCATCAGCTGCGGCTTGCCCTTTTTGAGGTTGCGATCAGCAATGAAAGAGCAGCAGGGGTCATCCCTTCGATCTTGGCGGCCGCCGCAATGGAGCCAGGCCGGTTTGCCGAGAGCTTCAATTGCAGTTCGCGCGACAGGCCAGGTATGTTGGCGTAGTCTAAACCTTCAGCGATAGCTACCGCCTCGTCTCGGCGGAGAGCCGAGGCTTCCTTGCGCTGCCGCTCTTCATATTGAGCGTATGTCGCGTCAATCTTCAGCTGCTTCTGGACAGGAACGTCAAATTCGGGGATGTCGACATCAAGCTCGTAAAGCCGTTGAAACCCTACCTCGCTATTTGCCAGCAACTCATACGCACTACGTCGGCGCCCGTCACGACCAGTAGGCAGGCCGACCGCTGCAACTTGTTTCGGGACATATTCTCTGGACTTCAGATCCGCGGTCGCGATGGCCAACCGATCGGCCTTCCGGTTGAATTGGTCCTTCCTTGCGTCTCCGACGCATCCCAGCTCTATGCCCTTCGGTGTGAGGCGTTGGTCGGCATTGTCGGCGCGCAGCGAAAGCCTGAACTCGGCGCGTGACGTAAACATGCGATACGGCTCGGTGGCCCCGCGCGCGGTGAGATCATCAACCATCACGCCGATATACGAGTCGGCCCTCGAGAAGGTCACCGGGTCCTCGCTCGCGGCATTCAGGCCCGCGACAAGGCCTTGCGCAGCAGCTTCTTCGTAACCGGTCGTTCCGTTTATCTGCCCTGCCAGATACAGCCCCTCGATTTCGCGCAGTTCCAAGCGCTTATCCAGCGCGCGAGGGTCGACATAATCATACTCGACCGCATAACCCGGCTGTAGAATGCTCGCGTTTTCAAGGCCCGTAATCGACCGTATGTAGTCACGCTGAACGTCCATCGGTAGCGACGTCGAAATACCGTTGGGATATACGATATGCGTCTCGAGCCCTTCAGGCTCAAGGAATATTTGGTGGGAATCCTTATCAGCGAAGCGGTGAATCTTATCCTCGATAGAGGGACAGTAGCGCGGGCCCACGCCCTCGATGCGGCCGCCGTACATTGCTGAGCGAGAAAGATTTTCCCGAATGATGTCGTGGGTGCGCGGATTTGTATGCGTAATGCCACAACTGATCTGGCGCAGTTGTGCCCGATCGGACAAGAATGAAAGAAATTCAGTGTCCTCGTCTCCAGGCTGCTCTGCCAGAATAGCCCAGTTAATCGTTCGACCATCGAGCCTTGGCGGGGTCCCGGTTTTCAGCCGCCCAAGCGGGAGCTTCAGGTCGCGGATCATGTTTCCCAGGCGCGATGCCGAACCATCGCCCCAGCGACCTGCAGGGCGAGATTCCTCACCAATGTGGATCAGACCATTCAGGAACGTCCCAGTTGTAAGCACTACGCGCGAAGCTGATATAGCATCGCTCGCCAGTGCTATGCCCGTAATTTTTCCACCTTTCACAAGCAGGTCAGTTACTTCACCAAAGACCAGCGTGATTCCGGGTATCAGCGAAAGAGCGGTATTTGCAGCACGCCTATACGCATCCCTATCTGCCTGTGTTCGCGGGCCCTGCACGGCTGGGCCCTTTCGCCTGTTCAACAAGCGGAACTGGATACCGGCCGCATCGGCCAAGCGCCCCATTAGGCCGTCCATCGCATCGATCTCACGAACCAGGTGGCCCTTCCCGAGCCCTCCGATCGCGGGATTGCAGGACATCGTCCCCACGTCGCGCTCTGACATCGTGACCAAGGCAACACTCTTCCCAAGCCGCGCCGCAGCTGCTGCAGCCTCGGTCCCGGCATGGCCTGCGCCGATGACGATCACATCAAAATGTTTCACGTGAAACGGTCCTTACTTTCCGATGCAGAATGAGCTGAAGACCCTTCCAAGATAGTCTTCGACGTCCACTCTGCCAACCAATCTTTCGAGATGGTGATGAGCCTCTCGCAAAGCCTCCGAAAGAAGCTCCGCCGGGGTGTCTGCGGCTACTTCCAGCGAGAGCGCCGCATTTTCCATCGCGTCCGCCTGCCGCGCATGACTGGAAACCCCAGACTGCGTTACGCGATCACGCAAAACGGAAAAAACATCGTTCAAAAGGTCGTCAACACCTTTCCCAGTCACGCTGGATATCGCGTCAGCATCACCCGTGATGTCACCTTTGCTTTTCACGAACAGATCATCAGGTCGCGCAAGATCAGCCACATTCTCCGGAGCATCTCCAATGAAGATTCGCAAATCAGCGCCTTCCGCTCGCGACCTTGTTCGTTCGATCCCGATACCTTCTACAAGGTCATCCGTTTCGCGAATTCCCGCCGTATCAAGAAAAGTCACTGGCAAACCCCGAAGATCGGCCCGAAACTCGACGACGTCGCGGGTCGTTCCTGGTTGCTCAGTCACAATCGCGATGTCTTTCCGCGCAATTGCGTTCATCAACGACGACTTCCCGGCATTTGGTGCGCCAACCAAGGCAACCTCGAAGCCTTCGCGCAGTCGCGCCCGGGCAGGATACCCCGTCAGTTCTTCTCTGATTGACGACCTTACATCCGCAATGAGCTGCCACACATGATCCGCGACATCATCCGGTATTTCTTCATCGGCGAAATCGATTGACGCTGTCAGAAGCGACCCCGCCTCTAGCAGCTTCTCCCGCCAAATGGACGCGACCCGGCCTAGCGATCCCGTTGCCGCTTCAACTGCCAACTTGCGCTGCGCCTCGGTCTCTGCCGCAAGCAAATCGGAAAGACCCTCAACCTCTGCCAAATCCATCTGGCCGGCCACAAATGAGCGAAGCGTGAACTCGCCAGCCTCGGCGCGACGAAGGCCATTCCTCAGCAGCGCTTCTTCCAGACGCCTTACGACGACGGGCGCACCATGAAGCTGGAATTCGCAGCTCGCCTCGCCCGTAAAGCTCGAGCCAGCATCGAACCGCAGCACCAAAGCGCGGTCTATAATGTCGTCGCCATCGCGAATCGAGCGATAATAGCAATAGCGAGGTTCGGGCAGCGGTCCTGCCAATATCTCGGCAACTTCCCGCGACCTTGGCCCGCTAACCCGGACGATTGAGACGCCGCCCCGTCCGGGCGGCGTCGATTCTGCAAATATCGTTTCCACGCCGCATCACGCGTTCATGGATTCGAAGAAATCTGCGTTGTTCTTCGTCTGTTTCAGCTTCGAAATCAGGAACTCGATAGCGTCCGTGGTGCCCATCGGGTTCAAGATGCGGCGCAACAGGTAAGTCTTCTGCAGGTCTTTGGAATCAACAAGCAATTCTTCCTTCCGCGTCCCCGACTTCAGAATGTCCATGGCGGGGAATACGCGCTTGTCAGCCACCTTGCGGTCCAGCACGATCTCGCTGTTGCCGGTGCCCTTGAACTCCTCAAAGATGACCTCGTCCATCCGAGAGCCGGTATCGATCAGCGCCGTTGCGATGATGGTCAGTGACCCGCCTTCCTCGATATTTCGTGCGGCACCGAAGAATCGCTTCGGACGTTGCAGGGCGTTCGCATCGACACCGCCGGTCAGCACCTTACCAGAGCTTGGGACAACCGTGTTAAACGCCCTACCAAGTCTTGTGATCGAATCGAGAAGAATCACAACATCTCGCTTATGCTCCACGAGGCGCTTCGCCTTTTCGATCACCATCTCGGAAACGGCAACGTGGCGGCTCGCGGGTTCGTCGAAGGTCGACGAAACGACCTCTCCCCTGACCGAGCGCTGCATGTCAGTGACCTCTTCGGGCCGCTCGTCGATCAGCAGCACGATCAGATAGCATTCCGGATGGTTCCGCTCGATGGAATGAGCGATGTTCTGCAACAGAACCGTCTTACCTGTCCGCGGCGGTGCCACGATCAGCGAACGCTGACCCTTGCCGATCGGTGCCACCAGATCAATGATCCTTGCCGAGCGATCCTTGATGGTCGGGTCTTCGATTTCCATCTTCAGACGCTCATCGGGATAAAGCGGCGTCAGGTTGTCGAACGCGACCTTGTGACGCGCACGTTCCGGATCTTCAAAGTTGATCTTCTCGACCTTGGTCAGCGCGAAATAGCGCTCATTCTCACCCGGCGCGCGGATCACGCCCTCGACAGTGTCACCGGTTCGCAGCGAATGCTGCCGGATCATATCCGGGCTGACATAGATGTCGTCGGGTCCAGGCAAATAGTTGGCTTCGGTCGAGCGCAGGAAGCCGAAGCCATCCTGCACGACCTCAAGCACACCATCGCCGCCGATATCGTATCCATCCTCGGCATGTTCCTTCAGGATCGAGAACATCATCTCGCCCTTGCGCATGGTCGAGGCGTTTTCGATCTCCCATTCTTCGGCCATCGCCAGAAGATCCTTCGGGCTTTTCGCCTTCAGATCCGACAGGTTCAATCTTTCATCGCTCATCGCATCACCGAAAATCTCGCCCGCATTGCAGGCTGTCGCATTTTGTCATGGAGAAAATCCTCACCGGACGGCGGGATCGTTGCGCGCCGCATACCCGAGCGCGCGGGGTGAGTCAACTTTTCTTGGCGAATTGTTGTCTCAGAACTTGACGATCACCGAAACGACAATGATTGCCATCAGCAAAGTCGGCAACTCATTCATCATCCGATAGTTGCGCCCGCTGAGGCCCTCACCGCGCGCCAGAGCACGTCTCTGTCCCGCCAGCCACATATGAAACCAGGTCATCGCAATGACCGCCCCTGCCTTCGTCCAGGGCCACAGCATCGACCAGTCGACAATACCAGGCGTCATCACCAGCAGAAGACCGCAGATCCAAGCCACGATCATTGCGGGGTTCATAATCACCCGCAGAAGTTTGTCTTCCATGATCTGAAGAGAGGCCGCCGGTTCTACGCCGTCAAACCCGCGTTCGACGTGATAGACAAACAGCCTGGGCAGATAGAAAAGCCCGGCCATCCAGGCGATCACCGCCATCACATGCAGGGACTTTATCCAAGGATACAGCGTAGCGAGAAGTTCAGTCATGGCTCTGCCTTAATCCTTAATTGATAAGGAAGAAAGATGATGATGTTTGTAGGCCCTGTGGGTAGCAGTATAGCTTGGCAACGCAACATCCATCCACAGATCAATTGGCTTTAGAAGCATAAATGATATAATATAATCAGATATTTATAATATTAACTGGTGACTCTTCCACATGTTGTGCACAAGTCTGCGAATGCCTTGCACGTGTGGATAATTGCTCCTCGTTCTTCTTCGGTTCTTCGCAGTTTTCCACGGCAGAAATCCACCTCAGAACCGTACCGGCTTTATCCACAGACTTACCCCGAAAGCGTGCGCATGTCCGCCTGCTTTCCGCTTCCCACAGACGCGGCTTGCCGCTATCCAAGAGAGATGAAGGAAGATCTCATTGACAGTCGGGAAACACTGCCAGCCCACGTTCCTCTTGCCGGGGTGCTCGGATGGCCGATTGCGCATTCGCGCTCTCCCTTGCTGCACGGGCACTGGCTGCAAAGATACGATCTGCCGGGACACTATATTCCTCTTCCCGTTCGCCCTGAAAACCTGCTTGAGGTGCTGCGCGGGCTGACGAAAATGGGGTTTGTCGGGGCCAATGTGACCATTCCGCACAAGGAAACTGTCCTTCAGATCGCCGACATCGTGACTGATCGAGCCGCGTTGATCGGTGCAGCGAATACGCTCATCTTCCGTGAGGACGGCAAAATTCACGCTGACAACACTGACGGATACGGGTTCATTTCGAACCTGACGCAGAACGCGCCCGACTGGCAGGCGACACGTGGTGCCGCCGCTGTAATCGGGGCAGGCGGCGCAGCACGTGCAGTCGTTGCCTCTCTGCTTGAAAGCGGCGTGCCGGAACTGCGGATCACCAACCGCACAAAGTTGCGCGCCGAACAGATAAAGGCGGAATTCGGGGCGAAAGTGGTTGTCTATGACTGGGCGCAGGCCGGGAACATGCTTGAGGGCGCGACAACCGTGGTGAACGCCACGTCGATGGGAATGACCGGCAAACTGCCGCTTCGGATACCTCTGGATGCGCTCAGCCCCGACGCGCTGGTAACCGATCTTGTCTATACACCCCTCATGACTGACCTGCTGAAAGAGGCCCAGTCGCGCGGCTGCAAGGTCGTTGACGGACTGGGCATGCTGCTTCACCAGGCCGTACCGGGGTTCGAGCGCTGGTTCGGGCGTCGCCCGGAGGTGGACGAGGATCTGAGACAGGCGGTTCTGTGACTTTCAGGCTTGGACTCACTGGCTCTATCGGGATGGGCAAATCAACGGCGGGGCGCATGTTCGTTGACCTCGGCTATCCGCTTTGGGATGCAGACGCGGCGGTTCACCGCCTTTACGCGCAAGGCGGTGCTGCAGTGCGGCCTGTAGGCGAAGCTTTTCCGGGCGCCGTGTCTGAGGGGGCGATTGATCGTGAAAGGCTGAAGTCATTATTAGCCAATGATAGCAAAGGGTTGCAAAAGCTGGAGCGCATCGTTCACCCGCTTGTCGCGGCCGACCGGGAAGAATTTGTCGACGCCGCACGGCACAGGGGGGACCAGATCGTCGTGCTGGATATCCCACTTTTGTTCGAAACCGGGGCCGACGCGCAGATGGACGGCGTTGCCGTCGTCTCGACAAGTGCGCAGCTTCAACGTGAAAGAGTCATGGCGCGTGAGGGAATGACAGAGCAGACCTTCGCGATGATCCTGTCGCGTCAGATGCCGGATGACCAGAAGCGGGCTCGTGCCGACTGGATTATTCCGTCCGATAACATGCAGGTCGCACGGGATGCAGTGCGCAAGATATGTGACGAAATTCTGGAAAGACAAGATGCGTGAGATTGTTCTGGACACGGAAACCACGGGTTTCGACCCTGAAACGGGTGACAGGATCGTCGAGATCGGCGCGGTCGAGCTTGTGAACCACCTGCCCACCAACCGCACATTTCATAAATACCTCAACCCGGAACGCGACGTGCCCGCCGACGCGGTGTCGATTCATGGCCTGACCGGGGAATTCCTGCGCGACAAGCCCCTGTTCAGCGATATTGCGGCGGAATTCGTCGCGTTTATCGGCGAGGATGCCAAGCTGGTTATCCATAACGCAGCTTTCGACATGAAATTTCTGAATGCCGAACTGGCGCGGATCGGGCGTCCCAAGCTGCCCTGGTCGCGGGCGCTCGACACGCTTGCGCTGGCGCGGGAAAAGTTTCCCGGCGCGCAGAACTCTCTCGACGCGCTTTGCCGGCGCTTTGGCATCGACAATTCCGCGCGGACGCTGCACGGCGCGCTTCTTGACAGCGAGATTCTCGCCGACGTCTATCTGGAACTGATCGGCGGCCGCCAACCCGATCTCGTGCTTGCCGCGCCGGCGCCTGAAAAGCCGGTGCACGGCCAGCCTTCTGGAACCACTGCACCAGCTCAGATGCGCAGTCGCCCCCGTCCGCTTCCGCCACGCCTTGCGGCTGCAGAAATGCGGCTGCATGAGGAATTCATATCACGCATGGGGGATAAAGCGGTCTGGCTGCGTTACGTCAGCGTGCACAGCGATTGAACTCTCTCGCGGAAGCGTCAATGTTCATCACAGGCAAGAGACGGAGGGCGTGATCGGCCTGCTTTGGGATATCTGGCAGTTCATCAAGGCGATTGGCGAGCGGATGGACAAGATCCATATGGGTCTGATCTCTGCTGGCGTGGCGTTCTATGCCATGTTTGCCGTGTTTCCGGGGCTGGCCGCTATCATTGCGCTGTGGGGCCTGTGGTATGACCCGCATGTCATCGACGACTATATCCTTGTCGTGCAGGAATTCGTCCCGCCAGAGGCAATGCAGATCCTGCAATCTCAGGTCGATTCCCTGACATCTGGCGGGCGAACGCAGCTTGGCTGGGCATCTATGGTGTCGTTCGTGATCGCGACGATTGCGGCGCGGGCGGGCGTCGATGCGCTGGTGCGCGGTCTGAATGCGGCTTACGGGGTGCGTTCGCATTCGACGGTTACTGGATTTCTGGTCGCCTATGCGTTGACGCTGGCAATTGTCGGTGTCGTCTTCATGGGGCTCGCGACCATTGTTATCGTTCCCATCGTCCTGAATTTCCTGACCATCGGCCCGCTTCGGGCGTGGCTGGTCACAGGGTTGCCCTGGGCGGCGATGATCCTTCTGGTGATGATCGGGATCGGGATTTTCTATCGCTACGGACCGAACGTCAAAACGCCGCGCACCTCGATCTTCACCTGGGGATCGCTGGTCGCCGCGCTCAGCTGGGGCCTCGCCTCGCTTGCTTTCTCGGCCTATATCGGCAGCTTCAACAGCTATAACCGCATCTACGGCTCAATCGGTGCTGTCGTGGCGCTTCTGATGTGGTTCTATCTCGGTGCGTTTTCCGTGATGCTGGGCGCCGTTTTCAATGTCGAGCTGCGCCGCCGGCGCCGTGTATCCGCAGCCCGCGAGGCGCGTCAGTCATTGCGTGACGAGGCCCAGGACGTTCAGAGCGGGCCAGTCTGATAAAGCCGCACCTTCAGCCCGCCATGAGCGACGATCGGGCCGGGTTCGTGAAACTTCAGGCCAGTCGCGCGCGCCAATGCCGGCTCTGATGTGACAATGCCAATGCGCCAGCCTGCGAAGCGGGTGCGGAATACCTCGCCCATCGCCGCGTGCAGACCAAACAGCGGGCCCTTGTTTCCGACCCGTGCGCCGTAAGGCGGGTTGATCATGACAAGGCCGGGCGGGCCTTCGGGCGGTATCGCGTCCGAAATGGCACCCTGCGCAAAGTCGCACCACGCATCGACGCCCGCCCGTTCGGCATTTGCCACGCTCATCCGGATCGCGCCGGCATCGCGGTCTGAACCGAAGAATCGATGGTTGGGCCTGCGCGGGGCAGCCTGTGATTTCATGCTGTCCCAGACGGCGGGATCGAAGGTTGCGAAATCCTCGAAAGCGAAATGTCGCGAGCGACCCGGATAAAGACCGGCGGCGATCTCTGCTGCTTCTATTACGAACGTGCCAGAACCGCACATCGGGTCAAAGACGGTTTCGCCACCGTCGTAACCGCATTCCCGCAGGAATGCCGCCGCCATCGTCTCTCGCATCGGCGCTTTGGCCACGGCCTCTTTGTGGCCGCGCTTGTGAAGGCTCTCGCCGGAACTGTCGAGGCTCAGCACCGCAAGATCGTCATCTATCCGCAGCTTGACGACGACAGCAGCGTCATCGGCCAGTGGCGCGCCAAGTTCCTCGGTGATCGCGCGCTCGACGCGTTGGGCGGCAGCGCCTGCGTGGTAGATCCGCGACTTTCGGCACGTCGCCTCGACCCGCACCGGGGTGTCACTCCGCAGGATCTCGGACCAGGGGAATTTGCGCGCCCGCTTGTCAAGCTGCGCGAGATGCATCGCGCGAAACTGGCCGATGCGAACCAGAACCCGCGTCGGGCAGCGCAGCACAAGATTGGCGCGCCAGACTTCGGACCAAGGCCCGCGCGTTTCGACGCCACCGGGGACGATCAACGGATCGGCAAACCCTGCATCGCGCGCTTCATCGGCCAGGGGCTGTTCCAGCCCCGGCGTGGCAACCAGAAAGATGCCGAGATCGCTCAGCTTGCTTCCAGCCCTTCGGTCGAGGCGAAGAACATGGCCTGACTGACCGCGGAACTCACCTGATCCTCGGTATAGGGCTTGGCGATCAGGAAGGCCGGCTCGGGCCGGTCGCCGGTCAGAAGGCGTTCCGGGAAGGCGGTGATGAAGATCACCGGAACCTCACCCAGAGAGCCGAGAAGCTCGTTCACCGCATCGACACCGGACGATCCGTCGGCAAGCTGAATATCTGCAAGAATCAGGTCGGGACGGATCTCCGATGCAAGCTGAATCGCGGCCGAATGGGTCCGCGCGATCCCTGTGACCTCGTGCCCCAATGCCTGAACGATACCCTTCAGGTCCATAGCGATGATGGTCTCGTCCTCGATTACCATGACCTTGCCGCGCAGCGACTTGCCCATCTCGTCCATCGCGATGCGGACAAGGTCTTCAGCCTCGGACTGCTCGATCTGCATGATCTCGGCGATCTGATCGTATCGCATTCCCTCGATCGAATTCAGCAGCAGCGCCTCGCGCGAATTCGGCGTCAATCCGGCCAGATGTGCTTGCGCACGCTTGCTGCGGGAACTGCCATCGGCATCCGCGACGGGCTGACCGCTGGATTGCCAGATCGCATGAAACGCGCGGAACAGACCGACGCGCGGATCGCGTCCCTCCATCACATCGCGATCCGACAGGATCGCTTCCAGCGTGGCGGCCGCGTAGTTGTCGCCCGCTGTCTGACTGCCTGTCAGCGCACGTGCATAACGACGCAGATAAGGCAGATCGCGCCCGATGGACTTGGCAAGCTCGGCAGAAGACATGTAAACCCCTATCATCACGGTCCCCGATGGAACCTGAGCATGATCTATCGGTTGAGGCGCGTGGACACAAGATTGCCGGGATTAACAAAAACATGACGACCAAGCGGGACGAGCGCAAGAAGGCGGCGCTGGACAAGCAGATCGACGAAAACCTCAAACGCGTTTACGACGAGGAGCTTGACCAGGACATTCCCGACAGGTTCCTTGCCCTGCTGGACAAACTGCGCGAGCAGGAGTGACCACATGACCAATTCAGCAAAAGCCGCGCAGGGTGCAAAGTCCGGCGCAACGCCCCGCGACGAGCTGGTGAATCACCTTCCGGCGCTTCGTGCCTTCGCGTTATCGCTGACGCGCGATGGCTCCTCTGCCGACGATCTTGTGCAGGATACCATCGTCAAAGCATGGACGAACATGGACAAGTTTCAGCCCGGCACGAACCTGCGCGCCTGGCTTTTCACGATCCTGCGCAACACGTTCTATTCCGCGCGCCGCAAAACCAAACGAGAGGTTTCGGATGCAGACGGCGTCCACGCTGCGCGTCTGGCGACGCGACCGGAACATGATGGCCGCCTTGCGTTGAATGATTTCCGCACTGCCTTCGAAAAGCTGCCCGACGAGCAGCGCGAGGCGCTGATTCTTGTTGGCGCATCGGGCTTTTCCTACGAAGAAGCTGCGGAAATGACCGGGGTTGCCGTCGGCACGGTCAAGTCGCGCGCCAATCGTGGCCGCCGCCGGCTTGCCGAACTGCTTCAGCTTGAAGACGGCGAAGAGCTGGAAATGACCGACCGTGCGACCATGGCCGCGATGGCGTCGAACGCCCCTGTCATGCGCTGAGGTGAGATGCTGCGGGATCTGTCCGAGGCGCTTCAATTCACCAAGGGTCTCGGGTTTCGTCTTGCGGCGCTGCTATCGGTGGCAATCCTGCCCATCGGGCTGATGTCACTGATCCAGACGATGTATCTTTCCGGCGAGGCCGAGCGTTCGGCCGAAACCGCGATTGTCGGCCGCACTGGGGCGGCCGCGGCAGGCGAGCGCGCGCTGTTTCAGGGCGCGCTTGGCACGGCGGACGCGCTTGGCCCCGCAGTCTTGCGGGAAATCGCGAATCCGGCCGCGTGCTCCGAGATGCTGAGCAGTTTTGTCGAACGCGGCGCGACCTATGTCTATGCAGGCTTCGTTCAGCTTTCCGGCATGACGGACTGCAATTCCGGCGGGGCAGAGCGTGATCTGACTGGTTTCGCCGCCTATGAACATTTCGTCGTCAACCCCACCACGATGGTGGTGCCGATGCGTGCGGGCGCGATCAGCGGCAAGCCTGTCGTCGTCGTCGCACAGCCGCTTTACCGCGACCGCGAATTGCTGGGCTATGTCGCGGTATCGCTCTCGCAGGAACTGCTGCAATCGACCCACAGCTCCGTCTATGGCAGCAGCGGCGCACGGACGATCACCTTCAACGCAGACGGTGACATTCTGTCTGCGGATGAAGGTGTGATCGACGAAATCAGCGGCGCGCTGCCACGCGACGAGACGCTGCGAAGCCTGATCTCGCGCGCCGAGACGACGTTCACCGATGTCACCGATTCCGGCGAACAGCGCGTCTTTGCGGTCGTGACTGTGGTTCCCGGCCTTGTGTATGCGTTGGGCAGCTTCAGCCCGACCGAGGCCGGGGTTCAGGGATATCGTGTGACCAAGCTGACGGCGGTTCTGTTCGCTGTTGCGCTGTGGGCCGTGTCGCTTGGCGTTGCGTATTATGCCGTCTACCGGCTGGTTCTGCGCCACGTGCGCGAATTGCGGGGTCAGATGCGCCGCTTCGCGGTCGGCGACCGGGCCGCCCCACCCCGGATCATGGAAGATGCGCCGACGGAAATCGCCGACGTGTCGCGGACCTTCCACAGCATGGTGCGCATCCTGAACAGGGACGAAGCAGCGCTGGAATCCGCCATCGACGAAAAGACGGTGCTGCTGAAGGAAGTGCATCACAGGGTCAAGAACAATCTTCAGCTTATCGCTTCGATCATCTCGATGCAGGGCCGCGTGATCGAACATGACGACGCCAAACGGGTCCTGCGCTCGGTTCAGGATCGCGTTGCCTCGCTCGCGTCGATCTACAAGAACCTCTATCAGGCAGAGCATCTTGAATCCGTGGATGCGGACAGGCTCATTTCGGAAATCATCAACCAAATGACCCGCGCATCCTCCAGCCCAGATTTCCGGCTGCATGTCGAAACCGACCTGATGCCGCTTGTCCTGCAGCCTGACCAGGCCGTTCCGCTGACACTCCTGACCAACGAGGCCTTTACGAACGCGGTAAAATATGCCGGTGTGCCGCCGGGCGAGGACAAGGCCTGGGTCAGCGTGAAACTGAGCCGCGTCGATGCCGATCACGCGCGCCTCGACGTCACCAACTCTATCGGCGAACAGGATCTGGCGATGGAAGGCACCGGTCTGGGCAGCCAGCTTATCGAAGCCTTCGCGATGCAGCTTGATGGAGAGGCCGAAATCAGCACAACGGACACCGAATATACCCTGTCGCTTGTCTTCCATATCGAGGAAATCCGGCCGCTCCCAGTCGAAGATTGCACTGTCGTGCTGACCTCTGCCGCGCGTGACGGGGCGCGTCACTGAGGCGAGACCGACTTCGGGCGCGTTCCCGCGATCACGGCCTTTCCATCCCGCGTCCGGGGCTGTAGCGTCCCGCGCGAACCCATAGGAGGCAGCATGAAGCGCGAAAATCTTGGACAGAGCGATGTCGAGGTCAGTTCCTTCTGCCTTGGCACCATGACCTTCGGCAACCAGACCGACGAATCCGACGCCCACGCGCAGATCGACCGTGCACTCGCGGCGGGCATAACGTTTCTGGATTGCGCCGAAGCCTATCCGGTGAACCCCATCCGCGCCGAAACCGCCGGACGGTCCGAGGAAATCATCGGCAACTGGTTCGCCAAAAGCGGTCGTCGTGACGAGGTCGAGATAGCAACGAAAGTCAGCGGCAATGGCTCTGCTGTCCGCGACGGCGAAGGATTCAGCGGCGATATCATCCGCGGCACGATCGACGCCTCGCTGAAGCGGCTGCAGACCGATGTCATCGACCTGTATCAGCTTCACTGGCCGATGCGCGGCGGTTACGGCTTCCGGCAGAACTGGCGCTATGACCCGTCGGGGCAGAGCCGGCAGCAGAATATAGATCATATGGGCGACGTGTTGCGGGCCCTGTCGGATGCTGTCACCGAGGGAAAGATCCGCGCCTTCGGGCTGTCGAACGAGACGGCGTGGGGCACCACGCGCTGGATCGACACCGCTGAACGGGTCGGCGGGCCACGTGTCGTGTCGATCCAGAACGAATATTCGCTGCTGGCCAGACTTTACGACACTGATCTGGCCGAGGTCGCGGTAAACGAAGCTGTTACCCTGCTCGCCTATTCGCCGCTCGCGGCGGGGCTGCTGACCGGCAAATATCAGAATGGTGCGATGCCCGAGGCAAGCCGTATGGCGGTCGATATCGCGACCGGCGGCACAGGCATGCTGGGTGGCCGCAAGACCGTCCGCGTCTTTCCGGCAATCGACGCGTATCAGGCGCTTGCCCGCGAACACGGGATCGACCCGGTGCATATGGCGTTGGCCTGGCTGCGCACGCGGCCTTTCCCGGTCATTCCGATCCTTGGCGCGACCAATGTCGACCAGCTTGACCATCAGCTTGCGGGGCTGGAGACGCCGATTCCCGGCGATCTTCGGGCCGCAATTGACGATCTGAACCGCGAATGGCCGCTGCCTTACTGACCGTAAGCGCAGATGCCGCGCTAACCGAGGCATTTGCCCGTGCGCTCGCGCCAGATCTGGGCGCGGGCGATACGCTGCTGCTTGACGGGCTTGTAGGCGCGGGCAAATCGCATTTTGCGCGGGCGCTGATCCGCGCGCGGCTCGGGAACCCGTCCGAGGATGTGCCAAGCCCGACATTCACGCTGGTGCAGACCTACGAAGGAATGCCCCCCATCTGGCACGCCGATCTGTACCGGCTGAGCGACCCCGCCGAAATCGACGAGCTTGGCCTGAGCGACGCGATTGCCGACAGCATCGCGCTGATCGAATGGCCTGACCGGATGGAGGATGTGCCCGGCGCGCTGACCCTGCGAATTATGCCCGGTGAAAACCCGGACCTGCGCCGGATCGGGTTGGCTGGTGATCCCGCGAGGTGGCGGCGCGCCGCGCGCGCCCTAGCGCGGGCCGATTTTGCACAGCAGTCCGGTTGGGGCGACGCCGCAGTTGCGTTTCTCGCGGGCGATGCCTCGTCACGGCGCTATTATCGGCTGACCCGCGACGACGCGACGGCGGTCATGATGGACGCCGATGCGGCCACGCTGCGCCCCTACCTCGCCATGACCGAATGGCTGGCGCAGCGCGACTTCGATGTGCCGCGCATCATCGCCGCGGACCGTGATGCGGGCCTTGCGCTGATCGAGGATTTCGGCGACGCGCAGGTCGCCCGCGTGATTGAGGCGGACCCGGCCTGCACCGGCGCGCTGTATGACCGCATATCCGGCATGCTTGCGCGTCTGGCGGGCTTTCCACCGGCACCGGGTATCCTGCGGCTTGACGGGGCGGAAATGGCCCGCCAGCTTGCCCTTTTCGCCGAATATTATCCTGACGCAGCGGGGGCGGATGCCGATGCGATGGCCGCAGCGGCCGAAATCGCCCCGACATTCGAACGCCTGCATCAACAGTTCTGCACCGACCAGAAACCGGTGACGAGCCTGCGCGATTTTCATGCCGAGAACATCATTCTGACGCCGGATAATCGCTTGGGATTGCTGGATTTTCAGGATGCGGTTGCGACCCATCCGGCCTATGATCTCGTTTCTGCGCTGCATGACGCGCGCCGCGACATACCGGAACATGTCGAACGCGCGGCTGTGGATCGCTTCCTGTCGGAAACCGGCTTCGATCCTGAACGCTTTCATGTGGCCTTTGCACTGTTGGGCGCGCAGCGTAATCTGCGGATCATGGGGATTTTCACACGTCTTTGCATCCGTGACGGCAAGCCACGCTATCTCGATTTCATGCCGCATGTCTGGTCGCTGATCCGGCGCGAGGTCGCGCATCCGGCACTGACCGAGCTGAATGCGCTGATCGCCAGGATTCCCGCGCCCACTGACGCCATTCTGCAAAGGATACGCGCGCAATGCCCCCGCTGATGATTTTCGCTGCCGGTAAGGGAACGCGCATGGCACCCCTGACCGATACCCGCCCCAAACCGCTGATCGAGGTCGCGGGACGCACTCTGCTGGATCGTGCGATCGACATGGGGCGGCAGGCGGGCGCGGAACGGATCGTCGTCAACACGCATTACCTCGGCGATCAGGTCCGGGATCATCTTGCCGGGTCTGGCATCGCGATTTCGGACGAGGCCGAGCAGCTTCTTGAAACCGGCGGTGGCCTGCGCAAGGCGCTGCCGCTGCTTGGACCTGGTCCGGTCATGTCGCTGAACCCCGATGTCATCTGGACCGGGCCGAACCCGCTTTCGTCGCTGCGTTCGGCCTGGGACCCTGCCCGCATGGACGCGCTGCTGATGCTTGTGGCCCATGACAGCGCGCGGGGCCGGATCGGACCGGGTGATTTCAGTCTGGATCATGCCGGGCGGATCACGCGGAAGGGCGATTTTGTCTATGCCGGCTGCCAGATCATCAAGCCGGACCTGCTGGGGACGATCACCGAGGACGCTTTCTCGCTGAACCGGCTATGGGATCTGATGATTGCGGGCGGCCGCGCCTACGGAATCACCCATCCCGGCGGCTGGTGCGATCTCGGTCGCCCCGAGACGATTGCAATGGCCGAAGCCATGCTGGCCGAAGATGTGGTCTGACTGGAAAAACGGCACATTCGCGCTGCCGCCGGGCGCCGATTTCTGTCGCGGCGTCGTCGATGGGCTGATCGGGCGCGTGCAGGGCAAACCGCCCGAAGCGATGGCGGCGATCACGATATACGTCAACGCCGCACGCACATTGAACACGCTGCGCACCGCGTTCGACGCCCATGCTGCGCAGAACGGCCCGCTTCTGCTGCCGAAGCTGCGCCTGATCTCGGACCTCGGCGCGGCACTTCCGGGCGAAAGGGCTGCGCCCCTTGCGCGCGTGCTGGACCTCGGCAATCTGGTATCAAGGTTGATCGAGCGTGATCCTGTGCTTGGCGCGGGCCAGTCAGTCCCGGAATTGGCGCAATCGCTGTCGGAATTGATGGGAGAGATGCAGTCTGAAGGCTGCGATGCGACAAGTCTCGATCAGATCGACATTCGCGAACACGCGGCACATTGGCAGCGAAGCCTTCAGTTTCTGCACATCGCGGCCGGTTTCTATCTTTCTGACCCGCCGGTAGATACCGCATCCCGCCAGCGCCGCCGCGCCGAGGCGCTGGCCCAGGCATGGCAGGATGGGCGCGATCTTCCGCAGAATCCGGTTCTCGTCGTCGGCTCCACCGGGTCGCATGGCGCGACGCGATTGTTCCTTCGCGCGGTGGCCGGCCTTCCATTGGGCGCGGTTATCCTTCCCGGCTATGACTTCCATCAGCCGGATCGGGTTTGGGATCATCTTGGCGCCGGTGACGACGACCACCCTCAAGCGCGACTTGCGGCGCTGCGTGGCGAAGGCGTGATGCCGTGGACAGACGCCCCGCAGAACGAAGTCAACAAGCTGATCTCGCTTGCGTTGCGGCCTGCGCCGGTCACCGATCAGTGGATATCCGAAGGCCCGCATCTGCCAGAGATTTCTGCCCTTACCAAGAACATGACGCTGATCGAGGCCGACCAGCCGCAAGAGGAAGCCGATGCCATCGCCGTCCTGATCCGCGATGCCGTCGGGCGTGGGCAGCCTGTTCGCCTGTTCGCTGCTGACCGTGGCTTGGTGCGCCGCGTCGGTGCGGCACTGGATCGCTGGGATCTGTCGCTTGATGACAGCGCGGGCGAGCCGCTTCATCTTTCAGGTCCGGGGCTGTTCCTGCGCCATGTCGCGGGGCTTTTCGGTCAGCGGCTCAGCATCGACACATTGCTTGCGCTGCTGAAGAACCAGATAACCGCGACGGGCAGCAGTCATGGCGATTCCCTGCGCCATACCCGCGATCTGGAACTGCGCCTGCGCAGCCACGGGCCGGCCTTCCCGGACGGTGAGACGCTGCGAGACTGGGGCAGCCGGGGTGATGAGAGCCGCAAGATATGGGCAAGCTGGCTGTCATATGCACTGGATATAGTAACGACTGCTGCAGATGACGTGACCAATCGTCCGGTGACAGATCGGCTTGCCGATCACCTGCACCTGGCCGAGTGGATGGCCGCAGGGCCGGGAGGTGACGCCCTGCAGTCGCGGCTGTGGGACGACGCGGCGGGCCATGCCGCGAAGGCGGCCATGAGCTATCTTGCAGATCACGCGGGGCGCGCGCAGGCGATGGGGCCACGCGATTACGGCGACCTTATCGACACGCAGCTTTCCGCACAGGCCGTGCGCGCGCGCGACCGGGGCCATCCGCTGATCCGCGCCTGTGGACCGCGTGAAGCCAGAACCGAGGTCAATCTTTCAGACAATGCCATCGTGATCCTTGCCGGTCTGAACGAAGGTGGCTGGCCGCAATCGTTGCCCCCCGATCCGTGGCTGTCGCGCGATATGCGTCGGCAGGCCGGGCTGACCGTCCCCGAACGGCAGGTCGGGCTTTCAGCGCATGACTTTCAGCAGGCCATTGCCGCACCCGAGGTCGTGATGACCCGCGCGCGCCGCGATGCCGATGCCGAAACAATCCCGTCGCGCTGGTTGAACAGGCTGACCAACCTTGTCTCTGGCCTGCCGGATCAGGGTGGCCCGCAGGCGCTTGACGCGATGCGTATGCGTGGCGGGCGCTGGCTGGCGCTGGCGCGGCAATTGGTTCAGCCGCGCTTCAAGCTTGATCCGGCGCCGCGCCCTGCCCCTGTGCCGCCCGCGCCGGCATTCGACAATATCTCGGTCACGCAGGTCAGCAAGCTGATCCGCGACCCATATTCCATCTATGCCAGCAAGGTCTTGCGCCTGCGCCCGCTTGACCCGCTGCGTCCCGAACCCGATGCATCCTTGCGTGGGCAGGTGCTGCACAAGGTCGCGGAACGCCTGCTCAGCCCGCCACCATCGCCCGACACACCCCCCGCCGTGCTTGCAGAGCGCTTTCTTCAGGCGACGCGCGACGTGCTGGCGCAGGAGGTACCGTGGCCGGCCGCGCGCGCCTTCTGGCAGGCGCGCATGGATCGCATCGCGACACAGATCGCCAAGGACGAGGCGAACCGCCTTCAGAACGGACGCCCGCTTGTCGTCGAAAGCACGCATAGCTTGCCTGTTCCGGGGCTGAACCTTCGGCTGACGGCGAAGCCCGACCGGATCGACCGGTTGGCGGGTGGTGAGGCGGCGCATGTCTACGATTACAAATCTGGCCGCCCGCCAAATGACCGCGAGATCGAGCATTTCGACAAACAGCTTCTGCTTGAGGCGGCAATGGTCGCCAAGGGGGCGTTCCCGACGCTCGGGCCGGTGGAGGTCGAGGGTATCAGCTATATACAGCTCGGCGCTGAGGGCGAGACACATCCGCGAAAATTTACTGCGGATGCGGCCGAGGAAACCTGGCAGAAATTCGTGATCCTCGCCTCGCATTACCTGCGCGGAGAGCGCGGCTTCACCGCGCGGCGTGCCTTGCAGAAAACCACGGATGCGGGCGATTACGACCACCTCTCCCGCTATGGCGAATGGGGTGACGGGGATCTGCCCGTCAAGATGCGGGTGGGCGGCGATGGCTGAGGCGACAAGCGATGCAACCCTGCGCCAGATTGCGGCGGCCGATCCGGCGCGTTCGACCTGGCTGACGGCCAATGCGGGTTCGGGCAAGACGCGGGTGCTGACCGACCGTGTCGCTCGCCTGCTGCTGAACGGAACCAGACCAGAACGCGTGCTGTGCCTGACCTATACCAAGGCCGCCGCGACAGAGATGCAGAACAGGCTGCTGCAGCGGCTTGGCGAGTGGGCGATGCTGCCGGCCGACGAATTGCACGCGACGCTGCGTGAACTCGGTGCGGGCGAGGTGTCTGATCTTGGTGCCGCGCGGCGTCTGTTCGCGCAGGCAATCGAGACGCCGGGCGGCTTGAAGGTGCAGACGATCCACAGCTTCTGCGCCTCGCTTCTGCGCCGCTTTCCGCTGGAGGCAGGCGTCCCACACGGCTTTACCGAGCTTGACGATCGAAGCGCCTCCCTGCTGCGTGCCGAAGTGCTGGAGGAGATGGCAGAGCAGGGCGCCGCCGAGATGGCCGACATCACCGCGATCACCTCGGGTGAGCGTGTGGACAGCCTTCTGGCAGAACTGACGCGCAATTTCACCGCCGATCCCACGCTGGCAGGTATGCGCGCTGCTGCCGCGCTGCCCGAAGGTCTGACCGATGACGGTCTTGTTCGCAACGTATTGACCGGCACCGAAGCCGAGATGTTCCGCGCCATGATCCCGGCGCTGCTGGGAAGTGGAAGCAACGATCGGAAGCTTGCGGCGGCCCTTCTGCGCGGCAACTGGGATAACCCGTCCTCAACCGAGCTGGAGCTGCTGGAGGGCGCGCTGCTTTTCGGCGCTTCTGCAAAGGCTCCGTTCGCACCGAAGATCGGCGGCATTCCGACCAAAGCGCTGCAATCCGGGCCCTGCGCCGCATATATGGACGATCTGAATGCGCTGATGCAGCGGGTGGCCGACGCACGGCCGTTGCGCGTCGCAATTAATTTCGTGAACAGAAGCGCAGCACTTCACCGCTTTGCGCGGGCGTTTGCAGCCCGGTATG
Organism: Paracoccus aurantiacus; assembly: GCF_007993065.1. Lineage (GTDB taxonomy): Bacteria > Pseudomonadota > Alphaproteobacteria > Rhodobacterales > Rhodobacteraceae > Paracoccus > Paracoccus aurantiacus. The sequence continues at coordinate 133,729 of NZ_VOPL01000006.1, forward strand.
AGGCGCGCAAGGCGGCTGCCGGCTGGCTTGATTTCGACGACCTCATCATGCGGGCGGGACAGCTTCTGTCAGATGCCGCAATGGCACAATGGGTCCTGTTCCGGCTTGACGGCGGCATCGACCATATTCTTGTTGACGAGGCACAGGATACGTCGCCGGAACAATGGCGCGTGGTCGAACGGTTGACGGCGGAATTCACGACAGGGGTATCGGACCGGCTGCGAACGCTTTTCGTGGTCGGCGACCCGAAGCAGTCGATCTATTCATTTCAGGGTGCCGATATTGCGGTGTTCGAATCGCGGCGTGACCAGTTCGGCGAGGCCTTCGCGATGGTCGAACAGCCGATGCAACGCCTTGATCTTGAATACTCTTTCCGCTCCTCGCCCGCGATCCTTGGTGCGGTAGATTCAACATTCGCCGGTGATGCGGGGCTTGGGCTGGGGCAGGAAAGCCGCCACCGCGCGTTTCACAGCGGCCGTCCGGGGCGCGTGGATCTTTGGCCCGTCGCCGAAGCCCCGCCGTCACCCGAAGAAACCCCGTGGGAAGATCCGGTTGACCGGCTGGCCCCCGATGCGGCCCCGACCCGGCTGGCCGAGGAAATCGCGCGTCAGGTTTCGGCGATGCTCGACCCGGATACGGGAACCAGCATCACAACCCGCAGCGGCGAGATCCGGCGCATGACGGCGGGCGACATTCTGATCCTTGTGCAGGGCCGTCGCTCGCCCCTGTTCGGAGAGATCATTCGCGCGCTGAAGGCAGCGGAACTGCCCGTCGCGGGTGCGGACAGGCTGCGGCTGGCGGCAGAGCTGGCGGTGAAGGATATCCGGGCGTTGCTGAACTTTCTCGCCACACCTGAGGATGATCTCTCGCTTGCAGCCCTGCTCCGCTCTCCGCTTATCGGGTTGGACGAGGATGCGCTGTATCGCCTTGCGCATGGGCGCGGCGAACGCGAATTTCTTTGGGCGCGGCTGCGGAATTCCCACCACGACGAAGCGCGCGCCATGTTGGGCGACATGATCGACAATTCGATGCTGCGCCCATTCGACCTGATCTCGCGGCTGCTGAACCGGCATGGCGGGCGCGAGCGGCTTCTGGCGCGCCTTGGGCCAGAGGCCGAGGACGGCATTGACGAGTTGCTGACCCAGGCGCTTGCGTATGAGCGGACCGAAGTGCCGTCGCTGACCGGCTTTCTTGTCTGGCTGTCCGCCGATGAGGTAGAGGTGCGCCGTCAACCCGGATCAGGCGCAGGGCTGATCCGGGTGATGACGGTCCACGGCTCCAAAGGGCTGGAAAGCCCGGTCGTAATCTTGCCCGATACCCATAAACGCCAGTCATCGCGTCCACCGGAGGTGCTGCGCCCGAAGGGTGGAGAGCCCATGCTGGCAGGTCGGGCTGATGCGCGGCCCCCCTTCGCGCAGGACGCTGTCGCCGAAGCTGCCCGCCTGAACGCCGAAGAACGAAAGCGCCTGCTTTACGTCGCCATGACGCGGGCGGAAAGCTGGCTGATCGTGGCGGCGGCGGGTGAAATCGGCGAGCGTGGCGAAAGCTGGTATGGCATGGTCCGCGACGGGTTGGAGGGCAGCGGGCTTGCGGAAACCACGCAGCAAGGCGGGCTGGGCGATATCCGGCGCTTCAGTTTTGGCGACTGGCCCGCAGCGCCGCCACCTGCAACCGCTGCGACAGCGGCGGTCGTGGGCGAAGACGCACCCTGGCTGTGGACGAATCCGCCGCCTGTCTTGCCGCGCCGGTTGCCGATGACCGCCTCTGCGCTTGGGGGCGCGAAGGCTCTGCCCGGCCCGGACGGCGATGACCCGGAAGCCGCGATGCTGTTCGGGACACGGCTGCACCTTCTTCTTGAACAGCTTCCCGCCTTGCCGCGAACCGAATGGCAGGCCCGCGCGCGCGATCTTCTTGTCGCAGGCGAAGGCGGCATGCCGGATGGCCCGATGCTCGCGCGCCTGATCGACGACGCGTCGGCGGTGCTGGACGCACCTGCCCTGAGCGAGGTTTTCACCCCGCCGGAAGGCGCGAAAATCCTGACCGAGGCAGAGCTTTCAGCAAAGCTGCCCGGTATCGGTCTGATGCGCGGTATAGCGGACCGGCTGATCGTCTCGGATCAGGGGGTGAGCGTGATCGACTTCAAGACGAACGCGACCGTGCCCGCCCGCCCCGAGGATACGCCCGTCGGCATCCTGCGCCAGATGGCGGCCTATCGCGCGGCGCTTGCCGGGATCTATCCCGACCGTCCGGTAACGGCTGGCGTTCTGTGGACGGCGACACGGGAACTTATGTGGCTGCCCGACACGCTTCTGGATCAGGCGATGGCCGCCCTTGACCTGACCCGCGACGGCACCTAGCTGTTGACTAAGCCTTTCCCGCCGGCCCTGCCCGGCAGCTTACAGGAGATCCTGCAATGGCCACTCAACCCGTATCGGATGCACAATTCGACGCCGAGGTCGTGAAGTCCGACACCCCCGTCATCGTCGATTTCTGGGCCGAATGGTGCGGCCCGTGCAAACAGATCGGCCCCGCACTGGAAGAGCTTTCGTCCGAATACGAAGGCAAGGTCAAAATCGTCAAGGTGAACGTTGACGAAAACCCCGAAAGCCCCGCCGCCCTGGGCGTGCGCGGTATCCCGGCGCTGTTCATGTTCAAGGACGGCAAAGTCATATCGAACAAGATCGGCGCGGCACCGAAGGCCGCACTGAAAGCCTGGATCGACGAGAACGTCTGATCCACGCTGATTTTGCAGGAAGGGCGGCGGTCATATTGGCCAGCCGCCCTTTTTCAATGCGTCGAGCATCCGCGCTCCCGCATCGGGTGCCATCGCGTCAATCGCCTGCTTGCGCAGGAACCACAGCAGGTATCGCGCATAGTCAGCCTTATGGGTGGGTGCCTGCGCCAGCGCCTGATCGACCCCGATATCCGCCACATTCAGCGCGATATGGTGAAAGTCGACCTGCGCGAACAGCACCACGGGCCGGGTCAGCAGATAGGCGTCCATCGCCACGGCGCTGTTTTGCGTGGCGACATATTCTGCCCCGGCAAGAAGTTCGCGGCTGTTTCCCCCGATACTGAGATTGTCGTATCGCTCGGCCAGCGAGTCGAGCGCGCCTCGCTCGGAAAGACTGTAGGTTTCGTTCGGATGCAGTGTTGCGATGCAGCTCTTGCCAGTCGCGGCGACGGCGGCGACCATATCGATGGGACTCATGGTCTGGAACGACCGCATTTCGGTCAGCTTTCCCTGAAGCGGAATCAGCACATGGCCGGGTGTCTGCGGCCGAAGGCCGGGCATCACCTTCTGGCGTAAGTGGTGGATGAAATCGCGTGCCTCGGTGCGGTCGATCTGCCCTGGCTCGAACGTCGCGCGCGCGACGGGCCATCGCCATCGCTGCGGCAGCTTTTCGATATGCCAATAGGGATAGTAATAGCAGCGCCGGAAGATCTTGACCCGGCGATGGTCCGGGCCGTGCATATGATGCAGCGCATAGCTGTGGCGTGGCGGGGGCTCGGCCGTTTCGGGGGCGATAGCCGCCTGCCAGCCCCGGCTGCGAACGGCTTCAAGGATACGTTCGACAAAGTTGAAATGGCCCGCCTCGGCGCGCGCCGCCATTTCAGGATCAAGATGTATCAGCAGCGTATTGCGCACCATGCCGGGAAACTATGCCGCGCCCGGTCGGGTCGCAATGGCTTGCGACGGTGCCCGACCGAACCTATCTGCATGGCAACGAAGGAGATGTTCATGGAAGACGACAGATTTCCGGGCTGGCACGGCACCACGATCCTTGCCGTCAAGCGCGACGGCAAGGTGGTCGTGGCGGGCGATGGTCAGGTCAGCGTCGGGCAGACGGTCATGAAAGGCACCGCGCGCAAGGTGCGCCGCCTTTCGCCCGGCGGCCGCGATGTTGTGGTGGGCTTTGCCGGATCGACAGCCGACGCCTTCACCCTGCTGGAGCGGCTGGAAAAGAAGCTGGAGGCAGCGCCGGGCCAGCTTCAGCGCGCTTGCGTCGAACTGGCGAAGGACTGGCGGACCGACAAATATCTGCGGAACCTCGAAGCCATGCTGATCGTGACCGACGGCACGCAGATCTATGTCGTGACCGGCGCGGGCGATGTGCTGGAACCCGAACATGACGTCGCCGCGATCGGCTCTGGCGGGAATTTCGCACTTGCGGCGGCGCGCGGTCTTCTGGAAACCGATCTCGGACCAGAGGAAGTTGCGCGAAAGGCAATGGCCATCGCGTCGGATATCTGCGTTTACACCAACGGCAAGCTGACCGTCGAAATCCTTGAGGCCTGATGCCGGCGGCCGGGCAGAGATGCCCAGCCGGTCGCAGGCCTGTGGCAGAGCGAAAGTGAAAACATGACTGACCTCACCCCCCGTGAAATCGTGTCCGAGCTGGACCGCTTCATCATCGGCCAGAAGGATGCCAAGCGCGCCGTTGCTGTTGCGCTGCGCAATCGCTGGCGGCGCAAACAACTGAGCGACGACCTGCGTGATGAAGTTTACCCGAAAAACATCCTCATGATCGGCCCGACCGGCGTCGGCAAAACCGAGATCAGCCGGCGACTTGCAAAGCTTGCGCATGCGCCGTTCGTCAAGGTCGAGGCGACCAAGTTCACCGAGGTCGGCTATGTCGGGCGCGATGTTGAACAGATCATCCGCGATCTGGTCGATGCCGCGATGATCGACACCCGAGAGCGCATGCGCGAGGACGTGAAGGCCCGCGCCCACAAGGCGGCCGAGGACCGGGTGATCGCCGTGCTTGCCGGCGAAGGCGCGCGCGATCAGACCCGCAACATGTTCCGCGACAAGCTGAAACGCGGAGAGTTGGACGATACGATCATCGAGGTGGAACTGCAGGACAACTCCAACCCGCTTGGCATGATGGACCTGCCCGGCCAACAGGGCGGGATGGGGATGATGGACCTGTCCGGTCTGATGAAGGCCTTTGGCGGACGCCGTGTAAAGCGCAAGGTAACGGTCGCCGAAAGCTATGAGTTGCTGATTGCTGAAGAAGCCGACAAGCTGCTTGATGACGAAGTCGTCAAGGCCGCGGCTGTCGAATCCGTGCAGGAAAACGGCATCGTGTTCATTGACGAGATCGACAAGGTTTCGGCCCGGTCAGGCGCTCGTGGGGCCGATGTCAGCCGCGAGGGCGTGCAGCGCGATCTTCTGCCGCTGATCGAGGGCACCACCGTCAGCACCAAGTATGGCGCGGTCAAGACCGACCATATCCTGTTCATCGCCTCTGGCGCGTTCCACGTCGCCAAACCATCGGATCTGCTGCCCGAGCTTCAGGGCCGCCTGCCGATCCGGGTCGAGCTGCGCGCACTTACCGAGAAAGACTTCGTGCGAATTCTGACCGAAACCGACAACGCGCTGACGCGGCAATATACCGCACTGATGGGGACCGAAGGCGTCACCGTCAGCTTTGCCGATGACGGCATTGCCGCACTTGCGCGCATTGCCGCCGAAGTGAACGGCAGTGTCGAGAATATCGGCGCGCGTCGTCTTTATACGGTCATGGAACGCGTATTCGAAGACCTGTCATTCGTCGCGCCTGACCGTGACGGCGGTACTGTTCTGGTCGACGCGGCTTTCGTCGAGGAACACCTTGGCGATCTGGCCAGATCTGCCGACCTGTCTCGCTACGTCCTGTAAGTTCCGGACATCAATAAAATCTGGGTGGAACCAGCGCGGGCTTATGCCAGTTGGTTTCGCAGAACGAAAACTCGATCACGGAGCCTGTCATGGCCTTCAATATGTTTTCCGGCCTTATCGGGCTGATTATATTCGCGCTGGACGTCTGGGCGATTGCGCAGATCATCAATTCCCGTGCGGAAACGACGCCCAAGGTGATCTGGATCGCCGTCGTGGCCCTGCTGCCGGTCGTCGGCCTGATCGCCTGGTATGTGGCGGGTCCGAAATCGAACCTGCAATTGCCTCCGGACTGACGCGTCAGGCCTTCAACGACTGCGCCTGTCTGCCGGGACCCGCCAGCGCTTCCACCGGCGGCTGGGCTGTATCTGCCTGCGAAGCCGATGCGGCCGCGAAGCGGACCATACGCTTTCCGCCCGGAAGTGCCGTCATCGACCACGCGAGAACGCCTGTGCCGGCGGGGCCGAAGATCACACCCCGGTCCTGCCCGCCGACGCCGTCACGGCTTAGTTCCCTTTCCAGTTCCGCGAGACCGGGGGCTTCGGCCCAGTCGCCGCGCCAGATCTTGAGCGCATCAGACATGCGACCGGGGTTTTCGCCCCATAGCTGCGTATAGGCACGGTTCACCATGACCACCTGACCGACTGCGTTGAACACGATCAGCGCGCGTTCCAACCCGTCCAGCACCTGAGAGCCAAGGGAAAGTTCCGCACGGAATTTGCGCGTCAGCGTGATCTCTGAGGTGATGTCGTCGAACAGGAACGCGATCGCGCCGCCCGGATGCGGACGGCCGGTCACGCGGTAGGTTCGTCCGCCGGGAAGCGACCAGGTTTCGACGTGATGCCCCGCTGCAGCGGCGGCTTCGAGCGTAGTGATCTGCTTGCGCCAGCTCCGATAGTCCCGCGGTTCCGGCACAATGCGCAGTTCCCTGAGCTGGTCGAGAACGCTGTAAAGCGACGGGCGGGCTGTAAGGAAGCCGACCGAAAGACCCGTCAGGTCGATCAGTGCCGGATTGAAAAGCTGCAGTTGCCGCTCACGGTCAAAAATCGCGAGCCCGATGGGCAGATCGGCGAACGTCTTGGTCAAAGTCTGAAGGAACTCCCTCAGGTTCTGTTCGGCCCGAACCTCGGCATCTGCTGGCAGGGCATATGTGGTCGTGCCGTCGCCATCACTATGTTCATAGCAATCGAACCAGTTGGTGCCTTCGCCGCCCTCGACGCGCGCGCGCCGGATCACCGCCGCAGCATCGGGCGTCGCGTCTGATTTCAGGATCTCCGGCAGTGGCCAGGGCGTGGCATTTTTGTCCCCCTTCTCGACCGCGTTCAGATAGGTCGCGTTCGCCCAGACGATATTGCCCGCGTCGTCGCGGCGGGTAATCATCATGGGCGCGGCTTCGACGATCTGGCGCAGAAGGGCAAGCTCCTCCTCCATCGCTTGCTGCGACAGCGAATCGACCACGATACCGGCGCTTGCGCAATCAGGCTGAACCAGCGTCAGGCGAAGCGAGCCGCCTTCTGTTTCCTCGGCCAGAAGGCGCAGCCGCGCCGTTCCCGTCCCGCCCCGACCCAGCAGTTCGACCCTGCCGTGATGCGCGGACAGATCATCCAGCACTGACAGATCGTCAAAGCGCTGCGCGAGCCAGATTTTCAGCGCCGGCAGATCTTCTGCTGCACAACCGGCCAGAATCGCGCGTGCCGGGCCAGTCGCATCGACAAGTCTGGCGCCGTTGAAAAGGAAGATGCAGGGCGCAACAAGGTCTGCATCCAGAAGCGCGCGCCGCTCGGGCCGCGCCGTCCAACGCATCGCAAGAATAGCCAGAATGAAAGATAATGCGCTGCCGGCAACGGCAATGGCGACAGTCAGAAATACGTGCATGACTTGACCGAACTGAAACTTTTGCGCAGCGTCACACGGGAAAGATTAAGAAGTGGTTAATTCCTCATATAATCCCGGATTCTGTTGCAGCGCTGCACGGCTGTCGACCTCTACCCGGTCCAGCGGCCAGTCCACGGTAACGACTGCGCCGCCAGTGTCGCCATTGCGAAATTCCAGTTGCGCGCCCGTGCCTTCCAGTAATCCGCGGGCGATGAACAGACCCAGGCCCATGCCTTCGTAACCCGGTCGACGTTCGTTCTTCGGGCTGACCGGGAAGGGTTCCGCCAGACGCCCGATCATTGTCGCGGGGAAGCCCGGACCGTCATCGGCGATCGTGACCTTCAGGCGCCCGTCGCCCCAGAAAGCGCCGATCGTGACGGACGCGCCCGCAAAATCCACCGCGTTCTGAATGATATTGCGCAGTCCGTGAATCAGTCCGGGATAGCGGCGGATAAAGGGGGGCGAGCCTTCGCCAAGCAGGTCGATCTTGATGGTGATCCCTCGTTCCGAATGCGGGCCTGCAGCTTCCTCCAGCAGCGTACGAAGCGGCGCGGCATGCAGAAGCAGATCGTCCTTCCCGGCGCGTCCCATCGAACGCATGATGTCACGGCAGCGATCAGCCGAATCGCCAAGAATGCGCGCGTCCTCGGCAAGGTCACCGCGTTCCGGCAGGGCGTCTGCAAGCTCATCCCGCAATTCGGAAGCGATCAGCTTTATCGTGGCAAGTGGCGTGCCCATCTCGTGCGCGGCGGCGGCGACCACACCGCCGAGATGTTGCAGCTTCTGCTCGCGTGCCAGCGCCATCTGCGTTGCAAAAAGCGCCTCGGAGGTGGTGGCGAGTTCGATTGCGACCCGGCGGGCATACGCTGCAAAAAACACGACGCCGATCAGAATGGCGACCCAATGGGCCAGTTGCAGCATGGGTGGCATGGCTAGATCCAGCGTGGGATGCTGAAGCGGCCCGGCAAACCACCCTGCAAGCGAGATCATGACAACCGTTGTTGCCCCGATCAGAATGGTTAGATGGTTTTCCAGCGCCGCCGCCGCAATTGTCACTGGGGCGAGGACCAGAAGCGCGAAGGGGTTCGACATGCCGCCCGTCAATCCGATCAGCGCGGAAATCTGCGCCAGATCGAACACAAGCTGCAAGGTCGCGCCGCGCTGGGTCACGCGCGCAGGACTTGCGGTCATCCACAGGTTCAACGCCGCACCCAGGCAGACCAGGACCAATGCAGGAAGCAGTGCGAAGCGGACACCGGCCAGCCAGGCCAGCAGAATTGCCGCAAGCTGGCCAGCCAAGGCGACCCAGCGAAGCAGAACAAGGGTGCGTCGCCGGATCGGCTCTGCCCTCGGGGGGATACCTGCGGCGACCATTGCGCTGAAATGTGGACCCAGGGGCATCGTCTGTCCTTACACTGCGACAACGCGAGCAGTTGATATCGATACCACATTACGCGATCAAGGCGCGGGCAAATGGAAGGATCGACATGAAAGACCGCCAGATATTGATACTCGGTGTGGCAGCGACAGCGATATTGCTGGTCGGCGGTGCATTCTGGCTGAACCGCGGTCCTTCCGGCGGTGACGAATTCGCCCAATGCCGAACCGGCGTCGTTGCGGGGGGTGCAGGCGCGTTGGGTGGTGCGTTCGAACTTACCGACGAGACGGGAAAGCGCGTGACGGATACCCAGGTCTTTACCAAGCCGTCACTTCTTTATTTCGGCTATACCTATTGCCCGGATGTTTGCCCGCTGGACAGCGCGCGAAATGCCGAAGCGCTGGATGTCCTTGATGAGCAGGGCATTGATGCACAAGCCGTGTTCATTACCGTGGATCCGAAGCGCGACACACCAGAGGTCGTGGCCGACTTCACCGAAAATCTGCACGAGAAAATGATCGGTCTGACCGGCACCCTTGCCGAAACCGATGCGGCCAGCAAGCTTTGGAAGAATTATTATAAGCTGAACGATGACGGCACAGATTTTTATCTGGTCGATCATGCGACGAATACCTATCTCGTGCTGCCGGAAAAGGGCACGGTCGAATTCTTCCGCCGCGACCTCAGCCCCGACGAATTGGCAGAGCGGGTTGCCTGCTTCGTCGAGGCGTCGTGAACGCACGCGTTATGCCTGAAGTTTGATTCCCCCGCCAAGAGCGCCTAGAGAATGTGAACCATTCAGCGGGAGGCATCATGTCCGAGGAAAAGCAAACAGATCTGGGACCGGACCCGAGCTTGCTTCTGGTCGATGATGACGCGATTTTCGTCAATCGCCTGTCGCGCGCGATGGAGAAGCGCGGTTTCAGGCCCGTTGTTACCACCTCGGTCGCCGATGCGCTTGCGGAGGTGAAATCGGCGCCCGCCGCCTATGCCGTGATCGACCTGCGACTGGAAGACGGCAGCGGACTTGATGTCGTCGAGGCACTGCACGAGGCGCGCCCGGACGCCCGCGCCATTGTCCTGACCGGATATGGCGCAATCGCGACGGCCGTGGCAGCTGTGAAGATGGGCGCAACCGACTATTTGTCAAAGCCCGCCGATGCGAATGACATTGTCTTGGCGTTGCTGCAAACGGGCGAAACCCTGCCGCCGCCGCCGGAAAATCCAATGTCCGCCGACCGGATTAAATGGGAACATATCCAGCGCGTTTATGAACAATGCGACCGGAATGTCAGCGAAACTGCACGGCGTTTACATATGCATCGCCGGACGCTTCAGCGGATTTTGGCCAAACGCAGCCCGAAATAGCGAATCGTTATCAAAGTTATTTGACAGTCACGATAATCGGCCATAACTATCCAATCTCTTGAACATTGGAGTAATCGATGCTGGATATCGATAACCTGTCCCTGAAAGACCTGCAGGAATTGCGCACAAAGGTCGAGCGTGCAATCGTCAGCTTCGAAGAACGAAAACGGCGCGAGGCGATGGCCGCTGCAGACGCAGCCGCGCGCGAGCACGGCTTTTCGCTGAACGAACTGACCGGCGTCAAGGCAAGCCGCCGCGGCGGCAAGGTTGCACCGAAATACGCGAACCCCGAAGACCCGAGCCAAACCTGGACTGGCCGTGGCCGTCGTCCGCAATGGGTTCAGGCGGCTTTGTCTGCCGGAAAGTCGCTGGACGATCTGGCAATCTGACACCGGCGCTCGCCGGGCAGGCGGGCGCTAATAACGCGGCGCGGTATCAGGTCTGGGCGATCAGCGCTGCGAAGCGTTCCAGATAAGCCTGTCGCGCCTCGGCCGGTGGTCGCAGTCGAATTGTAAGGCCCGAACAATATTCGGGTTTCGGTATCCTGAAGATCGCTTTCGCGTCGGATTCCGAAAACCCAGCAATTTCGATTGCTTCCAGCCACGCAGATACCTGATCCGCCTGCTTTATCTGCTTTTTTATGGCCGCAGGTATTTTCGCCGGCAGCCCAAAGCGTCGGTGAACGGCTATCGCAATGCGTTCGTCCATTTCACCATATTCCGGTCCGAGGGCAGCTTTCACCGGCGAAATCATATCTCCGATGACATATTCCGGCGCGTCATGAAGTAATGCCGCCAGACGCCACTGCGCGCCGGCCTCGGGTGCGATCAGCGCGAAAGCCTGTTCGACCAGAAGCGAATGCTCGGCCACGGAATAGGGCCAGTCGCCGCGCGTCTGCCCATTCCAGCGCGCGACGAAGGCAAGGCCGTGGGCAATGTCCTCGATCTCGATGTCGAAAGGCGTCGGGTCCAGCAGATCAAGCCGCCTGCCTGACAGCATTCGCTGCCAGGCCCGTCTGGCGGATTTACCGGCCATGTCAGCGCAGCATCAGGACAGCGGCGCGTCGGCCGGTCGTTCAGCCTGCGCGCGGCGGGACAGCTCCTGACGGTAAAGCGCCACGAAATCCACCGGGTCCAGATTGACCGGCGGGAAGCCTCCGTCGCGTGTCGTGTCGCTGATGATGCGGCGGATGAACGGGAACAGCATCCGAGGGCATTCGATCATCAGGAAGGGGTGAAGCTGATCTTCCGGCACCCCTTCGACCAGGAAAACCCCGCCGTAATCCAGTTCGCACATGAACAGGTTGGTGTCGTCATTGGTGTTCTTGGACGAGACGCGGAACTTGCAGATCACCTCATACTGGTTCTCGACATTGCGTTTGCGCGCGTCGAGGCTGACCTGAACGCCGATTTCCGGCGTCACTTCCGATCCGCTGAGCCCGCGCTGCGCGACGATATTTTCGAACGAAAGATCGCGGACATACTGCGCGAGGATTTGCATTCGCGGCGGCTGCTGTGCGGCGTCAGTGGAAGTCTCTTGCGGGTTTTCGTCGGTCATATCGCGTCCTCGTTCCGGATACATGGCTTGGGCGCTGTTCTAGCACCCGTTCAGCGCGGCCTCAACGCCAGCGTGCAGGGCCAGCGTGCAGGCGGACGGACATTCCCATCCTCAGTCGGGACGGGTCCAGCCAGATGGGCGATTTGAGCGTTGGCGCCGCTCGTCCCCCGGCAGTTCGCGCTTGGGCAACTCGATATCGTCGCGCGAGGTATAGGGGTCATCCTGGACGACATAGTCGCCGTCAATGACTTCGTCATCGCGGCCGGGCCAGCCGTGCCGCGGCTGTTCGGCACTGTCGAAGCCGAACCCGCCGCGCGACACTTTCACATGTCGCCCTGCACGGCGCATCACCCAGTCGCGCACCGCCGGGACAAGCAACAGAAGCCCGATCGTGTCGGTGAAAAATCCCGGCGTCAGCAGCAAAAGCCCGGCCAGAAGGATCATCGCGCCATGCGCAAGCGGCCGCGTCGGATCGCTAAGCGTGCGGAAGGATTGCTGAATCTCGTTCAAGGCACGTGCGCCCTGGCTGCGGATCAGGACCGTGCCGATCACTGCGGAAAGCAGAACGAGTGCAATGGTTGGCCACAACCCGATCAGACCGCCGACCTGAATGAACAGCGCGATCTCGATGATCGGAACAATGATGAACAGCAAAAACAGCGGCATGTCGCTCCTTTGGCGGGGGGTGGAAACTGGACTTGGCCCCGTTGCATCCCTACATAGGGTCGGAAGGCGGAAAAACAAACCGTCATGGACTGCGACGAAGGATGGTCGATGTCGAACCCGATGATTCAGCTTATCGTTCTTGCCGCCATTGCGGTGTTTCTGATCCTGCGGCTTCGCGGGGTTCTGGGAACGCGCGACGGCTTCGAATCCCCGCGGGTCGAGGAAGACCGACGGCCCGCCCGCGACTTCGAGGCGGTCGAGGATGATACGCGCAATCCCCAATCGGACGACGATCTTGCCGATCACGTCGACGCAGCAAGTCCCGCCTACGCAGCCCTTGCAGCCATGAAGCAGGCCGAGCCGTCCTTCTCGCTTGGGGAATTTCTGTCGGGTGCGAAGCAGGCCTACGAGATGATCCTTCTCGCCTTCGAAAACGGTGACATCGAAGGCGTCAGACCGTTCCTGTCGCCCGAAGTCGCGGGGGCGTTCGATGGTGTCATCAAGGCGAGAAAGGAAGCAGGCCAGACGGTCGAGGCGCAGTTCCTTGGCACCCGAGAGACAGCGCTGTCGTCCGCAAGCTTCAACCCCGACAATGCCGAGGCAGAACTGACGGTTCGGTTTGTCGGCGAGATGATCTCGGCCGTGAAGGATGCCGATGGCAATGTCATCGAGGGTGATCCGAAATCGCCGCGCAAACAGCGCGACAGCTGGACGTTCGAACGCAAGATGGGCTCGAACGATCCGAACTGGCGGCTTGTCGCGACCGGCGTCTGATGGGCCGCCGCCGCGGCCTGACACCAGAGGACCGCGAACTTTGGTCGCGCGTCGCGCGCACCACCACGCCCCTTCACCGCGCTGCCATTCCGTCCGCGCCGGATGCCTCGCCCGCAGCGTCCGAAGCAGCTGCGCGAAAGTCGTCGTCGCCCAAACCGCGTCTTGAGCTTCCGCCGGGCCTGTCGAAGCCCGGAAATACCGCGCGCCTGCCAAGCGTCGGCTACAGCCGCGCACCCAGCCCTGCCGAGGCGCTTGCCACGCATCCCCTGCGCATGGACCAGAAAACCCACCGCCAGATGACACGCGGCAAGCTGCGTCCAGAGGCGCGGCTGGATCTTCACGGGATGACGCTTGCGCAGGCTGGGCCGGAACTGGCGAACTTTATCCTGTCCTGTCATGCGCGCGGATTTCGGCTGCTTCTGGTCATTACCGGCAAGGGCAGTCGCGCGGCGGATGAGGGACCACTGCCGACCAGGCCCGGCGCCCTGCGCCATCAGGTGCCGCATTGGCTGCACAGCGCGCCCTTGTCGCGCGTCGTGCAGCAGGTCGTGCCGGCGCATCTGCGCCATGGCGGAACGGGGGCTTATTACGTCTATCTGCGCCGCTAGCGATTTTTCGGGGGCAGGCGGTCGGCGAAATTGACGCCGCGACTGACCCATGCGGCCAATGATGACGGATCGGCGATGCTGGCCGGATCGACTGTCACGAAAGCTCGTGCAATGCGCCCGCCACCGATCTGCAACAGGGCGACGTCTTCGGCTTTTGCTGCTTTCGCAGCGGCCTCGTTTCCCAGCCGCACCATCAGCCGTTCGCCGGAAACGCCGCACGCCATGTTGCCGCCGCGCATGAAGCAGAGCCCGCCCATCATGCTGATCTCGTCCGCGCCACCCATCTCTGACAGTGTTTGTCTTACCCGGACGACAAGGGTTTCGTCATATGCCATGCGGTGCGCCTTTCTGCCAGACCGTCACGACGCTTGCTCTGACGGATTGCGCGTATGGTTTATGCGTCGCGAATGCCCCGCCTGATGCGTCACCTCGACGAGCCAGTTCGCGATCAGGTCCGGGTCGGTGACGCCGATATGCAGGCCGGGTGATATCCGGCCTGCGACAATCGCCTCTGCGCCCAGGGCAAGCATCAGCGAGTTCAGGCGGAACCGCGCGAAACCGTTGCGGCCGCCCGCGGCGTCCATCACCCATTCCCGATGCCAGCGCGTCTTTCCCTCCGCCTCGGCCCTGAGCGACACGGACAGAACCGCCCGATCAGCCTCGTCGCGCATGAAGGGATGCTGTTTCCACAGCACTTCGGCAAGTTCGCGCAGCGCTTTCTGATCTTTTCCGGTTTCCCGGATATGGGCGAAGACTTCCGCCCAGCCCTGATCCCAGCCCTTCAGCCGGATCGCGCCGCGCTGCGCCGTGGCGATCTGCCAATCGGGATCGAAACCATAGGCCTGAAGATAGGGCGCTACGTCATAATGCGGATAGACCTGATGACGTTCCGGCGTCGGCAGGTTCAGGTCATGGCTGCGGATCACATCGAAGGGGAAGTCTGCGTGCCGGACCTCGCCATCGCCGATCCAGCTTGTCGGCGTCGCAAGGGCGTTCAGCAGCGACAATGGCGAAGTGTTGAATTTATGGCGGAAATTGTCGGGGTACTTCGGCATGCCGCCGCCATAGCATGTGAAATGCAGCACATCGCCGGGCCGTGCGTCGTGGCGATATTCGTTCACCAGATCGCGCGCCATGAGGTGTTCGATCCCCGGCACCATTCCAGCCTCGGCCATGACAACCAGACCCCGTTCTGCCGCCCCGGCGACTGCCGCGCGCAGATTGTCCGAGACATGCCAGCCGACCGCCATATTCGCGCCGCGATCCATCGCCAGACGTGCAATGGCAATCTCGGTCGGGCGTGGGGCGACGATCACATCGCCGGGCTGCACCGCGTCGGAAAGCCTGTCATGGTCATAGGGCTGCTGGATGTCCGCGCTGATCCCGTCCAACGAGATGCCGTCACGGGTCCAGACGCGGACATCCTTACCTTGCTTGCGAATGAGCCGCTGCAAGCCGAAAAGTGCGTCAGTGCCCGCTTGAACCCAATGTATCATGGTCATAAACCTGTCTCCGGCGTGACAGCGCGACGCTTCATAGTCTTCCGTCTGCCTCTACACGCAAGCGGATGGTCCCGCGCAGGCTGCCGACGGTGAATTCGGGCGCGGCTGGTGGCATTGTCGGGAAATCTCCGTGCTACAGGGCGGTCTATGGACGGAATTAGACCCCCATGCCGCCCGTCTGTCCAGTGCGCGGCCCACCCTGTGCCTAAACGGGAAGGAAGGTCGTCGATTTCAGTTCTTCCATCGACAGAAGCGCGGTGACGTTGAAGATCTTAACCTCTGCGATCAGCGCCTGATAGAATGCGTCATAGGCGCGTGCGTCGGAAACGCGCAGCTTGACGATATAGTCGATCTCTCCTGCCAGGCGGTGCGCCTCCAGAACCTCGGGCCGCGATTGCAGGGCGTTCAGAAACTTCTGCTGCCAGCCGGCCTCGTGTTCGCTGGTGCGGATCAGCACGAAGAAGCAGGTGCCCAGGCCGACCGCATCGGGGTCGAGGATCACGGTCTGCTTCGTGATGACGCCCGCATCTTTCAGCTTGCGGATGCGGTTCCAGACCGGGGTCTTGGACGAGCCGATCTTGCGGGCGATATCGTCCAGGGACTGGCTCGCATCTTCCTGCAACTCGGTCAGGATTTTCCGGTCGAGCGCATCGATGCGGAGTTTCTTTTCGCTGAGGTCGTCCATGACGGTGTTTTGTCCTCTCTGGCGGCGTCAGGGGAACAGTATTCCTTATTTCGCACAGATACTAGCATGTTTGTGGAAAAATATCCCATATTACCCCCAACAAAACCGGAGATTCGCCATGGCCCGCGCATTTGAGCCAGTCGTCATTTCAGCCAACGACCTGTTCGATGGTCGTGTCATCTATCTTACCGGCAAGGATGAATGGGTTCCCCATCTGCGTCAGGCAGAGCTGATTACCGACGAAGAAAAGGCCAAGCATCGCATGGCCCACGCGCTTGCGCTGTCCGATCGGGCGGTGGGCGTGTTTCTGGCGCCGGCCAAGGCCGGGCCCGACGGCCCTGAACCCGGCCACCCCCGTGAGGCGTTTCGGGCCCACGGGCCTTCGAATTACTTCCACGGCAAGCAGGCAGAGGAAGCGTAATGTATCATCACACCGAATTTGACCGCGCCTTCGTCGTTGATCGCGCACAGCGTTTCCGCGATCAGGTGCAGCGCCGCATCTCTGGCGCGCTGACCGAAGACGAATTTCGCCCGCTGCGCCTGATGAACGGCGTCTATCTGCAGCTGCACGCCTATATGCTGCGCATCGCGATCCCCTATGGCACGATCAGCCCGGACCAGATGCGTCAGCTTGCCGTGATCGCTGACCGCTGGGACAAGGGCTACGGCCATTTCACGACCCGCCAGAATATCCAGTTCAACTGGCCCAAGCTGGTCGACATCCCGGATATGCTTGATGCACTGGCAGAAGTCGGCATGCATGCGATCCAGACATCGGGCAACACGATCCGCAATGTCACGGCTGACCACTTCGCCGGGGCAGCCGCGGATGAAATTGCCGATCCGCGCCCCTATGCCGAGTTGATCCGCCAGTGGTCGACCGATCACCCGGAATTCCAGTTCCTGCCGCGCAAGTTCAAGATCGCGGTGTCGGGCAGCCCGAATGACCGCGCGGTCGTCAAGTCGCATGACATCGGCCTGCGCATGGTCGAAAAGGACGGGGAAAGCGGGTTCGAAGTCTCTGTCGGTGGTGGGCTTGGCCGCACGCCGCTGGTCGGCAAGGTCATCAACGAATTCGTCCCGGTGGCTGATCTGCTGCCCTATCTGGAGGCGATCCTGTCGGCCTATAACTCTGTCGGGCGACGCGACAACAAGTACAAGGCGCGCCTGAAGATCGCCGTGCAGGAACTTGGCATCGACCATATCCGGGAACTGGTGGATGAGCGTTTTGCCGAGATCCGCCCTAAATTCGACGGCACCGATCAGACGATCCTTGACCAGATCGCCGCGCGGTTCGGGCAGCCGACGCTGGTGAGCGGCCGCAGCACTGCCGATTACGACGCGGCGCGCGAGGCGGACCCAATTTTCCGGTCCTGGGCCGATACGAACCTGCATGCGCACAAGCATGCCGATTATGCGATCGTCACCGTGTCGCTGAAAAAGCATGGTGCAACGCCGGGTGATGCGACCTTTGACCAGATGCGCGTGCTCGCCGATCTTGCCGAACGGTTCGGGCAGGGCGATCTGCGCATCAGTCACGAACAGAACGTCGTGCTGCCGCACATTCACAAGGCTGACCTTGCCGCGCTTCACGCCGCGCTGCGCGAGGCTGATCTGGGGACGGCCAATCTCGGCCTGATCTCGGACATCATCGCTTGCCCGGGGCTGGATTATTGCGCGCTGGCGACGGCGCGGTCGATCCCGATTGCCCAGCAGATCGCGACGCGCTTCGACGAGCTGAAGCTGGAACATGAAATCGGCGAACTGAAGATCAAGATTTCCGGCTGCATCAATGCCTGCGGGCACCACCATGTCGGCCATATCGGCATCCTTGGCCTGGACCGCGCCGGCGTCGAAAACTATCAGGTCACGCTTGGCGGCGACGGCACCGAAACCATGTCGGTGGGCGAGCGTGCGGGCCCCGGCTTTTCGAAGGATGAGATCATCCCGGCCATCGAGCGCCTGGTCTATGGCTATCTTGACGTTCGCGAGGACGCATCGGAAACGTTCCTTCAGGCCTATCGCCGACTGGGGCCAGAGCCGTTCAAGGCAGCGCTTTATCCTGAAAAGGCGGCCGCGTAATGGCACAGGTCGTCACGATCCCGACACGTCCGGCGCGCATTGCCGCGCTGAACGACCGCTATCGTCATCACGCCGCGATCCGCGTGCTGCGCGACGCGTTGCGTGACCCGGAACTGGGGCGTGTGGCGATGGTATCTTCGTTCGGGGCCGATTCTGTCGCGCTGCTGCACATGATCGCGCTTGTCGATCGCGACACGCCGGTCCTGTTCGTGGACACGCAGATGCTGTTCCCCGAGACGTTGGCGTATCAGCAAGAGGTCGCGGCCAAGCTGGGCCTGACCGATGTGCGCATCATCCGTGCCACGCCTGCCGCGATTGCGGCAGCGGACCCGGACGGCGATTTGAACCAGACAAATCCCGACGCCTGCTGCGATCTGCGCAAGACGGTGCCGCTGAACAAGGCGCTTCAGGGCTTTGACAGCTGGATCACCGGGCGCAAACGCTTTCAGGCCGCCAGCCGCGCTGACATCGACTTTTTCGAAGAGGACCCGGCCGGTCCGCGCATCAAGATCAATCCGCTGGCGCACTGGACGGCACAGGATGTCGCCGACTATATCGTGAACAACAATCTGCCGCGCCACCCGCTTGTGTCGCAGGGCTATCCCTCTATCGGCTGTGCACCCTGCACAAGCCCGGTCCAGGAGGGTGAGGACCCGCGCGCAGGCCGCTGGCGCGGGCAACAGAAGACTGAATGTGGGATTCATTTCGTGAACGGTAAGCTACAACGTATTCAGCCCGCCGAGGCAGAGCCAGCCGAAGCCGAAACCGCTGCTTTCGAACCCGTGGATGGCCAGCCGGTCATTGTCCGCGACAGCGGTTTTGCGGCTGACGATTTCACCGGCGAAATCCTCGATCTTGAAAGCGATACCAATCTGGACGAGGCGAATGTGAATTTCCGCGAGGCGGAACTGATCCGCATCGCTTTCCCCAGCTTCACAGATGGGCGCGGTTTCACCATCGCGCGGCGTCTGCGCATGGCGGGATACAAGGGGCGTCTGCGCGCGCATGGCCACGTCATCGCCGATCAGTTCCCGATGGCGCGCCGGTCGGGTTTTGACGAGGTCGAGATCGACGCTGATCTTGCCCGCCGCCAGCCGTGGGAGCTTTGGAAGCGTTCGTCCGAGGTCGCGCCGTCCTATCTGACGCGGCTTGGCCGTCAGGCTTGATCCGCCCAAGAAGGCAAGGTTGGCTCCGCGACGTAACGCTTGCCCTTTTCGGGGCCAACGCAATGATAACGGGCAATATCTTCAGGAGGAGTTGTCCGTCATGTCGCTGCCGCCCATTCTTTCAAACCTGCGCATTCCCGTCATCGCCTCGCCGATGTTCATCGTCTCGAACCCGGATCTGGTGATTGCGCAATGCAAGGCCGGGATCGTTGGCAGTTTTCCGGCCCTGAACGCGCGGGAGAAAGATGGCGAGCCGGTTCAGCTTGAAGCATGGCTGACCCGCATCACCGAAGAACTCGATCGCCACAATCAGGCCAATCCCGACAATCCGGCAGCCCCTTTTGCGGTTAACCAGATCGTGCATCGTTCGAATGTGCGGCTGGAACGTGACATCGAGATCTGCGTGAAGCACAAGGTGCCGCTGTGGATCACCTCGCTTGGCGCCCGGCCCGAGGTGAACGAGGCGGCGCATTCTGTCGGCGGCGTCGTGATGCACGACATCATCAACAACACCTTCGCGAAGAAGGCGATTGAAAAGGGCGCCGACGGTCTGATCGCGGTTGCGGCGGGCGCGGGCGGTCACGCAGGGATGCAGTCGCCCTTCGCGCTGATTCAGGAAATTCGCACGTGGTTCGACGGCCCGATTGCGCTGTCGGGGTCCATCGCCACGGGTCGCGCCGTGCTGGCGGCGCAGGCCATGGGGGCCGATCTGGGCTATATCGGCAGCCCCTTCATCGCGACCGAGGAAGCCAATGCAGTCCCAGAATACAAGGACATGATCGTGAATTCCGGGGCCGAGGATATCGTTTATTCATCGTTGTTCACAGGCGTTCACGGAAATTACCTGAAACCATCAATCCGCAATGCCGGACTGGACCCGGACGATCTTGAACATGCCGATGCGTCTTCTATGAATTTCAGCCAGGGCGCATCGAAACCCAAGGCATGGAGCGCGATCTGGGGTGCCGGGCAGGGGATCGGCGCGATCCACAAGGTCCAGCCTGCTGCAGCATATATCGACCAGCTTGCCCGCGAATATGCCGATGCGAAGGCCGTTCTAGCCGCCTAATACCTCGACCGCTTCATCGCTGATTTCGGCGAGCGGGCCATAGAAGATCAGCGCCGGCGCAGCGCTTGGGCCTTCGCGGCGCAGCGTTTCGGCCAGTTCGGCGACCGTGCCGCGCCGAATGCGCTGGCCTGGCTGGCTAATCGCTGCGGCGATCAGGGCAGGGGTTTCGGCAGGCAGGCCGTGGGCGATCAGACCCGCCGCCATGTCCGGGAAGCTGCGCTGCCCCATGAAAATCACCGTGACGGATTTCGGATCGGCAAGTGCCGCCCAGTTCAGATCCTGCGGCAGCTTGCCGGTTACGTCAGCCCCGGTCAGATACTGAACCCGGCGCGCGGTGAGGCGGCGGGTCAGCGGCAGCCCTGCCGCTGCTGCCGCCGCGTTCACGGATGACACGCCCGGTACGACTTCAAACGGAATGCCGGCCCCGCGCACGGCTGCCAGCTCCTCCTCCAACCGCCCGAACATGCCCGCATCGCCGGATTTCAGCCGCACCACGCGCTGCCCCGCCTGCGCATGCTTCAGGATCAGCGCATTCACGGCGTCCTGCTTAGCGCTTGGCCGTCCGGCGCGTTTGCCGACAGGAATCAGCTGCGCCTGCACGGCCAGCGCAAGGATCGGGCCCGAGGACAGGTCGTCATACAGCACCACATCAGCCTGCGAGAGCCGATCCGCGGCCCGCAGGGTCAGAAGCTCTGGATCGCCGGGGCCAGAGGAAATGAATGAAACGAAGCCGTTCATTCTGATTGATTTGCGCGTTTCGGGCGCATTGGCAAGTGGCGGTTGCATATGCGACAGTTGCAGGACTCTCGTTGCCAGCGACAGGACAAAAATGACCGATTTCAGGCTGGATGATTTCTTGCCCTATCTTCTGAACAACGCCGCAGAATCGACGAGCCGCGCGTTTTCGGCCCATTATCGCGAAGCTTATGGCATGACCCGTGCGCAATGGCGGATCATGGCGCATCTCGGCAGCGATGGGGCGCTGACTGCCAGCGATATATGCGTTCGCTCTCATCTCGAAAAATCGAAGGTATCGCGCGCGGTTGCGGCGCTGGAAGAGCGGGGCTTGCTGCGCCGCGCGCCTTCCACCATCGACCGCCGGGCAGAGCATCTTTCCCTGACCGATCAGGGCAGGCAGGTTCATGCGGACCTTACCGCACATGCAAAACGCTTTTCTGACACCCTGATAGATCGTCTTGGAAAGGCCCGGACGACAGAACTCGCGGCGATTCTCCGCGATCTTACAAAGGATCGCGACGACTGAGCACTTGCCAGATCAGGTGCGCTATGTTAGTTGCGTTTGCAACTTATATGGGAGGCTGACATGTCGTTGAAAAGCTGGATCGAGGCAGCAAACGCGCCGGATTGCGATTTTCCGATTCAGAATCTGCCCTATGGCGTGTTTTCAGTCGGCGGTGATACGCGCCGCTGCGGCGTAGCCATTGGCGACCGCATCGTCGATCTGGCCGCTTGCGAGGCGCAGGGTTATCTGGATGCTGCCGGGACATTCTCTGCCCCCCATCTCAACGATTTCATCGCGCTGGGACGCGTCAAATGGGAAGAGATCCGCAGTGTTCTGACAGCGCTTCTGGCGCAGGATGGCGACGAGAATGTGCCGACCGTCGCAATGTCCGAGGCGACGTTGCATCTTCCGATCCGTGTCACCGAATATACGGACTTTTATGCTTCCCGAAACCACGCCTTCAACGTCGGCGTCCTGTTCCGCGGCCCGGAAAACGCTTTGCCGGCGCAATGGACGCATATGCCAATCGGTTATAACGGCCGCGCGTCTTCCGTTGTCGTGTCGGGCACCGATGTGATCCGCCCGATGGGCCAGTTGAAAGGCGATGACGGCCCGATCTGGTCGGCCAGCAAGCGCCTGGATCTGGAGCTGGAGATAGGGGCAATCGTCGGCGCAACCTCAGATATGGGGGACCGCGTCAGCGTCGATCAGGCCGAACAGATGATCTTCGGTTATGTCCTGCTGAACGACTGGTCGGCGCGCGATATTCAGGCCTGGGAATACCAGCCGCTTGGTCCGTTTCAGGCCAAGGCCTTCGCGACCACGATTAGCCCGTGGGTCGTGACACAGGCCGCGCTGGAGCCCTTCCGCAGCAAGGGCGCCGAACGCCAGAACCCACTGCTGCCTTACCTGCACGAATCCCGTCCCGGTCTTTATGACATCAACCTGTCGTGGAGCTTGAACGGCGAAGTGCTTAGCCGCACGAATTACAACGTCATGTACTACTCCTCGGCCCAGCAACTGGCGCATCACGCGTCATCCGGCTGCCCGATGCGGGTCGGCGATCTGCTGGGTTCCGGCACAATTTCCGGCCCAACGCCCGATTCGACCGGTGCGCTGCTGGAAATGACCGAAGGTGGCAAGAAACCCGTGAAAATCGGCGATGAAGAGCGGACTTTCATTCAGGACGGAGATACGATCACGCTGAACGGTTATGCGCAGGGCGACGGCTACCGCGTCGGCTTCGGCGACTGCACGGGGACCGTGCTACCCGCGAAGGAGTAAGGGATGTCCAAGCAATTCGCCTCTGCCGGCGACATGGCGGAAAAGAAGATCAGCTTTACGGAGGTTGGCGAGGGTCTGTGGGCCTTCACGGCCGAAGGCGATCCGAATACCGGTGTCATCATCGGCGACGAATCGGTGATGATCGTCGAGGCGCAGGCGACGCCGCGGCTGGCCCGCAAGGTGATCGAGAAGGTTCGTGAGGTCACGGACAAGCCGATCAGCCATCTGGTGATGACGCATTATCACGCGGTTCGGGTGCTCGGTGCCTCGGCTTACGGTGCGCCGACGGTAATCATGGGCGAGAAGGCCCGCGCCATGGTCGTGGAGCGCGGGCAGGAGGACTGGGACAGCGAGTTTCAGCGCTTCCCGCGCTTGTTTCAGGGGCATGAGGAGATCCCCGGCCTGACCTGGCCGACCGAGACTTTCAGCGACCGAATGACCGTCTATCTGGGCAATCGCCGGGTTGATCTGATGCATCTGGGTCGCGCCCATACGGCGGGCGATATCGTGGCCTATGTGCCTGACGCGAATGTCATGTTTACGGGGGATATCGTCGAATACCATAGCGCCTGCTATTGCGGCGATGGTCATTTCGCCGATTGGCCAGCGACGCTGGAAGCGATCCGCGCCTTCGATCTGGACGCAATCGCGCCGGGCCGCGGTGACGCGCTTGTCGGGCGCGACATGGTGAACGCGGCGCTTGATAATACCGCCGATTTCGTGCGCTCGACCTATCTGCCCGCAGCCCGTGTGGCGCGCGGTGGCGGCACGCTGAAACAGGCATGGGACGCCGTGCGCGCCGAATGCGACCCGAAATTCGGCGATTACGCGATCTATGAACATTGCCTGCCCTTCAACGTCGCCCGCGCCTATGACGAAGCGCTCGGCATCGACACCCCGCGCATCTGGACTGCCGAGCGTGACAAGCAGATGTGGGACATGCTGCAAGGCTAA
Organism: Paracoccus aurantiacus; assembly: GCF_007993065.1. Classification (GTDB taxonomy): domain Bacteria; phylum Pseudomonadota; class Alphaproteobacteria; order Rhodobacterales; family Rhodobacteraceae; genus Paracoccus; species Paracoccus aurantiacus. The sequence continues at coordinate 157,602 of NZ_VOPL01000006.1, forward strand.
CGCCGGTCAGGGAGGGGAGGCCCATGGCAGACGCGAAGATCTTCGACCAGCAGCTTTATCCTTACCAGCGCCATCCCGATCAGGATGCGTCTGCGCCCGTGCGTCATCCGGTCATCGTGGTGGGTGCCGGGCCGGTCGGGCTGGCCACGGCCATCGACCTGGGCCTGCACGGCGTGCCGGTCGTGCTGCTTGACGACAACGACCGCGTATCGACCGGCAGCCGTGCCATCTGTTTCGCCAAGCGCCCGCTGGAGATTTTCGATCGCCTCGGCTGCGGGCAACAGATGGTCGACAAGGGCGTGGTCTGGAATGTCGGCAAGGTTTTCATGGGCGAAAGGCAGGTCTATGACTTCAACCTGCTGCCTGAAGGGGGCCACCGCCGCCCCGCCTTCATCAACCTTCAGCAATATTACGTCGAACAGATGCTGCTGGACCGCTTGCGCGACTTGCAGGGGCAGGGCGCGCCGATCCAGCTGCGCGGCAAGTCCCGCGTTTCCGCCATCGGCCAGCATGAGGACCATGCGACGGTGGAAATCGACACGCCCGAAGGCCCATATGAACTGGAGGCCGACTGGCTGATCGCCTGCGACGGCGCGGGGTCGCCCACGCGCAAGATGCTGGGCCTCGATTTCGTCGGCCGCGTGTTCGAAGATAATTTCCTGATCGCCGACGTGACCATGCAGGCAGATTTCCCGACCGAGCGCTGGTTCTGGTTCGACCCGCCCTTCAACCCGGGCCAGTCTGCTTTGCTGCACAAACAGCCCGATGGGGTCTGGCGGATCGACCTGCAACTGGGCTGGGACATCGACAAAGAGGTCGAAAAGCGCCCGGAAAACGTCATCCCCCGCATCAAGGCGATGCTGGGCGAGGATGTCGAATTCGCGCTGGAATGGGTCAGCGTCTACACCTTCCAATGCCGGAGGATGGAGCGTTTCCGGCATGGCCGTGTGATCTTCGCGGGCGACAGCGCCCATCAGGTCAGCCCCTTCGGCGCGCGCGGCGCGAACAGCGGCATCCAGGACGCCGACAACCTGTGCTGGAAGCTGAAACTGGTGCTGGACGGCAGTGCGCCCGAAACCCTGCTCGACAGCTATGATGCCGAACGGCTTTACGGGGCCGAGGAAAACATCCTCAACTCCACCCGCTCAACCGATTTCATCACGCCAAAGTCGGAAATCAGCCGCATCTTCCGCGATGCCGCCCTGCATCTGTCCGAACGCCACGCCTTCGCCCGCCCCTTCGTGAATTCCGGCCGGCTGTCGGTCCCCTGCACCTATGACGGATCGGCGCTGAACACGGCGGACGCCATGCCAGAGGCACCCGCCCGCACCCGTCCCGGCAGCCCCTGCCCGGATGCCGAACTGCCCGATGGCTTCCTGCTCGACCGCCTTGGTGGGCGTTTCACTGTTCTGGCCATAGGCACGGACGCCAAACCCGTCGAGGCTGGCGACATTCCCATCGACCTGATCGCCCTCGCCCCCTCGGAAACCCTGGCCGAGCGCTACGGCACCGGCATCTACCTGATCCGCCCCGACCAGCACATCGCCGCTCGCTGGCCCGCCTTCGACGCCCGCGCCATCCGCGAAGCCATCGCCCGCGCCACAGGAAACACGCCATGAGCCTGAACCTGCAACCGAACCTGTCCTCCCCCGACGACGCCTATGCAATGCTGCTGGAGGCGCATGAGGGGCTGACAAAGGACCAATCCGACGCGCTGAATGCGCGGCTGATCTTGGTGCTGATGAACCATATTGGGGATATGGAGGTATTGCGGGAGGCGTTGGAGGCGGCGCGGGGATAGGGGCGCGGACTTAGTGAGCACGGTTTTATTGATCTAGGCTGATGACCAGCGTTTGTGATCCAAGCTGCAGACCATACAATATATCGTTGAAGACGTTGACTCGTAGGGTCAGCCTGCTTCATTATCCATAATTGACATTTGGAGAATCAGGCGCGCCGCCATGGTTGCAGCCACGACGGCGCTGTCCTCCAAACTCCGCAACCATAACCTGTGGGTCGCTGCGGATCGTCCGTGAGATACAAGTTGAGTGTATCGCTCAGCGAAACGGCAAGTCAAGCGACCCATGCAAAATGAGCGAGGGTCTGCCATGGCAGTCTATCTTGTGACCTATGACTTGAGAAAGCCGGGTCGAAACTACCAGCCGGTCCACCAATATCTAAAGCAGTTTAATCACTGCAAGGATTTGGAGTCTGTTTGGCTATTGGACACCAACGAACCTGCACCAGCGATCAGAGATGAACTGAAGTCGCGAATTGATGCATCGGACACTGTTTTGGTTATCCGGCTGCAGAAAAATGGAGCGTGGTGGAATTATGGCTGTTCTGACTGGATAAATTCGCCAAGCCGCAATTGGTGAGAATACACAAAACCAAACAGCCCGCCAAACTGGCGGGCTGTTCCATTTCCAAAACCGGACAGCTCACAGCGTCCGTTCAACTTCCTCACGCTCGAAGATCTCGATGACGTCGCCAGGGCGGATGTCGTCGTAGTTTTCGAACGCCATGCCGCATTCCTGACCGGACTGCACTTCCTTCACTTCGTCCTTGAAGCGCTTCAGCGTTTTCAGCGTGCCTTCGTGGATCACCACGTTGTCGCGCAGCAGGCGGACGCCGGCGGAACGACGGGCCACGCCTTCGGTGACCAGACAGCCGGCAACCTTGCCGACGCCGGTGACCTTGAAGACTTCGCGGATCTCGGCATAGCCGATGAAGTTTTCGCGCACTTCGGCTGAGAGCAAGCCCGAGGCCGCCGCCTTGATGTCGTCCACGAGGTCGTAGATCACCGAATAATAACGGATCTCGACGCCCTTCTGGTTCGCGGCGTTGCGTGCAGGCGCGTTGGCGCGGACGTTAAAGCCGATGACCGGCGCGCCCGAAGCCTCGGCCAGACCGATATCGGATTCGGTGATCGCACCGACGCCGTAATGCAGCACGCGGACGCGCACCTCGTCATTGCCGACCTTTTCCAGCGCCTGAACGATTGCCTCGGCAGAGCCCTGCACGTCGGCCTTCATGACCACCGGCAGCTCGGCCACGTTCTCATCCGCCTTGGCCTTGGCCATCAGCTGATCCAGCGTGATCGCGGCACCGGCAGCGGCGCGCTTGTCTTTCGCGGCCTCCTGACGGTATTCGGCGATCTCGCGGGCCTGCGCTTCGGTTTCGACGACGTTCAGCACGTCGCCGGCTTCGGGCGTGCCGTTCAGGCCCAGAACCTCGACCGGAACCGAAGGACCGGCCTCGTCAACGCGCTCTCCCTTGTCGTCGATCAGGGCGCGGACCTTGCCCCACTGTTCGCCGACAACGAAGATGTCACCGCGACGCAGTGTGCCGTTCTGCACCAGAACCGTCGCGACCGGACCGCGACCCACATCAAGCTTCGCCTCGATCACGGCGCCCTGCGCGGCGCGGTCGGGATTGGCCTTCAGTTCAAGGATCTCGGCCTGAAGCGCGATGGCTTCCAGCAGGTTGTCCAGACCCTGCCCGGTCTTGGCCGAAACCTCGACATCCTGCACATCGCCGGACATTTCCTCGACGATGACTTCGTGCTGAAGCAGCGAGGTCCGGACCTTTTGCGGGTCGGCGTCGGGCTTGTCGACCTTGTTGATCGCCACGATCATCGGGACCTCGGCGGCCTTGGCGTGGTTGATCGCCTCGATCGTCTGCGGCATCACCGCGTCATCGGCGGCAACGACCAGCACGACGATGTCGGTGACGTTCGCGCCGCGCGCCCGCATCGACGTAAAGGCAGCGTGGCCGGGCGTGTCGAGGAAGGTCAGCACAGCCCCGCTATCGGTTTTCACCTGATAGGCGCCGATATGCTGGGTAATCCCGCCGGCCTCGCCCGACACGACATTCGCGTGACGGATCGCATCCAGAAGCGAGGTCTTACCGTGGTCAACATGGCCCATGATCGTGATGATCGGCGGGCGGTTTTCCAGATCTTCGACCTTGTCCTCGACCGTGTGAATCACCTGTTCGACATCCGCGTCGCTGACGCGCACGGCCTTGTGGCCGAATTCGTCGATGACGAGCTCGGCCGTGTCGGCGTCAATCGTCTGGTTCATGGACACCATCATGCCCATCTTCATCAGCGACTTGACCACGTCGGCGGCGCGTTCGGCCATCCGGTTGGCGAGCTCGCTGACCACGATCGTTTCGGGAAGCTGGACTTCGCGCACCTGCTTTTCAGCACGAACCGAACCGCCCATCGCCTTTTGCTTGGCGCGTTCCTGTTTGCGCTTCATGGCGGCAAGGCTGCGCTGACGCCCGCCTTCGCCTTCCAGCGCTGCCGTCACCGAAAGCTTGCCGGCGCGGCGACCATCACGTTCGCCACCCTTGCCGCGCGAATCGCGGTCGTCGGTGCGGGTGTCGCGCTGCTCACGCTCGGGGCGCGAGGGGCGAGAGGCCACGCCCTTGGTCTCGGCCCGCGAGGCGGCCGCCTGTGCGGCGGCGGCATCGACCGGCGCCGCATCCTTGGCGGCGGGCTTGCGGACCTCTTCCTTCTTCTGGGCGCGCAGCTTGGCCTCTTCGGCCTTGCGGGCGTCCTCTTCTTCCTTGGCCTTCAACGCTTCTTCGCGCTCGCGGTCCTCGCGCTCCTTGGCTTCCGCCTCGGCGCGGCGGCGCTCGCGTTCTTCCTCGCGTGCCTTTTCCTCGGCGGCGCGGGCTTCGGCTTCTTCGGCCTCGCGGGCCTTGGCAGCGGCCAACGCCTTGAGACGACGCTCCATTTCCGCGTCCGAGATGCCAGCAGGGCGTTTGGACGAAGACGCGACAGCCTTGGCTACATTATCCGGTGTCCCGTTCGGGCGCGCCTTGTCGGCCGCAGCACCCGGCTTGGGCACCACGACGCGCTTGCGCTTGGTTTCAACCACGACACTCTTGGTGCGGCCGTGGCTGAAGCTCTGTTTTACCTGACCGGGGCGGTTGCCGCCGAGGCCGAGGGGTTTTTTGCCGTCTGTATCACTCATCTGCGTCTTATTCCTTCCCGGCCCGGATGGCCGATTGCCCTCGCAGGCCATTCAGCCTGCCAGCGTCCCGGATGATCTTGTCTGCGAGTCCGCCCTTCGAAAGCGCGCTGTGTATGACATGATCGCGTCCGAAAGCCAAACCCAATTCTGAAGCGGTGAGGCAGCCGAACCAGCGTGCCCCTTCTGGTGTCCAAAGTTTCCCCTTGCCGCGTTCGGACCCATCCGAGGCCTGCAGAAGAACCTTAACCCGACCGGCCGCCAGCCAGTCCTTGACCTTTTCGAAACCGGCGACGGCATCGCCGGATTTCCGGGCGAGCGAAACGAGTTCGACAACGCGCTTTGCCAGCCCGCTTTCAATCAGTTCCACCAGCCCGTCAGGCGCCTGGGCCTGCGTTTTTGCCCCGCGCGAAAATGTGCCCTTCGAAATCGCCTTCTCGATAACCGCGCGGTCCGCCGTCAGCCAGAAGCCGCGGCCCGGCAGCTTTTCGGCCAGATCGGGCACGACAATGCCGTCAGGGCCCAACACGAAACGGATGAGACCTGCTTTCGGTTGCACCTCGCCGGTGACAAGGCAACGGCGTTCCGTGCCGTCTTCCGTCTTATCGCGCCCGCCTCGCGTCATGCCGCCGGATCCGGGGCATCAGGCCCCGGCCTCCTCGGTTTCGGCGACGTCTTCAACGTCTTCGCCTTGCGCCAGCTCCTCAGGGTCGACCCAGCCCAGCATCACGCGGGCGGTCATGACCATGTCCTGTGCGGTTTCCAGCGAGATGCCATAGGGTTCAAGCAGGCCCTCGTCCTTGACGCGCTGCCCGTCAACGGTCGTCCAGCCACCGGCCAGTTCCCAATCGGCGCAGGTTGCGAAGTCTTCCAGCGTCTTGACGCCGTCCTTGGCCAAAGCCTCAACCATCTGGGGGGTGAGGCCTTCGAATTCAATAAGGCTGTCCTCGGCACCCAGACCGCGGGCATTTTCAAGTGCGGTGCGGTTCGCGGCTTCGATCACGTCGCGGGCGCGGGCCTGCAGTTCATTGGCGGTGTCTTCGTCAACGCCGTCAATCGACAGAAGCTCGTCCTGGTCGATATAGGCGACCTCTTCAAGGTTCGTGAAGCCTTCCGCGACCAGAAGCTGGGCGAAGAATTCGTCCAGATCGAGGTTGTCCATGAACAGCTTCGTGCGGGCATTGAACTCGGCCTGACGGCGCTTCGATTCCTCTTCCTCGGTCAGGATGTCGATATCGAGCCCGGTCAGCTGCGAGGCGAGACGCACGTTCTGGCCGCGCCGGCCGATGGCCAGCGAAAGCTGTTCTTCCGGAACGACCACTTCAATCCGCGGCGCGTCTTCGTCAACGACAACCTTGCTGACTTCAGCAGGCTGCAGCGCGTTCACAAGGAACGTTGCCTGATCTTCCGACCACGGGATGATGTCGATCTTTTCGCCCTGCAATTCGCCGACAACGGCCTGAACGCGGCTGCCGCGCATCCCGACGCAGGCCCCGACCGGGTCGATGGAGTTGTCATAGGAGATCACGGCGATCTTGGCGCGGCTGCCCGGATCGCGGGCGACGGCCTTGATCTCGATCACGCCGTCATAGATTTCCGGCACTTCCATCTTGAACAGTTCCGCCATGAATTGCGGATCGGTGCGCGACAGGAAGATCTGCGGGCCACGCGTTTCGCGGCGCACATCCTTCACATAGGCGCGGATGCGGTCGTTCGGGCGATAGCTTTCGCGGCCGATCTTTTCGTTGCGGCGCAGGATCGCCTCGCCACGGCCGACATCAACGATGATATTGCCGTATTCCTCGCGCTTGACGATGCCGTTGATGATGGTGCCGGCACGGTCCTTGAATTCTTCATACTGGCGGTCACGCTCGGCCTCGCGGACCTTCTGCAGGATCACCTGCTTGGCCGACTGGGCGGCGATGCGGCCCAACTCGACAGGCGGGACCTGTTCCTGGAACACGTCGCCCACCTGCGGACCACCGGCGAAATCGTCGATCCGGATACCTTCACGCGACCAGTAGTTGGCCGCGTCCCGCTGTGCCTCGAAATAAGGCTTGGCCTGCGCGGCAGTGAATTCGGCCTGATAGTTTTCCAGCACTTCCTCGTCCACGACGGTGCGCACACGGGTAAAGGTTGCGTTGCCGGTCTTGCGATCGATCGAGACGCGGATATCCATTTCCGCGCCGTAACGCGACTTGGCGGCGCGCGCGAGGCTGTCTTCCATCGCTTCAATGACCAGCTCGGGCTCGATCATCTTTTCGCGTGCGACCGCCTCGGCGGTTTGCAGCAGTTCCAGCTGGTTGGCAGAGGTGATTGCCATCACTTACTCCTTCATCGCGGCGTCGTCACGGTCGCCGTCTTCGGTTTGAACTTCGTCGAACATGGATTCGTCGAGATTGTCGATCTCGATTCCGGCTTCCTTCTTCTGGCGCAGCATCTCGGCGATCAGTTCGTCGGTCAGCAGCAGCTTGGCGTCGGCCAGCCAGTCGAAATTAAGCCCGATGGTCTGGGTCTCGGCCCCGACCTCGATATTGATAAGGACATCGTCGCCCTCGACCCCGGCCAGAACGCCTGAGAAGCGCTTGCGGCCGTCGATGGGCTGGTTGGTTTCCAGCTTGGCGTCATAGCCTTCGAACGTCTCGAAATCCTTCAGCCGGGTCAGCGGGCGATCAATGCCGGGGCTGGATACTTCCAGCATGTATTTGTCTTCGATGGGGTCTTCCACGTCCAGCGTTGCGCTGACCATGGTCGAAATCTCGGCGCAGTCATCTACATTGATACCGCCCTCGGGACGGTCGGCCATGATCTGCAAGGTTGCCGTCTTGCCGCCCTGCAGGCGCAGGCGCACAAGTTCGAACCCCATATCCTCGATGACAGGGATCAGAATTTCCGCAAGTCGGCGGTCGATGGCGGTTTTGGCGATCAGGTCGTTGGACATGAGCATCCCCGGAAATGAAAAACGGGCCCACAGCGGCCCGTCATGCTTTCGGTGGCGCAGGGGGTGGAAGCCTGCACCGCTGTTGATGGCGATATAGCGCCGGAGCCAAGGGAATTCAAGCCGAATCGTTGTTGTCGCGCCAGATGCGCCAGTTCAGCGCAGTCGCCAGGCCGATCCAGACGAAATAAGGGATCATCAGCAGCCCCGCGATCAGGTCCGTCTGCAGGAACACGACGGTGGCAATGGCGATGACCAGCCAAAGGCAGGCGATGACAATCATGCCCATGCCCATCCGCTTTGCCCCGAAGAAGATCGGTGTCCAAAGCGTATTCAGCGCGATCTGCGTTGACCACAGCGCGAGTCCGGGCGCTGGATTCGTGCTGAGCGCGATCCGCGTTGCCGCAATGGCCGAGGCGACGTAAAGCACCGTCCAGACAATGGGGAACGCCTTCTTCGGCGGCGTCCATGACGGCTTTTCAAGCGACTGATACCAGGTGCCCGGCAGAAACGCGCTTCCGGTCGCGGCAGCCGCGGCCGATGCCGACAGGAAGCAAAGGAAATAAAAGGCCATCATGCCGCCTGCCCCTTCAATTCGTCCATGATCGAAACCAGTTCCGCTGCGATGCGCGGCTCGCTCAGCGCGTGGCCGGACGCCGGAACCATGTGCAGAAAGCAGTTTGCCCAGTCCTGCGCCAGCGTCCACGCTCCGATGGGGGGGCAGACCATGTCATAGCGGCCCTGCACGATCCGGGTCGGGATATGTTCGATCCGGTGCCGCTCGTGCAGAAGCTGACCCTCGGAGAGGAAGCAGTTATTGCTGAAATAATGGCACTCCAGCCGCGCGAATGCCCGCGCATATTGCGGCGAAGCTGCGCCGGGGCTGGCGATGTCCATCCCGGCAAGCCCGTTCTCCCACATGATCCAGTGCCGGGCGAGGCTGCGCTCCTCTGCTTCATTTCCCGAAAACAGGCGGCGGTGGTAGGCGGCGATCAGGTTGCCGCGCTCTTCCTCCGGGATCGGCGCGCAGAAATCCTGCCAGCGTTCCGGCCAGAACCGCGATGCGCCGCCGCCATAGAACCAGTCCAGCTCTGCCTGCGTCGCCAGAAACACACCGCGCAGCACCAGTGACATGACCTCTGACGGGTGGGTCTGGGCATAGGCGAGCGCCAGCGTCGCCCCCCAGCTTCCCCCGAATACGATCCAGCTTTCGATGCCGAGCGTTTCACGGATCGCCCGGATGTCGGCGACAAGGTGCTGCGTCGTATTCGCCTGGACGCTTGCATGCGGTGTCGACAGCCCGCAGCCGCGCTGATCGAACAGGACGGCGCGGTAATGCGCCGGATCAAAGAAGCGCCGCATATAGGGACTGCACCCGCCGCCCGGTCCGCCATGCAGGACGACCACCGGCACCCCATCGGGGTTCCCGGACTGTTCGACATAAAGAACATGGCCGTCGCCGACCTCGATCTTGCAGCGATCAAAGGGCTCTATATGCGGATAAAGGCGGGATGCGCCGATTTGCGCTGCTGTCCGATCCATGTTTTCCCTATATACGCCGCGTGAGGGGCGCGAAAGGACCGACCATGACCGACAGCCGAGATCCGTCAGAGATTGCCAAGTTTGAGGCAATGGCCGCCGAATGGTGGGACCCGAAAGGGAAGTTCAAGCCGCTGCATATGATGAACCCGGTTCGTCTGGGCTATATCACGACGCAAATCGCCGCCGAGTTCGGGCGCGATCTGGAATCGCCGCGTCCGTTTGAAGGCCTGCGTCTGCTGGATATCGGCTGCGGCGGGGGGCTTCTGTCCGAGCCGATGGCGCGGCTGGGGGCCAGCGTTGTGGGCGCGGATGCGGCCGCCCGCAATATCGAGGTCGCCCGCATCCATGCCGATCAGGTGGATCTCAAGATCGACTACCGCGCCGAAGCCGCCGAAGATCTGCTTGCCGCGGGCGAACGCTTTGATGTGGTTCTGGCGATGGAAATCGTCGAACATGTCGCCGACCCGCCGGGATTTGTGCAAAGCTGTCACGACCTGCTGCAGCCCGGCGGGCTTCTGGTCATGTCGACCCTGAACCGCACCATGCGCAGCTTCGGGGCGGCGATCATCGGGGCAGAATGGGTCATGCGCTGGCTGCCGAAAGGCACGCATGAGTGGCAGCGTTTCATCACGCCCGACGAGCTGGCCGAAATGATGCAATCCGCCGGGCTTCGGGTCGCGGACCGGCAGGGCATGGTGTTCAACCCGATCAGTTGGGGCTGGTCGCTGTCGGATCGCGACCTGTCGGTGAATTACGCGATGGCAGGGCTGCGCACCGCCTGACGCAGCCGTTCTAGCGATCCGAGGGGTGGCTGACCCCGTCTGACCAGGGCACCGGGTCCAGATCGCGGGGATTCAAGCCTTCCAGCGCGCCGGCATTGACGCCGTATTCGTTTGGGTTCGACCTGCGCTGGTGATGGGTATAGATCCCGCAATGCCTGCAGAAATAGTGTTTCGCCGTGCCGGTGTTGAACTGATACAGGCTGAGCGCGTCCCCTCCCTTCACGATGCGGATGCCATCCAGCGGGGCGGTGACGGCAACCGCGCCGCGCCGGCGGCAGAAGGAACAGTCGCAGCGGCGCTTGGTGTTCAGCCCGTCGGACAGTGTCACGGCAAGCTCTACCGCGCCACAATGGCAGGTCAGGCGGTGCGGGGTCTGGATCGCTGGCAGTGTCATCTGCGGACCTGTGGAATGCGCGATCTGGTGTATTCGGTTGCCGGATGCGGTGGGTGGCCGTGGGTTCGGCTCCAATATGTCGTGCCGCCGCGCCGCAGGAATACCGGTACGGTCAGCAGCACCCCGGCGATGAACCCGCCTGCATGTGCCCAATAGGCGACGCTGTCGCCGCCCATCAGCGAAAAGCCTCCGAAGATCTGCAGAACGAACCAGACCCCCAGCATGACCCAAGCGGGGATCGTGAAAACCTTGATGAAGATGATGATGATTGCCAGCACATCGACCCGCGCCTTGGGAAACAACAGCAGATAGCCGCCCATCACGCCGGCAATCGCACCCGATGCACCGACCATCGGAATTCCTTCGGCCGGGTTGGCGGCGATCTGCGCCGCTGCCGCCGCAAGGCCGCAGCCCAGATAGAAGATCAGGAAGCCCGCATGGCCCATCTGGTCTTCCAGATTGTCACCAAAGACCCAAAGAAACAGCATATTCCCGGCGATATGCAGGATGCCCGCATGCAGGAACATATGCGTCAGCAATCCCCACAGGTTATAGCCGTTCACAACTGCCACGGGATAAAGCGCAAGCTGGTCCCACAGGGCGGTCATCCCGATCAGCCAGGGCATGGTCAGCACGAACATCACCAGATTGATGAAGATCAGGGTGTAAGTGATATAGGGCGTGCGTTCAGAGGGGTTGTGATCTCGGAAGGGAAACATGTCGCGGTCCAGGGTCTTTTCCCGACGATGCCCGAGCCAGAGTCCGGACGCAAGCAGCCCCTGTTCGCGGCGGGCAAGCCCGGCTAGCATCGCCCGACAGATTCGCAGGAGGCGCCGATGTCCACGATGACCGACCGCAAGAACGCCGCCATTTCCCGTGGGGTGGGCATGACCACGCAGATCTATGCCGACCGGGCCGAGAATGCGGAGATCTGGGACAAGGACGGAAACCGCTATATCGACTTTGCCGCCGGAATCGCGGTGGTGAACACCGGGCACCGGCACCCCAAAGTCATGGCGGCGGTCAAGGATCAGCTGGATCGATTCACCCATACCTGCCATCAGGTCGTGCCTTATGAAAACTATGTCGCCCTGGCCGAGCGGCTGAACGATCTTGTCCCCGGCGATGGGCCGAAGAAGACCATCTTCGCCACGACCGGCGCGGAGGCGGTGGAAAACGCGGTAAAGATCGCGCGGCACTATACCGGGCGACCGGCGGTTGTGTCCTTCGCGGGCGGCTTTCACGGGCGCACCTTCATGGGCATGGCGCTGACCGGCAAGGTGCAGCCTTACAAGGCCGGTTTCGGGCCGATGATGAACGACATCTGGCATCTGCCTTTCCCGAACGATCTTCATGGCGTGACCGAGGAGGATGCGCTTGCCGCGCTCGACCGGCTGTTCAAGGCCGATCTGGAACCCGGCCGCGTCGCCGCCATCATCATCGAACCCGTGCAGGGCGAGGGCGGCTTTTACGAAACCCCCGCCACCTTCCTGCAAAAGCTGCGCGAGATCTGCGATGCCCATTCCATCCTGCTGATCGCGGATGAGGTGCAGACAGGCTTTGCGCGCACCGGCAAGCTGTTCGCAATGGAACATGCAGGCGTGGCCGCCGACATAACCACCATGGCCAAGGGGCTGGGCGGTGGTCTGCCGATTTCGGCCGTCACCGGCCGGGCAGAGGTCATGGACAGCCCCGGCCCCGGCGGTCTGGGTGGCACCTATGCCGGCAACCCGCTGGGCGTCGCCGCAGCCCATGCGGTGCTGGACGTGATCGAGGAGGAACAGCTTTGCGACCGCGCTGAACGGCTGGGGCAGCGGCTGAAGCAGCGCCTTGCGGGCCTGCGCGACGAGGTGCCCGAGATCGTCGATATTCGTGGCCCCGGCTTCATGAATGCGGTCGAGTTCAATGTCGCGGGCACCGACAAGCCGAACCCGGAAATGGCCAACCGCGTGCGCGAAGAAGCCTTGAGCCGCAACCTGATCCTGCTGACCTGCGGCGTTTATGGGAACGTGATCCGCTTTCTCGCACCGCTGACGATCCCTGACGATGTCTTTGCCGAAGCGCTGGATATACTGGAGGACAGCGTCAAGGCGGCTCGGGGCTAGGGCGACCGGGGGGCGCGGCATCTTGACGCGGCGCCCCGATTGGCCCAAGTAAGGCGCAAGGCGGCCCGGCACAGGCCGCCATATCCATTTTTCGGGACCGCCCGCATTTTCGGGCTGCCAACGCGCAGCATCTTGCGATGTCCTGTCTGTCAGAAGGCCGATCCATGGACCGCATATTGCTCGACCCGCGCGCGTGGGGCGTGATGCTTGCCGCGATGCTGACAATCATGTCGAACGCCACCATCACGCCAGCCCTGCCCGGCATTCAGGCACTGTTTTCCGACAACCCGAATGCCGAACTGCTGACCCGAATGCTGGTCACAGCGCCGTCGCTGACAGTGGCTATTGTCGCGCCTTTTGCGGGCGTGCTGATCGACCGCTTGGGCCGCAGACCGGCACTGTTCTTCGGGCTGCTGGTCTATGCTGTTGCGGGAACCGCCGGGCTTTACCTGCAATCGCTGGAAATGATCCTTGTCAGCCGTCTGGTGCTTGGTCTTGGCGTCGCGGCCATCATGACGGCGCAAGCGGCGCTGATCGGGGATTATTTCGAAGGCCCGGCGCGTGGGCGGCTGATGGGTTATCAGATGGGCGCCGTCAATCTGGGCGGGCTGGTCTTTGTCATGACGGCGGGAATGCTGGCCGAACACAGCGCACGGCTGCCCTTCCTGATCTATGCCCTGTCGCTGGCCTTCTTCCCGATCCTGTGGTGGCTGCTGCCCGAACCCAAGCGGACCGCTGGCGGCGTGGATCAGGCCCACCCCGCCGATCCGGGAGAGCCGGGCTGGCCCGCAACGGTCGCCACCATGTCGATTGCCGCGATCCTGACTTTCGTGATCTTCTATTCCATCCCGACCCAGCTTCCCTATCACCTCGTCGATATCGGCCTGGCCGATCCGCATTACGCGGGCGAGGTGATGGCCGCGATGATGTTTTCGGCCGCAGTGATGGCCGTTGTTTCCGGCTGGGTCAGACCGTGGCTGGGGCGGATCGGGACGCCGGTTACGGGCTATGCGCTGTTGGCGGCAGGCTTTGCGTTGCTGTCGGTCGCATCGACGCTGGTGGCGTCCATGCTGGGCACGGCGCTGATCGGGGCAGGGCTTGGCTTCTGCGTGCCGACTTTCGTCACCACGGCGCTGAACGCTTCGCCTGCACATAGGCGGGGGCTGGTGTCGGGTTTTGTCACATCGGCGTTTTTCCTTGGCCAGTTCCTGTCGCCGATTGTCAGCCAGCCGATCATCACCACCTGGGGTTATCAGCGTGCCTTCATGATCGCGGCCGCAGGTTGCGTGGCGCTGGCGCTGATCCTTGCGCTGACGCTGAAGCGCCGGCCGCCGCAGATGGACAAGCCCAGTCCCGCGCACTAGCGTGCCGTCGAAATCGGAAGGAGTCGCCCATGAGCGCGATTATCGAAGTCGACCATCTCAGCAAGCAATATGCCAATGGCCCGAGGGCCCTGGACGACGTTTCGCTGAACATTGACGAGGGCGAGATCGTCGCGTTGCTCGGCCCGAACGGGGCAGGCAAGACGACGCTGATCTCGATCATCTGCGGGCTGGTCGTGCCGACGGGTGGCACGGTTCGCGTGGGTGGGCATGACATCCGCACCGATTGGCGCGCCGCACGCAAGCTGATCGGGCTGGTCCCGCAGGAGATCACGCTGGAGCCGTTCGAGACGGTGATGAATACCGTGCGTTTCACGCGCGGGCTTTACGGCGCTGCACCCGACGACGCCTATCTGGAAAAGGTGCTGCGCAGCCTGTCATTGTGGGAAAAACGAGACGCGCAGACGCGCGAGCTTTCGGGTGGCATGAAGCGCCGGGTGCTGATCGCCAAGGCGCTGTCTCATAATCCGAAAGTGCTGTTTCTGGACGAGCCCACGGCAGGCGTCGATGTCGCCCTGCGCCGCGAGATGTGGCAGGTCGTCGATCAGCTTCGCCGCGATGGCGTGACGATCATCCTGACGACGCATTACCTTGAAGAAGCCGAAGAAATGGCCGACCGGATCGGAGTCATCAATCACGGCACGCTGCTGCTGATGAAACCGAAGGCCGAACTGATGGGCGAATTCGGCAAGAAGCACCTGACGATCCACCTGTATGAACCGCTTGAACGCTGCCCGCCTGAACTGACCGCGCGTGGGCTGACGTTGTCCGCCGACGGATTGCGGCTTGGCTATGACTATGACACGCGCTCGGACCGGACCGGCATCGGTTCTCTGCTTGCGGAACTGTCGGGTCTGGGTATCCGTGTGCGCGATGTCTCGACCAAGCAATCGAGCCTTGAGGAAGTGTTCATGTCACTCGTCTCGGACGAAGAGAAGGAGGGCGCGGCATGATCAATACCGGCGCAATCAGGTCCATCTATAATCACGAGATGCAGCGGTTTTTCCGCACGATCTGGCAATCCATCGCATCGCCCGTGCTTTCGACGGTGCTGTATTTCGTGGTCTTCGGCGCGGCGATCGGCGGACGCATCCAGTCGGTCGAAGGCATCGCATATGGCGCATTCATCGTGCCCGGCCTGATGATGCTGACAGTGTTGCAGCAGTCCGTCTCGAACGGCTCTTTCGGGATCTACTTCCCGAAATTCTCGGGCACGATCTATGAATATCTCGTCGCCCCGGCCGGCTGGATCGAGGTGACGGCGGGCTTTGTCTGCGCGGCCGCATCGAAGGCGATCCTGATTGCCTTCTTGATCCTGATTACCAGCTTCTTTTTCGTCGGCGTTCATATTGCGCATCCGTTCTGGATGCTGGCCTTCCTGTTCCTGACCGCCTTCGCCTTTTCGCTTCTGGGCTTCATCATCGGGCTTTGGGCGAAGAATTTCGAACAGCTTCAGGTCGTCCCGCTGATGGTGGTCACGCCGCTGGTATTTCTTGGCGGTGCTTTCTATTCGGCCTCGATGCTGCCGCCATTCTGGGAGGCAGTGGCGAAACTGAACCCGGTGCTTTACCTGATCTCGGGCTTTCGCTGGTCCTTCTTCGATATGGCCGACGTGCCGGTCGGGCTGTCGCTTTTCGCGGTCGGGCTGATGATCGCGCTCTGCATGTTCGCGATCCGCTGGATCTTCCTGACCGGCTGGCGTCTGCGCGAATAGGACGAGGGCTAGTTGCGGACGGGAATGCTGTCGCAGATCTTGGTCTGCGGATCCAGCCGCACATAGTCGCGTGCCGTGATGACATGCATCTTCAGCGATCCACGCCATTCCTGATTCCATTTCTTCAGGATTCCGTTGCGGTAATAGCTGGCCATGATCTGGTCGACATAGGGCGGGATGATGGCGGTGCCGGGGATGCGTGGCGCGTGAAAGCCCACGGTCGCCTTCGGGCCAAGGCACGCATTGTTCATTGTTATCAGCATCGTGCAGGCTGACCGGCAATAACCGCGGACACGAACCGGCTTTCGTCCGTTTTCAAGCCGCGAGCGAAGCTTCACCATGTCCAGCACATTGCCGCCCTTGTGGTCGATCACGTCGATAAAGCGTCTGTTTTCGGTGATCTCGGCCCCAGCCAATGCTGGCAAGAGGCAAAGCGTCAGGACTGTCACCAGCAGGCGGAAAGAGCGGAAGCGTTTCATGCCGGCATTCTGCGTCGCGACCGGTCCGGTGAAAAGCCACAGCTGCGTGATCCCGTGTCGCCTCGCCTCCGGCCGAGGGCTTTTTTGGCACAGCACCGACGCAAATACCGCCAAAAACCCGATTGCTCGTTGCCCCCGCCGGCGATCGTGACAGCATGGCCTCGCGCGCGATTTCATAAGGAGTTTATATCATGGGACGTGTTCTCTGGATCATTCTCGGCGTCGTGTCGATCCTCGCCGGGATATTCGCGCTGGCGAATCCGCTGGCTGCATCATTCGCGGCGGAACAGATTGCTGGCTGGGGCTTTCTGATCGTCGGTATTCTTCAGATCGTTCTGGCCTTTCGCATTGAGGGATGGGCCGGCAAGATCTGGGCGGTGCTGATTGCCATTCTTCTGGTTCTCATGGGGATCGAGCTGCTGGCGAACCCCTTGCGCGGCATGGTCACGCTGACCATCGCGGCCGGCGTGCTGTTCCTTGTCACCGGTATCTTCAGGGTGATCCTGTCATTTTCGCTGCGCGGCACAAGTGCGTTCTGGATGGTGCTTCTCAGCGGGGCGCTGGCAATCGTGCTGGCCGTGATGATCTTCGGCAGCTTCCCGGCCTCTGTCGCGACCTTGCTGGGCGTGCTTCTGGCGGTGGAGCTTATCTCGAACGGGGTGTCGATCATCGCGCTGGCGTCGGTGGTGCCGGACAGGTGACGCGCCCTGCCCCGGCCGGAGCGTCCGGTCGGGGAACTTGGGCCTGTTCATCCTGCATGGCTTGCGCTTGAATGGGACTGACCCTATCTGACAGCGCCATGAGCCAGAACCCGCCCCAGCTACGCCCCGACCTTGCCCGCGCTGCGATCCCTGACGCGCGCCGCGACGGCCAGCCGACCATTGGCATGGTCAGCCTTGGCTGCCCCAAGGCGCTGGTGGACAGTGAACGCATCCTGACCCGTCTGCGGGCCGAAGGTTATGCCATCAGCCCCGATTATTCCGGTGCCGATGCGGTCATCGTGAACACGTGCGGCTTTCTGGACAGCGCCAAGGCCGAAAGCCTTGACGCCATTGGCGAGGCGCTGACCGCGAATGGCCGTGTCATCGTCACTGGCTGTCTGGGGGCCGAACCGGACTATATCACCGGCGCGCATCCGAAGGTTTTGGCGGTCACGGGCCCGCATCAATACGAACAGGTGCTGGACGCCGTGCATGGCGCGGTCCCGCCCGCGCCCGACCCCTTCGTGGACCTGCTGCCGGCCAGCAGCGTCAGCCTGACGCCGCGCCATTACAGCTATCTGAAGATCTCGGAAGGCTGTAATCATCACTGCAAGTTCTGCATCATTCCCGACATGCGCGGCCGTCTGGTCAGCCGCCCGGCCCATGCGGTTGTCCGCGAGGCTGAAAAGCTGGTCGCCGCTGGCGTCAAGGAATTGCTGGTGATCTCGCAGGATACCTCGGCCTACGGGGTGGACCTCAAACATGCCGAAGATCGTGGCCACCGTGCCCATATCACCGATCTCGCGCGTGATCTGGGATCGTTGGGCGCATGGGTGCGGCTGCACTACGTCTATCCCTATCCGCATGTGCGCAACCTGATCCCGCTGATGGCCGAGGGTCTGGTGCTGCCCTATCTGGATATTCCCTTCCAGCACGCCCATCCCGACACGCTGAAACGCATGGCTCGGCCTGCAGCGGCAGCAAAGACGCTGGACGAAATCGCCGCATGGCGCGCTGATTGCCCTGATATCACTCTGCGCTCGACCTTCATCGTCGGTTATCCCGGAGAAACGGAAGAAGAATTTCAGACCTTGCTGGATTGGCTGGACGAGGCGCAACTGGACCGTGTTGGCTGCTTCCAATACGAAAACGTTGCTGGTGCGCGGGCCAATGACCTGCCCGATCATGTCCCCGAAGAGGTAAAGCAGGATCGCTGGGACCGCTTCATGGAAAAGGCGCAGGCCATCAGCGAAGCGAAGCTGGCCGCGAAGGTCGGCACCCGCATGGACGTCATCGTGGATGAGGTCGACGAAGATGGCGCGACCTGCCGCACCAAGGCAGACGCGCCGGAAATCGACGGCAACCTGTTCATCGACGAGGGGTTCGAGGCCCTGAAACCTGGCGATATCGTCAGCGTGACAGTGGACGAGGCGGGCGAATACGACCTTTGGGGCAGGCCCTGATGAAGGCATGGGACGCCGACGGCAAGCCGCGCAAGCCGCGCGTGCTTTGCATCGGCGCCCAGAAGGCCGGGACAAGCTGGCTGCACGAGCAACTGAACGCGCACCCCAAAATCTGGACCACACCCTTCAAGGAGGTCCATTATTTCAACGCACGTCATCGTCCGCAGGACCGTAAATGGCTTCCATGGCATTTCCGAGAGGCCGTGCGTGCGACCGAAAAGCGTTTTGCCGCGCGCGGACAGGAAATGCCCGACGAGATGGTGCGCTATCTTGTCGATATGACGGCAGAGCCGATGTTCACGCCGAACTGGTATCGCCGCGCCTTCGCGGCCGCGCCGCGCGGAATGCTGCCGCTGGATACCACGCCCGAATATTCAACCCTGCCAGAAGCCGGTGTGGCCGATGTCGCCGCGTTCCTGCCGCGCGCAAAATTCATCTATCTGATCCGCGACCCGGTCAGCCGCGCGATATCGCAACTGCGGATGAATCTAGGGCGGCGCAAGCTGCTTCCGAAGAACCCGGAAGGCTATTTGCGTCATATCGACGATCCCGATCTTGCGGATCGTGGGGACTATGCCAGCTTTATTCCGCGCTGGCAGGCCCATTTCGGACGGGACCGGCTGCTGATCCTGCCATATGGCCGCATCTCCACCGATCCGGAGGGCGTGATGCGCGAGGTCGAGGCTTTTCTGGGCATAGCGAGGCACGCTTATCCGAAGCTTGGCGCGCGCGTGCACGCGGGTCGCGCGGCACCGCCGGTCCCGGACGAGCTTCCGGCCTTGCTGAGGGATCGCTTCGCGGGCCAATACGATTTCCTGCGCGAGCGGTTCGGGCCCGCCTTTGTGGCTGATCTCGACGCGCCAGCCCCTTCAATTTCGACGCCGCCTGCGCGACCGGCCGCGAAGATTGCTGCACCTGTGGTTGCGAAAGGCGGGGCGCATGCGGCAGGGATGCTGAAATGGGCGGATAAGCCCCAGCCGCGAAAGCCGTCGGTTATCGGTATCGGTGCGCAGAAGGCCGGCACAAGCTGGCTTCATGCGGCTTTGGATCAGCACCCCCAGCTTTGGACGTCGCCGCTGAAAGAGGCGCATTACTTCGACCACCTCTTCTGTCCCGAGAACCGCGCCTGGACGGGCAGGAATGTAAGCAATTCCGCAGCCAACCTGCGCGCGCGCTATGACCGGCAGGGCAAGCCGGTGCCTGCGGCGCTGTCGGACTATCTGGCGCGGCTGGAGGCGCCCCCGCAATTCACCGACGACTGGTACCGCGCCATTTTCGCGCCGGCACCGCCAGATGCGCGGCCTGTCGACATTACCCCCGCCTATTCCGGTCTTCCGGCCGAGGGCATCGCACATGTTGCAGAGTATCTGCCCGATGCGCAGTTCATCTATCTGATCCGCGATCCAGTCGAGCGCGCGATTTCGCAGCTTCGGATGAATCTTCAGCGAAAGGGTCGCTCTCCCTCTGGTGCAGAGGAGTGGCTGAACGAGGCTGACGACCCTGTCCTGGACTCACGCGGCGATTATGCGGGCCATATTTCACGCTGGCGCGCGCAATTCGGGCCGGACCGGCTTCTGTTTCTTCCCTATGGGATGATCCAGTCCGATCCTGCGGGGCTGATGGCACGCATAGAAGGCTTTCTTGGCCTGAAGGCGCATCGTTATACCGGCCTTGAAAGGCGCGTTTTCGCGACACGCGGCAATGCCGCGCCCCCTGCCCATCTGGACGCCACGCTTGCCAGCCGCTTTGCGGACCAGTACGCGTTTCTTGCAGAGAATTTCGACGCCGAATTCAACGCTCTGCTGCGCTGACGCTTCAACTTCGCGCGCCGATCACCTAGATATCGCCCAAATCCCTTTTGCGAGGACCTCATGGCCAATTACGAATTCGTCTATCACATGGACGGCGTGTCCAAGACCTATGCCGGCGGGAAGAAGGTCTTTGAAAACATCCGCCTGAACTTCCTGCCGGGCGTCAAGATCGGCGTCGTCGGCGTGAACGGTGCCGGTAAATCGACGCTGCTGAAGATCATGGCCGGGATGGACAAGGATTTCACCGGCGAGGCGTGGGCCGCGAAAGGTGCCAAGGTCGGCTATCTGCCGCAGGAACCGCAGCTGGATGAAAACCTGACCGTGCGCGAAAACGTCATGCTGGGCGTGGCGGAAAAGAAGGCGAAGCTCGACCGCTATAACGAGCTTGCAATGAATTATTCCGACGAAACGGCCGAGGAGATGGCCGCGCTGCAGGATGAAATCGACGCCGGCAATCTGTGGGATCTGGACAGCCAGATCGATGTCGCGATGGAGGCCCTGCGCTGCCCGCCCGACGATGCCGATGTGTCGACCCTGTCAGGCGGTGAACGCCGCCGCGTCGCATTGTGCAAGCTGCTGCTGGAACAGCCCGACATGCTGCTGCTTGACGAACCGACCAACCACCTTGATGCCGAAACGATTGCATGGCTGCAAAAGCACCTGATCGAATATCCCGGCACCATTCTGGTCGTGACCCACGACCGTTATTTCCTTGACGACATCACCGGCTGGATCCTCGAACTGGATCGCGGTCGCGGCATTCCATACGAGGGCAACTATTCCGCATGGCTGGAACAGAAGGCCAAGCGGCTGGAACAGGAAGCGCGCGAAGACAAGGCCAAGCAGAAGACGCTGGAACGCGAACTGGAATGGATCCGCGCCGGTGCCAAGGCCCGTCAGGCTAAGCAGAAGGCCCGGATCAACGCCTATAACGAACTCGCCGGCAAGTCAGAGCGTGAAAAGCTTTCCCGCGCCCAGATCATTATTCCGAACGGCGAACGCCTTGGCGGCAAGGTGATCGAGGTTCAGGGCCTGAAAAAAGCCATGGGCGACAAGCTGCTGATCGAGGATCTGTCCTTCAACCTGCCGCCGGGTGGCATTGTCGGCGTGATCGGCCCGAACGGTGCCGGTAAATCGACGCTGTTCCGCATGCTGACCGGGCAGGAACAGCCTGACGCCGGTGAACTGACCTATGGCGACACGGTGAATCTGTCCTATGTCGATCAGTCGCGCGACGCGCTGGCGGGCGACAAGACCGTCTGGGAAGAAATCAGCGGTGGGGCCGAACAGATCGTGCTGGGCGACGCGCAGATGAACAGCCGCGCCTATGCGTCGGCGTTCAACTTCAAGGGCGGCGACCAGCAGAAGAAGGTCGGCCAGCTTTCCGGCGGCGAACGCAACCGTGTCCACCTTGCCAAGCTTCTGAAAGCGGGCGGCAACGTGCTGCTGTTGGACGAACCGACCAACGATCTGGACGTGGAAACCCTGCAGGCGCTGGAAGCGGCACTGGAAGATTTCGCCGGCTGCGCGGTGATCATCAGCCACGACCGCTTCTTCCTTGACCGGCTGTGCACGCATATCCTCGCGTTCGAAGGCGACGCCCATGTCGAATGGTTCGAGGGCAACTTCGAGGATTACGAAGCCGACAAGATCCGTCGTCTCGGACCGGATGCGGTGGAGCCGAAGCGCGTGAAATACAAGAAATTTACACGGTAAGCGCTGATCTTGATGGCCGTCAGTCCTGGGCGTAGCGCGATTTATGGAGTTGCGCTGCGATCCCGTGGCAGGCCGAAAACACCGCTTACCCGTATTGCGGCGCAGGCATGCCGAGCTGACCCCAAGTTGACGCCCCCGCGTGATCTGTCAAACATGCCCGGACGGCGGAACTGGGATATATGATGACAAGATGGCTCGACACCGGATGGGCGATGCGGCTGCGGGAGCAGTTGCGCAAAATGTGGGTGCGGGTAATCCTGTACAGCCTGGCGGGGGTCGTGCTGGCATCGGCCGCGCCTTTCGTCGGCCCTTGGCTGCCCTATATCCCGAAGATTGACCTGGCATCCGGGTCGGTCGACTCGCTTCTGAATATCATCGCCTCGTCCATGCTGGCGGTGACGACTTTTTCGATGTCGATCATCGTCGGGGCCTATGGCTCTGCCACGTCGAACGCGACGCCGCGCGCGACGCGCCTGCTGGAGGAAGATCACACCGCGCAGACCGCCGTGTCGATCTTTATCGGGTCGTTCCTGTTCAGCATCGTGGGAATTATCGGGCTTTCGGCGGGGCTTTACCCCGACAAGGCGCGAATCCTGCTGTTTGTCGCGACGCTTGGCGATATCGCCCTTATCGCCTGGGCGTTGGTTCGCTGGGTGAACCACCTGAACGAATTCGGAAGGATGAGCGATATCATCACCCGGATCGAGGATGCGGCGAAGCCTTCCGCCCGGAAATATCGCGACCGGCCTGCGCTTGGTGCCATTCCACAGAAGGACGCCCTGCCGGACGGCCTTCCGCTCGTCTCTTCGGAAGAGTCCGGCTATGTCCGCTATGTGGATGTTGAGGACTTGCAAGCCGTGGCGAAAGACGCCGGCATCAAGGTCGAGATCATGCGGATGCCCGGAAAATACGTTCATCGCGGCGAGGCATTGCTGCGCTTGACCAGCCCCGTTGCCGAGGACCAGGTGGATGCGCTGCGCCGCGCCTTCTCTCTGGGGGAATCGCGTAGCTTCGATCAGGATCTGGCCTATGGCATGACCGTGCTGAGCGAGGTGGCGAGCAAGGCGCTGTCGCCCGGCATCAATGATCCGGGAACCGCGATCGAGGTGCTTCGCGCCGGAACGCGGGTGCTGGAGCTTCTTCACGAAAGGGTCGATGGCAAGGACGAGGTGAAATGCGATCTGGTTTTTGCGCCGCCGCTGAACGAAGCGCATGTCTATTCGGTCTTCTTCGCGCCCATCGCACGTGATGGGGCCGGTATCCTTGAGGTGCAGGAGACGTTGCAGGATTGTCTTGCGGCCGTCGCGCGGTTCGGTGATCGCAGCGCTGCCGAGAAAGAGGCGCGCCGCGCCCGTCAGCGCGCGACCGAAGCGTTTTCGCAGGACTGGGAGAGCGAGGCGCTTGAGCAGGCGTAAGAATGCGGCTGTGTAAGGCCGCGTTTGCTGTTTGTGTGACCTCAACGCCGGAATGCGCGCAGGAAAGCACGCCGCGGATTGCGCGGCGCGCCTCTCGGCACAATCGACGGTTATGAGGTCATCTGCTTGGCGCGACTGCAGCCGCTTCCTTGCGCCGGCAGGATCGGTGGCGGGTCAGAAGTATTCCCGTCCGCCTCCGGTGCGGCCTGCGCTTCAGGCTCCGGTGGTGGCGTTGGTACAGGCTCAGCCTGTTGTGCGAAGCTCGGGACAGTAAGAAATGCGACGAATGCGGTCGGAAGGATCATGCGGAACATGGCGGTTCCTTTCTGAAAAGGGAAAATCCCTTCAGCAAGGATAGGGCCGAATCAGCGTTTCCGCAAAGGAATGCTGGTTGCGCGGCGCCTGACCGGCAAAAGCTGGCATGAAAAAGGCGCGCCGAAGCGCGCCCGTTAGGCTCATCCGGCTGGGATCAGAAATCCCAGTCTTCATCCTCGGTCGCGACTGCCTTGCCAATCACATAGCTGGAGCCGGAGCCAGAGAAGAAGTCGTGATTCTCGTCCGAATTCGGCGAAAGCGCGGCCAGAATCGCGGGCGAAACCTTGCATGCTTCCGGCGGAAACAGGGCCTCATATCCCAGGTTTTGCAGGGCCTTGTTGGCGTTGTAATGCAGGAAGGTCTTCACGTCCTCGGTCAGGTTAACCGGATCGTAAAGGGTTTCGGTGTATTTGGTTTCTATGTCGTAGAGATCAAAGAGGAGAGAGAATGCAAAATCCTTCAGCTCTGCCCGCTCTGACTCACTGGCTCTTTCCAGTGCGCGCTGGAATTTATAGCCGATGTAATAGCCGTGTATTGCTTCATCCCGGATAATCAGGCGGATCAGGTCGGCCGTGTTGGTCAGCCGCGCGCGCGACGACCAGTGCATCGGCAGATAGAAGCCCGAATAGAACAGGAAGCTTTCCAGGAAGACGCTTGCGATCTTCTTCTTCAGCGGGTGGCTGGCCGCATCATATTCATCCACGATCAAGCGTGACTTGGCCTGAAGCTGCTCATTCTCTGACGACCAGCGGAAGGCCTCGTCCACCTCCGAGGTCTGGCACAGCGTCGAAAACACGCTGGAATAACTGCGCGCATGAACCGCCTCCATGAAGGCGATATTGGTCAGCACGGCTTCTTCATGGGGGGTGATCGCGTCCGGCAGCAGCGCAGGCGCACCGATGGTGTTCTGGATCGTGTCCAGCAGCGTCAGCCCGGTGAAGACGCGAATGGTCAGCGTCTGCTCGGCCGGTTTCAGCTGCGACCAGCTTTGAATGTCATTCGACAGCGGCACCTTTTCCGGCAGCCAGAAATTGGCGGTCAGGCGGTTCCATATCTCCAGATCCTTGTCGTCCTGAAGGCGGTTCCAGTTGACGGCGGCGGGGACGGCACGGGTGGTGTTGACGTTATCTTTCATGATCTTTCCCCTTACAGCGTGCAGGAAACGCAGCCCTGAACCTCGGTCCCTTCAAGGGCGTTCTGGCGCAGGCGGATGTAGTAGATGGTCTTGATGCCTTTCTTCCAGGCGTAGATCTGGGCGCGGTTGATGTCGCGTGTGGTCGCGTCTGCCGGGAAGAAAAGGGTCAGCGAAAGGCCCTGATCGACATGCTGAGTCGCGGCGGCATAGGTGTCGATGATCGCTTCGGGGCCGATCTCGTATGCGTCGCGGTAGAATTCCAGATTGTCGTTGGTCATGTAAGGCGCGGGATAGTAAACGCGGCCGATCTTGCCTTCCTTGCGCACCTCGATCTTCGCGGTGATCGGGTGGATCGAGGAGGTGGCATAGTTGATATAGCTGATCGAACCGGTCGGCGGCACGGCCTGCAGGTTGCGGTTATAAAGCCCGTCCGTCATTACCGCGTCGCGCAGGGCGGTCCATTCGTCACGGGTGGGGACCTCGATACCAGCATCGGCGAAAAGCTCTTTCACGCGGTCGGTTTCGGGCAGCCAGTCGCGGTCGACATATTTGTCGAAGAACGTGCCGTCAGCATATTTCGACTGCTCGAAGCCCGCGAAGCTGTGGCCGCGCTCTTTTGCCAGCGCATTCGATTCGCGCAGCGCGTGGAACAGCACGGTCGCGAAATAGATGTTCGTGAAATCAATGCCTTCCGGGCTGCCATAATGGACGCGTTCGCGCGCCAGATAGCCGTGCAGGTTCATCTGTCCCAGCCCGATCGCATGGCCTTCGTCATTGCCCTTGCGGATCGACGGGACCGAGTCGATGGCCGACATTTCCGACACGGCATTCAACGCACGGATCGCGGTGCCGACGGTCGCGCCCAGATCGCCGCTGTCCATGGCCTTGGCGATATTCAGCGAGCCGAGGTTGCAGGAAATATCCGTGCCCATCTGGGCATAGGACAGGTCTTCGTTGAACTCTGACGCCGTGTTCACCTGCAGGATTTCGCTGCACAGGTTCGACATGGCGATGCGGCCCGCGATGGGGTTCGCGGCATTCACCGTGTCCTCGAACATGATGTAGGGATAGCCGGATTCGAACTGGATTTCCGCGATGGTCTGGAAGAAGGCGCGGGCGTTGATCTTCTTTTTACGGATTTTCGGGTTGTCGACCATCTCGTGATATTTCTCGGTCACGGAAATGTCCGAGAAGGGGACGCCGTAAACCTTCTGCACGTCATGGGGCGAGAAGAGGTACATATCCTCGTTCTTCTTGGCCAGCTCGAAGGTGATGTCGGGGATCACGACGCCAAGCGAAAGCGTCTTGATGCGGATCTTTTCGTCGGCGTTTTCGCGCTTGGTATCAAGGAAGCGCAGGATGTCGGGGTGATGCGCGTTCAGATAAACCGCGCCCGCGCCCTGCCGCGCGCCAAGCTGGTTCGCATAGCTGAAGCTGTCTTCCAGCAGCTTCATCACCGGGATCACGCCCGAGGACTGGTTGGCGATCTGTTTGATCGGTGCGCCATGCTCGCGAATATTGGTCAGCATCAGGGCCACACCGCCGCCGCGCTTGGACAGCTGCAGGGCAGAGTTGATGCCGCGACCGATGCTTTCCATATTGTCTTCGATGCGCAGCAGGAAGCAGGACACGAATTCGCCCCGCGCCTTCTTGCCGGCATTCAGGAAGGTCGGTGTCGCAGGCTGGAAACGACCCTCGATGATTTCTTCCATCAGGGACATGGCCAGTGCTTCATCGCCACGGGCCAGCGTCAGGGCGACCATGACGACGCGGTCCTCGTAACGCTCGAGGAAGCGCTCGCCGTCCCAGGTTTTCAGCGTGTAGGAGGTGTAATATTTGAACGCGCCGAGGAAGCTGGGGAAGCGGAACTTCTTGCCATAGGCCTCGTCCCAGATCCGGCGCTGGAAGTTCTTGGAATACTGATCCAGCACAGCGGGATCGTAATAGCCTTCGTCCACCAGATAGCCCAGCTTTTCATCGAGGCTGTGGAAGAACACCGTGTTCTGGTTCACATGCTGCAGGAAATACTGCCGCGCCGCCATTCGATCCGCGTCGAACTGAATCTGCCCTGCATCGTCATACAGGTTCAGCATCGCATTCAGCGCGTGATAGTCCTTCGCCTCGGGCTTTGGACGGTTCAGGCGGTCATCAAGCATGTCTCTCTCCAGAATCGGTTAAGCCCGTGGGTCACGCGGGCGATATCTTCCTCATTGCCGGCCAGCTCGAACTTATAAAGCAGCGGCACATTCAGCTTGTCGGCGATACGGCGGCCGGCAAGCGCATAAAACTGTCCGAAATTGCGATTTCCGCCAGCGATGACGCCGCGAATCAGCGCCCGCCTTGCGGGATCGTTTAGGAAGCGGACGATCTGGGGGTGCACGGCACCGCGCCCTTCGCCGTCCGAATAGCTGGGGGTGATCAGCACATAGGGCTGATCGGGCAGGGGCAGCGGCTCAGTTGCGGAAATCGGGATGCGCAGCGCGTCTAGCCCCAGCCGGGCGACGAATTTCGCCGTATTGCCCGAACGAGAGGAGAAATAGACGAGCTGCGCCATGATCCCGATGCCAATGCAATTGCCGCGCCGCGATCAGGAAAGCTGGCCGATCAGGTCCGGGCGAAAGCCCGACCAATGCGCGTCGCCGGCAATGACAACGGGTGCCTGACGATAGCCAAGGCCCGAGACATGCGCATAGGCGGTTTCGTCCTGCGTCAGGTCGACCACGTCGAATTCGATGCCGCGCGCCTGCAGGGCGCGGGTGGTTGCGGTGCACTGA
This sequence comes from Paracoccus aurantiacus, assembly GCF_007993065.1. GTDB lineage: Bacteria > Pseudomonadota > Alphaproteobacteria > Rhodobacterales > Rhodobacteraceae > Paracoccus > Paracoccus aurantiacus. The sequence continues at coordinate 185,250 of NZ_VOPL01000006.1, forward strand.
ACGCAAGCCGGCTTGCTGTAAACGGTGATGCTCATCTGTCCCCATCCTTTGTTCGGCACCGGGCAGAAAACGACCGACCGGAAAAGTGCGCTTTTCCGACTGACGTGCCCATGGCCCCGGCACCATGGTTTGTTGAAGCTCTGACCCCTGTCCCTGCGGGCTTTGGGAAGGGCTTTTCTGCCCTTTTCTGTCCCGCCTTCGGATGATTCCTGCGTTGCCAGAGCCCGACCATCTTGTGTCGAATCGGCCCACGCTGTCAATATTTTGTATGACGCTTTCAAGAACTATCTAGGGCTTGACAGGAATGCAGGATTGTGGGGACCGATGTAACTGCAGCACGGCGGTATGGATGAGGGCCAGCCATGCTTGATCGATCCGGATGCACGTCATGTCGCCGAGCGTGGAATCAGCCATCACCAATGGTGATTTTGTTGCCGTCCCGACGCAGCGGAACTGAATCCAGACCGCACATGGCCGGTCCGGCGCAGACTTCGCCGCTTGTGCTATCGAACTGCGCCTGATGGGACGAACAGATAAGCCGCACTCCGTCGGCCGACAGGATGTTGCCGCCGCGGAAGTCGAGGGGTAGATATTGATGTGGGCAAAGGTTCACGAAGCCGCGCAGCCCCGCCGCGTCGCGTATGACCAGCAGCGGAAAACCGGAAAGGTCGAAGGCGCGGACGCCCTCGACCTCATCAATGGTGCAGACGACCGTGCCGGGGTCCGGCGCGGTCGAGATATCGCGCCAGCTCATGCAGCGTCTTCAGGTTTCAGCACGCCACGGCGCATCTGGTCTTCCTCGATCGATTCGAACAGGGCGCGGAAATTGCCTTCGCCAAAGCCGTCATCGCCCTTGCGCTGGATGAATTCGAAGAAGATCGGGCCGATCACGGTTTTCGAGAAGATCTGAAGCAGAATCCGCGTCGTGCCGCCATCGACCACGCCTTCGCCGTCGATCAGGATGCCGTGCTTCTTCATCTTTTCCAGCGGCTCTTCATGATCGGTCACGCGCTTGCGGGACATTTCATAATAGACATCCGGCGGGCCGGGCATGAATTCCAGCCCCTTATCGGCAATCGCATCGGTCGAGGCATAGATATCTTCGCTTGCCACGGCGATGTGCTGGATGCCTTCGCCGTTATATTCGTTCAGATATTCCTCGATCTGGCTGTGTTCATCGGCCGATTCGTTGATCGGGATGCGGATCTTGCCATCGGGAGAGGTCAGCGCCCGGCTGAAAAGGCCGGTCTGCTTGCCCTTGATGTCGAAATACCTGATCTCGCGGAAATTGAAGGTCTGGTTATAGAACTTGTACCAGGTGTCCATGTTGCCGCGAATGACGTTATGGGTCAGGTGGTCGATATAGTAGAAGCCGACGCCTTCCGGGCGCGGGTCCTTTTCGCCCAGCCAGTCATATTCCGCATCCCAGGCGCTGCCGGTGTCGTCATACTTGTCGATGAAATAAAGCAGGCTGCCGCCGATCCCCTCGACCGCCGGGAAATCCAGCACCTTGCCGGGGCCGGTATATTCCTTCGCACCCAGTTCGACGGCGCGCTTCAGCGCGTGCTGGGAATCCACGACGCGCCAGCCCATCGCGGGGGCGCATGGGCCGTGATCCTTGATGAACTGGCTGGCATGGCTGTCGGGCTCTGCGTTCAGGACATAGTTGATGCCGCCCTGACGGTACAGCGTCACGTTCTTCGTCTTGTGCTTTGCCACGGGTTCAAAGCCCATCTTGCGGAACAGGGCGTCCAGTTCCTGCGGGTTCGGGTGGGCGAATTCGACGAATTCGAAGCCGTCGGTGCCAGCCGGGTTCGCGTCGCTGATTTCGGCTTTCGGGGCGTTATGCGGGAAAGGGCCCATGTGATCCTCCTGTTCGGTTTCGATGATCTTGGGGCAAAAGCCGCTCACGAGGTTTGCAAAATCGTCGGATCGGAAGCATAATTCGCATGAATCGTGCATGAGTGGTGAGAAAATGGACGATAACACGCATGACGGCTTCGATCGTGCGATTCTTGCCGCATTGCAGCGCGATGGGGCGCTGACCAATGCGCAACTGTCGGAAATCGTGCATCTGTCACCTTCGCAATGTTCGCGCAGACGGGCGGCGCTGGAAAAGTCGGGTGCGATCCGTGGCTATACCGCGCGTCTGGACGGGGGTGCGCTTGGCTTCGGCATCCGGGCTTTTGCGCGCGTCAATCTGCGCAGCCACGGTGCGGCGGGCGACAAGGACTTTGCAAGTTTCGCCGCCGCCCAGCCAGAGGTGCGGGCGGCGCATTCGGTATCAGGCGATGCTGATTATGTGCTGGAATTGCAGGTCCGCGATCTGGATGCGCTGGCGGATTTCATCCATGACCGACTGCTGCAACATTCTCAGGTCACGCAGGTCCGTTCGGAAATTGTGCTGAAATCCGCCAAGGAAGATGGCGGACTGCCCATCTGATCGGCAAATGTCATTTCTACGGGCTGCGCGACCCCCTCTGGGGTGCGATTGTGATGACGCCATTGGCCCGCCTTCAGGCCGTATTCGGGCAGAAATCGGATCAGGGGGAGGGCGCTGTCTTGTTCGATATCGAAGACCAGCAGTTGGTTGGGGCGGCCCGCGAAATATGTCTGCACTGCAGCGTGGTGCTCATGCCATTCGGCGAGCCAGACAGCCCGCATGACCGACGGATCGGCGATGCGCGCCTGAAACATTGACCGATCCAGATAGCCGCCAGCGAAATGTCGGCAGCGGGACCTGACCCAATTCAGCGGATCGCGCGTATTCAGGATGAACCGACTACCCGGATAGTCGGCGTCGAGGCCACGGAAACGACTGATGCCAGACAGCTTCACCCGCCGCTCGCACAGATCCATGTCGGAATAAACCTGCGCATCGTCGATCCCGCTGAGCAGAGGTCGCTCGTCGCGCGCGTTCTGGTCGATTTGCCTTGCGATTTTTACGATGCGTCCATCCGCGCAAGCGTGCCTGTGGTGCGAGGATTCGTGGCCGGCCCGCCGGAACATGCGATGCAGGCTCGTCGTCCCGCATTTATTGAAGCCGATCACGAAAACCTTCGGAAGCATCCCGCACCCTCGCCCACCCAATGGTTGCAGAGTCGCAGGGCGTGGTTAATTTCGCGTTAATGACGACGCATTAAAGCAGGTCGATGATCAGCTTCAGCGCCAGCAGGGTCGAGGTGGTCACCAGCAGCGGCTTTATCAGCCGCGACCCGATCCGCATTGCCAGCTTTGAACCGGCCCAAGCGCCCGCGATCTGTGCGGCACCCATCGCCAGCCCGGTGATCCACAAAGGCTTGCCGACAAGCGCGAAGGCCACAAGCCCGCCAAGATTCGATGCAAAGTTCAGCAGCTTCGTATGCGCGGTTGCCTTCAGGATGCCGTAACCTGCAAGCATCACGAAACCCAGCATGAAGAATGATCCGGTGCCCGGCCCCAGAAGCCCATCATAGAAAGCAACCAGCGGAACGACGAAGGCCGTGAAGCTTGCGGGGGTGATCCGTGCCTCTCGGTCGGCATCGGACAGGCCGGGCTTCAGCGCGAAGAAGGCGGCAATGCCGATCAGCAGCAGCGGCAGGATATAGCGCAGCGCCTCGGTCGGGATCAGGGTGACGCAGAACGCGCCGGCCATGCCGGCGGCGAAGGCCACCGCCGCGGTGCCGATCTGACGCCGCAGATTGACATGGCCCGAACGCGCATAGCTGATCGCCGCCGTCGCCGCGCCGAACACGCCCTGCACCTTGTTCGTCGCCAGCGCCTGCGCGGGTGGAATACCGGCCAGCATCAGCATCGGAACGGTGATCAGCCCTCCGCCCCCGGCAATGGCATCGACAAAGCCCGCCGCAAAGGCGGCGGCAACAAGCATCAGAACGAGATCAAGCGACAGTTCGAACATCTGCGCTTGATCCTGCCCCGCGACAGGATTGTAAATGGGCACAAAAGGAGGCCGCGATGCTTTTGGACCGGATCGGAATGCGCGTGCCCGTGGTGCAGGCGCCGATGGCGGGGATCACGACACCGGCGCTGGCGGCGGCTGTCGCGAATGCGGGGGGCCTCGGCTCGCTTGGCGTGGCGGCAATGGACGCTGCGCGGGCGCGGGACGAGGTCCGCCAGACCCGTGCGATGACGGCGGCAAAGTTCAATGTGAATGTATTCTGTCATAAACCGCCGCAGCGCGATGCCGCGAAGGAACAGGCGTGGCTGGACGGCCTGCGGCCGGATTTCGCGCGGTTTGGCGCTAGTCCGCCGGATGGGCTGGCTGACGGCTATCTGCCCTTCGCCGATGACCCGGAGATGCTGGCGATGCTGGTCGAGGAACGGCCCGGCGTGGTCAGCTTTCACTTCGGTCTGCCAACGTCTGATCAGTTGACCGCGCTGCGCGACAGCGGTGCGATCCTGCTTGGCTCTGCCACCAATCTTGCTGATGCGCTGAAGGCAAAAGCCGCCGGGTTGGACGGGGTCGTCGCGCAAGGCTGGCAGGCTGGCGGACATCGTGGTGTGACCGAGGTCGATGCGCCCGATGCGCAGATGGAAACCCTGGATCTGCTGGCGACCCTGAAGGATGCCGGTCTGCCGCTGATCGCGGCCGGAGCGATCATGTCGCGCGAGGATGTGCAGGCCGTGCTGGATGCCGGAGCGGTCGCGGCGCAATGCGGGACGGCGTTTCTGGTCGCGGACGAGGCCGGGACATCGGCCGCTCATCGCGCGGCATTGTCCGGCGGCAGCACCCGGATGACACGGGCGATTTCAGGGCGGCCGGCGCGCGGTGTGGAAAACATCATCAGCCGTCGCGATGACGGCGAAGCGCCCGATTATCCGCTGCCCTATTCGGCGCTTAAGGCGCTGCACGCGGTGGCGTCGAAGGCCGGCGAAGACGGATATGGCCCCTTTTGGGCAGGGACCGAATGCGCAAGGGCCAGGCCCGGCACTGCCGCAGAAATCCTGGCGCGACTGACACCTTAGCCGGGCACGGGTGCCCACATGACCGCCTCGACCGAGGGGGCAGAGGTCGCCAGCATCACCAGCCGGTCAAAGCCGAGCGCGATGCCAGCTGCATCGGGCATGATTGCGAGCGCGGCCAGAAAATCCTCGTCCAGCGGGTAAGTCTCGCCATAGATCCGCTGCTTTTCCGCCATATCGGCCTGAAATCGAAGGCGCTGTTCGGCGGCGTCGGTAAGTTCGCCGAAGCCGTTCGCAAGTTCGACCCCACAGGCATAAAGCTCGAACCGCTCCGAAACGCGGGGATCATCGGGGCTGCGGCGGGCAAGGGCGGCCTCTGGCACCGGATAGCGGTCGAGGATGGTCGCCACGCCGTGACCGAGATGCGGCTCGACACGCTCGGCCAGCACGCGGGAAAAGATGTCGGACCAGTTGTCGTCCGGCGCGAGGTTGACCCCGGCTATGTAGGCAGCAGCAGCCAGCCCGTTGCGGTCGGTCGTGCCGTCTGCGGCAATCGTCGCCAGAAGGTCGATCCCGGCATGTTCTGCAAAGGCATCGGCGACGGAAACCCGCTTCGGCGCGGCATAGGGGTCGCAGGTGGCATCGCGGAAGCGGAATTCGTTCACCCCGGCAGCCTCGGCCGCCAGCATCAGGAAATCGGCGCAATCGTCCATCAGCACTGTGTAGGCTTCGCCGGCGCGATACCATTCCAGCATGGTGAATTCGGGGTGATGCAGCCCCGTGCGTTCGCGATTGCGCCAGACATGGCTGAACGCGGCAATGCGCCGCTCGCCTGCGGCCAGCAGCTTTTTCATGGCGAATTCGGGCGAGGTGTGCAGATACATTGGCTGCGCCTGCCCGTTATTGCCGATCATCGACGTCGCGAACCCGTGCAGATGGGTTTCATTGCCCGGACTGATGGCAAGCGCTGCCGGATCGACCTCGGTGAAATCGTTGTCGTCCAGCCAGCCCCGGATCGCCCGCTGGATACGGTTTCGGGCCAGCAAGGCCGGGCGGCGGTCGGCGTGGCGTCGGGGCTGCCACCATTGGTTATTGCTCATGGTTTCTCTGGCAATGGGACGGTTCATGGGATAGGGACACGGCCAAAGCGCTTACGCGCAGACCGGATAACTCGCAAGGAAACCGCAGATGAAAGTCATCGCCTCCAGCCTTCGCAAAGGCAATGTGGTCGAGATTGATGAGCGTCTTTATGTCGTTCTCAAGGCCGAAAACTTCCACCCCGGCAAAGGCACGCCCACGACCAGCGTCGATATGCGCCGGATTTCGGACGGCACCAAGGTGACAGAGCGCTGGAAGACCACCGATCAGGTCGAAAAGGCCCATGTGGACGAACGCAGCTATGACTATCTGTATAACGATGGCGAAGGCTACCATTTCATGGAGCCGGAGAGCTATGAGCAGGTGACCGCGACCGAGGATATCATCGGCGATCAGGCGGTCTATCTGCAGGAGGGGATGCGGGTCTTCCTGCAGGTTTTCAATGGCGCGCCCATCGCGATGGAACTGCCGCAGAAGATGACCGTCGAAGTGACCGAGACAGAGCCGGTCGTGAAGGGCCAGACGGCATCGTCATCCTATAAGCCGGCGCAGGTGGATAACGGGCTGCGCGTCATGGTCCCGCCGCATATCGGCGTCGGCACGCGGATCGTCATCAACACGGCCGACAACAGCTATGTGGAGCGTGCGAAGGACTGATCCTTCCCGGACCGAAGCGATCAGGGGCGCCCTGCGAGGCGCCCCTTTTCTTTTTAGCCGCCGCGTCCGCCGCGTCACGGCAACATGATCGCCAGCACGAGCGTGATGGTCACAAAAGAAGCTGCCGTCATGACGAGCAAGGCAAGTGCCGCGTTCTGCCCCTCGCCATAGCGTTGCGCGAGGATCGGATAGATCGACATGACGGGCATCGACGCCATGATGATGGCAGCAGCGGCAAGGTTGTCGTCCTGAACGCCGAAGCCTGTCGCCGACATGACGACAAGCCCGGCTCCCACTGCCAGTGGGTGCAGCAGCAGCTTTCCGATGACAACCGACAGCACGGACGCATTGATGCTTCGCAGGGGTAATCCGGCCAATGCGCCGCCGATGGCGGTAAGCGAGAGTGCCGCGCTCGCCGACGCCATGATGTCAATGGGGCGCGCGATGACCGCCGGCATCCGAAGCCCGGCAACCGAGACGATCATGCCCAGAATAAGTGCTATGATGATCGGGTTGCGAAGCAGCCGCAGCGCGATTTGACCCGCAAGCCGGGCACCGGATGTTGCGCCGCCGCCTTGCGCCCGTTCCGCCATGACAAGCGCGAGCGGGATCATCACAAGGTTCTCGACTACCATGTTCAGCGCCAGTGCCGTCTGCGCGACCTGCGGAAGCGCCATGAGCAAAAGCGGATAGCCCACGAACCCGCTATTGGAACAGGACATGCCGACGGCGCTGAACGTGCTGGCTTCAGCCGACGCGCCGCCCACGCGCCGCGCCCAGACGTAACCAAACGCGAAGACCAGAAGCGATCCGCCCAGCATCGCGCCGATATAGCCCGCATCGAAGATCTCACCCAGCGGGCGGGAAGAAAGCGCCCGAAAAATAAGGGCCGGGATCGCGAAGGCGACAACGAACTTGCCAAGCGTGGCCATTTCCCCGGCGGTGAACTTGCCAGAGCGGACCGCAAGATAGCCGGTTGCGATCAGAATGAAGATGACACTTGTAAGGGAAAGAATCTCAAGCATGGGCCAGCACCTTTATTGCCGGAGGCATTGGGTTGCAGCCGGCCTTCTTTCACAAATCACCTGCGCGCCACCCTTCGACGCCTGACCGGGCCTGCGAAATTCAGACGACGCCCGAAAATTCCTCTCGACCATAGCCCTGAATATACAGAAGCGCCGTCAGGTCGGCATGATCAATGCGAACGCCCGCCTGCGCTGCGACGACAGGCTTTGCATGCAGCGCGACGCCGGTGCCGGCAAGCTGGATCATGCCCAGATCGTTCGCGCCGTCGCCCACCGCGATCGCGTCCGTGGGCGTCAGGCCCCGCGCTGCGGTGATCTCCTCCAGCGCTTCGACCTTCGCTTCGCGGCCCAGAACCGGCAGGCCGACATGGCCGGTCAGCACGTTCTGATCGGCCAGAAGCGTGTTGGCACGGTGTTCGTCAAAGCCTAGTACCTCGGCGATGCGGCTGGTAAAGGCTGTGAAGCCGCCCGATACCAGCGCGGTATAGGCACCCTGCGCACGCATGGTCGCCACCAGCTCCCGGCCGCCAAGGGCCAGGGTGATACGCTCGTCCAGAACCTTCTGGATAACGCTTTCATGCAGCCCCGCCAGCAGGCCCACACGTTCGACAAGCGCCTCGTGGAAGTTCAGCTCTCCGTTCATGGCGCGGGCTGTGATATCCGCCACACGCGGCCCGACGCCAGCTTCCGCGGCGAGCTCGTCGATGCATTCCTGCTGGATCATGGTCGAATCCATATCGGCCAGCAACACTGCCTTGCGACGGCCAAGCGTCGGCTGGACCACAAGATCGAACCCGGCAAGCCGGGTATCTTCCGCTATCGCCTCGGCGTCCTCAGGCAGATGATCGGTCGGAAATTCAGCGGCGATGCCCTCGGCCAGCCAGATGACATGCTGGCCATTGAACAGATCGCGCAGCGCATCGACACGTTCGGCAGTCAGATCGGCACGGGCCGGGGCGGCAAGAACAGAGACAGTATGCATGGCGGCCTTCCAGGGTGATGTCGGCGCAACCGGTATCGCAAATGCACATCCTGCGCCAGCATGCGGAACCGCCTGACGCCGCGGGCGTTGATCGCGCGAAACAACATGGAAGGACAAGCCGATGGCTTTCTGGGATTTCGTGAAGGATGCAGGGAAATCGGTCTTCGGATCGGCGGAAGCGGCCGAGGCCAAGACACCCGAGCAGGCCGATACCGATCGCAAGGTCAAGGCGCTCGAGGCAGAGGTGAAGGCGCTTGGCCTCGATTCGGGTGACGTTCACCTGACGCTGCGTGGCGACACCGTGAAGGTCGAATCCAAGGGTGCCGACCGCGAAACGATGGAAAAGCTGATCCTCGCCGTCGGCAATATCAAAGGCATCGCCAAGGTCGAGGCCGACCTGCCTGACCGTCCCGTCCCCGCTGGCGCCGCCGCTGCGGCAGAGCCGGACGTGCCGCCGAAAGCGCAGACCGCCGCGCCGTCCCAATCCGCCGAACCGGTATTCCATACCGTAAAGAAAGGCGAAACGCTGTCGGCCATCGCCAAGGAATATCTCGGCAACGCGAACCGCTATAACGAGATATTTAAGGCCAATCAGCCGATGCTGTCAGACCCGGACAAGATTTACCCCGGTCAGACCCTGCGCATTCCGCAGTAATGGCTTTTAAGGACTGACGCGGCGTCTCTGACGCTGCGTTTTCAGCGCATGGGGCGGCCGCCGGGCTTGCCCCATGCTTTGATTCTGCCCCATTGTCTGTGCCAAATCAGACGGTCCTCGCGGCCGGAGAATTGGGGGGAAAATGAACAGGAAAAGCCGTTTCGGCAGCATTGCCGACCGCGACGCGGTTGAACAGGAAATCGCCTATGAGAAGCGGGACAATCCCCGCACGATCTATGAATTCCTCAGCCGGACGGCGGAACGCTATCCAGATCGGCCTGCGGTTTCCTTTCAGCTTCTGTCGGGTCCGCGCGACCATGCGACCACGCTGAACTGGCGAGAGCTGCGCGAGCGCGTAACTGAAACGGCCAACCTGTTTCGAAAGCTTGGGGTCGGGCCAAACGATACCGTCGCCTATCTGCTGCCGAATTCCATCGAAACGCCCGTCGTGCTGCTGGCCGGCATGACCGCGGGCATTGTCAGCCCGATCAACCCGCTTCTGGAAGCCGAACATATCGCCGGCATCCTGCGTTCTACCAACGCAAAGGTTCTGGTCACGCTGAAAGCCTTTCCGAAGACCGATGTTGCACAGAAGGCGGCAGCGGCTGTCGCGCAGGCGCCCAATGTTCAGCATCTGCTGGAAATTGACCTGAACCGGCATCTGACCGGGGTGAAGAAATTCATCGTTCCGCTTGCCCGCCCGAAGGTCACGGTAAAGCATCAGGCCAAGACGCATAACTTCGAGGCGGCGACCTCGGGCGAGAACCACAACCGGCTTGATTTCGAGGACACGAAGACAGACCGCGTTGCCGCCTATTTCCACACCGGCGGCACGACGGGTCTGCCCAAGATCGCACAGCACAAGTATTCGGGTATGATCTATAACGGCTTTCTGGGTGGCACCTTGCTGTTCGATCAGGAAGACGTACTGATCTGCCCGCTGCCGCTGTTCCACGTCTTTGCAGCCTATCCGATCCTGATGAGCTGTATCGGATCGGGGGCGCATATGGTGATGCCAACGCCCGCCGGTTATCGCGGCGAGGGTGTCTTCGACAATTTCTGGAAGCTGATCGAGCGGTGGCAGGTCACATTCCTGATCACCGTGCCGACCGCGATTTCCGCGCTGATGCAGCGCCCTGTCGATGCCGATGTGTCCTCGCTGCGCACCGCCATCTCGGGCTCGGCGCCGCTTCCGATCGAATTGTATAACCGCTTCAAGGCGGCGACCGGGGTGGAAATCGCCGAAGGCTATGGCCTGACCGAAGCGACCTGTCTGGTCAGTTGCAACCCGGTTGACGGGCCGAAAAAAGTCGGCTCGGTCGGGCTGCCGCTGCCCTATACCCATGTCCGCATCCTGAAAAAGACACCGGAAGGCTTCCAGGAATGTGCGACGGACGAAGTCGGTGAAATCTGTGTCGCCAATCCCGGTGTGTTCGAAGGCTCGACCTATACCGAAGCAGACAAGAACAAGGATCTGTTCGCCGAGGGTCGGTTCCTGCGCACGGGCGATCTTGGCCGGCTCGACGCTGACGGCTATTTGTGGATCACCGGGCGCGCAAAGGATCTTATCATCCGCGGCGGTCACAATCTCGACCCTGCCGAGATCGAGGACGCGCTGCTGTCGCATCCCGCCGTCGCCTTCGCTGGTGCCATCGGTCAGCCCGATGCGCGTGCGGGCGAACTGCCCTGCGCCTATGTCGAACTTGTCGCGGGGGCGAATGCGACCGAGGCAGAGCTGCTGGAACACGCACGCGAAAATATCCACGAGCGCGCGGCGGTCCCGAAATATCTGGAAATCCTGCCCGAACTGCCGAAAACCGCCGTCGGCAAAATCTTCAAACCCGACCTGAGGCGTATGGCTATTCGCCGGGTTTATGACGAGGCGCTTGAGGGGACAGGTGCGACCGTGTCCGAAGTGGTCGAGGACAAGAAGCGCGGTCTGGTTGCCAAGATTTCCCGTGCCGCCAGTACCGACGAGGCAACAGTGCGCCAGAAACTGGGCGAATTCACCCGACCCTGGGACTGGAGCTGATCGCCCGGCCCCAAGCCCGACGAACATGAAGCGCCGCCTGAACAGGGCGGCGCATTCTTTCAGCCCAGGACCAGCGGCAAACCAAGGCGTTCGGACAGATCGTTCCGCTCTGCCTCCAGCTCTGCCTCGGTCGGGCCTGTCCAGGCCGAAGGATCGGTGATGAAGCCGGTTTCCGCAAGCTTCGTGCCGAGGCTCGGGAAATCCAGTTCGGCAAAAACTTCGTTCATCTGCTTGCGCTCGTTATCGGCGCGATAGATCCGCCCGTTCAGCGCGTTGGCGATCACCGGTTGCAGATTGGCGAAATGCCTGAACTGCGTCACGAAATCGCGCGAGATCTTGCCCGGACGTCGCAGGATGATGGCAATGCGGTCATCGGGTCTGGTGAAGAACGCCGCCAGATGCAGCGCCGAAGAATCGCTCGATACGATCTTGCTTGCAGCCTTGTAGCGGGCGATCTGCTCGGCCAGTGTGTGGTCCTGCGGGTGAAAGACCTCGTATCCCTCTGCCTCGAAAAGCTGCTCCAGCCGCTTTTCGCCCAGATAGCGGCCGCGCTTGGAAAACAGGCGGCTGCGCGAGATGTAAAGCTTTTCGCCGCCCTGCGGCTCGATTCCGTCGCCAAGGTGGCGGGCGATGTAGGCGCGGAACTCAGGGCTGCCGCCCATCATGTCGCCGGTTCCGAAACCCTGCGGTGCAAGGATAAGGCGCTCGACCCGCTTTGGCCTGACGACGGCGCGCACATTCCTGACATCTTTGCCGAACATATCCAGCAGCGGCAGCACCGGGCTGATGAACCGTTCAGGCTTGGCGGCCTGCTTGCGGGGCATGAAGATGACGCCGTCAGGCGGCGTGTCCAGATGATCCAGCGCCCAAAGGCGCGAGGTCGTCTCGACAAGGAAGTGGCCGAAATGGGTATAGATCATTCCGCCGAAAAGCCACGTACCGGGCAGCGTCGGCTCGATCTGGTCGTCGGTCGGGGGTGAGTCTGGCTCTACCGTGACGGGTCTTCCCCAGCTTCGGAAGCACTGACCAAGCGGGACGTAATTGCCGCCCGCATCATAGATGGCTGCCGGTCGCCTGATCCCGCCTCGCTTGCCGGCGCCGAATGGCACGATGACCGCGTTTTCGATGATGCGGATGCCGTCGGCGAGCGACTTGTTCGGGTCGAAGTTCATGTCAGATCATTCCTCGGGCGGGCGGCAGTGGGATCAGGGATTTGCGGCGGGCGCATCCCACGATCTACCTTGAGGCGACCGAATTACAAGTGTGTTGCGCCATTCGAGTATTGATCGCTAAGGAAGATGCAACAGGGGGACTGGCCGCTTGGCAGGCGGTCGGATAGAAAGGGCGCGTCGAAAATCGCCGAGGTCCTGAATGAAGCTCGATCGTCGCCCTGTCGCCTCGCTCTGGATCGGAGCAGAGCTTCAGTATCTGAACCAGCTTTGCCTGAAGTCGCACCTTCTTCACGGCCACCCCGTGACGCTTTACTGCACGGACGATTTGAAGAACGCGCCGGACGGTGTGGTCGTGCGCCCGGCTTCCGAGATCATGGATATCGACATGCGGCTGGTGAACGACACCTCAGCCTCGTTCCTGTCGAATGTGTTCCGCTACAAGATGATCCAGAAAACCGGGGCCATCTGGATCGATTGCGATGCTTTCTGTCACAAGCCCTTTCCCGATGACTGGGAGTGGACCTTCGCCGGCCATGGCATGCGCGGCGCATTGAATTGTGGCGTGGTCGCGTTGCCGCAGCAATGCGAACTGATGGATCAGCTTCTGGATTACTACGATAACCTGCCTGACTATCCTGCATGGTGGAACAAGCGGCAGCGCAAGCAGATGGACAAGATCAAGCAGCGCGATGACCTGTCACACGCCGCCGCGATCTATAAGGCCGAGCGTACGGCCTTCGGTCCGCAGGCGTTCACCTGGTTCGCCCAGCAAACCGGCGATATCGAACGCGCGATGACGTCGGATGTGCTTTATCCGGTTCCGTTCCAGTTGAACGACGTGTTCTATGACCCGCATGGCCGGGTCGAGGGGTGGTTCACCGATGCAACCGTTTCGGTCCATCTGTACACGAACGGCACGCGACCCTGGTGGCGCCGGAATGTGCCGCTGCCGAACTCCTACGCCGCGCGGATGTGCGAAGAAGTCGGCATTGATCCCGCCGCCGCGCTTGAGCAGTAGCGGGCGCAGGGCGAAAACGGGCATGCCAGCATGAATTTTGCGCCTCATGTCAGTCGTCACGGCACGGTCATGGCCGTGTCGATGATGAAGGACGAGGCGCCGTTTCTGCTGGAATGGTTCGCGCACCACCTCGCCGTCGGGTTCACCGATATTCTGGTTTACACGAACGACTGCACCGACGGCACGGTCGAGATGCTTCAACGGCTGGAAGCGCTCGGTCTTGGCCACCACCGCGAGAATGCGATCCCGGACGGCGTGAAGCCGCAGCCTTCGGCGCTGAACCACGCGCAGGCAGAGCCGCTGGTCCAGAATGCCGATTGGGTGATGGTCTTCGATGCCGACGAGTTTCTGTCGGTCAATCACCCCGCGGGCCATCTGGACGGGCTTCTGGACGACGTGGTGGCGCGCGGGGCGAACGGGATCATTGTGACCTGGCGGATTTTCGGGTCGAACGGGGTCGTGGACTGGTCGCGCGACCCTGTGACGGAACAATATACCCGCGCGGCGCCCCCGCTTTGGAACAAGGGCTGGGGCGTAAAGACCCTGTTTCGGTTCGATCCCGAATACTGGAAGCTTGGTATTCACCGGCCTTCGATCAAGAACAAGCACCTTAAGGACGGCTTTCCCGATACGGTGAAATGGCTGAATGGTTCCGGCCAGCCGATGGAGGATTATTTCAAGTTTCGCGGCTGGCGGTCGATCCGGCGGACGCTGGGTTACGACTGGGCGCAGATGAACCACTATGCGGTCAAATCCATCGACAGCTATGCTGTGCGCCGCTTCCGCGGCAATGTGAATAACAAGAAAGACAAGTATAACGCCGAATACTGGTCGCTTCAGGACCGCAATGAGGTTGCCGACACGCGCATCCTGCGTCATTCCGCCCTGCGCGCCAGGATCATGGCCGAACTGCTGATCGATCCCGTCCTGTCGGAACTGCACCATGCCGCGTTGGCGGCAGTTGAGCGGCGGCTGGACGAATACCGGGCCTCTGATGCCTATCAGGCGCTGAAAGCCAGTCTGATCGAGGCCGGGCAGAAGCCCATCACCTCTGTCGAGGCAAAGCCGCCCAAAGCGCGCGATCCCGCCAAAATTGCGGCGCTGATGTCCGAGGTCGAACGCAAGGCAAGCGCCAGATCGGCGGAGATTGCGAAGGATGCGCCGACATCGGGATGGAATGCGATCGGGGCCCAGCTTTACCGCGATGGCCGGCTTCGCCCCTCAGCACCCGAAACGCTGGAATGGGTCGCCTCGCAAGGTGTGCTGCTGCCCTGTGACCCGCAAATCTTCACCGAGGCAGCGGCGATGGCTGTGCTTGCCGGCAAGTTCGACCGACGCAACGGGCGCAATATCGCGGGCCTTCTGACGGGCAGCCGCCGGGTTCTGGATATCGGCGCCGGGATCGCACTGCCGGCGATGGTCATGGCGCGGGGCAGCGGCGATCTGACACAGATGGTGCAGGACAGCCAGCCCGGTATCGCCGAAGCCGCAGCGCATATCCGCGCGCGCAACGGGATCGAAAATACCGCCCGATTGCGTTTCGTCGACGGAAAGCTGGTGCTGCCGGGCGATGGCGAGACAGGTGCAGCCGGGCTTGCGGCCTATCTGTCTGACTTCAAGCCGGACACGCTGCGCATCTCTCCGCGCGCGGGAATCGGGGCGGCGCGGCTTCGGTCGCTCGACCTTGCGGCCCTGTCGCGCATCGTCCTGCCTTTTGAAAGCGATGCCGAGGCGGATGAGTTGCGAAATGATTTCGGCCCGCTGATGGCGGCAGCGGGTTTCACCGAGGATGAGAAGGCCGCGACGTCAGGGTCGTTGAGATATCATCGCCTTCCGCTGAAAAATGAATAGAATGCGCGCAGATCTTTGTATGAGAGTGTGACGATGACGAATATTGCAGTGGCCGGGCTTGGTTATGTCGGTCTTTCGAACGCGGTTCTGTTGGCGCAGAATAACCGCGTGGTCGCCCTGGATGTGACGCCAGAACGTGTGGCGATGGTCAATGACCGCAAATCGCCGATCGAGGACCGCGAGATCGCGGAGTACCTGTCAGGGCACGAACTTGACCTGACCGCCACGCTCGACCCGGCCGAGGCGTTTCGCGATGCCGAATTCGTCGTCGTGTCGACGCCCACGAATTACGACGCCAAGACGAATCGATTCGATACGTCCACGGTCGAGGCAGTGCTGAGCGAAGTCCACCGGATCAACCCGGATGCCGTTGCAATCATCAAATCTACGATCCCTGTCGGCTTCGTCGACCGCATCCGCGCGGAAATGGGCTGGGACAACGTCATCTTCTCGCCGGAATTCCTTCGTGAGGGAAAAGCGCTTTACGATAACCTTCACCCGTCGCGGATCGTTGTCGGCGAACGTTCGGACCGGGCGCGGCGCTTTGCGGAGCTGCTGACCGAAGGCGCGATACGCAAGGACATGCCGGTATTGTTCTGCGGCGCGGTCGAGGCTGAGGCGATCAAGCTGTTCTCGAACACCTACCTTGCCCTTCGTGTGGCCTATTTCAACGAGCTGGACAGCTACGCAATCGCGCATGACCTGAACTCCCGCGAGATCATTGACGGCGTCTGCCTCGACCCGCGCATCGGCGATTTCTACAACAATCCCAGCTTCGGCTATGGCGGTTACTGCCTGCCGAAGGACACGAAGCAGCTTCTCGCGAACTACGATCAAGTGCCGCAGAACCTGATATCGGCCATCGTGGAATCGAACCGGACGCGGAAGGATTTCGTGTCCGACCAGATCGTCGCGAAACGCCCGAGCGTGGTGGGCGTTTACCGGCTGGTCATGAAAGCGGGTTCGGACAATTTCCGCGACAGCTCGATCCAGGGGATCATGAAGCGGATCAAAGCCAAGGGGATCGAGGTGATCGTCTATGAACCCGTGCTGAAGGACGATCTGTTCTTCAACAGCCGCGTGGTAAGCGATCTGGAAGCGTTCAAAGCCGAAAGCGACATCATCCTTGCCAACCGGCTTGCGCCGGACCTGACCGAGGTTGCCGACAAGGTCTATACCCGCGATCTTTTCGGGGTGGATTGATGGTTAACGCGGGACGCTCTCGACAATCATGAAAATTCTCGCCGCCACGACGGTCCGGAACGAGGCGCCCTACCTGCTGGAATGGGTTGCCTGGCATCAGCTTATCGGCGTGACGGATATTCTCGTCTATTCGAACGATTGCGAGGACGGCACGGATCGGATGCTCGACCTGCTGGCCGAGCAAGGCGTCCTGACCCATGAGCGGACCGAGCGTGCCCCGGAGCGCTCGATCCAGTGGAGCGCGCTTAACGCCGCCTGGAAGCATCCGATGCGCAAGGCCGCCGACTGGATGCTGATCTCTGATCTGGATGAATTTCCCGTCATTCATGTGGGCGACGGGCGTTTGGGCGACCTTCTTGCCGCATTGCCGGGCAATACCGATGCCGTCGCGCTCGGCTGGCGGCTGTTCGGGGCGAACGGGATCGTGGCACTGGCTGATCGTGCCGTGACCGGCCAGTTCACGCGATCGGCGCCCGCTGACATGATCCAGCCGATTGCGGCGACGTTCTTTAAATCGCTGTTCCGTCCTGCTGCATTTTCCCGCCCCGGCGTTCACCGTCCGCGCCACCGCAAGGACAACCAGCCGGTCTGGGTGGATGGGTCGGGCCACGCTTTGCCGCCGATCATCGCGGGCAATGACAAGCGGTTGTCGCTCGTCGGGGTGCCCGATTATCGCCAGCTTGCCGAAATGCACCACTACTCGCTGCGGTCTGTGCAGGGTTTCATGACCAAGGCGGAACGCGGCCTGCCGAACCGCGCCGACAAGGCAATCGACCTCGGTTACTGGATCGACCGGAACTTCAACAGTGTCGAGAATCTGGCCGCGCAGCGGATGCTTCCGCAGCTTACGCGGCACATCGAAACGCTGAAGGCCCTGCCGGGAATCGCCTCGCTGCACGAGGCCGCGCTGGGGTGGCACCGGGATCGTTTTGCAGCCATCGTCAAGACGCAGGCCGGTTACGATCTGTTCGGTCAACTGGTGCATGCCCATGACAGTATCGTGCTGCCGCCCGCATTGCAGCGCCAGTTGCTGCGCATGTTCGGCAGCGTCGCCGACCCGGATCGTTCGCTGCAGTAATAGCTTAAATCCTGAACTTTTACAGTATTCTCGGTGATGGACGTGAATATTCGCGCGCGCCATCTTTTGCACACTTGATTTTAGGGTCCCGACGCGATGCTCTGGCGCTTGATGGGGTATTGGCTTATTCTTGCCGATATTGTCGCTGAGTGATTTTTTGTTTTGGGGGTTCCGATGAACGCACCATTTCGCCAGGCCGAACGTCTCGGCCGTTTGCACACGGTGCTTGGCGCGGATGTTTTGTCTCTGCTTCGTTTTGACGGCACGGACCATCTGAACGACCTTTTTGAATACCGGGTCGAGGCGCTTTCGACGCGCGACGATCTTGATTTCGATGCGCTGATCGGGACGCATGCGACGGTCGAGATCGAGGCGCATGACGAGATGCGGCCGTTTGACGG
>NZ_VOPL01000007.1 GCF_007993065.1 Paracoccus aurantiacus
ATCTGAAAAGAAACGCATATCTCTCTAAACGATGACAACACCGCACCATCAAACAAAGATCGGTGCAACCGTGCGCCATAACGCACCTGTCGCGGGGTAGAGCAGCCCGGTAGCTCGTCAGGCTCATAACCTGAAGGTCGCAGGTTCAAATCCTGCCCCCGCAACCAAAAATAATAAACAAATCAAATGCTTGGATGCCGACCGAAATGGTCAGGCATCCCAATCCCCGTTTTACATCAACGCCACATCAACGTTTGAAGAGACGGGTGGCAGAACCGTACGACGCCTTGGCTCTCAATGCCGCTGATAGTTCGCCTTCGATACTACCACCTCAGCAAAGATTCGTGCGGTCATTGGGCTGATGCTGACCAAACCGACACGCGGGATCGAGGCGGGCCAGTAAAGCTACGGGTGGACTGACCTCGTAGAAGGTCGCCCGACCCCAATTTCGTATCCAGCTTTTTTCTGGGCAGCTAGACTTGGCTAAGCCGCACCGGCCCTTGCAGACTTTGCTTAAGCTGTGCCTCATGGCAGCGTATGCGGCAAAGGGAGACGCGGTTTGTTCATCCAACGGGCGGTAATCAGAAACTACCGCTGCCTTAAGCAGGCAAACGTCACCTTCAATGACAAATTGAACGTCATTGTCGGAAACAACGAGTGTGGCAAATCCACCCTCCTTGAAGCGATCCACCTGGCGCTTACCGGTCAACTCAACGGCCGTCCTCTCCATATTGAACTCCATCCATATCTGTTCAATGTCGATCTCGTTCTTGAGTACATCGAAGCGCTGAAGGCGGGTCTTGCGCAGGCACCGCCATCGATCCTAATTGAGGTGTATCTCGCCGACGATCCGGCCCTTGCGAAGCTCAAAGGCAACAACAATACTCTTGGCCTTGACCTTCCCGGCGTGGCGCTCCTCATTGAACTCAACCCGGCGCACGCAGAGGACTTTGCTCAGTACGTCTCCGACCCTTCGGAAATTCGTACGGTGCCAGTGGAGTACTACTGGATCAAGTGGAGGGACTTCGCCGAGAACGACGTTCTAAATTCGCGCGGCATTCCACTTCGCTCAAGCCTGATCGATGCAAGCACAATCAAGAACAACTCGGCAGCTAGCCGCTACGTTATCGACATCGTGAAGGAGAGCCTTACCTCGAAAGAGAAGGTGGATCTCGCGCTGACTTATCGGCTCATGAAGGATCGCTTTCTTGAAGAGCCGAAGGTCAAGACGATCAACGACGCCCTAGCAGAAAAGAAGGGGAAGATCAGCGACAAGGTTATCTCGGTTTCCCTCGACACGTCCGCTCGGGCGAACTGGGAGGCTGGAATTATGCCTCACCTGGACGATATTCCTTTGTCACTCGTAGGGAAAGGCGAGCAGAATTCGGTCAAGATTAAGCTCGCGATGGAGACGTCGGCAAAATCCCACATTATCCTGATTGAGGAAGCTGAAAATCACCTCTCCTACGCTGGCCTCAACGAACTAATCGGCCACATTGCGGCTAACGCTGGTTCGCGACAGATATTCATCACGACGCACAGCAGCTTTGTTCTCAACAAGCTTGGCGTGGAGTCCGTACTTTTGTTCCTCCGCGGCGAGGGTGTGCGCCTGACCGACCTGAAGGATAAGACTACACAGGACTATTTTATGAAGCTGCCGGGGCACGACACGCTGCGGCTCATCCTTGCGAAGCGTTCGATCCTCGTGGAGGGGCCGTCAGACGAGTTGATTGTCCAACGCGCCTACCAGATGAAGCACGGCAAGATGCCGCTGGAGGATGGGGTTGATGTGATTTCTGTGAATTCGCTTGCCTTTAAACGCTTCCTCGAAATCGCAATCCTCCTAAATAAGACAGCCGATATCGTGACCGACAACGATGCTGATGTCGCTGCGTTGGAAAGAAAATATGCCGACTACCTGAACTCCGACATCGTCAAAATCCAATACGATAAAGACGAAACCGCCCACACGCTTGAGCCCCAGCTCGTGAAGAAGAACGGCTTGGCGACGATCAACGCTGTCCTCGGCAAGAAATTCGCGGATGAGGCAGCCGCTATCGAACACATGGTCAAACACAAAGCTGAGACCGGTCTTAAGTTCTTCGAAACAGACGTGGAGTGGTCGCCTCCGGACTATATCGCCCGTGCCGTGCGCTAATCGCATTGTGATATCCGCCGCCGGAGGCGGAAAGACCACGCGAGTCGTCGATCAGGCGCTAGCGTGGGAACAGGGGCAGGGAGCAACCGCCCTGATCACCTATACACGCAATAATGTCCGTGAAATTCAGCTCAAGGCCTATGAACGCGTACGCACCATTCCCTCCCATTTGGAAGTTATCTCGTGGTACTCGTTTCTGCTGCGGGAGCTTGCCCGTCCCTATCGTTCAGCCATGCACGCGAGTCGGGTTGATGGCATCCACTGGGTTGAAGGAAAGTCGGTCCCCTACATTCCGGCGGCACGGATCAGCGACCACTACTTCCTCGATGGCTCTCGGATATATTCAGACAAGATTGCGAAGTTCGTTTGCGAGTGTGATCGACGATCAGGTGGTGCGATCATGCGACGACTGAAGCAACGCTTCAGCCACATCATCATCGACGAGATCCAGGACATGGCCGGGTACGACCTCGATCTCTTGGAGTTGATATTAAGAGCGGGCGTTTCAGTCACCTTCGTCGGTGACCACCGACAGGCCACATTTGCCACGAACAACGCGTCGAAAAACAAAGCGTTTGCTGGTCCGGCCATCATCAAGAAGTTCGAGCTGTGGAAAAAGGAGGGGCTCGTTGCGATCGAGCACGAAGCCCACACATACCGCTGCAACCAAGCCATTGCGAACTTGGGCGACAGCTTTTTCCCGGACGAGCCGAAGACAATTTCGTGCAACCACAAGCTGACGGGACACGACGGATTGTTTCTCGTCTCAAGCGCTGACGTGGGTGACTACATAACGCGGTTCGCGCCACAGGTGCTTCGGTATTCCGCTGCGACCAAGTGTGATTCTAACGAAGCTATGAATTTCGGCGAGTCAAAGGGCCTCACCTTCGATCGGGTCTTGATCTACCCGCACGGGCCAGCTCGCAAATGGCTCGCGTCGGGCGACATCAGTCATGTAGCAAAATCCGCGACGAAAATGTACGTGGCCGTCACACGCGCTCGATACAGCGTGGCCTTCGTATACGACGGAAAGGTTTGCAGCGTCGCCGCTACCAAATGGGTGCCAGCATGACCCAAGCTTTTAGACGGCAAGAATGACCGAAAAATCTGTGACACAGTTTGCTCTCGATCACGAACGCCTCGCTTCGGCGAACGACGGTTTCGAAGCGGGACCGACCTTCAATGCATGTCTGAATGCCCATGGAATGTATGAAACAATGCGGTTCGTGCTGCGCTTAAGTCCACGCAATCATGAACTTATGGAGAGGATCGAGTCGAACGAATTTGATGCAAGCGCCGCTCCAGCTGATTTAATTCAGGCTTACTCGACTTACATTCACGAGACCATTCATTGGTGGCAGCATGTCGGATCCACATCGGGTCTGCTGTTCAGCCTCAGCTACCTTGCTCAATGTCATTCAAGCATGGGTGAGCTCAAGGAGGTGCTCGCCACAATCGGTGCCAAAAAGCCCCTGAAAGGCTATACGGACCAGATGCTTCTGAAAGAGGGGCACTCGGCACAGGCAAAGCTTGCAGCGGCTAATGCGGCCGTGAACAACGCTCTCGACGTCGAGTACTACAAATACTACGCCTATGAGCCTCGTGAGAACATTCATTGGATGATCGAGGAAAATCACTTCGAGTCAGTGGGGCACGGATATTTCATCGTCTACGGCCAGCTCGTGGGTATGATCGCCGATGCGATTGACCCGGAGTTCAAAATTCTGCCCAAAATGTCTGAATGGGATGCCGAGGTGCAGCGTCTCAATGCCGCTCAGCATGAGGGGTTTTACTGGCGCTCGCCGGTTCGCTTGCCTGCTACTGGCATGCGCGCGATCTATGAGGGGCAAGCAAGATTCATCCAGCTCCAATTCCTGAACAACACGCAGGAGGAGCCACTCTCAGTCACCGATCTGCGCGATATGGGGTATTTTTCGGGAATCTATGTCGAAGCCTTCGAGCGCTTCCTCGAGCTTGCCGATGCGGAATGGCCGGAGCATTTGGATGATCCGCTGATCGGGTTGTTCCTGCTTGTGTGCGACCTATCGATCAATCCGACGCGTGGGTTGCCTCTGGATGTAACGAGTTTCGAGGATCTGATACTTGACGTGGATGTTGGTGTCCGCTTCACGAAGCTTTGCTTTTGCGTGAAGGAGCTGCCGCACTTGAAGCGGTCCATCACCGAATACTCTAGGGAGGAGTACGTCGTTGTATCCGGGGAACTGACGAAAGCTGCGGGGTACGACCACCCCATGGAGGGGCTGAGCGCTGTCTTGAAATGGCTTGAAAAGGCTCCGGGCCTTCCCAAGCTGATGGAGGAGTATCGCACGTTCGAGTACGAGCCCATGAATCTTCCGATCAGGGTGTTCCTCTCCCACTTCGTCGCGCTGTGCCAGGATAAGATGGAGCACCCCGAGTTCTTCTGTTGGCCCGGCGCCTACCTGGCAGGTGACAAGAACAAGAAGGAAGTGCGCGACGTATGGCTGCGCCATCTGTCGCTGTTCAGCGATCGGGGCGACAAGGAGGGCGTTTATCCAAGGAGGTGGACGAACCGCACGGAGAAGGCTGTCATGGATACCTTTCAGCGCTTCTACAGCACGATGGCTCTCTATGATCTGACTAGGCAGTGGCTCCTTAAAGACGGCCCCTTTGTCTGCGACTTCCGTTGGTTGTTCGAGAACTATGATCAGACGCAAGCGGAGGCGTGGGGGAACGAATCATTTAAGAAGCTGTATGGAGTCGCTCTAGACGACTTTGAGCTTGTCCAATGATCAGAGCGGAAGTTGGTCATGTCTAGAAGCGTTTGAGCGAATCACGTCAGCGGGCGACATCGGCCAATTGCGCCGCGCGTTGTTTGAGTAGTCGCTTGTACAGTTTTGCTGTGAGCGCCATGCCGCAATGCCGACAGTCGGCTTCCCGAGCTAATTCCTGTATTCGCGGGGTTCTTACTTGCTTTGATCTACTTGTTCTGCATTTGTTCTCGCCTATGACGCGCCGCAGCACACCTCAAGCCAAGATCGACGATTCGGCCTTCCCGGTCCGGGTGTTGATCTGCGTACCGGAGATGGGTTTTGGCCGCTGGTCCGATGCGCTGCATGAGTGGCTGGCGACTCGGATCGGCAGGGGAAACTATGCCTGGCATGGTGGCGGGCGCGGCGGCACGCGGGACCGGATTGCACTCTATTTCCGTGAACCGGATGCGGCCAGCGCCTGCCTGACCGCCTTTCCGGATCTGGAACTGGCTGACGGAACCTGCCTGCCGGGCTACAGTTCACCCTATCTGCCCTTTGGCCGTTCCGAGGACGACGATACCGTGTGCAATCTTTATAATCAGACCACCACGCAGGAGGCGATGCGCCAGCTTTTCAAGGGGCTGACCATGACTGACCGAGCGGGCAATGTCGCGCCGGGCAAGGTCTATCCGGATCAGCTGGCTCCGATCGTCCGCCATGATGGCAATTCGCTGGAATTGGTGAAGGCACGGTGGGGGATGCCATCGCCGCCTTCTGTCCTGAAGACCCAGCGGGATCCAGGCGTCACCAATGTCCGCAACCTGACCTCGCCACATTGGCGGCGCTGGTTCGGCCCCGCGCATCGCTGCCTGGTGCCGGTCACGGCTTTCGCCGAGCCGATCAAGGGCGGCAATCAGTGGTTCGCGCCCTCGGAAGCAGACACGCCGATGTTCTTCGCCGGGATCGAGGTCCGTGGCTGGACTTCGGTCCGGAAGGTGAAGGATGGCGAAACCACCGACGATCTCTATGCCTTTCTGACCTGCGCGCCCAGTGCCGAGGTGAAATCTGTGCATCCGAAAGCCATGCCGGTCATCCTGACCGATCCCCGGGATTGGGAGACCTGGCTTTCGGCGCCGATCGAAATCGCCAGCAAGCTGCAACGCCCGCTGCCGGATGGCGCATTGGCGCTGGTGGATGCCCCGGCCGAGGCGTCCTGACATCGGCGATCAGCCCGCACACACCCGCGCCTGCGCGCGCATGACAGCGTAATCCGCCATCATCCCGACTAGAACGGCATCGTCGGGCAGCGCCTCCAACTCCGCCGCCGCCCTGTCGCGCGCGGCCTGATCGTAAGCGACCACCGGCGAGCAGATCGCGCCGCCCCGATCAGAACCGTCCGTCGCGCAGGCGCTCAGCAAGCTCGTCGCGATCACGAGGGCGGTTGCTGGCTGCCTCCAGCATGCGGCGTTGAATGTCATTCTGTCGCTCCATCTGTTTCAGGCGTTCGGCGTGGCGGCCGGCGGTTTCGCCTGCCCGCCGCAGGTTGATGAGGAAAAGCAGGACCGCGCCGATCAGCGCGGCCCCGATGATCAGACGCCGCGCCCAGTGCGACGCCAGCAGCGCAACGAGGGCGCCCATCACCGTCTTCCCCGGTTCCAGTCGTCGAGCCTGGCCCAGACGGTCAGGCCGATCCCGGCCAGCGCCATCGCGATGAAGGCCCAGCGCAGAGTGTCGAGATAGGGGATCAGCGGCTCGATGGCCGATTGCGCATCGCCGAGCGCGTCCTGAGCAATTTCGATGCCTGCCGCTCCGACGGTGGCAATCCCGGCCGCGCCGCTGCCCTTCATGGTCCGGCTGTCGGCCAGATGTTCCCGCGCCGGTGGCTGATCCTCGGCGAAGGGGATGGCGCGGGCCGGGAAGGGATCGCCCCAGCGCCGTGCGGGGCCAAGATCGATATGCATGAAGCCCGAGCGGGGATAGCTGCCGAAACCCAGAAAGCCCTCAGCTCGCGCTGCCTTTTCGAATGTGGTCGGATCGTGATTGGCCATGGAGATGTCGAAGGCCGCGCCTTCCAGGTGCTTCGAACGTTTGGCGCCACGCACCCGGGCATTGTGCTCGGGGCTGCGATAGGCCGAGTTCACGATCAGCGGCTTGCCGAGGCGGATGCGCAGGGCCTGCAGCCGGTCGAGGGCTTGCTCGTGGATCAGGATCGCGCCGGTGCCGCGGCAGGCGATTTCGGCGGGCGAGAAGTTGGGCCAGCGCCAGCGGTCTTTCGGCACGTCGCGCCAGTGGCTGTAGAAACGGGTGGTCATGGATATCCTCCGGATAAAGAAAAGGCCCACCGGATTGGCGGGCCGTGGGGTGAATGGAATGTGGTGCGTTTGGCGGTGATCGCCGCCCAGCGCGTCAGCCGCCCTCGCCGAAGAGCTTCAGCTTCAGGGCGATCCCGGCCAGCAGGGTCAGGATGAGACCTGCTGTCAGCATGCGGATCACGGTCTGGGCGGCGGTGCGGCGCATGAGGCGAATGCCTTCCAGGAGCGCCCGCAGATCGCGAATGTCGAGGGCCGCTTCCCTGCCATCGAGCCCGGCGTCCACGAGGGCACGGCGCGCGCCTTCCTGCGCGGCGCGGGCGAGCAGTTCTTCAAACTCGCTCTCGGTCATCTGCAGCATGTCGTCGAGGCGTTTGGGTGTCATCCGATCTTCGCTCCCCAGAATGTGGTGTGGTCGGCCGCGAAATATCCATCCGCCGCCCGGAATGTGCCCTGCAGCGCGACGGTGTCGCCCGCATTGAGGCTGGCCATGGTCTGCAGCCAGACGGCGGTGGCCTCGGACACATGCGCGCTGGAAATCTCGCCGAAAGAGCCCCGAATTTCCGTCGATCCGTTCAGGACCAGCCGCCCGCGCATCCGGGCGCTGGTATTGGCATTGATCTTGTAGAGAAGGGACGCGCCGAAGAGATAGGTGCCTGCCACCGGCGCGACGAAACGGTTGGTCGAGGCATCGAAACAGCCCTGATCGTTATA
This sequence comes from Paracoccus aurantiacus, assembly GCF_007993065.1. Taxonomy (GTDB): domain Bacteria; phylum Pseudomonadota; class Alphaproteobacteria; order Rhodobacterales; family Rhodobacteraceae; genus Paracoccus; species Paracoccus aurantiacus. The sequence continues at coordinate 7,914 of NZ_VOPL01000007.1, forward strand.
TTCGGCCACGTTGATGCCGAGCGTCGTCCAGCTGTCGGTCGCGACGTAATTGTCGTAATTGGTGAAGGCCTTGAAGCGCGGCAGGTTCGGCTGGTCTGCGATGCCCGTCGCCGGATCGACGCCCAGCGCATCGCGAAAACTCGACCCATCCGGCGAGACGGCGATGCGCAACAGGCCCGATCCGAACATCCCGATCAGGGCCCGGGTGGAAAACCCGGTCTGCAGGACCAGCCCGGCATCGTTGCTCGCCGTTTCCCGGTTCAGGGTCTGGGTGAGATCGCCGCTGCCGCCGTCGGCTGCGTAGAGGGCTGTCCAGAGAGCGTTGTTCAGCTTGGCCGAAAAGGGCGCGCCCGCGCTGGCCACCATGCCGATGCCGAGCCGGGTCAGATCGTCGAGCGCGGCCGGGATCACCGGCTGCCAGCCCGCGCCGTTCCGGACCAGCAGCACTGCCTCATCCTCGACCCATGCCCGCCAGCCCTCGCGTGGCGGCAGGCGCAGCCAAGCGCCATCGGTCCAGAGAGCGACGTTCAGATCCCAGCCCGCCCAGCCGCCGGTTGCACCTGAGGCGACGATATAGCGATCACCGTCAGACGGGCCAGCCGGTGGCGAGATTTCGCTGCGGCTCTTGACCGAAAGCTGGACCAGCCCGTCGAGCAGACGCAGGGCTTCGTTATGGGTGACGTGTTTCTGCGCCTGCGCCGCCATCAGATAGGGCAGCAGCAGGTTGGTGGTACTGTCGGACATGGTGATCTTCCGGGTTAGTTCAGAGATAGAGGGTTGTGGTGACGGCGGTACCGCGCCCGATGCGGGCTGAGAGCTGGCAGATGCGGATGGTCAGGCTGTCGCTTGGTGTCAGTTCTGCGCCCCAATCGGCGGTCTGTTGCGCGGCGGTGTACGTGACCGAGGGCGCAGTGCTGGTCAGGGTCCGCTTCACGTCCGCGCCGTCCATGATCCGGACCTCATAGCTTTCCAGTTCTTCGCTCAGTGGCACTTCCATGCCCTGCCAGCTGTCGGCGGCGAGGCTGCGGGACCGGCGCGTCCAGCGAAGGGTCAGATCGCCAGGGCTATGCGGGCGCCGCCATGGCTGGGTGACATGGACCGGCGCAAACGGCCGCAGTCCTTCGCCCTCGGGCGTGAAGCTCATCGCTGTGAAGGTGTCGCTGCTGACCGGATGGCGGGCGGGACCGATGCGCCAGTTGAACGGGATGCCGACATCGGCCTCGGACACTGGCAGCGGGGTCAGGGCCTCGTTCAGCATCACCACCCGCGCCCCGGCCGGGGTGGGATTGCCCATGGCATGCTCCGTGCCGCGCTGGCCGCGCAGGAGCCGGGTCAGGCGGTATCGCCCCGGCGCGATCAACTCGGCACGGCCCGCCTGGACGATCTCCCAGCGCCCCGGCGCGGTCTCCACCGCCAGCGGATTCGCCCCACCGAAAAGCGCCAGATCGCTGACGCTGTCCAGCTGGCCGCTGGCGAGATCGAGGATCAGGACATTGCCCATGTCAAAGCGCGAGGTGGGGCCGGGCCAGAGGTCCGATGCGAGACGGCCCATGTGCGCGCGGCGCCGCACCGTGGTCAGCAATTCGAACCCGTCCGTGCCGGGGCTGCGGTACACCGCCAGCGCGCCAGGCCAAGGTTTTGCGGTCGTCGCGATCAGCGGCTGACGCGCGGGGATATCATCTCGCAGCTGCGGCAGGTCGAGCAGAATGACCTCCGGCGGCCCGAAGGTCACCGCGCGGGGCAGGGTCGCCGGGCGCTCGGCGCCGGGCGGCAGGTCATAGGCCTCCCGGTCCTGCCGCACGGCTTCGACGCCGCGCGCTTCTGCATCGGCAATGGCGGTCAGGCGGAACAGTTGGACCCGCCCGTCGTGATCCAGCGCGATGACATCCGCCGGGTCGAGCGCCAGTTTCGAGGGCGGCATCCGAAACACCGCGCTTTCCCGGCCCGCCCAGGCCTCTTGCAATGCCCGGCGGCAGCGGCGCTCGGCCTCTTCCGGCGGCACGGCCATCGGAAAACTCTCGGAGGCGATGCGGCTGGTGTCGACGGTAATGCGCGCGGCTTCGACCAGTGCCGCGTCATAGTCTTCGTCGGCCCGGGCCACCTGCCATTTGAGGGCCTGCGGCAGTTCGGTCTCCTGGGCCCGGGTCAGCTCGATCGCCTCGCCATCCGCATTGCCCGCGACCAGATCATCATGGCTGATGGTGGCAACCGGTGCCCTCCCGCGCATGACAAAACGGATCAGGCCCTCGCTCTCGACCGCATCGAAGCCGAAATGCCGCGCCAGCATGGTGATCGAGGCGCGGGGGCTTTCCAGCGCGGTGATCGCGTAGCCCTCGGCCGCGCCCCAGAGCCCCGAAACATCGATGCGGGCTTCCGGCAACTCGGCGCGCAGGCAGAGATGGCGGACGAGGGCGGCGAGGGAGACCGCGCCGAGCCGCCCGGTCAGCCAGTGTCCCAGTCGCCAGTTCGCGCCATCGGTCCAGACATCGCCCAGAGCGGGAAAGAACGGATAGGGCCGGGCGTCCCAGGTCCAGGCGGCGCATTCTGAAATCTCGATCATGCGCTGGCCGGTGACAGCCGAGACCGGGTTGTTCGCGGGCTGACCCCAGAAGAGATAGGACGCTTCGAGGTAGGCGCGCTGGATGGCATCGTCGCGCCAGCCGCGCGAAAAATACGGTACGAAGCTTTCCGAGGATTTGGGGTCGTAGAAGACATTGGGCTGATTGGTGCCACGGTCGATGGCCGGACAGCCAAGCTCGGTGAAGCGGATCGGCTTTGATTGCGGTACCCATGGCGTCGGCGTCGTAATCTCGACTCCACCCGGTCGGTCGAAATGCCGGTTCGACCACCAGCCCAAAATATCTTTGGGGCGGAAGACCCAGGGCTTGCCCAGCGCACCATCGCTGATCGGGGTCCGGATCTGCGCCGCGCGGTCGGTATCCGAGGCATAGAACCAGTCGAATCCCTCGCCGCCGGAAATATTCGACTGCAGATAGGCGCGGTCATGGATCGCGGGCCAGCCAGCCCGCGCGTCCAGATGATCGAACCCGTCGCGCCAGTCGGAAAGCGGCAGGTAATTGTCGATGCCGATGAAATCGATGTTCTGGTCGGCCCAGAACGGATCGAGATGGAAGAAGACATCGCTGCTGCCATCGCCCGGCTGATGCCCGAAATATTCCGACCAATCGGCCGCATAGCTGATTTTCGTGGCCGGTCCGAGGATGGTGCGCACATCGGCGGCCAGCGCTCGGAAGGCCGCGACTGCCGGATAGGTATTCGCGCCCGCACGGATCGTGGTCAGCCCGCGCATCTCCGATCCGATGAGGAAGGCATCGACACCGCCCGCCGCCGCGCAGAGATGGGCGTAATGCAGCACCATGCGCCGCAAGCCATGGTCACCCGGATCGCCGATCCAGCGGACCTCGTCACCCGTGACGGTGAAATCACCTACGCTGCCGTTTCCGAAGAAAGCCGCGACCTGATCTGCAGCCGCCTCTGTCTTGTCGACGGTCCCTGACTGTCCGGCGGCGGGCGAACAGGTGATCCGCCCGCGCCATGGAAATGCGGGCTGGCCTATCCCGGCGGCATTGTCCGAATAGGGATCCGGCAGGGTGTTGCCGGCCGGGACATCCATCAGAATGAAGGGATAGAAGGTGACGCGCAGCTCTTGTGCCTTCATTTCCCGGATCGCCTGCACCACCGCGAAATCCGCAGGCGTGCCGCCATAGACCGGACGGTCCTCGACATCGCGGCTGACCAGATGCGCCTGATTGCGGCTGATGCCATTCACGGACCATGTCTTCGGACTGCTGGCCTTCTCGGCCACCTCGACGCCGGGCCGGATGCTGCAGGATCCGCAGCGCAGGTCATTGCCGAACCACGCCACAACCAGACTGACACTTTCCACTTTCGGCGCCATGGCCTGCAGCCGGTCCAGCGCCACGATCATGTCCGGGCTGCCCGGCGCGGCGTTCAGGTTCTCGGCCGTGCTTTCTCCGCCACCACCTTTGCGCACGGCTTCGGTGGCATAGGTGAACTCGCCCGAGGCCGGGATCAGCGTGACGGCGCGGGTCAGGCCTTCGGCCGTGTCGGGATCGGCGAGCGGCCGGAATACTTCGAAGGAGAGCTGGGGCAGGCGATTGCCGTAATCACCCAGCGGCAGATCCTCGAAGACAACATAGGCGGTGCCGCGAAAGGCGGGGGTGGACTCCACGCCCATGGTGGCGGCAATGAAGGGATCGGGCTGCTGCGTCGCGCTGCCGGGATACCAGCGCCAGGTAATCCCCGATATGTCGAGCGGTTTGCCATCGGCCCAGATGCGGCCGATGCCGGTGATGTCACCTTCACACAATGCGACCGCGAAGGAGGCATAATAGAGATATTCCGTGGTCTCGACCTTGGGCCCGCCGCCCTTACCGCCGCCCTGTCGGCTGGTTTTGGTCTCTTCACGGAAATCCGTGGCCCAGACGATATTGCCGGCTATGCGCATGCGGCCGAAGACGCGCGGAATGACCGCGCCCTCGGTCGAGGCGGTGATGCGCAGATTGTCGAGCCGGGCGCCCTCGATGCGCTGGGCCGGGGCGAGGGATGAGACAATCCAGCTGTCCACGGCCGCGCCGATGGTGGAGCCGATCATGCCGCCGATGGCGGCACCGGAAAATCCGAGGATCGCGCCCCCGAAGCCGCCGCCAATCGTGGCGCCGACCGAGGCGAGAACTAAAGTTGCCATGGAAAAGTCTCAGATGCTGGGGAAGAGGAAGGCGAAACCGATGCGGCGGTACCAGGCTTGTGTCAGGGGTTCTTCGATGACGCCCAGCCGCTCATAGGCGTGGATGAAGCGGTCAGGCGCGGTCAGAATGCCGACATGTTTGGCGATGGCGCTCGCCCTCATTCGGAACAGGATCAGCGCGCCAGGGATCACGTCGCGCGGGTCAATCTCGATCATCATCCGCCGCGCGCCTTCGGCCAGCACCTCGCGGGCGCCCGTCTCGCCCCAGTCGCGGCTATAGGGCGGGATCGGAAAGGGCTCGTCGCCGACCAATTCTCGCCAGACGCCGCGCGCCATCCCGAGGCAGTCGCAGCCGACCCCTTTGAGGCTGGCCTGATCGTGATAGGGCGTGCCCAGCCAGCTGCGCGCGGCGGCGATGATGCGGTCGGGATCGGCGGCGGTTTGCGACCGGATCAAAGCACGCCTCCGTCATGACCGCCATCCTGCGAGGCATAGCGCAGGATCGCGTCCTGGCCGGGGATATGCGGAAAGCCCCGGAAGTTGACCACATTCCCGAACTTCCGGGCGCAGGTGGCGATGCGCTTGTCGCAGCCAGCGCAGATGGTGAAGCGGTCACCCGCGCCAATGGGACGGATCGGCGCTTCCAGCAGCGTGATGACGGTAATGCCAACGCTGCGATCATGGGCCAGAACCTCCGCGCGGCGACCGGCATTGGCACCAGAGGACCAGACCAGCGTGCCGAAGCGGAACCAGCCGGCTGCAAAGCCACCGAGCCCGGAGGCGATGAAGGCCCGGTCGCGAAGGCTGTCGATGACGGTGCCGCTGCCGCGAAATGCCGGATCCTCGAGATCGACGCCACAGCGAGGATCGCCCAGCGCGGCGTCGCAGCTGGCCTGAAATGTCCGCCCGACGGTCTGACCGAGGATATGGGACATCGATCGGATCTCGGCCAAGAAGGCATGCCGTCCGCGCCTTATCTGCCCGATGGCGCCGCGCCGCATCAGCACCCGCTGATTTGTCGCCTGCCAGTTGACGCGCCAGAGCTCGACTTCGGCATTGTCCCAGCGCCCGTCGAGAATATCGGACTCAGAAATCCGGTCGGAGCGCAGCGCGCCCGCCGCGTCCTGCGCATCGACTGAGAGATCAGCGCCGGACCGGATCTCGCTCGCCGTCAGCCCGCTTTCCGGCTCGAACTCCGTGCCGTCGAACGATAATACCCGGTCATGGTCAGTGAAGCCGAAAGCCGTGCCATCGGCGCGGGTGATGCGCCAGCACCAGGCGAGCGTCGTGGTGCCGCTGTCGAGATGGACCCGCAATGCGGACGGAATGGTCTTCATCGCCGGATCTCCAGCAGTGGAATGGAGGTGATGGAGCCCAGCCGCTCGATATCCAGCGTCACGTCCAGCACGTCGCTGTCGAAACGGACCGGCACGTCGAATTCGAACCCGGCCGTGATGGCGATGCCGGCGGACGGCGCGGTGTCGAAGCTGACAAGGCCGGTCTTGTGATCGACCGACCAGCCGGAGCCCTGAGACACGCCGCTCAGGGCGATCCGGACTGTCCCAGCGACTGGCTTGGTGATCGCCCGGGTCCATGCTTGGCCGCCAGAGGCATAGCGTTTGATCAGTTGGAAGCTGGTCGTTACCCCATCTCCGATCCCGATCTGCTGATCCATTGCTGCTGGCGCCCGCGAAGGCAGGCAGGACCGATGATCGGCCCAGTCCTTGAACCGAAAGCCATAGAGCCGCCCGTTCCGTGCCTCGAAGAAGGCCACGACCGCCGCCAGATCGTCGGCACGGCGGATGCCGTAGCTGACGTCATAGCGGCGGCGCGAATTGGCCCAACTCGCGTTGCGCTCTTCGTCGCCGCTTGCCAGTTCGACGATCTGGGTGCGTCGTTCCGGCCCACCGCGTGCGCCGCGGCTGATAGTGTCCGGAAACCGGACCTCGTGGAATGCCATGGCCTGATTTCTCCTTTATAACCCGCGTCGGCCGAGCGAGACGGCGCGGGCGATATCGGCGGCGATCTGGGTGCGGGATTGCCGGAAGCTTTCGGCGTCGCGGGCGTTGATGTTGACCGTGACGCCATTGCCGTATTCCTGCGCCTCGCGGCGAGACAGCACCCGTTCGCCACGTTGTAGGATGGCCGGTACCTCGTCATGACGCAGTCCGACCATGCCGCCAGCATGCATGCGCGGTGCCCCGGCAAAGGTCAGCGCCGGGATCATTCGGCCAGGACCTGTGGCACCAACCATCCCGCCCGTGTGCATGATGCTGGCAAAGATTCCGCCCGCGCCGCCCAGCGCGCCCGAAAGCGCGTTGGCGATGGGCCCGAGCAGGAACCGCCGGGCGGCCAGCTTTGAGAGATCGGCCAGCAGCGAGGTGACCAGATCGCGGAAATCGAGCTTGCCGGTCTTTACGAATTCGCCGACCGCGTTCTCGGCACTCTGGAATGCGCTGACCAGCGCCTGACCGATATCGGCACCAATGTCCTTTGCTTTCCCGGCATAATCCGACAGCGCCTCTGTCACGGCCTTCCAGCCGGTGGCTGTCGCCTCGGTGGCGGGTTTTGCCTCTTCGGCTGCAGCCTTGCCTGCGGCCCCGGCCTCTTTCGCGGCAACACCTGCACCGGTCGCGGCCGTTTCCACATCGCCCAGCGCATCCTCGTAACGCCCGGCAGCTTCCGCTGCGATGTCCAGCGCCTCGCCGCCGACATCATCCCCGCCCGACATTGCCGTGCGCAGCGCCTCCATGGCCGGTCCGACGCCATCGAAGGCGGAAGCCCGGCTGGAACTGGCCCGGTCGCGATAGCGGCCCGCCATATGGGCCGAATTGCTGGCGGCATGTTCCAGCATGGACGCCCGGCCCAGCGCCTCGAACACATCGATACGGGTATCCGATCCGATCTCTTCCGCCACCTTGTTGAAAGTCGGCGCGATCATCCCCAGAAAATCCGCCCATTTGCCGGCGAGGAAGGCCATCAGTCGGGTCCAGATCGCCTCGATCTCTGATTGCATGGCCCGGAAATCGTCGGCGAAGGAGAGGGCGGTGATCTTGATCCCCTCCCAGACCGCCTTGGCGACATCGCCCATCAGGGCCATGGCATTGCCGAAGCCGCCTGCGCCTTTGACCAGCTTCGTGAACTGATAGACCAGTTCCCCGGCGCCGACGATCAGGGCTCCGATGCCGGTGCGGATCAGCGCGCCGCGCAGCACCACCAGTGCGGTGGCGAGACCCCGGACGGAGAGTGCCGCCGCCGCCAGCCCCGCCACCCAGCGCCCGGCCATGAAACCGGCAAAGCTGGCCGCATAGGTGGAGAGCCTGCCGATCTGGTCGAAAAGCCCGCTGATTGCCATCCCCAGCGGCCCGGTGCGGCTGGCCAGCGCCGCCATGGCATCGGCGACAGCTTCCAACGCGGGGGCTGCAGCCACCGCCAGCTGGTTCGAGAGCCCGCGCCAGACCAGCCCCAGCCGGGAGATCGCGTCATTCGTGCGCTCGATCCGGTCGGCATCCTGTTCCGAGACCACGACCCCGAAGGCGCGGACATCCTCGGTCGCCTGGCGCAAGGTCGCGGTGTCGATGCGTGACATGGCGATCGAACCTTCCTCGCCGAAGAGTTGCCCGGCCACCGCCGCGCGCTGGGCGACGGGGACGAAAGCCTCGATGGCGGCATTGATCGCACCGACGCGTTGGTCCAGTGGCAGGGCCAACAGATCAGCGGCGGTCAGGCCCAGCCGTTCCAGCGCATCCGCCGCCGGGCCACCGCCCGCCGCCGCCTGGCTGAGCCGCCGGGTCAGATCCTTGGTCGCCTGTTCGATGCCGGACATCGACACGCCGGCCAGTTCACCCGCGCGCTCCAGCGTCTGGATCGAGGCAACCGTCGTGCCGAGCGATTGCGCCAGTTTTGCCTGCGCATCTACCGTCTGCAGCCCGGACCGGACCATGGCGATGCCCGCTGCCGTGGCTGCGGCGACGGCAGCGGCAGCCGCCACGCCGACCTTGCGCGTAAACCCGGCCATGCGGGCATTCGCCGCCTCCATCTCTCGCGAGAGCCGCCCGAAGCCGCGCGATCCGGCCTCGCCGACGCCCTCCAACTCCGCACGCACCTGCCGTCCGCCCACCGCCGCGAGGCGGACGCTGACGCGTTTTTCTGCCATGTCACCGTTCCATCTGTTCGTTCATCTTCCGGACCATCACCGCCTCGACGATGGGCAGAAGTTCGGCTGCGGCCGGGGCCGGGATGCCCAGCGCCGCCGCCAGTCCCAGCGCTGCGTTCAGATCCCAGCCGATCACCGCGCCCGGCAGCGCCCGCAGCTGACCGCCAAGCCGCCCGACCAGATCCCAGACCTGCCAGCCCTCGAATGTCAGCGGCTGGTTTTGCCGCGTCGGGCAGTCTTCGCAGCATTGCGTACAGGCCGCGCAGTAGCTGTCGCCCCCACCGAATGCCCAGTCGGCGAGGGCGCGGAGACGTTTTTTTCCTGTTCCAGCAGCAGGCCCCTCGAGACATAGACCAGCTGGAAGGCTTCGAAGATCGGCCAGATGTCCAGCAGAGCGTCGATGGCCTGCGGGCTGGGGTTGATGGCATTGCCCTCGGCATCGCCGACGCCTTCCCAGGCCAGCACCGCGCGACGGGCCAGCGCCTTGGCGAAGATCAACGCGCGGGTCTCATCGCTGGTCTCGTCGGGGACAGCTTCCACATCCGGATCGCTGCGCGTGGCGACCATCAGCGCGGTGGTCAGCGGGCGCAGCCGCACCCGGACTCCGGGGGCCAGATCGTGCCAGCGCGGTTCATTGCTCAGGTCCAAGGTCAGCATCAGTATTCCTCGCGGTCGTTGATCAGGGTGGCGGTGCACATGCGGCCCAGCGCGCTGTCGCGCGCGGCCTGCCAGTCGAAGGTGGCTTGTACGCCCTGCGGTCCGGAAATCTCGATCCGGGGGCGGGGCAGATAGACGGCATGCACGGTGAAGCTGAAGCTCTCGCCCGACGGCAGGGCATAGGAGAATTCCAGCGCGCAGGGATCGCCATCAAGGGCCTGCGTCACCAGCGTGCTGTCGGCGAACCGGACCTCGATGGAGCCGGTCAGCGCCGCAATGGACGGATCGGCGCCATCGATGCGGCCATCGGCGCGGATGGTCTCGATCCGGTCGAGATTGTTGGCATAGGTGATCTGGGCCGAGACGACATTGCCCAGCACCGCGCCGTTGCGGGTGATGGTTCCGTTGAAATGCCCGAAGCGCTTCAGATCAATGGGCGCGGGCGTGCCCGCATTGCTGACGGTGCCGACCGTCTCGCCCTGCGCGACCAGCCGGGCGGTTGCGGTCAGCAGCCCGGAGCGCTGCATCTGCCAGCTGAGCTGGTCCAGCACGCAGCCCGAATAGATCGCATAGCGCGGCACCTCGGGCATGCCGGTCTCGATGGAGAGGCTGGGCAGAGACCAGGCACCCGACCGGAACTCATGCGTCCACGGGCCGGTGCCAGTTGTGACCGGGTCTCCGAAGGCCGCCTTTAGCCAGAAGCCGAACGCCTCGGCATCAATCGGCACGACGATATCGCCGTCGGCCGTCACCGCATCCTTGATAGGCGCCAGCGGATCGCGGCCATAGCCCAAGAGTTCGGAGTTCAACAGCGGCTGCTCCGCGCCGAGCGTAGTGCTGGCGAAGGGCATCTTGTTGAAGCCGCCCGCGGGCGGCGTGCCATAGACGGTCTCGAACGCAAGCGCCATCTGCGCCCGCGCCCCCTGGGCTCGTGCCATCTTGTTCTCCTCGGATTTTAGGGTGATTCAGCCGAGTGGGTCGGCGGTGGTGTAGTGCAGGATGACGGGGATCACCGCCGCCTTCAGGCTCGCGGCGCCCTCGACGGGCAGATCGACCGGGCGCGGCGCTTCAGCTTCGACCCAGTCGCAGAGACCGTCCAGCGTCCGGTCGGCGGCGAGCACCGCACCGACGCTGGCGCAGACGGTGTCGAAGGTCGCATCACGGTCGGCGCCCTGAACGACTGCCTCAATCTCGGCACGGTGCTGATAGTGATAGGCAACCGGCGACAGCGTCACCTCAGGCTCGCCCGGCTCGCCGTCACGCAGGATCAGGAGGCCATCGGGAGGCACGCGTTCAGGCAGGACGTCGCCGCGCAGTGCGGTCGCAGGCAATTCTGATAGCCGCGCGTGAAGTGCGGTGAGGATGGTTTCGCGGATGGTGGGCATGAGCACTTTGTTTTGCGTTGGCAGGAGAGGTTGATCCTTCAGGATCTGACGGCTTATGTCGCCCAAACAGGTCTACAGGAGAAAGAATGTCGATTTCGGAACAGCAGCGAGCCGCAGAGCGATATGCGATCGAGGGTGCGGAAATGGACCGCCTGAGTGAAATCGTTGCAATGATTCCAGACGTTAAGCCCCGGCTGGCCATGCAGGCGTTGCGCCAGGCTATCGAGAACGGAACCCACGGAGCGGGCTCCTTCGATGGTCGCGATCGTAGCCTTGCATGGCGTGACGGCTGGGTGCAGAAAACATCACCGGTCGGGGCACGCGTACTGGTGGCTCTGTTTCGGGACGGCAAGATAAAGCAGAATCCTCCACGCTCGCGAGATATACTTGGGCTTGAGACATATTCGGCCACTGAAACGGCGTTTAGGAGCAAGGTCGCAAGGAAACTTGCCGACTGGGAGGCCAGCGAAGCCCGGTTGGATGAAATCGCCGCGAACCCGGATCTGGCTCGACCGGACGAAATCACCGCTGGCCTGATCGATCAGATTTTTCTTCGGCGGCTTGGCTACGGTAAATTCGGCTCTATGCGCATTGGAGGGCTGGAGTGCCACAAGCAATCTACGGGAGCCTATTTATCGAATAGCGGCAACACACGCTATTCAGGCGAGGTCTATTGCTGGTGGATCGACGAGGATGGCAACAGGCGGGGACAGGACAAACCTGAAACGCACCCGAATCGTCGAAACGACCCAGAGCGAAACTGGGGTCTGGGCCGCGAATAATCGGCGGTTTCCTGAGAAAAGCAGGCGTTACCCAGCTTTCCTCTCCACCCACTTCCCCACGATCCTCCCCGGCACCGCATCCGCCGCCCGTTCCGCATCCCGTGCCAGATCCAGCCGTTTTGCCAGCCTGACCTGCGGCACCAGCAGGAAGATCGGCACCGTGGTGCGTCCGCGCCCGGTTTTGGAGCGCGATGCCACCGCTCGGCCCTTGGTGTTCAGCCGCCCCTCGGCGACCAGCAGGCTCGGCCCGCGCCTGCGATAGACGAAGCGCAGGCGTATCCCGGTGCGACGTTCCCATTCGCCGGGGGTGATGCGCCCGCCGCGCAGGGATTTCCCGGCGGCTTCCGTGGGGATGGCCAGCCAGAACCCATCGCGGGAACGGATCAGCGGTCCGGCATTATGGGCGCCGACGATGACCGGGGCCTTCGACCAGACCAGCGCCGTGGCGTTCAGGCTCTCGCCTGCCTTGGGATAGGTTGCATTCCTGATCGAATTGGCGAGCCGGCGTCCCAGCCCGGCCCCGGTGATCTGGCCGCGCCATGCGGTCTTGAGGCCCGCGCCTGCTTCGCGCATGGCACCGGTGACGGCCTTTTCGCCGGCCTTGATTTCGGCCTGCATCATGGCAACGAGATCGGGATCGATATCGAGCTTCAATCTCATGCGGGCACCAGTTCCACGGTCCAGATCAGCCGGTCGCGGTCGCGGATCGGCTCGCCCTGGACGGAAAAACTGTCGGCGCCGATGACGATCAGATCGCCGGGCCGGGGGTCGGGGAGATCGCTGACCCGGATATCGGCGGTGAGGGTTTCCGACAGGATCCGCGCCGATCCGAATTCGGTGATCCGGTCCGGCGCGCGTCGGATGAGGCGGATCGGGCGTTCCTCCGACGTGCCGCCCGCGATCCAGACGGCGGAGATGCCCATGTCCGGATGGCCGAAGATGCGATCCATGGCGGCAGCAAAAGCGTTCATCAGTTCGAGCTGTGCAGCCGGATCGCCAGCCGAGGACGTTTGTTCACCGGCAGGATCGAAGCCTCGGTCATCAGATCGATCCAGCGGCCCTTCGGGTCAAGATGCTGGCGGGCATAGAGCGGCAGGCCGATGGTATTGGCGGTTTCCAGCAGGTTCGCCGGACCGCCATAGGTCGTAAACGTGTCCATGGTGCCGGTCGGGAAGGCGATGCCCTCATTGGCCGGGACAAGCCGTTCCGATGCCTTGGTCGAGAGCGTCACCGCGCCTGCATATTCCTCGAAGAGGATGCCCGCGAAGGGGAAGTTGCGGCGCACATCCTGCCGCAGCGGCTGGGCGCCGGTCGCGGCGTAGAACTTGTAGGCTTCCTCGGTCTTCGGATGCGAGATCAGCTTGTCGAAGAATTCGCGGCTGACCAGGGCATGGACGCCGGACATGCTTTCGCCCAAGAGATTGTCCTCGATGGCGCGTAGGACCTCGCGGACCTTGCCCTGAATGTTGGTGCCTGCGGTGCCGAGTACGAAGTCGACGCTGATCTGACTGAGCCCGAACTCCGTGAAGTAATTATAGAGCGTGGTGCCCGCGCCATCCTTCACGATGCCGCGCAGCGCGTTCATCTCCATATATTCGCGGGTCTGCGCGTGCTTGCGGCGCATCAGGGTCAGCTTGCGGGTCATCACCGCGACCAGGGGATCGGCCTCGTCAATTGCGCCGATGGCCGGAACCCCCTGAATATCGGCGGGCAGGATGACATCGTCATGCGGGATCCAGGGCAGCGCAAAGCTGCGCATGGCGCGGCCTTCGCGGCTGCCGACGGTCGCGGGACCGCCCAGCGGCACCGAAGGCAGCAGGTTCAGCACGCCCTCGATCTGTTCGATGATGACGCTGCGCTGGGACACGCCTTCGAAGCGGAAGAGGCCGATTTCGCCGAGGCGGGTGTAGAGGTTCGGCAGGATATTGATGGCCTGCGTCATCTCGGCTAGCGAATAGCCGCCGGCATCGAAGGGATTGCGGATGATGGTCATGGGGAAGCCTTGTCGGGGAAGGGGAAGATAGGATCTTGGTCGGGAGGGTCCGTGACCCCCGTGCCGGTCCGAAACCGCCGAGCGGGTCCGAGACCCCCGTGCCGGTCCGAAAACGCCGGGCGGGTCCGAGACCCCCGGGCCGGTTCGTAACCGCCGGGCGGATTCGTAATCCGTCAGGCGCTGTCGCGGATGACGATGCCCAGCGCGGTCAGCTCGGCATGTTTGGCAGCGATCTTGGCGGCGTCATCGACGCTGCCATCGTAGAAGAGCGCGTCGCGGGACAGGATCGCCGGGCCGCGTGCCAGAAGAATGCCGGTGGCCTCGGAGAGCCGCGTATCGACCGGATTCAGCAGGATGCCCGCGGCCGTTTCCGCGCCATCGCTGCCGCCATGGCTGGCTAACGTGTAGCGGCCGCTGAGGGTCACGCGGCCGAGAACTGCGCCGGCCGGATATTCGGTGCCCTCGGCCAAGGTAACGGTCTCGCGGGTATAATTGGGGTTCAGCTCATATTTGAGCGCATCGCCCATGGAGGGCGGCTGGATCAGGACGGGCATCTTGGTCTCCGGATTTTGTCAGGTGATCAGCGCGCGGCGCTGTCGGCGGATTTGCGGACGGCAGCGACGAGCGGGCTCGGCTTATTTGTGGGCGCTGGCGCGCTGGCCAGAATGCCGCTGGCGTCGCTTTTGGCCGCGAGGCTGTCGAGGATCTGGCCGCGCAGGGCATCGGGTTTCAGGCCGCGCCGGACCGCATCGGCAGCGTCCAGGGTGACGCCCAGCTTTGCGGCCTGTGCGCAGATCGAGGCCACTTCGGCGGCTTCGGCACGGATGGCATAGGCATCGGTCGGGGCCCCAGCCGATGCGGTGCCGGGCGCGGGCGGCGCTGCCGCCGGTTCCTGTGCCGTCGGCGCGCTCGCTTGATACGGCGTGGTGGCGTTCGGCTCTTGTTGGTCCGGCGTCTGGGCATCGGCTTCCGTCTGATCGGTCATGATCATCTCCTGCTTGGGGTGAGGGTTCGAAAGGGTCTGGGTGGCTGGTGTCCGCCCGATCTGCCCAGCCGGGCGATTCACGCTTTCAGCAAAGGCGCGGAAGGCGTTGCGGGGATCGGCCACGGCATCGGCGAGACCGGCTTCGACAGCCGCCGCGCCCCGGAAGATCGCCGCTTCGGTGGCCAGCGCCGCCTCTTTGCCGAGCTTCGCCCCGCGCCCTGCCGCAACCGTCTCGGCGAACAGGACGCGCAGATCCTCCAGCTCGGCCTGCAGCCGGTCGCGGATGCTTTCGGGCAGCGCGGCATAGGGATTGCCGTCAGCCTTGCGCGCCCCGGCATGGATCAGCGTCACCGCCATGCCCTTCTGGGCCAGCATGCCCGACATGTCGGTATGCATGGTGATGACGCCGATGCTGCCCGCCGCGCCGGTGCGGGGCAGGGTGATGCGGTTCGCCTGCGAGGCCAGCGCATAGCCCGCCGAGAGCGCATGTTCGGCCAGAAAGGCATGGACGGGCTTTGTATCCCGCGCCGTGCGGATGCGGTCGGCGAGGTCAAACGCCCCGGCGACTTCGCCGCCAAAGCTGTCGATTTCCAGCGCGATGCCGCGAACGGCATTGTCAGACACCGCCGCGTCGATCTGGGCAGCGAGGCCCTCATAGGAGGTGAGGCCGGAACTCTGGCCGATCCAGGCGCCGCGATGGACCAGCGTGCCTGCGATGGCGATCACCGCCACACCGTCGACGACTGGGAAGGGCGCGTCGGCTTCGTCACCATGACGTCCGACCAGATCTCCGCCGATCAGCGAGGCGAAGGCGGTTTGCCGAGTGGTCGTCAGTTCGGGCTCGGCGACGGTCAAGCTGTCAAAGCGAATTTCCTGTCCGGCGATCCGGGGTCCGAGGCCGGAGAGAAAGGCCAGCGCCTTGGCCGGGGCGATCATCAGCGACGTGTCGAAGGCGCGCTGGGCGATCTGGGCGTGATGCATCAGAGGTCCTCCCTGGCATCGTCTTCGGTGTCGTCATCAGGGTCGGCGACGCGATCCTCGTTATCGTTCTTGCCGTCGTTGGCATCGGCACCACCAACAGCCGCCTTATCCTTCGGCCCCTGTGCGGGCGATCCGGGGCGACGGAAGTCGAGGCCCAGCGCGGCCTCGCGTTTCCGTTCGGCCGCGATCTCGCGGTCGACCTGTTCGGCGTCATAGCCGCGTTCGGAAATCGCCTGGCTGCGGGATTTGAGACCGGCTTCGATCTGCAGGATCTCGGCCGAGGCGTCCTTCATCGGATCGACCCAGTCCCAGCGCGTCGGCAGCCAACTGACGGATTGGTATGTCTGGCGGTCGCGGTCATAGCCCGGCAGATCGACGACACCCGACAGCACGGCCAGATCCAGCCAGCGCTGCCAGACCGGGCGGCAGAGCTGATGCACGATGACGCTGTGCTGGATCGCCGAGACCCGGCGCCTGAAGTCAAGCAGCGCCACGCGGGTATTGGAAAAGTTGCCGCGCGCCGCATCGCCGGTCAGGTAGGGATAGGGAATGCCCAGCGCCGCCGCGATCTGCAGCAGGGTCCGGTATTGGAAGGGCTCATAGGTCGAGCCCGAATCCGGGGTGGCGGGGGTCGAGACATCCTCGCCCGGATCGAGGCGGACGACCTGGCCCGGTTCCACCTCCAGATCCTCCTCCGCCGGTTCCAGCGGCGTTTCCGGGGCGGGCGAGGTGATGAACATCGCGAACATCGCCGCCGTCTTCTTCCGCTCCAGCTCGGCATCGTCATAAAGATCCAGCGTGAACAGCTTCACAATCGCCGGGGCGAAGCGGGACACGCCGCGCAGCTGACCGGCCTCCACGGGGTCCAGCACATGGACAATCTCCGAGGCCGGGACGCGGACCGTTTCCCCCACCAGCCCCGGATCGGTCATGTCGCCGGGATGGCGGCGCAGGAGGTGATAGGCCACCCGCCGCCCGATGCCGTCGAATTCGATGCCCTGACGGATGGACCCGCTGCCGGGCAGTTCCCGGTTCAGATCCATCGGCAGCATCTCGGAGGGCAGCATCTGCAGGTGCAGCGGCACCGACAGTCCATCGTCCGGTCTGCGCGGGCGCAGCCGCAGAAACACCTCGCCCGCCAGAAACAGCTCGCGCGCGGCACGGCGTTGGAGACCATAAAAGTCCGTCAGCCCCTCGGCATCGGCCTCGTCCGTCCAGGCCAGCCAGAGCTTCTGCAGCGCCTCCTTCTGTGCCGCATTCGCAATCGACGATGACGGTTTGATCCCATCACCCACGACATTGCTGGCGAAAGCTTCCACGGCGCCCGAGGCATAGCCATTGTTCCGTGCCAGCCAGCGGGCCCGCGCCGTGATGGTCTCGCCCGCGCCTGCGATCAGCGTGTTCACATGGGCGCGGGAGGCCCGAAACCCGCGCAGGCGTCGGTGTGATTGTGCCGCATCGAACCCGCCGATGATCGCGCCGAGGCGCGCGCGGATGCCGTCGAACGCCATGGCTCAGAGCCCCTTGGTCGCGACGGTGCCCCAGCGCCTGCGACGGTTGGTGCCAGCGGCGCGGGCAATCCGGGCTTCCAGATCGGCAATGGCACTGGCCAGTTCGGCATCGGACCCATAGGTCAGGGTCTTGCCGTCATAACTGACAGAACGCAGGCCGCTGAACCGGGCTTCCTGCAGCGCGGTCAAGAGCGCCTGCATCCGGTCGATGTCCATCTCTCACCTCATGAAACGCGGTGTATATGTTTGCCGCTTGCGGCGCGGTGTGGTTGGTGGCGCACCCGCCTGACGGGCAGGCGGGTCGGTGGCGTCGGCACTGGCGGGGTTGGCATTGATGCCGGTGCCGCCCGCATCCGGTACCGGCGGCGCGACACCCGCCTGGTCTTCCAACTGCCGCCACATCCGCTCGTCCCAGCGATCCGCGCCCATGATCCAGGCGGCGGCGCGGGCATAGACACGGGTGTCCAGCGCCTCGTTGCGTTCGCGCAGCTTCTGCCATTCCTGACGGGCGTAACCGCGCTTGTTGCGGACCGTGACCAGCTGCTCGGCCACCAGCTGCTTCAGCCATTCGCTGTCGGCCCAGTCCGGCAGATGGATCATCCCCGGCGGATCGGGCTGGCCTGCCGCTCGCTCTTCATCGCTCAGTCGTTCCAGCCGCAGAAAGCGATAGGTCTCGATCTTGAAGGTGGCGGTGGCCACCGACCAGAGCCGGGCACCGCGCCGGAGGCGCCTGCCGCAGACCGTGGCATCGACAAAGGTCGGCCCAGACACCGGTGTCGCCCGGTTGAAGCCTTCCAGGCCCTTGACTGGCACGACCTGTTCGAACCCCTGCGCCCGCGCCCAGGCATAGACCGCCGCAGCTTCATAGCCGGTGTCGATGGCCAGTTTTGCGATGGGCATCACCGCACCATGCGCGTGCTGCCATGTGCGGGTGAGAATCTTCCTCAGCTCCGCCCATGCCGCCGGGCTGTCCGGACCGCCGGGAATGACGATGTGATCGACGAGCCAGCTCTGCAGCCCGCGCCCCCAGGCCCAGATGTCGACCTCGATCCGGTCCTTCTGGATATCGGCCCCTGCGGTCAGGAACAGACCGCCCTCGGGGATCTGGGCATCAAACGCCTCGCGGCGATCCGCCAGCCGCTGCCATTCCGGTGCCTCGCCGCGCTCGACCCAGGTCTCGCCCAGAAGCGTGTTGCGCGCCGCGCGCAGCATCTCGTCATTGCCCTGCGCCGCCAGCCATTCCCGGGCGATCTGCTCCCAGCTTTTCCAGCCGATGGGAGAATAAAGGGCGGAGAGGTGATAACCGACATGGTGCGGATCGGCCGAAAACGCCGTCGCGCGCCATTCGCCCGCCTCCAGCATCGCCGTCTTGTGATGCTCGGCGATCAGCTGATCGCAGGCGTTGCAGGCATAAGCGGCGGTCTCGGGCTTGCCCTTTTCCCAGCGCAGCCGTTCGAATTCCAGCCATTGCATCGTGCCGCAATGCGGGCAGGGGACAAAGAAGCGCCGCTGATCTGACGCCTCGAATTCCTGCTCGATCCGGCTCAGCCCCCGGATCGTCGGCGTCGAGACCAGAAACACCTTTCGGCGATGCGCGAAGGTGGTGCTGCGCGCTTCGGCCAGCGTCACCGGGTCGCCTTCCTCGTCGGCCGAGGGCGGATAGGCGTCGATCTCGTCCAGAAACAGGTAGCGCGCGGGCATGGACCGCAGACCCGTCGCGCTGTTTGCGCCGGTCAGCACCAGAATGCCGCCCGGAAATTCCTTCGACAGCATCGAATTCCCGGCATCGCGTGACCGGGCCGGGCTGACCCGATCCCGCAGCGCAGGCGAATCCGAAATCAGTGGGTCGAGCCGACCGCGCGAGGCGCGCTTGGCCATCTCGACGGTCGGCAGCACCGCCAGCATCGGCCCCGGCGCATGGTGGATGACAAAGCCGATCCAGTTGTTCCCGGCCTCGGTGGCGCCGACCTGCGCGGCTTTCATGAAGGAAATCCGCTGCGCCGGGTGTCCGGGCGAGAGCGCCTCCATGATCTCGCGCAGATAGGGCGTTCGGGCGGTGCGATAGCGACCGGGCTCGGCCGCCGCGCGCGACGACAGCCAGCGATGCTTGTCGGCCCATTCCGACACGGTCAGATCGGGATCGGGGCGGATCCCGCGCGACCAGGCGCGCAACATATCTTCGGCGCCGTCGAAGCTCAGGTCGGGTGCGGTATCGCCGTCCCCATCCTCATCATTCAAGAGAAACCTTGAGGTCGGCGAGGGCGGTGAGCTGGTCTCGGACATGGGTTTCCAGCACCCTCTGCAGCACCCCGGTGCCGATGCTCACTGCTTCCCCGGTGGTCTTTTCCATCTCGGCCGAGAGTTCCGCCGCCATGATCGCGGCGACGCGCGCGGGCCAGGTCACCCAGGCATCGCGCTCCTGCCGGGCGAGGCGAAAGACCAGTGTTTCAGCCCGTGCCCGGTCGACCAGCACGCCCTTCTTCTTCTGAATGGCGATCTGACGCTCCTGCGCCTGATAGACCGTCAACGCGGTCCGGGCTTTCAGATAGGAGGAACTGTCACCCGGACCGGAGATCGACGGGGCGGCGAGGTTGGTATCAGGCCGTGAAGTTCGTTCCGGTATTGCTGCCTGCCGCGCGGCACCACCGTTTGACCGGCTCTGCTGATCGGGATCGGTGGTTGCCGCGCGGCGGGCGTCCGACGCAGCCGCGTCGATGGAGCCATCGGCGAAAAGCACCAGCCGACCGCTCTTGCGCGCCTTCTGGATCGCCCCACGCGACAGTCCCGCATGGGCCGCATAGGCCCGTTCGCTCATGCCCTGCATCGGCGCTGCCCTTCGTGATTATAAAGCAATGAAATTGCTCGTGATTTACTTGATGTGGTCGCAGATCAGAGCGAATCTGATGGTGCGAATGCGATGCAACTCACCTCCGGAAGCCGGATCATGAACCAGCCGAACCTACGCGCCACCGACACGCTGCTGACCGACATCGCCCAGCGCCATTTCCACGGGCTGGAAACGCTGGAGACCCGCAACCGCGACGCGCTGGATTTCCACGCTGTCGCGGTTTGGGCGATCCGCAGCGCGCTGGAAGAGGCCTATGCCGCTGGCCTCGCCGCCGCCACGAAATGAACCGGAGCATAGACATGACCCGCAAGCCCGCCCGCACCAATGACGCCGCCCTTGCCGCATTCATTGCGAAGAAAGCGGAAACCGACGCGATGCTCGCCCGGCTGCAGGCCTTCAGCGAGGATCACTTCGGTGCCGATCCCGAGCGATTGAACTGGGCCGACGTTGGCAGCCTCGAATATCAGGCCCATCTTCTGAAGCAGATCAGCGACTTCGTCTTCCGCGAGGGCGAACACGCGGCCTGACCGGATGGCCTGTGCCACTTGCTGCGCCCCGCGCGATGCGGGGCCCGGCTCCGTAGAAGCCGACCGCAGCGCGCGGCGGCGATGCACGGAGCAAATGATGACGAAACTGACCGACACGCGGACCCTGATCCTGACCCGGGCCAGCGCCCGGCCGGGCAATCTCGCTTTGCCGCTGCCCGAGGGGCTGCATGGCGCGGCGGCGAAGATGGCCATCGGCCGGATGATCAAGCTCGGCTGGCTCGAAGAGGTAGAGGCCAACCTCCGGCGCAACGAACCTCTCTGGCGTGAGACCGGCGACGGGCACGGCACCACGCTGATCGCCACCGATGCCGGGCTGGACGCCATTGGCATCGACCCGGTGGTGATCGGGACCATGGCGGGACTGCGCGATGCCAAGCCCGAGGCCATCGCAGCCGCCCAGCGCCCCGGCACCAAACAGGCCCAGCTGATCGCCATGCTTCAGGCGCCGGAGGGCGCGACCATTGCAGAGATCGCCGAGGCGACATCGTGGCAGCACCATAGCATCAGGGGTGCCATTTCCGGGTTGCTGAAGAAGAAGCTGAGGCTGGAGGTGACCTCCGGAAAAGTCGATGGGCGCGGTCGGGTCTATCGACTTGCCGGGCATGTCGAACGAGCGATCCGATAGGATCAGCCCGTTGAATGGCGGCAAAGCGGGACGGAGCGGCCGTTCAGTGCTAAGGCTGTGTTTTCACCTTCATATGGAGCAAGGATGAAACTCAGACTTTTAATCGATACATCCGTATGGCTGGATCTCACGAAGGATCCACGCCATATGCCTTTGCTCGACGCTCTTTCCGCGCTGATAGAGGCCGGTCAGGTTGAATTGATCCTGCCGCAGATCATCCCGGAGGAATTTGCCCGAAACCGCGACCGAGTGATGGCATCGAGCCGTGCAAGCCTGTCGGGCCATTTCAAGCGGGTAAAGGATGCCGTCTCGCAGTTTGGACCCGAGGAGGGACGAGACGAGGTTCTTCGTCGCCTAAACGAGATAGATCACCGCATTTCAATTGGCGGAGAGGCGGTGAACGAAGTGGTGAGCCTGATTGAGAGACTTTTTGCCACAACTGAATTGATCCTAGCCAGCGACAACATAAAAGCCCGCGCCGCCGACCGAGCCATTGCTAAGGTTGCGCCTTTCCATAGGCAGATCAATGGCATTGGAGACGCGATTATCATTGAGACGTATATCGACGCTCTTGCGCACCGGAAGGTTGAGGACGTACTCGCGTTCATCACGCACAACATCCACGATTTCAGCCAGAAGGGTGCTGACACGCGTCTACCACATCCGGACCTCGCTGCTCTCTTTGGTGACGCACACTCGCGCTATTCGACTAATCTCGGCGCGCTCCTGAACGAGCACGCTAGCGACCTGATCGAAGAAATCACATTCGAGCGTGAGTTCAGACAAGAGTTCCGGCCACTCTCTGAGCTGATTGAAGCCGAGGATAAGCTGACAACGCAGATTTGGTACGGTCGCAAGTGGGGCATCATCGACGCTGTCGAAAGCGGCAGGGAGAAGCGGGTCCCGAGGGAAGTTTGGGAGGCTGCTACAATCGAGCAGCGGCGCGGAATGATCGTCGACGAAATATGGGACGGGATGATTGCCGCCATGAAATCCGCAGAAGAACGTTACCCAGAAGAACTGGGCCCGTGGACTGATTTCGAATGGGGCATGCTCAGCGGCAAGCTGTCTGCAATTCGCTGGATGCTCGGAGATGAATGGGACATGCTGGACACCTGAAAGGCTGGGCCAGAAGCAACCGGGGCAGAAGCGGACGTCCTCTTCGGGCTCGAGGCTGCCTTTGAACTTTTTATCCTACAAGCTCATCCATCTTGCAGCAACTGATACGCCAGAGTTCGGATCGCATGCGCGGCAACCAGGGGGACCACGCCGTTCCCACAGAGGCGGAGCCTGTCCACCCGCTGGGCCAGCCCATCAGCGCCTCGACGAATAGCGGGTTCAGCGTCCGGCGCTGATCGGAGGTATCGCTGCCAGCCATCGGCGTCGTGAGGACCTGGCGGCCAAGGAGGCCGTTCACCGGCGTGTTCGCCAAGGTCGTCGCCCCGTCTTTGTGATCGCGCGCCGTAGGCGTCATCCACATCTGGCTGGCATGGGTCAGATCGGCTGATTTGCGGTTGCCCGCGCTCGGTTTGCTGCCATCCGTCGCCCGCGGCGTTGGCCAGTCCCGGGCCATCCCGTCCAGCCCCTTCTCGTGTTTCCGCGCACCGCCCCGACTGCGAAAGCTGTCGGTCTGCGGAGTTGGCCACATCGCCGCCGTCGTCGCGAGATTCATCCCGTGCTTGCCCGCCGCCTGCGATGGCGTCGGTTTCGTCTGCCGGTTCTCCTTGGCGCTGGCCCGGGGCGTCGGCCAGAGGCGCAACAGTTCCGTCCGGTTCCCGCCGCTCGACCGGGTGCCGGAGCAGGCGCGCGGGGTCGGCCAGTTCGTGGCCTTCCCGGATGGCGAGGATGAACAGCCGTTCGCGGCGATGGGGCGCGCCGACTTCCGCCGCCGTAAACAATCCTGCCGCAAGCCGGTAGCCCAGCGCGACCAGTCCGCTGGCGACTTCGGGGAAGCCGAGGCGGAGATGATGGGCGACATTTTCGAGAAAGACGAAGGGCGGCTCAACCTCGCCGATGATCCGGGCGACATGCGGCCAAAGGTGGCGCGGGTCGTCTGCGCCCCGGCGCTTGCCCGCCACGCTGAACGGCTGGCACGGATAGCCCGCAGAGACGATATCCACCGCGCCGCGCCAAGGCTTGCCGTCGAAGGTGGCAATGTCGTCCCAGATAACAGCCTGATCCAAGGCCTTGTCCGCCATCCGTGCCACGAGAGTGGCCGCAGCATAGGTTTCCCGCTCGACATGGCCCACAGCTCGATATCCGGGCAAAGCGAGGGTGAGGCCGAGATCGATCCCGCCAGCGCCGGAGCAGAGAGAAAGCCCGAACAGGCAGGTGTCATCGGTCCCGGAAACGCATCCGGGGGCAGGTAAAGCCAGGTCATTCATGGTCTCAGCGTCGGGAGGTTGTCAGATCGGCGAATGTCTTGTCGGTGCCATCAAGGACGGCGGATTTCCCGGTAAGGTTCTGCCAGCGAGCGATGGCCACATCGACATAGGCCGGGTTCAGCTCGATGCCGTAACAGACCCGGCCGGTGGTCTCGGCGGCGACCAGCGTGGTGCCGGAGCCCATGAAGGGCTCATAGATCGCCTGCCCGGGACTGGAATTGTTCAGGATCGGGCGGCGCATGCATTCGACCGGCTTCTGAGTGCCGTGGACCGTTTCCGCATCCTGATCCCGGTTCGCGATCTGCCAGAGGGTCGTCTGTTTCCGATCCCCGGCCCAGTGGCCCTTCCCGGTCCTCCGCACGGCATACCAGCAGGGCTCGTGTTGCCAGTGGTAATCGCCCCGGCTGAGGACCAGCCGGTCCTTGGCCCAGATGATCTGCGAGCGGATATCGAAGCCCGCCGCGATCAGGCTGTCCGCGACGGTGGTGGCATGCAGCGCGCCGTGCCAGACATAAGTCACATCGCCCGGAAACAGCGCCCAAGCCTCGCGCCAGTCGGCTCGGTCGTCGTTCAGCACCTTGCCGGTCCGCTTGGTGGCCGAGGCGCCGGACTGGTTCCGCCATGACGGGTCGTATTCGACGCCATAGGGCGGGTCGGTGACCATCAGCAGAGGGCGGACATCGCCGAGCAGCTTGGCGACCACATCGGCGCTGGTGCTGTCGCCACAGATCAGCCGGTGCGACCCGAGCCGCCACAGATCGCCCGGCACCGAGACCGGATCCGCGGGCGGTTCGGGAACCTCGTCCTCGCCCGCCGTAGCTCCGTCATCGCTGAGATCCGGATCCTGAAGCAGGGCCTCCAGCTCGTCCTCTGCAAAGCCCAGCAGCGAGAGGTCGAAATCATCGGCCAGCAGCCCGGCCACCTCGTCCCGCAGCAGCCCCTCGTCCCAGTCGCCCAACTCCGTCAGCTTGTTGTCCGCGATCCGATAGGCCCGACGCTCCGCCTCGTCGAGATGGCCCAGCCGGATGACTGGCACCTCATGAAGCCCCAGCTCCGTCGCGGCCAGCACCCGTCCGTGACCGGCGATCAACTCGCCATCGTCCCCGACCATGCAGGGGACGGTCCAGCCGAAACGCGCCATGCTGGCGGCGATACGCGCCACCTGATCGGACCCGTGCATCTTGGCGTTCCGGGCATAGGGGCGCAGGCGCTCAATTGGCCAGAACTCGATCTGGCGCGGCGCAAAGGCGAGGTCCATGGGGCAGGGTCGTCCTGTGGTTTTGGGTGGCTTCCAGCGGGTGGCTTCCTGCTGGCTTCCGGTGGCGGTGGCTTCCGCCAAGTGGATCCTTGGAATCCACCCGGAATCCAGAAGGAATCCACCCTGTGAAGGCGCTTAAGACCTTGTTTTATCTGTCTAAACAACGCGCTGGTGGCTCAGGTGGATTCCGCCTGGCTTCCCCGGTGAAATCGCCTGACGCTGGCAAACTTCCGCGCTGCGCCCCCCCGAATACGAACAGCGCCGGGGAGGAACCGAGGCAGGGGGGAGGGCTGGAGGGGTTTTGCGAAAAGCGCCTGAGAGGGTCTGTTCTCCGGGCGCTCGTCTTCGATGTTTGATGTATGAGTCAAGAGGGGCAGCTCTGTCAACCGGGTTTGTTGCCAAATTGTTCGCGTCTCGGGCGGGGCGCCCACGGTTGCCGTTTCGGCATCGCGTCAGTCACGTCGATGCTTCGCAGCATGCCGCCCGCAATGAGCCCGTCCCGTACCCAGTCCAGCGCCAGCCACCATTGCGCGTAGTGGCGGCGCGCGGCGGCAATCTGGTCCGGGTGCGGTGACCAGGTGACCGGGCAGGCGCGGAGTTCGACCGTCCGCCACTTGCCGCGCGACAGGACCCGGGTCGTTCCGACCGCAACGGTGATCGAGCGCTCGCCATGCTGGTTGCGCTTCATCTCGACGGGCACGCAGCGCGGCACGGCGCCGGGCATCCAATCCGGTGTCATCCCGGCGCGGGCCAGTTCGGCGATGCGGATTGCCATGCGGATGCCGCCGAGGGATGTGGGTAATCCCGCGACGCAGGCTGCAACAACCTCGGCATCCTCGTGGGTGGAACTGCCCGGCTTGTAGCGCCCGCCATCGATCCGGCAGCCCAGCGCGGCGCGCTGCATCAGGACGTATTCGAGGCCGAAGCCCAAACATTCGCTGCGCTCGGGATCGGGTGGCTCGGGAAGTTCCAGACGGGCCTTCTCGGTGCGAAGGGCCCATTCCAGCACCTGTTGGACGCCCAGCGCGCGTCGGGTGCGGGTGCTGCAGCGGTTTGAGAAGCGGGAATGGATGCTCATGCAACACCCCGTTCTCGCAGCCGCTCGGCCGTGACCAGGCCGCGCTCCAACATGGCATTGCGCACCGTGTTCGAGATGGCGTTGGAGGGCAGGTAGCCGTCGCCGTTCACCAGCCCGGCGTAAAACTCCGCGATCTCGTCCATGCTGGCGCGCGGCGCGTCGGCTGGCTTGCCGCCACGCTTGCGGTGCTTGTCGCACTCAGCGGGCTTCGTGGCTCCGGCGTTTCTTGCCGCCCGTTCCATCGCCCTGTCCAGCGCCCGAGGACCGTCCGGCGGATTGGGGTGCGTGCTGCGGCTGTCCCGGGCCAAGGCGATGATCCGGTCCTCGGTCAGGCCGAGATCGGTAATCCAGCGACGGACATGTTCGCGGGGTGGCCATCCCTGCCACCAGCCGGGAAGCCCCGCATCGGTGTCCAAACCCAGCGCGTCGAGCAGCTCCCCAAAAAACTCTTCAAATCGATCATCGCGCGCTTGCGCGCCCTCCTCCTCCTTTACTGGTTCCCTTAATGGTTCTCTTACAGGGTTAGTGTCCGGATTCCGGACACGGAAATCGCCATTTTCCGGACACGGCTTCGCCCGAAATCCGGACACGGCTCCGTGTCCAGTTTCCGGACACGGGTTCACGGCATTGGCCGACATCGGGCGTGTTTCACCGTCAGGATCATCACCCGAAAACCCGGGAAATTCGCCATGTCCGAAATCCGGAGACGGGTCGGATTCGGGATCTTCGAACCCGTCTTCAAAACCCAGAATGTAGCGGGTCGGCTGCTGGCGTTTCGTCACCGGATCGACACTGGCCACGCGCCGGATCAGACCAGCCAGTTCCAGCTTGCGGAGATGGTCGTTCAGGGCGGACCGGCTGATCTCGCAATCGGCGGCCAGTCGCGCCTGCGTCGGGAAGCAGCCGAAATCGGGATTATGTCGGTCGCAGAGATGCCAGAGCACGATCTTGGTCGCCGGCTTCAGCCCGCGCTGCAGAATGGCCCAGTTGGTCGCGAAATGGCTCATGCGCAGGCCCTCCGTCGCGGGTTTAGCGCTTGGGCGCGCGTCGTGATGCCGTGATCGGCGAGCGCGCCCAGCGCGTCCTCGACGGAGCGGACCAGCGCCCAGCCGAACCCTTGGGCCTTCACCATGTCCCGGAACGCTCTCTGGGCCGGACTGAGGCGGCCGGACGGGCTTTTGACCTCCAGAAACAACACCTGCCCGCCAGTCAGGACGACCAGATCGGCAAAGCCCGGAAACACGCCCATGCCGGTCAGGATCGCCTGGCGCTGGCGTGCGGGTTTGCCGCCAGAGCCCACTTCGTTGGCCGAGTGGTGGATGATGGCATCGCGGGGCAGGACGATCCGCAATGTGTGGACAATGGCGCGCTGGATATCGGCCTCGGGTGTTCGACGGGTCATGCGTCACCGCCTTTCGCCTTACGCTTGGAGACACAGATCAGCAGCCCTGCGAGGGCCCGCGCTTCCCGGCGTTCCTGATCTTCGGGGCTGTGCGCGGCGATGGCGCGGCAGGCCAGGATGATCAGGCTGTCCGGGTGATGGACGAAATCGGCGACAATGCCCCGGGCCTCAGAGAGGCGCTGGGCGGGCCAGTCCGGCGGGCAGGCAGTATCGGTCGTAGAGCTATGATCGATAGCGGCATCGGGAATCTGGGACATAGCGTTCATTTCCGCCCCCGCGCCTTGCCGGGTTTCGCGTCGGTGACCCGCGGCATTTCCTGCGACTGCAACCAGTCCTGCACCACGCTCATCCGATAGAAAATCTTGCGACCGGCGCGGACACAGGCCGGACCCTTCCGCCGCCGCTCCCAGCGCCCCAGCGTATCGACCGTGAGGCCAAGCTCCTGCGCCAGATCGTAGCGGCTGATCCAGCCGCGCAGCAGGCGCGGTTCAACCGTCGGTTCCGCACTCATGGGTTGTGTCATGCTCTTGCCTCCATCTTGCATCGCCCGGACCGGGCCGCTGACGGGGAGAAGAACAATCACATAAAAAGGCCCGGCAGGGAGGCGGAAGGTGGCGTAACCTCCCGGAGGTTATGCCACCCCATGTTTTGCTGGGTTTGGCGATGCGCATGCATTGCGAGACAGGCTGTCAAGAGGCAAAATCCGGCGACCGGCAGAACCGGTTCTGCCGGTCGCCGGTGTCAGATTCAGCCTTTGTTGGGGCTGGAACATGTCAAGAACAAAGAGTCGGTTGTCCCCAGTGAAATCGTCTGGACAAGTCTCGTTCTGGTGGTGAAGAAGTCGGCCAATCACGCCGGATGCGGTCGAGCGACGCGAGCCTTTGCAAGGCCCGTGATCGGGAAAGCTGTGTCTGCGCGCGAGAGGATTGAGGCAAGGCGCTTTGGGATCGGAAGAAGGGCAGCCCAGCGCCTACGAGCAGGGAGACGAAAGAAGATGGGATTGCCGCAACGCACGTTTTTCACGGTTCAGGAAGTTGCGATCAGATGGGATTGCAGCCTCGACGATCTGGCGGGTTGGGCCATCAACGGAAAGCCCGAGGTCGTCATGGCGATCGAGCCGATCCAGCAGAACGGGACGATTCTGTCAGGGCTGGTCGTGGTGCCCGTGGTCGATATCCTCAGCATGTTCCGGCGCTGGGCCAGCGGGCCGCAACGCCGCGTGATCCGGCGGGTTCGACCAATTGGCCAGAAGGACTGGGTGATGATCGCGGATCCCGAAAATCACATCACCGTCGAACCCTCCGACCTGCTGATCCTCGCGAGTGAGGTTTACGAGTTCGAGATTGCCCACGGTCTCGCCAAGCGTGCGGCAGATCCGGGCGGTGCGCCATCCCGCTATGACTGGGAAGGTCTTTATATCTCGCAGATGGTCCGTCTGCACGAGGATGGCCTGCCTGCAACGCAGGGTGAATGGGTTGCGGAAGTTCAGGACTGGTTCGCAAAGACCTCTCCGGGTCGCGAGATACCTGATGAGAGTACGATCCGAAGGCGACTGACCCCGATCTGGCGGGCGCTGCGGGAAACCCCATAGCGCCCGTTGCGAGAGGCCGACGTTTGGTCAGGCGCTTTTGCGCGCCTGATCATCTTGCGCCCCGGCATCATGCACCAGCACCGGCTTTGCCCGGAAGGCGCTGGCCACGGCATCGACCCCGGCGCGCAGCGGCGAGTCCATCAGATGGGCATAGCGCGCAGTGGTCTGCGTCTGGCTGTGACCCAAGAGCTTTCCGATCATTTCCAGTGACGCACCGCCACTGACCAGTAGCGAGGCGAAGGTGTGGCGCAAGTCGTGAATGCGGACATCGGGAATGTTCACCTGCTTCTGGATCTGATGCCAGAAGCGGCGGATTTCCTTCACAGGCTGGCCGGGCACATCGCCCGGAAACAGGAATACGCAGCCGCGCGGCACCAGCAGTTGGCGCTGAAGGACGATGGCAGCCGCTTCGTCCGAGATCGGCAGCCGATGGATCTTCCGCTGCTTGGTCATGCTGGCAGGCTTCGACCAGCTGAGATGTTCGAGATTGAAATGCTCGAACCGCGCCTGCCGGACCTCGCCCACTCGCGCCCCCGTCAGCATGCAGAGCCGGATGATATCTGCAGCCCGCCGGTCTTCGGCCGCGTCCAGCGCTCTTGCCAGTTTCCGGATCTCTTCCTGCGACAGAAACCGTTCGCGCGGGTTCTCGATCCTACGACGAAACCCCGAGGCCGGATTGTCTTCGCGCCAGCCCCAGCTTTGCGCATAGGTGAACATCTTGCGCAGCACCTCGCCGACCCGGTTTGCGCGCACCGGCGTCGGTTTCGATCCCTGCAGTTTCCGTGCCCGGTTGTTCGGCTTTGCCTTATGGGGACGACACCGGCCCTCGGCGATCCGGTTCAGCAGCTTTTCGACATCATAGGGCGTGATTTCCGTGACGAGCCTGTTGTTCCAGTCCGGCCCGACCAGCTTGGTCAGCATGGAGCGCTGATCGGACGCATTGGTCTTCGCCAGATTGGGCAGATGCACCTCGGTATAGCGGTCAACCAGATCCCTGAACCGGGGTGCATCCCGCCCGTCTTCCTTCGCGCCCAGCGGATCGCCCCCGGCATCGATGTCACGACGCAGCTCCTTCGCCCGTTCCCGCGCCGCTGCCGTCGACCATTCCGGCCAGCGCCCAAGCGTCATCCGCCGCTGCCGCCCGGCATGGCGGTAGTCCAGCGTGAAGGCCCGGTTGCCGGAGCGATAGATGCAGATGGCAAATCCCCGCACCTCACTATCAAAGATCTGATAGTCCCGACCCGGTTCCGGCGCCGCCTCCCGTACCGATTTCTCGTTCAGTCTCAATCGCTTCACCATGCCCAGCGCCTCCTTCTTGCATCCCACATGAGGCTCAGCCTCGCGCGCATGGCAAGTCATACATCACCAGACAGACCGGCAGGGAGGCGGAAGGTGGCGGATCCTCGGGCGAAACGTGCCGGTATCTTAATTGCGACTGGCGCTAGGAAAGCAGCTTCTTTGATAAGATTCTGTTCTAAAAAAGATCAAATGTTATCTTCAAGTGCGCTGAATATGCTCGTGTCAGCCTCATCTGCCCAAATCGATGCTTGGGCGAACGTTCCGAACAGCACTGACAGCATTAGCTTTCCTGTTTCTATGGCATCGGCGTTTGTTTCGATTCTACGCTCCTGGCAAGCCTCGACGATGTCGGTCATACGCGCCAGTAAATCGCCATAATGTGAGCTCAATCGCTGGCGTAGCGCCTCATTGCATTGGGCTTCCGCCCAACCAAGAACCGCCATGCGCCGCAAGTCGATGGGGCCGCGATCGGAAACCGAGTCGATTGCTTTCTTGACGCGTTTTAGGAAGTCGCCGGGTGATTGCACAGGATTGCGAAGCAGCGGTGCAATTTCCTCTCGCAGTTCCATCATCGATGCATCGGCGGCAGCCAGTATGAGCTCATCCTTGCCTTTGAAATAGCCGTAGACGGCCCCTGCCGAAAGGCCGGATGCGCGGATGATGTCATCCATGCTGGTTGCGTGGAAACCATTCTCCTGAAAGCCAAGCCTTGCGGATTGCAGCACATGTCTTCGGCGCGCAGCCCGGCGCTCTTGCGGACTACTTCGGATAAATGCCATTTGCCGTGCTGGCAATGACGAGCATGGCATGCTTCTCCTTTGCTCTGAAGGCGGATATCTTGCCGCGCGCAATATGGCTCGCAAGTTTTGGTAAGCTCTAGGCGTCCCGCGGGATGTGTAGTGCTATGACAAGACCGGCGCCATTTCGATTTTGGCCGGTGATGGTGCCCCCATGCAATTCGATGCCACGTGAGGCAATCGCGAGGCCAAGACCAGCGCCTTTTGCACGCATGGTGTCGCCGATGCGCACGAACGGTTCGAACAGGTTGGCAAGTTCTTCTTCCGGCACGCCTGGCCCCGTATCGGCGATTTTGACGCTGATTTGGTTCGGCTCGGCGCGCGCATTGATGCTCACCTGTCCCTTGTCCGGCGAATATGTCAGCGCATTGCGGATCACGTTTTCAAAGCTGCGGTGCAACATCTCAGCATTGCCGGTCAGGGGCAGATGGTTCGGTCCCTCATAACGGACGCTTATCTGGCGCCGTTCGCCTTCGAAATTAGCGTCGTCAATGATCGGTTCAAGCAGATCCACAATGTCCAGAGGCTCTCGGGTCAGAACGGGTTCGTCCTGTTCCAGCCGGGCAAGCGTCAGGATTTCGTCAACAAGGTGATCAAGCCTGCCGATGTCCGTACCCATCTGGCGCAGCATGGTCTGGTACCTTTGCGGTTGCTTTTCCAGAAGGGCTATTGCTGCCTGCAGTCGCGCGAGCGGAGAACGGATCTCGTGAGAGATATCGTGGAACAACCGCTGACGACCTTCCGACAAAGATTGCAACTGCGAAGCTGCGTGGTCGAACGCATTAGCAAGGTCGGTCATATAGGGATCGCGTGGCCGCAGAACCGGTGTGATACGGGTCTTCAACCGACCATCCGCGAGATCTCGCAGCCCTTGACTTAAGATTGAAAATTCTCGGGTCATCCGTCGTGACACAAGATAGGCGGCAATGGCACTGATGAGCGCGCCGAACGACAGCGGCAATGTCAGCGTCCGAATCTCATCCATAATGGTTGATGGCGCCTCTGGTCCTGTGAGTGTCAAGCAATGGCCTGCGCTATCTGCAATGCTGAGTTCCGCATTACAGTCGGCATCCGCTGTAGCTACAAATGGAACAAAAACGGAAGCCATCGACTGCCATTCGACAAGCGCCTGGTCCGCACCATATTCTTGGGTCAGGCGGGCAAGCGCTGCCAGTGCCAGTTCCTG
Source organism: Paracoccus aurantiacus (assembly GCF_007993065.1). Lineage (GTDB taxonomy): Bacteria > Pseudomonadota > Alphaproteobacteria > Rhodobacterales > Rhodobacteraceae > Paracoccus > Paracoccus aurantiacus. The sequence goes on from NZ_VOPL01000007.1 coordinate 40,109, forward strand.
CGTTACATCGTTTCGGACAAGTGGTGGCGTTTGCCAGTTGGCGAGGTGAATAAACAGCGCAAACGACACCAGTGTCAGAAAGATCGTGCCCCAAATCAGAAGAAATATGCGCAGCAGCATTGCCCTATTCCAACACGAACTGATAGCCGACGCCCCGCACGCTGATAATGGGCGAACGGCCGTCGTCAAACGTGCCGATCTTTTGGCGGATGGCAGAAACATGGACGTCCAGAGAACGATCGTAGGGTGCAAGCGGTCGGTCAAGAGCCTGAAGTGACAGATCCTGACGCGATACGGGTCTGCCCATCCGACCGACGAGCACTTCCAGGATACTGAATTCGATTCCGGTTAGTAACAGCCGCTGACCATTCCAACTGGCCAGCCGACGCTGCTGGTCTATCGTCAGGGGGCCCTCAGCCACCATGCCTTGCGGGCCAGCGGCAGTATTTGTCCGGCGCAGGATGGCGCGGATGCGCGCGGCCAGTTCGCCGGGCGAGCAGGGTTTTGCAAGATAATCGTCAGCGCCCAGATCAAGTCCAGCGATACGGTCGATTTCGTCGCCGCGCGCCGTCAGCATCAGCACCGGAATATTGCTTTCCCGACGGATGCGGCGCAGAACCTCCAGCCCGTTCAGGCGCGGCATCATGATATCTAGGACGACGATTTCAGCGCGAGCATCCACAATTGCGCCCAAGGCGCGCTCACCATCATGGGCGGTCGCGACGGTAAAGCCCACTTGCTGCAGATAGTCGTTCAGCAGCGCGACCAGTTCCACGTCATCGTCGATCAGCAGCACCGATGGCATCGGCATTATCCCCTGTCATTCTGGCCGGGATCCTATCGCAGAGAATGCCTATTGCGAGAAGTTTTACCTTTCTTGACGGAATCTTAACACAACTTAACATGCAGCTCTCTCATATAGGTTCCAGCAAGCTTCGGAGTCGCCGATGAGATTTCAATATGCCTTTGTCGCGGCGCTATCTGTCGCGGGTTGTGATGTTCCGACGGTCGAACCGCGTCCCCAGCAGGCGGTTGCAGCGCAATTTACCAGCGCGGTGCCGCGCAGCGGGCCGGCGCTGGATATGAACTGGATGACAAAATTCGGCGATGCCAGCCTGACCCAGCTTCTGCGGCTGGCCGCCCAGTCCAGCCCTGATTTGCGCACCGCCGCCGCCAATGTCCTGTCCGCGCGCGCGCAGGCGGGACAGACTGCGGCCGATCTTTACCCATCCGTGACGGGGCAGGCGAGCGGCACGCGCAGCGGCGGTGACGACCAAGCGACCGGCAATAGCCATAGCGGGCTGGTCGATGCCAGTTGGGAAGTGGACATGTTCGGCAAGCTGAGCAACAGCACCCGCGCCGACCGGCTGCGCGCCCGGGCCGAAGAATATGATTTCGCCGGCGCCTATGTTACGCTGGCCGCCGAAGTGGGCGACGCCTATATCGAGTACCGCGCCTGCCGCGCATCCGAAGCCGTTTACCGCGACGCCGTCGCATCGCAAAAGCAGACCCTGAGTTCGACGCAAGAGCTTGCCGGCTCGGGGCTGAGCGCGGATTCCGAACTGGCGCTTGCCCGTGCGAACGTTTCGAGCGCCGAGATTTCGCTGGCCGATCAGGCCGCCGATTGCGAGGTCGTCGCCCAATCCCTGGCAACGCTGGTGGGCGCGCCGCAAAACCAGGTCCGTTCGATTCTCGGCACCGGATCGGCGCTACCTATCGTCAAGGGGTTCCGCGTGACCTCGGTGCCGTCGGATATGCTGCGCCAGCGGTCCGATGTCGCCGCGGCAGAGGCGAATTTCGCGGCTGAACTGCTGGATATGAAGGTGGCGAAGGCCGATCTTTATCCCTCGCTTACGCTGGATGGATCCGTCACGGTCACCGACCCCTCTAGCTGGAGCTTTGGGCCGGCGCTGGATCTGCCAATCTTCGATGGCGGCCAGCGACGAGAGGCTGTGCGGGGTGCGAATGCCGATGCCATTCTGGCCGCTGAGACCTATCGTTCGACCGTTCTGACAGCGGTCGAGGAGGTCGAGAATGCGTTGACGCGCATCAGCGCCGCATCCAGCAACGTCCAGACCGCAGGCGCGATGGTTGGACAGTATCAGGAATATTTCAACACGGCGGACGAGGAGTGGCGCGTCGGCTGGTCAACCCTGCTGGATCGCGAGGAAGCGCGGCGTCAGGTGCAGACGGCGCAACTGACCCAGATTTCGCAGCGCGAAACCGTCCTGCGCCAATGGATCGCGCTTTACAAGGCGGTTGGCGGAGGGTGGTCGCGTCCGGCGCCAAAGACACAGCCCCAGACACAGACAGCCAGCGCCTCGGAGGGCTGAGATGAAGAAATTTCTCCTGTTCATTCTGCTGATTGCGGCCGCAGCGGCAGCTTATCTTTTCTACACCAGATCGCAGGCCGCAGCGCCGGCCGAGGAAGCACAGGCCAGCACCGCCGAACAGTCCTCTGCCCCGTCGGCGCTGACGGTCACGGTCGCCGCGCCGCAAACCGATATCTGGCCCGAGGAGGTCGAGGCCAGCGGCTGGACTGCTGCCTGGCAAGAGGTGGTGATTTCTTCCGAACTGGGCAATCAGAGGATCGAGACGCTGACCGCTGATGTCGGGGATACCGTCAAGCAGGGCGACCTGCTGGTCGAACTGTCGCACGCCTCGCTGGAAAACGACATTGCAGAGCTTGAGGCGTCTGTTGAATCTGCCCAGGCAGAACTGGATCTAGCGACCGCCGATGCCGATCGTGCGCGCCAGCTTGACGGCGCAGGTTCCGGCGCTCTGTCAAAGCAGGAGGCCGCCGAATATTACGCGACCGAACGCAAATCCAGGGCCGAACTGGCCTCGGCTCAGGCGCAGCTTGCGTCCTCTCAGCTGGACCTGGAACATGCCCGGATCAACGCGGCCTATGGCGGGGTGATCTCCTCGCGCGAGGCCGTGATGGGCGATGTCGTCAGCGAGGGCGAGGAGCTTTACCGCCTGATCCGCGACAACCGCATCGAATGGCAGGCAGAGGTGCCGCTGCGTCAGCTTCTGCCGATCAAGGTCGGCACGCCGGTCAGCATCCCGTCACCCTTGGGCGAGGTGACCGGAGAGGTCCGCCGGATCGCGCCCGCCGCGTCCGAGGAGAATGGCCGGGTCAAGGTCTATGTTTCGCTGAACGAGCCGGAAGATGGGCCGGATCCCAAGACCGGCATCATGATCAGCGGGTCGCTGGTCACCGGCGAAAGCGATGCATTGCATGTGCCGTCATCCGCGATCGTGTTGCTGGACGGTTTTTCCTATGTCTTCGTCCTTGACCCCGAGGATCAGACGAAAGTGCGCCGCGAGCGGGTCGAGACCGGGCGCCGCCGTGATGACCGGATCGAATTGCTGGGCGATTTCGATGCCAATGCGCAGGTGGTTCAGGCGGGCGGGTCTTTCCTGTCCGATGGATCGACCGTGACCGTCACCGATGTTGCAGAAGATGCCGCCGAACAGGCCAGTGCCCCGAACAACGCATCGGGCGAGGAGGCCGGCCAATGAACATTTCCGCATGGGCGATCCGCAACCCTGTTCCGCCAATCCTTGCCTTCATTCTGCTGACCATCGTTGGGCTGATGTCGTTCAACAAGCTGGAGGTGCAGAACTTCCCCGACATGACTCTGCCGACCATCAATATCTCGGCCACGCTTGACGGTGCTGCCGCGGCCCAGCTTGAAACCGAGGTGGCGCGCAAGATCGAGGATCAGCTGACCGGTCTGTCGCAGCTTGATTCCGTCACCACCACCATCACCGATGGCAGCGTCAGCATCGCCGTGGCCTATCAGGTCGGCAAGGATGTGCAGGTCGCACAGGACGAGGTACAGAACGCCGTCGATCAGGCGCAAGGTGATCTGCCATCGGAAATGAATGCGCCGACGGTATCAAAGGACAGTATCGGGTCTTCGCCGCTGATCACCCTTACCGTCAGTTCCGACCGGCTGAGCGATGCCGAGCTGAGCTGGTTCATCGACAATGACATGGAACGCGCGTTGATGAACGTCGATGGCGTCGGTGAGGTCGGCAGGCTTGGCGGCGTCGATCGCGAGATTCTGGTCGAATTGAACCCGGACCTGCTGAACGGTCTTGGACTGACGGCCGAAGATGTGAACACCCAGCTGGAAGCCGTGCAGGGCGATCTGTCGGGCGGCAAGGCAGATATCGGCGGTCAAAGCCAGTCGCTGCGCGTTCTGGCCGCCGCCGATGATGTCGATGAAGTGCGCGCGACGCCGATCCCCTTGTCGAATGGCAGTTGGGTCCGGCTGGATGAATTGGGCAAGGTCACCGACACGCATTCCGACCTGACCTCGTTGGCCTATCTGAACGGCAAGCCGGTGATCGCCGCGCAGATCAAGCGCCTGACGGGCTATTCCGATCTTGCCGTGACCGAGGCCGTGCGCGAGGCGATGCATGAATTTGCCGCCGCGAACCCGCAGGTCGATATCGAGGAAGCCTATAACACCGTCCTTCCGACCGAACAGAATTATGAAGCCTCGATGACCATGCTTTACGAAGGTGCCATCATCGCGGTGATCGTGGTCTTCCTGTTCCTGCTGGACTGGCGCGCGACCTTCTTGGCCGCCATTGCGCTGCCGCTTTCGGTGATCCCGACATTCCTGGTCATGGAATATATGGGCTATACGCTGAACACGGTGACGCTTCTTGCACTGTCGCTGGTGGTCGGCGTCCTCGTCGATGACGCCATCGTCGAAGTCGAGAATATCGAGCGGCACATGCATATGGGCAAGCCCGCCTATGAGGCCTCGATGGAGGCAGCCGACGAGATCGGGCTGGCGGTCATCGCCACCACCTTCACCCTGATCGCCGTCTTTCTGCCCACCGCCTTCATGTCCGGCATCACCGGCATCATCTTCAAGCAGTTCGGCATCACGGCCTCGGTCGCGGTTTTCTGTTCGCTGATGGTGGCGCGGTTCGTGACGCCGATGATGGCCGCCTATCTGATGAAAACCAAGCCCAAGGCCGAAAAGGGCGACGGCTGGATCATGCGCAACTACCTGCGCGTTATCCGCGGCGCCTTGCGCCGTCGCTGGATCCCGGTGCTGGGCGTGTTGGGCTTCTTCGGGCTGACCTTCATGATGCTAGGCCATCTGTCGACCGGCTTCTTCCCGGCATCCGACGACAGCCAGACGCAGGTCAGCATCACCACCCAGCCCGGCTCGACCATCGGGGAAACCGATGCCATTGCCGTGCAATCCGCGACCGCACTTGCCGGGGTCGAGCATGTGACCGGGGTGTTTCAGGTGACGGGATCGGCCTCGACAGGCGATACAAGCTCGTCCGGTTCCAGTTCGGTCACATCGGCCACGCTGGTGGTTAATCTGACCAATATCGACGACCGCGACGTTTCGCAGACCCAGATTGAGGCTGATATCCGCGAGGCCGTCGATGGCATCGCAGGCGCGCGGGTCGAGGTGGGGTCCGGCGGAAACGGGACCGAGTTGCAGATCACGCTCGCCGGCGACAACTCCGATACGCTGGAACAGGCCGCAACCGATCTGGAGGCCGCGATCCGCGAAAATGTTCAGGGCATTGGCAATGTGACCTCATCGGCCGCGCTGCAATCGCCTGAGGTGGTCATCACGCCGGATCTGGCTGTGGCGGCGTCTTACGGCGTCACCTCGCAGGCCTTGTCGGATGCGATACGGGTCGCGACTTCGGGCGCTTACGATGCCGCGCTGTCGCAACTGAACCTGCCCGAACGACAGGTGCCGATCCGGGTCACACTGGACGAAAGCGCCCGTGCGTCGCTTGACCGCATCAAGCTGATCCCGGTTGCGGGCAATGACGGCAATGTCACGCTTGGCGCGATTGCGGATGTCACCATCGGGTCGTCCCCGTCCGAGATCAAGCGCCTTGACCGTTCGCGCAATGTCAGCGTCACGATTGAGCTGAACGGGCGTAACCTCTCCGATGTCAACCGCGAGGTGCAGCAGCTGGACGCCTATCGGAACCTGCCCTCCGGCGTGCAATTCGTCGAACAGGGCGATCTGAAGCGCCAGTCCGAACTGTTCACCAGCTTTGCCACCGCGATGGCGATCGGGATCCTGTGCGTCTATGCGGTGCTGGTGTTGCTGTTCCACGATTTCCTGCAACCCCTCACCATCCTGATGGCGCTGCCGCTGGCGCTTGGCGGTGCGCTGTTCCCGCTGGTGATCACTGGTACCAGCTTCTCGATGCCGGCGGTGATCGGGCTTCTGCTGCTGATGGGGATCGTGTCAAAGAACTCGATCCTGCTGGTCGAATACGCCATCGAGGCGCGGCGTGGCGGCATGTCCCGCTTCGACGCATTGGTCGATGCCTGCCACAAGCGCGCCCGCCCGATCATCATGACCACCATCGCAATGGCCGCAGGCATGGCGCCTGCTGCCTTCAGCCTGGTCGAAGGCGACCCCAGCTTCCGCCAGCCGATGGCCACGGTCGTGATCGGGGGACTGTTTACCTCGACCTTCCTCAGCCTGCTGGTCATTCCGGTCGTCTATACCTTCATCGACGACGTCGAGGGGCTGGTGAAGCGTATGGTCGGGCGCAAAGCAAACCCTGACGGGGAGGTTGAACTGCAATGACAAAGTTGGGCCGTGTTTGTCATTAATTAGCGGCCCCTCTCCCGTGTCATCAGTGTTCGACGAAGGGAGATCGCTTTCATTTAAATGCCCGCAGTGACTGCGGTTCGATAATGGTATGTTCTTGGCAAGGAGAGAACTGAAATTGGTCAGAGAACTACCGAAAATGAGCTCTCTGCGGCCGACGTTTCGCGATGTTCTGATTGCTACAAAAAATCCACCTCAACGCCACCTCAACCCTTGGCTGCAGTTTTGGCGCGGGTTGTGCGTCCGAAAGCCGCGTGATGAGGTTGAATGTCGGAATGGAAATCGCAAGAAATCAAACGGTTGTCTCGTAAAGTGCTGAAATCACTCACTTTCCGATTTTCCCCCTTGATCGGCTCATAACCTGAAGGTCGTAGGTTCAAATCCTACCCCCGCAACCAAAAAATCCAAATATATCAAACGCTTGGGTGCAGACTGAAATAGTCGGGCACCACAAGCGCGCAAACACATCAACGCCACGTCAACGTTTGATGAGGCCGGTAGCGGGAAGCCGTCGCGCCTCCTGCAATTCCGGCGTCAGTTCGCCTACACAGAATACGCAACTCGAAAGCCGCAGTTCCCGGTCGAGCTGTCAGGATCGTTCTGCGTGCGCGAATGCACATCCTCGGGAAACATGCCCCAGATGAAGCGCGGGTCCTTCTCGTCCGGGCCGTTATCCGAGAGGAAGAGAATGAGGGTGTTATCATATTCGCCGGTCTCTTTCAGGTGGTCGATCAGGCGACCGATGTTCCAGTCCAGATTGGCAACCATGGCGGCGTAGATTTCCTTGCTGCGAGACGAGCGGGCCTTCTCCTCGTCCGACAACGAGTCCCATGGCCGCTGGTTGCCGCCCACGACGAATTCGTTGATCGGCGCGTTCTCGGGGAACAGCCCAAGATCGGTCATTGATTCGATCCGCTGTTCAAGCAGCACTTCGTAGCCTTCGTCATAGCGCCCGGCATAGCGGTCGATCCAGTCCTCCGGCGCCTGCAACGGCCAATGCGGCGAGGTATAGGCGACATAGGCGAAGAAGGGCTCTTCGCTGCCGTCGCCAAGATATTCGATCATCCGGTCGGTGTAGAAATCCGTCGAATAGAAGCCTTCGGGCAGCTTTTCGACCGGGACTCCGTTATCGAAATAGGGGCTGATCGGCCGGTCGGGACCAACCCCTTTTTGCAGTGCGAAATGGTCGCTGCCCCCGACGCCCATGACGAAGGACTGATCGAAGCCGCGATCATTGGGCAGGTAGCCTTCGTCCATCCCAAGATGCCACTTGCCGACCATGAATGTGCTGTAGTCAGCAGCTTGAAGGACTGCGGGAAAGGCGACAACCGAGTCATTGAGGTGCCCGATATAACCCGGCTGCCCAAGCTGGTTCGGTGCCTTTGGCATCTCATACATCAGCCCGAGACCGGCCAGATGGGCGTCGGTACCCGACATCAGCATGGATCGTGTCGGCGAACATGAAGGGGCGACCGCCACATTCGTGAAGAGCATGCCGGAGCCGGCAAGACTGTCCAGATTGGGCGTGTCAATTTCGCCGCCTGTCACGCCCAGATCGGTGTATCCCAGATCGTCGGCGAGGATGACCATGATATTCGGTCTTTCCTGCGCAGCGGCCGCGCCGGTCGCGAGGCAAGTCGCGACAGCTAAGGCGCTTGCTATCATGGGCTTATTGCAGTGGATGTTCATAGGGTTCCTCCTCCCTTTTCCATTAATATTGTGAGCACACAAAAAATCGCTCGTCGCTGGACTTGCAGTGTCGTGTTGCAGCCCCCGTCGGCGGCAAGGCGAGGTGTATGTCGGTCAGTTCGTCGCAGGTGCAGTCCCGCCCGTTTCCCCCGCTGCCTGACCGGCTCGCGCGAACAGCCAGGAGCAGGCGATGGCGACAATTGCGGCGAAGCTGCCAATGGCGCCGAAGCCGAAGATTTCGACCAATGCCCCGCCCAGGAAGGGCGCCACGGCCGAGCCGGTCATCAGCATGGCGGGCGTGGCCGAAACGGCGCTGCCGGTTGGGTCGTGGCGGGCGATGAAGCCGAAGACGAAGGTATGGGTGAAGATCATCACGGCGGCGAAGAAGATCGCCGGAACGGCATAGCCCATGAAACTGCCCGACAGCATGATCAGCAATGCGAAGACGCCCTGCACAATTGGGCCGACACGGCTGACGCCGATTGCGGGCAGGCAGTTTTCAAGCAATGCCGCGAGGGCGGGCGGGAACAGGTTCACGATGCCCAGAAGGATCAGCACGATCTCGACATTGCCCTCGCCAAAGCCGCGCGCATTGCCGACCTGGATCAGATAGCTGAAGACCAGCCCCTGGATCAGCGCCATGCCCATGATGCCTTCGATGGCGAAACGGACGGGCCTGGGGAAGCGCGTGGACAGATCGACCGTCTCGGGGACCGAACCTTCTGGCATCCACAGCGTGGTGATGATCGCGGCGGCCAGCATGGTGCCGCCCGCGGCATAGAAAAAGGCCTGCGGGCCGAGGACACCGATAAGCTGCGGCACGCCGCCGAGAAACAGCAGAGAGAACAGGCCGAAGCCGATCCCAGCATAGGCAAACATCCGGTGTGGGTTTTCGGCCCGCCCCATCGTGCCGTGGACAACGGAAAGCGCCGTGCCTGCGGCCATGCCGCCGATCAGATGCAGCAGCAGGTGGATGGCAAAGCCGTTCATGAACGTCATGGCCAGAAAGCAAGCTCCTGCAATCCAGTAGCCCGCAGGCGCCAGCATCCGTGGTTGCACCTTGTCAAAGCGGCGCGACAGGAAAAGCGAGGCGATCACGGCGCCCAGCAGAAAACCTGTCGGCAGCGCCCCGCCCATGGCCGGACGATAGCCATAGCCGCCGATCAGCGTGTCGACCCAGATCGGCAAGGCCGCCAGGTCGATCATTCCTGCGACATGGCCAGCGATCAGGGCGAAGCCCGCGCTGCGCGCGTTCAGTTTCGTCATCTCATCCTCCCATGGCGCGGCGTGCGCGCCCTGTTTCTGGTGGTTGCGACATGCAGGGTCGCTGCGACTGGTTTTTTGTGGTTCTCGCGGGCGCTCCCCAATGCCCGCGCCTTGTCAGCCGGTCATTTCACGCCTGAAGAATTGCAGGATCGTGTCGAAGATTCGGATCTCGCCGCGCTCTGCTTGGTCAGGAGTGGCGGATCTGTAGGTCAGCGCCTTGTGCGGGCCTGCATCGTCCAGATCATTGCGGTTCAGGAAACCGTGGCCGAGGCCCTCGATCTCGATCAACTCGGCCTGCGCGCCGGCGGCGCTGAGCGCGTCGAATAGCAACCGGCTTTGCCCGGCACGTACATGGGCGTCATAGGTGCCGTGCATGATCAGGAAGGGGCAGGACGCGCCGTCGGCATAGTTGACCGGACTGGCCTGACCAACCCTTTCCGGCTGCTCGCTGATGGCGCCGCCGACAAAAAGCGATTCCAGCGAGTCCGGGGCGGCAGAGGGACCGGGCGGCGGCAACTTGGCCGATTCCGGATCCTCGCCGGGCAGGGTAGCGCCGCCTTTTTGCGCGTCGATCTGCAGGAAATCCGTGGGACCATAGCCTTCCATCACGGCGGCAACCTTGGACGACGCATCTGTCCACTCGCCCGAAGCAAACTCATCTGCATTCGACAGCGCCGCCATGGCCGCAAGATGACCGCCCGCCGAAGACCCCCACAGGCCGATCCAGTCAGGATCGATATTGTATTCCGCAGCATGGCTCCGCAGCCAGCGGATCGCGGTCCTGGTGTCGATCACCGCTGCGGGAAAGATTGCCTCGCCGCTCAGCCGGTAGTCGATGGAAACCATGACGAAGCCGTCATCCGCGAAGAAGCGCCTCAGGTCCGGGGCCAGCTTGCGGTCGCCGAAGCGCCAGCCGCCACCATGCAGGAAGATGATCGCCGGAAACGGCCCGTCGCCTTCGGGGATATAGAGATCGGCCAGCCTGTCCCGGCCGCCGGCCCGCGAATAGACCCGATCGGCGACCAGCCGGGTGCCGGTTCCGGTGTCGGCAGCGGCGCTCATGTCGCGGTCCCGTCCTTGGGCGGCGCGCCGGGCGGCCCACCAAGAGGCACGATGTCCAGCTCATCCAGCTTGGCGATCACCCGGTCGAAGCGGAAGGGGCCGGGCTCCTGCGGATAGACATGGCCTTCATAGGGATCGCCGAGGGTGAAGAAGAAGTCCTCGAAAATGCCGGGGATCAGCCAGCCGAGCGTGCGACAATAGGGCGTGGTGAACTGGAAGGCATGGGGTGTGCCGCGCGGCACGAACAGCCAGTCGCCGGGGTTTAACTCCAGGATCTCGTCGCCCGCCTTCATGCGGATCGTGCCATCGAGGCAGAGAAACATCTCGTCATGGCGCAGATGCTTGTGCGGGGGGATCATGTCCCCCTGCGGGCCTTCGTTGAACAGGGTCAGGAAGCGGCCATCGGTCTGCGGGTTGCGCCCGGCAAAGGTAAAGATCTGGTCGGCGACCACGAGCCGTTCGCCCTCGCCGCTTTCGATGACATAGGGCGCGGCGCTGTCAGGCAGCACCTTGCCGGGAAGAAGCAATTCGGGCGCGTCGGGCAGCGGTCCGACGATCTCGGTATCGGTGCCGGGCGGGGCGGCATGGCCGGCCAGGTCACTGGCCTTACCGGGATCGGTCGCTGGCTGAATGAAGCCTTCATAGGGCGCACCCGTTGCCGCAAATAGCCTACCTGCCGTGCCGCCGGTCTGGAAGATCATGGTGACGGTGCGGTGCCGCGTCATGCGGAACCCGTAATCCGTGCCCGGCGGGATCGAGGCGGTGTCGCCCGCGATCAGCGCGAAGCTGTCGCTGCCAATCGTCAATTCGACAGCGCCTTCCATCACATACAGGCTGGTGAATGCCTCGCCATGACGGATGACGGGCAGGCCCGCACCCTTGCCACCGGTCAGCATGTGCAGGCAGAACGCGCCGTCTGTTTCCGCGCCAGTCGCATAGGTCGAGGCGACCATGCCGCCGATCAGATGCCGCGGCCCCTTGCCGTTGCGGATCCCATAGGGCGTGTGTGTGCTCGGTAAGGCGTTGAATTCCATGAAGTAACCTCCCATCCAGCGAAGCCCCGGCCCGGAAGCGGTGGGCAGGAAGAATTCGCGTCTCCTCGGGTGGATTATAGGAAGGGAGCGACTTCGGCAGAAATTGATTGTTCAAGGGGAATTACATTCACCAAATCTATGATTGGTAATCCGCCAGTTCGACGATCAGGCGACGCAGCCATGCAAGCCCCGTGTCATCGGCGCGCTGCGCGTTCCACTGCATGACGATCACGTTTGGTGGCACGTCGAAGGGCAGGGGGTAAGAGGTCAGGGGCAGCAATTTGGAGAATTTGACCGCGACGGTTTCGGGTACCGCGCCCAGCCGATCCGTTCCGACCAGATGCCATGGCACCGTCATCTGGCTGGGGACCGAAACGGCCGCATTCAGACGGCCATGGGCCTGTTCAATGATTGCGCGGTCGACTGGCACTTTCTGTTCCGGCCCGATCTCGACGATGACATGGCTTGCGGCGAGATAGCCCTTGGCCGTGATCGCCGTCTTGCCCCATGCGCCCTCGCGACAGGCCAGCACCCGGAAGCTTTCCTGATAAAGAACCTCCATCGGGTGATTGGCCGAGGCGAACTGGCGCGGGATCAGCAGCATATCGACGCCACCGCGCTCCAGAACCTGATCCGGGCTGCTGCCAAGCGGGCGAATGAAAAGCTTAATGCCGGGCGCTTCGGAGGCCAGCCTCACCGTCAGGCGGGCCAGAAGATCGGTTGCAATTGCGTCTGCCGTGCCAACGATGATCCGGCGCTTGAGCCGATGGGGCGGGGCATCGGGCGCGGTGATCACGCCTGTCTCGATCCGGCGCAGAACTTCTTCCAACTCTGCCTGCAGCGCCCGCGCGCGATCGGTCAGCACCATGCGCCGGCCGACGCGGACCAGCAGTTCATCGTCGAAATATTCGCGCAGCCGCGACAGCGCATTGCTGGACGCCGCCTGCGAAAGGTTCAGCTTCTCGGATGCGCGCGTGACATTGCGCTCTCGCATCATCACGTCGAGCGCAACGAGAAGGTTCAGATCCAGACCACGAAACCGCATGAAATCACGTTAGCAGGCTTTGCCGGTTCTGCCATATGCGGATCAATTCGCCCCGAGCGCGCCCAGATGGCGCCGTATCTCGCGCGCGCTGCGCAGGATTTCCTTGGTCACCAGCGCCCTGACCAGGTCGAAGCGATGGCTGGGGACGGGGATCGAGACCGCGTAGATCTCGTCCAGATGGCTGCGCATGGCGATGCCGACTGCCGAGATTCCTTCGGTATGTTCGTCGCGGTCGCTTGCGAAGCCGGTCTTGCGAATCTCGGCCAATATGCGGCGCAAACCGTCCCAATCGGGCTTTTCGCTGCTGGCGGACCATTCGGCCTCGGCCATCTGCCTTGCCTCGTCGTCGGGAAACAGCGCCAGCGTGGCACGACCGTTTGCGGTGGTCGTCAGCGGAAAGCGTTCCCCAACTGACGACACCGCGCGCAGCCGATGCGTGCCGGGCACCTGATCGAGAAAGACCATCACCCCGTCACGCAGCACAGAGAGATCGGCGGTTTCACCGGTCTTGTCCACGATGTGGGTCAGATAAGGACGGCAGAGCGGCACCGCATCGAACTTCGCCGCTGCCGCAAGCGATGCGATTTCAGGACCAAGGCGGATTCCGGCATTGCCAATGGTCGTGACCAGCCGCTCTTCCTGCAGGGCCGAGACGATTCGCTGCACCGTCGAGCGCGCCAGCCCAACGCGTGTTGATATCTGTCCAAGCGAAAGGCCCTCGGGATCGTCACGCAACGCCCGCAGTATAGCGGCCGCGCGACCGATTACCTGTATCCCGTTTCGCGGCGACTGATTCGCGCCTTCATCACTTGTCATGCGTCCTCGCCTGCTGTGCTATGGGCCATTAGTACATCTCGCGATGTGGATATCCACGTCACTATGCCCACGATGCGATACACTTAACCCTTTTTCGTAAAAATTCCTTTGACCGCAATGCAGGCCATGTGGCCCGCTATACGGGACGGATGGGAGGACATCCAGTTCAATCGGTTTACATCACGCTGGGGCGGTTTCGGCGCCTTCAGCGATCAGAGGAGGACTGCTTATGGTCAAGGTTCGCGGCATTGATTTCGAGGGAAACACCGACAATTCCATGGGAGTTGAGTTTTACAACCTCAGCCACCGTTTCGGATTTCAGAACCCCAACTGGCCCTATTTCGAAGACACCAAGATCGAGCGCATTCATTACATGGCCAAGTCGGGCGTGCTGTCGCAACGCATCACCACGACGATGCATGCCACCACTCATATCGACGCACCGGCCCATGTCGTCCAGGGCACGCCCTTCATCGACGAGGTGCCGCTGCCGCATTTCTTCGGCACCGGCATCGTCGTCTCGCTGCCCAAGAAGAAATGGGAATTCATCACTGGCGACGACCTGGAAAAGGCCTGCGGCAAGGTCATCCGTAAGGGCGATGTGCTGATCATCAATACTGGCTGGCACAAACAATATGAGGATGGCGATTACTTCGCCTATTGCCCCGGTTTCGTGAAATCGGCCGGCGAGTGGATGGTCGAGAAGGGCATCAAGGTCGTCGGTCACGACACCCAGGCCAATGACCATCCGCTGGCCACCGCCATCGGCCCGCAGCGCAACGGCCCGCTGCTGCCGCACCTGGCCGAGGAATACAAGGAATGGTCGGGCGGCAATGATTGGAAAGACGATTTCCCTGAATGGGAGCCGGTCCACAACATCCTGTTCAAGAACGGTATCATGGGCATTGAGAATGTCGGCGGCGATCTGGATGCCGTCACCGGCAAACGCTGCACCTTTGCCTTCTTCCCGTGGAACTGGGATCGCGGTGACGGCTGTATCGTGCGCCTCGTCGCGATGACCAACCCGGACCAGAAATACCGGATCGAGCCGGGCGAGAAGTTCTGATCCAGCCGAACGACGCGGGCGGCATGACCGCCGCCCGCATCACGGGTCCGATGCTTTTGGGAGGGGCAGGCGACATGAAATCTGCGATCTATTTGACACTGACTGGCCTGATGGTCGTGTCGTCGCCGGCCATCGCGCAGGTCGCCGATACGCCCGAGATCGCCCAGAAAATCCGCGACATGGGCACGACGCTCAGCCGCGAGGTTGTCGGTGGCACTCATGAGATCTACGCACCGCTCTATCCTGCCATGCCCATCGCAGGCGTGGAACTGGTCGCCGATCAGGCCTATGGCGAGGCCGACCGCAACCTTCTCGACATCTACAAGCCTGCCGATGCGGGTGGGACCGCGCCCATTGTCATCTTCGCCCATGGCGGCGGTTTCGTGCGCGGTGACAAGGCTGAGGTTGCCAATCTCGGCCCCTGGTTCGCCCGGAATGGCGTGGTCTTTCTGGCGATGAACTACCGCCTCGCGCCGGAGGCCAAATGGCCCTCTGGCCCGGAGGACATGGCGGCGGCGATCCGTTGGGTGCGCGACAACGCGGAGCTCCATGGCGGCGATCCGCAAAAGATCATCGTCGCGGGCAATTCCGCCGGTTCGGCCCATGCGGCGGACTACGCTTTCCGCGAGGATATGCAGGTCG
The DNA here is from genome assembly GCF_007993065.1 of Paracoccus aurantiacus. Lineage (GTDB taxonomy): Bacteria > Pseudomonadota > Alphaproteobacteria > Rhodobacterales > Rhodobacteraceae > Paracoccus > Paracoccus aurantiacus. The sequence continues at coordinate 55,358 of NZ_VOPL01000007.1, forward strand.
AGGATGACGGGGTGATCGGCGCGATCCTGATCTCGCCGCCGACGGCCAACCTGACCGATCACGAGATCGATCCCGAACGCGACGCGCAATATTACGACACCGCCGCCGGCTCGCTGGAGGATATGTCCTATATCCGCCAGCTGGACGGGCGGGCGCTGCCGGTCATGGTCGCGGTCGGAGAGCTGGATATTCCGCTCGCGCAGGATCAGGCCGGCCAGTTGATTGATGCGCTATACGCCCGAGACGGCCACCTGCCGACGACATCGGTCGTGCCCGGCCACAACCACATCTCGATCATTGCGCATATCGGAACCGAGGACACTTCGCTTGGCACCGACATGCTGGAATTCATCCGCTACGCCGCGCTGTTTCCGACGCAATAGCCGGTGGACAGAAGGGGAGAAGACATCATGACCGATCATGGAACAGCGCCAAACCCGGTAATGCTCGCGACAATAGCGGCTTTCGCGTTGCTTTCGACGGGTGCTGCGGCACAGGAAAGCGAGCCATCGCAGCAGATCATCGCGCCCGAGGCAGCCGAGGACGACATTGTCGTCACGCTGCTTGGCACCGGAACCCCGGACCCGCGCATCGACCGCTTTGGGGCAAGCATTTTGGTCAATGCTGCGGGTCAGAACCTGCTTTTCGACGCGGGCCGCGGTGCTGTGATCCGGCTGGAACAGATCGGTGTATCGCCCGGCGCGATCGACCAGCTTTTCGTGACGCATTATCACTCCGACCATATCAACGGTTTGGCCGATCTCTGGCTGACCTCGCGACTGCCGCCGCATGGCAACCGGCAGACACCGTTTCCGATGACCGGGCCAACGACGGCCCGCTGTTGGTTGGCCAGGATCTGATGAATTTCGTGATCAGCGGCGATGGGGTCACCCAGGGCTTTGCTGGCGACCCGACGAAGCCGCGCCGGGAAGGCGAATAGATGGGCGCTGCACCGGATCAGGAGGAAAGCTGATGACTGGCAATCTGTTGACGAAATCGGCATTGGCCGCCGCATTCGCGCTGTCGACAGCGGTTTCCGCCGGGGCGCAGCAAGCCGACCAGCCGGTGAAGGAGGCGGCTATCGTGGTCACCACGCTCGGCACCGGGGCGCCGGTTCTCAGCCCGCTGCGGTTCAGCCAGAGCACGCTGGTCGAGGCCGGCGCGCATAGGCTGCTGTTCGATGCCGGGCGTGGCGCGGTTGTCAGGCTGGCACAGGCCGGCATTCAACCCTCCAGCGTCGAGCATGTCTTCTTTACCCACTATCATTTCGACCACACGATCGGTTTCGACGATTTCTGGCTGAGTTCCTGGCTTCCGGCCGGCGGTGCGCGTAGCGAAGCGCTGCAAGTCATCGGCCCGACCGGTGCGGCGGATCTGGTCGCGGGGCTGCAATCTGCCTATGCCGACGATATCGCGATCCGCATCGCCGATCAGGATCTGCCGCAATCGGGCACGGAAATCGAGGTCACCGAATTCACCGAGGACGGCGTGGTCTTCGATCAGGGCGGCGTGACCGTCACCGCCTTCGCGGTCAATCATGGCGAGCTGATCACGCCGAACTTCGCCTACAAGATCGAATATGACGGCCATTCCGTCGTCATCAGCGGCGACACCCAGAAAGACGACCGCATTATCGAAATGGCGACGGGTGCCGATCTGTTGCTGCATGAGGTCGGCGCCGCTCGGCCGGAACTGGCCGAACGCCCGCCGATCCAGAAGATCCTCGCGCATCATACGCTGCCCGAGGAGGCGGGTGAGGTCTTTGCGGCCGCAGCGCCCAGGCTCGCTGCCTATACGCATCTCGTCCTTCTGGGCCGACCCGGCATAGCGCCCTTGTCGGATGCGGAACTGATCGAGGCGACGCGCGCCACCTATGACGGCCCGCTGGTCGTGGCCGAGGATCTGATGCGGTTCGAGATCGGCGATGCCGGCGTGAATGTCGTGAAATTCGAGGAATAGCAGCTGACTCGAGGAGGAAAAGGCATGCTGATCAAGCGTTTCGAAGATGCAGAACCCTATGAGGCGCCCAATCACTGGGGTGTCAGCGGCCTGCGTCTGCAAGGGTTCGAAGAGGGCGGCCCCACCAAACAGTGGATCGGCTACAGCCAGTTCCTGCCGGGCGGCGGGGCTGGGCCGGACGCGACGCCGGTGGAAAAGCTCTATGTTGTGCTGGAGGGCGAAATGACCCTCGAATGGGACGGCAGAACCGAGGTGCTGCGCGCCATGGACAGCTGCACCATTCCCGCCGGACAGACCCGACGGATCGAGAACAAATCCAACCATGTCTGCAAGATGCTCGTCGTCATCCCCTATCCGCCGGAGGCCAAGTGATGTCCGTGACCGATCCGCTGAAAATGTTCGATGTGAAGGGCAAGGTGGCGCTGATCACCGGCGCTTCGGGTGCCTTTGGTGCCGTGGCCGCGCGGGTGCTGGCCGGGGCCGGCTGCAAGCTGGTGCTGGCAGCGGGAAGCGCCGATGCCCTGTCCGAAATCGCCACGGAATGCCGCGATGGCGGAGCCGATGTGACCGAAATCAACAGCCGCCCCGACAGCGAGGACGCCTGTGCTGCGCTGGTTCAGGGCGCGGTCGATGCCTACGGTTCGCTGGACATTCTGGTCGTCGCTTCTGGCATGAACAAGGTCGCCAAGATCGACGAGATGGCGCCCGAGACCTTCCTGTCGGTGATGGATGCCAATGTGACCCAAAGCTGGCTGCTGGCCCGCGCGGCGACGAAGCAGATGAAGGCGCAGGCCGCCGGCGGCAAGATCGTGCTGGTCAGTTCGGCCCGCGGGCTGCTGGGACATCCGGCGGGCTATACGGCCTATTGCGCCTCGAAGGCGGCGGTCGATGGGATCACCAAGGCGCTCGGATGCGAGTTGGGGCCTAGCGGGATCACCGTGAATGCCATTGCACCGACGGTCTTTCGCTCGCCCCTCACCGCCTGGATGTTCGAGGATACCGACCAGGCCAAGGCAGTGCGTGACGGTTTCCTGACCCGCGTGCCCAAGGGCCGGCTGGGCGAACCCGAAGATCTGGCCGGGCCGCTTCTGTTCCTGTCCTCTAGGGCCAGCGATTTCTACACCGGGCATATCCTATATGCCGATGGCGGCTATACGGCGGGCTGAGGCGATGCAGAAGAACCTTCAGATCGCTGTGATCGGGGCCGGGCTGATGGGCCACGGCATTGCCCTGACGCTGGCCCGCGCCGGGCAATCTGTGGCCGTCACCGACCCCATGCCCGAGGCCCGCGCGGCATTGCCGCAGCGCGTCGCGGAAAGCCTGACCCTGATGGGCGAAAACCCGGAACGGATCGCCAGAATCCTCAAGAAGATCGAGATCGTCGATACCATCGAGGCCGCCGTGAAGGATGCCTTCGCCGTCTTCGAGGCCGCGCCCGAGAAAATGGCGCTGAAACAGTCGATCTTTGCCGAGATCGAGGCGCACGCGCCCGAGACCTGCATTCTGGCCTCGAACACCTCGGTCATGCCGATCACCGAGATCATGTCTGGCCTGCGCCTGAAGGATCGCGCGCTTGGCACCCATTGGTGGAACCCACCGCATATGATCCCGCTGGTCGAGGTGATCCGAACCGAATGGACGGATGAGGCCGTAATGCAGGTCATGATGGAGCTGCTGGCCGATGCCGGAAAGATGCCGGTGCGGGTCGAAAAGGACGTGCCAGGCTTTATCGGCAACCGGCTGCAACACGCGCTTTGGCGCGAGGCGATCAGCCTTGTCGAACGCGGCATCTGCGACGCGGAGTCCGTCGATACGGTGGTGAAATCCTGCTTTGGCCGGCGGCTCTCGGTGCTGGGGCCGTTGGAAAACGCCGACCTGGTCGGCACCGATCTGACGCTGGATATCCATAACACGGTGCTTGCCGATCTGGAAGATCGCGCCGGACCCTCGCCCTATCTGGAGAGGCTGGTGGCGGAGGGCAAGCTCGGCATGAAGAGCGGCGAGGGCTTTCGCAAATGGACCCCGGAAGACGCGACGGCGACGAAAAACCGCGTCACCACCCATCTGCGCAAGCTTGAGGGAATTCTGAAGGAGTGAAGGCAAGCAACCGGCGCCAATGCCTGCGCCGCGAAAACTCGAACTGGGGAGGACGAGATGCTGAAGAACCTGGAAAGACGCCATTTTCTGACCGGAGGCGCCGCCTTGCTGGCCGCGCCCGCGATCCTGCGCGCGACCCGCGCCTATGCGCAGGTGCCGGTGCTGCGCGTGGGCCATGTCAGCCCGGTGACCGGCCCGCTGGCCGGCTTCGCCGAGGCCGACAACTATATCCTGCAAGCGATTTCGGAACGCTTCGGGCAGGGGATCGAAAACAACGGCAAGGCCTGGCAGGTCGAGATTGTCTCGAAGGACAGCCAGTCGAACCCGAACCGCGCGGCCGAGGTCGCCTCCGAACTGATCCTTGATGACGAGGTCGACATCATCGTCGCCGCCTCGACGCCGGACACGGTCAACCCGGTCTCGGATCAGGCGGAACTGAACGAAATCCCCTGTATCACCACCGATTGCCCCTGGCAGCCCTATTTCTTCGAGCGCGGCGGCGATCCGGCGGGTGGATTTGACTATACATATCATTTCTTCTGGGGGCTGGAGGATGTGATCGTGGCCTTTCTGGCCATGTGGGACGGCGCCGGCGCGGCGAAGACGGTCGGCGGACTGTTTCCCAACGATGCCGATGGCAATGCCTGGGGCGATGCCGAACTGGGCCTGCCGAAGCCGCTGGCCGAGGCCGGCTATGCGCTGACCGATCCCGGCCGCTATCAGCCGATGAGTGACGATTTTTCGAACCAGATCAGCGCCTTCAAGGCGGCTGGCTGCGAGATCGTCACCGGCAACATGATCCCGCCGGATTTCGCAACCTTCTGGTCGCAGGCGGCGCAGCAGGGGTTCAATCCGAAGATCGTGACCATCGGCAAGGCGCTGCTGTTTCCCAGCGTGGTCGAGGGGCTGGGCGATCGTGGCATCGGGCTTTCGTCCGAGCTCTGGTGGTCGCCCTCGCATCCCTTCTCTTCCTCGCTGACCGGGATCAGCTCGGCCGATCTGGCCGCCGGCTATACACAGGCCTCGGGGCGTCCCTGGACCCAGCCCATCGGCTTCAAGCATGCGCTTTTCGAGGTCGTGGCCGATGTCATTGCCCGCACCGAGGATCTGGAGGATTCGGCGGCGATCCTCGCGGCCATTGCCGGCACCGATCTGGAGACCATTGTCGGCCCGGTAAACTGGTCCACTGGGCCGGTCCGAAACGTCACCAAGACCCCGCTGGTCGCCGGACAATGGCAGCGCGAGGGCGACGGCATCGACCTGAAGATCGTGACAAATGCTACCGCGCCGGACATCCCGGTGACGGGCGAACTGCAATTGCTGGGTTAGGGTGATGGCAGCAATCCTGGAGCTTGCGGGCGTTCTGAAGGCCTTCGGCGCGATCACCGTCGCCGACGACCAGAGCTGGTCGTTGGGGACGGGCGAGGCGCTTGGCGTCATCGGCCCGAACGGTGCGGGCAAGACGACGATGTTCAACCTTGTCACCGGGACGCTGCCGGTCGATGGCGGCGCGATCCGGCTGGCGGGCGAGGATATCACCGACTGGCCCGCCGCGCGCCGCTGCCGCGCAGGACTCGCACGCAGCTTTCAGGTGCCGCAGCCATTCGGGGCGATGACGATCTTCGAAAACGCCTTTGTCGCAGCGACGCAGGGCGCGGGCCTTGCGCCTGCAGAGGCCGAAGATCTTTGCCTCGACGTGCTGGACCGCACGGGCCTTCTGCGCAAGGCAAATACCATGGCTGGCGGGTTGACCCTGCTGGAGCGCAAGCGGCTGGAACTGGCCCGTGCCATGTGCGCCAAGCCGCGCGTGCTGCTGCTGGACGAGATCGCCGGCGGGCTGACCGATCACGAATGCAAATCGCTGATCGAGACCATCAACGGGCTCCGCTCGACCGGGATTTCCATCGTCTGGATCGAACATGTCGTCCATGCCCTGCTGGCCGTGGTCGACCGGCTGATTGTCATCGATTTCGGCCGCAAGATCGCCGAGGGCGAGCCGCGCGCGATTATGGACAGCCGCGAGGTCCGCAAAATCTATCTGGGGATTGAAGCCGATGCCTGATCCGATCATCTCGATTCAGGGGCTGGACGCCCATTACGGCGATTTCCAGGCGCTTTACGGCGTCGATCTGGCGGTCGAACCGGGCCAGGTCGTCGCCGTCATCGGCGCGAATGGCGCCGGCAAGACGACGCTGATGCGATCCATCTCGGGCCTTCTGAAGAACAAGGCGGATGCGATCCGCTGGCAGGGCCGCCCCATTGGCGCCCTGCGCGCCGACCAGATCGCGGCGCTCGGCATCGCGCTCGTACCGGAAGGGCGGCTGCTGTTCCCCTCGCTCAGCGTCGAGGAAAACCTGATCATCGGTGGCCAGCTTGGCCGCAAGGGGCCTTGGAACCTGGCCCGCATCTACCAGCTTTTCCCGATCCTTCAGGAACGCCGCAACGTGCCCGCGACGGCGCTGTCGGGCGGGCAGCAGCAGATGGTCGCCATCGGCCGGGCGCTGATGTCGAACCCGGAGCTGTTGATGATGGACGAGATCAGCCTCGGCCTCGCCCCCGTCGTCATCAAGTCGATCTACGAGGCATTGCCGGACATCGTGGGCGAGGGTCTCTCGGCCATCGTGGTCGAGCAGGACATCGCCAAGGCGCTGTCGGTATCCTCGCATGTCGTCTGCCTGCAGGAGGGGCGCGTGTCGCTGACCGGCGGCTCGGGCGAGCTGTCCCGCGACGAGATCAGCAAAGCCTATTTCGGAGTATAGCCATGGACTGGATCAATGCGATCATTCAGGGGGCCTTGCTGGGCGGGCTTTATGCCATGTTCGCGGCCGGCCTCAGCCTGATCTTCGGGGTCATGCGACTGGTCAATATCGCCCATGGCGATCTGATCGTGCTGTCGGCCTATGTGGCGCTGACCACCTCGGTCGGGCTGGGGCTAAACCCGCTTCTCGCGCTTGTCATCGTGGTGCCGGTCATGGCCGGCTTTGGCTATGCGCTGCAAAGGCTGGTGCTTAACCGGACCATGGGCGACGACCTGCTGCCGCCCTTGCTGGTGACGTTCGGACTGTCGATCATCATCCAGAACGCGCTGTTGATGGGCTACAGCGCCGATCCGCAGAAACTGCAGGCCGGCCCGATCGAGACGGCATCGGTCAATCTCGGTCCGATCACGCTTGGCGTCATGCCGGTCATGGTCTTCGCCATCGCCGTCGCGGTGATCGCCGGGCTGCAATGGATGTTCTACCGCACCGCGCTTGGCCGCGCCTTTCGGGCGACTTCGGACCGGCAGGACATCGCGCAGCTGATGGGGTTGAACCGGGCGCATGTCTTCGGCCTTGCCATGGCGCTGTCGCTGGCGGTGACGGCGATTGCGGGGGTGTTTCTGGGCATCCGCACCTCCTTCGATCCGGCGGCGGGCGCCTCGCGGCTGATCTTCGGGTTTGAGGCGGTGATCATCGGCGGGCTCGGAAATCTCTGGGGGACGCTCTGGGGCGGGATCATCCTTGGCGTGGCGCAGACGCTGGGGGCCAAGATCAATCCCGGCTACCAGATCCTTGCCGGGCATATCGTCTTCCTGCTGATCCTCGCCGTTCGCCCGCGCGGCCTTTTCCCGAGGATGGACGGATGACAAACCTGACCGTATCGCGCAGCACGCCTGCCTCGACCATCGCGATGGTCGCCCTTGGCACGGCCATCATCATCCTGTTCGCCGCGCCCTGGTGGGCCGGCCGATCTGAACTGCGACTGCTGGGCGAGATCTTCCTTTATATGTCGCTGGCGACATTGTGGAATTTCCTTGCCGGCTATGCGGGGCTCGTCTCAGTCGGGCAGCAGGCCTATGTAGGCCTCGGCGGCTATATGTTCTTTGCCGCTACGATCTTCTGGGGCCTCAGCCCACTGGTGGCGCTGCCGATAGCTGCCCTGATCGGGGCGGCGATCTCGGCCCCGGTCGCGGCGCTGATCTTCCGGCTGCGCGGTGCCTATTTCGCCATCGGCACCTGGGTCGTGGCCGAGGTCTTCCGGCTGACCTTCGCGCAGATCAGCGCGCTTGGCGGTGGCTCGGGCACCTCATTGCCGGTCTCGGTCGCGCAATCGCTGGCCGATGGGCGCGACGCACGCGAGGCGCTGACCTATTGGCTGGCGCTTGGCATCGCCGTGGTCGTCATAGGCGCCGTCTTCGCCTTCCTGCGTTCGCGCCGGGGCGTGGCGCTGATGGCGATCCGCGACAATGAACTGGCGGCGAAATCGCTGGGCATCGACATCTGGTGGACCAAGTTCACCGTCTATGTCGTTACCGCCGGGCTGACCACGCTGGTCGGCGGGCTGATCTTCCTGCAGAAGCTGCGGATTTCGCCGGATGCCGCCTTCTCGGTCAATGACTCGACCGCCTTCGTCATCTTCATCGTGGTGATCGGCGGGATCGGCACGCTGGAAGGCCCGATCCTAGGCACGCTGGTCTATTTCGCCCTGCGCGAGACGCTGGCCGATTACGGCACCATCTACCTCATCGCGCTCGGCGTGGTGGCCATCGCGATCATGCTGTTTGCCCCGAAAGGGCTCTGGGGCCTGATCCGCGGCCATCGCGGGACCGAGCTTTTCCCACTCAGCCGCCGCGTGCGCGGCCTTACCGAAAAGGGGCAATAGCCATGGCGAAGAAGCCGAGAACGATCATCACCTGCGCCATTACCGGCGCGATCCATACGCCCACCATGTCGGATGCGCTGCCCTGGACCTATGACGATATCGCGGCGCAGGCTGTCGAGGCCGCCGAGGCCGGCGCCTCGATCCTGCACCTTCACGCCCGCAATCCCGAAAACGGCGCCCCTTCGGTCGATCCCGAGGATTTCACGCCCTTTCTGGGCCGCATCAAGCAGGCGACGGATGCGGTGGTTAACATCTCGACCGGTGGCTCGCTGACCCTGTCCATTCAGGACCGGATCAGGCCGACCATGCTGTTCAGCCCGGAGATGTGTTCGATGAACATGGGGTCGATGAATTTCTCCTTCCATCCGCTTGCGAAACGCTATGATGACTGGAAATTCGACTGGGAACGCGACTATGTCGCCAATTCCGACGGCAACATCTTCCGCAACACTTTTCGCGACATCGAAGAGGCCGCGACCACGCTGGCTCCGCATCAGGTCAAGTTCGAGCATGAATGCTATGATGTGGGCCACCTGTATAACCTGAAATTCTGCATGGATATCGGGCTGTTCAAGGCGCCGATCTTCATCCAGTTCGTGATGGGCATCCTGGGCGGGATCGGCGCCGATATCGACAATCTCGTCTTCATGAAGAAGACCGCCGACAAGCTGTTCGGCGACGATTACCGCTGGTCAATCCTGGCGGCCGGCGCCGCCCAGATCCCGTTGGCGGTGACCGCCAGCCAGATGGGCGGCAATGTCCGCGTGGGACTGGAGGACAGCCTGTTCATCAGTCGCGGCGTGCTGGCCGATTCCAATGCCCAGCAGGTCAGGAAGATCCGCCAGTTGGTCGAGGATCTGGGCCATGAGGTCGCCAGCCCCGACGAGGCGCGCGAGATCCTCGGCCTCAAGGGCGGCGACAAGGTGCAATTCTGACAATCGCATAACCAGCCCGGCAATCGGGCAAATCAAGGGAGGACTACATGAACATCAAAATGATCGCAGCCGCCTCGGCACTGGCATTGATGGCGGGAACGGCGGGGGCGGAAACCGTGCTTCGCGCCTCGACTTTCCTGCCACCGAACCACACCTGGAACCACGCCATCGAAGAATGGGGCCAGGAGCTGACCGAGAAAAGCGGCGGAGAGCTGCGGGTCGAGATCTATCCCGCAGGCCAGCTCGGCCCGCCGCCGCGCCAGTTCGATCTGGTGACTTCGGGTGCGGCCGAAATGGCGGTGATCCTGCATGGCGCCACGCCGGGGCGCTTCGCGATGACCGAACTGGCCGGCCTGCCGCTGGTCACGCCATCGGCGGGCAATACCAGCCAGATTATGTCGCGGCGCCTGACGGAAATCGCGCCCGACTTTCTGGCCGAGGAACATCCCGGCACCAAGATTCTGTGGATGGCGGTGACGCCGCCCCTGAAGTTCCACTTGGCCGATACCGATCCCACCGATCCCGCGGCGCTGGAGGGCAAGCGGATCCGCTATGCCGGCACCGTCTGGCAGCAGATCATCGAGGCGATGGGCGCAAGCCCGGTCCCGGTTCCGCCGGCCGAGGCGGCGGATGCCATGAGCAAGGGCGTCGTCGATGGCGCGACCTTCCCCTATGAGGCCACGCAAAGCTTCGACCTCGCCCCGGTGACGAAATTCTCGATGGAGCCGGGGATTGCCTCGGCCACATTCGCGCTGGTCATGTCGCAATCCTTCTTCGACGGGCTGTCGCCGGAATTGCAGGCGATCATTGACGAGACCACCGGACCCGAGCGCGCCGACTGGTATGGCGCGAAATGGGACGAGGGCGAGGCCGCTGGCCGACAATACATGGTCGATGGCGGCGTCACCATCGTGACACTGGACCCTGCGCAGGTCGATGAATTGCGGGCGGAATATGCGCCCATCGTCGAAGGCGCCATCGCGGCGGTCGCCGGCGGCGGCAAGCCCGCGCAGGAATTCGTCGACGCCTATACCCAATAAGACCCATGCCGGCCCGCGAAAGCCGCGGGCCGGCCATTCACGGAGGTTCAAATGGCCGAAGGCCCCGATGAAACGGAATTGAAGGGCGTACCGCGCGCGATGCTGTGGATCGCCTCGGTCGCGCTGGCGGCGATGATGCTGGTCGTGGTGGCGGATGTCCTGCTGCGCTTCACAATCAACAAGCCGGTGCGCGGTTCATATGACATGGTCAGCATCGGACTGCTAGTGATGGTCGTCTTCGGCATCGCCCCGGTCATCGCCCGCAAGGGAGAGATCCTGATCGACCTGATCGACCCGCTGCTGACGCGCCGGATGCTGCATGGGTTGGGCCTGATCACCATTTTCGGAACGCTGGCGCTGTTCGTCTTCCTTGGTTGGGCGATGATCGGCCCCGCCATCGACGCATGGAAATGGGGTGGCTATTCGCTGGAACTCGGCCTGCCGGTCTGGACGCTCTGGGCCGTGGCTTTCATCGGCATGGCGGGCATCCTGTGGACGGTGGTCGTGAGGCTGATCCGCACGCTTCGCGGTGAAGGCGATGATGGTCCCCACCCGACCGAGGAGGGCGCACTGTGACCCCTTTTGCGCTTGGACTGACCTGCATCGTCGTGATGTTCGCGTTGCTGTTCATCCGCCAGCCGGTCTGGCTGGCGCTCGGCGCGGTGGGCATAGCCGGCAATATCGCCCTGAACAACTTTGCCGTGGCCAAGCTGGTTTCTGGCACGGCGTTTTTCGACACGGCGTCCTCCTATAACCTGTCGGTGGTGCCACTGTTCATCCTGATGGGCGAGGTCGCCAGCGGGTCCCGCATGTCGGCAGAGCTGTTCAACGCCGCCCGCACCATCATGTCGGGACTGCGGGGCGGGCTTGCGGTCGCCTCGATCGCCGCCTCGGGCGCCTTCGGGGCAATCTGCGGATCGTCGGTCGCCACCGCTGCCAGCATGACCCGCATCGCCATGCCCGAGATGAAGCGGGCAGGCTATGAGCAGGGCTATTCGGCGGCCTCGGTCGCGGCCGGCGGATCGCTGGGCATCCTGATTCCGCCCTCGATCATTCTGGTCATCTACGGCTCCATTGCGGAACAATCCGTGGCCCGGCTGTTCGCGGCCTCGATGGTGCCGGGCATCGTCCTGCTGCTGCTTTACGTCGTGGTGGCACTTTGGGTCGCCGGCCGGTCGGGCGCGGTGCCGAGCGAGGCGCGCGTCACCCTGGCGCAGCGGATCCTGGCCCTGCGCGGGCCGTGGCAATTCCTGCTGCTTTTCGTGATGACAATCGGTGGCATCTATGCGGGCATCTTCAGCCCGAACGAGGCGGCATCCATTGGTGCCTTCGGGGCGATCCTGCTGGGCTTTCTGAAACGCTCGCTCAGCCTGCACGGCCTGGTTCACGCCATTCAGGCCTCGGTCCTGGTGTCCTGCGCCTTGTTCATGATCATCATCTCGGCCACCATCTTCGCCAATTTCATCGTCCAGACCCGGCTGCCGGACACGCTGCTGGGCATGGCGCAGGATGCCGGGCTGTCGGCATGGGTCGTGATGACCCTGATCGTCGTCCTTTACATCGTCATGGGCTGCTTTCTGGAAGGGATCGGCATGGTGCTGATCACGGTGCCGGTCTTCCTGCCGGTGGTTGCGGGCTATGGTTTCGATCCGATCTGGTTCGGCGTGCTGGTGGCGGTGCTGGTCGAGCTGGGGCTGATCACGCCCCCGGTCGGCATGAACCTGTTCATCATCCGCGCGCAGGTCCCTGACCTGTCCATGGCAAGGCTCTATCGCGGGATCGGACCCTTCCTTCTGGCGCCCATCGTGCTGGTGATCCTGCTCTTCCTGCTGCCCGGCCTCGCGCTGTGGCTGCCGCAAGTCCTGTATTGAGGTCCGCGATGGCGAATGTCCTGATCCTCGACGAACATGCCGACTGGTATGCAGAACAGCTGTCCGCCCGGCAGCCCGGTTTCAGCTACCATGCCGCCCGCAGCCCGGAAGAGGCGATGCCGATTGCAGCCGGGGCCGAGGTGCTGATCGCCCTTGCCCCCCGCATCCCCGCCGAACTGGTCGCCGCGATGGAGCGGCTGGCCTGGGTGCAGGCGCTGACCACCGGGGTCGACAATCTGCTGGCGATGAAGGAACTGCCCGATGATGTCGCGCTGACCAGTTGCGGCGGCTTTCATGGTCCGCAAATGTCGGAACTGGCGGTGATGCTGATGCTGGCCAGCGCGCGCCGCCTGCCGCAGATGATCGCCGACCAGCAGGCCGGCAACTGGACCCGATGGGAACAGCCGCTGCTGCGAGACAAGACGGTCTGCATAATCGGCCTTGGCAGCATCGCCGAATACCTGGCCGGGCTGTGCGGTGCGTTCGGGATGCGGGTGACGGGTGTCTCGGACGGTCGTCGCGAAGCGCCCGGTATCGACCGCATCCATCCCCGCGCCGAGATCGAGACTGCGGTTGCCGAGGCCGACTTCCTCGTCGTTCTGGTGCCCTATTCGCCGCGCACCCATCATATCGTCGATGCGGCCGTGCTGGCGGCTATGAAGCCCTCGGCCATCCTTGTCAACATTGCCCGCGGCGGTTGCGTGGACGAGGATGCGCTGCTGGATAGCCTGCGCGCGGGCCGGATCGCTGGGGCCGGCCTCGATGTCTTCGCGACCGAACCGCTGCCCGCCGACTGTCCCTTCCGTAGCCTGCCCAATGTCATCGTGACCCCGCATATCGGCGGCTATGCCGATGTCTATCGCCAGCAGGCGCTGCCCATCGTCGCCGCCAATCTGGATGCCTACGCGAAGGGCGGGATCGACGCCCTTCCCCTGATTGACCGAGGAACGAAGCCATGACCAATTCCCCGATTTCCCGCGCTGAGATGGAACGCCGCTGGGGCCTTGCTCGCGAGGTCATGGCCGATCTCGGCCTCGATGCGATGGTGATGCAGGCGCGCGAGGATTGGTGCGGCGGCTATGTCCGCTGGCTGACCGATGTCCCGGCCAATAACGGCTATCCGCGCACGGTGGTGGTGTTCCCTGACCGTCCGATGGAAGTGGTCGAAATGGGGGCCTTCGGCACCGACATGGCCACCGATCCCGAGGCGCGCGAGACCGCCGGGGTAGGGCGCGTTCTCGGCACGCCCAGCTTCGTCTCGGTGAACTACACCATCGACTACGACACCGAACTACTGGTGAAGCTTCTGCGCGAGGCGGGGGCAAGGCGCATCGGCCTGATCGCCCCCGGCGCGCTGCCCTATTCCCTGGTCGCGGGGCTTCAGGCCGCGGGGTTCGAGACGGCCGACGCGACGGACGCGCTCGACCGGGCGAAAGCCCCGAAAAGCGCCGAGGAGCAGGCGCTGATCCGCGCGACTGCGCGCCTGCAGGACAGGGTCTTCGCCGAGATCTGCGATTTCATCCGCCCCGGCGTGACCGACCGCGATATCGCCGCCCATGCCGAGGCGGCGGGCCGCAGGCTCGGCAGCGATCAGGGCATTCATCTGGGCGTCTCGGCGCCGCTGGGGCAGGCCTCGCGTTTCCGCAACCGCCCCTTCCAGACCCGCGAACTGGCGCCGGGCGATCATCTGTCGATGCTGATCGAGGTGAACGGGCCGGGCGGCGCCTATCTGGAAATCGCCCGGACGATGGTGCTGGGCCGCGCCGATGATCATTTGCTGCAGGCCTTTGAGAATGTCCGCGAGGCACAGGATCACACGCTGTCACTGATGGTGCCGGGCGCAGCACCGGCCGCCATCGCCGCGGCCCATGACGCATGGATGCAGGGGCGCGGCCTGCCGCCCGAGATTCGGCTTTATGCGCATGGGCAGGGCTGCGAGATGGTCGAGCGCCCGCTGATCCGCCGCGACGAGACCCTGCCGCTGGCCGAGGACATGCTGCTGGCCGTCCATCCCGGCTATGACGATGGCCGCGTCTTCGCGGTGATCTGCGACAATTACCTGATCGGCCCGGATGGCCCCGGCGACTGCCTGCATCAGACGGAAAAGAAGATATTCGAGCTTTGAGAGGAGCCCACATGACCCCCAAGATCGCATTGGAAGAACATTTCGTCGCCCCCGGATTCGAGGATTACTGGGCGCTGACCAAGGAAAACATTTCTCCCGATCTGTTCGGTAAGGCCCGCGACACGCTGGCCGATTTCGGCGAGCAGCGTCTGGCCGGGATGGACGAAATCGGTGTCGAAAAGGCGATTCTGTCGCTGTCCGGTCCCGGCGTGCAGGCCGAACCGGACACCAGAACCGCCGTGCGCAAGGCGCAGGAGGTCAATGATTTTCTGGCAAAGGAAATTCAGGCCCGCCCCGACCGCTATGGCGGCTTCGCCCATCTGGCCGTGCAGGATGCGAAGGCGGCGGCGGATGAACTGGAACGCTGCGTGCGCGACCTTGGCATGCAGGGCGCGATGATCAATGGCCAGACCAATGGGACCTATCTGGACGACGACCGCGTCTCTCCCCTTTGGGAACGGGCCGAGGCGCTTGGCGTGCCGATCTATATCCATCCCAACAACCCGCCCGACGTGCCTTATATGTATCACGGACATTCGGAACTCTGGGGTCCGGTCTGGTCATGGACGGTGGAAACCGGCAACCACGCGCTGCGCCTGATCTTCGGCGGCGTCTTTGACCGTTTCCCGAAGGCGAAGCTGCTGCTCGGTCATATGGGCGAGACGCTGCCCTATCAGCTCTGGCGTTTCGACAGCCGTTGGGCGATCTCGAACCGCAAGGAAAAGACGCTGGAGATGGCGCCCTCCGCATATTTCCGCCGCAATTTCTGGTGCACCACGGCCGGCGTCTATTCTGACGAACCCCTGCGCTGCGCGCTTGCGGCATTGGGCGACGACCGGGTGCTGTTCTCGGTCGATTATCCCTATGAGCGCCCGCATGAGGCCGGCGAGTGGATCGAGGCGGCGGATATCACTGATGCACAGCGCAGTGCAGTCTGCCGCGAGAATGCGGTCAGCCTGCTGGGGTTGTAAGACCCGTGTCCGTCCCATGCCGCAGTCCGCGGCATGGGCTACCAGATCCGCTCAGTCCCGACCCGAAGGCAGGCAGTCCAGCCCCGCCGCCCGCGCGCCGGCAATCGCACAGATTTCGTCATTGGGTCCGGTATCGCCGCTGATCCCGATCGCGCCGATCCCCTCGCCTTGCCGGTTCAGGATCAGGATCCCGCCCGGATTGGGCGCGAAGCGCCCGCCGGAGGCGGCGATCAACCCGTTCAGAAAGCCCGGATTGTTGGCCAGACGCTTGCCCATCACCCCCGATGGCACGCCCATGCCAAGCGCCGCCCAAGCCTTCGCGATCGCGATATCGGCGCGCAGGATGCCGCTGCCATCCTGCCGTTTCAGCAGGATCAGGTTGCCGCCCAGATCAAGGACCGCGACCGTCAGGGCCATGAAGCCCTGCGCCTCACGCTCGGCCAGGGCGCCGGAAACGATCCGTTCGGCCTGATCGAGGCCGAGCGGCGTGAGTAGTGGTGTCACCATCTTGCCTCCCTCCGCTGGGCGGAGCGTCCCTGCGGACGCCCCGGTCGCGCTTAATATTCGACCTTGCTGTAAATCTCGTCCCAAAGCAGGCCGGCATAGTTGTCGGTGCCCTGTTAGTCGACGATACCTTGCCATTTGGCGATATTGTCCTGAAATGCGGCGACGATGGCGGCGGCATCGGCGACACCGCGTGCCTCGCCCTTGGCGGCGGCGCGGCTGGCGTAATCGGACAGGAAACCGTCCAGTTCCTGACGATAGGCGCCGCCCAGATCGGTGAAGGTCAGGCCCTGTTCTTCGGCGGCGGCAAGGGCTTCTTCATCGGCGGCCACATAGCCGTCGACAATGGCCGCGATTGCCTGCGGCATCGCCTGCAGGAAGGCCGTCTTCGCCTCGTCCGAAAGTCCCGCCCAGGTATCGCTGTTCATGGTCATGAAACTGGTTGCGAATTGCGAACCGATGGGCGCGGTGATGATCGTCTCGGCGGCTTCGCCGATGGAAAAGGCGGTCAGCCATTCGGGCGAGATATTGGTGCAATCGGCGGTGCCGCGCTCCAGCGCCTCCAACTGGCCGGGCGGCGGCACGTCAAGCTGCGTGCTGCCAAGATGGCCGATCCAGTCCGCCACCGCCTGCTGGCCGATGATCCGAAGCCCGCGCAGATCGTCTATGGATCTGATTTCGCGCGCGCAAACCGTCATCGCCGGCGTGGCTGCATGAGCCCCGAGAAACAGTGCGTTCGCCTGCGCATATTCGTCGCGGCAGCTTTGGCAGTCCAGAAGAATGGTCGCATTCACCGCCGCCGCCGTCACATAGGGATCGCCGCCGAAATGATAGAGATCCGAGAACATCATGTTTACCGGCATCTCGGCCTGATTGCTGGCAGGCTGGGTGAAGGCAGTGTCGATCACGCCCCCGCGGATGGCATCGAAATTGCCGGCAGAGTCGTAAAGCTGCCCGGCCCAGAAATATTTCGCCGTCACCTCGCCGCCGGTCGCCTTGGAGACGAGGTCGAAGACTTTTTCGACGCCAGCCGAATTGACCAGCACCGAGGGCGGCAGATGAGTGGAGTATTGCAACTCCTGCGCCGATGCGGTGCCAAACAGGGCAGCGCTGCCGGCAAGGGTCAGCCCGAATGTCGTCAGTTTCATGTCTTCCTCCTCCTGAAGTGAATTGTCCCGGCTCAGCGCAGCGAGGGCAGGAACAGCGAGATTTGGGGAAAGGCGATCAGCAGGGCGAGCACGACCAGTTCGGTCACGAAGAACCAGGCTGTGCCGCGAAAGATCACCTGCAGCGGAATATCGGGCAGGATCGTCCGCATCACATAGACATTCATGCCTACAGGCGGGGTGATCAGGCCGATTTCGGTATATTTGATGAACAGGATGCCGAACCAGACCAGGTTGATATCTGCCGCGATATAGATCGGCAGAAAGACCGGCAGCACCAGCAGCATCAGCCCTATGGGGTCGAGAAAACAGCCAAGGACCAGGAACACGGCGGCGGTGACCAGCACCAGCGTCAGTTCCGACACGCCGATGGCAATGACCATATCTGCGACGGTTTCGGGCAGGTCGGAATAGGCCATGAAGCGGGTCAGCAGCACCGCACCGATGATAATGAAAAACAGGCTCGCGGAATTGCGGATCGTGTCGAGCAGCGCATCGCGCAGGACCGGCCAACTCAGCCGGCGCTGGAATGCCGCGATCACCAAGGCCGCGACGGCGCCGAAGGCAGCCGACTGAGTGGCTGAGGCGATGCCGGCATAGATCGTGCCGACCACGACGAAGATGATCACCGGCAGCGGCCAGACCTCCAGCAGGGCGCGCCACTTTTCGGCCGGGTCGCTTTCCTCAATGATCTTCGGGGCCAGTTCCGGGCGCAGGGTGCATCGGATAAGAATCATCAGGCTGAACAGGAAGGCCGTCAGCAGGCCGGGCAGGATGCCGGCCATGAACATGTCGCCGACCGAGACCTCAGCGAAATAGGCATAGATGATCATCGGGATCGAAGGCGGGATCATCACCCCAAGCGTGCCCGCCGCCGCGACCACGCCAGTCGCCAGCCCCTTGTCGTAATTGTAGCGCAGCATCTCCGGCACGGCGATGCGCCCCATCGAGATCGAGGTAACAAGGCTTGATCCGGCGGCGGCGGAAAATCCCGCACAGCCCAGGTTTGTCGCGATGGCCAGCCCGCCGGGCAGCCATGCCAGCCACAGTCGGGCGGCCCTGAACAGCGACGTCGTCATGCCCGAAGTATGCGCGATGCTTCCCATCAGGATGAACAGCGGCACGGCCGAGAATTCCCAGTTCGCCGCGAAGCTGTAGGGGATGTTCTGCAACACGCTGGAGGTCGCGCGGGGACCGGCGATCAGCCAGATGCCGATGGTCGCGACCGCGCCCATGGCCAGACCGATATGGAAGCGCAGCGCGATCATCAGCACCATCACGCCCAGCCCGGCGACGCCGATGGCAAAATCGCTCATGCCGGGGTCTCCGTATCGGATTCGGCGCCGAGGATGCTATCCAGCGCCTTGAGGGCGGCGATGGCGAGCATGGCCAGCAGCCCCATCACCGCGATCCAGCGCGAGGGCCAGAGAGGGATCTGGCCGCCTGCGATGGTCTCGTAGGCGCCGACCTCGGTCTGCTGGATTGCCTTGACGGTCGCATACCAGCACAGCAGGCCCACATAGCCCGTCAGCAACAGGTGGTTTGCGGTGGTGGCGATGCGCTGCAGGCGCCGTGACAGCAGGCTGAAGCCGAGATCGGCGCTGATATGCGCGCCTTGCGATTCGGCATAGCCGAGCGGCAGGAAGAACAGCGCGACCATGTAATAGAAGGTCACGATCTGATGGGTGCCGTTGATTGGCGACAGGAACAGTTTCGTCGCCACTGCATCGGCGAAGATATGCAATGTCGCGAGGACGAGGGCCAGGCAGGCGCCGGCAGTGATGGCGCGCGCATAGGCCTCGGCAGCACATCGCGCGAGGCGTCTCATGCGCCTGACCGGGCTGGCTGGCTGGCCTCTGCTCTGGTCATGATCTCCTCCCAAGAATCCACCACCGAGTTAAACACATGTTTAAGTCTTGCGTTTAATGCGTCAAGCCCTGAATCATGGGGGCGCGTAAATTCAGGTCAGGGAACAGGTGATGAAGCAGCCCAGATCAGGTCCATCCGAAACCCGCCGCAAGTTGTTGGAGGCGGCGGTCCGGCTGTTTTCCGAACATGGATTCCGAGCGGTGTCGGTGCGTCAGATCGCGGCCGCGGCGGGGGTCAATTCCGCCCTGGTCAATTATCATTACGGCTCCAAGGACAGCCTGATCGAGGAGGTGATCCGTGCCAGCGCCGCCGGTCATGTGGCCGAGCGGATGCATCATCTGTCGCAGGCCAAGCGGCGCGGCGTGGCCTTCGATCTGACGGGCTTGTTGCGCATCTATCTGGAGCCCCTGCTGATGCAGGAAAGTTGGGCGGAACAGGGCGGAACGCTGGTCCGTCTTCACGGCTATCTGGTCACCGAACGTCCCGACCTGGCCGAGGATATCGTCGCCCGCGCCTTCAATACGGTGAATGTCGCCTTCATCGACGAACTGGGCGCGCTGCTACCGCATCTGACCCGAGAGGTGATCATCTGGCGCTTCTACGCGATGATCGGATCGCTGCTGTTCTTCCAGATCCGGCCGGCGCCGCCCGGCCTGCTGTCCATCTCGGCCGGGCGCTGTGATTCGTCGAATTCGGTTGAGGTGCTGGCCCAGCTTCTGCCCGCCAGCATTGCCGCCTTTCAGGCGCCGATGCCGCAAGCGGGCGGTGAAGATCAGGCGCGCGCAATCTGACGGGTTGCAAATTTCAAACGCATGTTTAATATCTGCTCCGGGATGAGGAGTGGCCAACATGCTGACAGGTGCCGCCGAGGCGATTATCCGCTGTCTTCACGCTGAGGGCGTGAACCGAGCCTATGGCATTGCCAGCGGCAAGCTGATGCCGCTGATGAAGGCGCTTGCCGGGGCCAATGATCTCCGTTTCATCGGCGTCCGCCATGAAGGCGCGGCGGCGCTGATGGCGGCGGGACATGCGGCGGGAACCGGGCGGATCGCCGTTGCCCTGGGCGAATTGGGGCCCGGTGGCGGCAACCTCGTCTCTGGCGTGGCAAGCGCGTTTTCCAACAACCTGCCGATGCTGGTGCTGACCTCGGGCAATCCTGGCCATGCCAGCCGACCGGCGCGCGGGATGCTAATGGAGCTTGATCTCGTCTCGCTCTTCGCGCCGATCACCAAGCGAAGCGAGGTGGTGCTGGATGGCCGCCGTATCCCGGAAATGATGCATGCCGCCTTCCGCACCGCGCTGTCGGGTCGGCCCGGCCCGGTCCATCTGAACATCCCGGCGGATATCCTCGCCGCGAGCTTTCCCTATCGCGAGACCGCGTTTGCGGCGCCGGACACCTATCGTCCGCTCTCGCCGCAACTGCCGAACGAGGCCCAGCTCGAACTGGCCACAGAGATCCTTTCGGAAGCCCGACGGCCCCTGATCGTTGCTGGCGGCGGTGCGATCGCGGCGGGTGCCAGCGTCGCGGCATGCCGGCTGGCGGAGGAATTGGGCGCGGCGCTTGTGCCGACGCAGATGGGGATCGGGGCGATGGCCTCGGATCATCCGGCTTTTATCGGCCATGGGGGCGTGATCGGCGGTCCGGCGCTGATGCGGGCCGTAACGCAAGCCGATGCGGTGCTGCTGCTTGGCTGCCGGGTATCGTCATGGTTCTGGGGGCCGGAAGGGCCGCTGTTCAGCCCAGAAGCCAGAATCGTTCAGGTCGATACCGATCCCGAGCAGATCGGGCGGATCGTCAGCATTTCCTGCGGAATCAATGCCGATGCGCGTGCCGTGGCCGAGGTCTTGCTTGATCGAGTGCGCGGCCGCCACACGGATCCCGGCTGGCTAAGCGGACTCGCGGCGGAACACGGCCTCGGGCCTGCCGGCCGTGCTGGACTGCCGCGTGGGCTTCGTGCCGCATCCCGCCATGCCCCATTTCGGGGCCATGGCAAAACCGCCCGCAGAGGACGCCGCCTTGCCGGCCTGAAAGGAAGGACGACCATGCCCGCGCTGCAGCTTTACCACGGCACCACCAGCGTCTGTTCGCAGAAGGTCAGGCTGGGCCTGGCCGAGATCGGGCTGGATTACGAAAGCCATCTGATCGACCTGCAGAAGGGCGAGCAGTTCGCGCCTGACTATCTGCGGCTCAACCCCGATGCTGTGGTGCCAACGCTGGTCGATGACGGGCTGGTCGTCGTCGAATCGAGCCTGATCCTCGAATATCTCGACCGCCGGCATAATGGCGGCCGGCTGATGCCGTCGGATCCGGCGGCGGAAATGACCGCACGCCACTGGCTGCTGCGCTGTCTTGGAATCCACGCCGCCATCAATACGCTGACATTCTCGACCGTGATGCGCGACAAGATTCTCGCCAGCAAGAGCGCCGAGGAGATCGGCGCGGATATCGCGAAGATGCCCGACCCGATTGCAGGGCTGAAGCGGCAGGATCTGCTGGATCGCGGGCTGGCCTCGGCCCATGTCGATCAGGCGCTGCGGGTGCTCGACCGCGCCATGCGGGACATGGATGCGCAATTGTCGCGCGACACCTGGCTTTCGGGCGCGGGTTTCGGCATCGCCGATATTGCCTTGGCGGCCTATTTCGACCGGATCGACCGGCTGGGCTTTGCCGGTCTGTGGCAGGATCGTCCCAGGATCGCGGCATGGCTGGACGGTATTCGCGCGCGCGACAGTCACGGTCCGGCCATCGCCGATTTCATCCCGGCCGAGGCGGCAGCAGCGATGAGGGCTGGCGGGGCCGGTCACTGGCCGCAGCTTCGCGACAGATGGGAAGAACGGCATTGACAGCCGCGCCTGTATGATCGGGCGCATAGGGAAGGGGAGGATCGAAAGATGGTTCTGCAATTGCGAATTGGTGGCGAGGACAGGAGTGCCGGCGGCAATGCCAGCTTCAAGCGCCATGACCCGGTGACCGGCGCGGTGGCGACCGAAACCGCTGCTGCCTCGATCGAGGATGCGCTGGCAGCCGTCGCGGCGGCAGAGGCCGCCTTTCCTGGCTGGGCCGCGACCGCGCCGACCGAACGCCGGCGCATCCTGAATGCCGCCGCCGATGCCATGGCGCGGCGTGCCGATGAATTCGTCGAGGTGGGCATTGCCGAGACCGGCGCCACCGGGCCGTGGATCGGCTTCAATGTCCATCTGGCAACCAATATCCTGCGCGAGGCGGCCAGTATGGTCACCCGCATGGTCGGTGAGACCATCCCTTCGGACAAGCCGGGAACGCTGGCCATGTCGGTGCGCCGGCCGCGCGGCGTCTGTCTTGGTATCGCGCCCTGGAACGCGCCGGTGATCCTTGGCACTCGTGCCGTCGCCATGCCGCTGGCCATGGGCAATACTGTGGTCCTGAAATCCTCGGAACTCTGCCCACGCCTGCATCGCATGATCGGCGAATGTCTGGAGGAAGGCGGCGTCCCGCCCGGCGCGATCAACGTGATCTCGAACGCGCCAGAGGATGCCGCGAAACTGGTCGAGGCCCTGATCAAAGCGCCGGAGGTCCGCCATGTGAACTTCACGGGCTCGACCTCGGTCGGACGCATCATCGGGCGGCTCGCGGGCGAGAACCTGAAGCCCGCGCTTCTGGAGCTGGGTGGCAAGGCACCGCTGATCGTGCTCGACGATGCCGATATCGACGCGGCGGTGAATGCGGCGATCTTTGGCTGCTACATGAATATGGGCCAGATCTGCATGTCGACCGAACGCGTCATCGTCGATGAGGCGGTGGCCGATGAATTTGCGGAAAAGCTCGCGGCGCGGGCGGCGGCTCTGCCTGCGGGCAATCCGCGCGAACAGGTCGTGCTGGGCGGCCTCGCCATGGCGGGCGCTGGCGAAAGGATGGACGCGATCATCGCCGATGCTCTGGACAAGGGCGCGGTGCTGCGGGCCGGCGGCACGCGAAACGGCGCGGTGCACAGCGCAACGCTGATCGACAAGGTGACGCCCGCGATGAAGATCTATGCCGAGGAAAGCTTCGGTCCGGTCAAGGGCATTATCCGCGTCAAGGGCGATGACGAGGCCGTCCGGATCGCCAATGACACGGAATACGGCCTGTCATCGGCGGTGTTCAGCGGCAATATCAACCGTGCCATGACCGTCGCCAACTGCCTCGAAACCGGCATATGCCACATCAACGGTCCCACGGTTGCGGATGAGGCCCAGATGCCCTTCGGCGGCGTCAAGGGATCGGGCCACGGCCGCTTCGGCGGCAGCGCCGTGATCGACGAATTCACCGAACTGCGCTGGATCACCATCGAGGATCCACATCAGCACTATCCATTTTGAGGCTGTCATGCTGCTGATCACACTACACGACACAGGGGTGGTTGAGGGCGGCGAGAGGTGATTTTCTGACGGATTCTGCCTTGCAAACAGGATCGCCGGATGGTCACGAAACTCAGCGCCGCCCTCACCGAAAAACTATCGCTGCATATCGATCTGAGCAAGAGCCGGCTGGAGACGCTGGCGCTGCTGATCACGGGCATGATCGGGGCGCGGACGGTCAATCTGAGCCATGTTGCCAGCGAGCGGGGATCGCCGGTGAAACCCGCCTCGACCTACAGGCGTCTGCAGCGCTTTTTCCAGCATGTTGCCCCTGACGATGACTGGGCGGCCAGGCTGATCGTGACACTGCTGGGGGTGCGCGGGCCGTGGCTGCTCTGCCTCGACCGTACCAACTGGCAGATCGGCGCGAAGCACGTGAATGTCCTCGTCCTGGCGCTGGTGACACGCCGCCACCGGGTGCCGCTGATGTGGCGCATGCTGGACGGTCCGGGCAACTCTCCGACCGCCACGCGGATCGCGCTGATGGAGCGCTATCTGGCGCTGTTCGGCGCCGGATCGGTCAGGATGCTTCTGGACGACCGCGCGTTCATCGGTGGCGAATGGTTGAGATATCTCCATGAAAACAACATTCCCTTCACCATCCGCCTGCGGGAAAACATGACCGTCATCACCGAAACCGGTCAACGCGTCCCGCTCGGCACCCTGCTGAAAACGACCCGCGGCGCGCGCAGTTTCCAGGCCGCTCTGCCCGGCGATGACGGCAATGCGCCCTTGGTGCTCGGCTTCGCCGCCAAACGCATCAGGGGCGGCGAATTGCTGATCGCCGCCGCCAGCAAGGACGCACATTACGCGCTTGTCGCCTATCGCAGACGATGGCGTTCCGCCGTCACCAGCCCGCGCTCCAGCATGGCATTGCGGACGGTGTTCGAGATGGCGTTGGAGGGCAGGTAGCCGTCCCCATTCACTAGCCCGGCGTAAAAGCCCGCGATCTCGTCCATGCTGGCACGTGGTGCGTCTGCAGGCTTGCCGCCGCGCTTCCGGCGCTTGTCGCCATCTGCGGCTTTTGTTGCGCCGGCTGATCGTGCCGCACGTTCCATCGCCCGGTCCAGTGCTCTGGGCCCGTCCGGCGGGGCCGGATGCCTTTCGCGGCTGTCCCGGGCGACGGCAATGATCCTGTCCTCGGTCAGGCCGAGATCGGTGATCCAGCGCCGAACGTGTTCGCGGGGTGGCCAGCCCTGCCACCAGCCGGGAAGCCCGGCATCGGTGTCCAGGCCGAGGGCGTCGAGCAGCTCGCCAAAAAACTCTTCAAATCGATCATCGCGCGCTCGCGCGCCCACCTCCTCCTTTACCGGTTCCCTTAATGGTTCTCTTACAGGGTTAGTGTCCGGATTCCGGACACGGAAATCGCCATTTTCTGGACACGGCTCTGCCCGAAATCCGGACACGGCTCCGTGTGCAGTTTCCGGACACGGGTTCACGACATTGGGCGACACTGGGCGTGTTTCGCCATCAGGATCATCGCCTGAAAACCTGGGAAAATCGCCATGTCCGAAATCCGGAGACGGGTCCGAATTCGGGTCGTCGAATCCGTCCTCGAAGCCGAGAATGTAGCGGGTCGGCTGCTGGCGTTTCGTCACCGGATCGACGCTTGCGCAGCGCCGGATCAGACCGGCCAGTTCCAGCTTGCGGAGATGGTCATTCAGGGCCGAGCGGCTGATCTCGCAATCGGCGGCCAGCCGCGCCTGCGTCGGGAAGCAGCCGAAATCGGGATTGTGGCGGTCGCAGAGGTGCCAGAGCACGATCTTGGTCGCGGCTTCAGCCCGCGTTGCAGAATCGCCCAGTTGGTCGCGAAATGGCTCATGCGCAGGCCCTCCGGCGCGGGTTCTTGGCCTGCACCCGGGAGGTGATGCCGTGATCGGCCAGGGCGCCCAGCGCGTCCTCGACCGAACGGATCAGCGCCCAGCCAAAGCCCTGAGCCTTCGCCATGTCGCGAAACGCCTTCTGCGCCGGGCTGAGACGGCCCGAGGGGCTTTTCACTTCCAGAAACAGCACCTGACCGCCGGTCAGGACGATCAGATCGGCGAAGCCCGGAAACACGCCCATGCCGGTCAGGATCGCCTGGCGCTGCCGTGCGGGTTTGCCGCCGCTGCCGACCTCATTGGCGGAATGATGAATGATGGCCTCGCGCGGCAACACGATACGCAGGGTATGGACGATGGCGCGTTGAATATCGGCCTCAGGGGTGCGGCGGGTCATGCGCCACCGCCTTTCCGCTTCCGGCGCGACAGGCAGATCAACAGTCCGGCGAGTGCCAACGCCTCACGACATTCCTGCGGGTCAGGGCTGTGCGCGGCGATTGCGCGGCAGGCGAGGACGATCAGGCTGTCCGGGTGATGGACGAAATCGGCGACAATGCCGCGTGCTTCTGTGAGGCGCTGGGCTGGCCAATCTGCGGGGCAGTGCGCGCCGGGCGTGCTGTTGCAGTTGGTGTCGGTATATGGGATCGGGGTCATTGCGTTCATTTCCGCCCCCGTGCTTTGCTCGGCTTCGCATCAGCGACCCGCGGCAGCTCCTGCGACTGCAGCCAGTCCTGCACCACGCTCATACGATAGAAAATCTTGCGACCGGCACGGACGCAGGCGGGACCCTTTCGCCGACGTTCCCAGCGCCCCAGCGTATCGACCGTCAGATCCAGCTCCTGCGCCAGATCGTAACGGCTGATCCAGCCGCGCAGCAGGCGCGGTTCAATTGCGCGTTCCACACTCATGGGTTGTGTCATGCTCTTGCCTCCATCTTGGCCGTCCGGGTCGGGCGGCTGACGGGGAGAAGAACAATCACATCGAAAGCCCCGGCAGGGAGGCGGAAGGTGGCGTAATTGGCCCGGACTTATGCCGCCCCATGTTTTGCTGGGGTTTGCGCGATTCGCATCCGTTCGACCGGCAGGTGCCCCGGCGAAGCGGCGGGCATGCCGGTGGGACATCATGCCGCATGTTCGGTAAACATCTGCGATTGCGGCGGCGCAGAATGAATCGCGGACGTTGTCGCCGCTGTCCGGGTCAAATGTCCTTGCCAAGTCGCGCTCCACCGTTAAAGAAACTCACCTATCACGCCCGAAGCGGAGGTCTGGCGCAGATCCGCCATGCGGTCCGCGACCGGCAATCGTGTTCTTCGGGAGATGATCGAACTGAAGCGCCGATGGTCGGGAGGATTGGCGGTCCGGCGCAGGAAGACGGGGAGAAGACACCAATGCCGTTGCCGCAACGCGCGTTTTACACGGTCCAGGAGGCCGCGCTCCGATGGGAATGCTCACTCAGCGATCTCGCCGGTTGGGCGGCGGTGGGGAAGCTGGAAATCGTGGCGGCGCTCCGACCGGTGGTTCAGCAGGGTCAGGTCCATGCGGGCTTTGTCGCCGTGCCGGCCGCGGATATCATGGGCCTGTTCGACGGCGGCGCTGCCGAAACCGGCAGCCTGAAGCTCTGTCGTTTCCGAGCGGCCGATGGGGACGACTGGACGCTGATCGAAACGCCCGACAAATGCGTCCATCTGCGGCTTGCCGATCTCAAGATCACCGTCGAGGAGATGCAGCGTTTCGAGAGCGAGCATGGGCTGATGCGCAGGCTCGCCGCCAATAGCGGTGCCCCGTCGCGCCATAACTGGGAGGGTCTGCTGGCGTTCCTGATCCAGCGGGTCCATGTCGAGGGCGTACCTGCGACGCAGGGCGAATGGATCGCCGTCGCACAGGACTGGTTCGCGCAGAATTCTGAGGGCGGCGAGATTCCCGACGAGAGCACGATCCGGCGGCGCTTGGGGCCGATCTGGAAGTCGCTGCAGGCGGCGGCATAGGGCAGGACGCTGCTGCGCCCAGCGCCGTGAGAATACGATGGGTCAGGCGCTCTTCCGCGCCTGCTCTCCGGCATCATGCACCAACTGCGGCCGTGGCCGAAACGCGCTGGCCACCGCATCGACCCCGGCGCGGAGCGGCGAATCCATCAGATGGGCATAGCGCGCCGTCGTCTGGGTCTGGCTGTGACCCAGCAGCTTGCCGATCATTTCCAGCGAGGCGCCGCCGCTGACCAAGAGCGAAGCAAAGGTGTGGCGCAGATCGTGGATCCGGACATCCTCGATCCCGACCTGCTTCTGGATCTGCGCCCAGAAGCGGCGGATTTCCTTCACCGGCTGGCCGGGCACATCGCCCGGAAAAAGGAAGGCGCAACCGCGCGGCACCAGCAATTGCCGCTGGCGGACGATGGCAGCCGCTTCATCCGAGATCGGCAAGCGGTGAATCTTCCGCTGCTTGGTCATGCTGGCGGGCTTGGACCAGCTCAGATGTTCGAGGTTGAAATGCTCGAACCGCGCCTGCCGGACTTCGCCGACCCGTGCTCCGGTCAGCATGCAGAGCCGGATGATATCGGCTGCCCGCCGATCCTCGGCCGCGTCCAGCGCGGCGGCGAGTTTGCGGATTTCCTCCTGCGACAGAAATCGCTCGCGCGGGTTCTCGATCCGGCGCCGAAAGCCAGATGCCGGATTATCCTCCCGCCAACCCCAGCCCTGCGCATAGGTGAACATTTTTCGAAGCACTTCGCCGACGCGGTTGGCACGCACGGGGGTGGGCTTTGCACCTTGCAGCTTCCTTGCCCGGTTGTTGGGCTTTTCCTTGTGTGGTCGGGCACGACCCTTGGCGATCTGGTTCAGGAGCTTTTCCACGTCGTAAGGCGTGATCTCGGTCACAAGACGGTTGTTCCAGTCCGGCCCGACCAGCTTGGTCAGCATGGAGCGCTGATCGGAGGCATTGGTCTTCGCCAGATTCGGCAGATGAACCTCGGCATGGCGCTCAACCAGATCGCTGAAGCGCGGTGCGTCCCGACCATCCTCCTTCGTGCCCAGCGGATCGCCCCCGGCATCGATATCCCGCCGCAATTCCTTCGCCCGTTCCCGCGCCGCCGCCGTCGACCATTCCGGCCAGCGCCCCAGCGTCATCCGCCGCTGCCGTCCGGCATGGCGGTAATCCAGCGTGAAGGCCCGATTGCCAGAGCGGTAGATGCAGATCGCAAATCCCCGCACCTCGCTGTCGAAAATCTGATAATCCCGGCCCGGCTCCGGCGCCGCCTCGCGCACCGATTTCTCGTTCAGCCTCAGTCTCTTGACCATGCCCAGCGCCTCCTTCTTGCATCCCACATGAGGCTCAGCCTCGCGCGCATGGCAAGTCATACATCGGCACCCACACCGGCGGGGAGGCGGAAGGTGGCGGAACTACGGTGGAGGCGTGCCGGTGGGGTGCTTATCCAAGGGGGAAACGGGCGTATTTTGTTGAAAAACTCTTCTTGATTGGTGGGCTGGTCGCTGATTCAATTCCGTTGTCAGGCGGGAGGATCGGCGATGATGGGTCCACGGCAGGAAGCACAAGCAGCACTGTTCTACGCGTTTTCGCTTGAGGATCATGTCCCGCAGGACCATCTGCTGCGGTCGATTGATCGCTTTGTCGATCTGGACAGTATTCGGGCTCACTTGGCGGATTTCTACAGCCACACGGGCCGCCCCTCGGTCGATCCCGAACTTCTGATCCGCATGCTTCTGGTCGGCTATTGCTTCGGTATCCGGTCCGAGCGGCGGCTATGCGAAGAGGTGCATCTGAACCTCGCCTATCGCTGGTTCTGCCGTTTGGACCTGACCGACCGGGTGCCGGATCACTCGACGTTTTCCAAGAACCGGCATGGTCGGTTTCGCGAGAGCGAGTTGCTGCGTCGCCTGTTCGAGACCACGGTAGCGCGCTGCATTGCCGAAGGACTGGTCAGCGGACAGCGGCTGGCGGTGGATGCCAGCCTGATCGAGGCGGATGCCAATAAGCAGAACTCGACCCCGAAGGAAGATTGGGATGCAACGCAGATAGACCCGTCGGATGCGCCCCGCGCCGTGCGCGAATATCTCGACACCTTGGACAAGGCCGCATTTGGCGCCGCCAGCGAGGTCCAGCCCAAATTCACCTCGCATTCCGATCCGGCCAGCCAGTGGACGGCGGCGCGTAAGGGACCGGCATTCTTCAGCTGTTCCGACAATTACCTGATCGACACGGATCATGGTGTGATCGTCGATGTCGAGGCAACACGATCAATCCGGCAGGCCGAGCTCGGATCAACCAAAACCATGCTGAAGCGTGTGAGGGACAGGTTCGATCTCCATCCTGAACGCCTGATCGCCGACACCGCCTATGGCACCGGCCCGATGCTGGGCTGGCTGGTTGACCAGGGCATCGCACCGCACATCCCTGTCTTCGACAAATCCGGCCGCCCCGATGGAACATGGACCCGGGCCGACTTTGAATGGGATGCCGGGAACGACCAGTATATCTGCCCGGAAGGACATGCGCTGAAGCAGTTCCGCCGCAACTATTCGGACCCGAACCGCGGCCCGACCGGCAAGGGAACCGCCGAATACCGCGCGCTGAAACTGACCTGCCAGGCCTGCCCATCGAAACAGAAGTGCTGCCCGAACGCCGATGCCAGATCGATCACCCGTGAGGAACACGAAGATGCGCGCCAGATCGCCCGGGACATCGCCCTGACCCGCCAATACGAGATCTCGATGAAGCTGCGAAAGAAGGTCGAGATGCTGTTTGCCCACCTCAAGCGCATCCTCGGCCTCGGGCGGCTCCGACTACGAGGACCATACGGCGCAAGCGACGAATTCCTCCTCGCCGCCGCAGCCCAGAACCTCCGCAAACTCGCCAAGATCTTTCCTGCACCGCAGCATCCACGAAAAGCCTGACACCAGAATGGCTTGAGGCCAAAATCACCGCCTAAACAAACCGCTCAAAACGCCGGGTTTTTCAACAGAATCGGCGGGAAGCGAAAGTTCGCTGTGGGGGCAAACGCTTTATAGTCGTTCAACTAACGGGAAGTTCGAATCCCGTCCGCTCCGCCAAACACCGCCGATTGCCGCCGAAAATAGCCCATGTGCCGCCGATTGCCGCACGCGGAAATGGCGGTTTCTGGCGGAAGTCGCTCCCCATCACCTCGGGGCCGTCAGAAGAACCTGAGTCATCCGCACGAGTTCATCCTCGAACTCCTTCGTTCCGAAGTAGGCTGACTCCTCCATGAGCGCTGCCCTTGCTGCGCCGATAATCGCGCGGGTCAGGACATAGGCGGTGATGGGTTTCAATTCCCCTGTTTTCGCCTGCGCGCTGAGAATATCCGGCATGACCCGGTCGACAGGTCTGGCCAGTTCGTCCGACAACCCGTTGGCAATCAATGCCTCAATCAGGGCCTTCCGGCTTCTCGGTCTGCCATGAAAGCCCTGCAGCAAGGCCTGGATTCCACGACGAAGGGGATCAACTGCTTCGTCGACCTGCTCCGCGCCGGAAACGCCCGCTGCCACCGCTTGACTGGTTTCAGCCAGTTCCTGACGTGCCAGAGCGATCAGGATGGCGTTCTTGTCCGGGAAGTATTGATAGAGCGTCCCGATGCTGACCCCGGCCTTTTCCGCGATGGCATTGGTAGTCAGGGCGCCCACGCCATCCTGCTGCAAAATCTGAGCCGTCGCCTCCAAGATCGCATCAACACTGGCCTTCGCCCGAGCCTGCGTTGGAATTTTCCTATATGAAACAATATCTTTCATCTCTGGCCGCGCTCATTCCCGGATTTTCGCAATGCGAGTTTATAAATGTGAGCATTACTCATATTTCTTTGCCACACAACAACCGAAGCAAGGAAATACGGAAATGAAACCTGCAATCACTGAAACCATCGCAGTCATCGGCCTTGGCAAGATGGGAGCCGGAATGGCGCAGAACATTCAGGCCGCTGGAGCTGAACTCGTCGTGTTCAACCGCACCACGGCAAAAGCGCAGCCGTTTGTTCAGCATGGCGCACGGCTGGCCGAAACCCCGCGCGACGCGGCGGCGAGCGCGTCCATCGTGCTCACCAGCCTTATGGATGATGTCTCGGTGCGTGAGATCGTAACAGCATCCGACGGCATTCTGGCGAGCCTGAAGCGCGGTGGAATCCACCTTTGCGCGACGACGGTCTCACCCGAACTGGCGGCGGAACTGACAGAGCTGCATCGCCAGCATGGCAGCCACTTCGTATCGGGAACCGTGGTCGGACGGCCGGATGTGGCGGCTGCGGGCGAGTTGATCACGCTTTTGTCTGGTGACGATGCGGCCATGGCACGGTGCAAACCTGTCTGCGAAAGCTATTCCGCCAAGGTCGTCGCCCTCGGGAGTCGCCCCGGGCTGGCCAACTATGCCAAACTTTCCATCAACTATTTCGCGGTTTCCAGCATGGAATTGATGGGCCAGATTTACGCCTATGGTGATGCGGTTGGCATTGACCGTGCCTTCTACGGTCGGCTGTTCGACAGCAGCTTCTCCAATCCGATCCTGAAACTCTACGCCGTTAAGATTCGCGACCGCGCATTTGAGACCGGGGTCGGTTTTGAGTTGTCAGGTGGATTGAAAGACGTAAAGCTCATGGCCGCAGCCTCTGAGCGGACATCTAAATCCTTCGAATATGCACCCATCATCATCCGCAAGATGGAGCAAGCCATTGAGCATGGCCGCGCCAATAACGACTGGAGCGTGTTTACAGCATTCCCGGGCAGCGAGGCTGACTCCACTGTCTAACGGCGCGTT
This sequence comes from Paracoccus aurantiacus, assembly GCF_007993065.1. Lineage (GTDB taxonomy): Bacteria > Pseudomonadota > Alphaproteobacteria > Rhodobacterales > Rhodobacteraceae > Paracoccus > Paracoccus aurantiacus. Next base: position 87,500 of record NZ_VOPL01000007.1, read on the forward strand.
CCAAAATGGTCTTCGTGGCCTTCCTATGGTACGCTATTTTTGAACACTCCTCGCGTTGGTCGGCGACTAAATTAGGCTGCCGACCAATTTGAGTTAGTCATTTCATAGGGCTATGGCGTCGGTGTAGTTCTCTTTTTCATCGGCTTCGGCCCAGCAACAGCTCCATCGCTCCCGAATTAGTTGAATGACGAGGGCAACAAGGTGACACGCTACGCAGGTGGTTGAGCGCCACCGCACAATTACTAGCTGATGCCGCCCGTTTAGTTTGGCATCAGCTGGGTGGTTGGCAGCTGTCTGAGTCACTAATCTCATAAGGTAGGTAGAAAATTGCTTCCCAAATCATGCCAGCTTCGGCATAGTTGGCTTGGCTGAACTGCTTCTGCCTACCGCACTTCTATCTCGTTTGAGCAATACTGCAATCTTGTCTATCCTTGGGCGCTGCCAAAGCTGCAAGAATGCAAAAGTGCTGCAGAGACTAAATTTATGGGGTGTCTTACGTCGATGTCCTTCATTCGCTCGCTGAAATCTTCTTGGTTGATCGCATTGCTTTTGTTCGTGAATGCGAACCCAAGCCTAGCTTGGGACGCTTTCCCTGTAGGGGAATCTGTTACGCTGATGCAATCAGGCACCGACTACAACGTAGAGATTAGCTGTGCCAAGACCAACGGCAGTAAGCTGCGCCTTGAAATCCGCCGAGTCTATGCGCCGATTGACGAGATAGAGCGTATAAAGTCTGTCACGCTTCATATTTATACCGGAACGTCTTTGGAATTCGCGCAGGAAATTGCGGTGGCGCTTACAACTGATCGGGACATAATGCTTACCGGCTTTGTGGATTTCGCAATGGCTGGCCTCAAAAGTCTGGCTTCTGGCAGCAAGCTTGATATTATCGATAACGCGACCGGGCGGATAATTTTCTCCAGTCCCATGCATGGCACATCGCAGGGGCGAAAGCTGTTCAAAGAACGATGCGGGATATGAGGCTGACCAGGATGACGCTTCCACGGGTGGGGCCCAATTCTCTTTACGCTTCTTTGGCTAGGTTTTGCATGGGAGTTTCGGATGAAAAAGCTCGGGCGGATTTCGATATGGGTGATGTGCATCGCGCTTCCGGCATCGTCGCTCGTCACGCCGAAAGCCCACGCATGGGAACTTGGCAAAGCTGCAGATAGCGCTTGGACGGCAGAAAGCAGCGACGGCATAAGACTTCGGTTCAGTTGCAGCCGCGGCACTGGTCGGCTGTCCATGATGCTTACGGATCTTTCCAAGGGTGCGGACCTGTCAGCTCCACTCGCCTCGATCGAGGCGTCGGAATCTCTGATGCTGACTATCCAGCTGCCCGACGGCCGCACCAGCCGTAAGCCGATTGCCAGTTTCAATGAGCAAGGCTCTGTCGCGGCCGAGATTCCTGCGGGTTCGTTCGATCTTGAGGCCTTCGCGAATGGGCAGAGTCTGATTCTTGAGGATGTCGGCACGGCAAGAGCGCTGTTTCGGTCTGGGATGAAGGGGACAGGCGCGGCACGCCTTGCCTTCAGCGAACGCTGCGGAATCTGAACGATCATTCAAGAGCATATACTCAGTCCAACCGGGAAAGGGAGATAATGCGTTATGATCCAGATTAAACACGCGCTTTTCGGCCTCTGCGTCATGAGCGCTCTTCCCGTCCATGCGCAAAGCCAGGCCGAGCGGCTGGCGCAAATGATGTCCAAGAACTACGCCATGCAGTCCCTTCAATCGATAATGCTGGGCGATCTTGAGAGCGCGCGGAACTTTGCGCTTCGCGCGTTCCCGCCCGACCCGACCGAGCAAGAAGCAATGGCGCTTCCTGAGGCCATGTTCGCTCTGGAGTTGGCGATGGGCGCGCGTATCGCGCATATCGACGACGAAGGGACGGGGCTCTACAGTGTTGACAGCACCGGTACGAGGGCGTTCGCAGGGTTCTACGATCCTCGTCCGGAAGTGAACACGCAATATGTCACCCCGGCAATCTACGATCCCCGTGACGGGGCCCTGATCGGCGCGCTGGATGAGGTCGCGGCGTCGTCTTCCCCCGAGTTTTCTCCCGAGTTCTCGCCTGACGGCAAGCTTCTTGCCTATCCGACCTTTCCCAGAGCGAAGGTCCAGCTTTTCAGCTCTGAAGATGGAAGTCTGGTGCGTGAACTGACGACTGATGTGTCGGCGCCGTTCGATTGGCTGGTGCCAGTGCCCTTGGGCTTCTCGGCTGACGGAACGCAATACGCATATGGGTATCGTCACGACCGCGGAGGCATCCTGGTCTGGAACGTTGCCGACGGCAGCTTGGTGAGCCATCTGGCGGCGGAGGGTGAGGGCGCCGAAACATGGGTGCCACTCGGTTGGGATCATGAGGGCGGCTTCGCCGTTCAGAAGATCATCAATGATACAGCGACCGGAATGGTAACGAATGCTAGTTTGGAGCGGTGGAGCCAGGACGGAGGAAAGGCCATGCTTTCCGATCTCGCAGGCGTGATAGACACCGTATCGCTGAAATCCATCACCTTTCCGGGCGTGCCTGTTGTCTTCATGTCGGACGAGATGCGCCTGGCGGCGATTGATCTTGAGACCGGCGCAGTCCGCTTCAAGACCGAGGTTGAGTTTCCCGAAATCGCGCTTGTGCGTAACGGCACGGCATTTTCGATAAGGCCCTTCGACATCGAATCGCTTGACGATTTTCAGGTCTTCGATCTGGCGGGAAATCGGCTGCAGATATTGGGACGCGATCTCATTCCGCTGGCGCAGGCGGCTGTATCACGGTCCGGCATGATTGCGGCGGTTCCGAAAAACGCCACGCGGCATACATATCTTGGGCAGGATCTGCCGAAAGGTGCAGCACTCTATAACGCTGTCTGGGACGGACTCGACGCGGCGACCCAACAGGCCATCAACCAGGATCGGGTCGTCCGGCCATGATGATCAAGCAGGCTGCATTTGCCGGGCTGATACTGGCCCAATCCGCCCTCGCTCAGACGGATACCGAACGTCTCGCGGATCTGATGTCACGGGACTTTGCCAATCAGGCGATCACGGCGCTTCGAAAGGGGGACAGGCCGGCAGCGCTGAGCCTTGCCCTGAGAGGTCTGCCGGATCAGCCCACTGAAGACGATCTGGTGCGCTATCCCGAAGCGGTCTTTGCGCTGGAACTGGCCTATGGCGCGCGCGTCCCGCGCATCGATCAGGACAGGGACGCACGTTACAGTGTCAACAGCGACGGAACGCGGGCGTTCGTCAGCCGGTGGGAGGATCCGACACATCCTGATCAGGACAGTTTTCCCCAAGCCATCATCGACCCGCGCGACGGTCGCCTGATCGCAGAGCTGGATCCACAGATAAGGGTTCACGGGGTCACAACGCCGGGCATATCGGCCTCGTTTTCGCCTGATGGCAGCATTCTGGCCTTGCCGTCGAACGAGACATCGATCGTTCATCTCTACGCCGCCGAGGATGGCGCATATATTGGTGAAATGAAACCCAGTCCCGAGGCGAGTGGAGGAAAATCCATCGGCTACGAGGCCGGCTTCAATCAGGACGGGCGCCTTTATGCGCGCGCCTATAGCGTTCTCCGAACGACGGGTATCGACATATGGGATGTGCGATCACGCGATCTAATTCATAACTTTCAGACCGTCTCGGATAAGACCACGCGGCAGGTGCCTTTGGGATGGGACCATGAAGACGGATTGATCGTTCAGACGACGCGAAGCGATCCGGACAGGAAAATTCCTGATAAAATCATCATCGAGAGATGGAAAACGGATGGGACGAAATCGGCGCTCGTCTCGCGGGAAGGTCGAAAATACGACATGGATGTCACCGCCTTTGCCTATCCAGAAACCGGCCTTCTATTCCTTGCAGGTGAACAGGGGCTGGAGGCCGTAGACATGTCGACCGGCCAGCTACGCTTCAGTCATCCGATGATCGGGCCGTTCGCGGCCCTTGCGCGCGACGCTCATGCGGTCGTGCTTCGGCCCCGTTCGCTGGTCCAGCCGGACGCCTTCACCGTCCTTGATCTGGATGGTAACGAACTTGCTATCAGAGGGAATGACGCAATCCCTTTCATGCATGACGTTTTCTCGCCTGGCGGCAATCGTATAACCATGTCGACCGGTCTGCTGCAGACGACCTACGCGGGGGCTGGCGCGCCTCAGGGTTTGACGCTGTACGAGCGGGTGTGGAGCGAAATGAGCGAGGCCGAGCGACGGAATATCAGTGTCGAGCGCGTGCCTCGCCCGTAGCCGTAACGTCAACGGTGCCGCCACAAAGGAGGCATCATCTGTCCGTCCTTGGCCGTTATATCGAGGTCACCCGATGCGTAAAACTAAATCTGCGTTCCTGATTGCCTTTTCTTACCTTCTTGCGAACCCGGTCCACGCTTGGGACAGAGTTAACAGCACCATGAACAGTGCCTTCTATGAGGCCGGTTCCGGCGATGTGACGATCTTGATCGGGTGTTATCCGGGTAGCGCAGAAATCCAGTTCACAATCAAAAGTGGAAGGCCGTTCCTGACCGGAAAAGAGCAACCGCGGACTATCGCTTTCGTAATTGACGGGGTGCGCTTCGCATCGGGTCTGTCGGACTACCTGACCGGTCAAGAAGAAAGCTGGATCTCCGGAACATTTCCGTTCGGTCGGCATGCGGCCGTATTTGCAGGAGGTAACTCCATGACGGTTATTGATGCGACCGGCCGAAACGATGAGACTTTCCTGACCGTGGATCTTAAGGGATCCTCGTCTGCCATAAAAAAGCTATTGCAGACCTGCCCGGCGGCGGCAGGGCGATAGGTTGAGGGAAGCGTCTGAACTGTTCGAAACCTCTTCCTGCCGCCATTTATACGACGTGCTTCGGCATTCATGCCTTACGGAGGACAAATGAACCGCAAGATGCTGAGGGCGCTGATGCTGATGCTGTTCGTCGCCCCGAACTCTCTTCACGCCAGAGGCGAAGTGATCGAAATCGACCGGACGGAGATCGACGATCTGCTGCGAGGGTCCGGTTGCCCACGCGATTCTGCCAAGCAATATACAAGCATAACGGCTGGAATGATCTATATCGAGTGCCTGACTCGCGTGCTTGAGCGGCTGGGATGTATGGAACCGCCCGAAGGTGGCTCGCCGTCTTTTGACCGTGGGCTGCAGTGTCTGAGGGAAGCGAACGGGCGCCCAAAAGGAACCGGAGGCGGGCAGCGGATAGATGACGTGCGCCTGATGCTGGGCGCTTACGCGTCGGATGGCGATGGCTCGGTCCCGCTGATGGGGATTTCGCTGGAAGGCCGGGATGTCAGGACCCTTGCCGCCGATGCGATCCTTGACCCGTTCGTGACGAGCGAGGCGCCACTGGCGGGTGCGGAAGCAGTTCGTGATCGGTATGGCATTGAGCTTATGGCGCGGGACGGGGGCGGGTTCACAATCGGCAGGGTGTCCGTCGGCGGGCCTGCATTTTTGCAGGGCAAGGGCTTCGGGACCGGCGATGCCCTTGAGCAGGTGATCTTCGATACGCCCGGACAAGATGCAGAAGCATGCGGGGATATGCACTGTATTCATGAGGTCGCTTCCCGAAATGAATTCGGAGAGGCAATTCGAATAGGGGCAGATCTGATATTGCAGGCCGAGGCGCCAGACAGTCCACCCTGGATCGAGGTTCGCACCGATAAGCGCCAGGATTTGCTGCGTAAATACATGAACCAAATACTCTGGGCAAAGCTGGGATTAGTCATAGTTGATGGTGACGGCGGAGGATATGCAAAGGTCCACAAGGTGAGGGGGCAAGGTCCGGCCGATCAGGTCGGGCTGACAGAGGGTCAGAAAATTCTGTCTCAACATGAGCCAAAGAACTGGGAAAGGCGAAACGACCAGCGCCGGCTTCAGGGGGCTGATTATATCATTGACGGAGTTTATGATGCTCTGAATGAGTCTTATTTTATTGGAATCATCGGATTTTACTCTGGCGCCATTGGCGAAAAGCCACAACATCGAAAGATTACGGTGAATCCTGGCGCAATTGTTTTCGATGGTGGCGTCGTGGCCTTAGATGCCGATAGAGAGTTTTCCGCGGTGAACCCTGGGCGAGATCGTCGTGAGGCGGAGCGCAACTGGAAGCTGGCGTCAGAGAGAAAGGCCCAGGAAATCGAAGCGGCACGGCCCCGGGAATTTGTCATGTTCGAGGAAGCCGAGCGAAGCATTTTGGAGCTTGTCTATAGGGGTGAGTATGCGGCCGCTGCCAATTATGTGCCTCAGCGGGCCGAGTACACGCCATCGGTTGACAGTATATTCATGGATCCAGTTCGAAGGATGATCCATTCAGGATATTCTGCGATGCGGTGGAAGCCCCTGGTAAAGGACTACGCGATTTGGCGTGCATCTGTGTTGGGTGCTTGTCCCGGGGATGGCAGAGCCCTGACTGTCGTGACGACAACGACAGAAGACGGGCGGATAGTTGGTGAAGAGAGCCGTCAGTATTTTTTCAATCCAGATTTTTATCGAATAACAGTTGAACTAGATAATTTTGACACTGGAACGGGCATGAACGCATTTCGTCTTCCATGGGCTGAGTTCTTTGGTCAGCTAAGCTGCAATAGCGAATTTTTGTCTACTATGGACAGGAATATGGTAGAATTTTATGATTACTGATAATGGTGCGGCTCTGTCGTACAAATCAGCTGCTGGTCGGGGTTTCTTTTTCCCGGAACGGGTCTGTCGGACGGCTTCAGTAACAGGGATGCCGAGCGCGGTGTAGCCATTGGGGACGGTGACACGGACTTGGAGTTCGGTGATTTGCCGGATCCAGATGTCCCGGACCTGTCCAATTCGGACGGTTACGAAGTGATGTTCCACGACCTGCGCTTTCCCTGCGCCACCAGCGTAACGCAGAAGCGAGTCGCTACGAAGTTGGAAAGGGTACTTAACCTGCCACGATGCTGCGATGGTGTCGAATAAGGTTCACCTCAACGCCACCTCAACCCTTGGCTGCAGTTTTCGCGTGGGTTGGGCCGTCCAAAGCCGGGTGATGCGGTCGAATGTCGGCATGGAAGTCGCAAGAAAACAAACAGTTATCTCATAAGTCGCTGATAATACTAGATTTTGCAATTTCCGCTTTGATCGGCTCATAACCTGAAGGTCGTAGGTTCAAATCCTACCCCCGCAACCAAAAAAATTTAAATAAATCAAGTAGATATGTGGGAGGTATTATTATACTCACGCCCAATCGCCCACTTACATCAACGCCACATCAACACCAGACACCAAAAACTGCGTAAGCGTCCGGGCTGACTGATCAGCCCCACCTAGGTGGTCCAACTTGATTGTTAGCGCATGATCGGCCTACGGTCCATTGCGACGATGGTTTCCGGTGCCGGTGGGCGGTAGCCCAAGGCGCTGTGTGGGCGTTTTGTGTTGTTGTGTGCTGGTGATCAGCTAAATCGACATGCATGATCATGACATTTCATCATGGGCGGGCAATCAGAACCGACAGTCTTGAGCACCCGCCTCGACATTGATGTGCAGCGACGTCAGATCGTTTTTCGTCGCAAGGACGGTCCAGAAAGCTCGATGCGATGCGCAGCACTGGTGAGGCGATCGAGTATTGCATCTGCGATCGTCGGATTATCGATGAAGGCATGCCAGTTCTCGACCGGCAACTGACCACAAACGATGGTCGCGCGTTCGCCAATTCGGTCATCCAGAAGCTCCAGAAGATCATGTTTGCCTGTCGCCTTGAGCTTGCTGACGCCGAAGTCGTCAAGGATGAGCAAGTCTGCCCGCTTATAATACGCACGCAACCGCGGGGTGGTGCCTTCCAGATGCGCAAGCTCAAATTCCTCCAGGAGGCGGGAAACCATCCTATAGGAGACGCTGATGCCGTTGCGGATGGCCTGCATCCCCAGGCAGCAGCCGAGCCAAGTTTTTTTTCTGTACCGCTCTTGCCGGTGATCAGCACATTCTGGTTACGATTAATCCAGTCGCAACTTAACAAGCGTGTCGTTAGCGATTTGTCCAGATTTCGCTGACTGCCATAAGTCAGTTCTTCGGGCTGGGCGTGAACACGCAATTTTGCGGCGCGTAGAAGGCGTTCTTTTCGAGCGTTCAGGCGGTACAGTTCTTCGGCATCGACCAGCATGGCCAGCCGGTCTTCGAACCCCAAGTCCGCTTGCTGAGGAGTTTCGACCTGTTGGCGCAATGCCTTCTGCATCCCTTTCAGTTTAAGATCGTCGAGTTTTCGTAGTGTCGCTTCAACGCTCATGTATCGGTCCTCCCGTAATAGCTGGCTCCGCGGATGTTCTTGTGATTGGCGCTCGGATCCTCGGTTCCGTCTGCCTTAACCGGGGTCTCTATCCGAGCCGGCTGCGCAATCAATCGTTCAATCCGCCTGATATGCGGTGCGTCGGGGCAATGCGTCAGAACCCAATCCGCAGCCTGAACGACGATCTCCTCGCCGTGATGGTCGACAAGTTCGGCAAGTTTGCGCGCGCATTTATCCGTCGCATTCGGGTTCTTCCAAACCGCCAGATGAAGTCTGAGATAGCGGTCGATTGGCTTCGCCTGATACCTGCCCCAGGTATTGAAATATCGATGTCGGTGATCACCATGGAAACGATGGTTGTCCGGCTGATGGTGTCTGAGCGTCGAAACTTTACCTACGCCCTGCAACTGCGGATGAATGGCCACGCGTCGACGAACATGAAAGAGGCTGACGACCTCCTGATCCTCGAAGAGGTCGACGGTCTTGCCAATCAACTCATGTGGTACGGAATAGAAATTGCCGCGATATTCGACGTGATAGTCTTCGGGAACGCGAACCGACCTGATGTGCTGAAGGTTCCGAAACGGTCGATGCGGCAGCGCTCTCAAACGGCTTCTTTCTTCTTCTTCGAATATCTGTCTTCGAGACCGTCCGCCAAGGCGACGCATAGGCTTATCGTTGATCCGGTCCAGTTCGATCCCAATGGCGCGGTTGATTTCGGGGATGGAATGAAATGTCTGGCGAGATAATGGTAGCGTGATCCAGCGTTTGACATGCAGCACGGACTGCTCGACGAGGCCTTTGTCCTGTGGGTTACCAACGCGAGCTGGAAGTGGCGTTACGCCATAATGCTGCATCGCCCGATCAAAGGCAGCATTGAGCACTTGGCCACGTGCATGGGATCTCGGGTGGATCACAGCCGCCTTCAGATTGTCCGGGACAATATACTTCGGCGTCCCTCCAAAGTAGTCGAACATGGCGACATGGGCCTTTATCCAACTTTGTGCGCTCTGGTCAGGCACTGCGGTCGCGAAGATAAGGCGGCTATGCCCCAAAGCGCCAATGAAGAGCTCGACATGGCGCTTTTTGCCAGTTTCCGGGTCCGTGAGTTCCGGGCGCTTGCCTGAAAAATCGACGAAGGCTTCCTCTCCGGCAATTCGCACCTGCCGCATGATCGGACCGCGCTTTTTGAGATGCGCCTTGAGTTTGCGGCAAAATCGCGTGTAACTCATGGGAACTTCGGACTGCCGCGCGTATTCATTATGCAGTACGGTCATGACCATACCCTTCTCTGACGACATGCGCCGCGCCATCAGGTCCCAATCAGGTTCGGTCCAGGTCGTGGGCAATAACTCACGCTTGAGGTCGAGAAGATCGCGCAACGCGTCCACGGTCAGCTCGTCGATTTCGGCCAAACTTAAAGGGCGATTACGAAGCTTACTCCGATATTTGCCAACTGTCGTGCGGTGTATGTCACACACCCGACCGATGGCGACATTGCTCAGATCTTCCATGACGATCAGACGCAGTGCTTTCTTGAAATCCATGTCTGGCATCCTCCAGTTACGCCGGTGCTGATCGGCGCGATTGAAAAATCGTCCGGTGTCAGCCTTGACGTGATTGCGGTGATGTAAGAGGGTTGCCTTATCGGTGTCCTACCGAAGGCATTTTCAGAGGGCGTACACGGGCATGTGTGCGCCCTCTGCAATTTTTAGGGCCAAGTCATTTCCCGTCCTCTGATGATTCAGTGTTCCATATTTTGTCGACCGGGACGCCGAGCTTCTCAGCCAGTGCCTTGGATATGCGGGCCGAGCGGCGCTCTTTTTTGGCAACATCGACCACCGCAGTGTGGGACACTCCGAGTTCACGAGCGATCGCCCGGAAACTGGTGCCGGATCGCTTCAGAGCATGCTTCAATTTCTCGTAGGACGGGTCCATGCCGCCTCGGGTCCAATAGACGTGTTTCGCAGTCAATTGGAGCGAGAGGACTAAGTCAAGTTACTGATTTTAATACAATATTGTAAGATTGGGGATGGTATTAGAATATTGCAGCTGGGACCCTAGGTTCAGGGAAGGCTCTGCCTGAACGGACCGTCCACGTCGTCCACGACCTTTTTATTCTTTGATGTCCGTTGCTTGAAGTGAATCAGAACCCTCATGGAACGCGCGCGCTCCTCCGGCAAGATTTGACCTGAGGGTACAAGATCGAGGTTCATACGATTTTCGCATTGAATAACGGCCTGATGGTACTGAAAGCTTCCAAAGAAGCTTCGTGATGCCGTCCGGCGGCGCGAATAATCCTTTTGATCGCCTGCCGCGCCGAGTCGGGCAGCCAGCTGCTTAGCCAATCAGATTTCAGCAGGATAAACCAGTTCGCTCCGGAAATACGGTGGTAACTCGCCCAGTGAGGCCAGACCAAAAGCTGTGGCGATCCGCCCAAGCATGCGCTCTCTATACTGAGGCTGGAAAGCTCGCAGCTTCGGAACCGCAGGGACCGGATGCAAGTACCAGTCTGATTGAGTCGCTATTGATCTCGCGGTCACGGCATCCATGGTTCCAGTAGCTTCACAGCCCCTTCTAGCTTCCATCGCCTTACGGAGATAGGCTTCCACCTACAATACGGCAAGCGCGCCAGACAGCTGGCGTTGGTGTCAGCAAGCGCGGGCGGAAGGCTGGCTTTCGCTGCACTTCAATCGAACGACGGAAAAGGAGCCGTGAGCGGACAGGCGGGTTCTGGAAAGCACTGGCCAGTAGGCGGCCGTTCATGCGGCGCATCATCGAGCAAAGTTTGCCTCGTCAGTTCGCGACCTAATCCGAGCCGTTCGATGGCCCACTGTAGAGTTTCACCTGCAGTTTAGGCGGTGGGCGCATGAGACCGGATCGGTATGAGCCGGCAAAACTTGTCGGGTGCGCAGAAACACCGCACTGTGTGGACTCAGGAACGAAATAGGCATCGGCGATTGGCGGTGGCAGAAGCGTCGCTACTGTCGTTGCGATAGTGACTTGTAGTAAATCCTAGCCGCGCCGGGCGTGGGCTCGAAGGTGAAGCAATCGCAATAGTCATCGATCGCCTGCATTACGCCGAGCAGGGACGGGCCGGAGAATGCCGCTGTCTGGCCGGTGCCCCAGTGGCTTAGGAAATTTCCGACGATTGTCACCATGTTGGTGTTCAGACCGGCTTGCTGGGCCGCGTCGAGTGCGAGACTGTTTGCGGCCCTGTGCAGCTTGACGGCCGCCTCAATGGCTTTGAGGAATTCGCTCGACAATTGCTTGTCGTCATTGAAGGCTATGTCCACAGGCACCGGGATCCGGAGCTTGCTGATGAGACCGCTCAATCGGTATTCAAGATACTGCCTTACGCCTTCCTTCGCTGAATCAACCTGACCAGCCTGAAGCATCGAGATAGTGCGGTCCCGCACCCTGTTGACCGCTCCGGCCTGCGGCAGGACGGCGACCTGCGGCGATCCCTCGAGGCGCTGGTGCCACCACGTTCCCGAACCGCTGTGCTTGTTGAACAGCTTCTCAAGCATCGTGTCGTGGCTCAACAGGATCACCTGCGGACCTGTCGCGTTTCCGGGCCTCGCGAAGGTGGTTCTGATGAGCTCAACGAGGAAGTGCTGGTGCCCGGCGTCGAAGCTGGACGTTACGTCATCGAGAACTACGAATTTCGGCAGTCCGCCATAGAGGGACGCAGCCGCCAGATAGAGTGAAATCGCGAAGGCGTTGCGGAAACTCTCTGAGAGAAGCGCTTGGGGTGAGACGTTCGTCAGCCCGTAGAAGTGGGCAAGGCCGATGCGCAGTTCCTCACTGTTCGCCTTCTTAGAAACGGCCGGCTCGACCCCGTGGAACGACATCTTCTTGAAATAGTCTTTGAAGACCGGCTCGACGGCAGCGAGGCGCGCCTTGCTCATGCCCGCCTCTGCGGTCGCGAATGTCTTTGATGCATCAACAAGAAAGTTGCGAACTCGATCGACACAGGCGTCTCTCGCGGTTTCTTCCCCTATCACTTCCCGGGATTGCTCGAGTTCATGCCAGCTATCCTGCAAGCGTCGCGCGGTCTCCACTTTCTTAGTGACCTCGACCGAGGACGGCGGCAGTTCTTTCTCGAGTTGGGCCTGCTCGGCTGCCAGCTTCATATCGTTCTCGCCGGCCTTGGTACGCAGCGCCGCAAGATGTTCCACCAACGCTTCGGCTTCCGCCTTGGTGATCGAGCCTTGGGCGGCTCGGGCCTGCCGCACGGCGAGCAGCCGTTTTTCGGCGGTGGGCTCTAAAGTGGATTCGAGCTGAAGAAGCTCTGTCCACCCAGCCTCGTTCCATTCCGTCGCCAGCGCCGTGGTCGCCTTATCCAAAGCTTCGAACTCGGACAGCTTGGAGGCAATGTGGTCCCGCAGGCTGTGAGCTCCCGTCCCATCGCAAAGCGGGCAAAGATGCGGATCCTGCCACTCTCCGGCTTCCACGACCTTCGTGCCCGCCTGATAAAGCTGGAGCATCAGATCGCCGGCGGTCTTCTCCAGTGCGTTCTCCCGCTCGGCGGCCCGCGTGGTCAATTGCGCGGCCCGCTCCGTGACTGGAGCCTCGTGATTGACTTTCTCGAGGTCGCCGCGTTCTCGAATACGGGCGCTGAGGCGCTCGCGTTTCGGGCCGGCCTCGGCATCCTTGATCGCCTCTATGCAAGCGTCGATGTCGATGGTGGCGAATGCCCTTCCTTCACAGACGGGTTTCAGGGGCGGTATCTGGGCCAGCGCGTCCCGGCACTTCTCTTTCGCCGCCGGCGCATCCAACTCGCCGATGGCCGTGCCGACTAGAATCTCGTAGTCCTTGGCGATCGCCGCTGACAGTTCACCGGCGGTCCGTTCTTCACGTGCCTTGTTCTGCGAATGGGCGGCGGTGTCGAAGTGATTGTTGAACGCGCGCGTGTTCGCCAGACCTGCGAGGGCCTGACGAAGGTCGCTATATGCGGATAGCCCCAGCAGGCCGGAAAAGGTGCGCCCCCGAACGAGTGGGGCCGCGGCGATGAACTTCTGAAATGTCGGTCCATCGAGGAACACGAACTCGCGGTTGAGCGCGGTCAGTATCGCGCTGGCGTCCCACGGCGCCGTGGCGGCGACCGAGCGAAGGCCGAGCGTGTTCCGGCTGACGGTGATCTCGCATTTTTCTCCGCAGGGCTCGGCGACGAGCCGGAGCTTTATGGTCGATTGACCGGTCGAGTGAAATCGATTCTGATAGTAATCTATGTCCCGCTCGGCGGCGGGGAGTTCATCCAGCCAAGGTAGCTTTCCGGTTATCGCGTAACGCACGGCATCGTAGACCGATGTCTTGCCCACGCCGTTGACTGCAGAGATGCTGCTGACCTTGGCGGGTTGCACCTTAAGCTCGAGGGGATGCCCCTCATTGTTCACGCCCCTGAATCCCTCGATCGAAACCCCCTCAAGTAACCAGCCGGTCACTGGCGGGAGGGGCGCGGCCAATGGTTGGGCGGTAGCCGCGTTTGCGGGCGCTACCGCCGCCTCGCCTGCATCCTTGTCCTCGGCCTGCAGCGCCGCGCAAATCTCGAACAACCGATCCCAGACTTCGTCCGCCTGGTATTTTCCCTCGAGAAGCGCTGGAAATTGCTTGCGCATTTCCACTCCCAGCGCGGCGTCCATCAGGTCGATATAGTTTCCGAACGCGGATAGATTGTCGTCGAGACTTGCATTCTCGTCGAATGCGAAGGCCGCTGACTGTACAGCCATAATATACGCGCCCTATGTTTGCCCGTCTCAATCATGACGTGAATATTTCGTGGACACAAGTGTCGCAGGTTTGATCGCGGTGAGCGGCGCTGTGGTGATTGAGCCTCCGCCAGCAGCCACCAAAATGCCAGAACCCGTGAATGCCACGCTGTCACCGAGAATCGTGCTTGGAGGGCAATTCATGACCGACCACATCATCGCGCGCGGTGGATCTTGTCGAAGCCTGAACCCGAATAGTGATGCCACGCCGTTAGGGTCGCCAAGTACGAGCCGAAACGTCCGCTTCCTGATGATGACAAAGTCTAGCTGAAGGACCGCGATTGAGGTGCTTTGCTGCCGTCGAAAAATGAACGTCTGTGTGTCCGCTTTGGGCCGACCTTGCCTGACAACCACGAGCTGCGCGGCGCAATGGTGCCACAGCGCCGCATGTCCGGTCAGAGCCCAATCTACCGAATGATGCGTAAGGCTCGAACGGAAGCATAGCGCTCCTGAAGCTGTGATTGTTGATCGTAAAACCGCAACGCCGCCCGATGATCGGACGGCGTCGACTCACAAATTAAACCAACCAACGTATCAGTTCGCAATATCCTTTGCTCTTGAGCGGCGGAGAAATGGCGACAGGTAGGGCCACAAGATACTGAGCAGGGCCAAGGCAAGCAACACCCCCGAAACAGGCCGGATCAGGAACAGTTCCAGCCCGTTATCGGCATAGGTGATGCCTCTCCTCAGGTTCAACTCCAGCATCGGGCCGAGGATGAAGGCCAGGATAAAGGGGCCGACCGGAAGCCGGCAGTGGTCCATGATCAGGCCAAGCGCCGCAAAGCCGAGCAAAAGCAGATAGTTGAAGGCCGTGCTGGAACCGACGAAGACGCCGACGAAGCCCAGAACGACAACTGCCGGATAAAGATAGTGATAGGGGATCTTCAGAATCGCCGGGAACAGCCGCATCCCGAAATATTGCAGCAGCAGCACCAGCACTGCCGAAATCAGTGCAGTCAGGAACAGGGCATAGACGATACCGGGATTGTTGGTAAACAGAAGCGGTCCGGCCTGGATACCGTGGATCATCAACCCACCCAGCAGGATCGCCGTTGTGCCGTCCCCCGGAATACCAAGCGCCACCATAGGGATCAACGAGCCGCCGACAGAGGCATTGTTCGACGTTTCCGAGGCAAATACCCCATCAATGATCCCTTCGCCGAATTTCTCGGGCGTGCGAGAGGCGGATTTCGCCTGCGCATAGGCGACCATATTCGACAGGCCGGATCCCATGCCGGGCAGGAAGCCAATCCAAAGACCAATGAAGAACGACCGGATGATGTTCCAGGCATTGTCCCGATATTCGCGCAGGCTGACGCCAAAGCCCCGGATATCCGTCATGTCGACCTCGGGCACCTGCTGTTGTCCCCGCGCATAGTCCGCGACGACCTGCTTCAGCGCGAACAGGCCCAGCATCAGCGCAACAAGATCCAGACCGCTGCCAAGATAGATACTGCCGAAGGTAAAGCGTGCGTAACCGTCGATCGGCGCGAAGCCGACGGTGCTGAGCAGCAGGCCAAGTGCGGCCGAGGCCATGCCCAGGAACACGCTGCCCTTCGACAGCGCCGCAACCAGCGAGATTGCGCAGAAGCCAAGCGAGAAATACTCCCATGGTCCCAGCTTCAGGGCGAGCTTGGCAAGCATGGGGCTGAGGAACATGGCAACAGTGATCGACAGAACGGTGCCGAGGAACGAGGCGGTAATCCCCGCGCCAAGTGCCTTTACCGCCTGTCCGTTGCGCGTCATCGGATAGCCGTCAAAACAGGTGGCAATGGATGAGGGCGATCCCGGTATCCCCAGCAGGATCGAACCGATCAGCCCACCAGATACGCCGCCGATCCAGATCGAGACCAGCATGGCCAGCCCGACTTCCGATGGCATGCCGAATGTCACGGGCAGAAGCAACGCCACCCCAAGGCCGCCAGACAGGCCCGGGATAGCACCAAGGATGATCCCGATCGTCGTCGACACCAGAATGATCAGGAAAGTAAGCGGTTGCAGAAGTGTCAGGAATGTATCCAGCATCTCACGACCCTCAGAACAGGAAGCCCTGGGGCAGGAACGTCCCCAGCATCGTCTTGAAGACAAGGTGCACGCCTAGCGTCAGCAGCAGGGCATAAATCGCGCCGCGCATCAGGCTGCGTTTCTCGGGCCCCGCAATAGCCCAGTAAAGCGCGAAACCGCCGATGAAAGTCGCCGCATGGAACCCCACCAGCCACAGGCCGAGCGCATAGCCGACCAGCAAGCCGGCCATTGTCAGGCCACGCCGCCATTCTGTGGCGGGAATGGCTGGTGTCACCCGGTTGCTTTTCCGCAGCAAAAGACCAAGCCCGCAGATAATCAGAATGGCGCAAGCCATCATCGGAAACAGCTTCGGGCCGGGATCGTTGTTGAATGTGCGTACGCTGATCTGCGCGGCGCTGATCACCCCGCCCGCACCGAGCACCAGCAAGGCGGCGCCCAATGGCTTGTCGGTATTCATCCTGTCTCCTCCCTTCTGCGAAAATGCGCTCTGCCTATTGCGAAAGGCCGAGCGCTTCGGCCAGTTTGGCGATCTTCGCGTCCTCCTCGGCCACGAAGGCCTGAGTGGCCGCGACATCATAGGCGGTAAAGGCGCTGTCGGCAGCGGCCAGACGTTCCTGAACGGTCGGATCGTCCGCCATGCCGGCCACGGCCTCGTTGATGGCCTGCACTGTCGGCTCGGGGATGCCTGCCGGCCCCCAGATCACCAGTGGAGCCAGCCAGGTGATGTCGACGCCCTGGCTCTGGCAGGTTTCGTATTCGGGATAGTCGGGATCGGGCTGAGGGTCGATCATGCAAAGAACGCGCATCTGACCGGATTCTTCAAACTGCTGGGCCGAACCCGCGCCGAGATTGCCGATGTCGATGTGACCACCCTGAACGCCGGCAACCTTGTCGACTTCGGCCGAGGCCTCGACCAGTCGCAGGTCGATTCCCTCGGCCTCCATAAGTGCGCCAGCAATGAAATGGGTGGTCCCACCAAGAGACACGCCGACCGTGCGTTGGCCGGGATTGGCGCGGGCATCCTCGACGAAGTCGCGCAGGGTCTGCCAAGGTGCATTGGCACCAACCGCAAAAACCTGCGGCGGATAGCTTTGTGCAACGGCAACATTGGTGAACTCGCCAACCTGATGATCATATTTGCCCGTATGCGCGTTCACCATGAGGCCCGAGTGATAGAACAGCAGCGTCTGACCGTCGGGATCAGCATTGCGAACCTGCTCGAACGCGACGGTGCCGCTGCCGCCCGGCTGGTTGATGACGGCGACGGGCGTGTCCAGCTTCTGCTGCAGATAATCGGCGACGATGCGGCCCATGATATCGGTGCCGCCGCCGGGACGTGACGGGATCACCAGTTCGATGGTGCCATTCGGCCAGTCCTGCGCCATGGCCGACAAAGGCAATATGCAAACTGCAAGTGCTGCCATGCTGCATTTACGGATGTTCATGATTTCTCCTCCCCGGAGTTTCAGGCGGCAACGCGGTCGCGAAGCCAATCAACAAGCACGCGCCGCGCCTCCAGATGGCGGGCCTGTCCCGCGATCAGGAATCCGTGGTCGCAATCGTGGAACTGCCGGACGGTCACATCGACGCCCGCCAGGACCAACTGCCCGGCATAGCGCTGCGCCTCGAACCGCAGCGGGTCCAGACCTGCCGTCAGAATGAAGGCGGGCGGCTGGCCGGCCAGTTCGGATGCATCGGCCAGAACCGGCGATAGCAGTGGATCGGTCAGGTTCGCCGGGTCCGAGGCGTAAAGCGCATTGAACGCACGCAACCGTTCCGCCGGGAAAATGCTATGCGGCTCCAGCTTTTCCTCTGCTGGTGTGACGCCGTCCAGAAACGGATAGTCCATGAACTGACCGCGCAGCGCGAATTGCCCCGAACGGCTTGCCATCAGGCAAACGGCGGCGGTTAAATTCCCGCCCGCGCTGTGCCCGCCCAGCACGATCCGCGCGGGATCGACGCCAAGCGCGCCCGCCTGTCGAAACGCCCAGACCGTGATGTCGTGACATTCGTGCAGCGCGGTTGGAAACGGAAATTCCGGCGCGAGGCGATAGTCGACATCCAGCACCACGGCGCCCAATTGACTGGCTAAATGCGCGCAGAACACCGTGTCGCGGCGCTGATAGCCGCGCACGAAGCCGCCACCGTGTATATTGATGACCATCGGTCGCAACCCGCCCGCCGCTCCTTTCGGCGTTACCTTCAGGACGCGCGCATCACCGACACGGGTTGGAACAGCCAGTTCCTCGACCTCGACCAGATCAAGGTCAGCCTCCATCTCGGGGGTCAGTCGTGTTTCCACCAGCGATCCGGTGCGCAGCCGGACGGCCGCCGCCGCGCGTTCATCTGCATTCCAGTCAAATTCGTCCTTCATGCCGCGGCCTCCATCAATTTGCGAACCTGTGCGATCCGGCCATCGATCAATTGCGTCCACATGGCGGGATCGTGGAACGGATTGTGACCGGGGCTGATCTGATCGACCTTGCCCATCATCTCGACCTGTTTCGGATGCGATCCCAAGGCAATATCGACCGGGAATTTTCGCATCTTCAGCAGCGAGTTCAGGAAATCATCCCGGATCGACACCGGCTGGCCAGAGCTTGCCAGCGCCTCATCAGACAGTGTGTTCAGCCCCACACCGCCATGCATCCCGCATAGCAGCATCTCGCCATTCTCGCCCTCGGTTTCAAAGAAGAACGAGGTCGTGCCGGGCGTGTGTCCGGGCGACAGCACAGTGCGAATACGGCGCTGCCCGATCTCGACCGGCTTGTCATCGTCATAGAAAGCATCTGGTGTGAAGCTGCCGAAGGGGTAGCCTTCGGTGAAGATCTGATCGGGCCGATCGTTCATGAATTGCCAGTCCTCGCGGCTCATCAGAACTTGCGCGCCGGTATGTTCGATCAGCACCCGCACCCCGCCGATATGGTCGTAATGCATGTGAGAGATCAGGATCTTTTTCACATCCAGCGGATCGAAGCCCAGCTTGCGGATGTTTTCCAGCACCAGATAGACCTGCGGCTGCATGGTCGTGTCGATCAGCGCAAGCCCGTCATCCGACGCCAGCAGATAGGCGCCGACCCAGTTGTTGCCGACGTAATACGTGTCTCGGGCAACCTGGAAAGGTTCGGTCGCTACTTCCCAAGGACGCTCGCAGCCTTGGCACAGGCATTCATACGGATCGGTTGGCAGCGGGGGCAGTTCGCGTTGCATGGCGAGATCACCTTCTGAATGGATGCAAGGGGCAGGCCGGAACCGCGACCGGTGCCGGAAGTCGTCAAAATGCGGAACGATTGGGCCTATTTCAGTCCGAGCATCACCGCAGTTTCGCTGATGCGCGTATCGGTATCCGTAAGCTGCTTGGACATATCGGCCTCGGCCAGGGGCATGACCGGCATTCCCATCGTGTTCAGCTGCTCGGTCACCGGGGCCTCACCCGCGGCCGCCGTAACCGCGTCATGGATGGCGGTGACAAGTGCCGGGTCCATACCCTTCGGGCCAAGAACCAGGAAGTCAAAGCCGAAGATCGCGCTCGAGAAGCCCTGTTCGGCCACAGATGCAACATCGGGCATAATCGGATCCCGTTCGGCATTCCCGCCGATTGTGCCCAGCACCTTCAGCGCGCCGGTATCGACATATTGCTTGGTGCCCGAGGCGTTGACGAGGGCCGCGTCGATCTGCTTGCCCTGAAGCTGAACCAGCTTGTCAGAATCGCTGCCGGCCTCGACAAAGCGGAACTTTGCGCCACTGTCCTTTTCCAGCAGCCCACCCATGAAATGGGTAGAGCCGCGAAGCTGAACGCCGAGGCTGATCTTTTCGGGTTCTGCCTTCGCGGCATCGACGAGGTCCTGAACGCTGCTATAAGGCGCATCCGCAGGCACGGCGAGCGCGTAGGTGCCGCCTACCGACATGACTGCCACGGGCGTGAATTCCTGCAGAGGATCGTTGGGATAGGCGCCGGTGTGATAGGACGTCATAAGCCCCGTATGGAAGAACAGCAGGGCCTGGCCATTTGGATCGGCATTTCGAACCTGTTCGGCCGCGACCGCACCACCGCCACCCGGCGCGTTGACGACGACGAAAGGCGCGCCCTGCGCTTTCTGCAAAGCGTCAGCCAGGATCCGCGCCACAGCGTCGGTCCCGCCGCCCGGGCTGGCCGGAACGTAAAACTGGACGGGGCCATTCGGCCAATCCTCGGCGGCCTGCGCCGGTGTGGCAACAACTGGCGCCACCAGCATCGCCGCTGACACAAGGAACGCACCGATCATGCGGCGGCGGGTGAATGCAGAGCAGTTTACAAGAGCCATGAAATTTCCTCCCAGAACTTCATTGATTGCAGGTTAGGCTCGGTGTGGCATAATGAACAAATAAGAAATGCCCGGTTCACATAAGCAGAGCTTTTACCTTGGCAACCGACGCGCTGACCCTTTTGAAACGGCTGACGACACGAGGGCGCATCCGCCATATGCAGGCCCTTATCGTTCTGGACGACAAGCGCAGCATGAGCCGTGCGGCCGAAGCGATGGGCATGACCCAACCCGGCATGACCCAACTGGTTAACGAGTTGGAGCAACTATTGGATACGGTGCTGTTCCTGCGCCATGCCCGCGGTGTCGCGCCGACGGTTGCCGCGCAGGCATTGTTGCCCGTCGCACGCCGGATCATATCTGCCTCAGAGCATGGGGCCGAGGTTATCGCCTCGCACAATCGGCGTGATGGCGGACTGGTCCGCATCGCTGCAACTGTCGCCGCGCAGGGTTCGATGCTGCCGCCCATTTTGCCGGCCTTCGTCGAGGACCATCCAGACATCCAGTTGCAGATCGAAGACGTAATCGGACAGACGCTGGATGCATCTTTCAGTGGCGATGTCTTCGATCTCGTTTGTTGCCGCAAGCAGACGGTGGTTCCGGACGAATGGGTGTGGCAAGTCTGCCGCGATGACGTTCTCGCCGTTATCTGTGGCGCATCGCATCCGATGGCAGCTGCCGGGAGGGCAGATATGGATCAACTCGCGGATCAACACTGGCTGCTCAACCATGTCTCCAGCCTGGCCCGGCACCATTTCGACGACCTGGCGCGCAAAGCGGGATGGCAGTCGATCCGCTCGGTTCAGGTCATCAGCCGCATCCCCCTTCTGGTCCGGGTCATGCTGGGTTCCAGCCGCACCGTCTCGCTTCTGCCCGAAAGCGCGGTCGAGCCATGGCTTGCCTCGGGCGAAATGGTCCGTTTGGACAGTCCCATGACGCTGCCACTTGAGCCGTTGGGCTATTACTGGCGGCCAGAGAATGCCGGTCAAGCAACCCGGACGCTGGCCAAAAGATTGACCGAGTCAGGCAATTTCCCACAGGCCAAGGAGATATGAACGATGAGCAACGATCTTTTCGAGAATACGCCCCACCCTGGTCTTCACTTTCGCCTCGCTCTCGAATTGCTCGTCGATGTTTCAGACAAGCGCGACCTCGGGTGGGGGCCGCTTGGACAGAGATTCATTGTCCCGATAACCGGGGGCGTCTTCAGAGGAGGGCCGGGGTTCGAGACGCTCAAGGGCATGGTCCTGCCGGGTGGCGCTGATCGCCAGCTTGTCCGCCCCGATGGGATAAAGGAATTGGACGCGCTCTACGAGCTGCGAACCGAAGACGGCGACGAACTGACGGTACGGAACCGCGTCCTGATTGATGAATCGCGGGCAGGCCAGCGTTATGCGCTGTCTCGCGTGTCGCTATCGGCACCGTCAGTACCTTGGGGATACCTGAACAGCCGCCTTTTCCTTGGAACACTGCAGTCGGCGCGTCCGACCCGAAATGCGGTAATTGTGCGATGCTGGGAAGTCGATGATCGTGAGTTCCACCTTCGGGGGAGTGGCTCGTAGCGCGATCCGACGAGGCCATTGTCAGCTCCTGCTTGCGTCTTGAGGCCATTTCGCGTTTGCCGCGAACGACCGCCTCGCCTCTTACTGACAGAGGTCAAATGTCGCGAAGTGCAGGCTGCGGCCATTCGGGCGGTCGTCGCAGATGTCCGCTTTGTCCCGCATTGCTGACCTTGGCCTGCCAGGTCAAGCTGCACAATGCCGCCGATGGCCGGTTTAGGGAAGCTGCACCGCAGCGAGGCCCAGCCCGGCGAATGTCCGGAGAGGGCCGGAGGTGCGAAGTGAACACTCCGCAGACTGACGGCATCGTCAGATTTAGGCTGGGCAAAATTCTGCATGGTTCTGCTATCCGCAAAGCGCTCGAGCACGGTGCCACAAATTTTTAAACATATGCCCAGCAGGGGCGGGCAGCGCTGCGATAGTTGCGGTCTCCGCGCTGCCCGCCTTTGCTTCACCTTTCCTCATCACGATCCCGCCGCACTGTTCGAGGGGATGATGTCACTAGCTATGCTCGGCACTGTCGAATTTCGCCGCCCAGAGGTGTCGGTTGTCACTGCCAGCGAGTGATGATTTCTGTGTCAATTTGCATTGTTGTGTTTCCTCCATCCTTCGATCAAGATCTGCGCCTCGCGGAGACTGTAGAATACCTCGCGATCCAGCCACTCGTCGCGGAACCGGGCGTTGAAGCTTTCGCAGTAGCCGTTCTCCCAGGGTGAGCCGGGTTCGATATAGGCCGTCTTTGCCCCGACCGCCGCTATCCAGTTCCGGACGGCCTGACCGCGCATGATTATATCCAGATGCGTCTGGGTGCGAACTTCGGTAAGAAGTGATCTGCCGTCAGCACTCCTGAGGGTTACTTTCGATCCGGAAAAGAGTTGGCCGTTCGCGGCCAGTTCACTCCGGGCGATGGTAGCCGATCGTGGATATGTGGCGAGATAACCGAATCCGATTATCGGTCATTGGCGCATGACGGCTTCGCTGGACCGTTTCTGCTGCGACGCTACCAACGTTCGGTTATCTCCATACCCGATTCTTCAATTGCTGAAACGAACAGGTTCCTAGGCGATAGCGCCGGCCATTACACTTGGAGCGATTGCAAGCCACGTTAAGCCGGCTCCTCTGCGGACCGTGACATTTCCTGGCATTGCCGAGGTATTTCTGACCATAGATCAGCAATTCGCCCTTTCGCAGGATTGCCTGCGCCAAAGGATCGCGGCTGCTTCGCTGCGGCGAAATGGATCAGGATGCATCCGCACCACTTGCCGGTCTGCTTCCTGAGCACGTTGCCGACGGCTCGCCTGTTTGTCGCTAGGCTTTCGCCAGCAGTTTCCGGCATGCCCGAGCGACGCGGCCAAGGACCGGGGCATCGCCTTCGGAGGCAGAGAGAGCCGTCATGGGAACTTCGGCGCTCAGCGGGATGTCGGGTGGAAGGCTGTCAATAAACGCTGTCAGTGCGATCTCACCCTCGCCCGGTGGAAGGCGTTCGTCGCGGGCGGTGTGAAGCAACTCGGTTTCGGTATAGGCTGATCTGACCGGGGCGTCGGCCAGATGCGCGAAGGGAAGGCGTGCGGGCGGGATGTCATGCAGCATTTCCAGCGATGACCCCGAGCGGTCGAAATGCAGGCTGTCGGCAAGGATGCCAACGCGCTCGCCCGCCGCCTGAACCACGCGAAATGCGGCGGCAAGGTCGCGGACGACGGTCCAGGGAAAGAATTCCAGCACGATGCTCAGCCCGCGGCCGGCGGCAAGTGCATCCATCGCGCCGAGATTGTCTGCCAGTCGCGAAAGATCGGGATCGTAGGGCGCGCAGATCACGTGGCGCGCGCCCAGTTCAGCGCCCGCATCAAGAAATGCGCAAAGGCGGGCGGGATCGGTGGCGGGTTCGATCTTGACGAACTCGATATCGCCGACGCGCATCCCTGTCTCGGCCAGAGCGCGTTTTGTCTCGGCCATCATCGCGGCATTCTTCATCAGCGGATAGCCGGGGCTCGTCTGCGTCACGCGCAGCAGGCGCAGACCGACGTGATCGAAACCTGCGGCTGCGGCAGCTTCGATAAAGTCAGGCGGCGCAAGGTTGATCGCGGTCAGATGGGCCACGCCCAGTTTACGTTTCATCGCGGCGCTCCGCTGCGTCGCGCCCGGCGATGAACCCGAAGGTAAGGGCCGGGCCGATATTGATGCCACCTGCCGGGTAGAAACCGCCCATCACGCTGGCCATGTCGGCACCTGCGGCATAAAGCCCCGCAATCGCCTTGCCGTCACTGTCCAGCACGCGCGCGCGCCCATCAGTGCGAAGGCCCGCAAAGGTTCCAAAGCTGCCCGGCACAACCTTGACCGCGTAAAATGGCGCGGTCCGGATGGGCGCGAGGCATGGGTTCGGTCGCTGGTCCGGGTCGCCCTGAAGGCGCATATAGGCCGTTGTTCCGCGCCCGAAATCGGGGTCCTCCCCCCGCCTCGCGCCGTCATTGTAACGGGCGACTGTCTTTTCAAGCTGGTCTGGCGCGATGCCGCATTTGCGGGCAAGGGCCGGGAGATCGCGGCCCGTTTTCAGGTAGCCAGAGCGCAGCCAGGGCCGGATCGGAAGGGGTGCTGGGCGCACGATGCCAAGCCCGTATCGGCGCAGGAAGCGATGATCGCAGATCAGCCACGAGGCGACCTCGTCCTGTGGCGGCACTGCCTGCAGCATGGCGCGGACATAGTCGTAATAGCCCAGCCCTTCGTTGCAGAAGCGGTGGCCGCTGGCCAGAACGCCGATCACCCCCGGCTTGCCGCGGTCGATGATGTGCGGGAACACACCGGCCTTTCCGTCCGGCCATGTCACGCGCGAAACCGGGCACAGTGCCGCGGGCGAGGCAAGGTCAAGCGCCTGCGTCCCACCCACCGCCTCGCCCAGCCGAAGGCCGTCGCCGGTGGCTTCTGGCACGGCAAGCGTATGGTGGTTGCCGGGTCGGGGGAAAGTTGCGTCGCGCCGCGTCAGGTCATGCGGATAGCCGCCACAGGCCAGCACGACCCCGTGTCGTGCGCGAATGCGCTGGCTTTTTCCATCCGCGGTCACGACCGCGCCGACCACCCGACCTGCGCTGGAAATCAGGGATTCGAGGCTGTGGCGGGGGCGCAAATCGACCCCGCAATCCAGCGCGGATCTGAGAAGGCGCGCAATCAGCGCGCTGCCATTGCGAAGCTGCATGGCGCGTCCGTGCCGCGCCAGATCCCAGACATGGCGGCCAAGCCTTCTGGCAACATGAAGCGCCGCACGCGGCGACCGGGTTGCGGTCATGAAGGCACGAAGATCGGGACCGGCCTGAATGGTCAGGCCACGGAATGTCGTCTCGGGCATCGGGTTACGAAGCAGCGCGATATGCGGACCAAGCGCGCGCCCGTCATAGGGCCTGGCAATGACCGAGCGCCCGCCCGTCCCGGCCCCCGGAAGATCCGAATAGGTATCGGGGATTTTCAGCCCGGCATCGAATTGCAAAGCAGTTTCGCTGTCGAAGAAGCCCACCATCTCGGGCGCGGCGCGCAGGAAGGCATCTGCAAGTTCGGGGTTGAAACTGTTGCCAAGGACGCTTTGCAGATAGCGTCGCGGCCCGCCGTCTTCGACGTTGATGCCGTGGCGCCGGGCGACCGGATTGCCGGGCGCCCAGATCCAGCCGCCGGACCACGAGGTCGTGCCGCCAAGCGTCGTCGCCTTGTCACACAGAATGACCGACAGACCGCGATGCGCGGCGGTGACGGCCGCCGCAAGCCCAGCAGCGCCGGAACCCGCGACCAGAAGGTCGCAGGTGTCTGCCCATTCGCCGCTATCGGCTTCGGTCGCTGGCTGTTGATCCGTCGTCATGCGCACATGATCCCGACACAGGTGCTATAACGTCAAATGCTTCTGTGTATGATCGCGTAACATCAGGTTAACGCGATGAGGAGCGCGCAGATGCCGGAAATCACCCTGAGGCAAGTCGAGGTCATTCGCGCGGTGATGATGACAGGCACGATCAGCGGTGCGGCCGAGATGCTGCATGTCTCGGCCCCCGGCATCAGCCGTCTTGTGAAGCATACCGAAGAATCGCTTGGCATCAGGCTGTTCGAGCGGAAGGCAGGCCTGTTCGTCCCCTCGGTCGAGGCCGCGCGCGTCTTCGAACAGATCCGCGAGGTTTATCGCGGCGTGGAGAACCTTCAGACCGCCATGGACGCGCTGCAAAAGGGCGAGGACGTGCGGCTTGCCTTCGCGGCCGCGCCTTCGGTCGCGCAATTCGTTGCGGCGCGAGCGCTGCGTCGCGTTCGCACCCGCTATGCGGACCTGTTCATCGACCTCAACATCCTCAAGATCGAGGAAACCGTTGACTATTTGTTGCTGGAGCGTGGCGAATTTGTCGTCATGAGCTCTGCGGTGCAGAACGAGGCGATCGAGAACGAACAGATTGCCGAGGGGCGGCTTGTCGTGATCCTGCCCGAGGGGCACGGCCTTGCGCAGAAGCCGGTGATCTCGGTGCGCGATCTGGCCGAGGAAGATGTGATCGGGGTCGATCCCGACGACCCCTATGGCGCGATGCTGGCCGATCCTTTCGTGCAGGCGGGGCTTCCGGTTCGTCACGCGATGCGCGGGCGATTTGCGCAGACGGTTGTCAGCCTCGTGCGGCATGGTCTTGGGGTGGCACTGATCGACGAATTTTCCGTGGCCGAAGTCTATATGCCCGGCCTCGTCCGGCGTCCCCTGGCCGAAGACGCGCGTATCAGAACCTTTGTTGCGCGCAAGAAGGGGCGGGTCCTGTCGGGGTTTGCGGAATACACGATTCAGCAGTTCCGGCGTGAACTGGCGCGCGCGGTCGAGACAGGGCCGTCCTTACTTCTGAAATAACATCATGTTAAAGAAGCGACGTTATCTATATTTGACGTTACGACATTTCCGGCCGACACTCTGACCCATTCGCCGCCGCTGTTCTCAGCCGGTGGACATCAAATCGGGGAGGAGACCCATGAAGAAGATACTGAGCGGCGCGCTTGGCGCGCTTCTGATCTGCGCGAGCGCAGCCGTTGCCGAATATCCTGAAAAAGAAATTCAGGGCATTATTCAATGGGGTGCCGGTGGTTCGACCGATACCGTGATGCGGTCTGTCACACCCCATGCTGAAGAAGTTCTGGGCGGCAAGGTCGTCATGCAGAACGTCACCGGCGGTGCGGGTGCGATCGGTCTGAACCAGGTCGCGGCATCGAATCCCGACGGCTATACCCTGCTGATGGGCGCGGAAAACCCGCTGCTCTATAAGGTGATGGGCCTTGGCGACAAGGACTATTCGGACTTCACCCCGATCAATATCCTTGCCCGCGGCACTGCCGTGCTGGTCGCCAATCCCGACGCGCCTTTCGATGATTATGCGGGGATGATGGAATATATCCGCGCCAATCCGGGGCAGGTCCGCTTCGGCTCGACCGGGCCGGGTGGCCTGCCGTCGGTCGTAACCTCGATGATCCAGTCGGTCGAGGGTGAGCTGGATGTCATCACCGTGCCTTACGACGGCGACGGCCCGGCGCTGACCGCGCTTCAGGGCGGTGCCATTGACGTGATGCCTGCGGTTGTCGGCGCTGCCGTCGAATTCATTCGCGGCGGCAAGATGAAACCGCTGGCGGTGATTGATACCGAAGCCAGCGAAAGCCTGCCCGACGTGCCAACCATCACCTCGTTCAACGAAGGCTATGCGGAACATCTGCCCTGGGGTCCGTTCTTCGGTGTCTTCGTGCCCAAGGGAACGCCTGACGACGTGGTCGCCAAGCTGACCGAGGCCTATGCCGCAGGTGCCGAAAATGCCGATTTCGTCAAGCTGATGGATGATCGCGGCTTTACCATGATGAGCATTTCCGGCGCCGAGGCCGAGGAATTCCTGAACAACTGGCAGCAGGGCACCGCCTGGCTGCTGCAGGATGCGGGCCTGACCAAAGCCTCGCCCGAGGAATTCGGGATCGAACGGCCCGCCGAGTAAGACCACCGAAACCTGCCGGGGCATCCAGGATGGCCCGGCAGCCCTTGTCTCTGCGACGCACTGCGCCTGTTCTATTTCGAACGCGCAAGGGAGGACCCTATGCCACAGACTGACACCCACACCATTATTGACCCTGAACACCATGACGGCACGTCCGACGCGACGCCGGGTGGCGAGCCGACGCAGCGCCGTCCGGGCGAGCTTGCATTCGGGGCGTTTCTGCTGATCGGCAGTCTCGCGCTGCTCTGGAATGCCTACGGCATTGCCGGTTTCGAAGCGCTGTCATCGCCGGGCGCTATTCCGATGGCGACCAGCTTTGTCATGGTCGTGACAGCGGCGCTGGTCCTGCTTCGGACTTCGCGGCTTCCGCCTGACCGGACCGAGACGATATCGCGCGATATTCTGCCGCCGGTGGTGCTGATCTTTGCTGCGCTGCTGATCGGCTATGGGGTGCTGCTGCGCCCGCTTGGCTTCCTGCCGACCTCGCTTCTGTTCCTTGTGATCTCGATCAAGCTTCTGTCGCGGCGTAGCTGGGCCTGGGTTCTGATGATCTCGGTCGTCTGCCTTGTCGTGATCTGGCTGATCTTCCGGATCGTGTTCACGGTCCTCATGCCGCCCGGCATCGTCCCCGAGGCAGAGTTCATCCAGTTCTTCCGCAACATGATCGGTGGGGGGGCGTCCTGATGCAGGCATTCATGGATTTCATGACCATCTTCACCCAGCCGCAACTGCTGCTGCTGGTCGGTCTGGGCACCTTTGCGGGTGTCTATGTCGGCGCTATTCCGGGCCTTTCGGTGACCATGGCGGTGTCGATCCTGATCTCGTTCACCTTTGCCTGGGACGTACTGCCGGCCCTGTCGCTGATGATCGGCATCTATATGGGCGGCGTTTATGGCGGGTCGCGCACGGCGATCCTGCTGAACATTCCCGGCGCGCCGTCGGCAATTGCGACAGCCCTTGACGGCTATCCGATGGCGCAGCGGGGCGAGGCTGGAACGGCGATCGGTGTGACCACAGTGATGTCATTCCTTGGCGGTTTCATCGGCATCGCCGTGTTGGCGCTGGCGGCGCCGTTCGTGTCGGACTTCGCGCTCAGCTTTCAGCCCCGCGACTACATGCTGCTGGCCGTGCTGGGCATCCTTCTGGTCGGCTCGCTAAGCCAGGGCAGTCTGGTAAAGGGCATCTTCGCTGGTGCGCTGGGTATCGCCATTGGCGCGGTCGGCCGTGACCCGCTGACCTTTTCCGAGCGTTTCACATTCGATCTGACCATCATGCAAAGCGGCATTTCCTTCATCGCCGTGATGATCGGCATGTTCGGCGTGTCCGAGGCGCTGGCGCAGCTGCACCATGTCGACAAGGAAGCCGTGCGCCAGAAAATCGACCGGATCGTGCCGTCCTGGGCGACCGTGAAGAAGCATCTGCCGCTCAGCCTGCAGACATCGACCATCGGCGTTGTCATTGGCGCGCTGCCGGGCACGGGCGGCGATATTGCGGCGCTGATGGCCTATGACCATGCCAAGCGGGTGACAAAGAATCCTGAACGCCCGTTCGGTGATGGGGCGATCGAAGGGCTGGTCGCGCCCGAAACCGCGAATAACGCGGCTGTGGGCGGGGCCTTCATCCCGATGATGACGCTTGGCATTCCGGGTGATGCGGTGACGGCGATCATGATCGGCGCGCTGTTCATCCACGGGCTGAACCCCGGTCCGATGCTGATGGTCGAACAGCCGAACATGTTCTGGTTCATCGTTGGCGCGCTGGTGACGGCCAACTTCTTCATGCTGCTGTTCGGGCTGACCGGCATCCGGCTGTTCACCAAGATCGTGGAAATGCCGCGCAGCGTGCTGATCCCGATGATCATGCTGCTGTCCATTGTCGGTGCC
Organism: Paracoccus aurantiacus; assembly: GCF_007993065.1. GTDB lineage: Bacteria > Pseudomonadota > Alphaproteobacteria > Rhodobacterales > Rhodobacteraceae > Paracoccus > Paracoccus aurantiacus. The sequence continues at coordinate 117,265 of NZ_VOPL01000007.1, forward strand.
TATGCGGTCAACAACTCGATCACCGATGTCTATTGGATGCTGGCCTTCGGCCTGTTCGGCTATTTCATGCGCCATTACGGCTATCCCTTGGGACCGGTCATTCTGGGCGTGATCCTGTCGCGTTTGCTGGATGATAACTGGAGGCGCGCGATCATTTCCGAACGCGAGGATCTGGGCGCTTTCTTCATGGGCATCTTCACCAGCCCGCTTTCGCTGGTGCTGTTCCTGGCGGTGATCTTCATCTTCGTCAGCCAGACACCGGCCTGGGCCTGGTTCAAGGGCCGCGTGTTCGGGCGTCGGGCGGCCTGATGCCGGACCGCGTTCGCATTGCAGTTGCCGGGGCCGGCCTGATCGGCCTTCGGCATATCGACGCGACTTCGCAATGCGCCTCGGCAGTCAAACATGGCAGTCGTCGAAGCGGTTGCGAGCGAATTCATGCCTCGCAAGGCAGAAAGGACGACCATATGACGCAGGCGCTGCATCTTGGCCTGATCGGCGACAATATCCTGCGATCCCGCTCGCCGCTACTGCACCGGCTGGCAGGGGAACAGAACGGTGTCGAGGTCACCTATGACCGGCTGATTCCCAGGGATCTGGGCAAGGACTTCGACAGCGTTTTCGAAACCGCCGCTGCATCGGGATATCGGGGCGTGAATGTCACCTATCCCTATAAGGAACTGGCGGCCAAGAAGGTGTCTATGGACGACCCGCTGGTGCGCGCCATCGGTGCCGTCAACACCGTGCTGTTCGACAAAGGCGGTCCGAAGGGGCTGAACACCGATTACAGCGGCTTCATTGCCGCTTATCGTAATCTGAGGGGCGATGTCGCGCCGGGTGTCTCGTGCCTGATCGGCACGGGTGGGGTTGGTCGGGCGCTGGCATTCGGGCTTCTGGCGCTTGGCGCAAGCGAGATCCGGTTGGTTGACCGCGACGGCGCGAAGGCAGAAGCCCTTGCGGCCGACCTTCAGGCGGTCCGCGATGCACCCCCCGTCTGCGTCTCGACCGATCCGGTTGCGGCTGCAGAGGGCGCGGCGGGTCTGCTGAACGGCACCCCGCTCGGGATGGTCGGGCACGCGGGCACGCCGCTGCCTGCAAGCGCGATTGAGGGCGCGAAATGGGCGTTCGATGCCGTCTATACCCCGCCGATGACGCAGTTTCTGTCGGACGCGACGGCGGCGGGATTGCAGGTGATCTCGGGCGAGGAGCTGTTTTTCTATCAGGGCGTCCACGCATGGGGTCACTTCGCGGGGATGCCGCTGGACGAGGCGCGGCTGCGCGCTGACCTGCTCAACGCCGCCGAGGCGGCATGAGACAAGCGCGTCCTCAGCGTGCCAGCCACCCACCATCCACATTCAGCACCGCGCCGGTGATGTAGCGCGCGGCAGGCGAACACAGGAAAGCTGCTGTGCCGCCGATATCTTCCGGGTTGCCCCAGCGACCGGCCGGAATGCGTTCGAGAATCTGACGCGAACGCTCGGGATCGTCGCGCAGCGCCTCGGTGTTGTTGGTGGCGATATAACCGGGCGCGATGGCGTTCACGGTGATGCCATGCGGCGCCCATTCATTGGCCAGCAGCTTGGTGATGCCCGCCACGCCGTGCTTGCTTGCGGTATAGCCGGGGACGCGGATGCCGCCCTGAAAGGACAGAAGCGAGGCGATGTTGACGATCGCACCTTCGCGACCCCGCGCGATCAGTTCCTTGCCGAAGGCCTGACAGGTGAAGAACACGGCCTTCAGGTTCGTGTCGATCACTGCATCCCAGTCGGCTTCGGAATGGCTGACGGCATCCTCGCGCCGGATGATGCCCGCGTTATTGACCAGCAGCGTATAGCCGGCATCGGCAAACACGCCCTTCGCGGCCAGCGGATCGGCAAAGTCGATCAGCAGATCTTCCGCCTGCCCGCCCGCATCGGTGATCGCGGCGATGGTCTCGGATGACGAGCGCCGCCCGGCGCAGGTGACACGCGCGCCCTGCGCAGCAAGGGCGACTGCAATTGCCTGCCCGATCCCGGTATTTGCGCCAGTTACCAGCGCGCGCTGTCCTTCCAGCGAAAACAGACCCGACATCAGCGCATGTCCTTCGGCTGAATGAACTCCATATCGGTGTAATCGACATTGTCGCCCGCCATGGCCCAGATGAAGGTATATTCGCCGATCCCCGCGCCCGAATGGATAGACCAGGGGGGCGAGATCGCGCCCTGTTCGTTCCCGATGAACAGGTGGCGCGATTCCTGCGGCTGGCCCATCAGGTGCAGAACGCGGGCATCGTCATCCATGCCCCAATACAGATACGCTTCCATCCGCCGGTCGTGGATATGGCTCGGGACGGTGTTCCAGACCGAGCCGTCCTCCAGCGAGGTATAGCCGAGGATCAACTGGCAGCTTTCCATCACCTGCGGGTGGATGAACTGCTTGATCGTCCGCTTGTTCGATGTTTCGGCGGCACCCATCTTCACCTCGACACAGTCAGCCAGTGTAACCAGCCGCGACGGATAGGTGTGATGCGCAGGGCAGGAGGTGATGTAAAACCGCCCCTGACCGCCAAATGTGACCGCACCCGTTCCTTTGCCCAGATACAGCACATCGCCGCGATTCATGGCATAGGTCTCGCCACCCGCCTCGACCGTGCCGGCATCGCCGATATTGACGATGCCCATTTCGCGCCGGTCAAGGAAGCTGGGCGTCTTCGTCTCGTCAACCTTGTCCAGCGTCAGGCTGCCGCCCGCAGGCACTGCGCCGCCCATGACGAAGCGGTCGTAATGGGTGTAGATCAGCCGGATCTCGCCATCCGCGAACAGGTTCTGCGCCAGAAAATTCTTGCGCAGGGCGGCGGTATCCATCGACTTGGCATGTTCGGGGTGAACGGCCTGGCGGGTTTCAACGGTAAGCATGCAAACTCCTTCTGGACTGCGCTGCAGCGCGACGGCCACCTTTCGCGGCGGCATGGCTTTGGCGGGACAGTAGGTGACGATCATGCGCGTGGCAAACGGCGCGCGTCAGCTCCACCCGATTTCGGCCAGAAAAATATATCCAGCGCCATAGATGGTCTTGATAAGTTGCGGGTTTTTCGGGTCTTCGCCCAGCTTGCTGCGCAGCCGGGAAATGCGCACATCCATCGCGCGGTCAAAGCTTTCCCCGCCTGCGCCGCCAAGAATTTCCAGCATCTGCGCCCGAGAGATGAGCCGCCGCGGGTTGTCGAGAAACATACGCAGCACCTCGGCTTCGGCATGGCTCATCGGCGTTTCCGCCCCGTCCGGAGAGATCAGCGCATATTGGTCGAAATCCGCCGTCCATCCGGCAAATGAGGCGCGATTGCGCTGATCGGCGCGTGTCTGTGCGGGCGGGCGGCGCAGGCGGGCACGCAGGCGGGCAATCAGCTCTGCCGGTTCAAACGGCTTGATGATGTAATCGTCTGCCCCAAGCTCCAGCCCGGTGACGCGATCCTGCACCTGCGTGCGCCCCGAGACGATGATGATCGCAGCCCCCGATTCCGTCGCGAGCCGATGGACCAGAGCCAGCCCGTCACGGTCCGGCAGCCCAAGATCGACAAGGCAGGCATCGGGGGTGATATGACGCAGCGCGGCCTCGAATTCGGTGGCGCGCGCGAAGCACTGGGTCCGGAAGCCCGCAGCCTCCAGGGTTTCGGACATGATGCGTCGGATGCCCGGCTCGTCTTCAAGGATCGCGATCAGCGGTTTATCAGTCATCAAGCACCTGCGTCAGGATGTCCGCCAGATCGGCGGCAGAAAACGGTTTGGTCAGGATCGGTCCCGGCGCACCGGCGCGCAGGGGGTCGCCTGGGGGCAGCGCGGTCATCAGGATAAGCGGCGGCCCGTCAGCCCGCGCAAGCGCGCTGCCCAGCCCGTCGCCAAGCTGCATGTCCGACAGGATCAGCGTCAGGCCGGGCAGATCCGCCAGACGCTTTGCCTCGTCCAACGATCCTGCCTCGATCACCGAATGACCAAGCCCGGTCAGCATCCTGCGCAGGACTTCGCGCAGATTGTCGTTGTCTTCGGCCAGCAGGATCATCTGCGGATGGACAGGGCGCAGCGGCAGGCGCAGACGCAGCCGCGCACCGGGACCGTCAGGCCTGTTCGACAGATGCAGCGTGCCGCCCGCAAGCCGCGCCTGATCGAAGACCATGGCCAGCCCCAGTCCCGAACCCTGTCCTTGCTTCGTCGAAAAGAATGGCTCTGTCCCGCGCTTCATGGCCTCGGGCGTGAAGCCGGGGCCTGTATCCGTCACCTCGATATGCAGCCACGGCTCTGCCGCGCGCGCAACGACCGTAATCGTGCCGCCTGCAGGCCCCATGGCGTCGCGCGCATTCAGGATCAGGTTCAGAAGCGAATCCTGAATATGGCCGGGGTCGAGCATCAGAAGCGTGTCGGGCAGGTCCATGTCGAGCGACAGCGTGATATTGTCGCCAAGCGTCGGGCGCGCCATCGCGGTCAGGTCGCGCAGCAGAACCTCCAGCCGCACGGGCTGGCGGTCGTTGCCACGCGGCGCTGCGATCTGTCCGATCCGATCCAGCAATTCCACCCCGCGACGCGCCGCGGCCAGCGTCCCGGCCACATCGCGAAGCGCATCCTCGGGCAGTTGGCTGCGTGACAGACGGTCCTGCAGCCCGAGAATGACGGTCAGCAGGTTGCCGAAATCATGCGCCAGTCCTGAGGTGATCTTCGCCGCCAGCTCCCGGCGAGAGGCATGCGTCAGCGCCTCGCGCACCTCGACCTCGGCGGTGACATCCGTTGACAGAACGAACACCCCGTTTCCGTTGCGATCCGGCGTCAGCGCGCTGCGGATGCGGCGACCGGATTCGGGATGCGTAATCTCGCAGACCTGGCTGCGCCCCGCATAGGCGAGATCAAGATGCGGCCCGATCACGGCATAGGTTTCGGGGCCGAGCGCCTGTTCGGCGGTCAGGCCAAGGATGTCGGCGCGCGTGCCGGGAAATACTTTCGGCAATTGCCGATTGGAAAAGACATATCGCCGCGCGCGGTCGAGATGGGCGATATGGGCAGGCACCATTTCCGTGACCTGCCGCGTTCGCGCCTGCGTTTCTGTCACAACGCGCTTCGCCTCCTGAAGCGCCGTGATCGTCGCGGCAAGTTCGCGGTTCGCGGCAGCCAGCCGTTCGGCATTCTGCAGCACCTGCCCGGAAAGTTCTTCGGACCGGGCGCGCAGAAGCGCTTCCTGCTGCTTGGTTTCGGTGATGTCGGTATAGACCGCGACCCAGCCGCCCTGCGAAAGCGGCGCACCTTCAACCGCGACCCAGCGGCCATCCGCGCGTTCCCGTTCCATGTAATGCGGCTGGAAGGCGCGGGCCTGCTCGACCCGGATGCGCACGGCCTCATCCGGGTCGTCCTGCGGGCCATATTCGCCGCGCAACACAAGATAGCGGATCGTGTCTTCGAAATAAGTGCCAGGCCGGATCAGGTTGTCAGGCAGATCGAACATGGTCTGATACTGGCGATTTACCACGCAAAGCCGCAGATCGGCATCGAAGATCGACAGCGCCTGTCCGATCAGGTTCAGGCCGGACTGCATGAGCGCCGCGCGGGAATCGGTCGTAATTTCCTGCATTTCGTCATCTCCCCCGACGGTTGGTTAGCACCGCGATCGCGCATCGCAAAGCCTGTAAGAATTCGTTAGATTCCTGACAAACTGCCGCAAGAGTCCCCGGCAAACCTTTACGGGCCGGAACGTGATCGGGGAGAAATCGCATTCGGCACTGACGATCCGCCGCCAACCGGGTCCGATAAGGGAGGAGACATGGCGCAGCAAGCTGAACCCGCGGATGCGGGTCTGCAATCCATACCGGCGCTTCTGGCGCGCAATGCCGAACGCCTTGGCGGCCGGCCCGCTTACCGGGAAAAAGAATTCGGTATCTGGCAAAGCTGGAGCTGGGCCGAAGCCGAAAAGGAAATCCGGGCGCTTGCGCTTGGCATGCTGAATCTCGGCCTTGCGCCGGGCGACCATGTCGCGGTTATCGGGCGCAACCGCCCTGCACATTACTGGGCCATGATCGCAGCCCAGATGTGCGGGGCGGTGCCCGTGCCGCTGTATCAGGACGCTGTCGCGGAAGAAATGTCCTATGTCCTGGGCCATTGCGGCGCGCGCTTCGTCATCTGCGGCGATCAGGAACAGGTCGACAAGGTGCTGGAGGTGCAGGAACACGCACCAGGCGTCGAACAGATCATTTACACCGACAAGCGCGGCATGCGGAAATACGACCATTCCCGCATGAACGCGCTGGAGGATGTGCAATCCGAAGGCCGCGCCGCCGCGCAACGGCTCAGCGCGGAACTGGATGCCCGCATCGCGGCGCTGGATTACGACAGCACCTGTGTGATGCTGTATACCTCGGGCACGACGGGCAAGCCGAAGGGCGTGGTGCTGTCGAACCGCAACATTATAGAAACTGCCAGGAACACCAGCGAATTCGACAAGTTGACCTATCGCGACGAGGTGCTTGCCTATCTGCCGATGGCATGGGTCGGCGATTTCATCTTCTCGATGGGGCAGGCGACATGGACCGGGTTCACGGTGAACTGCCCCGAAAGTGCGGCCACCATGATGACCGACCTGCGAGAGATCGGGCCCACCTATTTCTTCGCACCGCCGCGCGTTTTCGAGGGCCAGCTGACCAATGTCATGATCCGCATGGAAGATGCCGGCCGCTTCAAGCGCTGGCTGTTCAGGCATTACATGAAGGTCGCCAACCGCGTCGGTCCGTCGCTTCTGGATCGCAAGCCGGTCGGGCTTGGCGGGCGTCTGGCCTATGGGCTGGGCAAGCTGTTCATCTATGGCCCGCTGAAAAACACGCTGGGCTACAGCCGTATCCGCGTGGGCTATACCGCCGGTGAAGCGATCGGGCCGGAGATCTTTGATTTCTACCGCAGCCTCGGCATCAATCTGAAACAGCTTTACGGGCAGACCGAAGCGTCGGTCTTTATCACCCAGCAGCCGGATGGTGGCGTGCGTTCCGATACGGTCGGCGTGCCGTCGCCGGGCGTCGAACTGAAGATCGGCGATACCGGAGAGGTGTTTTACCGCAGCCCCGGCACCTTCGTCGAATATTATCAGAACCCGGAAAGCACGGCCTCGACCAAGGACCCGGAAGGCTGGGTGGCGACGGGTGATGCGGGTTTCTTCGATCAGGAAACCGGACAACTGCGCATCATTGATCGTGCAAAGGACGTGGGCAAGATGGCCGACGGCACGATGTTCGCGCCCAAATTCGTCGAGAACAAGCTGAAGTTCTATCCCAACATCCTGGAGGCGGTCGTGCTGGGCAATGGTCGCGATTATTGCACGGCAATGATCAATATCGACCTGTCGGCGGTCGGCAACTGGGCCGAGCGGAACAACATTGCCTATGCAAGCTACCAGGAACTGGCGGGTCATCCGCACGTCTATGCCGCGATCAGATCTCATGTTGAAGAGGTCAACAGATCGGTCGCCGAAGACCCGATGCTGTCGGGCTGTCAGATTCACCGTTTCCTTGTGCTGCACAAGGAACTCGACGCTGATGATGGTGAACTGACGCGCACCCGCAAGGTTCGCCGCGCAGTCATCGCCGAAAAGTTCTCGGACCTTGTGACAGCGCTCTATGACGGGTCTGACACGGTCTATACCGAAACCGAAGTCACCTATGAGGATGGCCGGAAGGGCAAGATCAAGGCAACGCTGAAGCTGGAGAATGCGGAAGTGGTGCCGGGCGACGAACAGAAGGTGGCGGCGGAATGAGCGATACAATGCTGCTTGACGCACCCGCCGAGGGTTATGTGACCGCCGACGGTCGCCAGATCGGCCCGGTCGTCATGGACCTGAAGAATATCACCCTGCGCTTTGGCGGCGTCGTCGCGATCAAGGATATCAGCTTCGACATACGTCAGGGCGAGATCCGGGCGATCATCGGGCCGAACGGTGCCGGCAAATCGTCCATGCTGAACGTGATCTCGGGCTTCTATGTCCCGCAGGAAGGCGAGGTCTGGTTCAAGGGCTATCGCCGCGGACCGATGCGCCCCTATCAGGTCGCGCGTCTTGGCATCGCGCGGACCTTCCAGAATATCGCGCTGTTCGACGGGATGTCGGTTCTCGACAACATCATGACCGGGCGGCTGAACAAGACGAAGTCCGGCTTTCTAAGCCAGGCCCTGTGGTGGGGTCCGGCGGAACGCGAAGAGATTGCCAACCGCGAACAGGTGGAAAAGATCATCGACTTTCTTGAAATCCAGAATATCCGCAAGACCCCTGTCGGCCGGCTTCCCTATGGCCTGAAGAAGCGCGTCGAACTGGCGCGCGCGCTGGCGGCAGAGCCACAGATCCTGCTTCTGGACGAGCCGATGGCCGGCATGAATGTCGAAGAGAAAGAGGACATGTCGCGCTTCATTCTCGATGTGAATGACGAATTCGGCACGACGACGGTGCTGATCGAACACGACATGGGGGTGGTCATGGACCTGTCCGACCGGGTCGTGGTGATGGATTACGGCCGCAAGATCGGCGACGGCACCCCGGACGAGGTGCGCAACAATCAGGAAGTCATCGACGCCTATCTGGGGGTCGCACATGACTGATCGCATTCTGAAGGAGGCCCGCTGATGGACCAGCTTCTTTACGGGACCGAGGTTCTGATCAACGGGCTGATGACCGGGGTGATGTATTCGCTCGTGGCACTTGGTTTCGTGCTGATCTACAAGGCGTCGGGCGTGTTCAACTATGCGCAGGGTGTGCTGGCGCTTTTCGCGGCGCTGACGCTGGTGGGGATCATGGAAGGGCAGGTGCCCTTCGCGCATCTCATCAATGCGATGTTCGGAACCCATATCGAAAACTTCGGCTGGAACATACCTGCGGTCTTCGCGATCCTGCTGACGGCGGGCGTGATGGTGGTGCTGGCCATCCTGATCGAGAAGCTGGTTCTTCAGCACCTCGTCGGGCAAGAGCCGATCATCCTGTTCATGGCCACCATCGGTCTTGCCTATTTTCTGGAAGGGCTGGGCGACGTGATGTGGGGTGCCGACATCAAGACGCTGGATGTCGGGCTGCCACAGGGCATTTCCGACGTGGTCGAACAGACCACCGCAAACTGGTTCGGCTACGGATTCTTCATCGATCGGCTGGATATCTGGGCCACCATCATCGCGGCGCTTCTGGTCGCGGCGCTGGTCGCCTTCAGTCAATACACCAAGCAAGGCCGCGCTATGCGTGCCGTCGCGGACGATCATCAGGCGGCGCTGTCGGTCGGCATTTCGCTGCAGTTCATCTGGATCATGGTCTGGTCGATCGCGGGCTTTGTCGCGCTGGTCGCGGGGATCATGTGGGGCACGAAATCCGGGGTGCAGTTCAGCCTGTCGCTGATCGCGCTGAAGGCGCTGCCGGTGCTGATGCTGGGCGGCTTCACCTCGATCCCCGGCGCCATCGTGGGCGGTCTTATCATCGGCGTGGGCGAGAAGCTTTTCGAATTCATCATGTCCAGCCCGGACCTTGCGGGCAGCTGGTTCGGCTTTACGATCAGCGCGACCGAGAACTGGTTCGCCTATGTCCTCGCGCTTCTGTTCCTCGTCTTCCGCCCGCAGGGTCTGTTCGGCGAACGCATTATCGAAAGGGTCTGAGAATGGCACATCGTTCAAGACTTGGCGCACTCGTCATTGATTGCCGCACGGAAGACGTCGCAGATGCTGCGCGCTTCTGGGGCGAAGCCCTTAACGGCCAGGTCGAGGTGGATGACCAGGGGAAATACGCCGAGATCACGGATCAGGGTCAGCTGAAGGTGCTGGTTCAGGCGGTCGGTCATGACCCGCGTGTGCATCTCGACATCGAATCCGATGACAAAGAGGCAGAGGTCGTGCGACTGGAAGCCTGCGGCGCGAAGGTGGTCGAGCGGATCAAGCGCTGGATCGTGATGGAAGCGCCGACCGGCCACCGCTTCTGCGTGGTCGACCCGCAGGGCCCGGCATTTGACACGAACGCGAAAGAGGTGGGCTGATGCTTTACCGCGAGGCAGGCGATTTCAAGACCACCTATCGCGACGACGGGCAGACATTCCCGATCACGCTGGATCGGCTGGGCTATTATGCCATCCTGTTCGTGGCGGTGCTGATTGTCCCGTTCGTCATCAACGATTACTGGGCAAGCGCGGTGCTTCTGCCCTTCCTTATCTATGCGATCGCCTCGATCGGGCTGAACATCCTTGTCGGGTATGCCGGTCAGGTCAGCCTTGGGACCGGCGGCTTCATGGCGGTCGGCGCCTATGCGGTCTATAAGTTGATGACGGCCTTCCCGGAGGTCAGCGTCGTCATCCACATCCTGCTCGCAGGCGGCATCACCGCGCTTGTCGGGATCGCCTTCGGTCTGCCAAGCCTTCGCATCAAGGGCTTCTATCTGGCTGTGGCGACGCTGGCCGCGCAGTTCTTCCTTGTCTGGCTGTTCAACAAGGTGCCGTGGTTTTACAACTATTCAGCCTCTGGCCAGATCAACGCGCCGGAACGCACGGTGCTTGGCTGGGCGGTGACGGGTCCGGCTGCCAGCCCGTCGGCGAAATACCTGATCTGTCTGGGGTTCGTGATCTTCGCGGCGTGGGTCGCGCGCAACCTGACGCGTGGCATGATCGGACGCAAATGGATGGCGATCCGGGACATGGACATCGCGGCCGAGATCATCGGGGTGAACCCTCTCAGCGCGAAGATGACGGCGTTCGGCGTCAGTTCGTTCTTCGTGGGAATCGCGGGTGCGCTTCTGTTCGCCGTGTATCTCGGGGCGGCGGAAGTGACCGAAGCCTTCGGGATCAACAAGTCTTTCCTCGTGCTGTTCATGGTCATCATCGGGGGCCTTGGCTCGATCTTCGGAAGCTTCGCGGGTGCCGCGTTCCTGGTGCTGCTGCCGGTGCTACTGAAAAACGTTCTGGTCGGCGTTCTGGGCTGGCCGACCGATCTTGCCGCCCATATCGAGCTGATGATCGTGGGCGCGCTTATCATCTTCTTCCTGATTGTCGAGCCGCACGGCCTCGCCCGGCTTTGGCAGCTTGTGAAGGAGAAATTGCGGCTGTGGCCGTTCCCGCACTAACGCAACCAGAACCGGGCAATCCGGCAAGAAAACCCTTGGGAGGAGACCAAGAATGAAACTGAAATTTGCAAGTCTGGTGGCGGCGGCCCTGATGACCGCAGCCCCTGCCATGGCCGAACTGATCGTGCCGAACCTGTCTTACCGGACTGGCCCCTATGGCGCGAACGGCACCCAATATGCCGACGGGTTCAACGACTATTTCACGCTGCTGAACGAACGCGATGGCGGCATTGGCGGCGAAACGATCAGCGTGCCGGAATGCGAGACGGCCTATAACACCGAGAAGGGCGTCGAATGCTATGAGGCGACGAAAGACGGCGCGCTTGTCTTCAACCCGCTGTCGACCGGCATCACCTATCAGCTGATCCCGAAAGTGGGCGTCGACAAGAAGGTGCTGTACACGCCCGGCTATGGCCGCACCTCCGCGAAGAACGGCAAGGTGTTCGAATGGGTGTTCAATGCGCCCGCGAACTATTGGGACGGCGCGTCCGTCGCGATCAAGTATCTGCTGGATGAAAACGGCGGCGATCTGAACGGCAAGAAGATCGCGCTTGTCTATCACAACTCTGCCTACGGCAAGGAGCCGATCCGCACCCTGCAGGAGCTGGCCAAGAAGCACGGCTTCACCCTGACCGAGATCCCGGTCGAAGCACCGGGGCAGGAACAGAAGTCGCAATGGCTTCAGATCCGCCGCGACAAGCCCGACTATGTGCTGATGTGGGGCTGGGGTGTCATGAACCAGGTGGCTATTCAGGAAGCCGCCAATATCCGCTTCCCGATGGAGAATTTCATCGGCATCTGGTGGGCCGGCTCGGAACTCGACGTCATGCCGGCGGGGGAAGGTGCCAATGGCTATAAGGCGCTGACCTTCAACGGTGTCGGCATGGATTATCCGATCTATGACGATCTCAAGACCCATGTGATCGACACCGGCAAGGCCAGCCAGGGCGGCGAGCATGTCGGGTCTGCCGTCTATTCGCGTGGCATGTATGCTGCGGTGGTCATCGCCGAGGCGATCAGGAAGGCGCAGGAGCTGGCCGGGACATCCGCGATCACGCCCGAACAGCTTCGTGACGGGTTCGAGCAGCTCGACATCACCCCGGAACGGCTGGCCGAGATCGGCCTTCCCGACTTTGGCCCGGAAATCAAGCTGAGCTGCGATAACCACGGCGGCAGCGGCATGGCCCGCATCCAGCAATGGGACGCGGCGGAAAAGAAATGGAACCTCATCACCGAGTTCATGGAGCCTGATGCCGAAGTGCTTGACCCCCTGATCGCAGAGGATTCGGCCGCGTACGCGCAAGAGGCGGGCGTCACAGAACGCAGCTGTAACTGACCCCCGCCTTGCCGGCGCGGCATCCCGCTGCGCCGGCCCAAACATCGTCGGCGGCGCAACCCCGCGCCGCCGACGCCTGAAGCGCAAGGAACAGCCATGCTCGATACCGCTGCCGCATCCACCTCTCAGACCGAGGCATTGCTGGAGGTCAACAATATCGAGGTGATCTATAACCACGTCATTCTGGTGCTGAAGGGTGTCAGCCTTTCGGTGCCGAAGGGAAGCATTACCGCGCTTCTCGGCGGGAATGGCGCTGGCAAGACGACGACGCTGAAGGCGATCTCAAACCTGCTCGCTTCGGAACGGGGCGAGGTCACGAAGGGCAGTATCGTCTATCGCGGCGAACGCGTCGCCTCGCTGAACCCGGCCTCGCTGGTCAAGAAAGGTGTCATCCAGGTGATGGAAGGCCGGCACTGCTTCGAACATCTTACTGTCGAAGAAAACCTGCTGACCGGGGCCTATACGCGCACGGATGGCGCGGCAGCGATCAAGGCCGATCTCGATATGGTCTATGACTATTTCCCGCGCCTGAAGGAGCGCCGCCGCTCGCAGGCGGGCTATACCTCGGGCGGAGAGCAACAGATGGTCGCGATGGGTCGCGCCCTGATGAGCCGCCCCGAAACGATCCTGCTTGACGAGCCGTCGATGGGCCTGGCCCCGCAGCTGGTCGAGCAGATCTTCGAGATCGTGAAGGCCGTGAATGAAGGCGAGGGCGTGACCTTTCTTCTGGCCGAACAGAACACCAATGTCGCGCTGCGTTTCGCGCATTACGGCTATATCCTTGAAAACGGGCGCGTCGTGATGGACGGCACGGCACAGGAGCTGCGCGAAAACCCGGATGTGAAGGAATTCTACCTCGGCATGTCCGAGGAAGGCCGCAAAAGCTTCCGCGATGTGCGCAGTTACCGCCGCCGCAAACGCTGGCTTTCATAAGAGGTCATGCAAGTGCTACCCGTGCGGGACATCAGCTGAGGAATCGTTTCATGGCCGGATATTTTGACGAGCTGGAAGTGCGCGATCCCGACGAACGCGCCGAGTGGCTGGAAGAGGCGCTGCCTGCCGCGCTTGGACGCGCAAAGACCGCGCCGGCGCTGGCGCGGCTGCTGCGCGATGTCGATCCGGCAAGCGTGCGCGACATGGCAAAGCTTGCGGCGCTGCCGGTCATCCGCAAATCGGACCTTGTCGAGGCGCAGAAGAAGAACCCGCCCTTCGGCGGTTACACGACCAGACTGGCGGCAGAGTTTGACCACATCTTTCAGTCGCCAGGCCCGATCTATGAACCGGGTCGCCGCGAAGGCGACTGGTGGCGGCTTGGTCGGTTCCTGTTCGCCAGCGGCGTCGGGCGCGGCGATATCGTTCAGAACTGCTTTGCCTATCACCTGACGCCTGCGGGAATGATGTTCGACAGCGCCGCCCGCGCGGTGGATGCCGCGGTTCTACCGGCCGGGACCGGACAGACCGATCTGCAGGTGCGCGCGGCTGCCGATATCGGCAGCACCGTCTATGCCGGCACGCCGGACTTTCTGAAACAGATACTCGACCGTGCCGATGAACTTGGCGAAACGCTGTCGATCACACGGGCGACGGTTGCCGGTGGCGCGCTGTTCCCGTCGCTGCGCGACCATTACGCCGATCGCGGTATCATCACGCGGCAATGCTATGCGACCGCCGATCTGGGCAATATCGCCTACGAATCCGAGGCGATGGAAGGGATGATCGTGGATGAGGGCGTCATCGTCGAAATCGTGCGTCCCGGCACAGGTATCCCCGTGGCCGACGGCGAGGTCGGTGAAGTTGTCGTGACCACGCTGAACCCGGATTATCCGCTTGTCCGTTTTGCGACCGGCGATTTGTCTGCAGTCATGCCCGGCGCATCGCCTTGCGGCAGAACCAATACGCGCATCCGTGGCTGGATGGGCCGCGCCGATCAGACGACCAAGATCAAGGGTATGTTCGTGCGCCCGGAACAGGTGGCCGATCTGGTCGCGCGCCACCCGGAAATCGCCCGCGCACGCGTCATCGCCGACCGCGAGGGAGAGATGGACGCCATGACCGTCCAGATCGAAAGCCCGCGCGATGCCGGCGCGGAATACGCGGCCTCTATCGCCGAGGCGCTGAAGCTGCGTGGGCGGGTGGAAATCGTCGCGCCCGGCAGCCTGCCTAATGACGGCCTGGTGATTGAAGACAGGCGTAAATACGATTGAGGCGCGGCGCGTCTTGCCGCGCTGCCGTCTTGGCGTCAGGATCGGCGCATGTCCCACCCGCCGCTTCATGATCCGGACCGTTATCCCCGATTGCAGATCCGGCTTTGGCTGGGTCCGGATTGCTGGATCGGTCCCGGAAAAGCCGACCTTCTGGAACTCATCGACGAAACAGGGTCGATCGCGCAAGCGGGACGACGCATGGGGATGAGCTATAAGCGGGCATGGTCGCTGGTCGAAGGTATGAACCGCATGTTCGGGGAGCCGCTGGTCACGAGCGAGCGCGGCGGTGCAGGGGGTGGCGGCGCGCAACTGACCGATACCGGCACAAAAGCCCTGCATCTTTTTCGCGGGATACAGCGCGACGCCGCGCGCGCGTCGAAAGCCGGAACAGACGCGATTTTGCAACTGCAGCGAAAGCTTCCGAACCCGAAGCGGTCAAACTGAGTTTTCTACACGCTTTGGTTGTGAATGCGGGAATTTCGGCAGGGAATGGCCGAAAATAGCGCTGAAAATTGAACTGAAAGGTTCTTTTTTGTCGCACTTGCATCGCTGCGCCGCGGCATTCATGCAGTGTTTCAGGACATGAAAAAGGCATCGCGTCAGCCCGCGATGCCTTCCAAAACACGCAGCCGCCACATGGCAGCCAGATCGCAAATCACTTGCTAACAGGTTTGCCCTGATAGATTTTTTCGCCGACACGGACGACAATATCCCCCCCATCGACCTGCCGTTCGAACAGGCCCTGAATCGAGATATAGCTCCCAATGGTGATAGTGCGAATCATTCGATGTCCCTCCGTTGAGGTTTATTTATCGAACGGAACGCTCAACTTGTGGTTAATTAAGATGGCTTGACTGCACGGTTCAGCGGAATTTCGCCGATAGCGTTGCTAAAAGGTCACAGCCACTGCTCCAATACCGGGATAAGCGGAACATCAGCAGGCGGCATTTCATAGCTGCGCAGGTCTTTCGCCTTAACCCATGCAAGCGTCTGCCCCTCGCGCGGTTGCGCGATCCCGTTCCAGCGACGGCAGGCGAAAAGCGGCATCAGCAGGTGAAAGCTTTCATAGCTGTGGCTCGCGAAGGTCAGCGGGGCCAGACACGACGCGTGGGTGTCGATGCCCAGTTCTTCGTGCAGTTCGCGGATCAGCGCGACCTCGGGGGTTTCGGCGGGCTCGACCTTGCCGCCGGGAAACTCCCACAGACCTGCAAGCGATTTGCCTTCAGGCCGCTGCGCAAGAAGCACCCGTCCATCGCGGTCGATCAGCGCCACGGCGGCGACGAGAACAATTTTCATGAGCCTATTCCAGTTTTCGTCCGTCGCGGCAGGCAAATGCGAGGTGGGGCGGAGGTGTTCCTCCGCCCACGTCTCAGGATCTATAATCGGCGTTGATGTCGATATAGCGATGCGTGAGATCGCAGGTCCAGACCGTTCGCGATGCCTTGCCAAGGCCCAGATCGACGCCGATCAGAAGGCTGTCGCGCTTCATATAGGCGCTGGCCTTGCCTTCGTCATAGGACGGCGCGCGCCAGCCGTTCTCGGCCAGAACCATGTCGCCGAAACGGATCGTCAGCCGGTCGCGATCGGCCTTTGCGCCTGATTTGCCGACCGCCATGACGACGCGGCCCCAGTTTGCATCCTCGCCTGCAATGGCCGTCTTGACCAATGGAGAGTTCGCAATCGACATCGCGACCTTATGCGCATCTGCCGGCGTTTCCGCGCCGGTCACGCGGACCTCGACGAATTTCGTCGCACCTTCGCCGTCGCGCACGACCTGCTGCGCCAGATCCAGCATCACCCCGTTCAGCGCCGCTGCGAAGTCGCGCGCGGGCTTGCTGCGCATGTCGCGAAGCTCTGCCGCAGGCGACCGGCCTGTCGCGGCAAGTATCAGCGCGTCCGAGGTCGAGGTGTCGCTGTCCACGGTGATCGCGTTGAACGTCTCGTCCACCTGCTTCGACAGCAGCTTCTGAAGGTTGTCAGCCGAGATTTTCGCGTCGGTGAAGATATAGACCAGCATCGTCGCCATATCCGGCGCGATCATGCCGGACCCCTTGGCAATGCCGGCGATATGGATCGGGCCACCGTCACCCTGCACGACGGCACCAGAGCCCTTCGCAAAGGTATCCGTGGTCATGATCGCCTGCGCAGCGCCAGCCGCGCCTGCCGGGTCCAGCCGCGCCGCCGTTTCCGAGATCACGGCCGTGATGCGCTCGGCGGGAAGCGGTTCGCCGATCACCCCGGTCGAGGACGAGAAAACCCGGCTCGACGGCATGCCGAGTGCTTCGGCCACCGCGCCCGTCACCCGGTCCACGGCCTCTTGCCCGTTGCGGCCTGTAAAGGCGTTGGCATTGCCAGAGTTGACGATGATCGCCGCGCCCTGCGATTGATCCTGACTGCCCGAAAGCTTCGCCTGACAATCAAGAATACTCGCCGCGCGTGTGGATGACCTGGTAAACACCCCGGCAATCGCGGTGCCCGGTGCCATGCGCGCCAGCATCACGTCGGTGCGCCCCTGATATTTCACCCCCGCCGCGGCAGAGGCGAATTCGACCCCCTCGACAATCGGCAGATCCGGGAATGATTTCGGCGCGAGCGGCGAGACGACGGGCGGCGCCTTGGCCGCCGTTACGGGCTTTGCAGCCTTCGCCGACTTCTTCGCAGCCTTGCGCAGCTTCTTTTCCGCCTTTTCGGCCTTGGTCTTCGCTGCCTTCTTCTTGTCGTCCTTCGCCATCACTCAGCCTTCGCGTTCAGGATGTCCTGTTCCAGCACGGCGGGGTCGATCCCTTCGGTCTTTTCGACCTTGGCCTCGCTGGTGATGCGCTCGATCTCTGCCTCGACCTTTTCGCGGCGGATCTGCTGAACCAGCGCGTCGCGGATATCGGCAAGGGCAGGCGGCTCTTGCACGCGGCTGCCGTTCAGCTTGATGACATGCCAGCCGAACTGCGATTTCACCGGCTCGGTCGAGGTTGCGCCGTCTTCCATTTCTGCAACGGCATCGCCAAATTCCTTGACCATGCGGTCGCGCGTGAACCAGCCAAGATCGCCGCCATTCAGGCCGGACGCAGTATCGACCGAACGCTCCTCTGCCAGCTTGGCGAAATCGGCGCCCTTGGCCAGTTCGTCGATCACCGCCTTGGCAGCCTCTTCGGTTTCCAGAAGGATGTGGTCTGCGTCGTATTCGGTGATCGGCTTGTCGGCCGGGAACGCCTTTTCATAGGCGGCCTGGATTTCCTCGTCCGTCGGCTCGAAATCGGCATAGCGCTCCAGTGCGGCACCGGCCAGATAGGCGCGGCGGTCGATCTCCAGCACGGATTTGTCGCGCGGGGTCATGGTCTTTTCGCCGACCTCGGCCATCGCGGCCTGCCGGATCATCTGATCCAGCATCATGTCCCACAGCTCCGGCGCGGGCATCCCGGCCATGTCGGGCGGCAGGCCCAGCTTCATCGCCGCCATCTGGCCAAGCGTGATCTCTGTGTCATTGACCTTGGCGATGACGGTGTCGGCATCTTGCGAAAGTGCCGGCATTGCTAGAACGGCCATCATCAGGGCGGCAGAAGCGGTGCGGATCAGCATGGTGTTTCCTTGGAATGCGCCCCCGGAAGGCGTTACGTTACAGGGGCAAGCGTTGACACTGCATGGACGCGGGCCTACATCCGGCGCAACCGAAAAGGCGCGCCCGCGCCGTTTATTCCCTGCACTGTTACGGCAGGACTGACGGTCCGGGCAAGGGGCCGTGCCCCAGCCTTTCCCGAAACGATACGGCCGGAGTTATCATGCTGGGTCTAGGCAATTTGGCGAAAAAGGTCTTTGGGACGCCCAACGACCGCAAGGTGAAGTCGGTCCGCCCGCTGGTGGCCAAGATCAATGCGATGGAAACCGAGGTTCAGGCGCGCTCTGACGAAGAGTTGATCGCAAAGACGCGCGAACTTCAGGACAGGGCCAGATCCGGCGAGGATCTGGACGCGCTGCTGCCGGAGGCCTTCGCGAATTGCCGCGAGGCTGCACGCCGGGCGCTTGGCCTGCGCGCCTTCGATACGCAGCTTATGGGCGGCATCTTTCTGCATCAGGGCAATATCGCCGAGATGAAGACGGGTGAGGGCAAGACGCTTGTGGCGACCTTCCCAGCCTATCTGAACGCGCTGGCGGGCAAGGGTGTCCATGTCGTTACCGTCAACGATTACCTGGCAAAGCGCGATGCCGAATGGATGAGCAAGGTGTTCAGCGCGCTCGGCATGACAACCGGCGTTGTCTATCCGTTCCAGCCCGACGAGGAAAAGCGTCAGGCCTATCAGGCCGACGTCACCTATGCGACGAATAACGAGCTTGGCTTCGACTATCTTCGCGACAACATGAAGGGGTCGGTCGAGCAGATGGTCCAGCGTTACCATTTCTATGCCATCGTGGACGAGGTCGACTCCATCCTCATCGACGAGGCGCGCACGCCGCTGATTATCTCGGGCCCCTCACAGGACCGCAGCGAGCTTTACGTGACGCTGAACCAGTTCATGCCGCAATTGGCGGACGAGGACTACAAGCTGGACGAGAAGGCGCGCAATGCCACCTTCACCGAAGAGGGCAACGAGAAGATGGAGCAGCTTCTGTCCCAGGCGGGCGTGCTGCCCGAAGGTCAGACGCTGTATGACCCGGAATCGACGACCATCGTTCACCACGCCAACCAGGCACTTCGCGCCCACAAGCTGTTCCATCGCGATCAGAATTACATGGTCCAGAATGGCGAGGTGGTGCTGATCGACGAATTCACCGGCCGCGCGATGAAGGGCCGCCGCCTGTCGGACGGTCTGCATCAGGCGATCGAGGCGAAGGAAGGCGTCACCATCCAGCCCGAAAACGTGACGCTGGCCAGCGTGACGTTCCAGAACTATTTCCGCCTTTACGACAAGCTGGGCGGCATGACTGGCACCGCCGCCACCGAGGCAGAGGAATTTGCCGATATCTACAAGCTGGGCGTGGTCGAAGTGCCAACCAACAAGCCGATTGCGCGGGTTGACGAACATGACCGCGTTTACCGGACGGGGGACGAAAAATACGCCGCCGTGATCGAGGCGATTCAGGAAGCCCATGCCAAGGGCCAGCCCACGCTTGTCGGCACCACCAGCGTCGAGAAATCCGAGATGCTGTCGCAGATGCTGACGCAGGCCGGTATCGCGCATAACGTCCTGAATGCACGCCAGCACGAGCAAGAGGCCCATATCGTGGCCGAGGCCGGCAAGCCCGGCGCGGTGACAATCGCCACCAACATGGCCGGACGCGGCACCGACATCCAACTTGGCGGCAATGTGGAAATGAAGGTGATGCAGGCGCTTGCCGCCGATCCCGAAGCCAATCCCGACGAATTGCGCGCGAAGATCGAAGCGGAACACGCCACCGACAAGGAAAAAGTCCTCGGCGCAGGCGGTTTGTTCGTTCTGGCCACAGAACGCCACGAAAGCCGGCGGATCGACAACCAGCTTCGCGGTCGCTCGGGCCGGCAGGGCGATCCGGGACGGTCGCTGTTCTTCCTGTCGCTTGAAGACGACCTGATGCGGATTTTCGGCTCGGAGCGGCTGGATTCCGTTCTGTCGCGTCTGGGCATGAAGGAAGGCGAGGCGATCGTTCACCCGTGGGTCAACAAGTCGCTGGAGCGTGCGCAGGCGAAGGTCGAAGGCCGCAACTTCGACATCCGCAAGCAGCTTCTGAAGTTTGACGACGTGATGAACGATCAGCGCAAGGCGATCTTCAGCCAGCGCCGCGAGATCATGGACAGCGAAGAGGTGGGAGAGGTCGCAGCCGATATGCGTCATCAGGTCATCGAAGATCTGGTCGACGAACACATGCCAGCCCGCGCCTATGCCGAACAGTGGGACAATGCGGGCCTGCACAAAGCGGCTGTGGACCGGCTGAACATGAACCTGCCCATCGACGAATGGGCCGCCGAGGAAGGCGTCGATCAGGAAACGATCCGCGAACGCATTACCGAGGCGACCGACACCTATATGGCCGAGAAGGAAGCCGGTTTCGGCGGCGATACGATGCGCCAGATCGAAAAGCAGATCCTGCTTCAGGCCATTGACCAGAAATGGCGCGACCACCTGCTGACGCTGGAACATCTGCGCTCTGTCGTCGGGTTCCGCGGATATGCGCAGCGCGATCCGCTGTCGGAATACAAGACCGAGGCGTTCCAGCTTTTCGAGAGTATGCTTGACGGTCTGCGCGCCGATGTCACGCAGCAGCTTGGCCGCATTCGTCCGCTGACGGACGAGGAGCGTGACCAGATGATGCGCCAGTATCAGGAACAGCAGGCCCAGCAGCAGGAACAGATGCATGCCGAACACGAAGAGGCCGAGGGCGGCGAGGCATCCGCCCACGCCCCCGGCTTCGACGAAAACGATCCGGCAAGCTGGGGGAACCCATCACGAAACGATCCGTGCCCCTGCGGCTCGGGCAAGAAGTTCAAGCATTGCCACGGCCAGCTGGTCTGACGAAGCAAAGACGGGGGCGCAGATGCCCCCGTTTCCTTTTCGCGCCATCGCAATCAGGGCAAGGCGATTTCCTTGCGCATGACCAGCCCGTCAATTCCGGTGCCATAATAGTTGCGCCTGCGCCCCGCCTCCTGCCAGTCATGCGCGACATACAGCGCCTGCGCCGCTGTGTTATCCGATGCCACTTCCAGAAATGCCGCGAGAGCGCCTCGCCGCCGCGCCTCTGCCTCGAAGCTCGTCAGAAGTGCGCGGCCGACGCCGCGGCGCCGGTCAGTTGGTGCGACGGCAAGGGTTAGAAGCTCTGCCTCGTCGATCACCGTTCGTCCCAGGATGAAGCCCTGATCCACCGAAATCGCGAAACTGGCCGGGTCGGCCAGCAGCGCGGCAAATTCGGCAGTGCCCCACGGGCGCGGCCGGGTGAAGCTGGCGGCGTGGATGCGGGCCATTTCCATCGGGGTCATGGCAGAATGACCGGTCCTTTCGTGGTCGCAGGTGCTGCGTCCGCAGGCCGAAGGTAAATCGGCGCGGGCCGTGGCTGCGGGGTGCCGGCGCGCAGCAGGGCAAGTCGGGCGATGCCTTCGGCGATGCCGACCTGCGGGTCGGCGACAGGGGGGCCGGGCGGGATGTCGTTCAGGGGCGATTGCTGCGGCGCGCTGACCAGCCCGTCGCCGAAGTCCTGCCAGATTGCCAGATCGCGCTTGCCCGGAATGACAACGCGGCAGGGGCGGGGCAGGCCAAAGGCAAGCGCCTCGGTCGCGCCGATGCCAATGGCAGGGATGTTCAGCGACAATGCCAGCCCGCGGGCCGCAGCGACGGAAATACGGATGCCGGTAAAGTTGCCCGGCCCGGTCCCGACCCCGATCAGCGCAAGATCGCGCCAGTTTGCCCCGGATCCGGCCAGCATTTCCTCGATCAGGGGCATCAGCCGTTCGGCCTGACCCTTTGCCATCTCCTCATGGACTTCGGCCAGAAGCTGATCGCCTGACAGCAAAGCGGCCGCGCAATGCGCGGCCGATGTGTCAAAGCCAAGCGTCAGCGCCTCAGGCAATGGGGCGCACCTCGGTCACTTCGGGGATGTAGTGGCGCAGCAGGTTCTCGATCCCCATTTTCAGCGTCATGGTCGAGGACGGGCAACCCGCGCAGGCGCCCTGCATATGCAGATAGACAACGCCCTTGTCGAAGCCGTGAAAGGTGATGTCGCCGCCATCCTGCGCCACAGCCGGACGCACGCGGGTATCGAGCAGCTCTTTGATCTGGCTGACAATCCCTTCATCCTCGCCAGAATGGTCTGCATGGCCGGTCAGATCGGCCGCGCCCTGCATCGCGGGTGCGCCGGACTGGAAATGTTCCATGATCGCGCCCAGAATCGCAGGCTTGATATGGTCCCATTCCGCGCTGTCGGCCTTCGTGACGGTCACGAAATCCGAGCCGAGGAAGACGCCGCTTACACCATTGACCGCAAAAACGCGCGTCGCCAGCGGCGAAACCGAGGCCGCTTCGGCATCGGTGAAATCCGCGGTGCCGCGTTCCAGAACAGGCTGGCCGGGCAGGAATTTCAGCGTTGCGGGGTTTGGTGTCGTCTCGGTCTGGATGAACATGGGGCGCTCCTTTCGTGCTGATATGGGCTGCGCGTCGCGTTCGGTCAACCCGCGTCAGCCGTGCCGCGCACGGCAATCGTTCGCGAATGCAGGGTTGCGACCCGCCCGGCAGGCGGCGAGACCTGTTACGCAATCGCTTCCAGCCGGTCGCGCGACAACTCGGCAGGGATCAGCGTGATCGCGCAGGGCAGCCCCGACAGGTCGCGCAATATCCTGCTGATAATCGGCCCCGGCCCGCCCTTGCCCGGCGCGGCACCCAGAACCAGAACGCCGATTTCGGCGTCGCTTTCAAGATGTGCCAGAAGCTGCGCCGAGGGGTCGCCTTCACGGATGACCAGTTCGGGATCGACGCCCTGACTGTCGCGCATCCAATGCGCAAAGACCTGATACTGAGAGGTGATGCGGTCCTCTGCTTCCTGCCGCATCAACTCTGCCACGCCGATTCCATGCTGAATTGCCTCTGGCGGGATAATAGACAGCACCACGACCCCGCCCTGCGTGCGCGCGGCGCGCATCGCCGCGAATCGCATGGCGTTCTGGCATTCGGGGGATTCGTCAAGCAGGACGAGGAATTTGCGCATAAATCAGCCTCTTCGGCAAAGTTTCGCGTATAGGTTGCTTCATTTGCGCTAATCCGGCAACACATTGGAACTGTTGAGGGTCACGCTTCATTTTACCTCCAAATGGAATGTGTTAACGCTTTGGTAATAAATTCAACGCTTGGGGAGCCGAAGCTTTGACACTGTACCAGAATTGGGATTCAGTCGATCTTCGGCCGGCCATTCCAGAAGCCGAGTTGTGGCACCTGCATCAGGTGACCAGCCCCGACAGTTTCTATCGCCGTCACCTCAAGCGGGCCGTCGATCTGGTGCTTTCCCTTGCGATGCTGGCAATTCTCGCGCTGCCGATGGCGCTGGTAGCTGCCGCACTGCTTATCAGTCAGGGTCGCCCGCTGATCTATGCAGGCGAACGAATGCAGTCGCCGGGCAAGCCTTTCCGGCAGTTCAAGTTCCGCACGATGATTCGCGACGATGACGATGGCGGGGCCACCGGCGCGCATAAACATTGGCGTATCACCCCGCTGGGCCGTTTCCTGCGCCGCACGCGCCTTGACGAACTTCCCCAGCTTTTCAACATCATCGCCGGCGATATGAGCTTTGTCGGCCCGCGCCCGCCGCTTCCGGAATATGTCGAGCGGTTTCCCGCGATTTATAATGCGGTGCTGCAGATCAAGCCGGGCGTGACCGGGCTTGCCACGCTGATCTATCATCGCCACGAGGACCGTATCCTCGCCCGCTGCGATACCGCCGAAGAAACCGAGCGCTGCTATTACGCGCGCTGCCTGCCGACCAAGCTTCGCATCGAACTGGTTTACCGGCAGGCCGCATCGCCCTGGCTGGATTTCTGGATCATGTGGCGGACGTTCCTTGCCGTTGTCGGCTATGACCGCCCGCGCAAGCGCCGCTCGGTCGAGATCATTCCGCCGCCGGGACGCCACCGCCCGCGGCCGGTCGAATCGGTACCGTCGAAATAGACATCTTTGCCGATCCCTCGGACAGCTCGTTCGCATGGGCGAGATAGATCAGCACCTGATTCTTCTCGTCATAGATGCGCTTCACGCGCAGCGACTTGAACACCAGCGACCGGCCTTCGCTGAACACATCCTCTCCATCCTGACTTTTTGAAATGTCGCCGACCGTGATGGGCCCGGTCTGGCTGCACTCTATGGCGCTGTTTGACGGGTCTTCGAACCAGTTTCCCTGACTCAGCCGGTCGATGACCGAGCGGGAAAAATAGGCCAGATGACAGGTCACGCCCTCGACTTCCGGATCATGGATCGCCTCGACCACAATATCGTTTCCGACCCAGTCGACGCCGACTTCTGCCACCTGTTCGGCGAAGCTGGGTGCGGCAAGCAGGATCAGAGCGGGGGCAAGAGCAGCGATTCTTTCAAGCATGATTGTTCCTTTCACGTTGCGGCCTGCCAGTCGCGCACCGCCTCCAGCGGCCAGACCAGCATCAGGATGTTCAGCATCAATCCATCACGAATGTAGTAGGTCGTCACGGCCTCGGCGATGACGAAAAGCGTAAGCGACAACCAGACAGGCAGAACCCGCGCCAGCGCGAAACCGACCATCATGGCCAAGATGTCGGCGACGGAATTGATGACGCTGTCACCGTAATAATCCAGCGAGATCGTCACCGCGCGATACCGCTCGATAATCGCTGGGGAGTTTTCGACAACCTCCCAGATGCATTCGATCACGGTCGCGATGATTAGCCGTGTCCCAAGGCTCAGCCGTCGCGCGACCAGCCAGAGAAGCGCGTAAAAACCCAGACCGTGAAGCACATGTGAGGGCGTGTACCAGTCCGTCAGATGCTGCGAATTTTCGCTGCTCAGCGTCTGTCCATGCCACAACTTCACATATCCGCATTCGCAGATCGGCGTGCGGCCCATGACAAGCAATATGGCGGCAGCAACGACGACGATCCCAAGCGAAATGGCGACCGCCCGCCTCATTCGGCGGGGCCGGGCTGCATATGCTGGGGGCCGTCATCGCCAAGCAGCCATGCGCCGTCGCGATCCAGCCGGACTGCGGATACCGGGCCGCCATACCCCGCCCCGCTGTCAAGATTCAGCCGGTTCCCATAATGCGTCGCATGCTTGATCGCGGTGTGACCATGCACGACAAGCGCCCCGTGATCGGCCGAGGATTCAAGGAAGGGCTTGCGTATCCACATCAGATCGACCGGTGACTGCAGCGACAGGTCGACGCCGGGTCGAATGCCGGCATGGACAAACAGGAAACCGGCGGGATGCAACAGCCAGGGCGGCAGCCCGTCCAGCCAGCGCACATGTTCGACAGGGATCTTTTTCAGTGCTTCGGCGTGCAAATCTTCCAGCGGGCGCTCGAACGCGCCGTCGATCCCATATGACGCGAATGTCGCATCCGCCCCGTTTCGCTGATCGCCTGTCCAGGTGTTTTCGGTTGACGGGCCGGGGTCGATCCAGCCGGGATCATCCATGAATCGCGGCAGCTTGTGGTCATGATTGCCCTTGATGACCGTCCAGTCGCGCCCCTTGGCCTGTCCGTCCATCAGATAGTCGATCACCTGCCGAGAGGCCGGCCCGCGGTCGATCAGATCCCCCAGATGAACGATGCGCGCATCGCTGCCACCATCACGCGCGATAAGGCGATGCGCCTCTGTCAGCGCATCCATGCGGCCATGCACATCGCCAAGCGCATAGATCGGCTGAAAATCGGTCTTGCTGTTCATTTTCTGAAGATACCTGCTGGAATATCAAAGGCCCGGCACTTCAACGGCCGGGCCCCGATATGGTTGCGAACTCGCTCAGACTTCGAAACGAAGCGCGCGCGCCTGCAGGAACTTGCCTGTCGCTTCCAGTGCGGCCAGAACCTCGGGCGAGATCGCTTCGTCCAGATAAAGGATCGCAATCGCGTCTTCTCCATTGGCCGACCGGCCAAGCTGGAAGTTTGCGATGTTGACGCCCATCTCACCAAGGGTGCTGCCAAGCGCGCCGATGACGCCGGGAACGTCCTTGTTGCGCGTGTACAGCATGTGTTCCCCGATCTCGGCGTCCAGATTGATGCCACGGATCTGGATGAAGCGCGGTTTGCCGTCGCTGAACACCGTGCCAGCGATAGAGCGTTCGCGTTCTGCCGTGACGACCGACACCTTGATATAGCCATCATAGACGCCGCCGGCTTCCTGGCGTGTGGTCGCGACCTGGATGCCGCGATCCTTGGCAATGGCCGGGGCAGAGACCATGTTGACCTCAGGGTTCGTCGCCTTCATGACGCCTGCGATGACCGATGCGTTCAGCGCGTTGACGTTCATCTCGGACACGACGCCGTCGTACAGGATGTTGATCGACTTGATCGCTTCATCCGTCATCTGACCGATAAAGCTGCCCAGATGACCGGCCAGCTTGATCCACGGGCCCATGACCTTGGCTTCCTCGGCCGTGACAGACGGCATGTTCAGCGCGTTCGACACGGCGCCGGTCAGCAGGTAATCCGACATCTGTTCTGCCACTTGCAGCGCCACGTTTTCCTGCGCCTCATTGGTCGAAGCCCCAAGGTGAGGCGTCACAACGACGTTCGGCAGGTTGAACAGCGGGCTTTCGGTCGCAGGTTCGGTTGCGAAGACGTCAAGCGCTGCACCGGCGACATGGCCCGATTTCAGCGCCTCGGCCAGAGCTTCCTCGTCGATCAGCCCGCCACGCGCGGCGTTGACAATGCGAACACCCTTCTTGGTCTTGGCGATATTTTCGCGCGACAGGATGTTGCGGGTCTTGTCGGTCAGGGGCACGTGCATGGTGATGAAATCGGCTTTCGCCAGCAGTTCGTCCAGCTCGACCTTTTTGACGCCCAGCTGGTCAGCGCGTTCTTCCGACAGGAAGGGGTCATAGGCCAGCACCTTCATCTTCAGCCCAAGCGCGCGGTCGGCGACGATGGAGCCGATATTGCCCGCACCGATCAGGCCAAGCGTCTTGTTGAAGACCTCAACCCCCATGAAGCGGTTCTTTTCCCACTTCCCGGCATGGGTCGAAACGCTTGCTTCCGGCAGCTGACGTGCGACGGCGAACATCAGCGCGATGGCGTGTTCGGCGGTGGTCACGCTGTTGCCGAAGGGCGTGTTCATCACGATCACGCCTTTCTTCGACGCAGCCGGAATATCGACGTTATCGACACCGATCCCGGCCCGGCCGATCACTTTCAGATTGGCCGCATTTTCCAGCAGCTTTTCCGTCACCTTGGTGGCCGAACGGATCGCCAGACCGTCATAGTTACCGATGATCTCGGCCAGCTTTTCCTTGTCCTTGCCGACATCGGGCAGATAGTCGACCTCGACCCCACGGTCGCGGAAGATCTGAACGGCGGTTTCCGAAAGCTTGTCGGATACGAGAACCTTGGGCATGTGATGCTCCTTTGGGTGAAGGTGCGCCGCGGCACACCCTGCGAATGGGAATATGGATGAGGGCGTAGGGTGCGCTTCAGCGCACCGCTACAAGATCAGGCCTGCGCGGCGATTTCTTCGTTGAACGCCCATTCGATCCAGGGCAGCAGCGCCTGAATGTCAGCCGTTTCAACAGTCGATCCGCACCAGATCCGCAGACCGGCAGGCGCATCGCGATATGCCCCGATATCGAGCGCCACGCCTTCCTTCTCCAGCCGTTTTGCCACGGCCTTCGCGAAGGCTGCACCATCCTTGATGCGATCATCGGTGAATTTCAGGCATACGCTGGTGGTCGAGGCCGTCGCCGGATCTTCCGCCAGATTGGCAATCCAGTCGCGCGAATCGCAGAAATCCCAGACCGCCTGCGCATTGGCATTGGCGCGGTCCTGCAGCCCTTTCTGGCCGCCAACGGATTTCGCCCATTCCAGTGAAACAAGGTAATCCTCGACACACAGCATCGACGGCGTGTTGATCGTTTCGCCCTTGAAGATACCTTCGATCAGCTTGCCGCCCTTGGTCATGCGGAAGATCTTCGGCAGCGGCCATGCGGGGGTATAGCTTTCCAGCCGTTCAACCGCGCGCGGGCTCAGGATCAGGACGCCATGCCCGCCTTCGCCGCCCAGAACTTTCTGCCAGCTGAAGGTGACCACATCCAGCTTGTCCCAGGGCAGCTCCATCGCGAATGCGGCGCTGGTGGCGTCGCAGATGGTCAGCCCGCCGCGATCCGCCGGGATCTGATCGCCATTCGGCAACCGTACGCCCGAGGTCGTGCCGTTCCACGTAAAGACCACGTCGCGGTCGAAATCGACGCTGCCGAAATCCACGATCTTGCCGTAATCGGCGGTCTGGACCTTGGCATCCAGCTTCAGCTGCTTGACCACGTCGGTGACCCAGCCGGACCCGAAGCTTTCCCAGGCCAGCATCTCGACCGGGCGTTCGCCAAGCAGCGACCACATCGCCATTTCAACCGCGCCGGTATCGGACGCGGGAACGATGCCGATGCGGTAATCCGCGGGCACATTCAGAATTTCACGGGTGGTGTCGATCGCTTTCGCCAGCTTTTCCTTGCCAACAGCAGCGCGGTGCGAACGGCCCAGGGGCGCGTCTGCGAGCATGTTCAGATCGAAACCGGGGATTTTGGCACAGGGGCCAGAAGAAAAGCGCGGATTAGCCGGACGCGCAGCCGGAAGCGTATTCGCCATATCGTTACCCTTTCAGGCAAAAGCCCCTCGTTGGGGAGGGGTGTCCCGCCGTGGGGCATACGCCTCTGTCAGCGATACTGCAACAAAAAACGCGTGACGCGATCATGCGGTTTGCCAGCACCGAAACGAAAACAGGCGCCCGTATGGGGCGCCTGTCCTCAATTCTGCGGATCGGATCAGACCGAGTAATACATCTGATATTCGACCGGATGGGGGGTGTGTTCGTAGTTATACACCTCTTCCCATTTCAGCTTGATATAGCCCTCCAGCTGATCCCTGGTGAACACGTCGCCGGCCAGCAGGAAGTCCATGTCCTTCTCCAGCTCTTCCAGCGCTTCGCGCAGGGAGCCGCAGACGGTGGGGATTTCGGCCAGTTCTTCCGGCGGCAGATCGTACAGGTCCTTGTCCGAAGCCGGACCCGGATCAATCTTGTTCTTGATGCCGTCCAGACCGGCCATCAGCAGGGCCGCGAAGGCCAGATAGGGGTTCGCCGACGGATCGGGGAAGCGGGCCTCGACGCGCTTCGCCTTGGGCGATTCGGTCCACGGAATACGAACGCAGCCAGAACGGTTGCGGGCCGAATAGGCGCGCAGAACCGGCGCTTCAAAGCCCGGGATCAGGCGTTTGTAGCTGTTGGTGGACGGGTTGGTCAGCGCGTTCAGCGCCTTCGCATGCTTCAGGATGCCCCCGATGAACCACAGCGCTTCCTGCGACAGATCGGCATATTTGTCGCCCGCGAAAAGCGGCTTGCCGTCCTTCCAGATCGACATGTTGACGTGCATGCCCGACCCGTTATCGCCCTTCATCGGCTTCGGCATGAAGGTCGCCGATTTGCCATAGGCGTCGGCCACGTTGTGGATGACGTATTTGTATTTCTGGATGTTGTCGGCCTGCTCGGTCAGTTGGCCGAAGATCATGCCCAGTTCGTGCTGGCAGGTCGCAACCTCGTGGTGATGCTTGTCGACCTTGATGCCCATGTTCTTCATGGTGGACAGCATCTCGCCACGAATATCCTGCGCTTCGTCGATCGGGTTCACCGGGAAATAGCCACCTTTGTGGCCGGCGCGATGGCCCTGGTTGCCCATGTCATATTCGCTGTCGGTGTTCCACGCAGCCGCATCGGCGTCGATCTGGAAGCCTACCTTCTGCGGGGTCACGGAATAACGCACGTCGTCGAACAGGAAGAATTCCGCTTCCGGACCGAAATAGGCCGCGTCGCCGATGCCAGAGGATTTCAGATAGGCCTCTGCCTTGACGGCGGTGCCGCGCGGATCGCGGGCATAGGCTTCGCCGGTATCCGGCTCGACCACGTTGCAGTGAACGCACAGGGTCTTTTCGGCATAGAACGGGTCCAGATAGGCCGATGCCGGGTCGGGCATAAGCTTCATGTCGGACTGGTCAATCGACTTCCAGCCGGCGATCGAACTGCCGTCGAACATGAAGCCTTCCTCGAAGAAGTCCTCGTCCACCAGATCGGCAACCAGCGTCACGTGCTGCAGCTTGCCTTTCGGATCGGTGAAGCGGATGTCGACATATTCGACTTCCTCGTCCTTCATCAGGTCAGTGACGTCTTTGACTTTCATTGGGCCTTTCCCTTTCTGTCTTCATGCCGGAACCGGCCGAGGCCGGTCCCGTAATCTGCTGTAAATCTCAGGTCCGGTCGGATCAGACCGCGTCCTCGCCGGTCTCGCCGGTGCGGATGCGGATTGCCTGATCGACGGGGGAAACGAAGATCTTGCCGTCGCCGATCTTTTCGGTCCGCGCGGCCGAGACGATGGCCTCGACGGCGGCGTCGATCTGATCGTCGGGCAGAACCATCTCGATCTTGATCTTCGGCAGGAAGTCGACGACGTATTCGGCCCCGCGATACAGTTCCGTGTGGCCTTTCTGACGACCGAAGCCCTTGACTTCGGTAACGGTCAGGCCCTGCACGCCGACTTCCTGAAGGGCCTCCTTCACGTCGTCCAGTTTGAAGGGCTTGATGATCGCTTCGATCTTCTTCATCCGGGTGATCCTTCCTGCGCTAACTGTGCTCTGCTTGCCGGGTTTGCTGTCAATCGTCCACGATCTGCGCGTAATTTTCGGGCGTTTGTCCCGAAAAGAGTCGGATTACTGCTGATAGTCAGGTCAACTTGCTTAAATAATGTGCATATCTACCATCTTGCAATCTCCGGGTCCACCGGCAGAAGGTCCGCGCGCCAGTCCGGGCGGGGGTAGCGGTCGGGCCAGTATTCCGTCTGGCGGTGAATCAGGCCGTCGCGCGTTTCGTGGAAGGTGATCGCATGAATCTCCACCTCCAGCGGCGCGTTGCTGATAAGCATGTCAGTGACGACGCGGGCACCGTCGGCCAGAAGCGCGCGTTCCTCGAAGCGCCAGTCGCCGCGACCGGGAAAGGCGTTATTGACCCGCGCATAGGCCGCCGGGCCCTGAATGACTTCCGAGGATTGCGGCCAGAGGCCGATATAGTCGGGCGACAGCCAGCGTTCGGCGGCCAGGGTAAAATCGTTGCCGCGCATGGCCTCCCAGAAGCCGCGCACGATGTCAGTGCTGTTCATCGCCATCTCTGCTCATGCCGTCGGGCTTTTCATGCAAAAAAGCCGCGGCCCAAGGGTCGCGGCTTTCGTCTGAAACTTCAAGCTGGGATCAAAGCTCGTCGAGCGCTTCGACGGCCTTTTCCAGATCTTCCTTCGAGACTTCCTTGTCCTTCACCTTCGCCTGTTCGGCGATGTGATCGACGACCTTATCCTCGAAGATCGGCGCGCGAAGCTGCTGCTGCGCCTGCGGGTTCTGCTGGATATATTCGAAGAACTGACGCTCCTGGCCGGGGAACTGACGCGCCTGCATCATGACAGCCTGCGTGAATTCCTGATCCGAAACCTTTACCTCGGCCTTCTGACCGATCTCGGCCAGCAGCAGGCCAAGGCGAACGCGGCGTTCGGCCAGCTTCTTGTGCTCGTCCGTCGGCTCGATCTCGCCATGGCTGTGGCCATGATCGTCCGGGTGTTCTTCGTGGTAAAGCTGGTGCGCGATCTGGCCGGCCTCGGCCTCGACCAGGACCTCCGGCAGATCGAACTTGACCTGATTGTCCAGCTGGTCCAGCAGGGCGCGCTTCATGACGGCGCGGCTGGCGCCGGTATATTCGGCCTCCAGACGCTCGGCGATCTGCTCTTTCAGCTTGTCGAGCGACTCGGCGCCGAAGCGCTTGGCCAACTCGTCATCCAGCTTGGCGTCGACCGGCTTCTTGACCGCCTTGACGGTGGTCGCGAAAACCGCGTCCTTGCCCGCCAGCGCTTCATGGCCGTAATCGGCGGGGAACTGGACCTTGACCTCGACCTCGTCGCCGGCCTTGGCGCCGGTCAGCTGATCCTCGAAGCCGGGGATGAAGCTTCCCGAACCCAGAACCAGCGGGTAATCCTCGGCCGAACCGCCTTCGAACAGCTCGCCATCGACCGAGCCCTTGAAGTCGATCACGATCTGATCGTCCTTCGCGGCTTTCGAGCCTTTTTTCTTGTCCTCATAGGACTTGGCGTTCTTCGCAAGATTATCCAGCGCTTCGGTGACGGCGGCATCTTCGGCCTTCACGACAAGCCGCTCCAGATCCAGCTTGCCCAGATCGACTTCCGGGATCGTCGGCAGAACCTCGTAGGACACGTTGACGACGACATCGTCGCCCTCTTTCCACTCCTCGCCGTTCTGCATTTCGATCTTGGGCTGCACGGCGGGACGGTCGCCGGTGCTTTCCAGATGCTCGCGCAGCGCGCCATCGACAGAATCCTGCATCGCGTCACCCAAGATGCGCGGGCCGAACTGCTTTTTCAGCATCGCCATCGGCACCTTGCCCTTGCGGAAGCCTTTCATTTCGACTTCCGGCTGGGCTTCTTTCAGCTTCTGATCGACCATCGCGGCCAGATCGGCTGCGGGAAGCGTCATCGTGTAGCCGCGCTTGAGGCCTTCGTTCTGGGTCTCTGTGACCTGCATGTCCTATCCTTCGTCATGGTGCGGGTGGAGGGACTTGAACCCCCACGCCTTGCGGCGCCAGAACCTAAATCTGGTGCGTCTACCAATTTCGCCACACCCGCAATGTCATGCAGCGGGCCAGGGCCCGCCACGAAAATCCGCGCCGTTCTAGCAAAGCGTTCGCCCATGCGCGAGGGGAAAAATCAAGCGATCCCGCGCAGAACGGCCGGGATCAGTTCGGGAAGATCGTCGGCGATCAGTCCCGGCCCGAAGCGGCGCGCGCATTCGGCGTGGATATGGGCCGCGTCGGTCGCGGCATCAAGGGGCGTGAGGCCACGCGCCAGCAGACCGGCGATCATCCCCGCCAGCACGTCGCCAGACCCGGCGGTCGCAAGCCAGGGCGCGTCGGTCGCGTCATTCACGCGGGTTTCCCCATCGGATGCGGCGATCACCGTCCTGGGCCCCTTCAGCAGCATGACCGACCCGGTCTGGCCTGCGGCGGTCCGGGCAGCTTCAACGCGTGCCTGATCCGAAAGCAAGCTGCCAAGATCGGGAAACATGCGCGCGAATTCGCCGCCATGGGGCGTCATCACGACATCCGGCCCCGGCGCAGCCGCGCTGTCCGCAAGCGCCGTCAGCGCATCCGCGTCCAGCACGCAGGGCAGCCCGGCACCAAGCGCCACCGGCAACAGCGATGCCGCCCGCGCAACCCCGCAGCCCGGTCCAAGGCAAATCGCCGTGATCCGCCTTGCGCGAAGGGCATCGGCCAATGCCGCGGGGTCGTCGACGGGAATGCGCATCAGGGCATCCGGCATGCCCGAATGGTCAGGCATGGCGCTGGCGGGCGGTGCCAGCGTCACCAGACCCGCCCCGATCCGCAGCGCAGCGCGCGCTGCCAGACGGGCGGCCCCACCGTGACCCGGCCCACCGGCGACGACCAGCACATGACCATGATCGTATTTGTGGCCGCCCGCCTTCAGCAGCCGCGCCGCCGCAGGCTGCGCGCCGCTCATTCCGGCTTCTGCGCTTGGCCGCTGAGCGCCCGCAGATGCGATTCGAGAACGCCGTTAAGCTCTGCCCCGACCATGACCACGATGGCCGAGATCCACAGCCACATCATCAGCACGACCGCCGCACCGAGCGTGCCGTAAGTCTCGTTGTAATTGGCGAAGTTGCCCGCATACCACGAAAACAGCGCCGACGTTCCGACCAGCCCGATTGCCGCCAGCAATGCGCCGGGCGAAATCCAGCTGAAATGCGCATCATGGCGGCTTGGCCCCCAGCGATACAGCGCCGAGATCGCCAGCAGCAGCACCGCGAACATGATCGGCCAGCGGATCGAGGTCAGCATGTCTTTCGTGCTTTCCGGCAGCGGCAGCCATGCCAGCACCGCCGGCAGGACCGCAATGGCCGCGATCAGCAGGATCAGAAGCACCATCGCCCCCAGCGTCAGCAGCAGCGAAACGATGTTGAGCTTGATGAACCCCCGGCTTTCACGCTGAAACTGCGCGACGTTCAGCGCGTCCATCAGCGCCTTCATCCCGCCGTTTGCGGACCAAAGCGTCGCCAGAAGCCCGGCGATCCCGGCAAAGGACAGGGCGGCGCCGGGCGCCTTCACGATTGCCTCGACCTGGCCGCTGATGATGTCCAGTGCGGATGGCGGAATGAAGCCGCCCAGCTTTTCAAGCTGGCTTTCGATCAGTGTCGGATCGGCCACCAGCCCGAAGATGGAAACCAGCGCCGTGATCGCGGGAAACAACGCGAGCAGCCCGAAAAAGGTAACGCCTCCGGCCACGGACGTGACCCTGTCCTGACCGATTTCGGCCACCGTATCCTTCAGGACGCCCCACCATTCGCGCGGCCGCAGGCCCCAGGGCGATTCAGGCGCGTTCTCGCGCGGGCTTGGCAGGTTTTCCTTGCCGGGACGGCCCTTTCCCGCAACGTCCGGTCCGTCCTGGCCGGTTTGCGTTGCAGGTGATGCGCTGCGGCCGCCGCCGTCGCCATAGATGCGGCGGCGCTCGGCCTCGGGCAGTGGCCCGAACAGTGCGTCAGAGACACTGCGATCGGCTGGCCTTGGCACGGCTGAGCCTACAGATTGTGGTTGCGTTTGACGTCACCCTGCGAGGCCGTGCGCTCATCTCTGGCCCGAGGCTCGGGCGCATTGTCATCGCGCGCATCGCTGCTGCGTGTGTCGAGATAGCCGCGCAGCCGGTCAGCGGCCTGCGTGAAATCGCGCACGATCCCATCGGCGCGACCCGAAACCTGCTGGAACCCTTCGACCGCCGCATTGGCCGCCGTAATCAGCCCGCCGATATTCGTCGCAAGCTTGGTTGCGTTGCTGCTGAGGTTGTCGAAGAAACCCGGCCCGTCATTTGCCTCGGACCGCCGGGCGGCGCTGCGCTGCTGGCGACGCTTCTTCAGGGCCGCGCGGCGGACCTTTTCGGCGCGCTCGTCGAAATCGTCCATATCGGCGCGGGCGCGCGCGCGGACCCGTGCGCGATCCTCGGGCGACATCGCGGCATAGCGCGGCGCCATGCGCGGGCCAGCGACGCTGCCGGAATGGGGGCGCGGATGCGGGCGGTCTTCGTCATCGCCGGCGATTGCGTGAACGACCGCGCGCGTGGCCATGATGCTGAACGCCGTGGTGGCCGCAGCGGCAATGCCGACGCCGCCCCAGACCAGCCAGCGCGACGATGGGCTGCGGGTGCTGCGCGGCAGACCGTCATAGACGCGGTGATCGTCGTCGGAAACATGCCCGCGCGGAACGGGGCGAGGGCCATGAGGGGTGTCGGTGGTGACGTCAGCAAATCGCGACATGGACCATTTCCTTATGCAATCGGTTCAGCGTCAAAACGAAACGAGGGCGGGATTCGTTCCGTTTGACAAAGGTTCACCGGGCAACATTTCCCCTGAAATCGGTCAGCGCAGATGCAACGCAAAAGGCCGCGCCAGTTTCCCGGCGCGGCCCAAGTCAGAAAAGCGTTTGCGGATTACTGTTCCGCGCGGGCTTCGCTTTCGCCTTCGCCCTCGTCATCGCGCGAGGCGGAGCCGATATCGTCGAACAGCTCGGCAATCTCGAATTCGGCGGCGGCATCTTCTTCCGCTGCCAGATCCTGGATCGACTTGCCCGAGGCCTGCAGTTCGGCTTCTTCGGTCGAACGCGCGACGTTCAGGGTGATTTCCGCTTCGACTTCCGGGTGCAGAACGACCTGGATCTTGTGCAGGCCAAGTTCCTTGATCGGCGCGCCCAGAACGATCTGCTTGCGGTCGATCTCGTGACCGGCCTCGGCGGCGGCGTCGGCTGCGTCACGCGGGGTGACCGAACCGTAAAGCGCGCCGGCATCCGATGCCGAGCGGATGATGACGAAGGTTTCGCCATCGATCTTGTCGGCCAGCTTCTGTGCTTCGGCCTTCGATTCGTCGTTCTTCGCGACGAGAGCGGCTTTCTGGGCCTCGAACTGTGCGATATTGGCGTCAGAGGCGCGCAGCGCCTTGCCTTGCGGCAGCAGGAAGTTACGGGCGTAACCTTCCTTGACCTTCACCACTTCGCCCATGGCGCCCAGCTTGGCCACACGTTCCAGCAGGATGACTTGCATCGGTCTTCCTCCTTATTTCACGACGTAGGGCAGCAGCGCCAGGAAACGCGCGCGCTTGATGGCCTGGGCCAGTTTGCGCTGGTTCTTGGCCGAAACGGCGGTGATGCGCGAGGGCACGATCTTGCCGCGCTCGCTGATGTAACGCTGCAGCAGACGGGTGTCTTTATAGTCGATTTTCGGGGCGTTGTCGCCACCGAACGGATCGACCTTGCGACGACGGAAAAACGGTTTGTTCGCCATTGCTCAGATCTCCTCAGTTGTCGCGGTCACGGCGCTCGCGGCGCTCGCCACGGTCGCCACGATCACCACGGTCGCCGCGCTCACCACGCTCTTCGCGCTTCTGCATCTGGACCGACGGGCCTTCCTCATGCGCGTCGACCTTGATCGACATGACGCGCATCACGTCGTCATGCAGGCGTGCCAGACGCTCCATCTCCTGCACGGCGGCCGACGGTGCGTCGGTGCGCAGGTAGGCGTAATGGCCCTTGCGGTTCTTGTTGATCTTGTAGGCGAGGGTGCGGACACCCCAGTATTCGCTGTCGATCACCTTGCCGCCATTATCGGCCAGCACGGTGGAAAAATGTTCGATCAGCCCTTCGGCCTGCGTGTTCGACAGGTCCTGGCGGGCGATCATCACATGCTCGTAAAGCGGCATGTCAGACCTTTCAGTTTCAGGGCAGCTTCAACGGCGGAACACCCCTTCCGCGCCCCGCCACGAGAGGCTTGCCGGTTTCGCGATTGCGGAAGGATGCGGTCTTATAGCGGGGAAATACGGCGATGCAAGGTGATTCGCCGGGGAGATGCAGCGTTCATGGATATGACGGGAAATGGAACTCTGCCCCAAGGGGCGTGTTCAACCCGCAACGAGAAGGAGTTTTCGATGAGCTGTTCATTGTCACGCACCACATCGCTGTTCGCACTGATTCTGGCCAGCGGCCTTGGCGCGCCTGCATTTGCTCAGGACGCCGCAACGCAGGATGCCGCGACCGAAGATGCGACGGCGACCGAAGCCCCGGCGGACGAGGCCGCGACGACAGATGCACCCGCGCCCGACGCGTCGGCCCCTGCCGCGGGATCCGCACCGGCAGATGGCGCCGGCGATCCGATGCAGCGTCCGGGCAATGACGACACGGTGCCCACGGCCGGCACTTATGCTTTCGATCCCGCGCATAGCCAGATCGTCTATTCCTATAATCACATGGGCTTTTCGACCTCGCACGGCTTCGTCAATGGCGTCGAGGGCACGATCACGCTTGATCCTGCCGACATCGCATCCGCGACTGTCGAGGCCTCTTTCCCGCTGGATGCGCTGCGCACGATTGATGCGGAACTGGATCAGCATGTGATGGGACCGGATTTCTTCAACGTGTCAGGCGATGTCCCGGTCGTCACCTTTACTTCGACCAGCGTCGAGGCGGATGGCGATAATGAGGCCCGCGTTACCGGCGATCTGACACTGAACGGCGTCACGAAGCCTGTCGTGCTGGAGGTCGAATTTGAAGGCGCCGGGCTCGACCCGATGACTCAGGCTGAAACCGTGGGATTCAGCGCCGAGGCCGAGATTCTGCGTTCGGACTTCAACCTCGGCGCTTTTGCGCCCGCGGTAAGTGACGAAGTCGAGTTCGAGATCAATGTCGAGGCCAAGAAAGACGGCTGATCCCGGTCTGGTGGCGAATGATTTCATGAAGTTGGGGGGGCCGCGTCGTGCGGCCCCTGTTTTTCGTTCGACTGTCTGTCGCGCAGCGCCTCCTATTTCCGTTCCGGCGTGATATTCAGTTGCGAGAGGCAGCAGAGGTATGGCGATGGCACTGGAAGACGCAAAAACCCAGGTCGATCAGGCCTTCACACGCGACGATCCGCGCGGGCTCAGTTTCGAAAACGCCTTTGGCGGCGCGACCAGCTTTCTGCGCCGCCGCTATACGAAGGATCTGGCCGGCTTCGACCTCGCGGTGACGGGCATTCCCTTCGATCAGGCCGTGACGCATCGCCCCGGCACCCGCTTCGGGCCGCGCGCGATCCGCGAGGCATCGACGCTGCAACCCTATGACCCGCCCTATGGCTGGGGCTACGACCCGCTGTCGGAACTCGCCATCGCCGATGCGGGCGACATGGCCTTCGACTATGCCAACACCCGAGAGGTGCCGGCCCGCATCAAGGCGCATATCGCCGGTCTGCTGGAACAGGGCGTCGGCACGATCACGCTTGGCGGCGACCACTTCATCACCCTGCCGATCCTGCGCGCCTATGCCGACCGGCACGGTCCCGTCGCGCTGATCCAGTTTGACGCCCATTCCGATACCTGGGCCGATGACGACCCCGACCGGATCGACCACGGCACTTTTCTGTACAAGGCGATCCGCGAAGGCGTCGTGGACCCCTCGGCCAGCGTCAGCGTCGGCATCAGGACCGAGAATCCCGATACGCTCGGCGTGACCATCCTTGATGCGCCGTCCGTCCATCGCGACGGCATTGATGCCACGCTGTCGCGTATCCGCGATGTGGTGGGCGAACGCCCGGTCTATATCACCTTCGACATCGACGCGCTCGATCCGGCCTTCGCGCCCGGCACCGGCACGCCGGTCTGGGGCGGGCTGGCAAGCTGGCAGGCGGCGGCGCTGCTGCGCGGGCTGGCGGGCGTGAACCTGCTGGGCGGCGATGTGGTCGAGGTCTCGCCCCCCTATGACACCACCGGCGCAACCGCGATCGCCGGCGCGCATGTGGCGACGGAACTGATCTGCCTTTACGGCTGGACGCGGCGGCCCTAGCCTGATCTTGCTTCGCAACCAGAGGAAGGCAGCCTTGGCACGGACCCTGTCCACCCTGTCGGCGATCTTCGGTGCGGTCTGCTGCCTGATCGCGCTGGCGCATATCGCCATCGGTCCTGCGTCGATCCCGGGCTCCGTCCCCGTCAACGCGACGATGGACAGCGAGGACCGCTTCTATGCCACGCTGTTTCTGGGCTTTGGCGCTGCGATGATCTGGGCGTC
Source organism: Paracoccus aurantiacus (assembly GCF_007993065.1). Lineage (GTDB taxonomy): Bacteria > Pseudomonadota > Alphaproteobacteria > Rhodobacterales > Rhodobacteraceae > Paracoccus > Paracoccus aurantiacus. The sequence continues at coordinate 156,674 of NZ_VOPL01000007.1, forward strand.
GCGCGACCTTTCCGAACGCCGCAGACTGTTTCAGGCTTTGCTGCTGGTGTTCTTTCTGGGCGGTATCGCGCGGCTGATCTCTGTCGCGGCAGTGGGCTGGCCAAACGCACTTTTCGTCTTTCTGACCGTCGTTGAACTGGTCTTGCCGCCGGTTTTCATCTGGATGCACCGGCGCGCCTATCCGGGTTGAGCACCGGATTGCGCCTTGTCGGGCGGGCGGCGCGGCGCTAATTCCGGCGGATGCTGCCCGAAGACCGCCTTCACCAGATCACCCAGCGCTTCGAGTTTCTCGAAGCGAAGCTGAATGCCGGCCCCGCGCCGGACGAAATCGCGGCCATCAGCCGCGAATACGCGGAGCTGAAGCCCGTGGTGACGCAGATCGCGACCTGGCGCAGCGCCCGCGACGGTCTGGCCGAAGCGCAGACCATGCTGGCCGATCCCGACATGCGCGAACTGGCCGAGGAAGAAATCCAGCGCCTGAAAGCGGAACTGCCCGAACTGGAGCAGGCGCTGCGCATTGCGCTTCTGCCCAGGGACGCCGCCGATGCGCGCCCCGCGATCCTTGAAATCCGCCCCGGCACCGGGGGCGAGGAAGCCTCGCTGTTCGCGGGCGACCTTCTGTCCATGTATCGCCGTTACGCCGAAGGGCAGGGCTGGCAGTTCCAGATGCTCGATCTGACCGAGACAGAGCTGGGCGGCGTCAAGGAAGCCACCGCGCGGATCGAGGGCGAGGGCGTCTTCGCGCGCCTCAAATACGAATCCGGCGTGCATCGGGTGCAGCGGGTGCCGGAAACCGAATCGGGCGGGCGCATCCATACATCCGCCGCGACCGTCGCGGTTCTGCCCGAAGCGCAAGAGGTGGATATCGACATCCCCGCCACCGATATCCGAATCGACACGATGCGCGCTTCGGGTGCGGGCGGCCAGCACGTCAATACGACCGATTCGGCGGTCAGGATCACGCATTTGCCCACCGGCATCGTCGTGACCAGTAGCGAGAAGTCGCAGCACCAGAACCGCGCCAATGCCATGTCCGTTCTGCGCGCCCGCCTTTACGAGATGGAGCGTGAGCGCGCCGACAGCGAACGCGCCGCGGACCGCAAGTCGCAGGTCGGCAGCGGCGACCGGTCTGAACGCATCCGCACCTATAACTTCCCGCAGGGCCGGATGACGGATCACCGTATCAATCTGACGCTTTACGCGCTCGACCGGGTGATGCAGGGCGATCTGACCGAAATCATCGACGCGCTGACCGCGCACGATCAGGCGGCGAAGCTGGCGGCGCAGGAATGACCGCGCCCACGGGGATGCAGCTTTGTCTTGCCGCGCAGACCCGGTTCGAAGCGGCGGGCATCGACAGCGCGGCGCTGGACGCCTCGACGCTTTTTCAGCATGCGCTGCACCAGGCCCTTGGCAACCGCGTGAAGCATCACCATATGGCGCAGCACCTGATGGACCGGGCCGAACCTGACCTGATCGCGGCCTATGAACAGCTTGTCAGCGCCCGCGAAAAGCGCCAGCCGATCAGCCAGATCATCGGCAGGCGCGCCTTCTGGAACCATGATTTCGCCGTGACCGGCGACACGCTGGACCCGCGTCCCGATACCGAAACGCTGATCGAGGCGGCGCTGAAGCTCGGCTGGCGCTCGGTTCTCGATCTTGGCACCGGCACCGGCGCGATCCTGATATCGCTTCTGGCCGAACGCCCCGGCGCGACGGGCATGGGAACCGATCTGTCAGCATCGGCACTGGCCGTTGCGCGTGACAATGCCGCGCGGATCGGCGTCGAGGCCACTTTCGCGGCAGCCGACTGGTTTGACGGTGTGACCGGCAGGTTCGACCTGATCGTGTCGAACCCGCCCTATATCGCGCTGTCGGAAATGGGCGGGCTTCAGCCAGAGGTCCGCGATTGGGAACCGCATTCCGCGCTGACCGATTTCGGCGACGGTCTGTCGGCCTATCGCGCGATTGCGGCGGATGCCGCGGCCCATCTGACCCCCGGCGGCCATCTTCTGGCCGAGATCGGGTGGCAGCAGGCGAATGACGTTACGGCAATTTTTGTGTCCGCAGGCGCAGATGTCGCGACCCTCAAGGATCTGAACGGTCACGATAGGGTTATTCACGCTCAATTCGGCGGAAAATCGACCTGAATTGGCCTTTCTTTGCCGAATCTGGCGCGATATTGACCGGAGCGCGCAATTTTTTTCTTGTATCGGTCCCTGAGCCGTGCTTATTCGAAACAGATGCAGGTGGACGTGCTCCACCGCATTGACCAGCCACGACATCGCTAAGTCTGGATGCGGAAGATGCCGCACAACAGGCCTAAGCAAACACCGCTGGTGAGGAACAATTCCAGACGACTGGATAAAGTCAGACAGATGAGATCATCGAAATCCCGTTCGCGTTCGAAGTCGAACCGTCAGCGTTCGCTTGGCAATATTGTTAATCGCGTGTTCGATTCCTCCGGGCCGGAAGGCAAGGTGCGCGGCACGCCGCAGCAGATTATCGACAAATACCTTGCGCTTGCGCGTGATGCGCAGCTTTCAAACGACCGTGTGGCGGAACAGGCGTTCCTGCAGCACGCTGAACACTATACCCGCATGCTGGGCGAAGCGCAGCGAGAGCAGGCAGAGCGTCAGCAGAATCATCAGCAGCACCAGAATCAGAACCAGAATCAGAATCGCGGCTATGACGACGATCGCGACAATTCTGGCGGTCAGGGAAGCCACGGCCATAACGCCCAGCCCCGCGACGATGATGGGCAGCAGAATCAACCTGCCGCGGATCAGTCGCGCGCGCCCGACCAGCCGTCACAGGGCGAAGGACAGGCCCCGGCCCCGGCGCGTCGCAACTCGCGCCAGAACCAGAACCAGAACCAGCAACAATCGCAGGGCCAGCTTCAGTCGGACAGCGATGCCGCCGGGCTGCCTGATCCGGTGAACCTTGACGATACTTCGGACGAGGTGCGGGTCGAAACGCCTGAAGAAAAGGCCCCGGCCCGCCGTCCCCGCGCACCGCGCGCAGCGGCAGCACCCCGTGCCGCTTCGGCACCGCGCACGCGCCGCAAAGCTGCGCCCGAGCCGCAGGAAGGCGCCGCGCCCGCAGCCGACGGGACTGAGCCCGCCTGATCGAAGGGCTTCAATCTGAACGACGATGACGGGCCGCAGATGCGGCCCGTTGCTTTTTGCCCTTCACCTGATCGCGATGAAGATCTGCCCCGCTGTGTGACCCTGGGGCAATTTGCCTTGACCGCCGCCGGGATCGGCGTTCGACTGGACCCGATTTCAAGCAATCGTGAAGGAGGGGTCTTCGATGATTCTGTTGGAAAAAATTCGCGCGGCGGGCTTTGGCGCGCTTGCGCTCGCAACCGGTGCCGCACTTCCTGCCGCCGCGCAGGAAGCGGCGATCTATTCGGGCATGGACCGCGTGCATCCGGTCTGGGCGGAAAGCGGCATGGTTTCGGCCCAGGAACGTGTCGCCGCCGAAGTCGGGCGCGACATCCTCGCGGCTGGCGGCAACGCCGTCGATGCCGGTGTGGCCGTGGCCTTCGCGCTTGCTGTCACGCTGCCGCGCGCCGGCAATCTGGGCGGCGGCGGCTTCATGCTGGTCCATGACGCCGAAACCGGCGAAACCCATGCCATCGACTATCGCGAAATGGCCCCCGCCGGTGCCACCCGCGACATGTTCCTTGACGCGGCGGGCGAAGCTGACAGCGAATTGTCGCGCTATTCCGGCGCGGCGTCGGGCGTGCCGGGCACCGTTGCGGGCATGAGGATGGCCCTTGACGAATACGGCTCCATGTCGTGGGCGGATGTGATCGCCCCCGCGATCCGTCTGGCCGAGGAAGGCATCACCGTCACCCCCGACCTCGCCGACAGCCTTGAAGCCTCGCAAGAGCGGCTGACGAAATACCCTTCCGCCGCCGCGATCTTTTACAAGGACGGCGGCGAATTCTATCGCCCCGGCGACAATTTCGTGCAGGCCGATCTTGCCGCGACGCTGAAAACCATTGCCGAACAGGGGCCTGACGGCTTCTACAAGGGCCCGGTCGCCGAGGCGATCGCCAAATCCGTGACCGATGCCGGCGGCAACATGACCGTCGAGGATCTGGCGAATTACAAGGCGATCAACCGCGAGCCCGTGAAGGGCACCTATCGCGGCTATGAAATCGTCTCGATGCCGCCGCCATCCTCGGGCGGGGTTCATCTTGTCCAGATCCTGAACACCCTCGAAGGCTATCCCATCGGGGCGCTTGGCGAAAATTCGGCCGAGACGATCCACCTCATGGCCGAGGCGATGAAGCTCGCCTATGCCGACCGCAGCGAATATCTGGGCGATCCCGATTTCGTCGATGTCCCCGTTTCGCAGCTGATGAGCAAGGATTACGCCGCCGATATGCGCGCCAAGATCAGCGCCAGCTTCGCGACCCCGTCCGAACAGATCAAACCCGCCGATCTCGCCCCCTACGAATCCGACCAGACCACGCATTTCTCGATCATTGACAAGGATGGTAACGCCGTTTCAAATACTTACACGATCAACTTCAGCTATGGATCGGGCCTTGTCGCCGACGGCACTGGCGTGTTGATGAACAACGAAATGGACGACTTTTCCGCCAAGCCCGGCGTCCCCAACGCCTACGGTCTGATCGGCGGTGACGCCAACGCGGTCGAGGCCGGCAAGCGACCCCTGTCGTCGATGACCCCGACCATCGTCAACAAGGATGGCGAGGTCTGGCTGGTCACCGGCTCCCCCGGCGGCGCGCGCATCATCACCACGGTCCTGCAGGTCATCATGAACATGATCGACCACGACATGAACGTGGCCGAAGCCAGCACCGCCGCCCGCATCCACCACCAATGGCTGCCGGACGAGCTGCGGATCGAGGAGGGCATCAGCCTCGACACCCAACGCGCATTGCAGGCCAAGGGCCACACGATTTCCCTTCAAGAGGTGATGGGCTCGACCCAGTCGGTGATGAAGGATCCGGAAACGGGGTTCCTGCTGGGCGCGTCTGATCCGAGACGGGCAGGGGCTGCGACCGTGGGGTATTGAGGAGTGGGGAGGGGCCGGGGAGACCCGGCCCTCGTCAAGTTAACCTAAACTCATTCGCAATGGCGGGGTCGGGCGGGAAGCGGGAAGTTCGCCGCGCCTCGATGAAAGGCTGCGACGCGTGGCGACGTGGACATAAGCCAAGACACTTTGGAGAGCGGAGATTAGACACGCTCGAAGGCACGGCGCAATAGAATAAATTAGCCTTCATTACCAAGTAATTTGCCTTTCTTACCATCTTGAATTCGCAGAGTCTCGAACTCCGCTGCAAATCTGCAGACAATCAGCGACAATTTTCCGCGCATCTTCTGGGGCCAATGGCCTAGTTGTGCTTCGATATTCGCCGTACATAGCGTTCTTTGACTTCCTATGAGCAAAAGAGCCGCGAGCCTTAGCCAGTTTTGAGGCCGAATCTAATTTTAAGCTGTCGTTGGGTGGATTTATTCCAACGGGATTGAGGACTTTGAGCATGTACTTCAACGCAAAGCCGTGATTATCTTTAAGGGTGGCGGAATGCTTGCTCTTGCAATCGCTGATCGCCTTCCTTACTGCATCAAAGCAAGTATCGAAGGCATTGCTTTCTCCGCCCTGGCTCCAATTGGTGGCATATGACAATAGCAGGGAGGCTGTTGCGAGAGAGATTTGTCTGGATAAGAATTCAGACTCTACTTTCGAAAGTATTTTCTCAGCCATCATTTCCAAAAATTCTTCGAAGCTTGCATGTGACAATATGCAGTATGATTTAACATCATACTCGAAAACATCAGGAGTATGGCTCGGATCAACGGGAAAATATCTTTCTAGAAAGCGCTGCTCTATGTTGGTCAGCTCAACGGAAAGTTCATCGTATAGATCGTCAAACTCGGACATCTATCGAACCGGTTCTGGCGTAGGGATGTCGTCAATATTTATATCAAAGAAGCCATTTATGAACTTCTGAAATTCCGAAAAACGTGTGTAGTATCGATCTATTGTTTTCGTGGTTGACTCTATGCTATCCATAAACCTTTCATTGCTATTGCAGAATTTCTCAAACGCCACCAAAAAATCTGTGGTTCGCCCTTCAAATTTAGCGCGCCCGATCCTAGAGAAATAGTAGGCTTCGACTTCGAGAAGCACCCTATTGAACCGAGACTCCCACTTCCCTCCTGCGAACTTCCGACCGGCCCTTCCTTCGGGGAAAATGTCGATTACTAACTGTACTGCTTGATTGAAATCAGAGACCAAGTCTCGAAGTTTTTTTTTCTTCCTGCGGCCAATTCTCATTGCCGTACCTTAGTGTGTCAGTGAGGAATGCACTTAGATTTCCACGATACTCATTGCCGCGAGTACAAAGCGCAATGTAGCGCAGTAAAATTTCGGCATCTCGCAATCTCGGATCCGGACCAGATAATCCCATCACTTCGTGGAGTGGGATCACTCGGTTCGTTTCAGTCATAATCAACTCCGAAAACGCCCCTCTATTGAGGACTTGCCTAAGTTCTTGAGAGCTTAGTGGTACGCTTGCTGAGTTCAGGCGGTAAAAAATATCGTAAAGAACTTGCTCAGATTTGTAGCCAGTTATTATTGTGCATCGAATGTCAGCATTCAGGAACTGACGATGCTCCGTCTCATAATTAATTTGTGAGGAAAGATCCCTCATGTTTACCCCGTCAAGGTCAGGACGCGTTGTAAGCCCCTTTAGCTTGTCTGATTTCCAGTATGGGAACTTATCAGGATCGACGAAGCCGGAAATCGCAAGCAATCTCTGCTTGCCGTCAATCACGATAAATGACCCCTTTTTAGCTTGATCTTCAGCAAGAACAATTTGCGGAACCGGAAGACCGGAAATAAGAGATTCAATCAACTTGCTTCTCTTATGATCATTCCATGCGTTTCTGCGCTGGAATGCTGGATCCAGATCTATGTTCCCTTGCTGAATTTGGCTAATTATTGTTTCAACGGTCCAGTCTCGTGAGTACACGACAATTGACGACAAGTCATCAATTTTGACCTCATCTTCATACTCGGCATTCCATAGGTCAAGTTCGGATTCGTCGGCCATCTTTACATCCCATAAGAAAGTTGGTGAGTTCGATTTTGCGGCTGACGCTGGCCGAGCAACTCATGGATGAGGCTATACGGGTTCATTGTGACCGGCAACTCTCCTAAGTGTACTGCGCGATGCGCGAACGTCGCCTTCGCGGCCGACACCGGGCATCCACAAACCCAGCTGCGAAGGTCGGCACGGGGCTGGTTACGTCGGCCCCTGCTCGTTTATGTGATCGCTTTGCAAACTGCGCTAAGACGGAGCAAGCAAGCCGGGTCGAGAGTATCTCCTCCAGCCACATTCGTATGCACCACCTGTGCACACCCAGTGTACGCGCGGTGTACGCCGTGTGCGGCCCTTACCGCGACAAAATCATCCCCATGATCTCGCGCGTCTTCGCGACGATTGGGGCAGAGATCGCCTCGGCCTTGCCCGCCCCCTCGCCAAGGATGCGGTCGATCTCGGCGGGGTCCGCCAGATACTCGCCCATCCGGGTCGAGATGGGGCCAAGGACCGATACCGCCACATCCGCAAGCGCCGGTTTGAAGTCGCCGAAGCCCTTGCCCTCGAACTGCGAAAGCACCTGATCTTGTGTCTCGCCTGACAGCGCGGCATAGATATTGACCAGATTCCGCGCCTCGGGCCGGTCTTTCAGACCCTCAGCGCTGCCGGGCAGGGGCTCTGCATCGGTCCGCGCCTTGCGGAATTTCTGCGCGATGGTGTCGGCATCGTCGGTCAGGTTGATCCGGCTCGCGTCCGAGGGATCAGACTTCGACATCTTCTTCGACCCGTCCCGCAGCGACATGACCCGCGTCGCGGGCCCTTCGATCACCGGCTCAGGAAGTGGAAAGAAATCAACGCCATAGTCGTGATTGAACTTCGCCGCAATGTCCCGCGTCAGCTCGACATGCTGCTTCTGATCCTCGCCCACCGGGATATGCGTCGCGTGATAGGCCAGAATGTCCGCCGCCATCAGCGCCGGATAGGCGTAAAGCCCAAGGCTCACATTCTCGCTGTTCTTGCCTGCCTTGTCCTTGAACTGCGTCATCCGGTTCATCCAGCCAAGCCGCGCCACGCAATTCAGAAGCCACGCCAGTTCGGCATGGGCCGGGACCTGGCTTTGGTTGAACAGGATCGACCGCGCCGGGTCGATCCCCGCCGCCATGAAGGCCGCCGCCGCTTCCCGCGTCTGCTGGCGCAGGGTTTCGGGCGCCTGCCAGACGGTGATCGCATGCATGTCGACAAGGCAATAGACCGTCTCAATCCCGTCATCCTGACGTTCGACAAAGCGCTTGAGCGCGCCCAGATAGTTGCCGAGAGTCAGGTGCCCGGAAGGCTGGATGCCGGAAAAGATGCGTTGAGTTGTGGCTTCGGTCATGTCGCGCCTGCTTGGAAAATCCGTGCTGGTGGCTTAACCCTGCGCAGAACCGGGCGCAACCGCCCTGAGTAGGAGAATGCCATGCGCCCCGGATATGACGAATCGCCCATCAATGCGCTGCCGCCCGTCGTCTGGGCGTTGGCGCTGCCGATGATCGCGTCCGAGGTCGTTTTCGGGCTGGCCTCGGTCGGGTTCCTCGGTGGCGCGCAGGGTGTCGGGTTTCGCCTGAACGCCATGCAGCTTGCGGCCTATTTCCCGCAGATTCCGCTGCGCATGTGGCAGTTAGGTGTTTTCGATCTGCGGCAGGCGGCGCGGGTTCTGACCTATCCGTTCATCCACGGATCATTGACCCACGCGTTGTTCGTGATCGTCTTTACGCTGGCGCTTGGCAAAATGATTGCCGAGCAGTTCCGGCCGTGGGCGCTGCTGGCGCTGTTTTTCGGCGCTGCGATCGGCGGGGCGGTGATTTATACCGTTTTCGGCCTGATCCTCGGGGTTGATCTTGGCCCTCTGATCGGGGGGTATCCGGCGGTTTACGGCCTGGTCGGCGGCTTCACGTTCCTGCTGTGGGTCAGGCTAGGGATGGAGCACGCGAACCGCATGCGCGCCTTCACCCTTATCGGCATGTTGCTGCTGTTCCAGCTGGTTTTCGGGCTCGCTTTCGGCAATTCAGGCTATTCCTGGATCGCCGAAGTCGGCGGTTTCTGCGTGGGCTTCCTGCTGTGCTTCGTTCTGGTCCCCGGCGGCTGGGGCAGGGCGGTTGCGGCCCTGCGCCGACGCTGAGCGAACCTTATTCCGCTGCCTCAGGCTCTGTCGCATCCCATGAGGGGCGGCGCTTTTCGAGGAATGCGTTAAGCCCCTCATTCGTGTCGGACAGCATCATGTTTGCGACCATCGTATCGCCCGCGGCCTCGTAGGCGTCAGCGGTATCATGGGCGAGCTGTTCATAAAATCCGCGCTTGCCCATGGCGATGGCCGAAGGCAGCTTTTGCGCGATTTTTCTTGCAAGCGACATGGTTTCCGACGCAAGCGAATCGGGCGCGACAACGCGGTTCACAAGGCCAAGCCGCTGGGCTTCGACGGCCGAAATGAAGTCGCCGGTGACGAGCAGCTCGAACGCAGCCTTGCGCGGTATGGCGCGGGACAATGCCACGGCAGGCGTCGCGCAAAACAGCCCGACATCAATCCCGTTGACGCCAAAGCGCGCTTTCTCGGACGCGACGGCAAGGTCGCACGACGCGACAAGCTGGCAACCCGCTGCGGTCGCTATGCCCTGAACCTCGGCGATGACTGGCTGCGGAAGCGTCGAAATCAGCTGCATGAGCTGGCTGCATCCTTCGAAAAGCGCCGCAAAGCCTGCGCGCCCGCCGTCGATATTGGCCCGCGCGGCCTGCATCTGTCGCAGATCATGACCCGCCGAGAATGCCTTTCCTTCGGCGGCAATGATGATGACGCGCGGCCCTTCTTCATTGGCGACGGTGGCGAGCGTCGTATAGAGCGTCGCAATCATTTCTGCCGAGAGGGCGTTAAAATTCTGTGGGCTGTTCAACACAAGCCGCACGATCGGCCCGGTGTCGTCGCGTAAGATCAGATCGGACATCGTTGCTTTCCTCCCAAGGCTCGACGCAGCATAGACCCAAAGCGAAACGAGGGGAAAGCATGGCTTTGAAAATGGATGCGGCGGCGCTGAACGCCTTTCTCGGCACGGACTTCCCGCAATTGACCGGGCAATTCGCGGTAGAGCATGCGGATGAGGAACTGCTGATCGCAAGGCTGCACGTGAGCGAGTCCCATCTGCGTCCCGGCGGGACGGTCAGCGGGCCATCAATGTTCGCGCTGGCGGATGTCGCGATCTATACCGCGATCCTGTCGAATATCGGCCCGGTAGGGCTGGCGGTTACAACGAATGCGAGCATCGACTTCATGCGAAAGCCGGAAGCAGGGCGCGACTTGCTTGCGCATTGCCGCCTGCTGAAGCTGGGCCGGGTTCTGGCGGTTGGTGAAGCGATGATTTTTTCGGACGGGCAGGAGAAGCCCGTTGCGCGCTGCTCAATGACTTATTCGATCCCGCCGCGCTGAGCCGCCGCCATGCGCCGCCGAACGGCTAGGATCGTGAAGTGGCACCAATGGGTCGCCCAGAAGACGATGCCAGCAAATTTTGCCATATCCTCGGTCATGAGGGCGGAAGCGCTGCTGTATTCGGTCAGGTCGTCGACCACCAGAGACAACACGAACAGAAGAAGCGCGATTGCCAGAAGCGGCATTCGGAACCGCACCAGTTCCGCCCTGAAGGGCCACATTGCGCAAAGGCAGAGCACGGCATAGATCAGCAGCACAGCTTCCTCGGGGATGCCGATGCGGGGCAGCAATGCCTCGTGCAGCATGAAGCGGTCGTCGATCCCCAGCATCATCGACAGCATGAAGGCAGCCAGCAGCGTGCGGCGCAGGTGGGGCAGAAGGGCGGCACCAATGCCGCCGGCGGTTGCCGCGACGATCCACCCAGCAAATCCTAGCGCGGAAACGAAGCCGCCATATATCGGAAATCCGAACTGTGTCGCAGGGTCGCGGAACACGCTCGCCGCGTCCCATTTGCCAGCGGCGATTCCGGTGGCTGCAATCATCAGCACGGCAAGAGAGATTGCGGGGGCGGCCACCATGGCGGGCATAGTCGTGGCTGGTGGCATCGGCGCGGCGTTCATTCGCTGGTGCAGCGTCACCTGGCTTTCTTGGTCGGTACTCATATCGTCAACTCGTTGCTTTGCGCGCAGGAATGGCGCAAGAGCCCTGCCTACTCGGCTGGGCAGCCTGTCCGCAAGGCCGGATTTTGCAGGTATCTGGCGGGGTTTTGGGAAGGTATTAAAATACCTATTTATTAAACTATTGATTTAGAATGATAAATTTATGTAAAGCTCGCTTGACCTGCGATCAGCAATCGTCAATACACCGCCATCTCGAAATTGAACCCCCAAAAGGGCAGCGACATGAAGACCTATACCGCAAAACCGGCGGAGATCGAGAAGAAGTGGATCCTGATCGACGCTGAGGGCGTCGTTCTGGGCCGTCTCGCCTCCCTCGTCGCCATGCGTCTGCGTGGCAAGCACAAACCGACCTACACCCCGCACATGGACATGGGTGATAACGTCATCATCATCAACGCCGACAAGGTGCAGATGACCGGCGCGAAGCGCGATGACAAGAAATATTACTGGCACACCGGCCATCCGGGCGGCATCAAGCACCGGACCGCGCGTCAGGTGCTGGAAGGCGCACATCCCGAGCGTGTCGTGATCAAGGCGGTTGAACGCATGATCTCGCGCAACAAACTGGGCAAGCAGCAGATGTCCAATCTGCGCGTCTATGCCGGGACCGAGCACCCGCACGAGGCTCAGCAGCCTGAAGTGCTGGACGTCAAGTCCCTGAACAAGAAGAACACCCGGAGCGCGTAATCATGGCCGAAGACATCAAATCCCTCGACCAGTTGAAAGACGTGGTCACGGAAACCGCAGCACCCGCAGGTGCCGCCGTTGAAACCGCAGGCACCGCTGTCGCACCCGCCGCCCCGCGCGAGCCGGTTCGCGACCAGCACGGCCGCGCCTATGCCACGGGCAAGCGCAAGGACGCCGTTGCCCGCGTCTGGGTGAAAGCCGGTTCCGGCAAGATCACCGTCAACGGCAAGCCGATGAACGAATATTTTGCGCGTCCGGTGTTGCAGATGATCCTGCGTCAGCCTTTCGATATCGCGGGCGTTGCTGGTCAGTATGACGTTGTTGCAACCGTTACCGGTGGTGGCCTGTCGGGTCAGGCCGGTGCAGTCAAGCACGGCATTTCCAAGGCGCTGCAACTGCACGAGCCGTCGCTGCGCGCCGCGCTGAAAGCCGCTGGCTTCCTGACCCGCGACAGCCGCGTTGTGGAACGGAAGAAATACGGTAAGGCCAAGGCACGCCGCAGCTTCCAGTTCTCGAAGCGCTGATCCGCGTCTCAAGCTACGATCAATGCGCGGCCCATTCGGGCCGCGTTTTTCATTTCCAATCGTTGTTTCAGCCCGGCCCGGATACGGCTTTCGCCAGCCGCGCCCGCCTTCCCTCGGCCCGCAAGGCAAAGTAATTCGCCGACAGGATCATGGCGACCCCGACCAGAAGCCACGGGCCGACTGTCTCGCCATACAACAGATAGCCCACAATCGCGATCAGCGGTACGCGCAGGAAGTCGATCGGAATAGCGACAGAGACGTCAAGGGTCTGGAACGCGCGCGCCATGGTGAAATGTGCCGACAGACCGCACAGCCCGGCGAGAATGATCCACGGCAGGTTTCCTGCCTCGACCGGCCGCCAATCGAACGTTGCGAACACCAGTCCCATCGGCAATTGCATCAGGACCATCCACGCCACGATGACGCCCGGCGTATTCGTGCGTGTCAATCGCTTCACGAGCACGGCAGACATGCCATAGCCAGCGGCAGCAAGCAGCACAATGAACGAGGCCGGGTCCAGAACCTCGACGCCGGGACGCAGGATCAGCATCACGCCAAGGAAGCTTACGGCGATAGCCGCGATGCGCGGTCTGGTGAGTGGCTCGCCCAGGATCAGGAACGCGAAGATTGCGACCCAGACAGGCATCGTGAATTCAAGCGCAAATACCTCTGTCAGCGGCAACAGCGCCACGCCAAGCGTCCAGCAATACTGTGCACTGAAGTGGACGACGTTGCGAAGCGCGTTCAGCGGCAGGCTGCGCAGGTGCCGCATTTCCGGCCAGAGACGCCGCGCCAGAACCGCGATCACGAAGACGCCGACGACAGACCTGAAAAACAGGATCTGAAAGGTCGAAAGATTAGATGAAAGCTCTCGCGACGCGACGGCCATCGCGATGAACGAGGCGAGGCTACCGATCATCCACAAGACGCCGACAGTCATTGGTGGCGCGCTGACCTTATCGTTCATGCTTGGTCCCCTGATCCCACGCAATCAGTTCAAGCGTGATTGCCTTGCCTCGGCAAGATCGAGATGCAGCGGCGGTGCATAGAAAACGGGCATGGTGGTTGCCCTCGTGCAACCATTGGCGCAAATTTGCGCAGACATCTTTTTCGGGCCGCGCTATCGCGTATCTTGCAGAGGAAGGGGACGACCCCGGCCAGTGTGGCGCAGCATTCAGGACGGCCTGCAAAGGATACAGTCATGATCTGGTTGCAACTCATCACCGCCGGCCTTCTCGAAGTTGTCTGGGCATATACGCTGAAACAGTCGCACGGCTTCACCCGCTTGGGCTACAGTGCCGTGACCGTGGCGGCGATGATCGCAAGTTTCTGGCTTCTGGCGCGGGCGATGCAGGTCCTGCCGCTTGGTACTGCCTATGTCGTCTGGACCGGAATCGGATCTGTCGGCGCGTTCATTCTGGGAATCACGCTTCTGGGCGAGGCCGCATCGGTCATGCGAATCGCGGCGGCGGCGATGATCGTCGGCGGGATTGTCCTGATGAAACTCAGCTGAACACCCCGCTCTGCTCGGCAAACGGGCCGGGCAATCACGACAGAATCGCGACCGAGTCATCGCCATCAGGTGCGATTCTGTCGTGGACACATCGTGATTCCCTGCCCGTTTCGCCACGCGGCGCGTCCCTTCCAGACGATTCATAGCCGCGGCCGTATATTTTTATCTGTAACATCAGCCACTTACGATTTTCGTATTATTTCTTTTACGAATTGGGTTGCGCGTTTTGTTTGGTGGGCCTAGATAGCCGCTCACCGAGACGGCGACGCTGGTTCGGTTGGGGCTCTGAGGGGTCGCGGAAGAAAAAGTT
>NZ_VOPL01000008.1 GCF_007993065.1 Paracoccus aurantiacus
GGCACGGGCGACAGCTATCTGTGCCTGTCAGCGACGCATCATTTTGTCAGCGAGGCCTATGGCTCTGGCGGGCAGGACAGCGACGGCTATGCGTTCACGGGCCGCTATGTGCTGATGCCCGACACGGCCCCGATGGCGCCGCCGCGCCGGACCCGCGTTCCGGTGGTCCAGGGCCCGCAAACCGCCGAGGTTGTCGGCGAGGGCGAGATCGACTGCGACGAATACGGGCGGATTCTGGTGAAGTTCCACTGGGACCTGCACGAGAAATATTCCATGCGCTGCAGAGTCTCGCAGAACTGGGCTGGCAATGGTTGGGGCGGAATGGTCATACCCCGCATCGGGATGGAGGTGGTCGTCGATTACCTTGAAGGCGACCCCGACAAACCTCTGGTGACGGGCTGCGTCTATAACGGCAGGAACTCCGTCCCGTATGATCTGCCGGCGAACAAGACCGTCTCAACATTCAAATCCGACAGCCATAAAGGCAGCGGTTATAACGAATTCCGATTCGAGGATGAATCCGGGCGCGAAGAAGTGTTCATGCACGCCCAGAAGGACCACAACACCATCATCGAAAACGACGAGTCGCATTCGATCGGGCATGATCGCAGCAAGAGCGTCGGCAACGATCAGTCGGAATCCATCGGTCACGACAAGACCATCAGCGTCGGCAACAACCACTCCGAAAGTATCGGCAACGACATGCGCTATGATGTCGGCCGCAATCAGCAGGAAAACTACGGCAAGGATCACATTCACCGCGTCGGCAATGTTCACAAGCAGTCGATCTATTCCGACCACCTTTACGAGGCGGGGCGGAATTTCGAAGGCGAGGTTTTCGGGCGCTACACGCTGGATGTCGGCGAATCGATCACCAACAACACCAAGGTTCACACGCTCATGGCGTTTCAGAAGATCCAGGTGAAGGGGCCGGGCGGCAAGATGACGATAGATGCCAGCGGCATCACGCTGGAGGCGCCGACCATCTGGCTGAAGGGCAACGTCATCATGGGCGGGACCGGGGGATCGCAAGTGCCGACCCTTCAGATGGCCGCGCGCGAGGGTCTGCCGCTTTGCGAGGAATGCGCCAGCTTCGACGAGGAGGAAAGCTGATGCGTACCGTCGCACGCGTTGGTGACAAGCATCTGTGTCCCCGCCACGGCTCGAACGTGATTGTTGAAGGTGGAAGCGGCGTGGTCGAGGGCCGCGCAATCGCGCGGGTTGGCGACAAATGTGCCTGCGGCGGGGTGATTCTGGAGG
The DNA here is from genome assembly GCF_007993065.1 of Paracoccus aurantiacus. Classification (GTDB taxonomy): domain Bacteria; phylum Pseudomonadota; class Alphaproteobacteria; order Rhodobacterales; family Rhodobacteraceae; genus Paracoccus; species Paracoccus aurantiacus. Next base: position 1,261 of record NZ_VOPL01000008.1, read on the forward strand.
GAGAGGCGGGTGCCCTATGCGACGGCCGACCTGTCGCCTATTTCGGCTCCAAGACCAGTTGCGGCGGAATTATCGCCGATTGTCAGGGCAGCGCCGTTCTCAAATAAAGGTTGTCCGGAATTTTTTTCGCGCCGACGCACAACCCTGAATTGTGCGACACCAACGCTCGATGCCTGATGGGGACAGATTCACCACGACAATAGTCCTGCAAAATAGCGGTTGCAGACTTTTGGAATGCACGGCGATTGACGCGTCTAAAAGGGCCTCGATTTGCACCCTGCCATGGATATTCGATGCAAAAACCGCGACGATGCGCGGATTTATTTACACAATCATTACAATATGATGGTTGAAGCGGACAGGGATACAATATGGTGTGAATCTGCAACCATGACGAGAATATGGACAATGACGGCGATTAACTGGGGCATAAGCTTTTTCTTGAGAATCGCGGTCAGCTGCGGCAGTCTGTTCAGATAGTGTTTTTGTTAAACTTCCGGTGTTTGGTGTGAACTGCGAACCAAAGGTACGCTTGACGAGGGCGGCAGAAAATCATGTCGCGCGGGGCGTTCGCTGCCCCGATGGTTCTGACGGGGGAATGCGCTGCGCATCGCGTTCCGCCCCACAGGCAGAAGTCCCGGGCCGACAGAAATGAAAAAGACCGAAGGTTCCTCTGCCCGCCGGGGCAATGACGGAATTCGCACATTTCTGCGCTTCGTGGCTGTGGGTGTTGTGAATACCGCCGTCGGCTATGGGATCTACGCGCTGGCGGTACTGTTCGGCGCGCCGCCACAGCTGGCGTTGATCCTGCAGTTTTTGCTTGGCGCGCTGTGGAACTTCCAGATGCACGCGAAGCTGGTTTTTGCGGTCAGCGGCTGGGGCCGTCTGCCCGCCTATATCGGGGCCTATCTTCTCATCTATTCCGCCAACGCCCTGGCGTTGCGGCTGGTATTGTCGCATGGCATCGGGCCGCTGATGGCGCAGCTTTTGCTGCTGCCGTTTGTGGTCGCCGCCTCGTGGCTGCTGATCGGATGGGTCATGGGCTATCACGCCCGCAGGAGGATCGGATGAGCGACCGGCAAGTGATTGGCAGCCACGCAGGCGCACGGCGTGGCATCGCGCTAAGGGATGTGGCGGTGGCCGCGCTGATTGCGCTGCTTCTGGCGGCGCTGTTCGGGCGGATCATGGGATATGAGCTGCGCCGCGACGAATTCATGTTCGTACCCCCGGCTGTTCTGCTTGAGGATCACGCGCTTTACAGCGACCTGTTCTACAATCACGTTCCCTATTCGGCATGGCTGTTCCGCGCCATGCATCTTGCGCTGCCGTGGATGGGGCTGCTTGCCGTAGCGCGGCTGACGATCTTTCTGGCCTGGCTGTTGCTTCTGGGCAGCGCGGCCTGGATCGGCTGGCGGCTGACCCGGTCGGCGGTGATGGCGCTGTTCGGGCCGGTAAGCTTCATCAGCGCAGAGGTGCTGTTGGGTCAAGCCGGTATGGCTGCGACCAACAACCTGCTGCCGCTGCCCTTCGCGCTTCTCGGGCTTGGGCTGCTGGCGATTTCGCTGGCAGAGCGTGACCTGTCCTTCACACGACTGTTTGCGGCGGGGGTTATGCTGTCCATCGCGGCGGGGATGAAGGCCAGTGCGATTGCGTTCATTCCGGCGGTCGCCATCGGGTGTTTTCTGCTGCCGCGGCGTATGGACGCGGCCGACAGGGCGCGCAAACTGGCCCTGCCGGTGGCGCTTGGCGGTATCGTTGGTGCGCTGCCGCTGATCTGGCTTGCGGTGACGCAAACCGACCTGTTCTTCGCCCATATCGCAGCCTATCATGCCGGCCCGCATATCGCATTCTGGCAGGACAATGCTGCGTCGGAACCCGGGCTGGCGCTTGGATCGTCGGACAAGCTGATGCTGGCCTGGTCGGTCTGGATGGTCGGCGCACCACTGCTTGCGCTGTTTGTGGCGGTATTGTCCTGGGCCATGATGCGCCGCGATCCGGCGCGGCCTGACGACAGCAACAGCGCGCTGCTTATCGTCGCGGCGGCGACCGCGACCGCCGCGCTGCTGGCCTTCGTGCCGACACCGGGCTTTCCACAATATTACATCGGCCCGCTTGTGGGGCTGCCTCTGCTGGCGGCGCTTGGCTGGCGCGCGCTGTCGCTCGACGCGCATCGCGGGCTGGCGATAGCGGTCAGGGTCGCGATGGCGCTGATGCTGGTGATCGCGTTGCCGCGGCTCGGGCTTGGCCTGAACGAGCTTCGTCACCCCGACAAGTTTACCACGGCAAAGGTGCAGCGTGGGGCCGATCTTCTGCGCCAGATACTGTCCGACAGCGGGTTGGACGGGGCAGGGCCGGTCGCCACGCTTTCGCCGATCTATCCGCTTGCGGCAGGGCTGGAGATCTATCCGGAATTTGCCGCCGGGCCTTTCGCGTATCGCATCGCGCCCTATACCGACGCGGAGCTGCGACCGCTTTACGCCATGGCCGGGGCTGACGATCTTCCCGCCCTGTTCGAAGCCAGCCCGCCTTCGGCGATCATGACCGGGTTCGATCCCGGCCTTGAAGCCCCCTTTGAAGATTACGCCCGCGCGAACGGCTATACGCCCCAGGACCTTCCCGCGATAACCGACCGATATGGCAGCGCGCGGCTGTGGCTTTCACCCCGCGCGGCCGCCGCAACAGAACAGACTGGAGACACCCAATGAAAACAATCCTGCTCGCAGGCGGCCTCGGCTCGCGACTGGCCGAGGAAACCGTGGCCATCCCGAAACCGATGGTCGAAGTCGGGGGCCGGCCGATCATCGCCCGCGTCATGGATATCTACAGCCATTTCGGCCATAACGAATTTATCGTTGCGGGCGGATATAAATGCTTGATGTTGAAGCAGTTTTTTGCCAATTATCATTTGATTGCTAATGATATCAGCGTTGATGTCGATACCGGCGGGCTGCAACTGAAGCCGATCTCTTCTGGTGGGTGGAATGTCAGCGTCGTCGATACCGGGGCGCTGACGATGACCAGCGGACGTATCCGCAGGCTTCGCGAATGGATCGGGGACGAGACCTTCATGGTCACTTATTCGGACGGATTGGGGAATGTCGATATCGGCAAGCTGCTTGAATTCCACCGCGCGCATGGGAAGCTTGCGACGGTGACCGCCGTGCAGCCACCCGCGCGCTTCGGGAATATGGAACTTGGCGACGGGGGGCAGGTCCACGCCTTCACCGAGAAGGTGCGCCGCTATGAGACTTGGATCAATGGGGGCTTCTTCGTTTTCGAACCGGGCGTATTCGACTATTTCACCGACGATAACGAGCCGCTGGAGCAGGCCCCGATGGTGCAGATGACCGAGGATCGTCAGCTTGTGGCCTATCGTCACTACGGGTTCTGGCACCCGATGGACACCATCCGCGACCGTAATGCCCTGAACGAGGTCAGCGACCGCGACCCGCCGCCATGGCTGGATTTCGACAATGTCGGCAAGGACGCCCAATCGGCGCCAAGGGCGGTCATCTGATGGTTGCTGCTGGGGAAGCAGGTTCAGGCGATCCGTTCGGCGGCATCTTTGCCGGTCGACGGGTGCTGCTGACCGGCCATTCGGGCTTCAAGGGCAGCTGGCTGACGCTCTGGCTTGATCGCCTTGGCGCACAGGTGCGTGGCGTGTCGCTGGCGCCCGAAACCGATCCGGCCCTGTTCGATGTCATTCGGGTGGATCGCCGTTGTGACAGCCGCTTCTGTGACATCAACGACGGCGCTGCGCTGTGGGATGCGGTCGCTGACTTTCAGCCAGAACTGATCATCCACATGGCGGCGCAGGCCATCGTCCGCGACAGCTATGACATGCCGGTCGCGACCTTCGCGACCAATGTCACCGGCACCGCCAATGTGCTGGAACTTGCGCGCCACATGCCGTCCGTCCGGGCGGCGGTCGTGGTGACGAGCGACAAATGCTATGAAAACAACGAATGGGACTGGGGGTATCGGGAAGCTGATCCGCTTGGCGGATCTGACCCCTACAGCGCCTCGAAAGCCTGCACGGAGCTAGTCGCACAGGCCTATCGCCGGTCTTTCTTCAGCGCGCCCGGAACGGCGCGGCTGGCATCCGTACGGGCGGGGAACGTCATCGGCGGCGGCGATTGGGCACCGCACCGACTTATCCCCGACATCGTGCGCGCGACCGCAGCCGGGCAGGAAGTCGAGATCCGGAACCCGGCCAGCGTCCGTCCCTGGCAGCATGTTCTGGAACCGCTATCGGGCTACCTGACTGTCGCGGCGCGGTTGCTGGGTGATGATGCCTCAGCGGCAGCGCAGGCCTGGAACTTCGGCCCCGATATCGACGCGACGGTGCCGGTCGGCGACATCTGTCGCATCTTTGCCGAATGCTGGGGCGATAACGGCCCGCGCTTCGCCTTCCGCCACAACCCCGATGCCCCGCACGAGGCGGGGCTTCTGCGGCTGGACAGCACGCGCGCGCGTCTGCATCTCGGCTGGCGACCCCGGCTTGGACTTCGCGATGCGCTGCGCATGACAGCGGAATGGTACCGCGCCCATGCTGAGGCCGCGGACCTGAATGCGCTTACCCTCACACAGATAAAGGAATTCGAGGCGTTGATGACGCCTTCCCCACGGCACGAAGAATAGGAGATCGAGATGCGCGTGAATTATGGTCAGACAGTCCACGGCGAAGAGGAGATTGACGCCGTGGTCAAGGTTCTGCGCAGTTCGACCCAGATGGGGAAGCACGTCCGCGAGATGCAGGAGGGGGTCACCGCCCTGTTCGAGAAGCGCCACGGAATCATGGTCAATTCCGGCTCTTCAGCGAACTTTATCGCTGTCGCGCTGCTGGATCTGCCGACCGGGTCCGAAGTTATCACGCCGGCACTGACCTTCGCGACCACCGTTGCCCCGATCGTGCAGCATGGCCTGATCCCTGCCTTCATCGACGCGGAGGAGGGGACGTATAATGCTGACGCGACCCAGATCGAGGAAATGATCGGCCCGAACACGAAGGCCATCATGATCCCGTCGCTGATCGGAAACCTGCCTGACTGGGTCCGCATCCGAAAGATCGCGGATAAGCACGGCCTGAAGGTGATCGAAGACAGCGCTGACACGCTTGGCGCAACGATCGGCGGCGTCTCGACCGGGGTGAATTCGGATATTTCGACCACCAGCTTTTACGGCAGCCACGTCATCAACGGCGCTGGAAATGGCGGAATGCTGTGCGTCAATGACGATGATCTCGGCCGGCGCGCATTGCTGCTGCGAAGCTGGGGGCGCACCTCTTCGCTTTTCCAGGAAGGCAGTGAGGCAATCGAAAACCGCTTCAATGTCAGTCTCGACGGGATTTCGTACGATGCCAAGTTCCTTTTCGAGGAACTTGGCTACAACCTCGAACCCTCAGAGGTCAGCGCGGCATTCGGGCTTGTGCAACTGGGCAAGCTGGACCGTAACATCACGGCACGCGAGGAAAACTTTGCCCAGCATCTGAATTTCTTCCGCCAGTTCGAGGAATGGTTCATCCTGCCGCGGCAACTGCCCGATTCGCGCACGGGCTGGCTGGCCTTCCCGCTGACCATTCGCGAATCCGCGCCCTTCACACGGCGCGAGATGCAGATCTGGCTGGAAACGCGCGATATCCAGACGCGGCCCGTCTTTACCGGCAACATCTTGCGCCAGCCGGCGATGAAAAACATCGAATCGCGGACCAGGGCCGACGGTTATCCCGTCGCCGACGAGGTCATGCGCGGCGGTATCCTGCTGGCCTGCCATCACGGGCTCGATCAGCCACAGATCGACCACATGCACGATTCCTTCACCGCCTTCGCCAACCAATACCGTTGAGGAACACTTCGATGACCGATTCGCGCCCGAGTGTCATGGACAATTGCCGCGCCTGCCTTTCGCCGCGCATGATGCTTTTCCTGCCGATGGGCGATCACCCGCCCGCGAACATGTTTGTTCGCCCGGAAGATGCAGATAAGCCGCAGCCCGCCTTTCCGCTGAACACGCAAGCCTGTCTCGATTGCGGGATGATCCAGGTTGCCGATCAGATTCCTGACGGATTCTTCAGGCATTATCTTTATATCCCCTCGGGCGCGACGACGATGCACAGCCATTTCGAGGGGCTGGCGAAGGTTCTGGCAGATCGTGCGGATGGCGGGCTGATCGTCGATATCGGGTGCAATGACGGCCTCATGCTCGGTTTTGCGAACCGAATTGGCGCGAAAACGCTTGGCGTCGACCCTGCTGCCAATCTGGCAGAGAAGGCTGCCGAGAAAGGGGTGGAGGTGCATGTCGCCTATTTCGGCCCCGAAACCGCCCGCGAACTGCGCGACGCGCGCGGACCGGCCAAGGTGATCTCGACCACCAACACGCTGAACCATATCGGTGATCTGACGGCGTTCATGCAGGGGGTCGATCTGCTTCTGGCTGACGACGGCTGGTTCGTGATCGAGGTTCCCTGGGCGCGTGACATCATCCGCACCAATCAGTTCGACAATGTCTATCACGAGCATATGTCGGAGATGAGCCTGAAATCGCTGGTCAAACTGGCCGAGCGGACCGGCATGGCCGTTGTCGATGTGACCTATCTGCCTGTTCATGGCGGATCAATGCGGGTCTTCATACGCAAAGCCGGCGCCGCCAGCGCCCCAAGCGCCGAAGTCCTGCGGATGCTCGCCGAGGAGGAGGAGGCCGGAATGGGCAGCGAGGCTGCCTTCACGGCCTTTGCCGACCGCGCCCGGCAGATTGGGGACGACCTTCGCGACCTTCTTGGAAAGCTGAAAGCCGAAGGAAAGACCATCGCAGGCTATGGCGCGCCCGCGAAAGGCAATACTTTGCTGAACTTCTTCCAGATTGGCCCGGAGACATTGGATTATCTCGTCGACCGCAATACATTGAAGCAGGGCCTGCTTTCGCCGGGGATGGGAATCGAGATCCTTGACCCATCCGCAATCGCCGAACGCAAGCCGGATTATCTGCTGGTTCTGGCGTGGAACTTCTTCGATGAAATACGCCGCCAGCTTGCTGACTATGAAGCTGCGGGTGGTCGGTTCATCTTGCCTCTGCCCTCTCCGCATGTTGTTACTTAGGCTGGAAGAGGTGGTGTATGGTGCGAGTCCTAATTACCGGGGGAACCGGGTTTATCGGCGCGCACCTCGTCAGGGATTGCCTGAAGCGTGGGGACGACGTTTCCGTGCTGACGCGGCCCGGCAGCGATCTTTGGCGGCTTGAAGATGTGCTGCCGCAGATCCGGCTTCATACCGTTGATGTTCTTGATCCGCGCGCGGTGAAAAAGGTGCTGGATGCCGAAAATCCGCAGCGCGTGTTCCTGATTGCGGCGGCCACGCGGTTTCGCCGCAAAAGCGGGCTGGGCGAGGTGGATCAGGCGTTGCGCGCCAATGTCGACCCGCTGCGGATCATGCTGGACGCGATTTCGGACCTGCCCGACCCGCCTGCCGCCGTGGTCCGCACCGGCACCCTTGCCGAGATATCGACCGACACCGCGGTCGAGGATGCGCCCGCGAATATCTATGGCCTTTCGCTTCTGATGGGCACGCATCTGCAGCGCATCTGGCGCGAATGGACCGGGATACCCGCGGTAACGGCGCGCCTGTGCCTTACATATGGCGCTGGCCAGTCCGAGGATTTCTTCATCCCCGAGGCAATTGCCAAGGCGCTGAACGGCCGGTTCGAGGCACCGCGCCAGCCCGGCGCGCGCAGGGATCTGCTGCATGTCGATGATGTCGTCGCCGCGCTTCAGCTGATTGCCGATCATGCCGGCGAGTTGCCCGCGACGATCAATCTTTCGACTGGTGATCCGCAGCGTCTCGGCGACGTTGGCGACATCATCGCCACCTTGACGGGACAGTCCGAGACGGCGCTTTCTCAGGTCGTGTCCGCCGATCAAGGCGCAGACGACATCGTTTCCTGCCCGCCTTCGGCGGAGCTGGCTTCGCTCGGCTGGATGCCGCGCGTAACGCTGCGCGAAGGCATCGCGCAGGTCATTGACTGGCAGCGCGAGCGCGATGCCACATCGCGAAGAAGGCATCTTGCATGAGTTTCATTTCCCTCCTCGTCCCCGCCTATAACGAAGAGGCCAATGTCCGTGACTGCTACGACCGCATGGCTGCCGTGCTGGAGGGTCTGCCCGATATAGAGGCAGAGATCATCTTCACCGACAACCATTCGACCGACCGTACGTTCGCTATCCTCAGCGAGATCGCGGCCGAGGATTCGCGCGTGCGGGTTTTCCGGTTTTCGCGCAATGTCGGCTATCAGAACTCGGTCATGTTCGCTTATAAGGCCGCGCGCGGCGACTGCGCGATCCAGCTGGACTGCGACCTTCAGGACCCGCCAGAGCTTATACCGCAGATGCTGGATCTGTGGCGGCAGGGCAATCAGGTCGTCTATGGCATCCGCAAGAAGCTGCCCGACGGGCCGGTCGTGGCAGCCCTGCGGCGCGGGTTTTACTGGTTCATTGACCGGATCAGCCCCGACGACCTGCCGCGCAATGCGGGTGAGTTCCGGCTGACCGACCGGGTTGTTCTGGACCAGATCCGGCGCAGCGAGGATCGCTCTCCCTATATGCGTGGCATGATCTCGGCGATGGGGTTCAAGCAGGTCGGCTTCGATTACGACCGCGCCGCCCGCACAGCAGGGGAGTCCAAATTCCCGCTGAAGGCGATGCTTTCGCTGGCGGTGGACGGCATGGTCAATCACTCGCTGGTGCCGCTTCGGCTGGCCTCGACCGTGTCGCTGTTCGCCGGGCTTTTCACCTTCCTGATCCTGCTGGGCTATCTGATCGGCAAGCTGCTGTTCGGTCAGCAATGGCCGCCGGGCTTTGCGACACTGGTCATTTTGCTGCTGATGTCGATGACGCTGAATGCGATGTTCCTGGGTATCCTTGGCGAGTATATCGGGCGGATCTTCATGCAGACAAAGAACCTGAACGCGCCCATCGTCGAGGCGACGCTGAATGTCGAAACCCTGCCCGTGGTCGAGACGCCGCCCGTCGCACAGGTTCCCGTGGCGCGCTGACGGCGCTTTGATCGGTGAAGGGCTGACCTTCGGCGAAAAGCGCCGTATAGACCTCTGAAACAGGAGTTTATCATGGCCATCCACCTGTATCAGAACGATTTGCCCGATGGGCTGGACCTTGGGTCGGTGGTCGCCATTGACACCGAAACCATGGGGCTGGACCCGCGCCGCGACCGGCTGTGCCTTGTGCAGATGTCGTCGGGCGATGGGGACGCGCATCTGGTGCAGATCGCGCCGGGACAGACCTCTGCGCCGAACCTGACGCGGATGCTGAGCGATCCCGGCGTCGTGAAGCTGTTCCATTACGGGCGCTTCGACATCGCCGCCATGCTGAATGCCTTCGGGGTCGTGACCGCGCCGGTCTGGTGCACGAAGATCGCGTCCAAGATGATCCGCACCTATACCGACCGGCACGGGCTGAAATATCTGCTTCAGGCGCTGGTGGGCGTCGATGTGTCAAAGCAGCAGCAGACATCGGACTGGGGAGCTGCCGAGCTGACCGAGGCGCAGCTGGAATATGCGGCATCGGACGTCCTGTATCTGCATCAGCTTAAGGACGAACTGGAAAAGCTGCTGGCCCGCGAAGGCCGGACTGAACTGGCGCATGCCTGCTTCGATTTTCTTCCTACCCGCGCCCAGCTGGACCTGATGGGCTGGGGGGATGAAAACGACATCTTCCATCACTAGATGCCAGCGATGAGCGAATATCTGGATACCGCCCGCCGCGTCATCGCGACCGAGGCTGATGGTCTGGCGGCCCTGTCTGCCAGTCTTGGCGATACGTTTGATCGCGCGATCGAAACGATTCTGGCCGCGCGGGGCCGCGTCGTCGTGTCGGGCATGGGCAAATCCGGCCATATCGCCCGCAAGATCGCGGCGACCTTCGCCAGCACCGGTACGCCGTCGCAATTCGTCCACCCGGCCGAGGCCAGCCACGGAGATCTGGGCATGGTGGCGGAAGGCGATGTGGTTATCGTGATTTCCAACTCCGGCGAGACACCCGAAATCGCCGATATTGTTGCCCATACCCGCCGCTTCAGCATTCCGCTGATCGGGATTGCCAGCCGCGAAGGCTCGACGCTGATCCGCCAGGCGGATGTGGCGCTGATCCTGCCGGCGTCGCCCGAGGCATGCGGCAAGGGGATCGTGCCAACCACCTCGACCACGATGACGCTTGCGCTTGGCGATGCGCTGGCGGTGGCGCTGATGGAACATCGCAGCTTCACGCCCGAACATTTCCGCACCTTCCATCCCGGCGGCAAGCTGGGCGCGCTGCTGTCCCGCGTCGGCGATCTGATGCACGAAGACATGCCGCTGGTCACGGAAGACACGCCCATGACCGAGGCGCTGCTGACCATCAGTCAGAAAGGCTACGGCGTGACCGGCGTCACCGGGGCCGACGGGCGGCTGGTCGGGATCATCACCGATGGCGACCTTCGCCGGCACATGGACGGGCTGCTGGATCACCGCGCCGCTGATGTGATGACTGCGAACCCGCGCACGATCGGCGCCGATCAACTGGCCGAGGCGGCGCTTGCCCAGATGCAGGACCGCAAGATCACCTGTCTTTTCGCGGTCGATCAAGGAATGCCGCGCGGCATCCTGCATATCCACGACTGCCTGCGTGCCGGGATGGTCTGATGCTGCGCTCTCGGCTGATCGCATGGCTCAGGATCATTCTGCCGCTGGCCGCGCTGGCGATCCTTTCGACAATGTTCCTTGTCAGTCGGACCCCCAATCCTGATGATGCGCTGCCCTATGCAGAGGTCGATGCCGAAGATCTGGCCCGCGACCCGCGCATGACCCGCCCCGAATTCGCTGGCGTCAGCGATGGCGGGGCAGAGGTGACGCTTACCGCGGCAGAGGCTCGGCCCGGCGCTGGCACCGACAGTTCGGCACAGCGTTTACGGCTGACATGGCGCACGAAGGACGGGCTTGCGGCCGATCTGACCGCGCCCGATGCGAAGCTTGACGGACAGGTCGTGCTGATGTCCGGCGGCGTTCGTATGACGACATCTGATGGATGGGCGATGACGGTGCCACAGGTCGAAAGCGATATGGAAACGGATCGGCTTCTGGGAACCGGCGGGCTGACCGCATTTGCACCGATGGGCCGGCTTGACGCGCAGACGGTCGAGATCACCCGGACCGATGACGGTCAGCAGCTATTGAATTTATCAGGCGACGTGCGTCTGGTATATCAACCCTGATCCGCCCTGAAAGGAACGATGATGCGCCGCGCTACGATTTTCGCATTTCTCATGTCGGGGCTGACCGCTCTGCCGGTCGCCGCGCAGACCGTGGCATTTGGCGGGATGAAGGCCGATACCTCTGCCCCGGTAGAGCTTGCGGCTGATAACCTGACCGTCAACCAGTCGAACGGGCAGGCGGAATTCACCGGCAATGTTCGCATCGGGCAGGGACAGATGAAGCTGTCTGCCGACAAGGTCGTCGTGCAGTATGTGCAGGGCGATACCAAAAAGATCGACAATCTGGAGGCGACGGGCAACGTCACGCTGGTCAATGGTGCTGACGCTGCAGAAGCGCAGCAGGCGACTTACGAGGTGTCCAGCGGAAATATCACGCTGATTGGTGACGTTCTGCTGACCCAAGGGGAAAATGTCATGTCGGGTGACAAAATCCTTGTCAATCTGGCGGATGGCACGGCGCAGGCATCCGGGCGCGTGCGGTCCGTTCTGCAACCGGGCAGCAACTGATGGCCGAGACTGTGCCGGCAGAGGGCCTCGCCGTTCGAAATCTGCGCAAGTCCTACCGAAAGCGCCCCGTCATCCGCGACGTTTCCATGGACCTCGCGCGGGGCGAGGTCGTCGCGCTGCTGGGTCCGAACGGGTCGGGCAAGACCACCTGCTTTTACTGCATAGCCGGCCTTGTCGCGCCTGATTCGGGACATGTCTATATCGACGGGCAGGACGTGACCGCACTGCCGATGTACCGGCGTGCGCGCATGGGCATCGGCTATCTGCCGCAGGAAATGTCGATCTTCCGCGGCCTGACGGTCGAACAGAACATCTCCGCCGTGCTGGAGGTGGTGGAGCCGAGCGCCCATCGCCGCCGTGACCGGCTGGAGGAACTCTTGGGCGAATTCTCCATCGGGCATATCCGGAACGCGTCGGCAATGGCGCTTTCGGGCGGGGAGCGCAGGCGCGCCGAGATCGCGCGCTGCCTTGCCTCGAATCCGAAATATCTTCTGCTTGACGAGCCCTTCGCCGGGGTCGATCCGATTGCGGTCGGCGATATTCGCGGGCTGGTCCATGATCTGAAATCGCGCGGGATCGGTGTGCTGATTACCGATCACAATGTCCGCGAGACACTGGGAATCGTCGACCGTGCCTATATCCTGCATGACGGTCATGTGCTGATGTCCGGCACCACCGATCAGATCATCGCCGACCCCCGCGTCCGCGAAGTATATTTGGGCGATACATTCAGCCTTTCCTGAGAAATCCGGCGGTTGGCGCGGATTGCGCATCAAGCCCGTCGTTGACAGACCCGCGGCCCGGTCGCAGACTGGCCCGATCCGGTGCGTCCCTGCCAGAGTCCGGCGGGGGCCGGACGAAGAAAGGGATAAAAGAATGCGTTATCAGATCAGTGGTAAGCAGATCGACATCGGCGAGGCCTTGACCCAGCACGTGCAGAACGAACTGGGGGAAACCATCGGGAAGTACTCTCAGCGCCCGACCGAAGCCATCGTCACCTTCTCGAAGAAGGCGCATATGCTGGTCTGCGATGTTCTTGTGCATCTTTCCACAGGTTTGACGGTTCAGTCCAAGGGCGACGCAGCGGAAATCTATGCTGCATTCGAAGAAGCCCGCGAGCGGATGGACAAGCAGCTGCGTCGCTATAAACGACGCCTGAAGGATCATCATAAGGACAGGTCCGAGCCGGTTGAATACGGCGCAGCCGGCATGTATGTGCTTCCCGCCGACGAGGATGAGTGGGAATCGCAGGACGATACGGGCCTGCAGCCGGTCATTGTCGCGGAAATGGAATCGCGCGTTCCGACGCTTTCGGTCGGTGACGCTGTCATGCAGATGGAACTTGCCGGCGCGCCGCTGCTGGTGTTCCGCAACGAGAAACATGGGGGCGTGAACGTCGTGCATCGCCGCGATGACGGCAATATCGGCTGGATCGACCCGCGCAACATCAGATAAGCCGCAGCGCGGTTTGACGCCTCGGGCCGGTGTCCGGGGCGTCAGAAAGACGGATCAGCATGCAACTCAGCAATATCGTGAAGCCGGGCGCCGTACGGACCTATCCGCAGGTGACGTCCAAGAAGCGGCTTTTTCAGGACATCGCCGATCTGGCGCATCAGGTCTATGGCCTTGATGCCAGTCAGACGCTCGATTCCCTGCAGGAACGAGAGAGTCTTGGCCCGACAGGCGTTGGCAACGGCGTGGCGCTGCCTCATGCGCGGCTGCATGGGCTGGACACCGTGGCGGGCGTTTTCGTGAAGCTCGACAAGCCGCTGGACTTTGATGCGGTCGACCGTCAGCCGGTCGATCTGGTCTTTGCGCTTTTCGCGCCGAAAGACAGCGGCGTGGATCATCTGAAGGCGCTGGCGCTGGTGTCGCGGACGCTGCGCGACAACGACCTGCGCGCGAAGCTGCGGGCCAATTCCGACCCGGCGGCGCTGCACGCGATTCTGACCTCTGGTCCCGGTATGCAGGCTGCCTGACTTGGTGTCCCGCCGATTCGGCCCTATATTGGCTGAATTGGAGGAGGAAAGTTCGATGACCAAGTCACCCACCGATCACGAACATCGCAGCGGCTCTGGCCGCGTGCGCGCCTACACGACGCAGGAACGCGAATCCGGCCTGCATCCCGCCGTCGAAGCCCTGCATCGCAGGCCACATTCGCGCGATGGCGATGAAGGCCGCAAGGCCAGCGAATACGCCCGGATCGAGCGCGGACGCGAAGAATAATCAGTCACGCAGCGCGCGCTCGGCACGCGTCCAGACCTTGCGCATCAGGCCGGGCAGCCCGAGGGGCGAAAACTCGTGCCGCGGCGTCCAGACGCCGCGTGTGGCTGCGCCCCCGGCGCAGGTCAGCCGCACATCCAGCCGCAGCGTGAAATGCGTGAAAACATGCTCTACCGGATCGAGGCTGTGCCAGTCTGCCTCTAACGGGGCTGGCAGGTCCGTCCCGTCCCATCCGCTTGACGGGAAAGCCAGCGTCCCCCCAAGCAGCCCCTTCGGTTCGCGTCTCTCCAGCAGCACTGCATCATCCGTCAGCGCCACCCACGCGATGCCGTGACGCTGCGGCTTTTCCGGTTTCGGACTGCGTCGCGGCAGCTCTGCCGCGATACCGGCAGCGCGGGAGGCGCAGTCCTTCACAAGCGGGCAGATCGCGCAGGCGGGCTTGCGCGGCGCGCAGATCGTCGCGCCCAGATCCATCATCGCCTGCGCAAAATCGCCGGGACGACCGGTCGGTGTCAGAGTATCGGCAAGCGCGACGAGTTCGGGCTTGGCGGCGGGCAGGGGTGTTTCGACCGCGAAAAGGCGGGCGACGACACGTTCCACATTCCCATCGACCACGGTTTCCGGCTGGTCATAGGCGATGGCACTGATCGCGGCAGAGGTATAAGGCCCGATGCCGGGCAGTTTCTGCAGCTCTGCCCGCGTCGCAGGAAATCCACCTGCGGCGGCCACGGCCCGCGCGCAGGCAAGCAGGTTGCGGGCCCGCGCGTAATATCCAAGACCGGCCCATTCGGACATGACCTGCGCGTCATCTGCCGCCGCCAGTGCCTTCACCGTCGGCCACAGCGTCGTGAAACGCAGGAAATAGTCGCGCACGGCGGCAACGGTTGTCTGCTGCAGCATGATCTCTGACAGCCAGACGCGATAGGGGTCTGGCTGCTGGCCGCGCGCCCGCGCGGCTGGCGAAACGCGCCAGGGCAGGTCGCGCGCATGGCGGTCATACCAGTCCAGCAGGACAGGGGCGAGATCACGCATGGCTCACAGCTTTTTTGGTCGGTCTCACTGGCATACCTGCGGCGGCTTGCTAAACTGACGCCGTTCTTAACCTGCGGAGCCCGCATGTCACAGCCCCCCCGCCGGTCGCGCGGTTTCCGGCAGGCGTCCAGCCTGCTTGATAAGCCGATCCGACATGCCGCCGAAGGGCGGGGTTTCGCCGTGGCGCGGCTTCTGACCAACTGGGTCGAGGTCGTCGGGGCCGATACCGCCGCAAAAGCCCGCCCGGTCAGGATATCGCATGGGCGGCGCAGCTTTGGCGCGACGCTGACGCTTCTGACCACGGGTGCCTATGCGCCGCTTCTGGAAATGCAGCTTCCCGCGATCCGAGAGCGGGTGAATGCCTGCTATGGCTATAACGCGATTTCGCGCGTGACGTTGACGCAGACCGCGCCAACCGGCTTTGCCGAAGGTCAGGCCGATTTCGACTATGGCGCCTCGGTTGCGAAAGATGCCGAGCCCGACCCTGAAACCCGGCGCGCCGCTGCGGCGTTGGCGGCGGGTATATCCGATCCTGCGCTGCAGGCTGCCGTCGCGCGGCTGGCGGCGCTTAAGCTGGCCCGTGCGGCCAAACCCAACCGAAAGGCCCATTCATGAGCTTCGAAATCCGTCATTTCCTGTCTGCGTCGCTGATCTCTGCCGCGCTGGCGCTTCCCGCTGCCGCACAGGATGCGACCCCGGTGCCGGATGCCGCAGCCCCCGCGCCCGCAGCGGATGCCACCACGGCTGAAGCAGCCCCCGCGCCCGCCGCGGCCGAGCCTGTCATTCAGGAAGACCTGTTTCTGGGCGAGGAAAGCGCGCCGCTGACGATCTATGAATATGCGAGCTTTACCTGCCCGCACTGCGCCGCGTTCCACAAGGACAGCTTCGAGACGCTGAAAAGCGAATATATCGACACCGGCAAGGTCCGCTTCGCGATGCGCGACGTCTATTTCGATCAGGTCGGTCTGTGGGCCGGGATCATGGCGCGTTGCGAGCCTGCGAAGTTTTATCCGATTGCCGGCATGCTGATGGACGAACAGTCCGAATGGCTGGGGGCGCAGGACGGTGCCGCGCTTGTCGATAACCTGCGCAAGATCGGCGCGAAGGCTGGCATGACCGCCGAGCAGATGGACGCGTGCTGGAACGATCAGGCGCAGGTCGCCAATCTGGTCGCGACCTTCCAGAAGAATGCCGAGGAAGACGGTATCAAGGCCACGCCAACCTTCATGATCGGCGGCGAGCAGGTCGAGAACCAGCCTTGGGAAGATCTGAAGGCCAAGATCGACGAAAAGCTTGCCGAAGCAGAAGCCAGTTCGGGTGACGCCGCCGCACCTGCCACGGACGCGGCCGCGCCTGCGGCCAACTGATGACGCCGCTCACCGGTCTCAAGGTCGTCGAGCTTGCGCGCATTCTGGCCGGTCCCTGGGCCGGCCAGATCCTTGCCGATCTTGGTGCGGACGTCGTCAAGGTCGAGGCACCGGAAGGCGACGATACCCGCCGGTGGGGTCCCCCCTTCATCGACCGCGAGGGCGACCGGTCGGCCGCCTATTTCCACGCTGCCAATCGTGGAAAACAGTCAGTCACTGCGGATTTTCGCACTGCCGAGGGTCAGCAGAAGGTGCGCGATCTGATCGCCGATGCCGATATTCTGATCGAGAATTTCAAGCTGGGCGGGCTGGCCAAATACGGGCTGGATTATGCCAGCCTTTCGGCGCTGAACCCGCGCCTCATCTATTGCAGTGTGACGGGCTTCGGCCAGACCGGCCCTTATGCGCATCGCGCCGGCTATGACTATATCATTCAGGGCATGTCGGGCCTGATGAGCGTCACCGGAGAGCCGGACGGCCAGCCCCAGAAGGTTGGTGTCGCGGTCACGGACCTGTTCACCGGGATATATGCCTCGACCGCGATACTCGCGGCGGTCGAGATGCGCCACAGGACCGGGCGCGGCCAGCATATCGACATGGCGCTGCTGGATGTCGCCGTCGCGATCATGGCCAATCAGGCGATGAACTATCTGGCGACCGGCGATGCGCCCTCTCGGATGGGAAACGCACATCCTAACCTTGTGCCGTATGCGGTCTTTGACTGCGCCGATGGGTGGATCATCATCGCCACCGGCAATGACAGCCAGTTCCGCAGGCTATGCGATGTGCTGGGCCTGCCCGCACTGGCGACTGCGCCCGACTATGCTACGAATGCCGACCGCATCCGCAACCGGGACGCGTTGACCGCAGCGATTTCGGCGGTGACACGGGGGCAGAAGCGTGACCTGCTGCTTGCCGCGCTTGAGGCGCAGGGCATCCCGGCGGGGCCGATCAACGATATGGGGGATGTCTTTGCCGATCCGCAGGTCGTCGCGCGTGCCATGCAGATCGCGCCGGGCGGGGTTCCGGGCGTGCGTCTGCCGGTGACGTTTTCCGAAGCGACACTGGCCATAGACAGGCCGTCGCCGCGCCTTGGTCAGGACGACCCGATCAGCGGCTGAAGCATACGGTCAAGCGGTTCCCAATCCTCAAGTTCCAGCCTGACCGGCAGGGCGAGCACGTTGCGCCGAAAGTCCTGCGGCAGACGCACGGCGTCCTTTTCGGTCGTGACAAGCTGCGCGCCGGTCAGCCTCGCCTCGGTCTGAAGGCGCTGCAACAGCGCGGGCGTAAAGGGCTGATGATCGTCAAGCGCTTCACCCCGCACCAGATCGGCACCGAGATCGCGCAATGTGGCAAAGAATTTCTCGGGATGGCCGATGCCTGCAAAGGCAAGGACACGATGATCGCGCCAGTCGATCCCGGTCTCAAGCGGCGCAAGCGCACCTTTCAGGTGCGGCAGATCAAGTGCCTGACCCCATTCGGCAGCAAAGCGGTCCTGCATCGCAGACGGTCCGATCGAAAGGACCGCGTCCGCGCGCGCAATACCGGCTGCGACCGGCTCTCTCAGCGGGCCGGCGGGAATGCACAAACCGTTTCCGAAACCCTTCGCGGCATCGACGACAACAAGCGACAGATCGTGCTTCAGCGCCGGGTCCTGAAAGCCGTCATCAAGCAGAATAAGCGCCGCACCGTCGCCGATTGCCGCCTCCGCGCCAGCGCGGCGGTCATCGGCCACCCAGACGGGCGCGAAGGCGGACATCAGCAGCGGTTCATCCCCCACTTCGGCTGCGTTGTGGCGGCGTTCATCGACCCGCGTGGGCGCGCGCGTTGTCCCGCCATAACCCCGGCTGACGATATGAACGGCGATGCCTTTTGCCTGAAGGCGCTGCGCAAGCGCGATAACCGTGGGCGTCTTGCCGGTGCCACCCGCATTTATGTTCCCGACGCAGATGACCGGAACAGCAAGTTCGGCGGGGTTGCCGCGCGCCAGCCGCCGCGCCGTCGCCGCGCCGTAAGCAGCGCCAAGCGGGCGCAGCAGCGTGGCCGAAAGGCCGGGCTTGCGGGCAAACCAGAAGGCTGGCGGGCGTCGGCTCATGCGGTGTCTCCGGTCGCAAGGTCACGGATGGCGTGGGCGATCCTGTTGGCAACGCCCGCCCCCCCGGTCGAGACGGCCCAGGCATTCGCCGCGATCTGGGCGGCCTGATCGGCGGCAAGAAGGGCCACCGCCGCCTGCGCGAGGCCAGATCCATCTTCGACCCTGCGCGCTGCACCTGCGCCGTCAAGCTGCGCCCATTCAGCAGAAAAGGGACCATCCTGCGGGCCGTGAATGGCAGCGGAACCAAGCGACGCGGCTTCGAACGGATCGCGGGCGGTCGTCGTCGGCCCTGCGAGGGTAGAACCCATGAAGCAGGATGCCGCAAGCCGATACCAAAGCCCCAGCTCGAACAGGTCGTCGGCAAGGTAGACATTCACCTCGTCTGTCGGGTCCTCGTCCAGACTGCGTTGCGCAACGATCAGGCCCGCATCGCTCATCCGGCTGGCCATGGCGTCTGCCCGGCGCGGATCGTCCGGAAGGGCAATCAGAATGGCGCGATGGCTGTAGCGTAGCACCGTCATGTGGGCATCTATCAGGGCCTGCTCTTCTGGCTCTGTCACGTTGATCGCGAGCCAAAGCTGGCGGCCCGTGAACGCTTCGGCCAGCGATTCACGCTCGGCCTCAAGATGCTTCAGCGGCTCTCTCGTCTGGGTGATCGGGCCGGTCACTTCGATCCGGCTTTCGCTGACGCCCATGTCGATCGCCGCATCACGGCTGGCGGCGTCGGGAAGCAGAAGCAGCGTCAGTTGCGACAGAACCGACCGCCTGCCAAGGCCCAGACTGGCCAAGCCCCAACCGCGTTCAGAGGCGCTGAGGCGGGTTTCGGCCAGCACGATCGGGATGTCGCGCGCCAGCGCTGCTTCGATCAGCGGGCGCGGCAGATCGGCGCCGATCAGAAGGATCGCCGCCGGGCGCATCGCGGAAATATGGGCATCCGCCTGCCCCACGCTCAGCGCAGCGTCAGGCACGGCGCTGATGCCGCGCGTTGCAAGATCGGGCGGCCCCCCCGCAGCGCGACTGACGGCGATCTGCAGCCCGCGCCTGCGCAACTGCATGAGAAGCTGGATCAGCGTCGGCGGCAGCCCACCATCCGGAAGCGAGGCGACGTCGCCGCCGATGCGCAGCCAGATCAGAGGACCGTCGCCGGTGGGCAGGGCAAGTTCGGGCAGCGGGGCGGCGGCGGACGCGGAATGTGGCTCGCGCCAGCGCTGCATCCAGCCGCGCAGCCCATGCCCTTGCGCCACGATCAGATGCCCAGTTCCGCCGTCGGGCTTGTCTCGCGGCCTTCGTCCATCAGGCGGTGCAGATGGGCGATGAAATAGCGGGTCTGGGCGCTGTCCACGGTGCGTTGTGCCGCGCCCTTCCATGCTGCATGGGCCGATGCGAAGTCCGGGAACACGCCGACCACGTCAATGGCCGAGGTGTCGCGGAACTCTGTCCCGTCAAGGTCTTTCAGCTCGCCCCCGAAAACGAGGTGCAGGCGCTGCTGCTGCTGGGTCATGGATGAACTCCTGATGTCGTCGATGGCCGGAACCTAAGCGTCCGCGCGCCGCGACGCAATCGCTGCGTCAGCCCGGTCAAGCGCGGCGGCTATCAGCGCGGGAACCTCTGGCGCGAGGCCGATCGGGTCAAGAAGCCTGCC
Source organism: Paracoccus aurantiacus (assembly GCF_007993065.1). Taxonomy (GTDB): domain Bacteria; phylum Pseudomonadota; class Alphaproteobacteria; order Rhodobacterales; family Rhodobacteraceae; genus Paracoccus; species Paracoccus aurantiacus. The sequence continues at coordinate 21,379 of NZ_VOPL01000008.1, forward strand.
TTCGAAACCCGCTTCCGCCAGCGCCTGCGGTATATCGTCTGTCACATGTTCGGCCCGGGTCGCGAAGAAAGGCAGCGCAATGGCATTCGGGCCAAGATCGCGGGCGGCGTCACGCAAGAAGGGCGCTTCCTCGATGAAGCCGGTGACAACGCGGCCAAGGCGCAGACGCAGAAGTTCCGCCATCGCCTCGGCCCCGTTGGCAGAGCCGCGCGCCCGCTTCGAACCATGCGCGATCAGCAGCAGCGTCACATCGTTCAGGCTCAGCCCGGCATCGCATGCGGCATCGCGCAACTTCGTCAGGCACAGCTCTGCCAGCGTCGGGTCAAGGCCGAATGGCGCATGGAGATAGGGATCAGCCGCCCCAAGTGCGGCAAGCCGGCGGGGAAGTTCCTTGCCGGTGAACCAGCCCGCCGCCATGAACATCGGATAGATCAGCGCGCGCGGTGCATCCGCGACGGCCCGCGCCAGCGCATCCGCATCGGCGAGCGTCGCACCCAGCACCGGGCGCGCAGCAAGCTGCGACACGGCAGCGGCAAGATCCTCGATCGCGGCCTGTTGTGGGCCAGGGTCCGAGGGCTGGCCATGGGCGATGATGATGACGGGTCGGGTCATACTGGTATCGGTTAGCGATTCTGGTTAGATCCTGTCAGCCAAACACGAGCGGCGCGCGATCTCAAGACAAGGGTGTCATGTCAGGCTGGGCAGAGTTCATTACCGCCTTCATTGCCTTTCTGGCGGCACATATGATCCCGATGCGGCCGCGGCTGAAATCGCGCCTTGTCACAATGCTGGGGCGGGCCGGTTATATCCTTGCCTTCAGCCTGCTGTCACTGGGCTTACTTTACTGGCTGCTGCTGGCAGCCGGCCGCGCGCCTTACGTCGAAATATGGCCGCAGGCGATCTGGCAGCGCTGGCTGGTGAATATCGCGATGCCGCTTGCGCTGCTGCTCTCGGTCTTGGCTGTCGGGCGGCGCAATCCGTTTTCGTTCTTGGGGCGGGCGGACGGATTTGACCCCGACCGCCCCGGCATCATCGGGCTGACGCGCCACCCGCTGATGTGGGCGCTTGCCATCTGGGCGGGTGCGCATCTTTTGGCCAATGGTGATCTGGCCCATGTTCTGCTGTTCGGCGTCATGCTGGCATTCGCGCTGTCAGGCGTCATCGGGGCCGAAATCCGTGCCCGGCGCAGTCTGCCCGACTTTCACATGCTTGCCAGGCGGACATCCCTCTGGCCCGGCGCTGCGCTGATCTCCGGCCGGTGGCGGCCGCGCGGCGCGCCTTCCGTGATGCGATTGATGATTGCGCTGCTGCTTTGGCTGCTGATCCTGCAGCTGCATCAGCCGCTGATCGGGGTGTCGCCGCTGCCCTGAAGCCTGAAGGCTTCGGGGATCGTGTCGCGCCCGTCCAGAACCAGATCGGCAATCATCCTTGCCGTGACGGGGGCCATGCCGAACCCGATCTTGAAGCCGCCATTCACCACGAACTGTCCCGGCCTGCCCGGCCATGCACCGATCAGCGGCGCGCGGGAACGGGCACGCGGCCGGATGCCCGCCCATCGCGACAGAATGGGCGCATCCGCAAGGGTCGGGCAGGTGATCCGGGCGCGGGCGATCACCGCGTCCAGCAGGCCGTCCACAGCATCATGCGCAAAACTATTTTCCGAGGTAGAGCCGATCCCGACCGTTCCGTCCGCATGCGGGACGATATGCAGGCCATCGGCATAGATCTGCGGTGCGTCAGGTGCGGAAAAATCCAGCAGCGCGCTTTGACCTTTGACGCCCTGACCAGCGTTCCGGCCAAGATCGTCGCCCAGCATGGCAAGACCCGGTGCGCCGTTGGCCCAGATCACCAGCCCCGACACCGCGCCGATTTCTGCCCGCTGCCCCACTGTCACATCGCCGCTTTTCGTGCGGATCGCTGCGGCGAGCGCCTCGCAGGCTTGGCGAGGCGACAGGCGCGCGGTCAGATCGTCCAGAAGCCACCAGCTATCGGGACTGTCGGGAATCAGCGCATTTTCGGGGCGCGTCTGCGTCAACCACATCCGTGCGGCACCCTGCCAGTGCCGCTGCGCGCCCTCGATCCGGGCGCGCAGCTTTGGCAGATCGGCGGCCGATACGGCCTGGATGCGTCCGGTCTGGGCATATCCCGGATCGCGGCCAGATGTTTCCGCGACCTCCTGCCAGAAGCGTGGCGCGTCCAGAAGGCTGTCGAGCTGCACCTGTTTCTTGACGTTCCAGCTATCGGGCGCATGCGGTGCCAGCGCGCCGACCGTTCCGCCCGATGAACCTGCGGCGATCCCGTTGGCTTCGATCACGCGCACGCTGTGGCCACGCCGGGCGATTTCCCAGCCGGCGGAAAGCCCCGCTATTCCCGCCCCAATCACGGTGACGCTTGCCATTCCGTCGCCCTTTCGCCAGTTGTGCCGCCGCAAGGAGTTAAACCCGATGAGCATTCAGAACCAGTCTCCCAAACTGGATTGGCGCGATGGCGGCGTGCCGGTTTCGACCATTTTCGACGATCCGTATTTCAGCCTCGCTGGCGGTCTGGCCGAGACGCGGCACGTTTTTCTGGGCGGGAATGACCTGCCCCAAAGGCTGAGGCCAGGCTTTCATGTTGCTGAACTTGGGTTCGGGACGGGGCTGAACCTGCTGGCACTGGCCGAGATCGCGACCCAGCCGATCCGCTTCACCAGCTTCGAAGCTTTTCCGATGGATGATGCGCAGCTTGCGCGCGCGCATCAGGCATTCCCGGAGCTCTCCGGCCTGACCGAACAACTTCGCCTCGGCTATGGCACGCGCCGGTTCCGGGTCGGTCTGGTCGACGTCGACCTGGTCATCGGCGATGCGCGCGACACGCTGTCGCGCTGGCAGGGTGCGGCGGATGCGTGGTTCCTTGACGGCTTTTCGCCCGCGAAGAACCCTGAACTCTGGGGTTCTGCATTGATGGGCGAAGTCGGTGCGCACACGGCTCCGGGTGGAACCTTTGCCACATATTCCGCGGCCGGTCACGTCCGTCGCGCGCTGGAAGCGGCAGGCTTCCGGGTCGAGCGCGCGCCGGGTTATGCCGGAAAGCGCCATATGAGCCGGGGCACGCGCCTGTAATGCCTTAGCCGCCGGCCGGATTTGCCGAAGCTGCAGCATCCGGACGCGGCGCGGGCCGTGTGCCGACCGGCGCGGCGCTTACCGGGGCCGGCGCAAGTGCCTCTGTCTCGGCAAATGCGGCAGCAGCGGCTGACAGCGGATCTCCTTGCTGCGGGGGCGGGTTCGAACGGGTCAGCACCTCGGCCAGGGTCTGGCGCGGCTTTGGCGGCGGTGGAACATAGCCGTCGCCGGTCAGATCCTTCGTCGGCGTCGGTGGGACCGGATGACCCGCGATCCGCGCACGATAGATCGGCAGCGCCTCGGTCACGCGCATGACATAGTTGCGGGTCTCGTCGAAGGGAATCATTTCGACCCAGTCGACCGGATCGGTTTCAGTCCTGATGTCGCCGAACCGTTCGGTCCATTGGCGCGACCGCCCCGGCCCTGCGTTATAGCCCGCAGCGACGAGCGCCGATGACGGCCCGAAACGCTCGCGCAGGGTGTTCAGATACGCGGTGCCAAGGCGGGCGTTATAGAACGGGTCTTCGGTCAGCCGGGCGCGGTCGTAATGCAGCCCGGTCTTTTCCGCCATCTGCTGCGCCGTCGCCGGCATAAGCTGCATGAGCCCAAGCGCGCCGACATGCGACGAAACGGTGTGATTGAACTCTGATTCCTGGCGAGAGATCGACATGACGAGTTCTGCCGGCAGGTCCAGCTTTTCGTGTTCAAGTCCGGTCAGCGGGAAATAAGCGGCGGGAAACACTGCGCCCTGTGCCGCCGCGCGCTTGGCAAGGCGCAAGGCGTGCCAGGGATAGCGCATTTCCAGCGTCACGCGGGCCATGCGGGCTATATCCTCGGGCGTGGCGCTTTCGGACAGATGCAGCAGGAAACGCTGGCCAAGGTCGGGCTGGCCCGCAGCAAAGGCGAATATGCCCGCCTGAAACACCTCGTTTTCCAGCAGTGCAGAGCGCCGCCATTGCGGCAGGGCAGCGTCCGCACGACCCGGAACCGAAAGCGCCGGGTCGGGCGGGGCGCCGATGCGTTCGGCGGCGAGCTGTCCGTAATAAGTCGATTGCAGTTTCGCCCCGGCCTCGAATGCGGTGCGCGCGGCGTCGGCTTTGCCTGCGGCTTCGTTCGCGCGGCCCTGCCAATAGAAGGCGCGGGCCTGACTGACGACACCCTTGGTGCCGTCGGCAAGATGGATGAAATGCTGAAGCGCGCGGTCTGCCACGCCGCCGCGCAGCGCCGCGTAGCCGGCAAGGAATTCAAGATCCGCAAAGGCCTCGCTTCCCGGTGAAAGGAAATGCGGTGCGGCAATCGCCTCTGCCTTGGCCCATTCGCCGTCCCGCAGATGCGCGCGGGCGTAATCGGCGCGGGCATCCGCCCAGACATCCGGCCTGCGCAACGCCTCGGCAGAGGTCGAGCGTTCCAGCATCAACTCTTCCGCGAGATCGCCCATCTTGGCCTGCACCCGCCAACGGAAACGGTCCATCGCAAGACCGGCATCGTCGCGCTGCGCCTCGGGCAGCGCAAGGATCAGGGCATCGGCGCCGCCGCGCCGGGCTTGCGTCGCGATCCGTGCCTCGGCCAGCGGACGCGCGGCGTCGGTCATGCGCGACAGCCCTTGTTGCGCGGCCTGCCATTCGAACTGATCCAGCAGCATGAAGACGCGCGCATCGGCCAGATTGGCCAGATCGGCCCCGTTCGCGGCAAGGAAAGCAGTTTCTTCTGCCGCGCTCATCGGAAGGCTGGTCCAGATGCGCTGTGCTTCGGTGCGGGCGGCATCGGGATCGCGGGCTTTCAGCGCCGCGACAAGCGCGGACGCACCGGCCCCGGTTTGCGGTTCGTGTCCGGCGAACCAGTCGATCACATCCTGTGCCGGGGTCGTGGCGGAAATCGTTGCCTCGCCCCGCTTGTAAAGCAGTTCCATACCCGGCCAGTCGGCGTGATCGCGTGCGAAGGTCAGATAGTCGGCGAAGCTGCCCCGCCCGGCGCGCAGTTCGTGCCAGCTCACCAAACGCTCGGCCAGTGGGCCGGATTTCGCCGCGGCATCATTCGCCGCAGTCCAGTTTTTTGCCCCCGCCGCGGTCAGCGCTGTCGCCATATCGGGCAGCGATTCCGACCGCGCGGGCAGGGCGGCGGCGACCGCGAAAAGTCCGGCCAGTATTATGTCACGGAAAGGATACATCATTGCGCCCAATGTGCGGCGGCGTCGCGCCGGCTGCAATTCACATCCTTGGCAAATCCAGCCGCCGCGTCTAGTGTCCTGCGACATTTATAACCTCATGCGACAGGAGCGTGTCATGTTCAAAGGGTCGATGCCCGCACTGATCACGCCGTTCACCCCGGACGGCGAGCTGGATCTGGACACGCTCAAGAAATTCGTTGAATGGCAGATCGATCAGGGCAGCCACGGGCTGGTGCCATGCGGCACGACCGGCGAGTCACCGACGCTGAGCCATGACGAAGACCGTGCCGTGGTGCGCGAGGTTGTGCGCATCGCCGATGAGCGCGTTCCGGTGATCGCGGGTGCGGGCTCGAACTCGACCCGCGAAGCGATCGGGCTTGCCCAGCATGCCGAAGGCGCGGGGGCTGACGGGCTGCTGATCGTGACGCCTTACTATAACAAGCCGACGCAGGCGGGCATGATCGCGCATTTCACCGCGATCCACGATGCCACGAACATCCCGCTTGTGATCTATAATATTCCCGGCCGTTCGGTTGTGGACATGACACCCGAAACGATGGGCGAGCTGGCAAAGCTGCCGCGCATCACCACTGTCAAGGACGCGACCGGCAAGCTGGAACGTGTCAGCCAGCAGCGCATCACCTGCGGGCCGGATTTCATCCAGCTTTCGGGTAATGACGACACCGCGCTGGCGTTCAATGCGAATGGCGGTGTGGGCTGTATCAGCGTCACCGCCAATGTCGCGCCGAAGCTGTGTTCGGAATTTCAGCAGGCGACGCTGGATGGCGAATGGGGCAAGGCGCTGGAACTGCAGGACAAGCTGATGCCGCTTCACATCGCGCTGTTCATTGAACCGGGTCTGGTGGCGGCGAAATATGCGCTGTCAAAGCTTGGCATGGTGAATGAGCGTGTGCGCCTGCCGCTCGTTGGTTTGACACAATCGACGCGGAACGCCGTTGACGAGGCAATGCGCCACGCCGGGCTGATCTGACGGCACCCACCACTTTTCGCGAAAGGCGCCCCGATCCGGGCGCCTTTTTCAGTCGCCTTCGCTGGTCAGGCGCAGATCGGCGCCGTCATCCATGATGCTGGGCCGATCCGACTGCGTGGCCCACGGCGTTCCCGTCCCGGTCGGGGGCAGTTCGTCCTTGGTCCATTGCAGATGAATATTCGCCTTGGCGATCATCAGTCCGGTCAACGGCGCGGTCAGGAAGATGAAAAGCGCGATCAGCAGCTCGTGCCAGCTGACATGATCGCCGAACCACGCGAAATAGATCATCGAGGCCAGCAGCACGCCGCCCACGCCCAGGGTTGCGGCCTTGGTCGGGGCGTGTAGGCGGGTCATCGGTTCCGGCAGCTTGACCAGCCCGTAGGACCCGACGAAGCCGAAGATACCCCCGATGACCAGCATCGCCGAGACGAGTATTTCAATGAACATATCCATGACCGCCCCCTATTCGATAATGTCGCCGCGCAGGATGAATTTGGCATAGGCCACCGTTGACACGAAGCCCATCATCGCGAACAGCAGCGAGGCCTCGAAATACATGCCCGTGCCTTCCTTGATGCCGAAAAGCGCCAGAATGGCGATCATGTTGATCGACATCGTATCCAGCGCAAGAATCCGGTCCGGCACGCCGACGGCAATGACAACCCGATACAGGTTGAACAGAAGCGCGACGCCGAAGCAGGCAAAGGCGAAATAGATGGCATAGGCGATCATGCAAAGATCTCCTTCAGGCGCGATTCGTATCGCGACTTGATATCGGTGACGACGCTGTCAGGGTCGGGTGCGTGCAGGCAGTGAACCAGCAGCGAATGCCCGCATTCCGAAAGATCGCAGCTGACCGTGCCGGGCGTCAGGGTGATCGTTCCGGCCAGAACCGTAATCGCCTCGGGCGAGCGGACTTCAAGCGGGATCACGATCCAGGCGGGCTGCAGCCGCGAATTCGGCATGAACAGCACGATCTTCGCGACCTGAATATTGGCGACGATGATGTCCCAGATGACCAGGAACAGATAGCTGACATACTTGCCGGGCGAACGCAGCGCCGAGCGTGACGGCCAGTAGGGGGCGATCAGGGCCGGGATGAGAACCGCCAGGATCACCCCGAAAACCAGCGATCCCCAGCGGAAGTCGTTGACCAGCAGAAGCCAGCACAGGATCAGCATCGCGGAAAGAATGGGGTGGGGGAAAATGCGTCTCATGGCCGCGCGCCCTCCTGCTCGACCAGCACGGATTCAACATATGGAGCGGTGTCGAAAAGTTGCGCCGCGATGGAGTCGGTCATGTGAAGCGCCGGTCCCGCAAACAGGGTCAGTGCAACAAGCCCAGCCAGCAACAGCCCCGCCGATACGAAGGTCAGGGTCGGCGAAACGGCATCCCCGATATCCTGAATATGCTCGTCAGGCTCCAGCTTTGGCGGGATCGGTGCCTTCGGCGCGGGCCTGCCCTCTGCCTCGGCGATCCTTTCGGCCCGCTGAAGCTGGAAGGGCAGCCAGAACAGGGTCGAACCGGCGCGTGAAAAGCCGACAATGGCAAAGAGCGAGGTCACAAGGATCGTGGACCAGATCCCGACCCACCACGGGTCGATGCGCGTCGCATCAAGGACAAGCAGCTTGCCAATGAAGCCCGACAGGGGCGGCAGGCCAGCAACAGCAATCGCAGCCGCAAAGAAGAAGGATGCGATCAGCCCGCTGTCCTGGATTTTCGGCCGAAGCGTCAGCCACAGGTCGCCGTTGCGCCGCGCGGCGATCATGTCGCTGATCAGGAACAGCGCCGCCGCAGCCAGCGTCGAATGGATGGTGTAATAAAGCGCCGCCGAAATCGCGGGTTGTGTGAACATCGACACAGCGATGACCAGCGTTCCGATCGAAGCGATTGCTGACATTGCCGCAACCCGGCCAAGGTTGCGGCCGCCCAGAACACCCACCTGACCGACGACAAGCGTAATCAGCGCAGCCGGCAGCAGCATGTCCGCGACGATCCCCTCGACCACGGAATCACCGGGGAAAACCAGCGTGTAGAAGCGGATGATCGCATAGACCCCGACTTTCGACATGATCGCGAACAGCGCTGCCACCGGTCCCGGCGCATTCGCATAGGTCGAAGGCAGCCAGAAATGCAGGGGCACCAGCGCCGCCTTGATTGCAAAGACCAGCATCAGCAGCACCGCGCCAGCCCGCAGCAATGCGGTATCGTCGGCCGGCATCTGCGCGACCTTCACGGCCATATCGGCCATGTTGAGCGTGCCGGTCACCGCATAAAGCGTTCCGAGCGCCGCCAGAAACAGGGTCGAACCCATCAGGTTGATGACCACGTATTGCACGCCTGCGCGCAGCCGCAGCCCGCCGCCGCCGTGAATCATCAGGCCATAAGACGCGATCAGCAGCACCTCGAAAAAGACGAACAGGTTGAAGGCGTCGCCCGTCAGGAAGGCGCCCATGACGCCCATCATCTGAAACTGCCAGAGCGCGTGGAAATGCCAGCCCTTTCGGTCCCAGCCAGAGCCGATTCCGTAAAGCTGCACAACCAGCCCCAGAAACGCGCCCAGCACCAGCATCAGCGCAGCCAGCCGGTCCAGCATCAGCACGATGCCGAAGGGCGCAGGCCAGTTGCCAAGGCGATAGACGAACACCTCGCCGCTGCTCGCATAGAACGCGAGATAGAGCGCGACACCAAGCAGCGCCAGCGAACCTGCGGTCGAAAACACGCGCTGCAGCAGCAGATCGTGACGCATCCACAGGATAATCAGGCCTCCGATTATGGCTGGCAGAACGACCGGGGCGATAATGAAGTGGTTCATTCCTTCTCCCCGCGCTCGGTCCGGTCGGCCTCGGGCATGTCGATGTAATCGTCGCCGCCCTCCAGAAAGGCGCCAAGCGACAGCAGCACGACGACCGCAGTCATCCCGAACGAGATCACGATCGCGGTCAGCGTCAGGGCCTGCGGCAGCGGGTCGGTATAGGCGCTGTAATCGACCGCGCCATGCCCGTGCAGGATCGGCGGCTTGTTGATCGCCAGTCTGCCCGTCGCGACAAGGAAAAGGTTAATGGCATAGGACATCATGGTCATGCCGATCACGACCGGAAATGTCCGCAGGCGCAGCACCAGATACATACCTGCCGCGCTCATGGCGCCAATGGCGATTGCGACGAGGGCTTCCATCAATGTGCCTCCTTCTTCGAGCGTGAGGGATCGACATCCATGGGTTGACGATTGATGACCTCTCCGGTGCGGCGGGCCATGCGCGACAGCGAATTCAGCGCCAGCATGACAGCGCCCAGAACGCACAGGAACACGCCCAGATCGAAGGCCATCGCGGTGGCAAGCTCTATCTCCTCAAGGAAGGGAAGTTTGAAGTAGCCGTAATTCGACGTCAGGAACGGCAGTCCGAACAGCCAGGCCCCGATCCCGGTGCCAGCCGCAAGAACGACGCCGATGCCGATCATGGCGTGGAATGGAACGCGCTGGCGTTCCTGCGCCCATGCGAAACCGGATGCCATATACTGCATCAAAAGCGAGATCGCGACGATCAGACCGGCGATGAAGCCGCCGCCCGGCTGATTGTGTCCGCGCAGGAAGATGAACAGCCCGACCGTCAGCGAGATCGGCAGGATCAGCCGTGTCGCCACGACCAGCATCAGCGGGTGACGGTCGCCCGCGCGCCGCTGGTCGTGCCGCCAGTTCGTCAGCCTGCGGGCCGAACGCCCGGTCAGCAGCGTCTCGGTCATGGCATAGATGACAAGGGCCGCGATCCCCAGCACGGTGATCTCGCCAAAGGTATCATAGCCCCGGAAGTCCACGAGGATCACGTTGACGACGTTATCCCCGCCGCCCTGCTTATAGCTGTTTGAAAGGTGGTAATTCGCAATCGTCTCGAACGCGAAATCACGGCGCATGATGGCATAGGAAAGCCCCCCGATGCCAAGCCCGACCGCTGTTGCGATCAGTGCATCCGCACCGCGACGCCACGCGCCGGTTTCCACCCAGGTGCGCTTGGGAAGGAAGTTCAGCGCCAGCAACATCAGCATCACAGTCACCACCTCGACCGAGATCTGCGTCAGCGCAAGGTCAGGTGCCGACAGGTAGACGAACCCGCAAGACACGATCAGCCCGACAATCCCGATCAGCACGAGCGCCAGCAGGCGGTTGCGGTGGAAGGCGACCATGCAGGCGGTCGCAACGATCAGCAGAACGAAGCCGATGGCCGGAATAGGCTGGATCGGCAGCATGGCGCGGGTTTCCGGCCCGGCGCGTCCCGTGGCCCATGCAAACGTGCCGGCCAGAACGATGGTCGCGGCCATCATCCCCGCGCCGCGTGCCAGCCTGCCATCATGCAGCGCGTCATTGGCGGCCTGCGACCAGCGGACCACGCGGCGGATAATGGCGTCGAAGATGGTTTTCGCTTCGGGGCGGGGCATCGCGTCCCAGATCGGTTGAAGAAGCGGGTGCAGCGCCACCAGAACCGCGCCGAGGACGGTCGCAATTGCCGAGGTTATCAGCGCCGGGTTGACGCCGTGCCAAAGCGCCAGGTGCGGATGTGTCTCCAGCCCCGTAACGGAGTCGGCAGAAGCCGTGACAAGCCAGCCCGCCATGGTCATCGGCATCAGACCGATCAGGACGACCAGCACGACCATGAAGCCGGGGCTGAAGATCAGACCCATGCCCGGATCATGCGGGTGATGGGGATATTCTTCGCGCTCGGGACCGAAGAACACCTGCCAGATGAAGCGGAAGGAATACGCGACCGAGAAGGTCGCCGCGACGCCCGCCACGATGAAGAAAAGGTTGTGATGGCCTGCCCATACGGTATGCGACGCCTCCTCCAGCATCATCTCTTTCGAGATGAAGCCGTTCAGCGGCGGGATGCCGGCCATCGACAGTGCCGCGATCGTTCCGATCACGAAGGTGATTGGCATCAGTTTGCGCAAGCCGCCCAGCAGACGCACCGATCGTGTCCCGGCCTCGTGGTCGATGATGCCAGCGGTCATGAACAGCGCGGCCTTGAAGGTCGCATGGTTGATGATGTGGAAGACGGCTGCAATGGCCCCCGCCTCGGTCCCCAGTCCCAGCAGCATCGTCACCATGCCAAGCTGGCTGACGGTCGAGAAGGCGAGGATTGCCTTAAGGTCATCCTTGAACAGCGCAATGATCGCGCCGATCAGCATCGTCACAAGCCCGGTGGTGGCCACGATATAGAACCATTCCGGGGTGCCTGACAGCACCGGCCACAGGCGCGCCATCAGGAACAGCCCGGCCTTCACCATGGTTGCACTGTGCAGATAGGCTGACACTGGCGTCGGCGCGGCCATTGCGTGAGGAAGCCAGAAATGGAACGGGAACTGCGCTGACTTCGTGAACGCGCCGCCGAGGATCAGCAGCAATGCCGGAAGATAAAGCGGAGAGGCCTGAATCGCGTCCTTCGCCTTAAGGATTTCGCCGATATTATAGCTGCCAGCGATATTGCCGAGGATCATCATGCCCGCGATCATCGCAAGCCCGCCCGCGCCCGTGACCGTCAGCGCCATGCGGGCACCCTGCCGCCCCTCGGGCAGGTGCTTCCAATACCCGATCAGAAGGAAGGACGACAGCGATGTCAGTTCCCAGAAGATCAGCAGCAGCAGGATGTTGTCCGACAGGACGATGCCGACCATCGCGCCCTGAAACAGCATCAGATAGGTGTAGAACTGCCCGACCGGGTCCGATTTCGACAGGTAATAGCGGGCATAGATGATAATCAGGATGCCGATCCCAAGGATCAGGATGCCGAACAGCAGGCTGAGGCCGTCGATGCGGAAGCTTGCATTCAGCCCGATCTGCGGAAGCCAGTTGAAGCTTGCGGTGACGACCCCTCCGGCCATGACCTCGGGGATGTGCAGGCACAGGCCGATCAGCGCCAGAAGCGACATCGTTCCACAGGAAATTGCCGCGACATTTCGCCCCGAACGGATCAGAAGGCCGGGCAGTAGGGCGCCCAGGAAGGGCAGCGCTGCGATCAGGGCTGGCGACATCTGTCCTCCGCAAAGTGTTTTGCTTTTGTCTCAAGGAATGGGGGGGCAGTGTCAAGCAAACCCGGACCCTGAAAAGGACCTCTTCCCCGATGTTCGCGTTTCGTGCTAGCCTGCTGAAAACAAATGAGGGCAGGGCATGAGAGTATTGGGCATTGACCCCGGTTTGCAGAATATGGGCTGGGGGGTGATCGAACTTGACGGTCCGCGCCTGCGTCACATCGCGAACGGTGTCGTGCATTCGGATAAGGGAGAGCTTGGCGACCGCCTGCTGCGACTTTATCGCGGGCTATGCGCTGTCATCATCGCCCATGCGCCTTCGGCGGCGGCGGTGGAACAGACCTTCGTCAACAAGGACGCGGTCGGCACGCTGAAGCTTGGGCAAGCGCGCGGCATCGCCCTGCTGGCCCCGGCAGAGGCGGGGCTGGAAATCGGCGAATATGCCCCGAATGCAGTGAAAAAGGCCGTGGTCGGGGTCGGTCATGCCGGCAAAGAGCAGGTTCAGCACATGGTCCGGCATCAATTGCCCGGCGTGGTCTTCGAAAGTGCCGACGCTGCCGACGCGCTCGCCATCGCGATCTGCCACGCCCATCACCTGCAATCGCGCAGCATCCGCATCAAGGTGCGGGCATGATCGGGCGGATTGCAGGGGTGATCCTGCACCGGGCCTCCGATCACGTCATGATCGACGTGCGCGGCGTCGGCTATATTGTTCATGTCAGCGAGCGGACCGCCGCCAGCCTGCCCCCCGTCGGTCAGGCGGCCGCGCTTTATACCGATCTGCTGGTGCGCGAGGATCTGTTGCAGCTTTTCGGCTTTCCGACGCTGCTGGAAAAGGAATGGCACAAGCTGCTGACCTCGGTTCAGGGGATCGGGGCGAAAGCCTCGCTGGCGGTGCTGGGAACCTTGGGGGCAGACGGGCTTGGCCGGGCAATCGCGCTTGGCGACTGGTCGGCCGTTCGCAAGGCGCCGGGCGTCGGGCCGAAGCTGGCGCAGCGCGTGGTTCTGGAACTGAAGGACAAGGCGCCGTCCGTCATGGCGATGGGTGGTGCGCTGACCGTGGATGCCGGCACCCCGGTCATCGAAACCGAAGCGCCTGCGACACCAGTGAAACCCGCCCCTGCGACACAGCCCGCGCCGTCTGCGGCAGCGGCACAGTCCGAAGCCCTGTCCGCCCTGACCAACCTTGGATATAATCCGTCAGAGGCCGCATCGGCGGTTGCGCGCGCTGCCGCAGCGGAACCCGATGCTGCGATGCCCGCGTTGATCCGCATGGCGCTTCGCTCGCTGGCGCCGAAGGAATAGGGAGGTCATCATGTCCAGCACGCTTCGCACATTCACGCTTATGGCTGCGCTGACCGCGCTGCTCATGGCGCTTGGCTGGCTGATCGGCGGGACCGGTGGGATGATTATCGCGCTGATCTTCGCGGGTGTCGGCAATATCTGGGCCTGGTGGAACAGTGACAAGGCGCTGCTGCGTCAGAACGGCGCGGTCCGCGTCGATGAACAAAGCGCGCCGGAACTGGTGCAGATGGTCGCCGCACTGGCTAAGCGCGCCAATCTGCCGATGCCTGCGGTCTATGTGATGCAATCCGATCAGCCGAACGCCTTCGCCACAGGGCGCAATCCCGATAATGCCGCCGTCGCGGTCACGCAGGGACTTCTGCGCACGCTGAACCGCGACGAACTGGCCGGCGTGATCGCGCATGAGCTGGCCCATATCCGCAACCGCGACACGCTGACCATGACCATTGCGGCCACGCTCGCCGGGGCGATTGCGATGCTGGGCAACATGGCGCTGTTCACCGGCGGTCGGGAAGGCCGTGGCGGGATGCTGGGCGGGCTTCTGGCGATGATCCTTGCCCCCGTCGCGGCGGGGCTGGTGCAGATGGCAATCTCGCGCACGCGGGAATATCGCGCCGATGCGCTTGGGGCCGAGATCGCGGGCCAGACGCAGGGGCTGTCGAGCGCGCTTCGCAAGATTTCGGCGGCGGCGGGTCAGGTGGTGAACGTGCCGGCCGAACGCAACCCGGCTTCGGCATCCATGTTCATCATCAACCCGCTTGGCGCGCTGCGCATGGACAGCCTGTTTCGCACCCACCCCTCGACCGAATCGCGCATCGAGGCCCTGAACAGATTGAACGTGAATGGCCATCCCTGATCCGACGCTTCGCCCTGAACCGATGCCCGAGGATGAGACCGGCCGCGCCTTGCGCCCGCAGGCGCTGTCGGAATTCGTTGGTCAGGCCGAAGCGCGCGCGAACCTCGCGGTGTTCATCGAAAGCGCCCGCCGGCGGGCCGAGGCGATGGACCATACCCTTTTTCACGGCCCTCCGGGTCTGGGCAAGACGACGCTGGCGCAGATCATGGCGCGCGAGCTTGGCGTGAATTTCAAGATGACCTCTGGTCCGGTTCTGGCGCGCGCCGGCGATCTGGCGGCGATCCTGACCAACCTTGAAGCGCGCGACGTCCTGTTCATCGACGAAATTCACCGCATGAACCCCGCCGTCGAGGAGGTGCTTTATCCCGCGATGGAGGATTTCGAGCTGGACCTGATGATCGGCGAAGGACCGGCGGCGCGAACGGTGCGGATCGAGCTTCAGCCATTCACGCTGGTCGGCGCCACGACCCGGCTTGGCCTGCTGACCACGCCATTGCGCGACCGCTTCGGCATCCCGACGCGCCTGCAATTCTATACGGTCGATGAACTTGATCAGATCGTCCGGCGCGGCGCGCGGCTGATGGGATACGAGGCTGACCCGGACGGCACCCGAGAGATCGCGCGTCGCGCACGCGGCACGCCCCGGATCGCGGGCCGCCTGCTGCGCCGCGTCGCCGATTTCGCCTTGGTCGAGGGCGATGGCCGGATCTCGCGCACGGTCGCCGATAACGCGCTGACCCGGCTTGGCGTGGACGACCTTGGTCTCGACGGTGCCGACCGCCGCTATCTGGGCCTGATCGCCGAGAATTACGGCGGCGGCCCCGTCGGGGTCGAGACGATTTCCGCAGCCTTGTCGGAAAGCCGCGATGCGATCGAGGAGGTGATCGAGCCCTATCTGTTGCAGCAGGGGCTGATCGCACGGACGCCTCGGGGGCGGATGCTGGCGGCGAAGGGGTGGCGACATCTCGGGCTGGACGCGCCCAAGGGCCCGCAGCAGGCCGCGCTGTTCGAGGAGTAGGCGTTCAACCAACTGTGAACCGAAAGTTTCCGGACCGCTGCGGAAAGGCACTAGTCTGACCGTCAAAGCCGGAGGAGTCGCCATGAACCCGCTACGACGCTTGCTTGCTGTGACCGCCGCCACGCTGGCGCTTTCCTTGCCTGCCCTTGCGCATCACGGCTGGGGCTGGGCCGAAGGCGAATTGACCGAACTGACCGGGACCATCCGCAGCGTCGCGATCACCCCGCCGCATCCGGTGCTTCAGGTCGAGACTGCGGACGGCAAGATGTGGACGGTCCAGCTTGGCAATCCGGGCCGCACCGAACGCGCCGGTTTCATCGAAGGCGTGGCAAGCGCCGGCGACGAGGTCCACGTCCTTGGCAACCAGTCGCAGGATCAGGACGAGACGCTGATGAAGGCGGTCCGCATCCGGCTGGATGGGCGCGACTATACCTTCTATCCGGAACGGATACCGGAAAGCTGATTTTGCAGGCGCTGGCGGACCTGCTTTCGGCGCTGCCGTCATCTTCGCTTCTGGCACGATCAGCGACACTTTACGCACTGGTAAACGCCGCGCATATCCTTGGGGTGTGCCTGATCCTTGGTGCGGTCATCCCGCTGGACCTGCGGCTGATCGGCGTGCTGCGCGGGCCTTCGCTTGTCGTGATCGGACCCTTCCTCAGCCATGTCGCGGCGGCAGGGGTTATGATCGCGGTGCTGACGGGGCTAGCGCTGATCTCTGTCAGACCGGCGGAATATCTGGCGAATCCGGCGCTGCGGTGGAAGATGTTTCTGATCATGATCGCGCTTGTGAACGTCGCTGTGGTTCATTTCAGCGACGGCTGGAGGCGGGCGATTTCCGGCGGGCGGATCGTTACGGGGCTGCGCATTGGTGGCGCGGTGTCCCTGTCTGCGTGGCTGGCGGCGCTTGTCGCCGGGCGGATGATCGGCTTTCTTTGACCCAAACCAATGGTGGAGAGGCGCATGAGCATCGACGAACGCATTCGCGACAGCTTCAGCAAACAGACGATGATGCAGACCCTGGGCGCGACGATAGACAGCGTGGCGTCGGGCCAGGTCGTGATTACGGCGCCGATCCTGCCGACAAGTTTGCAGCAACAGGGCGCAGGTCATGCCGGGCTGGCATTTTCCATCGGTGATTCAGCGGCAGGCTATTCGGCGCTGACGGTCATGCCCGAGGGTGCCGAGGTGATGACGGTCGAGATGAAGATCAACCTGATGTCGCCCGCCATCGGTGACCGGCTGATCGCCGAAGGACGTGTCGTCCGCGCCGGCCGCCGTATCGTGGTGGTCGCCGCGGATGTGTTTGCGGAAATGGGCGGTGCCCGCAAGCATGTGGCCATGCTGCAAGGCACGATGATCCCGGTTTAGGCGCGTTCCAGCAGCGATTCGCCACCCGAGACGCTGCACTGGCCGGGCGATTCCTCGGCCTGAAATGCGGTGATCGTGCCGTCTTCGACCAGCATCGCGTAACGCTTTGAACGGCCAAGCAGCCCGGCGGGCGGCGCGTCGAAATTCATGCCCATCGCCTTCGTGAACGCACCATCGGCGTCGGACAGGAATGTCAGCCCCGCCTTGTCGGCCCCGGTATCCGTCGCCCATGCGCCCATCACGAAGGGATCGTTGACGCTGATGCAAACGATCCGGTCAACGCCCTTGCCGCGGAACTGGTCGGCTGTGCGAATGAAGCTGGGCACGTGCTGGGTCGAACAGGTGCCGGTATAGGCACCGGGCAGCGCGAAAATCGCGACGCGGCCGGTCTGGTAGTCGGCCAGATCGACCGCTGCCGGGCCGTTCTCTGTCATTTGCAGCAGCTTGCCCGAGGGCAGTTTGTCACCTTCACCAAGTGCCATGATGCGTTTCCTTCTGTTTGGCTGCGCGGAGCCTAGCGGATTGAAACGGCAGGGGCAAAGGGGTCAGCCGATCGCGATCTCGCTGAGAAAGGCGTCGCCGAAACGGTTCAGGCGCGCATCGTCCAGCAGACGCGACAGCGCATCAAGGCTGGCGGGCCGCTGTTCGGCGATGCGCTTCAGCTGACTGGTCGAACAGCTGAGCGGCTTTTCGGTCCCGTCCTCGCCCCGGGCAAGGCGCATCTGCGTTTCGGCAAGGCGATCGAACAGCGGCCCCGCCTCGCGTCCGGCAAGGGCGCGGCGCGCCGGGTGCATGGGCAGGGTTTCGCCCGCAATGACTGACAGAAATGCGTCGCCGTAGCTGTCCAGCTTCTTGGCGCCGACGCCGTTGATCCTTGCCATTTCGTCCAGCGTCTGCGGCCGCCGCTCGGCCATTTCCTGAAGCGTGCGGTCGGGGAAGATGACATAGGCGGGGACGCGCTGCGCTTCGGCAAGCGCCCGGCGCTTGGCCTTGAGGGCCGAAAACAGCGGTGCGTCCTCCTCGGCCACCTGCATCTTCGGGACAAAGGCGGGCTTGGCGCGCCTTATGCTGTCCTCGCGCAAGGTGACGCTGATTTCGCCGCGAAGGATCGGATGCGCGTCGCCGGTGATATGCAGCGCGCCGTGGCGTGCCGGGTCAGGACGGCACAGGTCGCGGCCCATCATCTGGCGGATGATCGCCTGCCATTGCGGTTTCGACCAGTCTTTGCCGACGCCGAATGTGGGCAGGCGATCATGGCCGCGTTCGCGGATCTTGTCAGTCTCGTTTCCGGTCAGAATGTCGATGATATGGCCGGCACCGAACCATTCGCCCGAACGCAGCATTGCCGACAGCGCCATCTGCACCGCCTTTGTCGCGTCGAAGGTGCTGGGCGGCGAGTCGCACAGATCGCAATTGCCGCAGGGGGCGGCCTCGTCCCCGAAATAACCCAGCAGCTTGACGCGGCGGCACGAAGTCGCTTCGGCCAGACCCAGCAGCGCATTCAGCCGGGCGTGGTCGGCGTCCTTGCGGTCGTTGTCGGCCGGCCCCTCATCCACTTGCGCGCGGCGCATCCTGATGTCGTCCGGTCCGTAAAGCGTCAGTGTTTCTGCGGGCAACCCGTCGCGTCCGGCGCGCCCGATTTCCTGATAATACGCCTCGATGGATTTGGGCAGATCGGCATGGGCCACCCAGCGAATGTCGGGCTTGTCGATGCCCATTCCGAACGCCACGGTCGCGGCGACGATCAACCCGTCCTCGCGCTGAAACCGCGCCTCTGCCTCGCGCCGGGCATCGGGGTCCATGCCGCCGTGGTAATGCAGCGCCGCGTGGCCGGCTGCGTTCAGCGCGGCGGCGAGGCTTTCTGTCTTTGCGCGGCTTCCGCAATAGACGATCCCCGGCTGGCCGGGGCGCGCGGCGACGAATTCCATGATCTGGCGGCGTGGGCTGTCCTTGGGCTGAAATGCCAGATGGATGTTCGGACGATCGAAGCCGCGCAGGAAGGTGACAGGCTCTTGCCCGGCGAAAAGGCGGGTGACGATTTCGGCGCGGGTTTCCTGATCGGCGGTGGCGGTAAAGGCTGAAAGCGGGACGCCAAGCGCGCGCTTCAGTTCGCCAATGCGCAGATAATCGGGGCGGAAGTCATGGCCCCATTGGCTGACGCAATGGGCCTCGTCCACGGCAATTGCGGTGACGCCCGCGCGACGCAGAAGCGGGAGCGTGCCGCCAGAGGCGAGCCGTTCCGGTGCCATATAAAGTATCTTCAGCGTACCTTCACGCAAAGCGGCGAAGATCTCGTCAGTCTCCGCCTCGGTATTGCCCGAGGTCAGCGCACCCGCCGCCACGCCCGCCTCGCGCAAAGCGCGCACCTGATCGCGCATCAGGGCGATCAAAGGCGAGATAACAACAGTCACCCCGTCCCGCATCAGCGCCGGAAGTTGATAGCACAGCGATTTGCCGCCGCCCGTCGGCATGATCGCCAGCACGTCGCGGCCAGCGGCCACCGCCTCGACGATTTCAAGCTGTCCGGGGCGGAATCCGTCGAAGCCCCAGACCTCGCGAAGAAGGTCCGCAGGCATCAATAGCCCAGGAAGAAGCCTGCATTGTTGATCAGTGCCTGCCGGACGATCAGCAGCAGGATAAAGACGACCAGAGGCGCAAGGTCTATGCCGCCTGCATAGGGCAGCACTCGCCGTATCGGGGCATAGATCGGTTCCAGAATCCGGTTCAGCCCGTCCCAAAGCTGCGCGATCAGCGGCTGGCGCAGGTTCAGAACCTGAAAGTTTATCAGCCAGGACATGATGATATGCGCGATCATCAGGAACCAGATCACATCAAGGATGATCATGATGGCTTGGAAAAGGGTCGTCATGGATCAGGCCTCGATCAGGATGCGCAGGATACGGCGCAGCGGTTCGGCCGCGCCCCACAGAAGCTGGTCGCCAACGGTGAAGGCACCGACATATTCCGGCCCCATGGCCAGCTTGCGGATGCGCCCGACCGGGATATTAAGCGTGCCCGTCACCGCAACCGGCGTCAGGTCGCGCATCGAGGCCTCTTTCTCGTTCGGGACAACCTTCGCCCAGGGGTTATCTTCGGCGATCATCGCCTCGATCTCGTCCACGGGCACGTCGCCGTTTAGCTTGAAGGTCAGGGCCTGCGAATGGCAGCGCATCGCGCCGATGCGGATGCAGAAGCCATCGACCGGGATCGCCGGCTCGTTCGACCCGCCAAGCGCGTCGGGACCAAGGCCGAGGATCTTGTTCGTCTCGGCCATGCCCTTCCATTCTTCCTTGGACATGCCGTTGCCCAGATCCTTGTCGATCCAGGGGATCAGGCTGCCGCCCAGAACCGCGCCGAACTGGGCCGATTCGTCCGTTCCCAGCATCGCTTGCTGGCGCGCCAGCACCTTGCGGTCGATTTCCAGAATGGCCGATTTCGGATCGTCCAGCAGGTCGCGCACCTCGGCATTCAGGGTGCCATATTGCGTCAGCAGCTCGCGCATATGCTTGGCACCGCCGCCGGATGCCGCCTGATAGGTCTGCGTCGACATCCATTCGACCAGCCCGGCCTTATACAACGCGCCGACGCCCATCAGCATGCACGACACCGTGCAGTTGCCGCCGACCCAGTTGCGGTTGCCAGCAGCGATGGCGTCGTCGATCTGCGGGCGGTTCACCGGGTCCAGCACGATCAGCGCGTCATTCGACATGCGCAGCGTCGATGCCGCGTCGATCCAGTGGCCATTCCAGCCCGTCTCGCGCAGTTTCTGATAGATTTCAGACGTGTAATCCCCACCCTGACAGGTGATGATCCCCTCGCAGGATTTCAGCGCGTCAAGGTCGTAAGCGTCCGCCAGCGGCTGGTCGCCATTCGGGGCCTTGCCGCCGGCGTTGGAAGTCGAGAAGAAAACAGGCTCGATATGGTCGAAGTCGCCCTCGGCCTCCATCCGGTCCATCAGGACCGAGCCCACCATGCCCCGCCAGCCGATCAGGCCGACGCGCGGCGTCCCATTCATCGCCATCGCTTCCACTCCGCGCAAATTCCTGCACTGCACTAAGGCAGGAAGGCCCTTCGTGCAAGGTTGCGTAGCGTCCGCGTTGACACCGGCCACGGCACTGTTACCCCCGCATCAACAGGAGGTCGCCCATGTATCCGCTGATCCGTTTCGTCAAGGAAATGCTGAAGTTTCGCAACGCGCCCAAACTGGGGCCGCTGGACAGCCACATCTCGACCCATATCTGCTGGCCGTGGGATCTGGACCCGTGGATCGAACTGAATAACGGGCGCACGCTGACGCTTTACGATCTTGGCCGCATCCCGATGGCGGCGCGGACCGGGCTGGTCGATACGATGCGGCGCGAGGGCTGGGGCATAACCGTCGCCGGAAACTCGACCCGCTATCGTCGCAGGGTCCGGGGCTTTGACCGTTTCACGATGGTCACGCGGATGATCGGCTGGGACGAGCGTTTCATCTATATGGAACAGTCGATGTGGCGAAAGGGCGAATGCTGCAATCACATGCTGTTGCGTGGGGCGATCACCAGCAAGGCCGGTATGGTGCCGCCTGCAAGGGCGATCGAGGCAATGGGTTATCAGGGTGAACAGCCCGACCTGCCCGACTGGGTTAACGCGTGGATCGAGGCAGACAGCACGCGCCCCTGGCCGCCGATCCTGCAGCCGGACGCGCAAGAAGCCGTCAACGCCTGAAGGCCCCACCGATCAGGGCATGAGATCGGCGACCATGCGCCCGTCGCGCTTCATCTCTCCGGTTTCGTGAAGGCCGTCATAGCGCCCGAGGGGGATCGTGCGGATCACGTCCTGGTCCTCGGTCAGGCGCAGGTTGACGGCCATTCTGCGCCGCCCATCCGCTGTCGCTTCGGCCATGCGCCACGCGGTGATGCAGCCGCAATCCGGGCAGAAGTGAAATTCCAGACGCGCACGGTCGGTCTTGTATATGCGGCTGTCACCCGTCACCGAGACACCATCCGCTTCATAGCCGTAGATCCAGATGACGCCGTATCGGCGGCAGACGCTGCAATTGCATATCGTGGCTTCATGCGGTGCTCCGTCGAAACGCCAGTTCAGGCGGCCACAATGGCAGCTTCCAGTCAGCATGCTCCATCCCCTCTTGTGCAGCCAGAAGACTAGAACACCGGGACGGATGTGAAAAGAAGGTTGCCAAGACCGGGCGGATGGGACTTATCTCGCCTAAGCAATGGGGTAGGAGGCCACTTGAACCGCAAACGCATCTGGGGCTGGTGGTTCTTCGACTGGGCGAGCCAACCTTATCACACCCTGCTCGTCAGCTTTATTTTCTCGATCTATTACGCAGAAGTCGCAAAAAGCGCGTTCATCGCGCGCGGGATGGATGCCGCGCAGGCCGGTGCGCATGCGCAAAGCATGTGGGGCGACGGGCTGGCGATCAGCGGGGCGATCATCGCCATTCTCGCGCCGGTGCTTGGCGCGATCGCGGATACGACCGGGCGGCGCTTGCCCTGGGTCTGGTTCTTTTCGGGGGTTCTTGTCGTCGGCGCCGCGGGCCTGTGGTGGCTGACACCGACCGATCCAAGGCTGATTACGGCGATCGCCTTTTTCGGCCTTGGCATGATCGGGCTGGAATTCACCACAATCTTTACCAACGCGCTGTTGCCCGGCCTTGCCCCGCGTGACGAGATCGGGCGGCTTTCCGGATCTGGCTTCGCGTTCGGTTATGTTGGCGGTCTGGTAGCGCTGGCGATCATGCTTCTGTTCTTTGCCGAGGGCGCGAATGGTCGCACCCTGCTGGGGCTGAAGCCGCTTTTCGGACTTGATCCGGCAATGCGCGAGGGCACGCGGTTTGTCGGCCCCTTCACGGCGCTGTGGTATATCGTCTTCATGCTGCCCTTCTTCTTCTGGGTGAAAGAGCCTGCGGGTCAGCGCAAGCCGTTGCGGCTTGGCGTTGCGATGCGCGATCTCTGGTCCACGATCCGCAGCCTGCGACGGCGCAGCAGTCTGGCGAACTGGCTCATTTCCTCGATGTTGTCGCGGGATGCGCTGAATGCGCTTTACGGCTTTGGCGGCGTTTACGCGGGGACCGTGCTGGGCTGGCCCGTGATCCTGTCCGGAATCTTCGGTATCGTCAGCGGTATTGCAGCCGCGATCATTTCCTGGCTTGGCGGCAAGGCGGACCGTCGCTGGGGGCCGAAGCCGGTTATCCTCGCCTCTATCCTGATGCTCATTGCCGTCTGTCTCATCATTGTCGGGATGAGCCGCGAATCGCTGTTCGGCATGCCCTTGCCGCCCGGATCGAAACTGCCCGATGCGATCTTTTTCCTGTGCGGTGTCCTGATCGGCGGGGCGGGCGGGGCGATGCAGGCGGCGTCGCGCACGCTGACCGTGCGCCACACCTCGGAGGAGCGCGCGACAGAGGTGTTCGGTCTTTATGCGCTGTCGGGCAAGGCCACGGCGTTCCTCGCGCCATTCCTGATCGCGCGCATGACCGATTTCAGCGGCAGCCAGCGAATAGGCATCTCTCCGTTGATCGTGATGTTCCTTCTGGCGATCTTGCTGCTAAGATGGGTCAACAAGAACGGAGAGACAGAGCAGTGATCCGCAAATTCATTCTGACCATCGCCGCCGTGGCGGGGCTGGCCGCGCCCGCGGCCGCCGACCCGCTGGCAAAGGACGTCTTCGGAAGCGAGCCCGGCCCGACCGGCGGACGGCCCGCAGCCATCGGCAGTTACAGCAAGGGCTGCGTTTCGGGTGCTGCGCAGCTTCCCGAAAGCGGGCCGACATGGCAGGCGATGCGCCTGTCGCGCAATCGCAACTGGGCCCATCCCGAAATGGTCGGCTTTGTCATTGGTCTTTCCGAGGCGGCGCGAAAGCTCGGCTGGCGCGGCCTGTATGTCGGCGATATGAGCCAGCCGCGCGGCGGGCCGATGGTGTCGGGTCATGCGAGCCACCAGCTTGGTCTGGACGCCGATATCTGGATGCTGCCGCCGTCCAGCCTGAACCTGTCGCCGGCGCAGCGCGAAAACATTTCTTCCATCTCGGTGGTGGCGAAGAACGGTCTGGGCGTTAACGGCAACTGGAGCGGTATTCACGGTGCGCTGATCCAGTCGGCGGCGATGGACCCGCGCGTCGACCGCATTTTTCTTGATGCCGCGATCAAGGTCGCGATGTGCGATGCCAATCGCGACCGGGGTGCATGGCTTCAGAAGCTGCGCCCGACACCGAACCACGATTACCACTTCCATGTCCGCCTGAACTGCCCCGCCGGCAGCGGCGGATGCAGCAACCCGGCCGCGCCTGTCGCCGCGCTGTCGGGCAACGACAATGGCTGCGGCGCGGCCCGGCAAGAGATCGCCTACCGTGCCAATCCCTCCAGCCGTCCGAAAGGCACGTCGAACCCGAATTACCGCCACCCCCGCAGCTTCCGGCTGAGCGAGATGCCGAGGCAATGTCAGGCCGTCGCTACCGCGCGCTGATCGCTGCTGTCCTCGTTTCCGCCTGCTCTGGCTCTGTTTCCGGGGCCGCGCGGGTCGAATATGTGGGCAGCTATGTCTGGTCCTTGCCCGATGCAGATTTCGGCGGGTTTTCGGGCATAGAGATCAGCGATGACGGCGCAGGCTTTCACGTCCTTTCGGACCGCGCGTGGGTCCGCTGGGGCAATGTCGAACGCGACAATGCCGGTCGCATCCGCGGGCTGTCCATGTCGGGCCGCGCGCAGTTGCAGGACAGCGAGGGACAGCCGCTGAAACCCGGCCGTCTTGGCGACAGCGAAGGCCTTGCCATAGGCCGGGACGGTGTGGCCTGGGTCAGCTTCGAGGGGCTTAACCGCATCGCGCGCTATGACGATTTCGACCGCCCCGCGCGCCGGGTGCCGGTGCCGCCGGAATGGCGCGCGCTGCAAACGAATGAGGGATTCGAGGCGCTTGCCATCGACGCGGCGGGCGACCTGCTGACGCTGCCGGAATATGCGCCGGAGGGCGGGGATTTCCCGGTCTGGCGCTTTCACGACGGCAAATGGGATCAGCCCTTCACCATCCCTGCCGATCCGGGCTGGCAGGCGGTGGGTGCCGATATCGGCCCCGACGGGCGCCTGTATCTTCTGGAACGCAATTTTCGCGGCATTCTTGGCTTCCGCTCGCGCGTGCGGCGGTTCGTGCTGAACGACGGGGGTGTCAGCGGCGGCGAAACGCTTCTGACATCGGGCACGCTGCAATATGACAATCTGGAAGGGCTGGCGGTCTGGGAGGATGCCCTTGGAATGCGCATCACAATGATATCCGATGACAACTTTCTTCCTGTGCAGCGGACGGAACTTGTCGAATACCGCGTTTCAGAGTGATCCCTGCCTGATGCCGAAGGTGCCGCAGCAGCTGCGCCGTGGGTAAACCCTGTTGACAAGTGGCGCGCGCACGCCCTATGCGGCCAACGTCCGCAACCGCGGGCCGAGTTGTTCCGCCACCTTGTAAAACGGAAACTGTATATGACCCGCTTCCTTCCCGGCGTTGTCGCCATGACCATCATTGTCGTGGCCTCGAATATACTGGTTCAGTACCACCTTGGCGCGTGGCTGACCTGGGGTGCGATCACCTATCCCTTCGCCTTTCTCGTCACCGACGTCATGAACCGCGTGTACGGCCCGGCTGCCGCGCGTCGTATCGTGCTGGCAGGCTTCGTCGTCGGGGTGCTCTGCTCTCTGATTGCAGCGGGGATGGACAAGACGACGCTGCGAATCGCGATTGCCTCTGGCGCGGCGTTCCTTCTTGCGCAGCTTCTCGACATCACGGTGTTCAACGCGCTGCGCAACAATGGCGGCTGGTGGAAAGCGCCGCTGCTGTCCTCGTTCTTCGGATCGGCGCTGGATACGGCGCTGTTCTTCTCGGTCGCGTTCGCTGCGCGGTTCAGCTTCATTGACCCGTCTGACGATGTGTCATGGGCGAATGAGCACCTGCCCCTGCTGGGATTTGGCCCAGACGCGCCGCTTTGGGCGTCGCTTGGCACGGCGGATTGGCTGATGAAGATGTTGCTCGCTTTGCTGGCACTGGTGCCCTTCCGTCTCATTGTCCGCAATATCTTGCGTCCACGCCCTGTAATTTGAGTTGACTTATCCACAAGCTGTGGCACCCTTTCCTTACGTGGCAACATATTGAAAGGAGGTGGTCCAGTGTCGAGAGTGATATTGGAGAGAGGTATTGGGACAGTCAGGGGGGCCGCGGCCTAGGGGCAGACCTTTGGGTTCAGAACCCTGACTGGGACGGACGGATCTTCGATCCCTAACCGGACCATCTCCGTAGATCTCGCGGGCCGCTGCCGGATGGCGCGGCCCGTTCTATTTTTCCCGATCCTGACGATGCCTGAGCGCCGATTCACCGAAGCTTAGGTAATTTGCGCTAATCCATGCGCATGCCCACAGGGATTCGCCCTTCCAGACCTGCCTCGACTTCGGTTGCGCGCCGAAGGATGGTGCTTGTGGTCGATGAAAGCCGTGCGCAGCGTGCCATGCTTCGCATTCATCTGACCCGCGCCGGATACGAGGTGAACGAGGCGACGAACGGCGACGATGCGCTTGCCTTCTGCACATCGCGCCGCCCGGATGTGGTCCTGTCAGATTGGGTCATGGCCGGGATGACGGGGCCGGAACTGTGTCAGAAACTGCGCAACGGGGCGACCGACGGATATGTCTATTTCATCCTGCTGTCGTCGAAGGATCAGCCCGCCGATATTGCCTTCGGCCTGGAAAGTGGCGCGGACGATTTCCTGACCAAGCCGACCTCTGCGGCAGAGCTTCTGGCGCGATTGCGTGCCGGCGAACGTATACTCCTGCTTCAGGACGAATCACGCAAGGTCAATGCACGCCTGACCGAAACGCTGGAGGCGCTGCGCAAGGCGCAGGTCGCGATGGATCGCGACCTGAACGAAGCCCGGCGACTTCAGCAGGGGCTGATTGGCGAACGGCATACGCAATTCGGTGATTTCAGCGTGTCCAACCTGCTGCGTCCGGCGGGCCATGTCGGGGGCGATCTGACCGGAAGTTTCGCAATCAATGCACAGCGTTTCGGCGTTTTTGCCATAGACGTTTCTGGTCACGGCGTGGCGGCGGCGCTGATGACGGCGCGGCTTGCGACGCAGCTTTCGGCATCGCTCGATCAGAACGCGGCGTTGTTCATCGACGAATACGGCCTTTACGATTCGCGGCCTCCCGCAGTTCTGGCGCGATATCTAAACCACCAGATGCTGTCCGATCTGCGCGTGGATACGTATTTCACCATGGTTTATGCGGTAATCGACCAGCAAAGCGGCGAGGTCAGGCTGGTTCAGGCCGGCCACCCCCACCCGATGGTGCAGCGCGCGAGCGGCGAGGTCGAGCTTGTCGGAAATGGCGGCTTCCCGATCGGCGTGATCGAAAATGCGCGATACGAAGAGATCACCCTGACGCTCAACCCCGGCGACAAGCTTGTCATTGCCTCGGACGGTATCTGGGATGCGACCAATCCATCGGGCCAGATGCTGGGCACGGATGGGCTGTCCGCGATCATGCAGACCAACCGGATGAGCGAAGGCCTGGGTCTGATGGAGGCAATGGTCTGGTCGGTCCTGCGCTTCAGCGGTGGTCAGCAGGAAGACGACATCTCTGCCCTGCTGATCGAGCGTAAAGCGGCACCCTGACGCCCCTGAGCAGCGCCAGCATTGCAGAGGACAACCTTGGCGGACGGCGTCGCGGCCACGCCTCAGCTTCTCGTCTCATGCTGCGGCAAGGTTGGCGGCAAGACCGTCCAGCGCCTCCTCAGCTGCGGCGCGATTGCGGGCGATCGCTGCCTGTTTCACTGGGCCATAACCACGCATTTCCGTCGGCGCGGCCAGGATTTTCAGCGCTGTGTTGACCTCAGCGGCGCTGATCCGCGCCGGAAGCGCCTTCAGAACGCCCTTGTACCAGTCGATCAGCTCCCGTTCCTCGCGCCGCTCGGCGAGCAGCCCGAACGGATCGAAAGCCGTGCCCCGCAGGGCTTTGCCACGGGCGAGAACGCGAAGGAATGGTGTCAGCCACGGCCCGAAGCGGCGCTTTACCGGGCGCCCGCGCGTGTCCCGACGCGCCGGCAGGAAGGGCGGGGCGAGATTATAGACCATTCTTCCGCCTTCAAAATCCCCTGCCAAGCGCTCGCGGAACGCTTGCGAGCTAAGCAGTCGCGCGACTTCGTATTCATCCTTATATGCCATCAACCTGAACAGCGCGCGCGCCGCTGTGGCCAGCAATGCCTCACGCTTCGCCGGAGGCAACTCGGGCAGTGCGGTTGCGAAGTTGCCGATCACCTCACGGAACTGCGCGGCATAGGCGGCATTCTGATATTCGGTCAGCTCGGCGGAAAACCGATCCAGAAGGCTGGCCGACGTCTCGGTGGCGGCGGGCGGTTCGGTCAGGGGCAGGCGATCGGGTGCTGCGGCCAGCACACGACCAAGATCGAAAGCGCGCCGATTGGCCTCGATTGCGGTGCCGTTGAGGCGGATCGCCTGATAAAGCGCATCAAGTCCGACCGGCACCAGCCCCGCCTGCCACGCATAGCCGAGCAGCAGCACGTTCGCGAACACGCTGTCGCCAAGAAGCTTCTGGGAAACCCGGTTCGCATCCAGCGCCATCACATTGCCGGCCCCGACCGCCTTGCTGATTGCGCCAAGCCGCGCGTCGACGCGCAGATCGGCATCGCGGTTCAGCACCAGATCGCCAGTCGGCATTTCTGCCAGGTTCAGGACAGCGCGCGTGCCGGGCCTGTAAAGCGCCGAGGCTTTCGGGGCCGAGGCAACCACGATATCGCAGCCGATCATTGCATCGGCCGCGCCATTTTCGATCCGCAACTGGTTGATTTCGTCCGGGTGCGAGGCAAGGCGGACGTATCCCAGAACGGTGCCGAATTTCTGCGCGAAGCCGGTGAAATCCAGCACGCTTGATCCCTTGCCCTCCAGATGTGCCGCCATTGTGATAAGCGCGCCCACTGTGACAACGCCCGTTCCGCCGACGCCGCCGACAAGCAGATCGTAAGGCTGGCGCAGCTCCGGCAGGTCGGGCAATTCGATGCCGGACATCAGTGCGTCCATATCCAGATCGGCCGATCTGGGCTTTTTGCGCGACGCCCCTTCGATGGTCACGAAGCTGGGGCAGAAACCACCAAGGCAGGAGAAATCCTTGTTGCAACTGTTCTGGTTGATCCGCCGCTTGCGGCCGAATGGCGTCTCGACCGGCTCGACAGACAGGCAGTTCGACGCGACAGAACAGTCGCCGCAGCCTTCGCAGACACGTTCGTTGATGACGACGGCCTTTGCCGGGTCCTCCATCAACCCGCGCTTGCGCCGGCGCCGCTTCTCAGTCGCGCAGGTCTGTTCATAGATCAGCACCGTGACGCCCGGAATGTCGCGCAATTCGCGTTGCACAATATCCAGGCGATCGCGGTGATCGAATGTGGTGGCGTCGGGAAATTCGGCGCGGTCGAACTTTTCCGGCGTGTCGCTGACCACCGCAATGCGCCCGACGCCTTCGGCGCGGCAGGTCTGGGCGATGGCTGCGGCACTGACCGGGCCATCGACGGGCTGCCCGCCTGTCATCGCGACAGCGTCGTTATACAGGATCTTGTAGGTTATATTTGCCTGCGCAGCGACCGATTGCCGGATCGCCAGCGAGCCAGAGTGATACCACGTCCCCTCGCCAAGGTTCTGGAAAATGTGCTTGCCGCCGTTATAGGCCTGCCGCGCGATCCACGGCACGCCTTCGCCGCCCATCTGCGCGTAGCCGACGGTATTGCGGTCCATCCAGCTTGCCATCACGTGACAGCCGATCCCGGAAGCCGCCATGCTGCCATCGGGAAGCTTGGTCGAGGTGTTGTGCGGGCAGCCCGAGCAGAAATAGGGCGTCCGCGTTGCCCCCGCGACATTCATCGTCAGATCCGGCACCTGCGCGAGTGCCGCGGCCCGTGCCGGAAAATTCTCGGCAGGGAAATGGCGGTGCAGGCGGTCGGCGATGATCGGGGCAAGCAGGCGCGGCGACAGCTCGCCCGAGAAAGGGATCAGGTTCGCGCCGGTTTCGTCGTGCTTGCCGACCATCGCCTGCGGCTTGTCGCCGGGCCAGTCGTAGAAATGTTCCTTGAACTGGCTTTCGATGATGCCGCGCTTTTCCTCGACCACCAGCACCTCGGCCTTGTGGCGCATGAAACGCAGCGCATCGCGCCGTGCCAGCGGCCAGACCATGCCGACCTTGTAAATGTCGATGCCAAGGCGGCGGCAGGCGTCTTCGTCCAGCCCAAGCAGGCGCAGCGCCTCCATCAGGTCAAGATGGCCCTTTCCCGTCGTGACGATGCCATAGCTCGCATCCTTGATGTCATAGATGCGCCGGTCGATGGGGTTGGCTTCGACAAAGGCTTCGACCGCGCGCAGCTTGTGGGTCAGGCGTGTCTCGATCTCTGGGCTTGGCAGGTCGGCGGGGCGGATATGCAGCCCGCCCGGCGGCGGATCGAATTGCGGGATCGTGAATTCGCGGTCGGCTGGCAGTTCGACCGAGGCGCCGGATTCGACTGTTTCGGAAATCGCCTTGAACCCGACCCACGTGCCCGAAAAACGTGACAGCGCAAAGCCGTACTCTCCAAACGAAAGATATTCGGCAACCGAAGCCGGGTTCAGCACCGGCATGAACCAGGTCATGAAGGCCACGTCCGACTGATGCGGCATCGACGAGGAAACGCAGCCGTGATCGTCCCCCGCCACGACCAGCACGCCTCCTTTCGGCGACGAACCGTAGGCATTGCCGTGGCGCAGCGCATCGCCGGAGCGATCGACGCCCGGTCCTTTGCCATACCACATCGCAAACACGCCCTCGACCCGCGCGTCGGGGTCCAGGATCGCCTGTTGAGATCCCAGAACAGCCGTCGCGCCAAGATCCTCGTTCACGGCCGGAAGAAAGGTGATGTCTTCCTCGGCAAGGCGCTTTTTCGCGCGCCAAAGCTCCTGATCCACGCCGCCAAGGGGCGACCCGCGATAGCCGGAAACGAAGCCGGCCGTATTCAGGCCACCCTCGCGGTCCCTGCGGGCCTGATCCATGAGGATACGCACAAGGGCCTGGGTGCCTGTCAGAAAAACCCGCCCGGTCTTTGCGTCGTAGCGATCCTCTAATGCGTAGCTTTGCGGATTCGACTGATCCAGCATGGCGGCTCCTCCTGTGATGAGATCAGGATAGGTCAGTTCATCTGGTAAATCTGGTCAAAATTACGCGGTAATGCGAAGATAATCGGAATAATCTACCGAATAGATGAGGAATCATGACCGATATTGAGATCACGTCGGCTGACCGGGCGATCATCCGCGCACTTCAGCACGATTGCCGCATGTCGAATGCGCAGCTGGCCGACAAGGTCGGGATGTCTGCCTCTGCCTGTTGGCGCCGCGTGCGGCTGCTGGAGGAGGCGGGCGTCATTGCCGGATATTCGGCGATTGTCGATGCCGACCGCGCCGGGCTTGGCTTTCATGCCATCGTTCACGTTCGCCTTTCGCGGCATGATCGCGGTGCTGTCCAGCGGGTGATGTCAGAGCTTTCGTCCCGCGCCGAGGTGGTCGAGTGCTTCGCGACGACGGGGCAATATGATTACCACCTTCGGGTATTGTGCGCCGATATGGCCGCCTATCGCCGCTTCCTGGACGACTTCCTGTTTCGCCTTCCCGCGATCGAAAGTGCGCAGACCAATGTGGTGCTGGAAGACATGAAGCGCCGGATCGTCGTTCCGGTCTGAACGATGGGCGCATCGTATTAAAAACTTGAACAACTGTTCTAAATTGTGATACGCACTCATCAGGAGGACCGATCGATGCGCAATGCCGCCCTGAAAGCCGATACGAGCTTGCAGATTCTCGACGTTGCCGAGGCGCTGTTTTCCGAACGCGGCTTTTCTGCCGTGTCGCTGCGGGAAATTGCACGTCAGGCAGGGGTCGTGGTGTCCAACGTCACCTATCATCATGGCGACAAGATCGGCATTCTCGCTGCGATTTATGATCGCCATACCCGCCCGATGAACGCCCGCCGGATCGAGCTTCTTGGCGAGGCGCGGCGCATCCCCGACCGGGCGGACCGTCTGACTGCGATCCTGCGCGCCTATCTTCTGCCGGCGTTCACGTCGTCCAGCGACCTCATGGGCGGGGGCACGAGGTTCACACGGATGCGGGCGCTTCTGTCGGCGGAAGGTGACCCCGAGGCACAGCGCATCATTGCCCAGGCTTTCGATCAGACGACCAGCCAATTCATTGACGCAATCAGCGAATGCCTGCCGGGCGCTTCGCGCGGCGACATCGTCTGGCGGGCACATTTCCTGCTGGGCGCGCTCTATTACACGCTTATCAACCCAGAGCGGATCGGGCGTCTGTCGAAGGGCCAGATCACGGCAGATGACAACGAAACGGCAATCGGCCAGCTCGTCTCGGCCACGCATGCCAGCCTGATCGCGCTGTCGCCCTGACAGCGCCTCTGGCGATCAAAAACACAACGGAGGAGGAAAAGATGAAGATAAGAACCACAATCACGGCAGCCTTGATTGCGACAGGGATTGCGCTGCCCGCTGCGGCGCAGGAACGCGTATCCATTGGCACAGGCGGGACGGGGGGCCTGTTCTACATCATCGGCGCGGGCATCGCCGATATGATAAACAAGCATCTGGACGGCTATACCGCGCGGGCCGAAGTGACGGGCGCCTCGGTCGAGAATGTGCGTCGCGTGGCCGAGGGGCAGCTGACCATGGGGCTTTCGTCATCCTCCACCCTGTTCGAGGCGAAGAACGGGCAGGGTCCATTTGACGGCGAGCCGCAGAGCGTCGCGGGAATGGCCTATCTTTACCCGGCAGTGCTGCAGATCGCGACCACGGGCGGCACTGGCATCGCATCGTTAGAGGATCTGGCAGGCAAGCGCGTCAATCTGGGCCCGCCCGGTTCCAATTCGGCAGTTCTGGCACAGCGACTGCTGGAGGCATATGGCGTGTTCGATGCAGGCAATGCGCAGTTCCTGTCCTACACGGAAGGCGTGACCGCGCTGACGAATGGCCAGGTTGATGCCGCTGTCGTTCTGGCTGGCGCGCCGACCGCCGCTCTGATTGATCTGGACGCGCAGGACGACATGGTCCTGCTGTCGCTGGACCCGGCAAAGGTCGAAAAGCTGTTCGCGGATTATCCCTATTATCAGCCTTACGAAATCCCCGCCGGCACCTATACCGACCAGACCGGACCGGTCGTCGCGATCAATGATCCCGCGACGCTGCTGGTCGCCGAGAATGCAGATCCGGCGCAGGTGCAGGCGCTGACCGGCGCGATATTCGACAATCTGGCAGAACTTGCGCAGGTTCATCCGCAAGCGACCGCGATCACGCTGGAAACGGGGCCGAATACGCCGATACCGCTGCATCCCGGCGCACAGGCCTATTTCGACAGCAAATAAGCAACCATGCCGGGGGTGGGCGCGATGTTCGACAAGTTGATGGAGGCCATTGGCCTTACCCCGGAGCGTGAGCATAACCCGACCGAGCGCTTCGTCGTCTCGGTCTGGTTCGCGGGGCTGGCAATCGCGATCACCGCGCTGGTGATCTATGGCGCGTATTTCGGGCTTATCACGGCGCTGATTCTTCGGGCAGAGTTCTTCTCGCTCGTCGCCTCGGCTGGGCTTGCGGCGATTGGCCTGCGTCGCGGGCCGCTTTGGCAGCGGGTGATCTTTTATGCGCTGGCGGCCATTGTGCTGATTCCGGGCTTTCATATCCACGCCAGCTATATGGATATCGTGATGCGCGGCGCGATGTCGCGACCGGCGGATCTGTGGATATTCGTCGGGCTGATGCTGGCGCTGATCGCGCTTGTCCGCTTCACGGTCGGCTGGCCGCTGGTCATCATGGTTGTCGTGGCGCTCGGCTATGCGTGGTTCGGCTATCTGATCCCCGGCCAATACGGGCATTCGGGCTATGACCTGCGGCGGCTCACCTCGACCCTGATGCTATCGACGGAAGGGGTATACGGGGTGCCGATGGGTGTCGCGGTCGAATATATCTTTCTGTTCTCGCTGCTTGGCGGGTTGCTGATGAAGATCGGGACCGGAGAGGTCTTCGTCGATATGGCACGCGGCCTGACGGGTCGGATGCGGGGCGGGCCGGGGATGTCGGCGGCGCTGTCATCGACCCTGCTCGGCACGATCAATGGCAGTGCGGTGGCGAATGTGGTCACGACCGGCACCTTCACCATTCCGCTTATGAAGCGCACCGGATACACCGCGACGCTGGCTGGCGCGATCGAGGCAGCGGCATCGTCGGCCGGGCAGATCCTGCCGCCGGTCATGGGGGCCGCCGCCTTCCTGATGGCAGAAATCATCGGCGTGCCCTACGGCCAGATTGCGCTGGCGGCACTGGTTCCGGGGCTGCTTTATGTTGTCGCGTTGATGCTTGCCGTGTGGCTGGAGGCCGGTCGCCTTGGGCTGGAACGCGACCCGAGCGCGGGTTTTGCGCTGCTGCGCGACACCGTGCTGCGTCGCGGCTATCTACTGATACCGCTGCTGGCACTGATCGGATTCATGTTCGCCGGCTACACCCCGACGCGCGCCGCCGTGCTGAGCCTGGTCGCCGGGCTGATCGTCTCGGTCTTTCGGGCGGATACGCGGATCGGTGTGCTGGGGTTGATACAGGTCTGCCGCGATACGCTCGTTTCCGTCATGCCCATTGTCGCGGCCGTCGCTGCGGCGGGCGTGGTCATCGGAGTGCTGAACCTGACCGGGCTTGGGTTGATGCTGTCGGGGCTGATCCTTGATGTCGGCGGCCAGAATATCTGGGTGATCCTGCTTCTGACGGCCTTCGTGTCCTTCATTTTGGGAATGGGTCTGCCGACTTCGGCGGCATATCTGCTGCTTGCGGTGCTGATCGCGCCCGCGCTGACCCAGCTTGGCTTGCCACCCATCGTTTCGCATATGTTCATCTTCTATTTCGGCCTCGTCTCGGCGATCACGCCGCCGGTCGCGCTGGCTGCCTATGCGGCGGCCTCGATCTCTGGTGCTGATGCCAATGCAACCGCGGTCGAGGCGATCCGGCTGGGTTTCGTCAAGCTGCTGGTGCCGTTTCTGTTCGTGACGATGCCGGGCCTGCTGATGCTGGGCAGCGGCGCGCAGATCGTGCTGTCCATGCTGCTTTCCCTTGCCGGATTGTCGGCGCTGACGGTTGCCTTCGCAGGCTGGCTGTGGCGCCCCCTGCGAATGGGAGAGCGTCTGCTGCTGGCCGTCTGCGCCATGTTGGTGCTGTGGCCCACCGACGTGACGGCGACCGATACCGTGACCCTGATCGCGCGGCTTGCAGGATTGGCCGGGCTGGCTGTTCTGCTGCGCCGCGCGTCATCTGCCCCACCCCGTCAGACGGAGCGCTGAGATGACAGCCGAGAATTTGCCCTTCCACCCCAACCCCTCGGCCCCGGATATCACGCTGCCAAAGGGTGCCTGCGACGCGCATTGTCATGTCTTCGGCCCCGCCGCGCGCTTTCCCTTTGCGCCGGGCAGGACCTATACCCCCGTCGATGGTCCGTGGGAGACGCTGGAAAAGCTGCACGAGCTGCTTGGGCTGGACCGGACCGTGCTGGTGCAGGCAAGCTGCCACGGGACGGACAACTCTGCCATGCTGGATGCCATCGAGAAGTCGAACGGCACATGCAGGGGCGTCGCTATGGTTGGTCGCGATGTGACCGATGCAGAGCTGCGCCGCCTCGATGCGGCTGGCGTGCGCGGCATCCGCTTCAACTTTGTCACGCATCTGGGCAAGGACGCCGATATTGAGACTGTGCAGGCCCTTGCAGAGCGTATTGCCCCGCTGGGCTGGCACGCTGTCGTGCATTTCGAAGCCGACCGGCTGGAAACGCTTGCCCCGATGCTGAAAGCCCTGCCCGTGACGATGGTGATCGACCATATGGGGCGCGTCGATATGGGTAAGGGGATGGATCAGCCGGCATGGCGGATGCTGCTGGAGCTGATGGATGATGAGCGCTTCTGGGTGAAGGTGTCCGGCGCAGAGCGTCTGACCCGCGAGGGCCCGCCCTATCGCGACGCGGTGCCCTTCGCCCGCGATCTGGTGACGCGCTTCCCGGACCGGGTGCTGTGGGGCACGGACTGGCCGCATCCCAATATCAGGAAGGACATGCCGGATGACGGGGCGCTTGTGAACCTTCTGGCCCGGATCGCGCCGTCTGCGGAACATCTGCACAAGCTTCTGGTCGACAATCCGACCCGGCTTTACTGGCCCGAACAGGCCCCCTAGGACGGGGTGCCGCTTTTGGCGCGGACCCGGCGGAAGGCGAGCATGCAGCCGATCGTCCAGCTGAGGTTGAAGACGAGGTTGCTGAATGCGGCGCCCTCGACCCCCCAGAGATGGACGAATGGCAGGAAGGACGCCGCGAACAGCACGGTCGAGATCACGGTGACGCGCACCAGAATCCGGTCTTTGCCCATCGACAGCAGCGCCGGGTTCAGCGCCACGCCCGACGCGAAGATGATCGAGGAGCCGAGCAGGATGTTCATGACCGGACCCGCACCCGCATAAGCATTGCCGAACAGCCGCTCGATCACCCATTCCATGTTCAGCATGATCGGCAGTGCGACGACCAGCTGCATCATCAGGATCGAGACTGAGACGATCAGCACAACCCGGTTGAACTGCGCGATCTTTCCCTGTTCCCAAAGCCGGGCAAGCTCGGGATAGATGGTTTGCCGGATCGGCCCTGCCAGCTTGGTAACGCGGTTCATGACGCGCTTCCCAAGCTGATAGATGCCGACAGCCGCCGGGTTCATCATCGCGCCAAGAACAAGGATATCGAAACGATTTGCCGACTGGCGCAGGATCACGTTGAAATTCGAGTTCCAGAGAAAGCGCAGGAAGCCCGGATTCTCGCGCAGCGCCTGAAGGCCCGAGGCCGCGCGCACCCCGTGATATCCGTGGCGGTGCAGTTCCTTCAGCGCGCAGAAGAAGGCGACCAGCCCGTCCATAAGGCTTTGCGCCAGAAGCAGCGCAAGAAACGCCCATATGCCAAGCCCGCTGGCCCAGGCGATGACGGTCAGGGCAAGCCGGATCAGCGCCGTTATCATGTCGATCCGCGCCAGCAGGTCGAAGCGGTCGAAGATGCGCAAGATGGCCGTGGCTGTCGAGCGGTACGAGAAGAACAGTCCGAAGGCGACAAACCAGATGTACTGCGCGCCGCTTTCATCCGACAGGCCGATCATCGGGGCGATGAAGCTGGCAAGGATGATACATGTCAGTCCGGACAGGATGCCGCCAAATGCGTCGATCAGGATCGACAGCTTTATCAGTCGAAGGAAGGCGGGTGCGTCGCGCCGGTCCTGCGCACCTATCGCGTATTTTATGACGGCCTGCCACGGCTCAAGCCGCACGATCAGGTCGACAATGCGCACAAAGGCTTCGACAAGGGCGAGAATCCCCAGATTCGTCGGCCCCAATGCGCGCGCGGTGATGAATAGCGTGGCTACCGCCGCCACAGAAATGAAAAGCTGGCTGCCAAAGGTCCAGGACAGGTTGCGCGACATGCGCGCGCGAAACGATCGCGCTTTGGGTTGAGCTTCGACAGAATTGGCCATTTCGGGGTAACGTCCGATACGCGTAACAACAAGCTACCGTCAAATAGTCCTATGTCGCTATAGTATAAAGCAGAATATTCGTCTATTTTTCAATACGTAAGCCTAGGAGGTCCTGAATTCGCGATCGACTCGACGGGATATTTTCCGGTTCACCTGTCGAAATGGACAGGTCAATACAATCAGGCTGCTGAAATGCGATCAGCGTCTTGACCATTCCCCGCCAAATATGATGAGGCAGGGTATCGTCGCGTTAGGGAAATCTGGAAAAGGTGACTTGCGGGTCAGTTTTACATGATGATGATGGCAGCCGATGGATGCGCTTGGGAAATCTCGCCTGTGAAGATGCCAAGATATCACTGAAAGGTTTGTGAATGAGGGTTCTGGTTACCGGCGCTGCCGGATTCATCGGGTTTCATCTGTCCGATTTGCTGCTGAAGGAAGGTCATGAGGTCGTCGGGCTCGACAGTCACAACGACTATTATGACCCCGACCTGAAAGCCGCGCGCGAGGCGAAGCTTGTGGCGCAAGAGGGCTATCACTCCGTGCATGGCAAGGTCGAAACGCCCGGCCTTCTGATGGAGCTTTTCGACACCCACAGACCAGATGCCGTCGTTCACCTGGCCGCGCAGGCCGGTGTCCGCTACTCGATCGAAAATCCGCGCGCCTATGTCGAGGCGAACCTGCTGGGCAGTTTCGAACTGCTGGAAGCCGCGCGCGCCTATCCGCCGAAACACCTGCTGATGGCCTCGACCAGCTCGGTTTACGGCGCGAATACCGACATGCCCTATCGCGAGACCGACAAGGTGGACACGCAGATGTCCTTCTATGCGGCGACCAAGAAGTCGAACGAGGCGATGGCGCATAGCTATGCCCATCTGTTCGGTGTGCCGACGACCATGTTCCGGTTCTTCACCGTCTATGGACCGTGGGGGCGACCCGACATGGCGCCTTATCTTTTCACAAGCGCAATCATCGAAGGCCGCCCGATCAAGGTCTTCAATCATGGCGACATGCGGCGCGATTTCACCTATGTTACCGATCTGGTCCGCGCGATCCGGCTGCTGATCGACGCGCCGCCGGTGCGACCCGAAAGCGCTGATGCCATTGAAGAAGGCGACAGCCTGTCGCCCGTCGCGCCGTGGCGGGCGGTCAATATCGGCAATGGCGATTCGGTGCAGCTTCTGGATTTCATCGCCGCGATCGAGGCGGCTTCGAACCGGCAGGCGGTCAAGAACCTGATGCCGATGCAACCCGGCGATGTGCCAGCGACATGGGCTGACACGACATTGCTGCGCCGCCTGACAGGCTATGCGCCGCAGACCTCGGTTCGCGAAGGCGCGCAGGCTTATGTGGACTGGTACCGCGACTATTATGGGATCGGCGCATGACGCAAACTGATGAAATCCCGGTTCTGATCTCGTCCGCCGGACGTCGCGGTGCGCTTGTGCGTGCCTTTCAGCAGGCTGGCGGCGACGGGTCGCGCGTCGTGGTTCACGGCTGCGATCTGAATCCTGATCTGTCGTCGGGTTGCCAGCTTTCCGATCACGCCCATCGCGTCCCGCGCTGCACCGATCCGGGCTTTATCGACCGGATCGAGGAGATCACGCGCCGAAACAATATTCGCCTGATCGTGCCGACAATCGACACCGAGCTTGCTGCCTATGCCGGCGCGGCGGAGCGGCTGGCCGAAGCGGGCGCGCGTGTCCATGTCTCGCCGCCCGGTGTGATTGCGGCAGTGCGCGACAAGCTGCAGACGATGCGGGTTCTGGCAGAAGCGGGCGTTCCCGTGCCCGAAAGCTGCACCGAGGAGGAGTTGCGCGCCGATCCGGGCCGTCTTGGCTGGCCGGTTTTCGGCAAGCCCGTTGGCGGCAGCGCCAGTCGCGGCCTTGGGGTTTATGCGCGACCCGAGGATCTGAGCGCCAGCTTCGCAGAGCCGATGATGTTCCAACCGGTCCTGACAGGTGCAGAATACACCGTAAACATGTTCGTCGACGAGGGCGGAGAACTGCGCTGCGTGATCCCGCATCTGCGTATTCAGACCCGCGCCGGCGAGGTCGAGAAAGGTCGGACAGAGCGCCGCGCCGATCTGCGCGCGTTGGCCGAGGGGATTTGCCGCGCCTTGCCTGACGCGCGCGGCGTGATGTGCTTCCAGGTGATTGACGACCCGCGTCTCGGCCCGAAAGTCATCGAGATCAATGCACGCTTCGGCGGTGGCTATCCGCTGGCCCATCATGCCGGCGCGCGCTTTGCCGACTGGCTGATCGCCGAGGTCGCAGGCCGGCAATCGGATGCCGGCGACGACTGGCGCGATGGGGTGACAATGCTGCGTTACGACGACGCAGTTTTCACCGGCTGAGCTGAACGATGGCGATGCAGCCGCTCAGGATCGTGTTCGATCTGGACGACACCCTGTATCTGGAGCGTGATTTCGCCTTCAGCGGATTTGACGCGGTGGGGGCATACGTCGCCTCTCGGCATGGGATCACCGGCTTTGCAAAGATCTGCCGCGAGCTTTTCGACGGCCCGCACCGATCCGCCATTTTCGACGAGGCGCTGCGTATCGCCGGTCTGGCAGGGCGGCAGCCCGTGGCGGAACTGGTCGCGCTGTATCGCGGGCATGATCCTCAGGTTGCGCTTTGCCCCGATGCGAAGCGTTTTCTGAACGCAGGCCGTGGCCCATTCGGGCTTATCACCGACGGACCAGAGGCCACGCAGCGCGCGAAGATCGCGGCGCTTGGCCTTGATGCCTTCTGCGATCAGGTCATTCCGACGGGTCAATGGCCAAAGGGTTTCGGCAAGCCGCATCCCCGCGCCTATGAGGAAATCGAAGCCTCGGCGCGGGGTCGACGCTGTGTTTACGTTGCGGATAACGCGGCGAAAGATTTCGTGACGCCCAACCGGCTGGGTTGGCTGACCGTGCAGATCCTGCGGCCCGAACGGGTCCATGACGGTGCCGCGCCTGACGCGGAACATGCCGCGCAGACCGTTATTACATCGCTGGATCAGCTTGAGGCGAAGCTCTCGGCTGTCTGAGGCACCGTCATCGCCTCGGCAATGATCGTGTCCCATTGCGACATGATATGCGCCGGGTCGAGTTTGTCCGCGACAATATGGGCAGATTTGCCCAGCCTTTCGCGAAGCGCTCGGTCGCTGGCGACCCATGTCATGGCGGCACCCAGCCCGACGATGTCGCCATTCGCGACCAGAAGGCCGTTCTTGCCGTCACGCACCATCTCGGACGGCCCGAACGGGCAATCGAACGAGATGGTGGGAAAACCGGAACATGTCGCCTCTGCCACCACGTTGCAGAAGCCCTCATAGCGCGAACTGACAACCACGGCGTCGCCCTTGCTCAGCCAGTCGGCGGCAGTCGGGACCAGCCCGCCCAGCCTTGCGCGGCCTTCCAGCTTAAGATCGCGAATTTGCTTTTCCAGCCTCGGGCGCGCCTTGCCTTCACCGAAGATCGTCAGATTGGCCGGCAATTCGCGCGGCAGACGTGCAAATGCGTCCAGAAGCATGTCGAAACCCTTCTGGTGATCCAACCGTCCGACCGCGACAAAACGGCACGTATCCGACGGCGGGGCAGGGGTATAGGCAACCGGAAGGCACGGATTGGGAATGATATGCGAGCGTGCCTGCTGCGCTGGCGGCAGGTCGGACGCGGCGCCTTCGGTTTGCATGGCGATCCCCGCCGCGCGGGGCATCAGCGCGATCTGAAGCCGACGCCAGAAGCGGGCGGACTGCACTGCAGGGTTGTTGCGTTCGGAAATCACGACCGGAATCCCGGTCCCTGTGGCCGCGAGAAGCGTCAGGCAGTTCAC
This sequence comes from Paracoccus aurantiacus, assembly GCF_007993065.1. Classification (GTDB taxonomy): domain Bacteria; phylum Pseudomonadota; class Alphaproteobacteria; order Rhodobacterales; family Rhodobacteraceae; genus Paracoccus; species Paracoccus aurantiacus. The sequence continues at coordinate 62,634 of NZ_VOPL01000008.1, forward strand.
CTTGGTCAGGAAGCTGACGATGATATCCGGCTGCACTTTCTTTATCAGCCGCCGGATTGCGAAAGCTCTGCGGGGTTGAAGCAAGCGCCCACCAGGTTTTCGGTTCGGCGCGTCCAGCACATGCAGACGCACGCCTGCCGGGTAATCGAAAAACGAGCCCTCCTTGGGCATCACCATCGCCGCGACATCGACCTCGTCGCCCTGCGCCAAACGATGCGCTGCCACGTCAGCCATTACCTTTTCGGCGCCACCAGCCCCGAAGCCACCTTGTATGAACAGTATTTTCATGCCGCTAGTCTTCTGGCCTTTTGTGTTAGCGTGATTTGAGACTGTGGATCGCCGCCAATCAGGCGACTGCGCCGACCACTGCGAGTTTTCCAGGCGCATTCTGCGCCGCAGGTGTTTCGCGTTCCAGACCCATTTCGGTAAGAAGCAACCGATTCACGAGATGAACATCATTGTTTCGACAAACTCTGGCCCGCGCCTGCTGACCCATTCGTGCCGCGAGCTGCGGATCGTCGATAAAACGACGCATCGCAGATGCCAGCGCATCGACATCGCCAACCGGAACCACGAACCCGCCATCACCATCGCCGACCGTTTCGCCACATCCGGGCGCGTCGGTCGTGATGACAGGGCGCGCGGATGACATCGCCTCAAGGATCGTGCGCGGCACGCCCTCGCGCAGGCGCGTCGGCAGCACCAGAACATGACTGTCGGCCAGATAGGGGCGCACGTCACGCGTCGCGCCGTGGTAGACGACATCACCGGATTCGTGCCATTGCCGCAGCGTACCCTCGTCAACGGCGTCAGGGTTGGTGTCGGTCGGACCCAGCAGGGCGACCTGAAAGTCACGACCTTCCGCACGCAGGATGCGCGCGGCCGCCAACAGATCTTCCAAGCCCTTGCTGCGCAGCATCCGCGCGATGAACAGAAAGACCGGTGGGCCGTCGGGGATCGGCGTGGGTGCAAAACGCTCTGTATCCGCGCCCGATCCGGGTATCGCGACCATGCGGGTCTGTTCCGGGATCATCCTGAAGCGGCGCAGATCATGCAGCTCTGCCGCGTTATAGTAAAAGCCCAGTTTGACAGAGCGTAAGGCACGGCGGTGCAGTTCTATCGCGATGCGCCGGACCAGACGGCGCTTGCCCTTGGGGTTCGGGTCCGAGAAGGCGTAGCCAAGCCCGGTGAACAAGGGGTAGCAGCGGGTGTTCCCTTCCAGCCGCGCGGCGAGTGTGCCCCAGACGATGGGCTTCATCGTATAGGGAAGCACCACATCAGGACGGCGATCGCGGATCAGCTTCCGAAGGGCCGAGAGCGTTTTCAGATCCTGTGCCGGGTTCAGGCCGGTGCGGTTCATCGGGACGCTTAACGGCTCGATCCCTTCGGCGCGCAGGGTCGACTCTGTTTCGGGGTCGAAATCGGGCGCAGCCGCAAGGACACGGTGCCCGTTCGCCACCATACGCCGCATCAGATCGAGACGGAAGTTGACCAGCGACCAGGCGAGGCCAGCGATGACCAGAACAGTAAGGCGTTCATGCGCGCCAGCCGGAACAGCGGCGCGCATTTCGCGCGTAGCAAATTCGGTCACGCGAAGGCCTTTCCTCGCCCAGGATCAGAATTCGCGTGGCTTTCATCGCGGCGTGCGGTCTGTGCGGCTGCAATCTGGCCGCGATTGCTGGGCCTGCTGACGGGGCGCGGGAAGGGTCGCACATCGCTTTCGGGCTGTTCATCACCAAAGCCCGGCACGAGATCGACCAGCCCTTTCCGCACCGCCTCTGCATTGCCAGAGCGTGCGGCCTGTTCCAATTGCAGCAGGCTTGCCCGAAGGCGAGAGATCGGCACCGGATGCGGGATTGCGCAGCTTACGCCAGCAAAGCCAGCCGGGGTGATTTTCTCGTTGCGGTCAAACAGCTCTTCAAACAGCTTTTCGCCCGGACGGATGCCGATATAGTCGATCTTGATGTCTTCGCCCGGCACCTTGCCGGCCATGCGAATCATCCGCTCTGCAAGATCGACGATGCGGACCGGCTTGCCCATGTCCAGCACGAAGATGCGGCCATTGTCGTCGTTCATCCGCAGTCCCTGCGCCGCGGCGACAAGCGTCAGCTCGACCGCTTCGCGGATGGTCATGAAATACCGTTCCATGTCCGGATGCGTCACGGTCAGCGGACCGCCGCGCGCAATCTGTTCCTGGAACAGCGGGATGAGCGAGCCAGAGGAGCCGAGCACATTCCCGAAGCGCACCGCAAAGAAGCGCGTATCGCAGCCGGTGTCGCGGCTGATGAGATCCTGCGACTGGCAATAGAATTCTGCCACCCGCTTCGTCGCGCCCATGATGTTCGTGGTGTTCACGGCCTTGTCGGTCGAAACCTGCACGAAGGCGCGCACGCCGACCGAGCGCGCGGCATCGCTGACATTCCGCGTCCCGATGACGTTGGTCAGCACACCCTCGCAGGGGTTCGCCTCGACCAGCGGGACGTGCTTCAGCGCGGCCGCGTTGAAGACCATGTCCGGCTGATGTTCTTCGAAGATCGCCTGCAGGTGAACTCGGTCACGGATGCAGCACAGGTGCAGCTTGCGCGGCACGTCTGGGAAATGGCGCGCAAGCAGGCGGTCAACCTGATAGGCGTTGAATTCACTGTTCTCGATCAGCACGATCTCTGCCGGATCGAGCGAGGCGATCTGGCGCACCAGCTCGCTGCCGATCGAGCCGCCGGCGCCTGTCACAAGCACCTTCTGACCACGATAGGTTTCGCGCAGCAGCCGCATCTCGACGGTCTTCTGCGGACGGGTCAGCACGTCCTCCGGGTCTATGGTCGCGGCGGTCGCACCGCCGGTAATATCCGCGTCGTCATCCGTCAGGTTGCGCAGCATGCGCACCTTGATGCCCTGAGCCTCTGCCCAGGCGCTCAAGGTTTCGATCCCGTCGCGGTCGAAATGCGTCACCGTCTTGGTCAGCAGAAGACGGCGCGGCATCTGCCCCGAGGCCGTCAGCCTGCGGATGACCGCGGCGGGATTGCGGATCGACCCGAGGATCGGCACCCCATGATACAGAAGGTCCGTGCTGTCGAAGGAATCGTCTATGATTCCGATGACGCGGTATTTCGACAGACCATGGAAGGCGGCGCGAATGAACAGATCGCTGGTGGCATCAAGCCCGACCAGAACAACCGGCAGGCCATCGGCGCTTGCCATCGGGCGGTTGCGCAGATGCTCGCGGGTGCGCGCGATCACGCGGACGCCGACGAATTGCAGCAGCATGCTGATAAGCATGATGGGGAAGGTGGTCAGCGGCAGCTGGTACATCCAGCCGGTCCCGCGGGTCAGCAAAAGGATCAGGATGACCGAAAGGGTTGCGCCGGGGATCAGCGCCAGCATGCCCGGCATCGTAGTCGAGTGGCGGTGCCGCCGATAGAAGCCCGATGCGAACAGAATGGGCATCGTCACCAGCAGCGCAGTCAGCACGAAGCCCGGCACCACGGCACGTTCGACCGCACTGAAATACGAACCCGAAGCGAGAACGACTGCAATCGAGGCAGAAAGGGCGATAGCGACCGCATCTGCAACGACGAGTTTTCGATTTGAACGGAGTTCCGACTTATTAAAACGCAATTTTTTCGTCGCGGCACCACTGTACCGACGAAGCTCTTCCAGGTTCGCTTGCATGACTACTATACCCCAGGCGCTGCGCAGAGACTGCGAGCGGCCGTTTTCCCACCTACACGAATTAACTCTGCCTATCATCGCATGTTTGCAGGTGCAGAACCCCGTCAATTCAGACGGGCTGGGAAAATACCACCTAGGGTCGATGAACGTGGGATTAATACACCATTGATACAGATTTGCGCTGCATTGCATGGGGCATAGCGCGTGATCGCCGCGATGCACCCTGATTGCGGTTCAACTTTTAATTGAATTGTTGATGGTCGCTGCAACGCAGCTGCTAAGGCGCGGTTAACTTTAGGCAAAGTCTCGCGCCGCTCTGCTCGGCGGCGATTCGCCGATGACGTAAGGGCAACTATATAACAGTTGACACCCTATCCTTTGTCAGTGCGCCATATGTCGAAATCCGTCGCGGTAAGCTTCGACAATTCGTCGATCTGAGGCTGATAGTAGCTCCGCACGGCCGACTTGAGCGAAGGCTCAAAGGCCGGATAGCGCTGCGGGCGCGCGACAAGGTTTCGCAGCTTCACCATTGGCGCAGTCTCCCTAAGCGGATCGAGCAATGGCCGGAACGGGGCCAGAATCTTGCGTAAAGGACGTGGAACCGCCGTCGCACGGGCATCTTTCACACGGGATTGCAGGGGCGGCGCAAGCGCATCGCTCAGCCCCAGATGTTGACCAAGCTTCGCAAGCTGGCCCTCCGGATCGCTGAGAACGTCTTCATAGCGCAGAACCAGAATTTGCTCTGGTGCGAACAGGTCATAGAAGCGTTGCAGGTGATGCGCATAGCGTCCGTCGCCCAGAAATCGGCCCTCCGCCGCCTTGTCAGGGTCCAGATGCTGCGCGATATCCGCATCGACTTCGCCGCGCCGCAGCAACATGCAATAGTCCGAATAGGCGCGTGCGACCGGGTTGCGCAACTGAAAGACCAGCTTTACATCGGGAATATGCTTGTGAATACGCGCCGCGGCTTCCGGTTCGGTCAGATAGCTGTTCGATTTCTCGCCCAGAAGAACGCCGTCCGGCGCCTGCCCAAGTTCCTCAAGATACGTGTCAATGCCCTTGTCGTAACGACGAGAGAAGAAATGCGGTTCGTGATCGGGCATGTGGATCGCGGCAGATTGCTGAAGCGAGCGCTGAAGCCATGTGGTCGCCGATTTCGCTGCGCCGGCAATGATAAAGTCGGGCAGCCGTAAAGCATCAGTCATCGGTCGTCATTCCTCATTCGCTTGGACGGAAGGCGGCAGAATATCCAGCGTATCGCCGGGCATCAGCCGTGCCTCTGGTGAAACTTCGTTGCGATCTGCGCCGCGTGTCACAACGAAAGTCAGATCGGTTTCCGCAATCGTACCCGCGTCCTGTGGCGTTGCGGCATCCATCATCGCGGTGAACTGCGCGCGCGCAGTCCTTTCCTGAATTTCTGCGGCAGAGATTTCGGATTGCAGTTGCGACAGGCGAAGCAGGCGATCCGCGATCGCATCGGTGCTGATCGTGCTGCTGTCACGCTCTGCCTGATTAAGCTGTTCGTCCAGCAGCAGCTGCGCGGTTTCCAGTTCCAGCCGTTTCGCTTCAAGATCGTTCAGCGAGGTGGACAGCGAGGTCACGCGCGCATTCACCGCAAGCCCACGCTCGTTAAGGCTGGTGATATCCTCCAGCTCCTTGCGGGTGGCCGCGATCTGTTCGTCACGCAAGGCGAGCTGCTGCTGCAGCCTTTCGCCGCGTTCGCGCAACACGGTCTGAAGGTCGTTATAACTGTCCAGCCGCACCTGCCGCGCGTGGCGGTCCGCATCCTGAAGCTGGCTTTGCACGTCGCCGACGGGTGCGGCACCCGCGACAGGCGCGGGCGCGGTGTCGCCCGCTTCCAGCGCAGCAAGCTCGGAACTGATGCGCGCCTGTTCTGCCTTCAGCCAGCGCAGCCTGTCAGCGGCGGCGGTCGCTTCGCCCGACAGCATGATGCCGCGGGCGATGTCGGCGCTTTGCGGCGTCCGGAATATGCCACCGGCAAGGGCAAGCGCCTGCCGGGCGGTCAGGCCGGGGTGGAACGGCACCGCGCCTCTCTGTTCAACAGCGCCCAGCACATAAACCGGCAGGCTTGAAACGAGTTCGACCGAAAGCTGCGGCTGGTCGTCCAGCCCGGCGCGGCGGCGAAGAAGATCGGAAAGCTGGTCTGCCAGATCGGATTGGGTCAGGCCCACAGCGCTCAGCGAACCGGTCAGCGGAAGATGCAGATTGCCTTCGGGGCTGATCGTGTATTCACCAGACAGACCTTCCCAGCCGGTCATGCTGTTTTGCCGAAAGTCCCAGGTCATGACCCGGATCAGAAGCTTGTCCTGCGGCTGAAGGCGGTAAGCTTCCTGTGCTTCGGCGGCGGCGGGCTGCGGCGATTGCGCAAGGGCGGGCAGGGACTGGACCATCGCGGCCGCCAGCACGAAAGTCGCAAATGCCGCGCCGCAGGGTTGCGCAATGCGCCTCGCGAACGGCGCGAAGTTCTGGTCTTTGCGTTTGCCTTGGCTCATGTGTCTCCTGCCAGCTCTGCGAGCCAGCTCTCCACGGCAGAATGACCGGTTGAGTCAAGGATCTGCCAGGGATCGTCGGCGCGGTCGGGATCAAGACCGGTTTGCCCGGCCTCCCACTCGTCGGGAAGCAGGTCACCGTCGCTGTCTTCCGGCGGCTGCGATGGCGGGATGTCGGCCCACCCGTCCACGGCCCGGGGATGGTCGATGACCTTGCCGCTGCAATCTGCCAGATTGGACAGGGCGCGCTTGTCCAGACGGTCACGGTGGCGGTGTTCCGGCAGGTTATCGCCCGCCCGTTCGGGCAATACGGTCAGCAATTCGCCAACCGGCATCGGCTCGATTGTCGTGGGGATGGGTTCTGCCGCCTGATGGGTTTGCGCATCGGGCCCCAGAATGTCGAACGGGGTGCCGGTTTCGCAATCCCGCGCCTCATTGTCGTTCGCCCAAACCGAGATATCGTTGCCGTCGGTCCAGTCGAAGACCTCAAGCGCGACATTGGCACGTTCTGTGGACGAGGGGCCGCGCAGCGCGAGGTTTCCAACATAGGCCACCTGAAGGTCGCCGAGCAGGTCGTAGAACTCTCCGAACTGGCTGATGGCGTCGTAGAAGATGTTGTTGACGACCTCGATCGGGCCGGTATCGGTTCCCTTCAGGTCCGGGTTCCGGTCGCGGTGGTGAACGAAGATATTGCGCAGCAGGCTGATGCGCCCGCAGGAATTGTTGGTTCCGTCCCCCGAGCAGATCAGCGCGCCCTTGGAATGGCGGCCTTCGGGATGTGTGGAATGATCCAGGCTGAAGGCCAGAATACTGTCTGCCAGTGTGATATCCGTCGCCGTGCCGTTATTGACGTGGATATTGAAGCTTTCGTCGACCGAGAACATCAGAGACAGATTGCCGAAATAGAGATTTGAGGCATTCTCGACCGTGATGCCATCGACATTCGGCGCGCCCTTGACACCGGGACCTGGGCGCAGCTTCAGAAAGCGCACGACCACATCGCGAGCCTCTTTCACGATGAGCGGCCCCTGACGCGATTTGGCGTTGCGAAGCTGGATGCCATCACCCGGCGCGGTCTGACCCGCGATATAAAGGTTAGAGCGCGCCATCAGCGCCGAGCGCAGCATGATTGTCCCCGAAACCCGGAAGACGCAGACGCGCGGTATCTTCTTTTCGACGCAGTTGCGCAGGCTTCCGCGCCCGCTGTCGCGCAGGTTGGTGACCGGGATAAGCTTGCCGCCGCGCCAGCCTGTTGCTTCTGCACCATAGCCGACCGCGCCGGGAAACGCGGTTTCGGCATGGCTCGCGCCGGGCATGGCTGCGGTGAACAGAAAAAGGCCTATGGCCAGAAGCACCGCGCCGGCACCTTTGGTCTGCGCATCAGTAATAGCCATAACCTCCACCCAGGTTCATCTGGCGATAACGACGCGGGTCAATATCGTTCAGGACAGTACCGGAAAGGCGGACGCCGCTGTCTTCCAGCCTTTCGACGCAGTTGCGCAGCGCGCTTTCAGGGGTCTTGCCGGCACGCACGACCACAAGCGTCTCGTCGGCCAGAATACCCACCCGCGCGGCATCGGCCATGCCCAGAACCGGCGGCGTGTCGATCACGATCAGGTCGTATTCCGACGTGAGCTGCGGCAGCACCGTCTCACCGAAGTCGTCGATATTCTTCGGCGTCAGGCGGCTGTCGCGGTCGATCCGCAGCACATCGAAATTCTCGTATTCCGGCACGGGATAGATTGCGTCACCCACAGGAACGGAGCCGTCATTCAGCGCGCCTAGCGGGTGCGCTTCGCGGTTGCCTTCGATCATCAGGCTGGCGCCGGCACGATGCGGATCGAAGTCAAGCAGCAGCACACGTTGTCCATCAAGCGCCGCGACTGCGGCGAGCGAGGTCGCCACGGTCGACTTGCCCTCGTTCGGCAGGGCCGATGTGACCATGGCCAGCCGGTGCCGGACATTGCTTGTCCCCTGGCTGGACCAGATCGTGACCAGTGACCGGATCGCCTCTGAGAACTCTGATCGCGGGAAGCGGCGCAGAAAGCGCGTCGGCGCATGTTTGCGTCCGAACAGGCGACGACCTGCGAGGCGCGGGATATTGCCCAGATTGGGAAGCTGCGTCAGATGTGTGGCCTGCGCGCCGGTCCAGATCTGGCGGTTCATGCTGCTGCGCAGCAGCGCCAGAATAAACCCGAGGACCAGCCCGGCAGGCAGCGCCAGCGCCAGCGTTGTCGGGATATTGGGCCAGGACGGTTCGTAAGGTACCTCTGCCGCTGTCACCTGACGGGCATCGGGATCGACCTGATCGCGCTGCGGTTCAAGCTGATTCAGGCGTTCGACCATGGTCTGATAGCGCGTGCTCAGCAGATCGACGCTGCGTTCCATCCGGCTGAGCTGCATTTCGTTGCGCGTACGCTCGGCCAGTTGGTCCTCGACCTCTTTCAGGTCAGCTTCCAGCTTCTGACGCTCTGCCGTATCGCCTTGCGCGCGACCGTCCATGACCGCCAGAACCGATGTCATGTGGCTGCGTTCGCGGCGCAGCCTTTCGGGAAGCTCTGCGTCGTCCAGCACATTCTCGCGGATGAAGTCCGCCATCTGCATCTGTTCTAGCGTCAGTTGCTCGCCGCTCGTGTCGATCTGGCGGCGCAGGTATTCGGTTGAACGCTCGATCCCCTCGACCTGGCGGGTCACGGACTGGTCAATGAACGCATTGACCACGCCATTCGCGATGTCTGCGGCAAGCTGGGGATAGGCGGCCTCGGCCATGATGGTGATGACCAAGCTCTCGCCGGTGCGCTGAACGCTGTAGGATTTCAGCAGCTTGTCGATGACGGCGCGCGCACGTTCGGAACTTCCCAACGGCGGGCCGTCCTCCGTCACAGGCAGAAATTCCGTGTTCGCGAACAGGTCCAGACGCGAGGCGACATCTTCGGCAAAGCTGCGCGAGCGCAGGCGGTCCAACTCTGTCTCGACCCGTGCCCTCGTCAGGTCATAGACCTCCATCTGGGTGTCGATCTGGCTGATCCTGACCTCGGAATTGGTCAGCGCCATTGCCGACTGAGCCGAATAAAGCGGGGTCTGGCGCATCAGATAGGCGGCAGTCCCGCCTATCACCAGCAGCACAACGACGAGGATCAGCCAGATATTGCGCCGCAGAAGCTGCATGAACTCTTCGCTGTCCATGCGCTCGACACGGGCAGGTGCGGCCTTGACGGGTTGGCGGGGGCGACGGCGGATCGGGTCGTTCATGCTGCTACCGCCGGCTGTGCCGCGCTGCGCTCTGCCCGAGCGCGGTGATAAATTTCGTCATGGCGTGCGATATAGTCGCGCATTGAAAGCTGATCCTCGATCCGTGCACGCGCGCCCGCGGCAAGCGCCTCGCGCTCTGCCGGGGGGAGTTGCAGGAAATGTTGAATGGCGTCTGCCATAAGGTCGGGCCTCTCGGGGGGGCAGGTTGCACCGGAATCGCCGACGAGCCAGGCGCAATCGCCGATATCTGTGACGACCGGGATGACACCGGATGCCATTGCCTCGCCAACGGCCAGAGGCAGGGCCTCGCCCCAGGCGGAGGACAGAAGATAGACATCCAGCCCGGGCATCAGCTGCGCGATGTCGTCGCGGGCAGGAAGCGCCGTGAAGCGTTCCTTGATCCCAAGCTTCGATGCTTCGGCAGCGGCGGGGCTGTCGGGCTGGCCGGCGCCGATCAGCACGCCGTGCACATCCATGCCGCGTTCGGCAAGGGCCGCGACGGCGCGCGTGAAGCTGACATGGTCTTTCATAGGATGCGCGCGCGCCACGCTGCCGACGACAAAGCGGCCTTCGGGAATGCCGGCAGCCGCGCGCAGCCTTTCACCAGCAAGGGGATCAGGGCGAAATTCTGTCGTATCGATGGCATTCGGCACGAATTCGTTGCGATCCGCCTCAAGCCCGTAGGCGAGATGCTGCTCCGCCGACTGGCGAGAGCAATAGGTCAGGCAGTCGGCCCGGCCTGACAGCATGCGCAGCCCGCGAAGAACGGCCCGAGTCATGGGCTTTTCCTTTGCCGGATCGGAAAGTGAATGATGGATCGCCCAGACCAGCCCGATATCGGCGCGCCGCGCAAGCCGCAGCGCCAATGCCGAGATGAGGCTTCCATGATACATCCATCCATGCACGACATCGGGCGATTTACGCGCGATGATCGACCGAAGCCGACCGATGGCGGAAGGGATGCGCGCGGCGGAACCCGCCTGAAGGTCGATAACCTCGACCCCCGCATCGCGAATCATGTCCGCAACCGGACCGCAGGGCATCATCGAGACGACTGTGTGGTTACTGCGGGCGTCGCCGAGGGCGCGGAGATAGCGCAATAGCATGATCTCAGCGCCACCGATCGCGGTGCCCGTAATCACATGAACAATTTTAGCAGGGGCCATTTTCCGGGAAACAATGCAACTAGAGGTACGCCCTGAAACTAATCCAGAATGCCGATCAAAGAAATGGAAACTTGAAAAAAATGTCGCGGTGCAGCAAGATGGGGGGGTCGAAATCAGGTTTATCAATCTCGTTTCAAAGACATGCCCCGTTTTGGGCAGTGCTGTGGTTGTTGTGTTGAACAGGTAGTGGACGGTTAACGTGACTCGTAATCAAGAGGTGCTGATCGCGTTCCTTCTGTTCCTGATTTCTCTGCCAATTCAACTTATCGTTGCATTAGCTTTGCGAATTCAACTCGGATCGCCGTTAATGTTTCGCCAGACCCGCGCGGGTCTGGATGGGCGCAATATCCTTGTCCCGAAATTCAGGACCATGTCAGACGCGCGCGATGCGAATGGCGATCTGCTTCCCGATGCCGAACGAGAGACGCGCTTCACCAGAATCGTGCGACGCCTGCGCTGTGACGAGCTTCCACAGCTGTGGCTGGTGCTGCGCGGCCAGATGGCCCTTGTGGGTCCGCGCCCGCTTTTGCCTTCGACATTGGACGGGTTCGGTGCGCTGGGAAAGCTCAGGAATTCTGTCCGGCCGGGTCTGACCGGATGGGCGCAGGTGAACGGGAACACCCGGCTTTCGAATACCGAAAAGCTGGCACTCGACCTTTGGTACGTCGCGCATCGCACGCCACGTCTGGATCTGCGTGTGCTGGCCGAGACGATAATGGTGCCGCTGCGCGGCGAAATACGTGATGATTCGCGCCTGAACGCCGCGACCGAATGGGCACGCGCCCAGTTCGGCGCCTCGCTCGACGCTGCTGCAAAGGCGAATGCATGACCGCAAAGAACAACCCTCTCACAACCGTATTCATCGGGGCGGTTGAAGGCTCTGCCCGCGCGCTTCAGGCGCTTTGCGAGGCGGGCATGGCCCCTGATCTGGTCGTGACGCTGCCGCTTGCCAAAGCTGATTCGCATTCCGATTTCGCCGATCTTGCGCCGATTGCATCCGAACACGGAATTGCGCTGCGTCGCGTTCCGCGAACCGATGATGCCGATCTGGTGCAAGAGCTTCGGGGCCTGAACCCCGACCTGATCCTCATCATCGGCTGGTCACAGCTTGTCGGGCGCGAGATGCTGGACCTGCCGCGCCTTGGGGTGATCGGTTTTCACCCCGCGCCGCTGCCGAAGATGCGCGGGCGGGCGGTGATTCCCTGGCAGATCCTGACGGCGCAGCGCCAAGCCGGCGCAACCCTGTTCTGGATCGACGAGGGTGTCGATGACGGCCCGATCGCCGCGCAGAGCGTCTTTGACATCGACCCCGAGACGATCGACGCGCGGGGCCTTTACGACCTTTCCGTGAACGAGATGGCGCGGCTTTTGCCGGATCTGGTCGGCCAGCTTGCCAATGGCGAACGCCCCGCAACGCCGCAGGATCACGCGCAGGCCAGCATCTGTGCGCGCCGCCGGCCCGAAGACGGCGAGATCGACTGGACCAGAAGCGCCGACGAGATCGAGCGTCTGATCCGCGCCGTTGGCCCCCCCTATCCCGGCGCTACAACACGCAGCGCGAAGGGAGCGACCGTTACAGTCACCCGCGCAAGGCGCCACCCGCGCGAGGGCTATTTCATCGGAATGCCGGGGCAGGTGCAGGACGTTGCCCCTGACGCCGTCACCGTGATGTGCGGCGATGGTCGCTGCATAGATCTGCTGGAATGGAACGGACCGGAAAAACTTGGCCGACACACGATTTTGGGAAGGACTTAATGGCTTCAGGTATCGCACAGGAAGGACCTGTTCTGGTCATCGCACCGCATCCCGATGATGAGGTGCTGGGCGTGGGCGGCACCATGGCGCGGCTTGCCGATGCCGGGGCAGAGGTCCATGTCGCCATCGTCACAACGGGGCGCGCGCCGCGTTTCGCAGCCGATCAGGTTGATCGCGTCCGGGCCGAGGCCGCAGCCGCGCATGCCCTTCTGGGCGTCACGCAGACCCATTATCTTGACTGCCCGGCGGCGGAGCTGGGCGAATTTGCCCATGCCGATCTGAACCGTGCGATTGCGACCATCGTGCAGCAGATTGGCCCCCGCACGCTGTTCGCGCCGCATCCGGGCGACATCCATCTGGATCATCAGCTCAGCTTTCTGTCGGCGCTTGTCGCGTCGCGGCCGCACCAGCATGACTATCCGGCGCGCATCTTCGCCTATGAAACGCTGTCGGAAACGAACTGGAACGCGCCCTATCTGACGCCCGGCTTCCTGCCGAACCTGTTTGTCGACATCACGGATACGCTGCAGCGCAAGCTGGACGCCTTCGCGCTGTTTGAAAGCCAGCAGAAGGCGCCGCCGCATGAACGTTCGGTCGAGTCGCTGACCGCCCTTGCCACCCTTCGCGGCGCGACGGTCCACCGTCACGCGGCAGAGGGCTTTGTCACCGTAAGAATGGTAGAATAGATCATGCAACGCTCTCAAACATGGCCGGTCTTCGACGACGAACAGATCGCGGCGGTCACCGAGGTCATGCGCTCGGGCAAGGTGAACGCGTGGACCGGACCGGATGTGCGCGCCTTCGAAGACGAGTTCGCGGCCCATACCGGCACGGCCCATGCGATCGCAATGGCCAATGGCTCGGTCACGCTTGATTCGGCGTTGCGGGCGCTGGATCTTCAGCCCGGTGACGAGGTCATCGTCAGCCCGCGCAGCTTCGTCGTTTCGGCAAGCTGCGTACTGCTGGCGGGCGGCACCCCGATCTTTGCCGATATCGACCGCGACAGCGGCAATATCACACCCGAAACCATCGCGCCGCTTATCACCGAACGGACGCGGGGTATCATTCCGGTGCATCTGGCCGGCTGGCCCTGCGACATGGCCGGTATCATGGCGCTGGCGGGTAAGCATGGCTTATGGGTGATCGAGGATTGCGCGCAGGCGCATGGCGCGCGGATCGACGGGCAAATCCTTGGCAGGTTGGGCACAATCGGTTCCTACTCGTTCTGTCAGGACAAGATCATGTCCACCGGCGGCGAGGGCGGGATGATCGTGACAGATGACGACGCCCTTTATGACCGGATGTGGAGCTTCAAGGATCACGGCAAGGACCGCACGCTTGTCTTCGCGCCGAATCCGGCCCCCGGCTTCCGCTGGCTGCACGCGGCCGGACCGGGAACCAACCTTCGCATGACCGGACCTTCGGCGGCGATCGGGCGCGTGCAGCTTCGCCGCCTGCCGGAATGGCATGAGGCCCGCCGGGATAATGCGGCACGGCTGGCATCCGCGCTGGAACAGTCCGATTTGCTGCGCATCCCTATGCCGGATGACGGACTGACGCATGCCTGGTATCGCTTCTATGCCTATGTCCGGCCAGAGCGGATGGCCAAGGGCTGGGACCGCGACCGCATCCTTGCCGAAGCGAACGCCCGTGGCCTGCCGGTCTTTTCCGGAAGCTGTTCGGAAATCTATCTTGAGGAGGTATTCGCCGCGCCCGGCAACCGCCCCGCAGAGCCGTTGCCTGCGGCCCGCGAACTGGGCGAGACGAGTCTGGCCTTCCTCGTTGATCCGACATGGACAGCGGCAGAGCTGGACACCCTTACGTCCTCTCTGCTTGAGGTTCTTTCAGATGCCGAAGCGTAGGGGCATACCAGTAACCCGCGCAGGCGGCACGGGGAATGCTTCGCTTTCGCAGCGATACGATCCCGGTGGCGGCGATGACTAGCCGCACCGCCCCTGTCAGACGTCAACGGATCATCATTTGCACGGCAGATACGGCTTTGCGCGCCGATCTTGGCGATATGCTGGACCAAAACGGTTTCACCGTGGTCTGGGCGCGCGATTCCGATCATGCGATGTTTCTGATGGGCGATCTGCGGTTTGCGGCGATGGTGTGCGATCAGGCGCTTCCCGATCATGACGGGATCGCGTTTCTTCAGCAGATCCGGCGCGAACGGCCCGATCTTGGTGAAATGCCGATCATCGTCCTGTCGGAATTTGCCGAGCCTTCGGACATGGTCGCGGGACGTTTGGCGGGGGCTGACGACTATCTTGTGAAGCCGGTCGATCACCCGATGCTCGTCGCCTCGCTTGAGGTGCAGATCCGTCAGGCGGCGCGGGTCAGGCTTGCGGTTCTGGAAAAGGAAAGCGCAGAGGGTCGCTCTCCACGGTTGAACGCGGCATTTGACCTGATGGACCGCCTGTCCTTCGGCATCGAGCTGTTTGACGCGCAGGGTCACGAGATTTTCTGCAATCGTGCAGCGCGCGGCTTGCCAAGGACGAATGCGGATACGATCCGGGGATGGGTCGCGCGTCATGTGGGGCAGGCGAACCGCGCGGAAAGCAGCGAGATGCTACCGGGTCCGGGCGTGCTGGATTTCCGCATGATCCCGACCGGCGTTTCGCACAGCAATACCACGCAGCACCTGTTCGTGGTGATTCTGGCCCTGACCGACCCCGGCGAGCCCGAAACGGTCTTTGCCGCCACGACGTTCGCCTCGGCGCATTGGGGCTATCTGGGCGGCGAACTGGTCGCCGAGGCGATCGGGCTGACCCCGACCGAATCCCGGCTGGCGGCGTTTCTGGCCGAAGGCATGCGCTTGGACGAAATCGGTGAAATGATGTCGATTGCGCGGCCGACGGTGAATTACCACCTGCGCAATATCTATCAGAAAAGCGGCGCATCCCGGCAGTCGGATGTCATCAACCTGCTGCGAGCCGTTCACCTGACCGATGCGCAGCATCTTTCGGCGCATCCCGCTGACGGCTCGCGTCGTCAGATCGGCGGGGAAAGCCGGTCGTAGATTTCGGAAATCTGGCGGATATGGATTTCACGCCCGTATTTCGCGGTGACATCTGCCTGCGCAGCACGCGCGATGGTGTCGTAAAGCGCCCGGTCGGCGCTCAGCTTCAGCGCGGGGGCAACGAAAGCTGCGGGGTTCTCTGGCTCGACCAGAAAGCCTGTTTTCCCGTCCTCGATCGCCTCGGGATTGCCGCCGTGCCGCGTCGCGATCACCGGCGTCCCGAGATACATCGATTCGATCAGGGTGCGCCCGAAGGGTTCGTGCAGCGCGGTGACGATGTTCAGATCGACCCCGGCCATATAAGGCGCAAGCGGCTTGCGGAAGCCCATCAGATGCACCTGAGACTCGATCCCGAGTTCGTTCGCGCGCGCGGCGCATTGCTGGTCCAGCGTCGAATGCGCCTCGACCGAGCCACCGAACAGAAGCCCGTGGACCGGCCGGTCGGGCATCGCGCGCGAGATTTCGGCGACGGCCTCGGCAAAGCGGACGGGCTTCTTGCGTTCGGTAAGCGTGCCGAACCAGCCAAGAAGCAGCGTTTCGGCGGGAAGGCTCAACTCTGTCAGGATCATCTGACGGGCATCTGCCTTGTCGGGGATATCGGCGCTGAAATCGAAGGGGCTGCGCACGACTGTAAAGCGGCTGCTGACCGACCGGACCGGGCGCACGGGATGCGAAAATTCCGATACGCTGACGATCGCGTCCGAAAACAGCGGCGCGAGCTTGTTGATGCCAAAGGCGCGCGGGTCCTGGCGGTGATGCCAAAGATGCCTGCGCCCCGCAAGTTTCGTCGGGATGACCCAATTGGTGTGGATGCGGCCTTCATTGGTGTGAACGATCTGGGGATCAATGCGGCGGATCTCGGCCATGAGGCGCGGGATGTTCCGCAGAAGATAGCGCGGCACACCTATATCGGCCTTCCGCGGGTTGTTCCGGCTGCGCATCAGCGGAAGATCCGGGGCGACTTCGAAATCCAGACCCAATTCGCGGGCATAGGCACCGACCTTCCCCTCTTGCTGGTGAAGAAGAATGCGCGGATCGAAGCGTTCCGGGTCCAGACCCGCAATCAGATCAAGCGCCGAAACGTGGCTGCCGCCGAGTCCGGTATCGCCGGCAAAGGGAAACAGGATGCGTGTCCGCGCCATGACCATGTCCTTGATTGAGTGGCCCGCAGCCGCACTCGTTACGTCGGGGCCAAGCCGTAGCACGATCGCTTGCGCGGGACAAAGCGTCTTGCGGCGAATCCCTTGCGGCCACATAATCGGACGGTCTTTTCACCGTGCTGACGGTTACGGAACACAGTTTTGACCGAGTATACCCTTTTGACGGACACGGCCGCGCCGCCGCAAGCGCGCCATCAGTCGCTTTGGCGCGCCGAGATGATCTTTGCCGGGATCACGGTCTTTCTGTCGCCAATCAACTATCTTCGCGCGGATTTCGCCTATGTGACGGCGAGCGATGTCTTTGCAATGATGACGCTGATCCTGATGTACGTCACCGGGCGCATACCCCTGCATCCGTTCGGGCGGGCATCGAAGGCGTGGTATTGCAGCGTGTTTCTGCTGATCTTCGGGCTTCTGGCAAGTTCGGCGGTGAACGGCGACCTGCAGGCGGGGCTGGAAGTGGTCGCCCAATATTGCTTTTCGCTGATGCTCATTCCGCTGCTGTTTCTGCAGCGTCCGCGCGCAGAGGTGCTTCTTCTGATCAAGATCTTCGTGCTCGCCATGGTGTTCGTCATGCTGCACGGTGCCTGGTATATGGAATTCGCGCCCAAGGATTTCCGTTTCGTCACCCCCAGCGGACGCCTGTCATCGCTGGTCGAACGCGAGAATGCCGCAGGTGCGCTTGCCGCGCTCGCCATCACGTTCAGCATGTGGATGTATTTCACCGGACAGATCAGGATGTATCTGCTGCTCATCCTGATTGCGCCGCTGGGATACGGTCTGCTGCTGACGGGGTCGAACACCGGGTTCTTCCTGACGGCCATAGGCATGTTCAGCCTTGCCCTTTTCAGCGGCGCGTTGCGCCTGCTGGCCGGTATGGTCGTCGTGGGCTTTCTGCTGTTCTTCGTGATCTACAATTGGGGAGAGCTGTTTCTGCCGGAAATCTTCATCAAGCGCGTTCTCGGCGCGCTGGAGACGGGAAATCTGGACGAGGCGGGCACATTCTCGGACCGCATGTTCCTGATCCACGAGGCTTATGGCGTCACGCGCGATACGATCCTGCTGGGGCTTGGCGCGAACCAGTATCGTCTGATCAGCGCCGAGGGCGCGCCCGTCCATAACACCTATCTGCTGCTGCTTGCGGAAGGTGGGCTGATAAGCCTCCTGGGGCATTTCGGGATGATGATGACCGGGCTTCTGGTCGGGTTGCCGGTGCTGCTGTCGCGCAAGACCCGCTGGTACGGCGCGCTGACAATCACCACCATCGTCATGCTGGCGCTGGTCCAGAACGGGCTGGCGCATTTCTATGCGCGTTTCTGGGCCGTGCCCTGGTTTCTGGCGATTTCGCTCAGCCTGATACCGGATGCCGAGGATGAAGAGCCGGACGACGCTTACGAATACCCATAGCGCCGCATCCGCTTGCCAAGAAGCCTTTCCACCTGTCGCTGCGCCGACGGCGACATACGGTCCTGCCAGTTCATGTCGGCCTTCAGCGACATCGGCCCGGACATGCGGATGCGGCTGCCCGCGACCTGATGTTCGGCTGCGATAGCCTCACCCGCCGCGATCCGGTTGCCGAGATCGGCAAGATCCAGGCCGACCGCCTCGCCTATTGCGCGGAGCGTTGCAGCCGGATCGGCGACGAGGTCTTCGTAGCGGACGCGGATCGCGTGCCCTTCCGGGATAAGCCGCATCAGCGCATCGGCGCCAGAGTTCACGAAGTTCCAGCGCAATGCCGTCCGCGCCACCGGGTGCGCGCGCAGTTTCTTCTGAACGCCGGCCGCAGTATCGACCTTCATCGGCTTTGACATCGAATAGGCAACGGCACGCGGGTCGCGCACCAGATGTATCACGCGCATATCCAGTCCGTCGGCCTGCGCACCACGCGCCAGCGCCAGACCGCGACCGGGCGATTTCGAACTGTCGAGCAGCACGGGCTGGCCCGCATGTTGCGCAGAAAGACGCATTAGCGCGAGCGTCTGATCGTAATACTGCCGCCAGCTTTTCCCGCCGAGATAGCGCGCAGGCGACACGACCGGTTCGATCCGGCGCTGCAACCTGGCATGCTCGGCCAGATCGACCCCGCCGGCCTGCCAGTCCGCCATGATCTTCGACCACAGCACGCAATCCTGCACCCTTTCGTGGCACGAGCAATATTCGTTATTCGGCCAGACGTGGCGGCAGATCGTGGACATCTCTCCCGCCCCGAAAACAGTCGGGTCGCTGTCCAGCATCATATCAAGCAAGGTCGAGCCGCTGCGACCGTAACCAACTATAAAAACAAGTTTTTCCAACACAACGGTCGCCTTCCGCTTTTCGTTCGGCGTCAGAATGGGCCGCGCCGCCCGTCATATCAAGCGATTACGACGCCAGTGCCCGCGTGATCTCCGGGAAGGCCGCTGAAACCAAATCACAAGGCCAAGCGCAACAATCGCTGCCCCCATCATCGCGTGTCGCGAGGTGATGCCAAGCCTTGCCTGTGCGCTGTGGCGATAACGCGGATCGAACAATCGCGTGTCCGACAGAAACTTGCCGAGCACGGTTTCGTCTTTTGGCACGATCGGGCGAAGGCCGCGTCCGGTCTGCGGGTTCAGGCTGTCCACCGCCGCGACCAGACCGTCGCGACGGATCGCCTCGTCCACCTCGGCGGGTTCACAGTTCATATGCTCGCCCAGCAACCGGTTGCGCAATTCGCGCACGGTGCGGCGGTCATCATCGTCATCCGCCTTCAGCGCGACATCGCATTCCGTGTCAAAACCCATGGAGCGCCGGTCAATATTGCTCGACCCGATGCGCAGGAAGCAGTCATCGATGATCGTGACCTTGGCGTGAACGTAAATCGCCTCCTCGGCGGCGTTGACGGGATACAGGATGCGAAAGCGCCCCTCATGATCTGCGGCCTGCAATTCGCGGATCAGCCGGCTGCGGGTGACATGCATCGCCTCGTCTTCAACAAGGCCCTGCGCGGCGTCGGGGTTAATGACGACGATGTCCGGGCCGCCCTTCTCGGACAGGCGCGCAGCCACGGCTTCGGCGATTTCATCGGATGAAAAATACTGAGATTCCAGATAGACGTAATCTTCTGCGGCAGCGATGCTGTCCAGATAGAGCGCCTCGATCTCTGCCGTGATCGAGGAATCCTTCTCGGGCGGCTCGGTCCGGGCTATCGCGATGTCGATATCCTCGAAATCCGGCTTGATGCAGTCCGGCCAAAGATGCTTGCCGGGCTTGAACGCCTCATCCATCGGCTTGCCCTGGGCGCGTTGCCACCGGATGCGGGTCAGCCCGCCAAGCGCGGCGGCGGCCGGTCCCGAAATGGCTGTGGTCACGTCATGCCAGGGCTGCGCGATCTCGCCATTCTTCAATGTTCGAAGCTGATCTTCAGGCGCATGTTCCGGGGTGTCCCAGCGACCATCAGTCACGTCGATACCACCGCAGAAGGCAAGAGAATCATCTATCACGACAATTTTCTGATGATGACAGGCACCGATCGGGTGGTGGCCATCGAAAGCGAGATGAACCTGTTCTGGCGAAAGCAGTTTGATCTGGGCGGCGGGAAGTGTGCGGCCGGGCGCGATCAGGGCGCCGCCGCTCCATTTCAGCAGATAGATCTCAAGGCCGGGGCGGCGGTCGACAAGCGCGTCGATGAAGGGACCGATCTGGTTGGGAAACCCGTCGGGTGCGTTTCCGTCCGCATCGCCCTCTCCCGGCAGCATCTCGATCTCGAAATCGAAATCCCATCCGACCAGCGTCACAAGGCGTTCAGCCTGCAGAAGCGATTCGCGCAGAGCGCGGAAATAATCCGCGCCATCGACGATCACGGCGAAACGGTATGCGGTAGCAACGCGCCAGCAATTGCGGTCGCGAAGGAAGCTGAGTTGTTGCATGATGTTAGGCCTGCGTCGCTGTTGGTCCTGATCTGAACACGTCAGTATTGACGAGGTTCCGTCGCGAGCATGCCGAGCGGCAGCAAAAAACCCGCGGCCACGAAGGACCGCGGGTTTTTTGGTGCCCAGGAGAAGACTCGAACTTCCACGCCTTGCGGCACACGGACCTGAACCGTGCGCGTCTACCAATTCCGCCACCTGGGCAGGTGTCGTGAGGCGGGTGATTAGCCGTCCGGCATGGGGGTGTCAACGGGCATTCGCAAAAATCTTGCCAGCTTCATAACGGCGGCTTGATGCCGCGAAAAACGCCCCGCGCTTGCCCGTCACGGGTTGTCGCGCTATCAGCTTGAGAAAGCCGTGAAAGAGGGCCAGCTCATGTCGAAGATCGTCACGATTTATGGTGGTTCGGGTTTTGTCGGACGACAGGTCGCCCGCCAGATGGCCAAACTCGGCTGGCGCGTCAGGGTGGCTGTGCGCCGCCCCAGCGAAGCCCTGTTCGTGCGCACCTATGGTGCCGTCGGCCAGGTAGAGCCTGTGCCCTGCAACATCCGGGATGAAACCTCTGTCCGGGCTGCGATGTATGACGCCGATGCGGTGGTCAACTGCGTGGGTATTCTGGTCAACGAAGGGGCGAACCGTTTTGCGCCCGTGCATGTCGAGGGCGCGGGTCGCGTCGCGCGGCTGGCCGCAGATGCCGGTATCACGAATTTCGTGCATATCTCGGCGCTCGGGGCCGATGCCGAATCGGACAGCAACTATCTTGCCACGAAGGCCGAGGGCGAGCGCGCTGTGCTGGAGCATATGCCCGATGCGGTGATCCTGCGCCCGTCCTTCATGTTTGGCCCGGAGGGCGGCCTTTACGAGCGTCTGGCAAGCTCGATCGGGTTTGGCCCTGTCATGCCCATTGCCGGTGCTGGCACAAAGCTTCAGCCGGTTTATGTGCAGGATGTCGTCAGCGTCGTCGAAAAGGCGCTGCTCGGGCAGGTTGCGCCCGGCATCTATGAGCTTGGTGGCCCGGATGTCGTGACGTTGCGCGAAGCCGCGACCGAGACGCTGGCGGCAACCTATCGCCGCAAGGCAGTTGTCGGGGTTCCGTTCTGGCTTGCCGGAATCGGGGCCGGTGCGCTGGATATCGCATCTATGCTGACGGGCGGGCTGCTGACGAACCGGGTGCTGACGCGCGATCAGCTTCGCACCCTGCGTCGCGACAATGTCGTGTCAGCCGATGCCACCGGGTTCGACGAACTGGGGATAGAGCCGACATCGGCGGAATCGGTCATCGGTGACTATCTGTGGCGGTTCCGCCCAAGCGGGCAATATGCGGATATGACGGCATCTGCGAAGAATCTTCGCGTCCGCTGACTTTGCGTCTTTGACGCCATCAAGGGATATTCTGCGTGTCTTATTTCAGTGACGTGCTCTTCGGTATCATCGAAGGCATTACCGAGTTCCTGCCGATTTCCAGCACCGGCC
The DNA here is from genome assembly GCF_007993065.1 of Paracoccus aurantiacus. Lineage (GTDB taxonomy): Bacteria > Pseudomonadota > Alphaproteobacteria > Rhodobacterales > Rhodobacteraceae > Paracoccus > Paracoccus aurantiacus. Next base: position 84,528 of record NZ_VOPL01000008.1, read on the forward strand.
ACCTGCTTCTGGCAGAGCACTGGCTGGGTCCGCGGTCCGATATGTATGTCGTCGTCATTCAGGCCGGGGCGATCCTTGCCGTGACGATGATCTACTGGCGACGGCTGGTTGACCTTGCCCTTGGCTGGGGCGAGCCGGAGAATCGCGATTATCTGGCCAAGTTGATGACAGCGTTCCTTATCACGGCGGTTCTGGGCCTGATCGTGGACAAGATGGGCTTCCAGCTGCCAGAGACAATCACGCCCATTGCCTGGGCGCTGGTGATCGGCGGTATCTGGATGATGTTCGCCGAACATTTTGCCGGGAAACTGCCCGACAGTGTCCGCATCACCTGGCGCGTTGCGATCGCGGTCGGTATCGCGCAGGTCGTGGCCGGGGTTTTTCCGGGCACGTCGCGCTCTGCCACGACGATCTTCGTGGCAATGCTGCTGGGAACCTCGAACCGTGCCGCCGCGACAGAGTTCGCGTTTCTGGTCGGCATCCCGACGATGTACGCCGCCAGCGGCTACAAGCTGCTGGAAGAGCTTTCGGGCGGGGCCAGCGGCGAAAACTGGGCCGGACTGGCGGTGGCGTTCGTCGTATCAACCGTGACCGCCTTCATTTCGGTCAAATGGCTGCTGGACTATATCCGCACCAACAAATTCACGGTCTTCGCCGTCTACCGCATCATTTTCGGCGCTATTCTGCTGGCCCTGGCCTGGGGCGGCTTCGTCCACTGATCTGTGTTAAGATCGCAAAGATTCAGGTTCCGCCCGAGATCGAATCGGGCGGGGCGTGATTTTTATATTATTGATTTTACGCATATTTTTGGTATTTGGTAAAAGATACTGACCTAAAGTCAGGAAGAATCTTCCCTGAATCTCATCGGATTCGGCTGAAATCCACAAATAGGTCAGCATGTGATACTTTTATTCAGTTTTCAGCTTGTATAGTGGGGTATGCGGGAACTTTAGGGGGCGCAGCATATGGCCACGCAGAAGATGTTGAAATTCGTCAATCTCGGGCGCGAGATGCCCGAGAAGCGCTCGGCAGATGAGCGGAGCGAGGATTTTCACGAAATCTACCGCGAGTTCGCCGATGCGAAGGCGACGGAACAGGCCAGCAGGTGCAGCCAATGTGGCGTGCCTTATTGCCAAAGCCACTGCCCGCTTCACAACAATATCCCGGACTGGCTGCGCCTGACCGCCGAGGGCCGCCTGAAAGAAGCATATCTGGTCAGCCAGTTCACCAATACCTTCCCCGAGATCTGCGGGCGGATCTGCCCGCAGGACCGTCTGTGCGAAGGAAACTGCGTCATCGAACAGTCGGGCCACGGCACCGTGACGATTGGCGCGATCGAGAAATACATCACCGATACGGCCTGGGAAGAGGGCTGGATCGAGCCCATCCGCCCCGCCGAGGAGCGCGGAGAATCCATCGGCATCATTGGTGCCGGGCCGGGCGGGCTGGCGGCTGCCGACCGTTTGCGCCGGATGGGCTTTCAGGTTACGGTCTATGACCGGCACGACCGCTCGGGCGGGTTGCTGATCTATGGGATTCCGGGCTTCAAGCTGGAAAAGAACATTGTCGAGCGTCGGAACGCGCAGCTTGAGGAAGGCGGCGTCGAATTCGTGCTGAATTGCAATGTCGGCGAAGATCTGAGCTTTGACGCCATTCGCGGCAAGCATGATGCAGTGCTGATCGCGACGGGCGTCTATAAGACGCGCGATCTTGATATCGACAACGCGAATGCGCAGGGCGTGATCCGCGCGCTGGATTATCTGACCGCCTCGAACCGGATAGATCTGGGTGACGAAATCCCGGATTACGCGGATGGAGAGCTTGACGCGAAGGGCAAGCGCGTGCTGGTCATCGGCGGGGGCGATACGGCGATGGACTGCGTGCGCACGGCAATCCGCCAAGGCGCGAAATCGGTCAAGTGCCTGTATCGCCGCGACCGCGCGAACATGCCGGGCAGCCAGCGCGAAGTTCAGAATGCCGAGGAAGAAGGCGTTGAATTCGTTTGGCTTTCGGCGCCGGGAAGCTTTGTCGGCGCGGTCGAGGGCGAAACCGGCCGTGATACCGATATCAATGACGAGCAGGCCGCCATCTCTGCGGTGCGTGTCCAGAAGATGCGGCTTGGCAAGCCCGATGTGTCCGGTCGGCAAAGTCCTGAGCTGATCGACGGCGCAGACTATGACGAGCCTGCTGAAATGGTCATCAAGGCCCTTGGATTCGAGCCGGAGGAACTGCCGCGTCTTTGGGGCGTGGAGGGGCTGGAGGTGACGCGCTGGGGCACCGTGAAGGCCGATTTCCGCAGCCACCAGACCAGCCTTGCCGGGGTGTTCGCGGTGGGCGATATCGTGCGCGGTGCATCGCTGGTCGTCTGGGCCATTCGCGACGGCCGCGAGGCTGCCGACAGCATCGCCGAATTCCTTGGCGCATCCGCTCAGGTCGCGGCGGAATGATCCGGGCGGCGAAAAACGCCGGCGAATATCGCGCATATAATGCGTCCATAACGCGTATCTATCGTGTAGATACAGCGTCGCGCCTGGCGGCGATGGCCCTGTCTGGGCTGGTCGTGATTATGGCAGCATTGCTGACTGTTTCGGCCGCCGGTGCGGGCGTCTACTCCCCGCCCGAGGGGTGCAAGCTGCAAATGACCGTCCAGAATCGCGGCTGCACGGTCGCACAGCACTATGTCTGCGCGAGTGACGAGCCGGGCGATCAGCATGTCATTTACTATGACGATCAGGGCCCGAGCTATCACTCTCATATCGACGCCGAAACGCGCTGGCTGGAATCGAACGATCTCGATACCGGGCTGACCGATCTTCTCATGCCCGATGCGGCGGACGACGCGTCATTTTCCACGCTGCTGAAAACCGGACGCGACGATTTCGACTTTGTGACCGAATCGAACAGTGGCGAGCGTCTGCGCCATATCGGCGAGGATCGGCTGACCGGCGAAACCGTCGAAATCGACGGCGTCCCGCTGGAGTTGACAGAGTTCCGCCTGCGCACCTTTGCCGCTGACGGTCAGTTGCTGATCGATTCTCGCGGTCAGCAATTCATCAACCGGGAACATGGCCGCTTCTATGGCGGGACCGAGCATTCCGAGGACTGGACCGGCGAAGTCACCGACGACAATGACAGCCCCGTCACATTCGCCTTTCCCGGCGATGCGGGTTTCGCATCGACCGAGCCGCTTTTCGATTGCGAGATGCAGATGGTGACGTTCCGGCCGCGCCGCCAGATCGGTGCGTCATGATGCCCGCGCATGCATATCCAGATACCCGAAATCAGGCCGGACAGCCCCCGGCTTTTCCGAACGATACCCTTCAGGAGGTCACCCAATGACAGAACTTCCGCAAAACTGGCAAGCCAACGAAGAAGCCCGCCGCACGTGGATGGCCGAAAACAGCCTGTATCGGGCCGAGGATGAACATGCGTCCTGCGGGGTCGGGCTGGTCGTGTCCATCGACGGGAAACCGTCGCGGCAGGTGGTGCAGAACGGGATCGACGCGCTGAAAGCGGTGTGGCACCGCGGCGCGGTCGATGCCGATGGCAAGACCGGCGACGGCGCGGGCATCCATGTCCAGATCCCGGTGCCCTTCTTCTATGACCAGGTCCGCCGTACCGGGCACGAGCCTGACCATGACAAGCTGATCGCAGTCGGGCAGGTGTTTCTGCCACGCACGGATTTTTCCGCGCAGGAGCGTTGCCGGACCATCGTGGAATCAGAAGTGATCCGCATGGGTCACTATATCTATGGTTGGCGGCATGTGCCGGTGAACACCGCCGTGCTGGGCGAAAAGGCCAATGCCACCCGCCCCGAGATCGAGCAGATCCTGATCCGCAACGAAAAGGGTCTGTCCCAGATCGAGTTCGAGCGCGAGCTTTACATCATTCGCCGCCGGATCGAACGCGCCGCGATGGCGGCCGGGGTGCAGGGGCTGTATTTCTGTTCGCTGTCCTGCCGGTCGATCATCTATAAGGGCATGATGCTGGCCGAGCAGGTGGCCGAGTTCTATCCCGACCTGAAAGACCCACGCTTCGAAAGCGCCTTCGCGATCTATCACCAGCGCTATTCGACCAACACCTTCCCGCAGTGGTGGCTGGCCCAGCCCTTCCGGATGCTGGCCCATAATGGCGAAATCAACACGCTGAAGGGCAATCTCAACTGGCTGAAAAGCCACGAGATCCGCATGGCGTCAGGTGCCTTCGGCGAGATGGCGGACGATATCAAGCCGATCGTGCCGGGCGGGTCGTCCGACAGTGCGGCGCTGGATGCCGTGTTCGAGGTGATGGTGCGTTCGGGCCGGTCGGCGCCGATGACCAAGACGATGCTCGTGCCCGAAAGCTGGTCGAAGGCGACCACGGACATGCCCAAGGCATGGGCCGATATGTATGCCTATTGCAACGCCGTGATGGAGCCGTGGGACGGCCCCGCCGCGCTTGCGATGACCGATGGCCGCTGGGTGTGCGGCGGGCTTGACCGGAACGGGCTGCGGCCGATGCGCTATGTCGTGACGGGCGACGGTCTGCTGATTGCCGGATCAGAGGTGGGCATGGTGCCGGTCGACGAAGCCGCCGCTGTCGAGAAGGGCGCATTGGGCCCCGGCCAGATGATCTGCGTCGATATGGAAGAGGGCAGGCTTTACCACGATTCCGAGATCAAGGACCGGCTTGCCGCATCGCAGCCCTTCGGCGAGTGGATCGAGAAGGTTGCCCAGCTGTCCGAGCAGATGCGTGATCTGCCGGAAGGCACCACCCTGAAGGGCGAGGATCTGCGCCGCCGCCAGATCGCCGCGGGCTACACGCTTGAGGAACTGGAAAACGTTCTGTCCCCCATGGCCGAGGACGGCAAGGAGGCGCTGGCCTCGATGGGTGACGACACGCCGCCTGCGGTCCTGTCCAATCAGTATCGTCCGCTGAGCCACTTCTTCCGTCAGAATTTCAGTCAGGTGACGAACCCGCCGATCGACTCGCTTCGCGAAACGCGGGTGATGTCGCTGAAAACGCGCTTCGGCAACCTGAAGAACGTGCTGGAGGAAAGCAGCGCGCAGACCGAAATCCTGCTGCTGGAAACGCCCTTCGTGGCGAACCGCGAATTCGCCGAGATGATGCAGATGTTCGGTGATGCGGCGACCCGCATCGACTGCACCTTCCCGAAAGGCGCAGGCAATGACGCGCTGGGCGAGGCATTGGCGCGCATCCGCGGCGAGGCAGAGGACGCGGTCCGTTCGGGCGCGGGGCATCTGGTGCTGACGGATGAAGGCGTGTCCGAGGACCGGATCGGGATGCCGATGATCCTTGCCACCAGCGCCATTCACAGCTGGCTGACGCGCAAGGGCCTGCGCACCTTCTGTTCGCTGAACGTGCGTTCGGCCGAATGCATCGACCCGCATTATTTCGCGGTGCTGATCGGCTGCGGTGCGACGACCGTGAACCCCTATCTGGCGCAGGACAGTGTCGCCGACCGGATCGAACGCGGTCTTCTGGAAGGCAGCCTGATCGACAATATGCGCCGTTACCGCGACGCCATAGATCAGGGGCTGCTGAAGATCATGGCGAAGATGGGGATCTCGGTCCTGTCATCCTATCGCGGCGGTCTGAACTTCGAAGCTGTCGGGCTGTCGCGCGCGCTGGTGAACGAATATTTCCCCGGCATGCACAGCCGTATCTCTGGCATCGGCCTGCACGGCATCCAGCACAAGCTGGAAGGCGTTCATGCCCGCGGGTTTACTGGCAATGGCGACGAATTGCTGCCGGTCGGCGGCTTCTACAAGTTGCGCCGTTCGGGCGAAAAGCATGCATGGGAAGCCAATACCATGCGGCTGCTGCAGCTCGCCTGCGAAAAGGCCAGCTATGATGTCTGGAAGCAGTATTCCAAGACCATGCGTGCCAATCCGCCGATCCATATCCGCGACCTGCTGGACATCAAGCCGCTGGGCAAGCCGGTCCCGCTGGAGGAGGTGGAAAGCATCACCTCGATCCGCAAGCGGTTCGTGACGCCGGGCATGTCGCTTGGCGCGCTGTCGCCCGAGGCGCATATGACGCTGAACATCGCCATGAACCGGATCGGTGCGAAATCCGACAGCGGCGAAGGCGGTGAAGACCCGGCGCACAGCCACCCGCTGCCCAATGGCGACAACCCCTGCGCCAAGATCAAGCAGGTCGCTTCGGGCCGGTTCGGTGTCACGGCGGAATATCTGAACGCCTGCGAGGAACTGGAAATCAAGGTCGCGCAGGGTGCCAAGCCCGGCGAGGGCGGCCAGCTTCCGGGCATGAAGGTGACGGCGCTGATCGCGCGTCTGCGCCATTCGACGCCGGGTGTTACGCTGATCTCTCCGCCGCCGCATCACGATATCTACAGTATCGAGGATCTGGCCCAGCTGATCTATGACCTGAAGCAGATCAACCCGCGCGCCAAGATCACCGTGAAGCTGGTGGCTTCAAGCGGCGTCGGCACGATTGCGGCGGGCGTCGCCAAGGCCAAGGCGGATATCATCCTGATCTCGGGCCATAATGGCGGCACCGGGGCGTCGCCCGCGACCAGCATCAAGTTTGCCGGTCTGCCGTGGGAGATGGGGCTGACCGAGGCGCATCAGGTGCTGGCGATGAACAACCTGCGCGAACGCGTCACGCTGCGCACGGATGGCGGGTTGCGCACCGGCCGCGACGTGGTGATGGCGGCGATGATGGGGGCCGAGGAATACGGCATCGGCACCGCCGCGCTGATCGCCATGGGCTGCATCATGGTACGCCAGTGCCAGTCGAACACCTGCCCCGTTGGCGTCTGCACGCAGGACGAAAAGCTGCGGGCAATGTTCAACGGCAGCGCCGACAAGGTGGTGAACCTCATCACCTTCTACGCGACCGAGGTGCGCGAGGTTCTGGCAAGCATCGGGGCGCGCAGCCTTGATGAGGTGATCGGCCGTGCGGATCTGCTGACGCAGGTCAGCCGCGGGTCGGCGCATCTGGACGATCTGGACCTGAACCCGCTGCTGATCACGGTCGATGGTGCCGACAAGATCGTCTATGACCGCACCAAGCCGCGCAATGCCGTGCTGGAAACGCTGGATACCGAGATCATCCGCGATGCGGAGCGGTTCTTCAGCGCCGGCGAGAAGATGCAGCTTCACTATGCCGTGCGCAACACGCTGCGCACCATCGGCACGCGCACCTCGTCGATGATCGTGCAGACATTCGGCATGCGCAACAAGCTGCAGCCCGACCACCTGACGATCCGTCTGACCGGCAGCGCCGGGCAGTCACTGGGCGCTTTCGCCGCGCCCGGCCTGAAGATCGAGGTATCGGGCGATGCCAATGACTATGTCGGCAAGGGCCTGTCGGGCGGCACGATTGTCGTGCGGCCGCCGATGATCTCGCCTCTGGTGGCGGCCGATAACGTCATCATCGGCAACACGGTCCTTTATGGCGCGACCGACGGCTATCTGTTCGCCGCCGGCCGCGCCGGAGAGCGCTTCGGCGTCCGCAATTCGGGCGCGACCGTGGTGATCGAGGGTTGCGGCACCAACGGATGCGAATACATGACCGGCGGTGTCGCGGTGATCCTTGGCCGGATCGGGGCGAATTTCGGCGCCGGCATGACAGGCGGCATGGCCTATCTTTACGACCCGGACGGGATCGCGCAGGACTACATCAATATGGAGTCGCTGGTGACATGCCCGGTCACGGTCGCCCATTGGGAAGATCAGCTTAAATCCCTGATCGAGCGCCATGCCGAGGAAACGAATTCCGCCAAGGCGCGCGATATTCTTGCGAACTGGGATCTGGAAAAAGGCAACTTCCTGCAGGTCGTTCCGAAAGAGATGCTGCCTTTGCTGGAGCATCCGATCGCCGAAAGCGGCGATCTTGCGGCGGTCCCGGCGGAATAAGCCCGAACGCAGGCAGTAATGGCGGGGCCGCTGGTCCCGCCATTCTAATTGGTGCCGCTGCGTGCCGGATTATTCTGTGCATGGCGAGCCAGCAAGTTTCGTGGCAATGACGGCGAGCATCGCTGCCAGGGCAATGCATCTGCTGAAAGGTAAAGACATGGCACCCTATTCCCGCCTTTATGCGTCGTTGGCGATCCTTTCTGTCGGGTTCGGAGGGCTCGGCGGGCGGGTGCTGGCCAACTCTCCGCCTGCGGTGCCGCAGCCGGCAACTCTTGTTACCTATGTCTGCGATCACGATCGCACCATTCAGGCAGCATTCATCGAAGGCAGCCACACCAGCTATGCCGTGCTGTATGACGCCGGGCGATTGCATCTGCTTACCCATTCGCCGAGTGGGTCAGGCGCGCGCTATACCGATCCGCAAGGCCTGCTGGAGCTGTGGACCAAAGGGATGAGCGCCGACCTGCGCATACTGGGCGATGAAGAAGTGGAACTGTATCGCGACTGCAATCAGGTGCCGACGGCGTACGGTCAGATCCGGTGATAGGGCGCGCCTGACAGGATGGATGCGGCACGGTAAAGCTGTTCGGCCAGCATGACGCGGACCAGCATATGCGGCCAGACCATGCGTCCAAGGCTGATCTGCCAGTCGGCACGCGTGCGCAGCGCAGGGTCCAGCCCGTCCGCACCGCCGATGACGAAACAGATGTCGCGGCCCTGATCGCGCTGATTGGCGATCCTTTGGGCGAATTCTGGCGAGGTCGGCTGTTCGCCGCGTTCGTCCATCATCACGACAAAGCTGCCCGCCGGGATGGCGCGTTCGATCAGCGGGGCCTCGGCCACCATGCCACCGCCGCGCTTGTCCTCGACCTCAATCACCTGAACCGGCGGCAGGCCAAGGCCGCGCCCGGTCTTGGCGAAACGGTCGAGGTAATCGTCGATCAGCGTCAGTTCAGGCGATTTCCGCAGGCGGCCGACGGCAAGAAGGGTGATGCGCATGTGGCGGTTCTGGGGCGTGTGGGCGCGGGCGTCAAGCGGCGGGCGGGATTGGAAAGGGTGACGTGATGATGATCGCTATGGTCGAAAATGAAAAACGCTCTGTCTGCAATCGAGCTTGTCACTGCTAACGTCGCCATGCGTGATGCAAAAAAGCTTCAGAAGGCTGCCGAGTTTCGGCTCTGGGCGTCTAGGCGTCGACGATCTCGGCATTGAAGGCGCTGAACGCCGCACTATGCCGCTGTTGGCTTCCGAACTGCCCGCACTTCATCAGTCTCAACGCGTTCTGCTCCACTATAGAGCGCCAGCTTCACGGGTTCGTCGAAGCCCTCGTGCTTGAAATCAACCGGGCCGGGCGCGATCCATCTATCGCCCCATTCTGTCAGCGCAATGACGATCAGTTTCAGATCACGGCCCTTCTCCGTCAGGTGATATTCCGGGTGACCGCCCTCATTCTTCACCTTGAAAATGCCGTCCGCCACAAGGCTATCCAGACGTTTCGCAAGGATGTTCGTAGCCACGCCAAGGCTGCGCTGAAAATCCGAAAACCGCACATAATGGCGGAAGATCGCATCGCGCAGAATCAGGAGGCTCCACCTCTCACCGACGCTCTCTAACGTCCGCGCGGCGGAGCAATCTTGTGTTGTGTATAACCGTCCGAGCATGGCGCAAAGCTACTCTCTTGACTTTCATCATGCAAGTTATTTACGCTTGCATGATGAAAGCAAATTGCATGAGAGACGCAGATGCAGACTGACATGAGATTTCACCGCAACCATCGGGCCGCACGCGTGCTTGCGCTGAGCGCATCGCCGATCTTTGCGGTGATGGCGGGTCTCGCCATGCTCCAGTCAAGCGCCTCTCCTCTGTGCAGCTCTGGATGGCTCGCCGCACACAGCATGGCGCTGATGTATGCGCTGATGGCAGTTATCCATTTCGGAAGCTGGCTCGCCCCCCGTTCTCAACACTCAGAAAGGAACATCCTATGACCCCCGAAACGCCGAAACTGTCCGATCACCCTGTCGTCTCGCAAGAACACTGGCTGGCGGCGCGCATCGACCTTCTCAAGAAGGAGCGCGAACTGACCGAAGAGCTTGATAAACTCCACGCCGCGCGGCGTGCCTTGCCCTGGAGGCGTGTTGAAAAGGATTACGTGTTCGAAGGACCGGATGGCCCGGCGCGGCTTTCGGATCTGTTCAACGGCCGCAGCCAGCTTGCGATTTACCACTTCATGCTGGCACCCGGATCGGATCATATTTGCCCCGGCTGCGCCTATTTGTCCGATCATGTCGATGCAGCGCGGCAACATTTCGAGCAGGCGGACCTGTCATTCGCGGCCATCTCCCGCGCGCCGATCGCGCAAATCGAGGCGGTCAAGGCGCGGATGGGGTGGCGCTTCGCGTGGCTTTCATCGGGAGACAGCGATTTCAATTATGATTTCAACGTCTCATTCTCGCCCGAGCAGCGCGCGAATGGCGGTGCACCCTACAATTACGGCAAGGAACGCGTCGAAAAGGCCAGCGACATGTTTGGTCTTTCCATATTCGTACAGCGTCCCGGCAATGACGCCATTTACCACAGCTATTCCACCTATCGCCGCGGCGCGGAGCTTCTGATGGGGGCTGCAAACTGGCTAGATCTCACGCCGAAAGGACGCAATGAGGATGGTGCCGCGCATAGCTGGGTACGCCTCCACGACACATATTAACGCTGCTCAGCCAGGCAGGCATCGTCTGCCCGTGTTTAAGGTAAGCCCGATAGCCTGCGCCCAGCCTTGTACGTTGATTTGGATGGGCGAAGCCACTGCACCTACAGATTTGGGCCTCGTCCATCGGACAAAACTACGGCGATGCGGGTCTGCGCTGAGACCGGTCGATAGAGTATCGGCAGCGAGTGACAGCTTCACCCCACAAACCCGCCGGATAACGCCCCCGCTATCCGGCAGTCCGTTTCGGCTTAATGCGGTGCTGCGTCGGCGCGCAGCGCCTTCAGCTGGTCGGTGGGCATCCACATCTTTTCCAGCTGATAGAATTCGCGCACTTCCGGGCGGAAGACGTGGACGACGACATCGTCGGTGTCGATCAGCACCCAGTCGCCGGCGTCCTTGCCCTCGATCCGGGCGGTGCGGCCGGTGGCGTCCTTCAGACGCTGGGCAAGCTTTTCGGCGATGGTGGCGACCTGACGGGCATTCCGGCCCGAGGCGATGACCATGTGATCGGCCATGGCGGAACGGCCGCGAAGATCAATCGTCACGACATCCTCTGCCTTGTCATCGTCAAGAGAGGTCAGGATGCGCTGAAGGATCTCGTCGCTGGTCAGATCCTGCGGCGCGGCGGTCACATTCGGCTGGTCAGCCGATTGGACGTGGTGGGACAGGGGTTCATCCTCCGGTCATCGCGCCTGTCAGCCCCGGCGCCGGGATAGGCTTAATATAGCAACTCGATGCGGTATCTCAATCTCCTGCGATGAATTTCGGCGTGGTGTCGCCATTATCGCCCAGAACCCGCACCTCGCGCTGAGGGAAGGGAATCGAGATATCGTTTTCCTTGAACGCGTCCCAAAGTGCCAGAAAGACCTGTCCGCGCACATTGGTCAGCCCGCCCTGCGCATCCGAAATCCAGAACCGCAGCACGTAATCGACCGAGCTTTCGCCAAAGCCCGTGATCCAGCAGACCGGCGTGCGCTGCGCCAGAACGCGCTTCACTGACATGGCAGCGTTGATCGCGACTTTTGACACCTTGTGCGGATCGTCCTGATAGGCGGTGCCGAAATGCACATCCAGACGCACGAAGTCATTGGTATGGGACCAGTTGACGACCTGGCTGGTCACAAGATCCTCGTTCGGGATCAGGTATTCCTTGCCGTCACGGGTGACGACGCTGACATAGCGCGCGCCAAGGGCATCAATCCAGCCGAAGGTATCGCCAAGGCTGATGACGTCGCCGGGCTTCACCGACTTGTCCAGCAGAATGATGACCCCCGATACGAGGTTCGACACAACCTTCTGCAGTCCGAAGCCAAGACCCACGCCGACCGCGCCGGAAAATACCGCGAGGCCCGTCAAATCGACGCCGATCGCCTTCAGCCCGACCACGATGGCCAGCGTGAACAGAACGATCTGCAGGATCTTCGCGACCAGCACACGCATCGTGGGCGAAAGATCCGCCGATTCGCCCAGCTTGCGCGATACGGCACCAGTCACCAGCCGTGCGCCGGCGAGCAGCGCCGTCATCACCGCCATTGCCTGCAAAACCGTCAGTGCCGAAAGCCGCACCGTCCCGAGGCTGAGCGCGAAGCTGTCCAGAAGCCGGGCGGCGTCGTTCGACAGATCCAGCAGATACAGCACCGCCCAGATCCAGGCGGCCCATTTCGCGATCCGCCGGACAAGCGCATTGCCGATCAGTCGCGACATGAAGGCGATGAACAGAACGGCTGTGGCGATGGTCGCTGCCTGTCGGATGACATGGCTGAGCGATGGGAAGGTGATCTGCTGCATGACCAGCACGACAATCCACGTCATCGCGGTGAACAGGATCAGGCGCAGGCGACGGTCGATCATCAGCCCAAGGCGCAGCCGCCATTTCGGCCAGCCCTCTCGGGTGCGCAGCCAGCCGCGCAGGCGTGGCGACAGGAAGCGCGACAGCAGATGCGCAATCAGCATCAGCATCAGCACGATGCCGACCTGGTTCAACCGGGAAGGGATCAGCATGAGCCGCAGCGTCAGGTAGATCTGTTCCCAGAACCCGCCTGCCGCGTCGATGATCTGTTCCTGCGTATCGCCGTTCATATGCTGATTAGACATTTGGCAGGGGCTGCCTGCAAGGGCATGCAGCGCATGCCAGCCGCAAATTCTGCTTGCCAGAATCCGAGGCCACGGCTAGGGCTGCGCGTGGAACACGGGAGACGCTGGCGAAAGTCAGGGCCGAAGGAGCAACCGCCCCGGTAAACTCTCAGGCACAAGGGACCGGTTCCGCAGAAACTCTGAAGAGAGGCCGAGAGGCCCGCCGAAGGATGACGATCTCAGGCGCCCGTGACCGGGCAGGGACAGAGGGGGCAGCCAGACCCGCGCCATGCCGCGCGAAGGAGGATGCCTGTGACTGAACTGAAACGCACGCCGCTGTATGACCTGCATGTCTCGCTGGGGGGCAAGATGGTGCCTTTCGCCGGCTGGGAGATGCCGGTGCAATTCCCGATGGGGGTGATGGGCGAGCATCTGCACACCCGCGAAAAGGCCGGGCTGTTCGATGTCAGCCATATGGGGCAGGTGCTTCTGCGCGCCACCGGTGCTGACCCGGCCGGGGTGCTGGAAACCGTCGTGCCTGCGAATATCGTTGGCCTGCCCGAAGGACGTCAGCGCTATGGCATCTTCACCAACGATCAGGGCGGCATTCTGGACGATCTGATGATCGCGAACCGCGGGGATCATCTGTTTCTGGTCGTGAATGCGGCCTGCGCCGATCAGGATATTGCCTTGCTGCAAGCGCTGGACGGGGTCGAGGTGACGCCGGTGACGGACCGCGCCTTGCTGGCTTTGCAGGGACCGGAAGCGGGTCGCGTTCTGTCTGCGATCATCCCGGAGGCCGCGGCGCTGAAGTTCATGGATGTGGCGATCCTGCCTTGGGATGGGGATGAGCTGTGGGTTTCCCGGTCAGGCTATACCGGCGAGGACGGGTTCGAAATTTCCGTGCCTGCCGCGCGCGCCCGCGAGTTTGCCGAAACCTTGCTGAAGGACGAGGCAGTCGCGCCGATCGGTCTTGGCGCACGCGATTCGCTGCGGCTGGAGGCAGGGATGCCGCTTTACGGGCATGACATGGATGCGGGCGTGACGCCGGGCGCCGCTGCGCTTGGTTGGTCGATCCCGAAGCTGCGTCGCGCGGGCGGCGAGCGTGAAGGCGGGTTCCCCGGTGCGGATGTGATCCTGCCGGAACTGGCAAACGGTGCTGCGAAAATCCGCGTTGGCCTGCGCCCGGAAGGCCGTGCGCCCATTCGCGAAGGTGTCGCGATCTTTGACGCTGAAACCGGCGGGGCCGAGATCGGCCGCGTCTGTTCTGGCGGCTTCGGGCCGTCGGTTGGCGGGCCGGTTGCCATGGCGATCCTGCCGGCAGACCTGTCCGAAGGCGACACCGTCTGGGCCGAGTTGCGCGGCAAGCGGATTGCGGTGAAGATTGCCGCACTGCCCTTCATCAAACCTGACTATAAACGCTGAGGAGCGTCCCCATGCTGAAATATACCGAAGATCACGAATGGCTTAAGCAGGATGGCGACGAGGTTGTCGTCGGCATCACCGCCCACGCCAGCGAGCAGTTGGGCGACGTGGTTTTCGTCGAACTGCCCGAGGTTGGTCGTGAAGTCGCCAAGGGCGAAGAGATCGTGGTGATCGAATCGGTCAAGGCCGCATCCGACATCGTGGCCCCGATTGCGGGTGTGATTACCGCAGTGAACGAGGACCTTCCCGACACCCCCGGCGCGGTCAATGACGACCCGATGAAGGCCTGGTTCTTCCGTATCAAGCCCGCCGAGGGCGAAGGCATCGACGGCTTCATGGACGAAGCCGCCTATAACGCACTGATCGGATAATCTGGCCGGGGGCTGTCTGCCCCCGGAACCCCCGAGGATATTTGGGCCAGAATGAAGGCAAGCTGCCTCTGGCCAAGGATGGACGTGATGAGCCGCTGGACCCCCACCGACTATAACCCCGACGATTTCGCCAACCGCCGCCATATCGGGCCCTCGCCGTCAGAAATGGCCGAGATGCTGAAGGCCGTCGGTGTCGAAAGTCTGGATCAATTGATCGAGCAGACGGTGCCGGGGTCCATCCGTCAGGATAAGGCTTTGGGATGGGAGCCGTTGTCCGAAGCCGCGCTGCTGGAAAAGATGCGCGCGGTGGCGGCGAAGAACCGGGTGATGACCAGCCTGATCGGGCAGGGTTATTATGGCACCGTCACGCCGCCCGCGATTCAGCGGAACATTCTGGAAAACCCGGCCTGGTATACGGCCTATACCCCCTATCAGCCCGAAATCGCGCAGGGCCGGCTGGAGGCGCTGCTGAACTATCAGACCATGGTGTCGGATCTGACCGGGCTGCCGGTGGCGAATGCGTCCTTGCTGGATGAAGCAACGGCGGCGGCGGAAGCGATGGCGATGGCGCAGCGGGTGGCGAAGTCGAAGGCGAAGGCGTTCTTCGTGTCCGAGAACCTGCATCCGCAGACGATTTCGGTCATTGAAACCCGCGCCCAGCCCCTTGGGATCGAGATTATCAAGGGTCAGCCCGAGGATCTGGACCCATCGCAGGTTTTTGGCGCGATCTTCCAGTATCCCGGCACTTACGGCCATATCCGAGATCTGACGGCGGAATGCGACGCTTTGCATGCGGCGGGCGCGGTGGCTGTCGTGGCGACCGATCTGCTGGCGCTATGCCTGCTGCGTGAACCGGGCGCGATGGGGGCGGATATCTGCGTCGGGTCGTCGCAGCGTTTCGGGGTGCCGATGGGCTATGGCGGGCCGCATGCGGGCTTCATGTCCTGCCGGGACGAGTTCAAGCGCGCGATGCCGGGCCGAATTGTCGGCGTGTCGATTGATGCCAAAGGCAACAAGGCTTACCGCCTTGCCCTGCAAACGCGCGAGCAGCATATCCGGCGCGAGAAGGCGACCAGCAATGTCTGCACCGCGCAGGCTCTGCTGGCGGTGATGGCGTCGTTTTATGCGGTGTTCCACGGGCCGGTGGGACTGCGCGCGATTGCGCAGCGGGTGCATCTGAATGCGGTGACGATTGCGAATGCGCTGCGCGCTGCGGGGGCAGAGGTGTCGCCCGATGCGTTCTTTGACACGATCACCGTGCGGGTGGGTGTCGGGCAGCTGGGCATTCTGGCGGCGGCCCGTGCGCACGGGATCAACCTGCGCAAGATCGGGCGGGACCGGGTCGGGATTTCCGTCGATGAAACCACCGATGCCGGCGTGATCGCGCGGCTGCTGGATGCGTTCGGCATCACCGATGCGGCTGAACCGGCTGTTGCACCCGCGATCCCCGATGCGCTGCTGCGGGAGAGCGACTATCTGACCCATCCCGTCTTCCACATGAACCGCGCCGAGTCGGAAATGATGCGCTATATGCGGCGTCTGTCCGACCGCGATCTGGCGCTGGATCGGGCGATGATCCCGCTGGGGTCCTGCACGATGAAGCTGAATGCGGCGGCAGAGATGATGCCGATCACCTGGCCGGAATTCGGCGCGCTGCATCCCTTTGCGCCCGCCGATCAGGCTGCGGGCTATGCCGAGATGCTGGAGGATCTGACGCAGAAGCTTTGCACGATCACCGGCTATGATGCGTTTTCGATGCAGCCGAACAGCGGCGCGCAGGGGGAATACGCCGGGCTTTTGACCATTCAGGCGTATCATCGCGCAAATGGCGACGATCAGCGCGATGTCTGTCTGGTGCCGTCAAGCGCGCATGGCACCAACCCGGCATCCGCCCAGATGTGCGGCATGAAAGTCGTGGTGGTGAAATCCGCGCCGAACGGCGACATTGATCTGGAAGATTTCGCGGACAAGGCCAAGGCTGCGGGCGACAGGCTGGCGGCGGTGATGATCACCTATCCGTCCACGCATGGCGTGTTCGAGGACACCGTGCGCGAGGTCTGCAAGATCACCCATGATCACGGCGGTCAGGTCTATATCGACGGCGCAAACATGAATGCGCTTGTCGGGCTGGTGAAGCCGGGTGAAATCGGCGGCGATGTCAGCCACCTGAATCTGCACAAGACCTTTGCGATCCCGCATGGCGGCGGCGGTCCGGGCATGGGGCCGATCGGGGTGAAGGCGCATCTTGCGCCGCATCTTCCGGGCGATCCGCAGACAGGGGAAGGGGCAGTCAGTGCGGCGCCGTTTGGGTCCGCGTCCATCCTGCTGATTTCATGGGCCTATATCCTGATGATGGGCGGTGCCGGGCTGACGCAGGCGACGCGGGTGGCGATCCTGAATGCGAATTATATCGCCAGCCGTCTGGCCGGGGCCTATCCGATCCTGTTCATGGGCAATCGCGGCCGCGTCGCGCATGAATGCATCATCGACACCCGGCCCTTCGCGGAACACGGCGTGACCGTGGACGATATTGCGAAGCGTCTGATCGACAATGGTTTCCACGCCCCCACGATGAGCTGGCCGGTGTCCGGCACGCTGATGGTGGAACCGACCGAATCCGAAACCAAGGCAGAGATCGACCGCTTCATCACCGCCATGCTGGCCATCCGCGAGGAGATTCAGGCCGTGGCGAATGGCGAGATCACGGCAGAGGCCAGCCCCCTGCGCTTCGCGCCTCATACGGTCGAGGATCTGGTGGCCGATTGGGACCGGGCCTATAGCCGCGAGCAGGGCTGCTTCCCGGCAGGTGCGTTCCGGGTGGACAAATACTGGCCGCCTGTGGGCCGGGTGGACAACGTCCACGGCGACCGCAACCTGATCTGCACCTGCCCGCCGGTCGAGGATTACGCAGAAGCCGCAGAATAGCAGCTGTGCCCGGCGAAAAATAATTCACGGTTGTTCAGCATTTCGTAAGGAATGCCGGCTACATGATGCTTGTCAGGACGATGGCAGAACAGAAAGCTCTGCGCCCGCGAGTTCTGAAGGTGAAGATCGAGATCCGAAAAACGGCTGGCGTCCGCTCAGGACGCCAGCGATGCAGGATCGGCGGTTGAAAGCAAGACTTACTGCGGCCGGTTGTCCAAGGGATTCCAGAGCGGGGGAACGACGAGCAGGCGAAACCGGTCCTGGAAACGCAATGCTGCTGCAAAGAGGAGATAGCAGTCGTCGGTGAGGCCGTTCGGCTTATTTGGTCTATTTCGCCTTGGGCCGAAACGCCTTGATCTTCGCCGGGTCGGTTTCGATATAGGCCGCGCCCAGCAGATCAAGGCAATAGGGGACAGCGGCGAAAACCGCGTTCAGGCAGGTCGCGATGGCCGAGGGCTTGCCGGGGATGGTGATAATCAGCGTTTTACCGCGGCTGACGGCGGTCTGACGCGACAGGATCGCGGTCGGAACCTCCAGCAGCGAGGCGCGGCGCATCTCCTCGCCGAAGCCGGGATATTCGCGATGCGCTATGTCGGCTATGGCCTCGGGTGTCAGGTCGCGCGGCGCCGGGCCGGTGCCGCCGGTGACAAGGATCAGGTCGGCCTGCTGGTTGTCGCACAGATCGCGCAGGGCCTCTGCCACGATCTCGCGGCCGTCGGGGACGATCTGACGAATGACCTCGATCGGAGAGGTGATCGTGTCGCGCAGCCAGCCTTCCGCACCGGGACCGCCCTTGTCCTCATATTCGCCGGACGCGGCGCGGTCCGACACGGTCAGGATTGCGATGTGGGCGGGGCTCGTGCGATCAGTCATGCGGCGCATCTTGCCGTTGGTAGGCAGGAAATGAAAGTGGCGACGCCAATCTGCGTCGTTTTCAAGCTGACCAGACCATCGTAGAAACGGGATGATGTCGAAACCTGCTGCCATTGCACTGCTTTGCCTTGTCGTGATCTGCGGCATGTCGCCGTGGTTCGCGACAGCCGCCGTGCTGTCAGACATGGCGCGTGAGGGCGGGCTGAGCCCGTGGCGGCAGGCCCTGCTGAGCTCGGGCGTTCAGGCGGGCTTTGTCATCGGCGCCCTGACTTCGGCGGCGCTGGGTTTGTCGGATCGCTGCGATCCGCGCCGGGTCATGGCCTGTGCCGCGCTGATGAACGCGCTGGCGACGGCGGGCCTGTTCGCGGTGCCGCTGGGGTCGAATACGGCGATTGCGCTGCGCGTGATCGCGGGTGCCGGTTTTGCCGGGATCTACCCTCCGGGCATGAAAATTGCCGTCGGGTGGAGCCTGCGTGACCGCGGTTTTCTGGTCGGCCTGCTGGTCGGAGCGCTGACGCTGGGATCAGCGCTGCCCTATCTGTTCGCCTGGGGCGGTGGAACCGCGTGGCGTCCTGTCGTCGGCGCGGCGGCGGCGGCCTCGGGTCTGGCAGCGGCGGGTAGCTTTCTTTTGCGGTTGGGGCCGCATCATGCGCGGGCTGCGGCGTTTTCCGCGCGCTCCATCGGGCTGATGTGGTCGAACCGGGATATCCGCAGCGCGACCGGCGGCTATCTGGGTCATATGTGGGAGCTTTACGCCATGTGGGGCTGGATTGGCACAGCCGCCGCGATTGGGTTCGGCCGCCGCCTGCCCGAGGATCAGGCCGCATCGCTGGCCGCCATGACGGCTTTTCTGGCCATCGGCCTTGGCGCGCTGCTTTGTGCGCCGGCAGGCAGGCTCGCGGATCGGATTGGCAAGGCGCGGGTCTCAGCGGCGGCGATGGCGGGATCGGGATGCATGGCAATTGCCGTGGCCGTCAGCTTCGGCGGCCCGGTCTGGCTGAGCCTCATGCTGATCCTGATATGGGGTTCCTTCGTCATTCCTGACAGCGCGCAGTTTTCCGCCATGATCGCGGATGCCGCCCCGCCGGAACTCGCCGGCAGCCTGATGACGATGCAGACGGCGCTTGGCTTTGCGCTGACCATTTTCACCGTGCAGATGACACCGCTGATTGCGGGCTGGCTGGGTTGGCCTGCCGCGCTGGCGCTGATGGCGCTTGGCCCTGCGATGGGGATTGCGGCCTTGCGCCCGCTTTTGCGACGCGCGAAATGAAAAGCCGCGAGGTTCGATCCTCGCGGCGTTCCGGGTCCGGCAGATCGCTTACCTGAACTTGGCGTTCCGGTTGCCGATCAGTTTCAGGCGAAGCGCGTTCAGCTTGATGAAGCCAGCCGCGTCCTTCTGGTCATAGGCACCGGCGTCGTCTTCGAAGGTCACATGCTTTTCGCTGTAAAGCGAATGGTCCGACCAGCGGCCAACGGTGTTGACGCTGCCCTTGTACAGTTTCAGCCGCACGGTGCCGGTGACATGCTCCTGCGATTTGTCGATGGCGGCCTGCAGCATCTCGCGTTCGGGGCTGAACCAGAAGCCGTTATAGATCAGCTCGGCATAGCGGGGCATCAGGCTGTCCTTCAGGTGGCCTGCGCCCGCGTCCAGCGTGATCTGTTCGATTCCGCGATGGGCTTCCAGCAGAATGGTGCCGCCGGGCGTTTCGTAGATGCCGCGCGACTTCATTCCGACAAAGCGGTTTTCGACGAAATCCAGCCGACCGACGCCGTGCTTGCGGCCGTATTCGTTCAGCTGCGTCAGGATCGTCGCGGGCGACAGCGCCTCGCCGTTGATCGCGACCGGATCGCCATTTTCGAAGGTGATCTCGATATATTCGGGGGTGTCGGGCGCTTCTTCCGGGGACACGGTGCGCTGATAGACATATTCGGGCGCTTCCTCGGCCGGGTTTTCCAGCGCCTTACCTTCGCTGCTGGTGTGCAGCAGGTTCGCATCGACGCTGAACGGGGCCTCGCCGCGCTTGTCCTTGGCAATCGGGATCTGGTTCGCCTCGGCGAATTCCAGCAGCTTGGTGCGGCTGGACAGGTCCCATTCCCGCCACGGCGCGATCACCTTGATCGACGGATCGAGCGCATAGGCTGACAGTTCGAACCGCACCTGATCGTTACCCTTGCCGGTCGCGCCATGCGCCACGGCATCGGCGCCG
The DNA here is from genome assembly GCF_007993065.1 of Paracoccus aurantiacus. Classification (GTDB taxonomy): domain Bacteria; phylum Pseudomonadota; class Alphaproteobacteria; order Rhodobacterales; family Rhodobacteraceae; genus Paracoccus; species Paracoccus aurantiacus. Next base: position 104,989 of record NZ_VOPL01000008.1, read on the forward strand.
TGCCTATGGGCGAGATCCACGAGGTGCTTGGAAATCAGCGGGCGCGCGATGGATGTGCCCAGCAGATACAGCCCTTCGTAAACCGCATTGGCGCGGAACATCGGGAAGACGTAATCGCGCACGAACTCCTCTCGCACGTCAACGATGTGGATATTGTCCGGCTTGATGCCCAGCAGTTCGGCCTTCTTGCGCGCGGGTTCAAGTTCCTCGCCCTGACCCAGATCGGCGGTGAAGGTAATCACCTCGCAGCCATATTCGGTCTGCAGCCATTTCAGGATGATCGAGGTGTCGAGGCCACCGGAATAGGCGAGCACGACTTTCTTCGGCGCGGTCATGGGCGAGTCCTTTCTGATTTGGCCTTGGATTATGCGGTTTCTGCGCACCTCACAAGTGGCGGGCGTTAAGCGACTGTTAGCGCGGCTGGGTTAGATTGCGAATATCAGGCGATTCGGGGGCAGATATGATCGACTGGAAACGGGTGAACGAACTCAGGGCCGAATTGGGTGATGACGATTTCGCCCCGGTGGTCGAACTGTTTCTTGACGAGATCGAGGGCATCGTGATGCGGCTGACACATGGCGACGCCGAACGGCTGGAAAACGACATGCATTTCCTGAAGGGCAGCGCAGCCAATCTTGGCTTTACCGCCTTCGCACAGATTTGCCAGCAGGGCGAGATCGGCGCGAGGGACGGGCACGACGCGTTTGATCTGGCCACACTGCTTGACTGTTATGCGGCGACGAAGAAGGAATTTTCTGGCTGGAACGGTGGCCGGAAAAGCGGCGCGGCATAGGCAGCGAAGGTCCGATCGGGGCCTTAGATCAGGAACTGCGCCAGCAATTCGTCCTGCGTGATGTCCTGATAGGCGAAACCGGCTTCTGTCAGACGCTCCGTCAGCGCGGTGAGGTTCGCGGGCTGCGAGGTTTCGATGCCGATCAGGACCGAGCCGAAGTTGCGGGCTGACTTCTTCAGATATTCAAAGCGGGCGATGTCGTCATCCGGGCCAAGAAGCATCAGAAAATCGCGCAGGGCACCGGGGCGCTGCGGCAACCGAAGGATGAAGTATTTCTTGATCCCCGCAAAGCGCTGCGCCCGTTCTTTCACTTCGGGCAGACGTTCGAAATCGAAATTCCCGCCCGAGCAGACGCAAACGACGCGTTTGCCGGCAAGTTGACCGCTTTGCGCGAGGTCCTGCAGGACATCCACCGCCAGCGCGCCGGCCGGTTCCAGCACGATGCCTTCGACGTTCAGCATCTCCAGGATCGTGATGCTGAGCCGGTCCTCGGGCGCAGTCAGAACCTGGTCGGCCGAAAACTGACGAAGCTGGCTGAACGGCAGATCTCCGATACGGGCGACGGCTGCGCCGTCAACGAAGCTGTCGACGGCAGGCAGCGTCAGCTGCGCCCCGCTTTCCAGCGCGCCTTTCAGGCTGGCACCACCACGGGGTTCGGCAAAAACGAATTCCGTGCCGGGCGCAGCTTCGGCCAGATAGCGGGTGACGCCCGCCGAAAGCCCGCCGCCGCCGACCGGCAGCACGACCAGATCGGGCGGCGCGGGAAGCTGTTCGATCATCTCCAGCGCCACGGTCGCCTGCCCCTCGATCACGTCGGCGCTGTCGAAGGGCGACAGAAATGCCGCCCCATGTTCCGCCGAAAACGCCTGGGCCGCCGCAAGCGTCTGGTCGAAATAATCGCCGGTCAGGACGATTTCCACGCTGTCGCCGCCGAAGATCCGGGTTTTGTCGATCTTCTGCTTCGGCGTCGTCACCGGCATGAAAATCGTGCCGCGCGCCCCGAAATGGCGGCAGGCGAAGGCCACGCCCTGCGCATGATTGCCCGCGCTCGCGCAGACGAAATGCCGTGTGCTGCCCGCGTCGAGGGCTTTGCGCATGGCATTGAACGCACCGCGCAGCTTGTAGCTGCGCACCGGGGTCAGATCCTCGCGCTTCAGCCAGATCTCGGTGCCGTAGCGGGCCGAAAGATGGTCGTTCAGCTGCAGCGGTGTCGCCGGGAACAGGTCGCGCAAGGCGGTTTCTGCATCGGCGACAGCGGTAGAGAAATCGGACATGCGGCACCCATGAAAAGCGCCGACAGGGGTGGCACGATGGTAGGCGAAGGTCAATAACGCCCCGGAACGCCGTGCGGCGCGGCAGGCAGGTGCAATCCGCCTGTCAGCCGTTCAGCACGCGCCGACGCGGCGCAGAATACCGGACCCTTTGGCGGCCCGGCATCGCAGGATGCTCAGAACGGCCTGACCGCCCACGGAACGAGGATTACCATCAGGATCACCGCAATCGCGGCGATTATATAGGGCAGGACCAGCTTCGAGAGCCGCGTGATCGAGATATTGCTGAGCGCTGCGGCGATATACAGGCCCGTCCCGACAGGCGGGGTCAGCAGGCCCAGAACCAGCGTCATCGACATCATCACGCCGAACTGGATCGGGTCGATGCCATAATTCGACATCGCGACCGGCAGCAGGATCGGGGTCAGGATGATCAGCGCGGCAATGCCGTCAAGGAACATGCCCACCACCATCAGCGCAAGCATGATCAGCAGCATGAAGATCGTGGGATCGCTGGTCAGCGACACGATGAAGGCCGCGACGGCCTGCGGCACCTGATTGAAGGTCAGCACCCAGCCGAACACCTTGGCCGCCATGATGAGAAACAGGACGATGGCGGTGTTCGTCACCGTCCGGTCGATAATCAGCGGCACGCGCGACAGGGGAAGTTCGCGATAGACCAGCCCGCCGAGGATCAGCGCTACGACGATAGCGACTGCGGCGCTTTCTGTCGGGGTGAAGATGCCCCAGCTGATGCCACCGATGATCGTCAGCGGAATCAGCATCGTCGCCAGTCCCGGCAGTGTCGCTTTCAGGCGCGAACCTTCGGGCAGGGGGGCGCCCTTGCTGTCGGGGTCGCGATGCTTTCCGGCCTGCCACAGCGCGATCAGCAGGATCAGCGCGAACAGCGTCACACCCGGCACAATCCCCGCGATTAACATGTCTGCGATCGAGACCTGGGCAAGAACGCCATAGATGATGAACACCATCGAGGGCGGAATGATCGGGCCAAGCAGCCCGGCGCTTGCAGTGATCGAGGCCGCATAGCCGCGGTCATAGCCGTCCTTTTCCATCTCCGGGACGACAACGCGAGACATGACGGCCATTTGCGCCGTCGCAGACCCCATGATCGCCGCAAGTGCGAGGTTCGAGATCAGGTTCACCACCACAAGGTTATGCGGCAGCGATTTGAGCCAGACACGCGCGGCGATGATGATGCGGCGTGTCAGGCCGCTTTCGTTCATCACCTCGCCCAGCAGAACGAAAAGCGGGATCGCCAGCAGATCGAAGCTTTCGACCGAGCCGAACAGGATCTGCGGGATCGAATTCAGGATCTGCAGATTGCCGGTCATCAGCACAAAAACGAAGGTCGCGGCCAGCAGGACAAAGGCAATCGGCATGGCCGCCAGCATGAAGGCGAGGAAGGAAAATCCGGTCACAATTGGGTTCCTTCTTCTGTGGCAAGCTCTATCGGTTTGTGTCCCGTGATCGCCTCGGCCAGGTCGGCGAGGACGTGGATCAATGCCGCAGCAGCGAAGACCGGGACGATCAGGTAGAAGGGCGCCTTCGGCCACCCGGTCGTGATGATCTGGTCGAAATCGACCATGGGCGAGGTCGCCCATCTCCAGGACGTCCACAGCAGCACCCCGAGGATCGCCGCGATCACCGCCATGACGGCGATATCGACGATGCGCCGGATGCCTTCGGGAAGCCGTTCGGTCAGCAGCGTCACCCCGATCTGCGCGCGGTCATGCACGGTGATCGAGGTCGCGACGAAGGCAAGCCAGACAAGCAGGATCGCGGCCAGTTCCTCGGCATAGACGATGGGCCGGCCCACGACGTAACGCATCGTGACATTCGCGACGATCAGCGCCACGAATGCCACGACAAGCAACCGGCTGGCCCAGCGTTCAACGCGGGCCAGACCGTTCGACAGGGCCGACAGCCAGCTCATTTGCCTTCGACTTCGCCAAGGAAGCGCTGGATGATCTCGTCATCCGCGAAGCTGTCGCGCACGGCCTTGTTGGCATCCGCAAAGACCTCGGCCCCGTTTTCCAGCGTCACGATCTCTACCTTGCCGTCAAGGGCCGCGAGGTTGGTTTTCTCGGCTTCGACCTGCTGCTGGGTGCCCCAGGCGAGCGCTTCGTTCGCGACTTCGGTATAGGCGGTGCGCTGTTCATCGGTCAGCGAATCCCAGGTGGTCTTGCTGACGACAAGCGCCGCAGGGAAGGGCATGTGGTTGGTGATGGTCAGGCCCTTGGCAACCTCGTCGAACTTCAGCCCGACAAGGGCGTCAAGGTCGATGTCGATGCCGTCCAGCAACCCGCTTTGCAGACCCTGATAGACCTCGGTCAGGTTGACGGGGGTCGGAACCGCGCCAATGGCTTCCCACCAGGTTTTCATGGCCGGGAAGGGCACGATCCGCATCTTCTTGTTCTGAAGATCGGCGGGGCTGGTGGCCGGCGCGTCCTTCATCAGGATGTGACGCTGACCCGCGAAGGTATAGCCGAGGCCGACCAGACCGGCCTGATCCAGTTGCGCCAGCATATCCTTTGCGCCCTGCGTGTCGGACGCGGCGGCGGCGGCTTCAACATCGGCGAACAGATAGGGCGTGAACCACCCCTGCATCGAGGGCGCGCGCAGGCTGGTAATCGCGGCAGTCATCAGACCGCTGTCCAGAAGCCCGCCGGACATCTGCTGGAACATTTCCTGTTCGACGCCAAGCTGGCCGCCGGGGAACACGGCGATCGTCAATTCGCCGTCCGTGGCCTCTGGCAGCTTTTCGGCCATACGCTCGGCAACCTTGGTCCAGACATGGCTGGGCGGGGTGATAAGGCCCATGCGCAATTCACGCGCGGCCGCGTCCTGCGCAAAGCCGGCAGAAATCAGCGCGGTGGTGGCAAGCGCGGTGGCCATGATGGTGCGGCGGGTAAGTTTGGTGATCGACATGCATTTCCTCCCAGCTGTCGTCTTGTTTTAACAGTATTTTCTCAGATTGCGTCGGGTTGTTTCGCAGGATGTGCATCTGCGAAGGCTGGCAGCGCATCGCAGTTCTGCCTGATCTCGCGCAAACGGGGATAGGGCGTCAGATCAAGCCCGAAACGGTCGGCGGCGAACAGCTGCGGCATCAGGCAGATATCAGCCAGACCCGGCGTATCGCCGAAGGTGAACGCCCCGCCATGCGTCTGCGCTGCGGCAATCGCCTCGCAGGCGTTCAGCCCGTCGCCGATCCAGCGTTGGCACCAGGCATCCGCGCCGGCCTGATCCTGCCCGTAATTCTGCTTGATATAGTTCAGCACACGCAGGTTATGCAGCGGATGGATCTCGCAGGCGATGATCTGCGCGAAGGCGCGTGCATGGGCGCGACCGACCGCGTCAGGGGGAAGCAGGGGCGGTTCGGGATGGGTTTCATCCAGCCATTCAATGATCGCCAGCGACTGTGTCAGGACCGTGCCGTCCGTTTCCAGCGCGGGCACGAGGCCTTGAGGGTTCAGTTCGCGGAACGCATCTGATTTCTGGGCGCCGTCGCGCAGGTTCACGAATTCGGTCTCGGGCCGGATGCCCTTCAGATTGAAGGCGATCCGGCAGCGATAGGCCGAGGATGACCGGAAATAGCCATGGAATTTCATTCCGGCGCACCTATGGTCAGTTCGACCGGGTCGAGCCCCTCGATCGTGCCGCGGATGACGGCGCCGGGCAGAACCGCACCGACACCTGCGGGCGTCCCGGTATAGATCAGATCGCCCGGTTCGAGGTGATAGAATTTCGACAGGTCCGCGACCAGTTCCGGCACCGACCAGACCAGATCGGCCAGCGTCGCATCCTGCTTGACCTCGCCATCGACGCTAAGCCGGATAGGTTGCTCGGCAACGGCAAAATCCGCCGCAGGTGTGATCGCCGAGATGACCGAGCTGCCTTCGACATCCTTGCCCAAATCCCAGGGCCGCTGCTTGGCGCGTGCCGCCAATTGCAGGTCGCGCCGCGTCATATCAAGCCCGGTCGCATAGCCGTAAACCGCATCCATCGCCTGATCGACGCCGACACGGAAAGCGGGCTTGCCGATGGCGACGACGAATTCCATCTCGTAATGGAAATTGTCGGTTCCGGGCGGGTATGGGTATTCCTGGCCCGTCGGCAAAATCGTCAGCGGCGATTTGGTGAAGTAGAACGGCGCTTCGCGGTCCACCTCGACCCCCATTTCGGCGGCATGAGCGGCATAGTTGCGGCCCACGCAGAAGATGCGGCGCACCGGGAAACGAGCGGCTTCGCCTTTCACGTCAACGGTCGGCCATTCGGGTGCGGCAAAAACAGTCTGTGTCATCTCTGGCTTGGTCCTTTCATTCGGTTCCGCATCGTTCAGTCGCGGATATAGGTGGCGATTCCGTCGGGGCCGATGTCGAAGTTCATCAGATCCTCGCCCACTGCCAGCGGGCCGCCATAGGTTTCGCGTGTCTGCGCGACGATCTCGGGCAGCGTAAGCTCGGGGTATTCGGGGTTCGAGAGCATGACCAGATGCGTATAGGCAGCCAGCCGGGGAGAGGCCGCCGCGAAGATCTGACCGGCCTGCTGCGGCGTCGTGTGATGGGCGATGACGCGTTTCGCGTGGTCTTCCTCAAGCAGTCCGGGTTGCGCCGCGCCAAGTTCGTGGATCAGAAGATCCGCGCCCTTCGCATTTTCGGCGATGCGCTCGTCATAGGTCGTGTCACCCGAGATGACGACCTTGCGCCCGTCATATTCGGCCATCACGCCATAGTTCGGCTTGATATTCTCGCCGTGATTGGTGGCAAATGCGGTCACCTTCAGCCCGCCCTCGTCAAAGATCACGCCGTCTTCCGAAATCTCGGTCGTCTCGATTTTCACGCCGTCGGGCGGGTTGCCCTCATCAACGAGGCGAATCTGGATGTCGCCGTCATAAGCGGCCTGAAGCCCGTCGGTCAGCGCCTTGGTACCGACCGGCCCAATGACGCGCATTGGCGCGTCGCGACCACCGAAGGGGCGCGCAATCCAGCCGGTCAGCCACAGATCCGCAAGCCCGGAGGTGTGGTCAGAGTGGAAATGCGTGATGAAGGTCGCATCAATACTGCCGATCGGAACCTTAGCTTGCCACAGCCGGACGGGCGCGTTGCGGCCGGCGTCGATCAGCACGCGTTTTTGACCACCTTCGATAAGGATCGACGGGCCAGAGCGGTCGGGCCGGGGCGCAGGGCTGGCAGTGCCCAGAAGCGTGACCATGAAATCGCCCGCCTGTGCGGGAACGGCCATGAGGCATGCTGTTGCGGCGGCGATAGCGTAGCTGAGTTTTCCGATCATTTCAGGCTTCTCCGTCTATTTTCGTTTCAGTTTCGGGCCTTGGCGGCAGTCACGCGGACGCCCTCGGGCAGATCGCGCAGGCGGGCGCCCGCGTCGAGATCGAGCGCTGCCTGCCACAGCGCATCGGCGCGCAAAGTCGCGGTGTCGCGTGCGCTGATTTTGTGCCCTGCGAGTGTGACCGGGGCGTCCCAGTCGTCGTCGCCCAAATCGCGCCAGACCACGTTGAGGTGGATGTCCGCGTGGTTGACAAGATGGCGCAAGGCGCGCGGGGGCAGCGTCTCGGCCAGATCAAGCGCGGCTGCGTCGGTTGGCGCGCGGTCGCCCTGCTGGCCCGTCGCATCTTCAAGGGCCTGCGCGATTTCTCTCGCCTGCAGGGCAGAGGCGGCGATGACGCGCCGGCGGCTCCATCCATCGCGGGCGGACGGCGCGGCAAGCTCCGTATCGTCCAGACCGTTGATGAGGCGCGCCATATAGGCGACGCCGCGCCGCGCGAGTTGCAGCGCCTCGGCTGGGGCAGCCGCCGCGTCATAGCGCGCGCCGGCCCCTTGCCGTGCGCGCAGATCAGCGCGGGCCTGTTCCAGATCGCTCATTCCGCGCTTTCGATCAGCGTGCGGTGAAAGTTCAGCCGCTCCATGATCGGGGCGTCGGAAAAGCGGAACAGGTCGAACTGCGTCTCGGCTTGCAGCGACCAGGGCACCCAGGAGGGGATGACGAAGATGTCGCCGGTATCGAGCGTTGTCGTCTCGCCATTCATGGTGACGGCCCCGCGACCCTCAAACACCTGAAACACGGTCGAGCCGACCTCGCGCCGGGTCGGTGTCTCTGTCCCTTCGCGAAGGCGGTGGAACTCTGCCCGGATCGTCGGCATCACGTCGCCGCCGGTCGTCGGGTTGATATAGCGCACTGCGGCATGGCCCTGTTCGACCGTGGCGGGTTGGCCCTCGTCCTCCAGCAGCAATTGCTGGGTCAGCGCGGCGTCGGTGAATTCCCAGCGATAAGCGCCGATGGGGCTGGCAACGGTGTCCTGCAACTGCGACAGCGGGCGCAGACCCGGATGACACCACAACCGCTCGCCCCGAGAGTAGCGCGGGGTGGCATAGTCGGTAACCCGGTCGGCGCCGAATTCGAAGAAGCCGACATCGTTCTGGAAGCTGAAGGGGATATCCAGCCCGTCGATCCACGCCATAGGGTTGTCGGTGTCGTTGTGATGGCCGTGAAAGCACCAGCCCGGTGTCAGCAGGAAATCGCCCCGCGACATGCGCACGGGATCGCCGTTGACGACGGTCCAGACGCCCTCGCCTTCCACGACGAAGCGAAAGGCGTTCTGTGCGTGCCGGTGTTCCGGTGCAGTTTCGCGCGGGCCGAGATACTGGATTGCGCACCAGAGCGTCGGCGAAACGTAAGCCTCGCCGCCGAGGCCGGGATTGGCGAGGCCGATTGCGCGCCGCTCGCCGCCGCGTCCAACGGGAACCAGATCGCCCGATTGCTTGGCGAGGGGATAGAGCGTGGACCACTTCCACACATGCGCGACCGCCTTCGGGCGCGGGTGAACCGGCATCAGGTCGCCCAACTGCGTCCAGAGCGGGTTCAGATGATTGTCCTTGAAGCCCTGATAGAGCGCACGAAGCTCTGCCGAGTCTTCGGGTTGCATCGCATTATCCATGGTGACTGCCCTCCCTCATGCGAATCGCCATATTGATAAGCATACGTATAAAACGCATACGAATAAATAGTGTTCTTGCCTTTTGGCCGCCTGACCGCCAAATTCCGGTCATGGACCACCTCACCGATCTTCCGGGGCACTTGATTCGAAGGCTGAATCAACTGGCCGTCAGCGCATTCACCGCCGAAGCGAAAGCCGCGGGGTTCGACCTGACGCCGGTTCAGTATGGTTCACTCGCGACGATTTTTGCGGAGCCGGGGATAGATCAGGCGACGCTGGCGGCGCGCGTGGCCTATGATCCGGTCACGATTGGCGGTGTGGTTGCAAGGCTGGAGGCACGCGGCTATCTCGACCGCCATGTCAGCCCCGAGGATCGCCGCGCAAAACTGCTGACGCTGACGCAGCGGGGGGCGTCGGTCGTGCAGACCATTCAGCCAGCGGTCAGGGCTGCGCAGCAACAGATCATCGCTCCGCTGAGCCGTCCCGAGCGGGCGGAATTCCTGCGCATCCTTCACAAGCTGACCGCGACCGAGAAAACTGCCGAGACAGAGCGCGCCGCGACCGAAGCTTGAAGCGGTGCGGCGACGCGTATTCTATCGCGACAACTCACGCTCTGCGGCAATTGCCGCCTCGATATGTGCCTGGCGGGTCTGCAGCATGCCGGTCGCGTCATGGACATAGCCGCTGCCGCGCAGGATTTGCTGCAAGGTCTGGTCAGTTCGATACCCGTCCAGCAGCGCAGCTATATCCGGTTCGCGGCCCGAGGGGTAATTTTCGGCCAGAAAGCACCCCTGCACGACCCCTGCCAGCAGCGCCGCCTGCCGCGCCGGATGCCCGGCGATCCCATCGGCGCGGAAGAGATCGCGGTAAAGCGACCCCCAACCGGTCCGCCGCGCAGCCCGGTTCTTGAGCTGACCGAGATAGCGGGCGTAAAGCGCGACGTTTTCCAGTGCGGTCAACCGCGCGTCATGCGCCGGTGCGGCGTCACCAAGCCAAAGCGACAGCCTTTGCGGCAGTGGCATCACGCCACCTTCGGACGGCGGTCCGTCGTCGAAATTACCCTCGCAGAAGATCAGTGTCACAAGATCAAGCAGCGTTAATTGCTGATCGCCCGGCGCATTCAGCGCGGCATTCGTCTGTTCCACCACGCGCACCAGCCCGTCGCGATTGCGCGTGACAAAGCCTTGCCTGCCAAGGCCGTGCCATTCCCAATCCTCCGCAACCGCATCGCCCTGCGCGATCAGATGCGGTGCCGAATAATGTCTCACATATCGTTCTGCCCGATCCATGTCGCTGAGCATCGCGGGTTCCAGAAGCGCGACACGGATGCCGAAAGGCGATGTCCCGGTCAGCGAGTCGATGAACTTGCCGTCGAAGGCGCAATCGACGGTGGTGATATATTCCCCGTCATCGCCCACGGCCTCCATCCCTTTCGGCACATAAAGATGCGACAGGACACGTCGCTGCCCGACCAGATAGGTGACGCCGCCCCGCTCTCGGTCGAACGAGATGATGGGCCGAAAACCTAGGTCTTGCAAAGCGAGCAGCCTGCTTTGGCGCAAAGGGGTGTTCGTGTCGCCGAAGACCAGCCAGTCTTCGCTGATGTCCACGATCTCACCGAAGATTTCGATGATGCGGTCAATGACCCGTGCCGCGACTGCGCGCCTGAGGGCGGCGTTGATCTTTTCGCCGATGAACAGGGGAAGCAGCCTTATGCTTGCAGGTTCGCTGCGTTGCAGGGCCGTGACGCGGAAACAGGCCGGGAAGCTTGGAAAGATCGGGCCGCTGAGATTTTGCAGCGCCATGTCCTGCTGTGCGCGTAGCCGCCACAGTTTCGCCACCTCGTCGGGCCAGACCAGACGTTCGACCTCTACCGTTTCGCGGTTATAGACGATCGCCGTTCCGGGCTGGGCCGGATGGATCTCATCCTCGGCAAACACGCATTCGTAGGACTGGCCAAACTGTTCACGCAGACTGGCCAGCATCTGGCGCGTGGATTCGGGCGAGATGCTGTCCATGATCCAGATATCCTGCGTCATATCCGCAAAGACAGTGGCAATCCGGCGCAAGGTCGCCTGATCGTGGCGCAGCGCGTGCAGCCATTCCATGTTCCAGACCGCGATATCCAGATCCTGCCCGGTGGCGTTGATTGCGCGCACGACAGTATCCACCCCTGCCGAGGCATAACCGGATTCGACCGTGGTCAGGCGACCGCGCACGCCGTAAGGCCCGACCAGAGTGTCGATGTCACGAAAATGGGTCAGCACCTCGCGGATGGCTGTGTGATCTGCCCCGCCGCCACCTAGGCGCCGCTCCAGATCATTCGCGATGGCCGAGATCATGATGCCTTCATTGGCCACCCGGTAATCGCCGCCATCCTGAAGCTGGCGCTCGCGGGCCGCGTGACGGAGGTCCATCTGCTGCCGATCGCACGAGGCGTGATGCAGCGCGCAAAGCTTTCCCTGCCGCGTCAGCACCGGCGCACCAGAGGACCCGGTTTCCGTATCGGCGGCATATAGAAGCAGCCCGACATCGACATTCAGGATCTCGGTATCGTCGACCGATGCCTGCTTGTAATCGCCATTCGGGTGATGGATCAGAAACACCGGCTCGAACGGCCGCCCCGTGAAAGAGCCGCGCGACATCGGGATGAAGCCATAGCCGTGCGGCGCATCTGCCGCCAGACGCACGAAGGTATAGTCCAGCCCGTCCGTCGCGCTGCTGGTGATGAACAGACGTTCAGGCGCGAGGCGCAATTCGCTGCGTGGACCTTCGGCGGGGTCTTCCAGCCGCAGCAACTGTTCTGTAGTGCGTTCATATTCGAAATCCAGCTTGGCGAGGGTGGCGGCCTCGGCGCTGTGCAGGACATGGTTGTTCGTCAGCAGCAGGTTCGGACCGACCAGAAAGCCGGTGCCGCTATTGTCGCCCGAAAGGCCGCGAAAATTGGTGCCGCGCCAGGTGATCCGGCAGACGGCGCGGCGATAATGCGCAAGCAGATCCAGAAGGCTCGCGTCGATCAGGTTCCTGATCCCGACGCGGGCTTCGAACCCGTCAGCTTCGCCCCAGCCCTCAAGCATCTTCTGCGGTCGGTGGATGCTGGGATTGCCGTCAAGTCTGGAAAAAGGTTCGTTCTGCCAATTGCTGAAAAAATCGACTTTCATCGCAAGCTCCTAAAAATCGATATTCATTCCGCGCGTGTCGATATGCACAAAGCTGTTGTAACGCCCGATCCCGCCGCTGAATTCCGGCCGCGAGGCCCGCACCTCTTTTGCGATACGGTGCCAGTCGCTGACCGTTCCTTCGGTCGCGGCCCAGTCGATCGCGTTGAAACGAAGGTGCTGACTCCGCGACCTGCCACCGACGCAGGCGTTATATTCCTTGTTTCGATAGACGCTGAGAATGCGGATCGGGCAGCCGAGCCTGTCACGGATTTCGTCGAGCATCAGCATCGTCGGCACGATATTGGGCCAGAGCGATGCCGGCGGAAGTGCGTTCGAAGCGGCGCATTTACCTGCGCTGTTGCTTCCGCCGAGATACAGGATTTCGGCCATATTGAAGTGCCGCAGGTCTTGCAGCGTAAAGAAATCGCTGAAACCCGCCGCGTTGAAATTGCTCGATTCGAAGCCGCCGGGGGTGCGGAACGCTTCTTCCAGAATTTCGATATCGCTCTGAGGGTCCTGGCCAAAGCCCGACATGTCCAGCCCGTCGGTCGGGTTGATGAAGCGGTCCTCTCCCGCATCGGGGTCGCCTGCATCTGCCTGCGATCGCTGGCGGACGGCGTTGCGGTAAAGGGTCTCGACAAGATCGCTGGAGGCTGCCGGTATCGCGGCGGACCCTGCATCCGACAGGATCATGCTGCCGTCAACATGGCCCCTGTCACGTCGTGCTTCCGCAGCCGGGATTGCCGCAGATTCAAAAAGCGGCGTTGCCGGTCGGTCCAGATGAGCGCGGACTGCATCGAGAAGCGGCTGCGCCGCCCGTGCGAAGCCTTCATCGCTTGGATGAAGCTCGTCATGCCAGTCCTTCGTGCGCCCACCGACAGCGCCGGACAGGTCGGTGAAGCGGTAATTGTCGTGATGCTTAGCAAGTGCCGAAAGACTGTTGCGGAAATGTTCGACAATAAGCCGGATGACATCGCGCCCGACATCCAGCGGAATACCCTTCTCCTCGAACGGTTTTCCAAAATGCTTTTTGCCTTTCAACGGAAACGGCGTGTCATAGCCGTGGCCAAAAATAACCACATCCGGAAAATTCAGCGCCACATCCTGAAGAATGCGCCGATAGTATCCGAGGATTTCGTCAGAGGCGCGTTGCAGCGCCGATTTGTTCAGCAGCTTTTCCGCGCTGAGCCCCTTTTGATAGCGATGCAGGAAATTGAACAGTCTGCCATCGCCAAGCAGATCGTTGCCACCGCCCGACAGAAGCATGACACGTGCGCCGCTTTGGCGTAACGCGTCATGATATTCGCGCCGCACCGCCATATGTTCGACCAGGTCGCCAGCCGCGCCGAGCGAAAGCGTTGCGAAATCTGGTTGGGCCATAACGTTGTCGATGATGTCGCGCAGAAGCAGCGGGTATTGGAACCAGCTGTCGCCTTCGGAGACGATGTGCTGTCCGCGAAACCCGCCAAGAAGCTTCACCCTGTAGCTGACAAGCCGCGAGCCGCGGGCGATCCGGTTTGACCAGTTGATCGCGGCATCGCCTTCGAATGAATCGGTCCCGAGTTCGTCCTGATATTCGGGACGCAGTTCGATGGCTGCATCAAATGGTTTGTCAGACCCGTCGCTGGGTTCGTAAAGCTGATGAAGAAGCTGGTCCAGCTTCTGTTGATCGTTTGCGGCAATCGCCCGCTTTATTTCAAGATCTATTTCTTTCGCTAATGACATTGATTCAACCTCGGTAACACAATTGATAAACAAAGGTTAACACTGAATAGGCGAATCGTCATTTGCAATAATTATTATTGCAAAAAATTATGACCATTAGTCAGTCATTTTGCGCTGCGGCATCAGGACTGATGCCGCAGCGCCTTTACCAATGCAGCGAATGCCGGTGAATGCTGGCGACGACTTGGATAATAAAGATAGAAGCCGTCCCATAGCGGCGAGTAATCGCGTAGCACGATCTGAAGTTTGCCTTCAGCGACGTCCTTGCTGACCAGATCTTCCGGCGCAAATGCCAGCCCGAATCCGTCGCGCGCCGCATCGACCACGTCATAGATATTATTGAAAACCAGCCGTCCTTCGACCTTTACGCTGATTTCTTTACCACTCTCTTCCAGCTCCCACGCGTAAAGCCCGCCGCGGGTTGGAAGGCGCAGATTTATGCAGTCGTGCTCGGTCAGGTCCCCTGGACTTTTCGGCACCGGAAAGGACCGGAAATAGGATGGGGCACCGACGACGACGAAGCGGATATCGGGGCTGATCCGGGTTGCGATCATGTCGCGCGCGACCGCGCTGCCCATCCGTATGCCGGCATCGAAGCGGTCGGCGACAATGTCCTGAAGGTTATAATCGACGCTGAGTTCGATATTCACCTCGGGATATTCGCGCAGGAACTCGCGCAGCCTCGGCCACAGGTATTCGCGGATCTGATAATCGCCGGCCGTGATGCGGATGGTTCCGGCCACGCTGTCGCGCAGGCTGCCAAGGCCGTCAAGCTCTGCCGCGATTTCGTCGAAATGCGATCCTATCCGGTTCAGCAACCGCTCTCCTGCTTCGGTCGGGGAGACGCTGCGGGTTGTGCGTGTCAGCAGGCGGATATCAAGACGTTCCTCAAGCTGGCGCACCGTATGGCTCAGCGCGGATTGTGAAACGCCAAGCCTGGCGGCGGCCTTGGTGAAACTGCGCTCGCGCGCGACTTCCAGAAACGCGATGAGATCGGTCATGTCCTTGCGCTGCATTGATGAGATCCCCGCATGAGTCGGGGTCCATCCTAGCAGTCCGGGACTGCCGCCTACAGGGCGCGCGACGGCCATCAGGGGGTTATGATGATCGCGCCGGTGATGTTCCGGCCCTCGGCCGCGCGGTGCACGTCGACGATGTCCGAAAGCGGAAAGCGAGCGCCGATATCGACGGCGACATGACCCCTGGCGATTGCGTCAAACAGGTCTGCCGCATTGGCTTGCAGCGCTTTCGGGTCGGCGTTGCGCGGGAAAACGCTTGTCGCGGTCAGGTAAAGCTCCCCCTTCGCGCGCAGCAGCGCGGTGTCAATCGCTGGCGGCGCGCCAGAGGCAGAGCCGAAGCTGACGACCGTGCCGAAAGGTGCCGCACAGTCCAGCGATTTCAGCAATGTCGCCTTGCCGACGGAATCATAGATTGCCTGCGCCTTTCGCCAGCCCGTCGCGCGCAGGAAAGCCTCTGGCCAGTCGTCCGCCCCGGTGTCGATTGCGCCAATCGCGCCCGCATCCAGTATCGCAGCCGTCTTAGTCGGGCTTCCGGTCGTTCCGATGACATCGACGCCCATCGCCGTCGCCCACCGCGTCATAATCTGCCCGACGCCGCCAGCGGCGGCATGAACCAGTATCAGATCGCCGGGTTTCGCCGCAAAGGCGGCGCGCAGCAGATATTGCGCCGTCAGCCCCTTGAACAGCAGCGAGGCCGCCGCCTCGTCGCTGATCTGATCCGGCAGATGCACAAGCCTGTCAGCCGACACATTGCGCGCATCCGCATAGGCCCCCGTCCCGGCATTCATATAGGCCACGCGATCGCCGATAGAGATATCCGTGACGCCGTCGCCCACGGCTTCGACCACGCCCGCCGCCTCGAACCCTAGACCCGAGGGGAAGGTCAGCGGATAGGTGCCGCTGCGCTGATAGACGTCGATATAGTTGAAGCCGATAGCGGTGTGGCGAATGCGGACTTCGCCGGGGCCGGGCGGTGGAAGCTCGCCAGCGACGATGCGCATCACCTCGGGCGGTCCTGCGCTGTCGATTTCGACACGATTGATCTGAGGCATCATCGATCCTTTCCCAAGCGCGCTTCTCGATCAGATCCGGGAAGCGCGTCTGCGCAGTTCCGCCATGGTGGCGTTCTGTGACTGGTAGCGCCGGGCGCGTCACTGCGCCAGATACTGCTCGTCCGTGACCGGCTCCATCCAGTCCACGACCGATTCGTCCTGCGGCTGGTTGACCACGATATGGCTCATCGCGGTCTGGTCGGTCGCGCCATGCCAGTGCCGCACGTCCGGCGGGCACCAAACAACATCGCCCGCATTGATCGTCTGGCGC
Source organism: Paracoccus aurantiacus (assembly GCF_007993065.1). GTDB lineage: Bacteria > Pseudomonadota > Alphaproteobacteria > Rhodobacterales > Rhodobacteraceae > Paracoccus > Paracoccus aurantiacus. The sequence goes on from NZ_VOPL01000008.1 coordinate 121,254, forward strand.
GTGCCGCCGTCCTCTTGCGTCCAGCCGGTGCCGGAGGTCACGAGAATGGTCTGACCGCGCGGATGGGTATGCCAGTTCGACCGCGCGCCCGGCAGGAACGTCACCTCTGCCATGCTGAAATCGCGGTCCTCGCTTATGTCGATTGTCGGTACGACAAACGCGGTGCCGGTAAAGGTTTCGGACGGGCCAAGCACAGTTGCGCGGTCGGCGGCCGGGGTAATTGTGCCCTCCTGCGCGACGGCAGGGGCGGTGGTGAGCGCCAGAGCGAATGCGGTGACAATGATCTTCATGACATATCCTTTCCTTAGCCTTCGCGGCTTGCAAAGACGTCCTTGAACACGGGCAAAGCCGAAAACACGTTCGGCCAGTTCGCGTAGAAGGCAAGCTGGGTCAGCGCCTCGGATGCCTCTTCGCGGGTCAGGCCGTTATCCATCGCGCGGTTCAGGTGATAAGTGACCTGCGCGGCCTGACCATTCGCCACGAGCGAGCTTACGGTGACGAGACTGCGGTCGCGCGGCGCCAGTTCCGGCCTGAGCCACAGATCCAGAAACAGCGGGTCCTGCGTGAAATCGACGACGCCTTGCGAGGTTTCGCCGAAATTCTGCTGCACGTTCGTTTGGCGAGAATCCTCGGCTTCCTGATCGAGGGGCAGCAATTCCGCATCTGCGGCGGGCAGATCGGCTGCCGCGATGCCGCGTTCGTCATACAGCGCCGCCGCATATTGCGACGCCTCGACGGCATTGTTCCAGCCGGCATAGAACGCCAGATGCGTGATGATGCCAGACAGTTCGGCGGGGGTGACGCCGTTATCAAGCGCGCGGGCAAATTCGTTCGGCTGAAGTTCGGTCTTACCGGCACCAATCAGTGCCGCAACGGTCACAATGCTGCGGTCACGGGGCGAAAGCCCCTCGCGCTGCCACAGGTTGCCTTCGACGATCTCTGCGTCATAGGCAGCAAGTGCGGGGGCCGCGCGTTCCAGCGGCGATTCAGTCTGGGCCACGGCCGCCGCTCCGCTGAGCGACAGGGTGATTGCAATAGGGCCGAGCAGTTTCATGTCATTCTCCTTTTGCGTTCGGCACCAATATCGCACCCCACGTTCATGCGCGTTAGTGGGGTAATTGAGCATAAGCCTATGAGAAAAATTCATGAAACTTTGCATACGGCTTGCGGTGGAGGGCGGCACGAGACAAGCGGCCGCGCCTGCAAGATCGACATTCTCGCGGCTGGGGCCTGTCACCTTGCGCGATGGGCGAAATCGCGCCGCTGCCGCGCGGGAACTGGTCGATCATCCGGGCATTGATCCATCATCAAACGGATAGGAGATTCCGATGTCGAATGGCGTGACGGAAAATACCGCAGAGCATCGCTTCGAACTGCCGCTCGAAGATGGTGAAATTGCCGCTGCCTATTACCGCGTAGATGAAAACGGAAACCTCGTTCTTAACCATACCGAGGTGCCTTCCGAATTCAGCGGCAAGGGCATCGGGACAAAGCTGGCGACCGGCGCGTTCGACCTGATCCGCGCATCTGGCCGGAAGGCTGTGCTGACATGCAGCTTCATGCAGCACTTCTATGCCGAGAATCGCGATTACAGCGACATTGTTGTCGGCTGACCGATCGGCCCAAGCGGTGCGCGCTTCGGCGCAGAAGCGTTTCTTATCGCGCCTCGGTTCCGACCGTTCCGCATCGTGACGTCATGTCAAAGCCGATGCGCTGCATTTCCAGCAGGAACGCGCGCCAGACATTGTCGCGCACATCCTGACTGCCGTTCCGGATCGAGCGTAGGTGCGGCTGGCGGATAAGCGCCCCGCGAAGCGCGGAATCGGTGGGCGTGTCGGCGCTGCCGGGGGCAAGGATGGCAAGGTAGTCTTCGCATGCCATGCGCCGCATGGCCCGAACGCTCGGCCCGTCCGCAAGATGCGGATGAATATATTTCGCCGACATCCGTTCTGCCATGTCGATGGCCAGAAGCGTTGCGGGGCTGTCGAAAGTCAGCGTGATTTCGTCATCCTGACGCTCCGCACCGGGAGGCGGAGACGAGAGGTCGCGCGCAGTGATCGCATCGAGGCAGGCCCGCCCTTCGGGCAACGGCGCGCACAGCCAGCCGCCCTTCGCCGCGACATCTTCAGCGGCAATGTGGCAGGGCTGCTGCGCTGCATCGGCATCGCCTGCCTGGTCAATCCTGCACCTCGCCATATCAATGGGCAGTTCCGGCCAGTCAAAGCGAAGCGACAAGCCGCCCGTCAGCCTTCCTGCAGGCATCGCCTGCGCACCCGCAAGTGGCGCAGCCTGCGGGGCGGGTTCGATGACCTTGCCGAGTTCCGTAACCGCGGCGCTGAACATCGACGGCACAGCGACAAACCCGCCATCGGTCAGGATGAACCCCGGCAACCGATCATCCATGCGCCGTGCCTGCCACGCGCCATCCCGCAGAAGAAGAACGACTCCGGTGCGCAGATGGGCTTCGATGACGCGACCATCTGCGGGATGCGGGGCAGGCACGTCCATATAGCGCACGGCCCCGATCTGCGCCCGCAATCCGATCGCGCAATCTGCGTCCTCGCCCACATTCGCACCATGACAACTGAGCATTATGTTCGGACTGTCCTGGGTATCGTCGCTGCCGTTCGGAAGGTCCTGCGGTTCCAGAACCGAAATCTCGGTCGCGGCGCTCGCGTCCCGCGAAGCCGTGGCGGCGGAGAAGACGAAATCAGGTTTCGCAAGCTCGGTCACCGTCGGGGCCGGGCGCAGCGCGGGTGTCGCGTTCAGTCGGAACTGGCGGTTCAACAAGGTGCGTTCGACCGTTATCAGGCCGGTGGCCGCTATAGCGGGATCAGCCTGTCTGGTCTGCACATCTCGTGCCTCGTCCAGCATGAATGGCGTCCATGATGCGAACATCAGGGCGAACAGCGTGATCCAGACCATCCGGCCACGCTGGACGCCAAAGAAGAAGGATGCACCGCGAAACCAAGTGCCAAGCCGCGCTGACGAGCGGCGTATCGGCGGCACAAGCCAGCCGAACAACCATATGAGCGGACGAAGCAGGATCAGCCACAGCAGCCAGAAAATCAGGACCTGACCAAGCGCGATGCTGACGGCGGTAATCGCGCCAAGCGCGAAATCAGCGAAGCTGTCGCTGTATCGCATCAGCCTGAACACGGAGAGAATTAAGATCAGCGCGCCGAGCAATTTCCACAGGCCGCCTCTCTTTCGCGACGGGTCGCGGCCCTGTTCGTCCTGCGCCGCGGCGCGGGAAGGCCGCCCGGAAAGACGTTGCAGGAAATGCTGCTGATAGGTGCGTTCCGCGTAAGGGTGGCGCCGCAGGAACCCGACCCCGTCCCGGCGCCATTCCAGCCGATCCTCGATCTGTTGCACCCATTCAAGCGGCGGCCGACTGCGCTTTTCGCCGTCATGCTGTTCCAAATGACGGATAAGCGCCGCTTCAAAGTTACGCAGGACGCCCGGATCATAAAGCGCTGGCGAGACCAGCAACGCTGCCCAGACGGCCCGGCTGTAATTCGGTCGGTCCAGCAGATCAGCGACGCGCTCGTGGAAATATGCGGGGTCACTGGTGCTGCGCCACGGGCGGATCTGCGGCTTGGGACGGGAAAGCGGCCCTTGCTGATGCGCATGCCCGCGCCCCTCATCGGGTGCGGCTTCGGCTGGCGCGGGTTCGTGCGTTTCTGCTTCGGCCTCGTCCGCAGTTTCGCTGCGCGCCGGATCTGCGGCAACTGGCTGTTCGTCGTTGCCGCCCCGAGACGGGTCCTCGTTCTCATCCTCCTCGAATGGCGGAGCGGATGAGCTTGACGCCGTCGGATCGTCAGCGTCATCCCGCGCCGAAAGTTCGCCGATGTCGCGGACGCGCTGGCGTGGCGTGCGGGTCCGGGCTTCGCTAGGCGCTTCCGGTTTGGTCAGCCCGCTCAGCACCGATTTGCGCCGGTGCCCGCCCGATCCGGTCTGGCGCAGCGCAAATTCGTAGGCATGGCGCAAACGCGAAAAGCCCTCGACATCGTCGCCGGCGGCGCTCAGCGGCTTCAGCCGCGCGGCATAGGCGCGCCGCACCGTTTTCGCATCGTCTGTCGGCGCAGCCAGACCAAGTTCGCTCCAGGGCCACCCGATCTCGTCAGATGACATAATTTTCTTCTATCTGGCGGGCGATGTCGTGAAGCTTGTCGCGTTCGGCGGCGATCAGGCGTGGGTCCTGCGTGGTGAGCGCAGCCTGAAATGTGTGGATGAGTTGCTGCAGATATTCGCGGTCCTCACCCAGCAACATCTCGTGCAGGTGCTTCAGCGTCTCCATCAGGGCCACATTCTCGGCCTGATCGCGCGGATCGATCTTCAGCGCCTCCATCATCTTCAGGCGCTTGGCTTTTTCGGCTTCTGACATCGCGGCCGCGAGATTGTCGATTACGTCGGAATAGTTTTGCCCGGTGGAGTGGACCTTGACGTCCACCGCCAGCAACCCGCTGACGTCATAGGTGAACCTTACATCTATGCTTTCTTTGCCGCGTTCGCCGCGCGGGACATTTACGGCAATTTCGCCGAGCATAATATTTTCCGACGCGATTGCGGATTCGCCCTGAAGGATCTTCACCTTGATCCTGGTCTGGTTGTTCTGGACTGTCGCGAAGCTGTCACTGCGGCTTGCGGGCAGGATGGTGTTGCGCTCGATCAGGGGCTGGAAGCGGTTTTCCAGAAACTTGCCGTTGATTTCGTTGGCGACCTCGATCCCCAGCGAGAAAGGCGAGACATCGGTCATGACCACGTCTTTCAGTCCCTCGTGGCGCGCGACAAGCCCGGCCTGAACCGCGGCGCCAAGCGCAATCGCATGATCCGGGTCGCCGGCGCGGTCGGGAAGTTGCCGGAAGATCCGCGCGGCCATCGCACGCACCGCCGCCATGCGTGTGGCACCACCGACAAGGATGACGCGGTCGATATCGTCGATGTCGATGCCGGAATCGTAAAGGCTCGCTTCGATGGGGCGGCGCAGGCGGGCCAGAAGATCGGCCGTCGCGTCGTTGAACTCATCAGGGGTCAGTGACAGCGTGACCTCGCGACCTGCGATGCTGGTCTGCACATGCGATTCCTCGGCGGTGCTGAGCCGTCGCTTGATGTCATCGGCCAGCACGACCATTTTTTCGCGGTCCGGCGCTGACAGGGCCGACCATGACATATCCGCCTTCTGCGCAAGATGCTGCGCGATCCGGGCCGTGAAATCCTCGCCGCCAAGCCAGGCATCGCCGGAACTTGCGCGAACCTCCATGACGCCGTCGAACATCTCAAGGATCGAGACGTCGAACGTGCCACCGCCAAGATCCAGCACCACGAAGGTCGATTCCGCCTCTCGGTCCAGCACCCCTGCGGCCAGTGCGGCTGCCGTCGGCTCGTTGATGAGGCGGCGCACCTTGAGGCCCGCGATCTCTGCCGCGTCCTTCGTGGCCTGCCGCTGAAGCCCGTTGAAGTAGGCCGGAACAGAGATCACTGCCTCGGAAACCGGTTCGCCCAACGCGGCCTCGGCATCCGTTTTCAGCGATTTCAGCACCATCGCCGACAGCTCAACCGGGGTATATTCCCTGCCGCCCAGACTGACCTTCTTGGTGGTGCCCATCAGGCGTTTGAAGCGTGCCGCCGTCAGGTCAGGGTGACGCGCCATGCGCATCCGCGCAGCCTTCCCGATCAGCATGGTGCGACCATCATCGGCGACCCCGACCACCGAGGGGGTCAGCATCTCTCCAAGCGCGTTCGGCAGCAGCCGTGGACCATTTTCGTCGAACACCGCGACCAGCGAGTTGGTCGTCCCGAGATCAATCCCGACGCAGGTCATCAAATTCACCCCTTAATAATCACCGTTCCGTTTGAAGCTGCGTCAAACTGGCATGTCAATCTGCGCTGAGGACGAATTTTCGTATTCAATCTGAAAATGAATGCCCCTTGGGCCAAGACGACGCTCAACCTGACGATGTCCCGGCCTCGTTCGGCAGGGCCAATAATATCGCCCATTATCAATGCCCGTCGGCAAAATCCCGCCTTTCGCGGCAATATCCTGCCCCGACTGTCTTGGCACCGTCGCACAGAGCCGCCAACATGCCCGCGATTTTGACGATCTTTTTTAGTTCACGAGGCCTTATGAACGCACCATTTCGCCAGGCCGAACGTCTCGGCCGTTTGCACACGGTGCTTGGCGCGGATGTTTTGTCTCTGCTTCGTTTTGACGGCACGGACCATCTGAACGACCTTTTTGAATACCGGGTCGAGGCGCTTTCGACGCGCGACGATCTTGATTTCGATGCGCTGATCGGGACGCATGCGACGGTCGAGATCGAGGCGCATGACGAGATGCGGCCGTTTGACGGCATCGTGACAAGCGCACGCTGGGCGGGTGTGGGCGAGAACGGGCACCGTTACGACCTGACGCTGCGGCCATGGTTCTGGCTGGCGGGCAAGCGCCGCAATCAGCGGATTTTCCACGACATGACGGTTGTCGAGATCATCGGGGAATTGCTGTCCGACTATGCCGGTCTCGGNTTCTTGCCGATATTGTCGCTGAGTGATTTTTTGTTTTGGGGGTTCCGATGAACGCACCATTTCGCCAGGCCGAACGTCTCGGCCGTTTGCACACGGTGCTTGGCGCGGATGTTTTGTCTCTGCTTCGTTTTGACGGCACGGACCATCTGAACGACCTTTTTGAATACCGGGTCGAGGCGCTTTCGACGCGCGACGATCTTGATTTCGATGCGCTGATCGGGACGCATGCGACGGTCGAGATCGAGGCGCATGACGAGATGCGGCCGTTTGACGGGATCGTGACAAGCGCGCGCTGGGCGGGTGTGGGCGAGAACGGGCACCGTTACGACCTGACGCTGCGGCCATGGTTCTGGCTGGCGGGCAAGCGCCGCAATCAGCGGATTTTCCACGACATGACGGTTGTCGAGATCATCGGGGAATTGCTGTCCGACTATGCCGGTCTCGGCGATCCGGCGCTGGAAGTCCGGCTGAGCCAGGGCTATCCGAAGCTGGAATACACCGTGCAATACCGCGAATCCGATCTGGATTTCGCCCGCCGCCAGATGGAGCGGCACGGGATCAGCTTCCATTTCAGGCACGCCATGGGCAGCCATACGCTGGTGCTGACCGATGACGTGCTGGCGCATGAGGAGATCGGCGCGCGCCCGTTCAAGCGCTATGACGGGCACCACCAGTCCGAGCAGGAGCATTTCTGGGAATGGGCGCCGGAACGCAACCTGACGACGGGTGCGATCCGGCAGGTGGATTACAATTTCAAGAAGCCGACGCAGTCGATGGAGACCGAATCGCTTGGCGACGCGGACCATGCGGAAGGCCAGATCGAAAGCTTCGACTATCCGGGCGACTATGCCGATCAGGGCGTCGGGCGGATCGTTTCGGCGCTGCGCATGGCGCAGGAACGCGGCGGCGACCGTCGGAACCGGGCGATCGGGGATTGCGTCTCGCTGGGTTCGGGGATGCGTCTTGTGCTGTCGGGCGACCGGATCCCCGGCACGGGCGA
>NZ_VOPL01000009.1 GCF_007993065.1 Paracoccus aurantiacus
GCCGCTTGCCGTTCCGCCTCGTCATTGCTGGCCCAGCGATACATGGGCAGCAGCGTGGCGATGCCGACATTGGCGTCGGACAGCGCCTTTTTGAAGCTTTTCACCCGGTCGGGGAACACGCGCGGCGCCTTGAACCATTCCAGAAAGTCGGCGCGGGGGGAAAGTTCGATCCACTCATAGCCCAGTTCCGCGACCTTGGACGGCAGCTGTTCCAGCGCCAGATGGCGGTGCATGAAGGGGTCGAGCGCGATTTTCATGGGATCACCTTGAGATAAAGATTGGTTGGTCCGGTTGGGGCGCAGCGCGGGCCGCGCCCCGGCTTGGATCAGTGCTTGGCCGGCGGGGCATGGCCGTCATGGCTGGCCATATATTCCTCGACCTCTTCGCCCAGATCGGCCAGCGCCTCGCCACCGGCCATCAGATCGGTGATCTCCTCGCGGGACTTTTCGCCCTTGCGGAAATCCGCGGCCAGAGCGCCCTTGATAAGCACCCCGAAATGGTCGCCCACGGTCATTGCGTGCATGACCTGGTGGGTGATGAAAATCACGGCCAAACCGCGCTTGCGGGCTTCCAGAACGATCCGCAGCACGTGGGACGCCTGTTTGACGCCAAGCGCGGCGGTCGGCTCGTCCAGGATCAGCACGCGGGCGCCGAAATGGACGGCGCGGGCGATGGCCAGCGACTGACGCTCGCCCCCAGACAGACCCCCGATCAGGCGGTCGCCGTCGTCGATGCGGGTGATGCCGAAATCCTGCACGGCCTTGACCGCGATCTCATTGGCTTTCTTGCGGTCATAGCGCTTGAACGGACCCCAGCCCTTTGTCGGCTCGACCCCCACGAAGAAGGAGCGGCCGATCGACATCAGGGGAAAGGTGCCGCCGAACTGGTGCACCGTGGCGATGCCCATTTCCTGCGCCTCTTTCGGGCTGGAGAACTCGACCGGCTTGCCGTCGAATTTCACCGTGCCGGAGGTCGGCTTGTGAACACCTGCCAGCGTCTTGATCAGCGTGGACTTCCCGGCGCCGTTATCGCCCAGAAGGCACAGGACCTCGCCGGCATGGACGCGCAGATTGATGTTGTGCAGCACGTCAATGGGGCCAAAGGATTTATCGACATTTTCAAGTTCGATGATGGGGGTAGCCATGTCACTCTGCTCCCTTCTTTTTCTTCGGGCTGTAGTTCAGCGCCATTTTCCGGAAGGTGTTGTTCATCAGAACCGCCAGCAGCAGCATGATGCCGATGATCAGCGACGACCAGTTGCGGTCGAAATCGGTAAAGTAGATGCCCTGATTGACGATGGCGAAGGTGATCGTCCCGAAGAAGATCCCGATGATCGACCCGAACCCGCCGGTCAGCAGCACACCACCCACAACGACCGAGATGATGCAGTTGAAGATGAAGATCATCCCGCCCGAAACCTGGGCCGAGTTGAACAGGATCGCCTGACACATCCCCACGAAGGATGCGCTGGTGGCCGACAGAACGAACAGGATGATCGTCAGCCGGTCGGTCGGAATGCCCGCGTTGCGCGCACTGACCTTGTCGCCGCCCATCGCAAAGATCCAGTTGCCGAAGGGCGAGTAGTGGATAAAGAACACATAAATCGCCGTGATCGCCAGCCACCACAGGATGATAACCTGGAAGGAATTGGCGATGAACTGACCGAACAGGAACTTGGCCCAATCCGGCGCACTGAGCGCGACCGAGGTCGTCCCCGTCAGCAGCACCGAAAAGCCCAGCGTCAGGCCCTGCACCGCAAACAGCATCCCCAGCGTCACGATCAGCGAGGGCACGGCGGTTCGCACCACCAGAAGCCCGTTGATGATGCCGACGCAGATGCCCACCGCGATAGAGCCAAGCATTCCGATCCAGATCGGCAGTTCGTAATGGCCCGACAGGATTGCGACGGTCATCGACCCTGCCGGGATCATCGCGCCGATGGAAATGTCCAGCTCGCCCGCGATCATCAGCAACCCGATGGGCAGCGCGACGATACCAAGGTTCGCGGCGACGTTCAGCCAGCTTGCGGTGCCGGCCGGTTTCAGGAAATCGATACCACCAAAGACGACAAAGAAGATCAGAACGGCCAGAAGGCCAAGCAGCGCGCCCGCCTCGGGCCGGCGCAGAATATTGCCGAAATCAAGATTATTCATGTCAGGGTCCTCGTTTCGTGCCATGCGGTTCCGGTCGCCGCGCAACAGGCGCGCGGCGGCGATGAGCCGATCCGCGGAACACAGCCCGCGAACCGGTCAGAACATCCCTGTTGTCAGCGTGCGCCCTTCTCGACGCCTGCAAGCGTGGATTCGATGTTCGAGGCATCGACGATGCTTGGCCCGGTCAAAACCGGAGCGGTCGGAAGATCGGTTCCGAAATCGACATGCGCGGCTAGAAGCTGCACCGCCAGAAGCGATTGCAGATAGGGCTGCTGGTCAATGGCAAAGGTCTGGGTGCCATCCTGAATGCGCTGCAGACCGGCGGCATTGATGTCGAAGCTGCCATGCATGACGGTGCCCTGCTTGCCCGACTGCATGATGCCGCTGGCGGCCGCATCGGCATCGGTGGCGCTGATATTGATGACCCCGTTGATGTCGGGGTTCTGCAGCAGCGTCGCCTTGACCGCTTCGGCAATGGCGGTCTGATCGCCAAACGAGGATGCGGGCAGCGGAAGCTGTTCCGCAGTGCCGCCGCCCTTGGTCACGCCTTCGATGACGCCGCCGCAGCGGGCCTCCAGGTTTGCGGCACCCGGTACGGTGTTCACGCAGATCACATTGGTCGCGCCATTCTCGACGAAATATTCGCCGCCTGCGACACCCGCCACAAATTCGTCCGAGCCGACATAGTTGATCGCACCCAGTTCTTCAGCCTTCTCGGCATTGCCGGCATTCATCAGGATCACCGCGATGCCCTGATCTATGGCAGACTTGATCGCGTCATCCTCGGCCTCGGGCACCCAGTTCGGCACGACGATTCCATCGGCGCCCTGGCTGATGGCGGTGCGGACCAACTGCGCCGCGTCCGGGCCCAGATTGTCATAGCTTTGCAATTGCAGATAGTTGACGGTGCCGCCATTGGCCTCGATCACGTGGCGGGCATCGTCGATGCCCTTCTTGACGCGGTTCCAGAATTCCTCATCGGCGCGACCACCAACTACGGCGATATCGGCTGCCATGGTGGCGGTGGTCGCGGCAGCGATGGCGGCGGTCGCCAGCAATGCGCGCATGCGCAATCCGTTCAGTTTCATCGGTATCCTCCCATTGGGCCGTCCGGCTCGGCCCCTGTCCATGTGCCGGAACACCCTGCCTGACCGGCCGGCGCCTTTCATCTGCATCCCCGTCCGGGCGGCTCCTCGCCCGGCCCGGCTATGGTGGCGCATCGGGTCTTGAACATGGCTGGACTGGTGAAAAACAATCGGAGCCCGATGCGTCCCTGCCCGATCAGTCATAGCAAACTGACGCTGCGAAAGAAACAATTCTTGCGCTTTAATGATATTTATGTATCTTTTAATTTCATTCTAGATTGAGACTCATCATGCCCGACAAACGCCCGACAATCGCCGATCTTGCCGATGCCGCCGGTGTCAGCGTGGCCACGGTCAACCGGATCATCGGCGGCAATGCGTCGGTCCGGCCCGCCACGATCAACCGCGTCCATGATGCGGCGGAACAGATCGGTTTCTACGGCCTTGGCGTGATCGAGGCCCGCAAGGCGGACGCCAAGCCCCAGTATCGCTTCGGCTTTCTGCTTCAGCAGTCCACGCGAGAGCTGTATCGGATGTTCGGCGATCAGATCGTCGAGGCGACCACGCGGCGTCGCGATGAAAGGGTCGAGCCGGTGGTCGATTTCGTTGACCGGCTCGACCCGATGAACATCGCCGAGCGTCTGGATGCGCTTGGCCGCGACTGCGATGCCGTGGCGATCATCGCGGGCGACCACCCGCTTATCAGCCAGCAGATCACCACACTTCGCGAACGGAATGTGCCGGTCGTCACCTATATCACCGATCTCTCCGCCCCGAATCGCGCCGGATATGTCGGTCTCGATAACTGGAAGCTTGGCCGCACCGCTGCATGGTTCATCGCCCAGACCACCCACGCGCCGGGACGGGTGGCGCTGTTCATCGGCAATCACCGCTATCAGTGTCAGGATGTGTCGGATGCCAGCTTCCGGTCATATATGCGCGAACACGCCACGCATCTGCAGGTCGAGGACAGTCGCCCGACGCATGAAGAACCCGATCAGGCCTATCAGATGGTGCACGAATTGCTGGAAACCGGCGACGATCTGCGCGGCATCTATATTGCGGGCGGTGGCATCTCTGGCGTGTTGCGGGCGCTGCGCGAGGCATCCCCCGAACGGCGCGGACAGGTGCGCATCGTCTGCCGCGACATCGGCCCCGAGACCCGCAAGGGTCTGACCGAGGGACTTATCACCGCTGCCCTGTGCCACCCTCTGCGCCAGACCTCGGACGAGTTGATCGACACGATGATCGCGGCGCTGAATACGCGCGGCGCGGTTTCGGTCCGTCAACGGATCGTGCCGTTGGAGATTATCACGCCGGAAAGCGTGTGACCCGCTTCCCCCGGCTCGCGGCGATATGACAAGCGCCGGGCCCACAGTTGAAACCATTCGCGCGAGAACGCGCCAGAAGGAGGAAATCTTATGAAAATCGGAGTTGTCGGATACGGGACCGGCGGGCGTCATTTCCACGCGCCCTTCATCAAGGCGGCCGACGGCGTGGAACTGGCGGGCATCGTCGCCCGCGCGCCCGCGACCATCGCACGGGTGCAGGCGGACTATCCCGGCCTGCCGATCTACGCCAGCCTTGGTGACATGCTTGCATCGGGCGTCGATGCCGTGACCATCACCACCCCGCCCCAGACACGCCGCGATCTGGTGCTGGAGGCCATCGCCGCCGGCGTCCATGTCATCGCGGACAAGCCCTTTGCGCCCTCGGCCGAAGTCGGGCGCGAGATGGAGCAGGCCGCCCGCGACAAGGGCGTGACGCTTGGGGTGTTCCATAACCGGCGCTTCGACACCGATGTGCAGACGCTGAAGAAAGTGCTGGACAGTGGGCGGTTAGGCAAGCTGTGGCGCATTCATGCGCGGATGGAACAGGACGATCCCGCGACGCTGGAGGCCGGGCCGCAGGGCGGTCTGCTGCGCGATCTGGGCAGCCATATGGTCGATCAGATCCTGTGGCTGCTTGGCCCCGCCGTTTCCGTTCACGCCCATCTGGACATGATCGACCTGCCCGAAGGTCCGACAGATGCGGGTTTCGTGATCTCGATCCGGCATCAGGGCGGCACGTTTTCGCAGCTTGTTTCCAGCAAGATCAACCATATCGACGCCAAGGAATTCGTCGTCTATGGCGATCAGGGCAGCTATCGCTCGGCCCAGACCGATGTTCAGGCGCAGGCGATCTTTGCCGACAAGCGCCCGGTCGATGATCCGGACGGCTGGGGCTACGAGGCCGAAGAACGCTGGGGCATTCTGGCCACCGCATCAGGCGCGGAGCGCGTGCCATCCGAACAGGGCCGCTATCACGACTACTACACCGGTTTCGCCCGGGCGGTCCAGGGCGGCACCCTGCCGCCGGTCACGCCAGCCGATGCCATCGCCGTGCTGCAGGTGCTGGACGCCGCACGCCAAAGCGCCGCAGAGGGTCGCGAGATAGCGTTGTAAGTGAATGGGTCGGCGGCTGGTATCGCGGCTGACTCAAACCCGAATATAACAACATTAAATCACAAAATCACATAAATTATGTTGATATAAATACCTGTTGCGTTACAAAACCGCATTATGAGCGCTGATTCTGATCGGAGGGGCGAATGAAACGCGAGGAACGCAGGCAGTCGATCATGGATCTGCTGGTCGCGTCGCGTGCCGCCGATCTGGATGATCTGGCCGAGCGCTTCGCCGTCTCGAAAATGACCATCCATCGCGATCTGGACGATCTTGAACAGGCCGGCCTGTTGCGGAAGGTGCGCGGCGGCGCGACGATCGAGGCAGGAACGCAGTTTGAAAGCGATTTCCGCTTTCGCGAATTGCAGGACGGTGACGCCAAGTCGCGCATGGCCCGCGCCGCGCTGAACCTGGTCGAGCCGGGAATGACCGTAATGGTCAATGATGGCTCGATGGCGGCGCTTCTGGGCGCGAACCTTGCGGAAAAGGCGCCGCTGACTGTCATCACCAACAATGCGGCAGTCATCGACCGGCTGAAGGATGCCCCGCGCGTGACGCTGATCGCGCTTGGCGGCGTGTATAATGCCAAATTCAGCGGATTTTTCGGCGTCGTGACCGAACAGACGCTGGCACGTCTGCGGGCCGATCTGGCCTTTATTTCGACACCCGCGATTGCCGGGGTGCAGGCCTTTCACATGGATGACGCAGTTGTCGGCTCTAAACGCGCGATGATGGCGTCGTCGGGGCGGAATGTGCTGCTGGTCAATCACAGCCGGTTTGGCCGCACGGCGCTGCACGTGCTGGCGGATCTGGCAGAGTTTGATGCGATCATCACCGATGCAACGCCCGCCGCGGAAACATGCGCCGAACTCGACCGTGCACAGATCACGCTGACCATAGCCGAGGAGTAGAAGGATGCCCGATATCTGGATCGGCACAAGCTGGAAGATGAACAAGACGCTGGCGCAGGCCCGCAGCTTCGCCGAGACGCTGGCCGCTTCGGACGCTACCCGCGATCCGCGCATACAGCGTTTTGTGATCCCCCCCTTTACGGCCACACGCGAGGTCAAGGACATCCTGTCCGACACCAGCGTAAAGGTTGGCGCGCAGAACATGCATTGGGCGGATCAAGGTGCATGGACGGGCGAAATCAGCCCGGTCATGCTGGCCGATTGCGGGCTGGACATCGTGGAGCTGGGTCACAGCGAACGGCGCGAGAATTTCGGCGAGACCGATGAAACCGTTGGCCTGAAAACCGAAGCTGCAGTGCGGCACGGGTTGATCCCGCTGATCTGCATTGGCGAGACACTGACCGAACGCGAAGCAGGTCGTGCACAGGAGGTGCTGAAGACGCAGGTCTGCGGCGCGCTTGCCAAGCTGTCGGGCGACCAGAAGGACGCGCAGATCCTGCTGGCCTATGAACCGGTCTGGGCAATCGGGGAAAACGGCATTCCGGCAACGTCGGATTACGCCGACGCGCGCCACGCCGAAATCATCGCCGTGGCGCAGGATGTGCTGGGGCGACCAGTCCCCTGCCTTTATGGCGGCTCGGTCAATCCTGACAACTGCGAAGAACTGATCGCCTGCCCGCATATCGACGGGCTGTTTATCGGCCGCTCTGCCTGGAAGGTCGAGGGTTATCTGGACATTCTGGCGCGCTGCGCCGCAACCATCTGAAGGAGGAAGACATGAAACTGGCAATCGCAGGTGACAGCGCGGGTGAAGGTCTTGCCAAGGTGCTGGCCGACTACCTGAAGGACAAACACGACGTGGCCGAAATCAGCCGCACGGATGCGGGCCCCGATGCGTTCTATGCGAACCTGTCGGATCGCGTCTCGAACGAGGTTCTGAACGGCACCTATGACCGCGCCATCTTGGTCTGCGGCACCGGCATCGGTGTCTGCATCGCCGCGAACAAGGTACCCGGCATACGTGCGGCGCTGACCCATGACACCTATTCGGCAGAGCGCGCGGCGCTGTCGAACAACGCCCAGATCATCACCATGGGCGCCCGCGTGATCGGTGCCGAGGTCGCAAAGACCATCGCCGATGCGTGGTTGGCTGAAACCGAAAATTTCGACGCAGGCGGCAAGTCGGCGGGCAACGTGAATGCCATCGACGAGGTCGGTGCGAAATACAGTAAAGGCTAGGTCCACGCACTGGCGACGCTTAAACTGCCGAATGACTCCCGCGACGGAAAATGCTTCGCGAATGCGGCCCCTGCCGCTGGTCAGTATGGCAATGGCTACGCCACGTGACCGATCAGGACGGCGCGGCCAGCACCCGCGCCGTCGCCTCATCCGTGATCAGTCCGGCCAGACGCCCGCTGTTCAGGACAGCGCGGATCGCTGCATATTTCTCGGGACCGCCGGCAATGGCGACAAGGCGGCTGCCCTCTGGCCCGTCCAGATCGGCGGAGAGCGTTCGCGCACTCAGCGTGGTTTCCATCACGTTCCCGTCTGGATCAAAGAAATGGCCAAGCACCTCGCCCACCGCGCCCACGGCCTTGATCTCGGCAATTTCATGCTGCTCGATCATCCCCGACGCCACCAGTTGCGCGCCGTGCCATACCGATCCGATGCCGGCGATTTTCAGTCCTGCGTTATTGGCCATTTCGACGATCTCGCGCACGCCCGGCTGCTCCAGCAGGATCGCGCGGTCAGCTTCGGCATTGGCAAAGAAAGGCACGGGAAGAACCAGCGCCTGCGCGCCCGTCCTGGCGGCCAGGTCCTGCATCACATCATGCGGGTTGGCCGAATAGCTGCGTGTCAGCGCCCCCAGCAGCGAAACAAACCGAGTGCCTAACGCGTCGATGCGCGGCAGCTGATTCACCGCAGCCGCCATGGTGCGCCCGTGGCCAAGGCCGATCACCCGGTGATCGCCGCTTTCAATGGCCCGCCGCAGCAGGCCCGCCCCAGCCATGCCAAGGGCGCGCAGCGGCAGGTCTTCTTCACCCAGGTTTGGCGCAACCTCGCAGAATTCCAGGCCGTATTTGAGGCAAAGCCGGTTCTCCAGTTCGATACATTCGACAATCTCGCCATCGATCGAGACCTTGACCATCCCCTCGGCCACCGCCCGTGCGATCAGGCGGTGCGCCTTGACCGATGGCAGGCCAAGTCGCTTGGCGACCGCAGCTTGCGTCATGCCCCCGACGTAATGCAGCCATGCCGCGCGCGTCGCCAGGCTCTGTTCGGGGTCAGGAACGGTTCGTCGCGACATTCGGGCGTCCTTTCAGCGTCGCCGCTAGATATTCAGCTTATCGGCCCCGGTGTCGATATGCGGTGCCCAGAAAGCCACACTTTCCGCGATCTGCGGGATCACCTGACGGTCATTCGGCTCTCGCTCCTTGAAGCTGAGCTCAAGACAGATCTCGTTATCAACCGCGCCACCTGCGGCAAAGGCCGCCAGCAACGGTTCGGGCTGAATTCGCCCGCGCGCGTTGAACTCGGCTGTGAAGGGTCGGTGGCCACCCTTATCCATCAGCGACTGCTTGATATGGATGATCGGGCTGACCTTCGGGACGGCGCGCGCCCAGGCATAGGGATCATAGTCATCGGGGTTGTCGCTGGTCACATCCCCGTGGTCGATATCGGCCATCATCCACATCGGAATGGCCATGTCCGCTGCCGTCAGCCGGTCTTGCAGCGCCATGCATTCCGCGATGGTTTCGCCGAACTCGCGCCCCACGCTCATCGGTTCCCAGAACACGTAATCCAGACCTGCCGCCTTGCCGTGTTCGGCGACCTCTGCCCAGCAATCGATGGCGATCTGGATCAGTTCCTCGCGACGAGCAGGATCGTCATAATCCTGATAGGTAAAGATCGCGAACTGAGTTCCGACCGATGTGCCGCCAAGATCGGCGGTGATGTCGGCGAATGTCTTGAACCAGTCGATATAGTAGCGTCGCACGTCCGGATCGGGATGCCCGAAATGGTTCAGCCGCCCATAAGGCCCGGTCATGCCGCTGGTTACACGAACCCCGGTGCGGTTCAGTGCCGCACCCATTTGCCGCGTCATGCGACGGATGACCGGTGCGGGCCAACTGGGGTTGATAAATTCATGCGTCAGTTGCAGATCGCGCAGCCGCAGATCCCGCGCGACAGTGTCGATCAGATCGTCCGGATCGGCAAAACGATTGACCAGCGGATTGGTGTTCAGCGAAAGCGTAAGTGGCATGGCGGTTCCTTACGCGGCATTGGCCAGATCGGACTGATAGAACCAGTCCGCAAAAGCCTTGCGCTGATCTTCGGTGAGGTGCAGATAATGCTTGGTCCGGCGCCACAGAATGTCTTCGGGGCGTTGCGCCCATTCCCTGGCGACAAGATAGCGGACCTCGGCTTCGTAAAGCTGACCGCCGAAATGCTTGCCCAGCCCCTCGATGCTGGTGGCGTCGCCGACCAGATCCTTGGTTCGCGCGCCATAAAGACGCCCATAGTGGTGCACCAGCTTGCGCGGCATCCACGAATAGGTCTCGCGCAGCGTTTCCACAAAGCTTTCATAATCAGCATTCGGAATCTCACCCCCGGGCAGCGGCGCTGTTTCGGTCCAGTCGGCCCCCATATCCGGGAATATCCCCTTCAGCTTGTGCATCCCGCGTTCCGCCAACTCGCGGAATGTGGTGATCTTGCCGCCGAAGACATTAAGCAGCGGCGCGCCGCCGCTTTCGTCCAGATCGAACACATAATCCCGCGTGACCGCCGATGGGTTGCCCTTGCCGTCATCGAACAGGGGACGCACGCCGGAAAAGGTGGTTATCACATCGTCGCGGCGCAGCTTTTCCTTGAAATAGCGGTTCACGACGCCCAGCAGATAGTCGATCTCGGATTCGTCGGCCTTCACATCCTCGGCCTTTCCGTCATAGGCAATGTCGGTTGTGCCGATCAGTGCCTTGTCGCCCTCATACGGGTTGATGAAGATGACGCGCTTGTCCTTGTTCTGCACGAGATAAGCGTTATTGCCCGACCAGAATTTCGGCACGATGATATGGCTGCCCTTGACCAGCCGCACCTTGCGCGCAGAATTTGCCCCGGCAACGCGGGTGATGAAGTCGCTGACCCATGGACCGGCGCAATTGACCAGACAGCGGGCGCGGAAATAGCGGGTCTCGCCGGTATTTTCGTCGCGGGTTTCGACCGTCCACGCACCATCCTCGCGCCGCGCGCTGATGCAAGGGCTGCGGGTCAGGACCTCGGCCCCGCGTTCGGCGGCATCAAGGGCATTCAGCACTACGAGTCGCGCGTCGTCGACCCAGCAATCCGAATATTCGAAACCCTTGGTATATTTATCCAGCAGCGGCGCACCTTCAGGGTCGCGTCGCAGATCAAGGCTGCGCGTACCGGGCAGCTTCCTGCGACCGCCCAGATGGTCATAAAGGAACAGCCCGAGCCGCACCAGCCAGGCGGGCCGGTCCTCGGGGCTGTGGGGCAGCACAAAACGCATGGGCCAGATGATATGCGGCGCGGATTTCAGCAGCACCTCACGTTCGATCAGCGCCTCGCGGACCAGCCGGAATTCGTAATATTCCAGATAGCGCAAGCCGCCATGCACCAGCTTGCCGGATCGCGAGGACGTGCCCTCGGCCAGATCGTCCTTTTCACACAGCACGACCTTCAGGCCACGCCCTGCGGCATCCCGCGCCACCCCGGCACCATTGATGCCACCGCCGATGACGAAAAGGTCGATCATCTCGGGATCGGTTCTGGTTTCACTGTTCATCTCACTGTCCTTTCGGGAAAGCGGCGCGGGCGGCGGCAAGCGCGTCCCAGGTGGGCGGCAACGCCTGCCGCGCGGCCGAGAATGCGGGAAACAGCCGTTCATAAGCTGCAACAAGTTCGGGATCGGGATGCTCTGGCTGACCAAGCAGCGGCGTGACCCATTCGGCGATGCAGCATTGCATGTCGGGATAGGCGCCAATGGCGACTGCGGCCATCATCGCGGCACCAGCGGCGCCGGCCTCGTCGCGGTCGGACACGCGGACGGGCGCGTTCATGCTGGCCGACAGAATGCCGCGTAACCCGGAGGAGCGCGCGGCCCCACCGGTCAGGCGCAGCTCACCCGGCAACGGTCCCATCGCGGCGTAGCAATCGCGCATCGCCATCCCCAGCCCCTCGGATACGGCGCGCACCAGATCGGGATAGCGGTGTCCCGCCGACAAGCCGGCAAATCCTGCGCGGGCATCGGCATTCACGAAGGGACCACGCTCGCCTGCATCCGAAATATAGGGCAGATAGACGATCTGACCGGGGCGCGACTGCGCCAGCCAGCCTTCGACATGGGCGATCAGATCGCGATTTGTTACCGATTGGCCGACATCGGACAGAATGCCTGCGGCGATGCTCAGCACCCAGTCAAGGTTCAGCGTCGCGGCCATGTTGGTCTGAACCTGCGTCACGATATCGGGGATCGGCAGGCAGATGACATAGCCTGTGCCCTGCTCGTTCAGCCGGACATCGCCCGAGGCAACCGCGCGCATATGCACCCCGGTCGATCCGATCGTGGAGCACGCGATATCGCCGTCTGCAGGCTCATAGACGCCAGCGCCGAGCGCGGTCATGACCATATCAACGTAGCCAAGGCTGACCGGCGTTCCGGCGCGCAGACCCGTCTGGCGGGCAGCCTCTTCGGTCAGCGGATGAGTGACCTGCGTGCCATCAATGATTTCGGGCAGAAGCGCGCGGCGATGCGTCAGGCCAAGTGCGTCGATCACCGCATCATCATATTGGCGGTCGCGGAAATTGCCGAAGGTGAAGCTCGCCTCGGAGGGGTCGGTCGCACGTATCCCCGTGAGGTTCAGATATAGCCAGTCCTTGCAATGCAACGCCACCTGCGCCCCATCCAGCAATTCGGGCGCATGGCTATCCATATGCGCCATTTGTGTGCCCTGCTGGCAGGTATTCAGCCCGGTCCCAGTCGCCTCGAACCTTGCACGGTTCGCAGCTTGCGCGGCAAGGCGTTCGACGGTCGGTGCGGCGCGGGCGTCCAGCCACAGCCAGGCATCGCCGACCGGGCCATCGCGCCCCACCAGCCATGTGCCATCGCCCTGCGCGGTAACGGAGAGCGCGGCCGTGCGCCCAGCCAGGTCGGGTATCTTTTTACCCAGGTCTCGCAACGCGGTCGCGCAGTCATCCCATGTGCGACGCAAGGGCTGCGTGGCCGATCCGTCCTTGCCCGAATCGTAACGGTTGGGGACCGAAGCCGCGCCGAGCTGACGCCCCGACAGATCAAATGCCACCGCCTTGACGACCGAGGTGCCCGCGTCGATTCCGATAATGATATCAGCGCTTGCCATCACGCCATCTCCCCGCGCGCCGAGCCGTGATCCGTTGCGTTGTGACGGTGAAACATCGTCTCCTCCCTTCGCAGCCGGAGGGCCATTTTCAGGCTTCCTGACCGCGATACCGCTGCCCGCATGCAGGCTTCGGCGAAACTCCTCGCTATTTTCATAACTCAAAAACCTGTCGTCGTGAATGAATTTTTTTACAGACACAGTAAAATATTTCAGTTATGTTGACATCAGCAGGATGGAATCGCAGAGGGAGGCGGCGCCGTCCGTACAGCATGATCGCGCCGGAACGTCAGGATGATCCGGCCGCATAACCAGCCAGAGGAGGGGCCGGAAATGCACAAGATCCACGCCAGGGCTCTATCCCCAAGACAGCGCATAGAAAGCGTCGATAGACCCAGCATCGGGGCGCGTCGCCCCTTCGCGTAACGTCCGCGCATGACATCCGCGCCGCCCAAGCCCGTCCATTCAGATCTGAAGGCTCAGCATGGCCCAAAGCACCACAACGACCAATCCAGCGCCCCAGGCTCCGGCCGCGTCCCGGCGCGGCCTGTTCATCAGCGTCGCGCTTGCCGCTGCCGTCCTGGTCGGCATCGCACTCGATACGACGGTTGTTCCCATCGGCTCGGACGCAGATGTGCGCCAGCAGGCATTTTCCCCTGATACCTATGGCGAAACAGAATTTCCGCGCATCCAGAGCTTTGTGAAGGAAAAGGCCGTGGATGCCGCGACGCTGGCACCGGCTGTTCTGGCAGATAAGGATGCAGCCGCTGAGCAGTATGGCACTGCCTCGTCCACCGGCGCGATCATGTTCGTTACGCTGACCGGCACGGTGGGCGAGGCCAAGTCGGGCGTATATGAACTGGCTGCCGAAGGCGTGCCCGAAGACATCACGGTCCGCGTGCAGACCGGCCCCGCAATCAACGGCACCGATCTGCGCGACGCGCCGGGCGATATCGCCTTTGGCCAGTTCAAGAACCAGATCGAGTATCAGGATGCCGGTTCGGGCATCAACCGCGCGATGAAGACCGCTGTTCTGGACAGCATCGACACCAGCAGCCTGACCGGCCAGACAATCACCGTCACAGGCGCGTTTCGCATGATTAACCCGAAGAACTGGATGATTACACCGGTCGAGGTAGCCGTCCAATGAGCGATCAAAGCCCTGTCCCCGACGGCGCACCCGACGCGCGAAAGGTCGTTCTCGCCGCCCGCAACGTTGCCAAGGCCTATGGCAATGTGCATGCGCTGAAAGGCGTGAACTTCGATATTCGCCGTGGGCAGGTCACGACACTGTTCGGCGAAAACGGCGCTGGAAAATCGACCCTGATGAAAATCCTGTCGGGTGTGATCCAGCCCACCAGCGGTGAGATCATCCTGGACGGCAACCCGGTCGCCTTCAACAACTCGACCGAGGCGCGCGACCGCGGCATATCGATCATCCACCAAGAGCTCAGCCTCGCGCCTAATCTGTCCGTGCGCGACAATATCTTCATGGGCCGCGAGATCATGACGCCAACCGGCGTCGATTTCGCCGAGGAAGAGCGTCAGACCCGGCAGCTGATGAAGGAACTCGAGGAAGACATCGATCCGCTGACCCCGGTCGAAGAACTTCGCCTTGGCCAGCAGCAGATCGTGGAGATTGCGCGGGCGCTGTCGGTCGACAGCCGAATCCTGATTATGGACGAGCCGACCAGCGCCCTGTCGGCCAGCGAGGTCGAGGTGCTGTTCAAGGTCATCCGTGACCTGACCGAGGCAGGCGTCAGCATCGTCTATATCTCGCATCATCTGGAAGAGGCGCTGACGATTACCGACCACGCCGTCGTGCTGCGCGACGGGAACATGACCGCCTATGCGCCGCGCGCCGAGATCGATCTGGAATGGATCGTCCGCAACATGGTGGGCGACAATTACGACCTGGGCAGCCCGCCACAAACCGATATGGGCGCACCCGCTCTGTCGATACGCAACCTGACCCTGCCGGATCCGGCGGGTGGCTTCAATCTGGTTGACGGGTTGTCGCTGGATGTCCGTGCGGGTGAGATCGTCTGCATTTATGGCCTGATGGGCGCGGGTCGCACCGAATTGCTGGAAACCTGCGCAGGCCGTCTGCGGGCAAGCGCGGGCGAGATCGTGCTGGAGGGCAAAGAGGTATCGCATCTGTCCATCGCCGAACGCATCGCGCGCGGCCTCGCGCTGGTACCCGAAGATCGTCAGCGCGACGGTCTGGTCCAGACGATGAGCGTCGGCGAAAACCTGTCGCTGGCCTCGATCTCCAGTTTTACCAAGGGATTGTTCACGCAGAAAAAGGCCGAACGCAGCCTGATCGATGACAGCATCCGCGAAGTCACCGTCAAGACGTCCGGCCCCTCCGCAGCCATCGGATCACTGTCCGGTGGCAATCAGCAGAAGGTAGTGATCGGCAAGATGCTGGCCACCAAGCCCCGCGTCATCATGCTGGACGAGCCGTCGCGCGGCATCGATATCGGCGCCAAAGCCGAGGTGTTCCGCCTGCTGTCCGAGGAAGCAAAGCACGGACTGGCCGTACTTTATTCGACCTCGGAAGTCAGCGAATGCCTGTCCATCGCGCACCGGATCATCGTCATGCACAAGGGCCGGATCTCGGCCGAATTCGATTCGACCGCCACCAAGGAAAAGATCATGGCCGCCTCGGGCGAATCCGTGGCCGCCTGAGTGGCGAGAGCAAAGGAACCGTTTCCATGTCCACCGCAACGACCGATATCGACAGGAAGAAATCCAACTTCAGCATTGGCAGAATGCTGTTGGAAGGGCGCGCCTTCTTTGCCCTGATAGTGATCATTGCCGTCTTTTCCTTCATGTCGCCGAACTATCTGACCGTCAGCAATCTGCTGATCATGTCCAGCCACGTGGCGATCTATGGCCTTTTGGCCATCGGCATGTTGCTGGTGATCCTGAATGGCGGCATCGACCTGTCCGTCGGCTCGACCCTTGCCCTGGCGGGTGTCTGCGCCGGGGCGATGATGCAGGGTCTCGAATTCCAGGCTTTAGGTGCGATCTACTATTTGCCGGTATGGGCCGTCGTCGTCGTCACATGCGCGGTCGGCGCGCTGGTGGGTCTGGTGAACGGCGTCCTGATCGCGATCTTCAAGGTGCCGGCCTTCGTCGCCACGCTTGGCGTCATGTATGTGGCCCGCGGAATTGCGCTGCTGATGACCAACGGCTTGACCTATAATAACCTGTCGGGCCGTCCGGAACTGGGCAATACCGGCTTTGACTGGCTGGGCTTCAACCGCATCGCCGGCATCCCGATCTCGGTCATCATCTTGGCGGTTGTCGCCGTGCTCGCGTGGCTGATGCTGTCGCGCTCGGCCTTTGGGCGCTGGCTTTACGCCTCGGGCGGGAATGAGCGTGCGGCGGAACTGTCGGGGGTGCCGACGCGTCGGGTCAAGATCACCGTCTATACTTTGTCGGGGATTCTTGCCGCGATTGCGGGTCTGGTCCTCAGTTCGCAGCTTACCTCGGCTGGCCCGACGGCAGGTACCACCTATGAGCTGACGGCAATCGCCGCCGTCGTGATCGGTGGTGCCGCGCTGACAGGTGGTCGTGGCACCGTGGGCGGCACGATGCTTGGCGCATTCGTGATCGGCTTCCTGTCGGATGGGCTCGTGATCATCGGTGTCTCGTCCTACTGGCAGACCGTCTTTACCGGCGCCGTGATCGTTCTGGCCGTTCTGCTGAACTCGCTTCAATACGGACGCACAGGCCGAAAGGGCTGAGGCATCCTTCGTACTTCACCGCCCGACCCGCATATGGGACGGGCGGAAAGACTGCGCCGGAAGGCGCAGGTTCGTTAACCAAGGGAGAGAAGACCAATGATTAAGATGACACGCCGTATGCTTCTGGCCGCCGCTGCCGCCGCGCCATTGATGGCCGGGGCCGCGCAGGCCGAGGGGCTGATGACGATCATCGTGAACGACCCTGCGAACCCCTATTGGTTCACCGAGGGCGAGGTCGCGAAAGCCACCGCCGAGGAGTTGGGCTATACCGCCAATGTCGCGGCGCATAAGGGTGACACGAACACCGAAAGCACCCTGATCGATACAGCCATAACCAACCAGTCCGTCGCGATCATTCTCGACCCGGCCAATGCCGATGGCTCGGTCGGCGCGGTGAAAAAGGCCGTTGATGCAGGCATCCCTGTGTTTCTGGTCAATGCCGAGATCAACCAGGAAGGTCTGGCGAAGGCACAGCTGGTGTCGAACAACGCACAGGGCGCGGCCGTTGGCGCAATGGCATGGGTCGAGGCCGTGGGCGATACCGGCCAATATGTCGAACTGTTCGGAAACCCGTCGGATAACAACGCCCAGACCCGCTCAAACGGGTTCGAAACGGTGCTGACCCAATATCCGGACCTTGAGAAGGTGGGTCAGGAAGTCGCGAACTGGGACCGCACGCAGGGCTATCAGAAAACCCAGTCGCTGCTGCAGGCAAACCCCGACGTGATCGGCGTCATCTCGGGCAATGACGAAATGGCCCTGGGCGCGATTGCCGCCTTGAAAGAGGCCGGCAAGCTGGAGCAGGTCAAGGTCGGTGGCTTTGACGGCTCACCCGATGCGGTCGACGCCGTGAAGGCCGGAGAGATGCAGTACACGGTTCTGCAACCCGTCGCCGTCTTTTCGGAAGAAGCCGTGCGGCAGGCCGATAATTTCATCAAAAACGGGGAAACCGGCGTCGATACAGAAAAGCAACTGTTCGATTGCCTGCTGATCACGGCCGATAACGCCGATCAGTACAGCGCGCCCTTCGTGCTGGATCAGTAAGAAACGATCCGGGGCGCGCGTCACCAATCGCGTCCCGGACATGATCTGACCATTGCGGATCAGGTTCGCCGCCGTGATACAATCGAGCGTTGCCGGCGCGGAGACACAGGACTTGAAGCCCGGCATTCTTCGAATGCGCCTCTTGGTCATGCGCTGATCTTGCTCGACGTTGCCAAGGTATCTGGTCCGCACCGTTCCGATCGGACTCGGTCATCCAAACTCCGCAGCATGCGGTTGACCGCGCTGATTCCAGCAGCGTTCGCTCCGCTGCGGTCCATGACCCGCGCGCACCCGTGAGCTGCCATTGCGTTCATTCAGGAACACAGGAACGAGGCGGAGTGTTGATGTCGTTCAAGTGTGCGCAGTTTCCGATGCATCTGATCCTGTTCGCCGTGTTTTTCTATGCCCGCTACACGATGTCGTTTCGCGGCCTTGAAGACTTCATGGCAGAGCGCGGCTTCAAGATCCGCTAAGCAGTTCCGGCCCGAGTCCGCCGGTCGCGGTCTGCGTGCCAAGGCAGGCGGCGGCAGCACGAAAGCCCAGTTCTACGGCAGCCTCTCGCGTCCATCCCATATGCAGCCCGTGGATGATGCCAGTGGCAAGAGCATCGCCTGCGCCGACCGAACTGACGATCTTTTCCGGCGGCAGCGGCGCGGGAGCAAAAACCTGCGCCACGCCATGCTCCAGCCAGATCGTGCGCGCGGGAGAATGCAGGATAACGGCACGCAGGACGCCGCCTTCGGAGAGGGCGCGGGCGGCGGCGATCATGCCAGGCTCATCCTCGGGCGCGTCGACGCGCAGGCCGGTGGCGCGGGCGGCCTCAGTCTCATTCAGGAACAGATAGTCGATCTCGGGCAGGCAACCAAAGACGGTATCGCGGAAACCCGAGCTTTGCGACGAAACCAGATCGACGCAGGTGATCATCCCGCGCGACCGTGCATCGCCCAGTACGGAAGCGGCGCGCGGGCGGCCATCCGGACCCGGCGCGTCAAGCGTCGCCAACAGGTTCAGATAACCAAGATAGAATATCTTCAGCCCCATCCCGGCCAACCCGGCCACGTCGATCATCTGCGCATCCAGCAGGTCATTCGCGCCGGTGTGATGAAAGAAGGTCCGGCTGTCGCCCGGCACGTTCATGACATGGGTCTGCGAAGTCGTCGCCGCCGAGGTCCGCCCGATCCGCGCCGTGTCCAGCCCGGCCTCTTGCGTCAGCGCCAGCATCTCGTCGCCAAGCGAGCGCGCGCCGACCAGGCCGACCGGCACCACCGGATAGTTTGCCCCCATCGCCATCAACCCCGAGGCGACATTTGCAGGCCCACCGCCCAAGCCACTGACCTGCTTGGTGATCTGCACGAGGTCGGATTTCGCGGGCCAGGCCGGAATGTCATGGACGATATCGAGGATCCAGTTCCCGGCGCAGGCAATCCCGCGCCGTTCGCCCGCGCTCATTTCCCGCCCCCTTCGTTCCACAGCGGGCGATAGGCGGCCTCATCTTCCTCAACGTCCGAGAAGCGACCAATGGGTTCAAGGAAGAAATTGTCGTTGCGGTCATCATTGCACTGGCTGACCTCGGCCAGGAAGACCGGCGCATCCTCACCCCAGAAACGATGCTGCATCCCGCGCGGCACGGTGATGCCCTGCCCCGCGTGCAACCTGTGGACGCGGCCATAAGCGGGAACTTCCTCGCCGTCGATGCGGATGATATCCCCGACCGGCTCGCCGCTAAGCGGGGTTTGAGCACCCTCGGGCGTGAATTCGACGCAGAGCGTGCCGCCGCCCCGGACGATGATATCCTCCAGCTTCATGCGGTGGGCGTGGAAGGGCGTTTCCTGCCCGACCTCGACGAAAAGCAGCTTCTCGGCATAGGGCCGCTCGCCCTGACCGTCGAAAATGCCATTGCGCGTGCAGAACAGGACCAGCCCCCGCCGCGCGAATTCGCCCGAGCCGAAATCGGTCACATCCCAGCCGATCTGGCGATCGCGCAGCCATTCGCTGCGGGCTGCATGGGCCTTGTGGTCATCGGTGGACCAGCTTGCGAAATCGGGCATGGCCCAGCTGTGCTGCGCCAGCGTCTTTTCGGCCCTGCGAATGGCGGAGTTGATTTCGGATCGCTTCATTGCGGATACTCCACCTCGGTCACGCGGCCCTCTACCCCCGAGATCAGCGCAGCGGTCAGAATGGCATGATGGGCGGCGGCCTCATCCGGCGTGGCGCAATGGAAGCCATTCGCATCCCCGCCCACCAGTTCGTCTACGAATGCCGCCCACATCTGCTGGATCGCATCTGCGAACCCGAATTCGAAAATCCCGCCGGTAATCGCCGGGAAAAGCGATTGATAGCCCAGATCCTCAACCTGCCATGCCTGCGCCCCGCCGGGTTCATAGCGCATGAAGCGCCACTGGCGGGGGTTCTTGGTCGAGAATTCGGCCGAACCGCGCATCCCAAGAACCCGGATCGACCAGGTATTCGATTCCCCCGGCGCGATCCGCCAGGTCTTGAGGACCAGTGGGAATGCATCCGGCCCTTCGCCCACCATGCCGGTGATGGTGGCATTGTCCCATGTCTCGCAAGGCACACGCCCACCCTTGCCATCGGGCCGCGTGGTCACCCGCTTAACAAGGTTCGCATTGACCGTTTTCGGCCGCCAGCCCATGCGCAGGGGCACATGGCAGACATGCATCCCCAGATCGCCCATGCAGCCATATGCGCCATTCACATCGACCATGCGCTTCCAGTTGATCACTTTGTCGGGGTTGATGTCAGAGCTGTGCAGAAACGCGCACTCGACCTCCAGAATATCGCCCAAGGCCCCTGACTTGATGAAGTCGATCACCCTTTGCGCGCCGGGATAGAAGGGCATTTCGGACGAACAGCGCACCAATTGTCCCGGCCCTTCCTTCAGCGCCGCCATGATCGTGGCGTTCTGGGCGCGGTCCATGCCGAACGGCTTTTCGCCAAGAAGCGCTTTGCCCGAGGCGATGATTTCGGGATACATATCGGCGTGCAGCACATGCGGCACGGCGCAATAGATCGCCGCGATTTCGGGATTGGCCAGCAATTCGCGGTAATCCGCCGTCTTCTGGGCGACCGAGGGCAGATGATCGGAATACCAGTCCATCAACGCGGCGTTGGTGTCACAGACCGCCACGATCTCGGGCCGGGCCTTCATATCTGTCAGATGCATCCAGCGCGCGGCAGCAGAGGCGAATTCGCGCCCCATCAATCCGCAGCCGATGATGCCGAACCTGATGACGCGCATCACCCCAGCCTTTCCAGGGCCTGATCCGCAGTAGCGCCGTCATGAACAATCGCCATCAGTGCGGCCGTCATGCCGGCAGGATTGTCGTGATGGATCACGTTGCGGCCATAAACGATACCACGCGCCCCCTGTTCCATCAGCACCTTTGTGCGCTCCAGGATCTCGCGATCCGACACCTTGCCACCGCCACGCACCAGCACCGGCACCCCCTGGGCGATCTCGATCACGCGGTGATATTCTGTCGCGTCGTCGCAGGGATCGGCCTTGATGATATCGGCGCCGAGTTCGACCGCCTGGCGGACCAGCGGCATGATCTTGTCGAGATTGCCGTCGACCATGTAGCCACCCTTGGCATTGTCCTGCATCACCAGTGGCTCGACCATCAGGGGCATTCCGGCATCGTCGCAGGCAAGTTTCAGGCGATTCACGTTGCGCACGCAGGCTGCATAGACCTCTGGCTCATCGGGCAGCATCAGCAGGTTCACGACGGCACAGGCGGCATCCAGACGGACGGCCTGATCGACGGCGCGCTCGATCACTTCGGAAAACAGCGTGCGCGGCAGGGGCGTGCCATAGACATTGGCGATATCCGTACGCAGCACCAAAGCCGGGCGATCCTTGCCGGGTCGCGATTGCAGGATCGGCGCGGTGCCGGGCGGAAGCTGGATCGCATCGGGTTTCGCGCTTGCCACAACGTCGATCGCGTGGCGCATATCCTCGATCCCGCCGAGAAAGCTTTTCTCGTTGAACATGCCGTGGTCGATCGCCACGTCGAAGCAGTTCCCCGATACGCCGAAAAGGCGGTTCATCCGTGCTTGTTTCATAATTTCCTCCGACGTTCAGACTGCGGTGAAGCCGCCATCAATGGGCAGCGAAACGCCCGAGATCATCGAGGCACCATCGGACAAAAGAAAGGCGATGGGCGCGGCGATTTCGGCCTCGGTCGCCCAACGGCCAAGCGGCATCTGGCTGAGGAACGGGCCTTCGATTTCCGGCCGGCCCCAATACCAGGCCGACATCGGTGTCATCACCACGGTCGGATGCACGCCATTGACGCGTATGCCGTATTGTCCCAGTTCCAGCGCCGAAACGCGCGTAATGTTATCCAGCGCCGCCTTGGACGAGCCATAGCTGATATGGCCCTTCAACGCGACCAGTGAGGCCTGACTGGAGACATTCACGATCGCGCCCCCCTGCCCGAGCCGGATCATGCTGGCCGCGGCGTATTTCGTCACCAGAAGCGCGCCGCGCGCGTTTGTGGCGATGACCTTGTCGAAAACGTCGATGTCAGTGTCCATCGGGGTGGCGATCTCACCGCCGAAGCCGCCGCAATTGACCACGCCCCAAAGATCCAGACCATCCAGCGCAGCCTTCACACTGTCCTCGCTGGTCAGATCGAAAGGCAGCGCCCGGCAGCCGGTTTCGGCGGCCAGTTCTGCCAGTTTCGCCTCGTTCTGACCCGATGCAATGACATCCGCACCACGTTCGACCAGCAAGCGCACGGTCGCGCCGCCGATCCCGCCGCTGGCCCCGGTCACTAGGATTGCGCCCTTGTCATAATCCGCCATGACTTCCCTCCTCCTTGATATTCGGCCCGGACCCGATCAGGTCGATTCCAGGATCTGCAACTCCTCCCTGACCCGGCGGGCCAGATCGTCCGGCGCGCCAATCGAGCCGTCCACCTTGATGACTGTCCCCAATGCGAGCGGTCGCGCCCGGCCCGCAAGCGCAAACAGTTCATCGGCATAGCTGGCAGGCAGATGCCCCACATGTCGGCTATCCGCACGGGCGCGGTAACGCCGCGCGGCTTCCTCAGGCGGGATCGCAACCCAAACCTCGACCAAGTGCTGGATGCCGGCACGTGCCAGGTGGTCGCGCAGCACACTTTCAGGCTGAAAGCCGTGCCAGGCGTCTATCACCGGCAGGAAGTTGCCCGGCATCTCGGCAATGAGGTTGAAGATCGCATGATAGCTGGCCCGTCCGAGCTTTCGGTTATATTCGCGGTCACCAGTGCCGATCTGGGCAAACAGGCCCTCTTTCACGGTATCGAGGCAAAACGGCATGGCAGCGATGCCCTGCGCCTCCAGTCCGCGGGTCAGCTGGCGCGTCACCGTCGATTTGCCACTGGCGGGCACGCCGTTGACCAGCACCGCGCGCGTCATGACACCCCCGCATGATCTTCGCGTGCGGGCATGACCGCCAAGCCGGCCCCGATAACGCCTGCATCGTCGCCGAGCTGCGCCGCGGCAATCGGCAATCCGAACCAGCTATTTCCCTTGGGCAGTCGCGCAAGTGCTGCCGCCATTTCCGCGCCAAGCCCGCCGCCGATCACGATCAGTTTCGGGTCCGCCACGGCAACCAGCGTTTCCAGCGCCCGGCGCATCGGTTCGGCCCAATCGGCAAGGATTGCCGCCGGCACCGCCTCTCCGTTTGCGGCCCGGGCCAGAAGGTCGCCAGCCTGCGTATCTGCAGGCAGATCCTCGCCCACAATCAGTCGGCCGAGAGCGGTTCCCGAACTTTGCGTTTCGACGCATCCGCGCCGCCCGCAATTACACTCAGGTCCATCAGGCGTCACTACGATATGACCGAACTGCCCGGCTATCCCACCGCCTTGCCACGGCCGGCCATCCATCACTGCCGCCCCGCCAATCCCTGTCCCGATAGTCACCATCAAGATAAGGCCGCTTTTTTCGTCATGGCCGATTGCCGCTTCTGCGATAAGGGCCATTGTCGCGTCATTCGCGACCGTCACTGGCAGACCCGCCTGCGCCTCAACCTGCGCACGCAAGTCCATCCCTGCTATATCCAGATAACCGGCAGACAGAATGCGCTGCGTCCCCGCCTCGATCCGACCAGGTATGCCGATCCCAATTGCCGTCGTCCCGGCATCGCGTAAGTCATTGATCAGCCGTAAGACCTGCGCCAGAAAACCATCTCGGTCGGGCGTCACCCGCTCAATCACGCGGGCATGTATGCGGCCATCCGCCGAAATCCGCGCCGCGCGGATCTTGGTGCCGCCCACATCCAGGCCAAGCGTGTTTTCAGGCCCTTCCCGCATATTGGTCCAATACGCCCTGAATTTCCCGCAGCCGCCCGCTGGCGACATTTTCCAGCTTGTCCCGCCGGACCTCCTGATCCAGCGAAATGCAGTCCTTCCACAATGCACGGCCCGCGATGACACCGGAAGCCCCGTTTTGCATCGCCGTTTCGACCTGGCCGATGAACGTCGAATGATCGACGCCGGCAGACAGCACGGCCCAAGGGATGTCGCCGCAGATGGCCGTGATCTCGGCGCAGGCTTCGGCCGTGCCAGGATAAGGCAACTTCAGCACCTTCGCGCCCAATTCAACCGAGATACGGGCGCTTTCCACGATCAGGCCGGGGAAGGCCGCGCGGTAATCCGCGTCGCTTTCGCCCGGCAATTGATAGGTCAGTATCTCGACCACCAGCAGCAGATCCT
The DNA here is from genome assembly GCF_007993065.1 of Paracoccus aurantiacus. Lineage (GTDB taxonomy): Bacteria > Pseudomonadota > Alphaproteobacteria > Rhodobacterales > Rhodobacteraceae > Paracoccus > Paracoccus aurantiacus. The sequence continues at coordinate 24,486 of NZ_VOPL01000009.1, forward strand.
CCCCCGCGAAGTCGGCGATGCAGTCGCGGATTATGCCCAGGTTGACCGTGTTCGCATCGGGTGTATCGGGGCGAAGATAAACCATCAGCTTCGCGCCCGTCCCGCCCAGTTCGCGAACCCGCCGCGCATCAATACCCGGCACCAGTTTCGAGATCTGATAGCCATTGGCATCGGTATCCCAGCCCGAGGCATCCAGCCCGATCAGCAGCCCGGTATCGCGGGCCAGCACGCCGTCATCGACCACTTGCGGCACGGCGCAAACCGCATCCAGCAGCACGCAGGATGCCTTGTTCGCGAGATGCTGCACGATGCCCGCCTTGACGATGCCAAGCGTGGGCTCGTCGATGGCCTTCTGCGCCTCGGGCGTATCTGCCAGCACCTTGCGCATCCCGCCTCGCTGATCACAGGCGACGACCATCATCAGTCCATTCTCGCCGCAGATCTGTTGATAGCCGCGCCGCTCTGCGGTGGTCATGCCCGAAGTCATCGCCTGCCTTCCCCTGTCGGAATTCCCCCAGCGGCCCTGTCGCGGCCAGCCATTGCCAGACCACGGCTAACGCCGGTTTCGCAGCATATCAACAATATTTTTCAGAAATATATTTCTAATAACTCCGGGATGGGGCCTCCAGCAAATCCGCCATATCCTGAGCGGCACGGATATCGGTCACGAGCATATTGATGAGACCTGAACGCGCCGCCCCGAGAATCGCGCACGCCTTGTCGCGCCCGGTGGCCAGGCCGATCGACATCGGCACGCGGCGCAGCTGTTCGGCAGAGATCGACATCTGCCCCTGCTGGCCTTGCCACAGGATCTGACGGCCTTCGAAGTCGAAATAATGGCGTGCGACATCCCCGACGACGCGACCCACATCCTCTGGTGCGAAACGCGGCGCAGCATGGCCAGACACCGCCGGAAACTGCCCGATCCCAAGCAGCGCCACATCCGCCCTGTCCCAGAGCCCGGTCAGCGCGGCAACACCCGGATCGCGGTCGAGAACCGCGCGCAGTTCCGCCGAAACTGTTGAAGGCGCGTGCAGGAACCGCGCCCCCGCACCCATCTGCTCCGCCGCGAGTCGCACGAATTCGTTGATCTGGAAATGCGCGGCCGTTTCGTCCATGCCCCCGATCACCGGGATTACCGTTCCGCCCGGCAGAGGCGGCAGACCGGTCGCGATCACCGCCTGAACCATCCGCCCCCAGCCAAGCGCCAGCACCGGGCGGCGCGGCAGGCGCGCTTCCTTCAGCAGGGACGCGAGATGGATGCTGACGGCGGCGGCGCGATCGCTTTCGACAACCCGCACCGCCTTCAGCCCAAGCCGCGCGGCCAGATCCTCGCCCAGATTGTCGGCTTCATCGGGGTCCGAAACCTGGATACGGACGATCCCTTCGTCGCGCGCCAGTGACAGCAGTCGTGAGACCGTCGCCGTCGAGACCTCCATCCGCTCGGCAACCTCGACTTGTGAATGGCCGTCAAGATAGTGCAGCCGCGCAGCCATATGCATCATGCTGCGGGTCAGCAGCTTGCCGCCGCGGGGTCGTCTGTTCATGAGGTCGCGCCGGGATGATGTGTCATGCTCACCATTCCTGCCCGAAATCCGCCCGCCCGGCAATCTGGCAGCGTCGGTTACGCCGATTCGCGAAGAACCAGGCGCGCCGGTATGCGGCGGGAATCATGCGGCTCGTCCGGACGGCGCGGACGCTCGATCCGGCCAAGCAGGATGTCCACCGCCTCGCGCGCGATGCGCGGCACGTCCTGTTCGACCGTGGTCAGGCCGGGATGCAAGAACCTGGTCAAGGCGTCGTTGTCATGGCCCGCCAACCGGAAATCGCCGGCCTTGCCCTGCGGGAACAGGCCGAATTCATGCGCCGCCTTCAGCGCCCCAAGCGCCACCCGGTCATTCGCGCACAGGACACAGGCGCGGGTATGGCGCCCGGCAGCGAATTCGGCGCGCATCACCGACAGGCCGTGCGCTTCGAAATCCCAGCTATGCCCGGCAATATCGGCCGCGATGACGTGGGCCGGGCGGCCATGACGGACCATCGCGGCGCGATAGGCCTCGGTCCGTTCGACAGCGTTGATATTGACCTGCGGCATGGACAGAAAGACCGGGTCATGGCCCGAACGGATCAGGTAATCGACCATAAGCCCGACGCTGTGTTCATTGTCATTGCCGACGAAATCGAACCCGTCCGCACTGCCCATTGCGCGCGAATCAATCAGCACCAGCGGCACATGCGCCTCTGCCCGGCGCAGCATCTCGCTATCGGAGGCGATCCCCAGAGGCGCGATCAGAATGCCGTCGACATTCATCGAGCGCAGCCTCTCAATGGCCCCGGCCTCGCGCAACGGCTCGTTATCCGAATTCTGAATGATGATCCGATAGTCACTTTGGCCGGCGGCGGCGTCGACGGCATTGATAAGGCTGGTCTGGAAGATATCATTGAGATGCGGCACGACAACGCCGATCAGCCGCGTCCGCTTGCGGTTCAGGTTGCGGGCGAAGAAATTCGGAACGTAATCGACGGCGCGCAGGCGTTCTTCGATCTTCAGGCGGGTGCCGCTGCGCACGCTGGCCGGGTCGTGGAAATAGCGCGACAGCGTCGGGCGCGAGATCTCGATCTCGGTGGCCAGTTCTTCCATCGTGCGGATGGTCTTCCTGCTCATTCCAGTCTCATCATGATACTGGCCGGTCTTCCGGCCCGTCCAGCAAAGCGGCGACCTGATCGACGATGCTCTGTGCATATGTGCTCGACCGGGCCGGGAAGCGCCAGCCCTGACGCAGCGCCGCCATAAAGACCGGGTTTTTCGCAAAGGGACCTGTGACATGCAGCGGCCCGCTTGCGCCTATGGCATAAAGCCCGGCAAGCGCGTCGCGCGCCAGCAATCGGTCGACGGCGTCGGCAGCGCTTTCATCCGGACGCGTGGCCAGCCGCGCAGGAAGACAGTCACTGTCATGCAGCCCGAAGCGGCCGGTTTTGTCCTGATAAAGCGCCAATTCATCGGCCGGCCGGGCGGGCAGGTCTGTCCGCGAATGCCCGTCCAGCAAATCGGCGCGCGCCTTGCCGGCCATGATGCGGAAGTTCGGCACCAGCCGACCAAAAATATCAAGGCTTGCCATAATCCCCGGCCCCGGCGCCGGCATCTTTTCGACACCGATTGCGAAGCCGGCAAGCCATGTCCCCGTCGACATTGCCACCGAAGGCGCGCGCCTGCCCGACCCGGCATGCGGCACAAGCGCGAGGCTGCTGTCATGGGCGCCGACATGCACGCTGATCCCGTCGGGCAGACCGTAAGCGGCGGCAAGCGCGGGGCGGATCGTTCCGGCAATGGCCGCGGCAGGCGCAATCGGCGGAAACAGACCCGACATGATCCGCGACATCGCCCCAACAGCCGGCTGCCCGGTCCGCAGCGACCACAGATCGCTGTGGCTGGTGGCGTAGGAAATCTCGCTGAATGCATGCCCGGTCAGATACCACGTCCAGTATTGCGGCCAGAACAGCGCATGACGCGCCCGCGACAGTTCCTGCGCGTGGTGACGGGCCAGCCAGAAAAGCTGCGCGCCAAGGTTCAGCCCGCCGGGCATGCGCGGCGCGCCGGTTTCGGCGAAATCGGGGCGCTGGCGGTCATATTCCGCCGCCAGATCGTCCGGGCCGGCGTATTCGTAATCCATAACCGGCAAAGCCAACCCGACATCATCGACAACGGCCATGGTCGCGCCGTGGCCGATGATCAGGACCCGCAGCGCCGGTCGAACCCGCGCAAAATCGGCAAGCGCGCGCAGGATGAAATCGGCTATTCGGTCTGTGTCCAGATGCGGATAGGGAGGGCCGGGCAGCACGCGGTTTTCCATCGCCCTAATGTCCATCTCTTGCCGGGTGACAAGATCGGCAAGAATCGCGCGGCTGTTGGTCTTGCCGATATCGATGATGGCGATACGCTCAGCCTGTTCCATCTGGCCCCCGGTTCATCGCCTGACGGTATTTCTCGGCATCCCAATTCAGCAATTCGGCGATCTCGGCCGGATCGAGGCGCCGCATCGGACCGCCGCCATTCATCACATGTCGCTTCAGCACGTGCACAAAGCCCGAAAGCAGTTCCTCTGTCCCGCGCATCGCGTCCGCGCGGATCAACGCGCCGAGGCCTTCGACCAGAACGATGGCATTCTGTGGCAGCTGTGCTTCCGCCAGCGCGCAAAGCCGTCGGGGCAGGTCGGGGCCGGGCGTCAGGATCGGGATAGATGGCCCGAAGAAAACGACGAAGTCCGGCGCGATGACACAATTCCCGGCATGCGCGCGCAGTTCGGGCCAGAACATAAGATCATTGCCGTCCGGTACCCGCGCGACCGAATAGCCGGTGCCGGCAAGCGACGGCCATGCGCCCCCGGGCGCAGCACGCCGCGAAGGGACTGGCCCGCCAAGCCGCTCTCGAACCTGCGAGAGCAGCGCCTCGGCTGCGGCAGGTGTATCGGCCTGCGCTATCAGACCATGATTGCCAAGAACGATAAGATCGGCCTCTGCCGCGCCGCTGTCGCGCAGGGCATTTGTCAGCGGAACACCCGGCTTCACATAGGGCTGCCAACGCCAGTTCAGCCCGGCCAGCCTGTCGTGCAACAGGTCGGCTGCATCGACGCGGATCGCCGCAGCGATGGTATCGACACAGTGAACATGCAGCACGCAACGCCCCGGCAACAGCGCATGAAACGGCGTCTCGACGGAAGCCCGCATCCCCGCAGGCCCGCCCGACAGCGTCGTTGCGGCGATATCGGTCTCGGCCAGTTCGCTGGCCATGACGCGCTCGCGCAGCGCCGCCAGATCGACCGGCACCATGATCGGGTGCGTATCCGCAGCGGCCAGCCAGTTGCCCGAGGCCTTGATCCACATGATCCGGCCATCTTTCAGCGAACTGTTTCCACCCGCCCCCTGAACCAGACCGATATCCAGCCCGATCCGCGCCGATACCGTCAGAAATTCCTGCCAAAGCGGGCCTTCGGGTTGCGTCATATCTGTCACCAGCAGGTATAACCCGCGTCGGCCGAGACGATGGCCCCGGTCATCAGGCTGGACGCGTCGGACGCCAGAAACAGCACGACCGAGGCGATTTCGTCCGGCCGACCCAGCCGGTGCATCGGCGTCATGTCCAGCCAGATCCGCTCCATCTCGGGGATGTCCTTCAGCACCCGACTGACCAGTTCCGTCTCGATCACCGTTGGCGCGACCGCGTTGACCCGCACCCCGCGCCCGCCCCATTCGGCGGCCAGCGATTTCGTCAGATGATGCACCCCGGCCTTCGAGGCGTTGTAAAAGCTTTGTTCCTGCGGCTTGTTGACGATAATCCCCGACATCGAGCCCATATTGACGATCGACCCGCACCCGCGCTCCAGCATCCGCCGTCCGAAACTGCGCGCGCAGAAGAAGACCCCGTCCAGATTGACCGCCATATGCCGCCGCCAGTGATCGTCGGAGCAGGTTTCGGCGGGTGTGTTCGACTGCACGATTCCGGCATTGTTGACCAGGATATCGACGCCGCCCTCTGCTTCCAGCGATTCGGCAAGCGCCTCGACATCGGAGCTGTCCGTCACGTCCAGTCGGCGGGACATGGCCTTGCCGCCAGCCGATATAATAGCCGCCACCTTCTGTTCGGCCGCAGGCAGATCCAGATCGGCGATCACCACCGTCGCGCCCGCCTCGGACAGGGCATCAGCACAGGCCGCTCCGATTCCCTGCGCCGCGCCGGTAACAACCGCCAGCCGCCCCGTCAGGTCGAGTTTCTGCAAATACATCAAGCACCTCCCGATACTTCTCGCCAGCTTGCCGGCAGCCTCCACGTCGTCCGACACTCCTTCTTTTTCTTTACACGCGTTAATTCTTGGATGGCAATGCTGCCGTTATCAGTGCCGGAGATCTGCGGCAAATCGCCCAAACAATAAATTTCTGTAAAATTTTTCTTTACGTGCGTAATGATTGATGCCAGCCTCTCATGCAAGGAAGGTCGGCGCGCGCTTTCTGGGCGTCGCACCGGTTCAGCGGATGAACCTTGGGAGGGGTCATGTCCGAGATCAGAGACAAGGTCGCGCTGATCACCGGCGCGAGTTCCGGGATCGGCCTTGCCACGGCCAAGGCGCTTGCCGCCACCGGCGCGAAGGTCGCCTTGGTTGCGCGCTCTGCCGACAAGCTGGAAGCGGCGGCGAAGGGGATCGGTCCCAGTGCCGTGGCGATCACCGCCGATCTGACCACACCCGGTGCCTCGTCCGAGTTGCTGGACAAGGTCGCGCGAAAACTTGGCCCGGTTGACATTCTGATGGCGAATGCCGGGATCTATCTGGCCGGCGATCTGGTCGAAAACGATCCTGAGGATATCGACCGCGTGTTGCAGACGAATATCGGGGCCGTCTTCCAGATCGTGCGCGCCGCCCTGCCCGGCATGATCGAACGCGGCAGCGGCGATATACTGATCACCAGCTCGGTCGCAGGCCATCAGGCGATCCCGTGGGAACCGGTCTATTCGGCATCCAAACATGCCGTGCAGTCCTTCGCGCATGGGTTACGCCAGCAGGTCGGCGCGCAGAATATCCGCGTTCAGGCCATTGCGCCCGGTATCGTGCTCAACGACCTCTGGGGCATATCCGATCCGGCCGAAATCGACGCCAAGGCAGCGACCGGCGAGGGGCTTCGCTCAGAAGACGTGGCCGATGCCGCGATGTTCATGCTTACCCGCCCGCGGAACGTGACAATTCGCGATCTGGTCATCTTGCCACGCGCGCAACCTATCTGAACCCGGCGCCATGCCCGGACGCAGAATGATCGCCGCCGGAGGAGTGAGCGGCGATTGACCGAAGGCTCAAACCGAGCCGCCAGACAGGAGGAGAATATACATGAAGAAGATCATCGCGAGCATTGCCCTCGCAGCGGCCATCGGCAGCGGTTCTGCGGCCCTTGCGCAAGACGAGGATATCACCATTGCGCTGGTTCCCGGCCTGACCACTGATGCGTTCTATATCACCATGAACCGGGGCGCGCAGGTCGCCGCCGAAGCGCTCGGCATCACGGTCGAGTTTCAAGGGGCCGAGGAATTCGACCCGGTCCTGCAGACCCCGGTCCTTGACGCGGTGATCGCGCGCGGACCCGACGCGATCCTGGTCGCGCCGACCGACAGCACACAGATGATCGAGCCGCTGCGCCGTGCCTCGGATGCCGGAATTCCGATCATTACCGTCGACACCTTCATCGACGACGGCAGCTATCAGGACGGCTCAGGCGATGGCGATTTCCCGCTGGCCTATATCGCGTCTGACAATATCGGCGGCGGACGCATGGCGGCCCGCGCCATGGCCGAGGCGATCGGGGGTGAAGGCGCGGTCTATGTGTCAAACCTGCGCCCCGGTATCTCAACCACGGATCAGCGCGAGGAAGGCTTCAAGGCCGAAATGGCCGAGAATTTCCCCGACATTCAGGTGCTCGATACCCAGTATAACGAAAACGACGCCTCGCTTGCCGCATCGCAGTTCCAGGCGGTCCTGGCGCGCAACCCCGAAGTGAAGGGTGTCTTCGGGGCCAATCTGTTCTCTGCGCTCGGCGCCGGCAATGGCGTCGAAAGCGCCGGCAAATCCGAAGATGTGACCGTGATCGCCTTCGATGCGCCCGGCTCTATCGTGAACAACATCTCTTCGGGTCTTGTCGATGCGGCCATCGCGCAGCATCCTGCCGAGATCGGCTATTTCGGCGTCATGGCCGCCTATGCTCATCTTAAAGGCGAATCCATTCCGACCACCATCGGCACCGGCTTCACCGTGATCGACGCCGAAAATGTCGATGACGAAGCCACGCAGAAATTCATCTATTCGGAATGACCATGGAAAACGTGGCACAGAACAAGGGGACTTCATTCGTGAAGTCCCTGCTGAACGCCTGGTCCTGGCTGTTCCTGATCCTGATTCTGGGCTTTTTCGAAATCTACGCCCAGATCGAAACCGGCAACACCTTCCTGTTCCGGGTCTATAACCTTCAATCCATCGCCGTTGCCGCCTCGCAGATATTGCTGCTGGCACTTGGGTTAACGCTGGTCATCGTGGCCGGACATATCGACCTGTCCATCGCGTTCTCATCCGGGCTGGCATCGGTCGTGATCGCGCTTGTGATCAGGGCTGCGGGGCCGGATGCGGGCTGGATGATCGTGCTGTTGGCGACCGTCGCGGGGCTGTTGTCGGCGGCGCTTGTCGGCATCGTCAATGGCTGGCTGGTCGCCTATCTCAGCGTGCCCAGCTTCATCGGCACGCTTGGCACTTACGGGGTCGCGCGCGGTGTCGCGCTGATCATCGCGGGCGGGGCGGTCGTGTCGATCCGCAACAGCTATGCGCGGGATCTGGGCAACAGCAATATCCTGGGCTTTCCGATCCCGCTTGTCGCCGCCATGGTGCTGGCACTGGTGTGCCACTACGTGCTGAAACACACGCGTTTCGGCGCCCACACCTATGCACTCGGCGCCAACCCCGCCTCGGTCGAGCGGGCTGGCGTCGATGTGAAACGCCACCTGATCATTCTTTTCGTGATATCCGCACTGACCGCCGGGATGGGCGGTTTGATCTATACCTTCCGCTTTTCCGCCGGGGCCGCCAACTCGGGCGAGCCGATCCTGCTTTACGCTGTGGCCGCTGTCTTCATTGGCGGCGCGTCGCTGACGGGTGGGCAAGGCACGATCACCGGCACCGTGATCGGCGCCTTCATCATCGCTGTGATCCAGTTCGGCTTGGTCTTCTCGGGCCTGCCGCCATATTGGCAATTCGTCGCCGTGGGTCTGGTCATTATCATCGCGGTTCTGGTGGATCAGTCAAAGGATCGCATCGTGGGGGGCAAGGCATGACGGCACTTCTGAAAGTCGACGGTCTCAAGAAGCGCTTCGGCGGGAACGAGGCGGTGAAGAATGTCACCTTCACCCTGAACGAAGGCGAGTGCGTCGTGCTGGCCGGCGATAACGGCGCGGGAAAGTCCACCGTCATCAAGATGATCTCGGGCGTCTATCAGCCGACCGAGGGCGCCGTCTATCTGCGCGACGAAAAGCTGACCGGCAGAAGCCCCGAGGCCGTTCGCAGCGCCGGGATAGAGACGATCTATCAGGACCTCGCCTTGGCCGATAATCTCGATCCGGGGCTGAACCTGTATCTCGGGCGCGAACGGGTGGTGAAGAGATTGGGCCTGCCCTTCCTCGACCGCAAGACCATGCGCAATGATGCCGTCGAGGTAATGAAAAGCCTGGGTATTGTCGTGCCCGACCCTGCAGCGCCAGTGCGAGAGATGTCGGGCGGGCAGCGTCAGGCGATCGCTATTGCCCGTGCAATTCACTGGCAGGCCCGGCTGGTCATCATGGACGAGCCGACCGCTGCGCTTGGCGTACCCGAGCAGCGAGAGGTCATGGCGCTGATCCACAGGCTGAAGGCAAAAGGGGTCGGGATCATCCTGATCTCGCATAACCTGCCCGATATCTTTGCCGCCGCCGACCGCATCATCGTGCTGGCCCGCGGGGTGGTCGCCGGCGAACGCCGCCCGGCCGAGACCAATGACGAGGAAATCGTTCGCATGATGATGGGCGCGACGCTTTAGCGCCTGTCTCTCGCCATGTGCAAAAGGGATTTGTCGTAAACTTCTGCGCCAGGGACAATCAGCCGGGCCACGACACGGTCTGTCCAACCACAGAAGTTTGCGACGGAACCCGCGCTTGCCGCAATCGGCCATTTGATACGACGACACCGCATGCGACTTGCGTGATGCGGAATTGGCAAATCAGGCCCATTACAGCAAGATCGCACTGACAAGCGAAAGGATCTGCCATGGCCCGGACGAAGAAACTGATCAACCATCCCGATGATGTCATCAGCGATCTTGTCGCGGGCCTGATCGCCGCGCATTCCGGTGAACTGCAGGTGTCGGGCGATACGGGCCGGGCAATTGTTGCGACAAATGGGCCGCGCGCGGGCAAGGTCGGTGTCGTCATAGGCGGCGGTTCAGGGCATGAGCCTGCCTTTGTCGGCTATGTCGGGCGCGGACTGGCAGACGCCGTGGCAATCGGGAATGTCTTCGCCTCGCCCGCGCCGAACCAGATTGCCGACGCCGCGCGCGCGGCCAATGGCGGGGCTGGCGTCATTTTTCTTTACGGAAATTATACTGGCGATGTGATGAATTTCACCATGGCCGCCGAGATGCTGGAGGCCGAGGGTGTGCCGATCCGTCAGGTTCAGGTGACGGACGATGTGCTGTCCGCCCCCATCGACAAGCGATCCGAAAGGCGTGGCATTGCCGGTGATGTCTTTGTCTTCAAGGTCGCGGGCGCCGCCGCAGATCAGGGCCATTCGCTTGACCGCGTCGAGGCGCTGACGCGCAAGGCCAATGCGGCAATCTTTTCCGCAGCCGTCGCGCTTGGTCCCTGCTCGTTGCCGCAAACCGGCAAGCCGAATTTCCAGCTCGGCGATGACGAGATGGAAATCGGCATGGGCCTGCATGGCGAACCAGGTGTTCGGCGCGAAAAGCTGGCGAATGCCGATATTGTCGTCGATGACCTGATGGCCAGCATTCTGGCGGATGCGGACCTGACGGCAGGGGATCGCGTGGCCGTCATGGTCAACGGGCTGGGCGCGACCTCGCATCTGGAGCTTTACATCCTGTTCAAGCGCGTCAGCGAAATCCTCTCGGATCAGGGTGTCGAGCTGGTCCGGGCATGGGTCGGAGAATATGCGACCTCGCTTGAAATGGCAGGGGCGTCGATCACGGTGATGGCGCTGGATGACGAACTGGCGGAGCTGCTGTTTCATCCCTGCCATAGTCCTGCGTTTCATGAGGGCGCGCCTGTCGCAGTCACTGGCAGTGCAGCAGGGCCTGTCGTTGCGGCCAGAACCCAGCCTCGACCGACAACTGACGCCCCATCGGAAACTGTCCTGAAATCCGGTGGGCCGATCAGCGCCACGATCTTTCGCGACATGATGCGTCATGCCGGTCTGGCGATTATCGAGAAAGCAGATTGGCTGTCCGATCTGGACGGGCAAATCGGTGACGGCGATCACGGCGTCAGCATGGCACAGGGCTGGCGGGCAGTTCTGCACGCGCTGGATGATGCGCCGACCGATGAAACGATTTCACAGACGTGCGGCAGGATGGGCAGCGCCTTTCTGGATGCGGTCGGCGCGTCCTCCGGGCCGCTTTATGCGACGGCATTCCAGTATGCCGGTCATGCGGTGGCGGACAGACTGGATCTTGATGCTCCGGCGCTGGCAGCGCTTATCGCCGCCGCAGCCGACGGAATTACCACGCGGGGCGGCGCGGTCATCGGCGACAAGACCATGGCAGATGCGTGGATACCGGCAGCCGATGTCGCACGGCAGAATGCCGATACCGACGTCGTCCGGTTGATGCAGGCGGTAGCAAAAGCTGCCGAAGCCGGGATGAATGCAACCGCGGATCTTGAGGCCAGGAAAGGGCGCGCCGCCAAGCTGGGAAAACGCAGTCTTGGCCATGTTGATCCGGGCGCTGCTTCCGCATTTCTTCTGTTGAGCGGAATGAGAACCTATCTGGCGCGCGATCATCTCGGGCTGAAGTGACCTGCCACAGGGTTTTCCGCGTCTGCCCGGACTGACGTGCAGATCATCGGCGCTGTCCTGAGCGTCCTTTCGGATCATTCAGCACAGCGCCAACCCCCTTTACAGGCCGGTCATCTTGAGCGCGGCTTCTGGCAATCGCTCGCCTTCGATCTTGATGCGGGACGCGGCATCATTGATCTGCACGAGCTCTGCGTCCGTAAGCTCCAGATCGACGGCACCCAGATTTTCTTCCAGCCGGTGCAGCTTGGTGGTCGCCGGGATCGGGACGATCCAGGGCTTCTGCGCGAGAAGCCATGCCAGTGCGACCTGCGCGGGCGTGGCGCCCTTAGCCTCTGCAACGTCGCGCACCACGTCGACAAGCGCCATATTTGCGGCGCGGGCCTGGGGCGAAAAGCGCGGGACGTTATTGCGGAAATCGCCGGGCGCGAAGGTCGTGTTCGCGTCTATCTGACCGCTCAGGAACCCAGCGCCCAACGGACTGAAGGGAACAAAGCCGATGCCAAGTTCGTCCAGCAGCGGCAGAGTTTCCGTCTCTGGTCCGCGCCAGAACAGCGAATATTCGCTTTGAACAGCCGCCAGCGGCTGCACGGCGTGGGCGCGACGGATGGTTTCTGGTCCGGCTTCGGACAGGCCCCAATGCAGCACTTTCCCTTCAGCGATCAGCTCTCCGATCGCACCGGCCACATCCTCGATCGCGACGTCCGGATCAACGCGGTGCTGATAGAACAGGTCGATCCGGTCGGTGCGCAGGCGCTTCAATGCGGCCTCCGCCACCGCGCGGACATGCTCGGGCCGGCTGTTAGTGCCGCTGCCGCGCGATCCGTCGGGGTGGATGTCAAAGCCGAATTTGGTGGCGATGACGACGTTGTCGCGGATGGGTGCGACGGCCTCGCCCAGAAACTCCTCGTTGGTGAAGGGGCCATAGGCCTCGGCTGTATCGAACAGGGTAACGCCCAGTTCATTGGCCTTACGGATCAGGTCGATCATATCGCCCCGATCAGGCGCGGGGCCATAGATGTCGCTTGTCATGCTCATGCAGCCAAGCCCAAGGGCCGAGACTTTCGGGCCGTTCTGGCCAAGTTGACGGGTTTTCATTGCAGTTTTCCTTTCGGGAAAGTCTCCTGTTTTCGTTGAAACGGATATAGCCGAGCTTCGTCTATTGGATTAGCCTGCGAAAACCGCATTATCTTATCGTCAGGACCGATCAATGCCGCGACGCGCCTTTAACGACCTTTATGCCTTCACCGCCGTGGCCGAAGAGCGCAGCTTTACCCGCGCCGCCGCACGGCTTGGGATCTCGCAATCGACGCTCAGCCAGACGGTGCGCAATCTGGAGGAAGTGCTGGATGTGCGGCTGCTGACCCGTTCCACCCGCAGCGTGGCGCTGACGGAAGCCGGCGCGCAACTGCTGGAAACGCTGGGGCCGGGTTTTGCGCAGATGGAAAACGCGCTGGATGCGCTTGGCGATCTGACCGACCGGCCACGCGGCACGATCCGCATCAGTGCGGGCGAACACGCTGCGGTGTCCGTTCTACAGCCCGGACTGTCCCGGTTTCTGGCCGAATACCCGGACATTCGTGTCGAAATTGCGGTCAGCAATGCCCTGATCGATATCGTGGCGGATGGGCTCGATGCAGGCGTTCGCATGGGCGACACACTGGCGCAGGACATGATCGCCATGAGGATCAGCCCGGATATCCGGTTCGCAATCGCCGCGTCGCCGGAATATCTTAAGGGCCGGTCTGCGGTTTCGGCGCCACAGGATCTGACCCAGCACCGATGCATCATGACCCGGATGCCGACCCATGGCGATATTCTGGTCTGGGAGCTTGAGCGTGGCACGCAAGAGGCGCGGGTGAAGATCGAAGGGCCGCTTGTCGTCTCGACCATCGCCCTGCGCGTGAATGCAGCTTTGGACGGGGTCGGGATCGTCTTCATGCCCGAAGATCAGCTTGAGCCACATATCAGCGCAGGTCGCCTGAGGCCGGTTCTGAAGGACTGGTGGCCCACTTACGAGGGCTATCACCTTTACTATCCCAGCCGCCGCCAGCCCACGCCCGCCTTCCGGCTGCTTCTGGAGGCATTGCGCTGGCGAGGTTGAAAAAAGGGGCGGTCAGGCCGCCCCTTCCGATCAGGATTTCGGCGGCGTATCGACACCCGAGAGTTGCAGCACGCCTTCAGGCAGGCGCGCGCCCTGAATCTGGACGGCATCGACCTGCGCGGTCAGTTGCGCCAGTTCCTCGGGCGTGAATGTCACGTTGGTCGAGGCGGTGTTTTCGCGCATATGTTCCAGCTTTGTGGTGCCGGGGATCGGCACGACAAAGGGCTTCTGCGCCGACAGCCAGGCAAGTGCGATCTGGGCAGGTGTGACCTGCTTTTCCTGTGCCCATGCCGCTACCACATCGAACAGCGCCATATTGGCGGGCAGCGCGTCAGGGGCAAAGCGAGGGATTGCCGCCAGAATGCCATCCTCAAACCGGCTTTCGGCATTCATCTTGCCACCCAGAAAGCCCATCGCCATCGGCGACCAGCAGACGAATCCGATGCCCAATTCCTCGCAAAGCGGCAGCACGTCGACCTCTGGTCCGCGCCACATCATCGAATATTCGTTCTGAATCGCGGCCAAGGGCTGTGCGGCATGGGCACGGCGGATCGTGTCGATGCCGGGCTCCGACAGACCCCAATGCAACACCTTGCCCTCTGCCATCAGGTCGCTGATGACGCCGGCCACATCCTCGATCGGGACTTCGGGATCGACGCGGTGCTGATAGACGATATCAAGGCGATCGGTGCGCAGGCGCAGCAACATACCTTCGATGGCTGTGCGAACGTGCTCGGGCTTGCTGTTCAACCCGCCAGTGCGTTCGCCTGTGACAGGATCGATATCCCAGCCGAATTTCGATTCCAGAACGACCTGATCGCGGATGCCCTGCAACGCTTCACCGACGACTTCTTCGGAAAGAAACGGCCCGTATGCCTCCGCCGTGTCGATCAGCGTGACGCCCTGATCCACCGCCTCACGGATCATCTGAATAGCCGTTTCGCGCGGGATGCTGCCGCCATATTGGTCGTTCAGGACGGCATCATCGCCGCTTGCCGACCATTGGCAACCCAGCCCGATGGGGTTGACGGCGACGTCGCCCAGCATCCGCTGGCTGGTGGAGGCTGCAGCGGCAGGGGCAGTAGCCTGCGCGAACACACGGCCCGCAGGCAGCATGGCGGCGGCACCCATGGCCGCGCCGGACAGGATCATGCTGCGACGGGTCAGAGATGTGTTTTCAAAACGTGTCATGACAATTCCTCTCGCATTATTGGTTCAGGTTTTTCGCGTCCAGCCAGCCCGCGATGTGATCGGCGATCTGGCCATTGTTCAGGTCCGACATCAGGAAATGCGTGCCGCCGGTGATGCCTTCTTCCGGCAGATGAACCAGTGTCGCATCGCCGCCGCGTTCATTAATTGCATCGACCCAGAGCCGCGCCATATCCAGCCGCACGCGCCAATTGTCCTTGCCGCGTTCCTCGGTCGGTTCATCGGGGATATTGTCGCCGTAATAGATCACGATGGGGATTTCGGTGAGCCGCACGAAATCCTCGGCCGGGATCGGCTCGGCCTCCAGCGTTCCTGCCGCACTGGGCATGGCTTCAGGCATCGCATCTTCGGGGAAGACGAAGCCGCTGCCCGGTTCCAGTGCGACAATCCCCTTCACATCCGGGTTCCGGATCGCGGTCAGCCATCCGGGGCCGCCTGCCTGCGAATGCGTGACCAGCACCGCCGGTCCGATCCGGTCAATCAAGGCCGAGGTCGCATCGGCCAGAATGGCGGGGTCATATGGCCCTGTATTCGGCGTGACCGAACGGAAGAACTGGTTCAGCGTTTCCTCTGACTGATCGACCTGCACGCCCTCGAAATACTCGGGCCATTGACCAAAGCGGAACTGGTCGAAGAACAGCTGGTCGTAGGGCGTCGGCTCGATGCTCGCAGCCTCGGTGCTGTTGCCCGCGCGCCCACGGCGGGCCTGATCGATCACATAGGTCGTGTAGCCCCGGCGCAGGAACATGGTCTGAAACCCCTCGCGCCCGTCCGAGGTCGTCTCCCAACTGCGGCCCGACTGATAGGCGCCGTGCCAGAAGACCAGCGGCAGCGGATTGGCGTCCTGCGGCACCTGATAGAAGGCATAAAGATGATTGCCGTGGAATGTCTGCCCGGCCTCGGTCGGGGCGTTGTTGTCATATTCGCCGGGAGTCTCAATGACCGTGCCGCCTGCGGCAAAGCTGCCCTGATCGACGATGGTCAGCGGCTCAAACGCGGCGGCTGGCAGGGCGAAGGCGGTGGCGAGGGTGAATGCGTAAATGCGATCCATGATCTTCCTCCGGTTGCGGTTGCATTGAAGGTAGCGGCAGGCGTTTTGTTTGATTAGCCGATATCTCCCGATAGGGTTCATTGACGTTTTCGATAAATTAAGACGGGCGATTTATCCGGATAGCCAATGAAGCCAATCGGATATTTGTGCCTAATCAAACAATCTGACGGCGTTATCTTGATCTGCGAAGGGCAGCGAAACTGCTGGCCCATGGATCAAGGGGAGACCGTCATGACCAATGGCATCAACCGCCGCGATACCTTCAAGGCAGCCCTGCTGCCTTTTGTGGCTGCACAACTGGCCGCGAAGCCTGCCGCGGCGCAGACGGGCGGCGGCAGCGTCGTCGTTTACCTGTCCCGCTCGGGCAATACGCGGGTTCTGGCGGGCGCGCTGTCGCGCCGCTTCAACGCCGATCTGTTCGAGCTGCGCCCGCGCGACCCTTGGCCCGCGGATTATGACGAGATGGTTGATTGGGCATCTGCCATGCGAGAACAGGGCAACAATGTGCCGCTGGCCGAAGACCTGCCGGGCATCGACGGCTACGACACCGTGTTCCAGTGCCATCCGATCTGGGGGATGGATCTGCCCGCCGTGACGGCCAGCTTTCTGCAAAGCCATGACCTTTCGGGCAAGACCGTCATCCCGATCATTACCCATGGCGGCTATGGCACCGGCGACGCGGTCGCAACCGCGCAATCGCTGGCCCCGAATGCCAGGTTCACCGAAGCTTTCGTGCTGGAATGCAATCAGGAACGCGACGATATGGCCAGTCTGAACGCCTGGCTGGACGAAAGCCTTTGACGCGAGGATCTACCATGACGTCTGCCAAACCCATCCTGCTGTCTGTCGGCGCGACCGGCAGCATCGGCACCCATGTCATCCGCGCCGCGCAAAAGCACGGCTTCCATGTCCGTGCCCTTGTCCGCAGCCCCAAAACCGCCAAGCTGCCGCCCGAGATCGAGATCGTGGAAGGCGATCTGACCCGGCCCGAAACGCTGAAGGCTGCTGTGGGCGGGGCGGATTACATCACCTTCACCCACGGCACGCATGGCGGCCAGCAGAATGCCGAGGCCGTCGATTATGGTGGCGTGCGCAATATCCTTGCGGCCCTGAACGGTGCCCGACCGCGTGTCTCGCTGATGACCGCCATCGGCACTACCGACCGCAAGGGCGCGCATGACTGGAAGCGCCGGGGCGAGCGGCTGATCCGCGCCAGTGGGCTGGATTACACCATTATCCGCCCCGGCTGGTTCGATTATAACGAGGCCTCACAGCGCAGGCTGGTCATGCCGCAAGGCGACGTGCCGGTCACCGGCGCACCAGCCGATGGGGTGATCGCGCGGGATCAGCTGGGTGACGTGCTGGTGCGCAGCCTTACGTCGGACGCGGCACGCAACAAGACCTTCGCACTGCTGGCCGAAGAGGGCGAGGAGCAGCCTGATCTGGACGTCGTCTTTGCTGGACTTCACCCGGACGTGCCGGGCGAGCCTGACGGTTACGGCGATCCGCACAACATGCCGCTCGATGATGAGCCTGCCGATATCCGCGCCGCGATGAAGGCCTGACATCCCATTCATCGAGAATACCGATAAGCCCAAGCGCTTTTCCCTGACTAATCCGATTGGCCGGGTGGGCTTATCTTGCCGTCAACCGAACAGGAGACGCATTGCCATGAAGATTTTTCAGGCCATTCTGCCAGCTGCCCTGACGCTGGGGCTGACCCATGCCGCATTGGCCGAGCCGAACCGAGTCGAGTTCCCGGACAATCTGGGTGAATTGGCGCTTTATACGACCGTGGCGCGCGGCGACATCTTCGAGAATGTCTATACGTCGCAAGAGGCTCTCGATGCGATCCAGCAGAACGATGAGCCTCCCTATGGCACGCAGATTGTGCTGGAGATTTTCCGCGACGACGCGTTGTGGCGCTATTTCGTCATGCAGAATGGCGAGGGCTGGGGCGACGAATATGACGAAACCACCCGCACCGGCGACTGGCAGTTCCAGTGGTACTGGCCAGATGGCACCATCAACACGGAGGAGAACACCGAACGCTGCCGCGCCTGCCACCAGTCGCGCGAGGGTCGCAGCTACATGTTCACCTATAACGATGCGCGGAGGTTTGAATGACACGACCCTCGCTGAAATCGCCGCTGGCGCGGCTGGTGCTGGATGGTGGCGCAACCGCGCTGCTGGTCCTGGCGTTGGCCTATTGGTGGCTGGGAAACCTGACACATGAAATCGCCGGAACGGCGCTGTTCGTGCTGATTGGGCGGCATCTGGTCAATAACAGCTATTGGTGGCGCAATCTGCGCAAAGGCCGTTATGACCTGCGCCGCCGGGTCGGGCTGGTGCTGAACCTTGGGCTGGCTGCCGCGATGACAGTGTCGCTGATGACCAGTTTTGCCATTTCGCGCGATATCTTTGGCTGGCTGCCTTTGCCCGACAGCTACACCATCAGCGAGATCCACCTGTTCGCCGCCTATTGGGTCATGGCGATTGTCGGGCTGCATATCGGGCTGAACTGGAACCGTGTTTCTGCCTTGCTGCGCAATCTAGGGCTGCGCGCTCCGGTCTGGCGCTGGATCGGTTGGGGGCTTGGCATTGTGCTGGCGGCGCTTGGCCTGCGCAGCGCGGCGGTAATGGATCTTTGGACGCGTCTGCGCTTCGATTACAGCCTCGTCATGTGGGATTTCAACGAACAAGCGACGGCATTCTTCGGCCACTGGTTGGCGATCATCGCGCTGTTCGCATTCGCGATGCATCTTGCGCTGCTGGCCTTGGATCGGCTGCCCCGATTCCGCACCGCGCGGCCGGTCGAAGGCGGCTGATCCGACCGAGGGAAAGGAATGTCAGTATGAACAACCCATTCAACGCAAAACTGCCCAGACGCGCTGCCGTCGCGCTGAATTTCATCGCTGGCACGCTAACCGCTGCTCAACAGCCTTTCGAGCCAGATCGGAGCACAATATGAACGCCATGACCAGCACTACCCCATCTGCGACCCTCATGGGGGAGGACACCATCGCCGACCTGCTGCGGCATCCGGCGCTACAAGGCTTCGCTGAACACCTGCTGCCATGGGCGGATCGGAATTATGACCAATCCATGCCGCTGTCGCAACTTGGTCAGCTGCTGCCCTATCACAGCGAGGTGCGACCGGATGCCTTGCTGAGTGGCATCAACCGCGTCATCGCCGATGCCGGCTCCGGCAAGCCGGTCTTTCATGATATCTATTCCGCCGAGGAACGCCGCGCCAACCCTTCGCTGGAGGAAGTGGGCCTATTCTTCTTTGCCGCTGACCCTGGCGCGCCTTTCGCCATCATCGCGCCAGGCGGCGGCTTCACCTATGTCGGCGCGATCCACGAGGGCTTTCCCTGTGCACAAGAGATCAACGCCAAGGGACTGAACGCTTTCGTCCTGACCTATCGCACCGGCCAGGGCGGTCAGATCGCAACGCAGGATATGGCCCGCGCGGTGGATTATGTGATGGATCATGCAACGGAATTGCAGGTCGCGACCGAGGGATATTCGCTCTGGGGCAGTTCCGCCGGCGCCCGCATGGCGGCCTATATCGGCAGCCATGGACCCGACGCATTCGGCGCCCGCAGCACCGCGCGTCCGGCCGCGGTCATCATCGCCTATACCTCTCACAACGATACCGGTCGAAAAGAGCCGCCGACCTATATCGTCGTCGGTGGCCGAGATGGCATCGCTCCGCCGCGCAATATGCAGGCCCGCGCTGCGCGCTTGCGGGATATGGGGGCAGAGGTCGCGATGACAGTCTTCCCCAATCTCGGCCACGGCTTCGGGACCGGCGCCGGAACGGAGGCTGCGGGGTGGGTTGGAGATGCGGTGAGGTTCTGGAAAGAGCAGGTTGCACAATAGCAAAGCGCACTCACGCACTTCACGAGACACTCGGTCGTCAGCCACACGGGACGCAGCTCGGTTTCTGTCCCCCAGATGGATAGGGGATACACGAACCCAGTCTGTTATTTCTACCTCGTCCGATTGAAGCGCAAGATTCGGAGTGGCGTCTGAGCACCACTGCGCCATTCTTGCGCCTGCAAAAAGGAGCAACGAATGCCGCTGCAAAACCGTGTCACCCCGTTTGGCGAAATTGTCGCCGCGGATGCGCGGGGTATGTTCACGGGCAATCGCGGCATTCTCCACGCACCCCAGGGGCAGCGCTTGGCCAATAGGCGATGGACAAGCAAGGCGTGGCTGATCTGTCGTTGCGATTACAAGGGTCGTCGGCGCGAGGTGATGACAGGCCGAAAATGGACTGAGTTGTTCTTTCTGGATGAGGCGACCGCGCTTGCGGCGGGTCATCGCCCCTGTTTCCGGTGCCGCAGAGACGCCGCCCTGCGATACCGCTACAGTTGGCAGAACGCACCTTCGGCCAAGGCGATGGATACCGCCCTGCACTCACAGCGATTGCACGGACGCGACAAACGGTTGCATCCTCTGCCATCGGGGTCACTGCCTGTCGGCGTGATGGCGGCTGCCGGGCCTACGGCGTGGCTCTGGGCCGGACACTGGCTGAAATGGTCGCATACCGGATACATGGCGGGAAAGCCGCCCGGACTTGACGGACTGCTGACACCGCCGTCAAGCTACGACGCGCTGAAAGCCGGGTATCGTCCGACGCTCCACCCATCCGCAGTTGTGAAAGGGACCAGCAATGACCAGTGATCTTTTCGCCGGGCTCGAGCCGAAGCAAAGCGCGCAGGAGAATATGGCAAAGGGCGCTATCCTTCTGCGCGGGCAGGCCGTGGCGCGGGCGGATGACCTTCTGGCCGCGATTGGTAAGGTTTCGGCGGCCTCGCCGTTTCGCAATATGGTGACGCCCGGCGGGCATGTGATGTCGGTCGCGATGACCAATTGCGGACAGGCCGGCTGGGTTACGGACCGCAGCGGCTATCGCTATGACGGCATCGACCCGCAGACCGGGCAGCTCTTGCCCGAGATGCCCGAAAGCCTCCTGACGGTCGCGACCGAAGCCGCGACGAAGGCGGGCTATCCCGATTTTCGTCCCGATGCCTGCCTGATCAACCGCTATGAACCGGGCGCGCGGCTGTCGCTGCATCAAGACAGAAATGAGCGGGACATGGCCAATCCGATTGTGTCGGTTTCGCTTGGCCTGCCCGCGACATTCCAGTTCGGCGGGCTGAAGCGGAACGATCCGGTGAAGAAATACGCGCTGCTGCATGGCGATGTCGCGGTCTGGGGCGGGCCGTCGCGACTTTGCTATCATGGGGTGATGATGCTGAAGGATGGTGAGCATCCTGTGGTCGGGCGCATGCGGCTGAACCTGACCTTTCGCGGTGCCTTGTGAAATCGCCAATATTTGAGGGCAAGGATCGGAGTGTTCCGCTGCACGATTGCTGACACTTCAAGAGGCGGCAATGCGCGAAACATCAGGCGCTGCCGCAACTGAAAGTATGACAGAGGTGTCAAATGGGTATTCTTGAAAACAAGGTCGCAATCGTCACAGGAGCGTCGTCAGGTATAGGCAGGGAAATCGCGCGTTTGTTCGCGTCGGAAGGTGCGGCGGTCGTGGTGACGGCACGCCGCGAGAAGGAACTCGGCAAACTTGTCAATGAGCTTTCCCAACAGGGTGGAAAGGCAGCTTTCGTCGCAGGTGATGTGACTGATGAAACACTGCATCAGCGGGTGGTCGAGATGGCACTTGCAGAGTTCGGCGGGCTGGACATCGCCGTAAACAACGCTGGGACCGTGGGTCCATACAAAGCGCTGGCGGAGGTGACCCTGCAAGAATGGCAAGAGCCTTTGTCCGTCAACCTCACGGGTGCGTTTCTTGGCGCGAGGCATCAGATCCCGGCGATGTTGCCGCGCGGCGGTGGGGCCATCGTGTTCACGTCGAGCTTCGTCGGCAACAGCGCGGGTCTGCCGGGGATGGCTGCATATGGTGCCTCTAAGGCCGGTCTGATGGGGCTCGTGCGGGGAATCGCCGCCGACTACGCAGCTGACGGAATTCGCGCCAATGCCTTGATGCCGGGCGGGACCGATACAGATGCGGCAGGCGACGATGCTCAGAAGGAATGGGCCGCAGGGCTTCATGCGATGAAGCGTATTGCTGATCCTCAGGAAATCGCAAAGGCCGCGCTTTTCCTTGCCAGCCCGATGGCGAGTTTTGTGACGGGAACCGCATTGTTTGCCGATGGCGGCAACTCTGCGACAAAATAGACGGCACATTGTCCGAGCATGCAGCAGACCGGGTTGCCGGTCTGCCGACGTCAAAGTGCGTCGGCAGATCGACAGACCTCTTTTAGTGCGTATGGGCATCCACTTGCCGCCGAGAATTTGAAAGCAAGGCGCGGAGTGAGGCGCGGCGAAAGCGCCCTATATTGAGCTCAACAGCCAACGAACCGAGTAACCACGATGACCAAGAATGAAACCCAGACCGAACAGGACCCGCGCTGGCAAAGCGTGGTGGAGCGGGATACGGGCGCGGATGGCAGCTTTGTCTTTGCCGTCAAAACCACCGGCATCTATTGCCGTCCGTCCTGCCCCTCGCGCCGTGCCAAGCCGGCCAATGTCGCCTTCTATGACGCACCGAAGGATGCGGAGGCTGCCGGTTTCCGCCCCTGCATGCGCTGCAATCCCAAGGGGCAATCGGCCGCACAAGCCAATGCCGAAATCATTGCCGAGGCCTGCCGGATCATCGTGGCCTCGGACGACATGCCAAAGCTGGATGATCTCGCCGCAAAGGTGGGCTTCAGCAGCCATTACTTTCACCGCCAGTTCAAGGCGATCACCGGGCTGACCCCCCGCGAATGGGGCGCTGCGCATCGCGCGCAGAAGGTCCGCGCTGAACTGCAGGATAAGGAAAATACCGTGACCGAAGCGATTTACGACGCCGGGTTCAACGCGAACAGCCGGTTTTACGCGATATCGAACAAGGTGCTGGGCATGACGCCCACGGCCTTCCGTCAGGGTGGCAAGGATACCGATATCCGCTTTGCCCTAGGCAAAAGCGCGCTCGGCGCGATCCTTGTGGCCGAGAGCGACAAGGGCATCTGTGCCATTGCATTGGGGGACGATCCCGAAACCCTGGTCAACGAGTTGCAGGACCGCTTTCCGAAGGCCAATCTGATCGGCGGCGATGCGGCGTTCGATGCCCGCGTCGCGCAGGTTGTCGGCTTTGTTGAGGCCCCGCAGATCGGGCTGGACCTTCCCCTGGACATTCGCGGCACGGCGTTCCAGCAACGCGTTTGGCAGGCTTTGCGCGACATCCCCGTGGGAGAGACTGTCAGCTATACCGAGATCGCCCGCCAGATCGGCGCGCCGAAATCGGTCCGCGCCGTGGCCGGGGCCTGCGCTGCCAACAAGCTCGCCGTGGCGATCCCGTGTCACCGCGTCGTGCGCGCCGATGGCGATCTGTCCGGCTATCGCTGGGGGATCGAACGCAAACGCGCCCTGCTGGAAAAGGAGGCCGCAGCATGAATGCCGTCACTGATTTCATCCCCGCCGCGCAGGTCGTGAAATCGGCAGAGCAGCGCCTTGCCGGATATGACTGGGCCGCCTTCGCCGATGAAATGAACTGCTTCGGCTGCGCCACCCTGAAAGGCGTTCTGTCACCGGAGGAGTGCCGCGATCTCGCGGCGCTTTACCCGCAAGAGAAGCATTTCCGCAGCCATATCCACATGGCGCGGCACGGTTTCGGAAAGGGCGAATACCGCTATTTCAAATACCCGCTGCCGGACCTGCTGGGCGGTTTGCGCACAGCGCTCTGGCCGAAACTGGCCGGGGTCGCGAACAGCTGGAACGAACGGATGGGGATCGATCAGCGCTATCCCGAGGCGCATGCCGATTTCCTGCGCCAATGCCACGAGGCCGGGCAGAAACGCCCAACGCCCTTGCTGCTGCAATATGTCACAGGCGACTTCAACTGCCTGCATCAGGACCTTTACGGCGATCTTGCCTTTCCGATCCAGGTTGCGTTCCTGCTGTCCGAACCGGGCCGCGATTTCACCGGCGGTGAGTTCGTCCTGACCGAACAACGCCCCCGCATGCAAAGCCGCGCCGAGGTCGTGCCGCTGAAGCAAGGCGATGCCGTCGCCTTCGCGGTCCATAACCGCCCGGTTCAGGGCAGCCGCGGCAATTACCGCGTCAACCTGCGCCACGGCGTCAGCCGCGTCCGCAGCGGTCAGCGCCACACCGTCGGGATCATCTTTCACGACGCAAAGTGATCCGCGGATCATCCGAAGCCCGGCGCGCGCGGTCGATTGATCGCGGGCGCCGGGCGTTTTGATTCTTGTCTGGGGCAATGTCCGAATTTGAAAGCAAGGCGCGGAGCGTCACAAACGAAGACACGGACTATGTTCAAGGTAACTGAAAAAGGAGCGGAGATCATGTCCGAACAAATCTCATACGCATGGGGCGAAAGCTCGCTTGGCGGGTTCATCGTGGTCTCGTCGTCAGCCGGTATCGTCGCCTTCGAATTCGCGGACAATCGCAAAGCAATATTGGACGCCCTCATGCAAAGGCTTCCCAATGCTCGCTTGAAAGAGGATCAAAGCGGTCTCGCTGATCTCATCGAGAAGCTTTCAGACGTCGTCGATCATCCGGAGTCTGGCGCGTACATACCTCTTGACCCGCAGGGCTCTGACTATGAGCGCCAAGTCTGGCAGATGCTACGTGACATTCCCGCCGGTGAGACGACGAATTACGGCGCAATCGCAGCCCAGCTGGGCACAAGGGACGCACGCGACGTTACAGCAGCCATCGCCGCGAACGGTATCGCCATCCTGATCCCCTGCCATCGCGTGATCAAGAAAGACGGTAAGATTTCCGGGTATCGCTGGGGATATCGGCGCAAGCGGACATTGCTGGAAAGGGAAAAGCTGGCGGAACCGGACCAATCGATTTGAGATACCTCGCAGAGATCTGCCTCGCGAGCATACGCTACCAGTCAAATTTCGGTTCCCGGTCCCAGCATGCGCGCGGCTGTCGGGGCGGTCAGGCTCGGCGTTCAGCGTCGGCAGGCGCGCCGCAGCACTGACGATGCGATTTCCTGCAATCGACAGGCGGATTTCGGTTCGTCGCCGGTGTCCCCTCGCCGGATTACTGGCCGGCGAAGGTCGTGGCTAGAAAAGTCGGCCCACTATTCCGCGCAGATGAAGCTCTGCCCGCTGGCATCCGGCTGCGCATAGGCTGGAAAGGCGCAAAGCGGGCGTTCCGTGTCCTCGCCGCCATCCGGAATAGAGGCCGGGACAATCTCTGGCGCGGTGCCGTTCTCCACCCACTCGACCAGAGGTGCCAGGCCGTCAAAGCTGACCGGACCGGCGCCGCCGCTGCAATGATGCATCCCCGGCACCAGAAAAACGCGCGAAAATTCTTCTGCCTCCGCGTTCGCCTGCGTGAACGGACCCTGATACCAGTTCAGGAAATGCCTCACCGAAAATGCCGGATCGGCATTGCCATGCCACCAAAGGATCTTACCGCCGTTATCGCGGAACGCCTGATAATCGGTGCTGGTCGCAGCAAAGACCGGCGCGTTTTCCATCAGGAAATCGCGGTCATCGATATCGAAACTCATAGCATCGAAGTCCGGGCGCGGCGGGGTAGCCCCCACGGTCCGCATCCAGCCCTGAGAGAAGCTGAAGCCACGCGCGTTCGGTTCTGCTCCGGTCGCGTCGCCCAGCATCCAGGCACGCATACCGTCTGGCCCGTCCATATTCGCCAGCGGCCAGCCGGTATAGATGACCTCTCCGCTGCTGTCGCTTGGACCGGCCTGGATCTTCTGCAGTGCGGTGACCTGTTCCGGGCTGAGGCAGCTGTCGGTTTCCTCGGCTTCGCATTGAAGGATTGCGGGGTCGAAATTGCAATCGACGGGGCGAAAGATATTTCCGTCCTCTGCCCCGTCATCGGCATCGCAGGCGGCAAGTGCCGCTTCTGTCACCAGTTTAAGCTCGGCATCGCTGAAGGCTTGCGAAACGATAGGGTTGCCTGCCGCGTCAGCCGGGGCGGCATCCATTAGTGCGCGGGTGTTCCAGTTCCAGGCAATGATCGAGGGCGTCAGATCGAACGCCGGGGCACCGGACAATACACCGTCGAATTCCATCGGCGTACGGAGCGCCGCAACCATGCCCTGCCTGCCACCGTTGGAGCAGCCCATGAAATAGGAATGATGCGGGTCCTGTCCGTAGTAGCGCGCCAACAGCGATTTGGCACGTTCGGTCACCAGCCGGACAGAATTATATCCGTTATCCTCGCGCGCCTTCATGTCGATCCCAAACCAGCCATCGGTCGCGGAATCGCCGCTGTGGCCTGCATCGGTCGCCACCACCGCAAAGCCGCGCGCGAGCGCTGTATCACCGGGCTTCGTACGGTCGATGATTCCCTCTGCCGGGCGTATCGACCCATCCCATCCGCCGCCGCCCTGAAACAAAAAGCGGCCGGACCAGTTGGCCGGCATCCGCAGTTCAAATCCCGTGCCATAAGTTCGCTGACCCGCCCCAACGCGAGGCTCAATCACGCCCTGAACAAGACAGTAAGCGGGCTGACCGTCGGAGGCCGGCATATCCTCGGCGCGTGACACGATCGTATCGAAGGCCGCAACCCCGGCCAGATCGGCGCAGGCACTGGCGGGCGGAATATCCTGCGCAAGTGCTGGTGCCATCGCAAGCGCGATAAAGGCCGCGCCAAGATAGTAACTCTGCATCTTAAACCCTCCCTTTAAGAAACTTCATCCCATCGTCCGGGGCAGCCACAGCGTCAGTGCCGGCAGCGCCACAAGGACGACCAGTCGGACGATATCCGCCACGACAAAGGGCATGACGCCCCTGAAAATAGTTGTCAGCTTCGCGTCCCGGATTACCGCGTTGATCACAAAAACATTCATGCCGATCGGCGGCGTGATCAGGCCCAACTCAACCGTCATCACCACGATTATGCCGAACCAGATCGGGTCGAAACCAAGCTGGGTGACGACCGGAAACACAATGGGCACCAGAAGGATGATCATCGCCATCGCATCCAGGATACAGCCCATCGCAAGAAAGAAGATCAGGATCAGCGCCAGCGTCGGGTAAGCGCCCAGGTCAAGCCCCGTCAGCCAGGCGGTGATCTTCTGCGGGGCCTGGGTGACAGCGAGAAAATAGCTGAACAGCATCGCTCCGATGAGGATCGTGTAGATCGCAACGGCTGTGCGCAGCGCCTCGACCAGCGAGGCGCGGGTTTCACGCCATCCCAGCCGTCCGCGCAGCGCACCAATCAGCCAGGTCAGGAAAGCGCCGGCTGCCGCAGCCTCGGTCGGGGTGACGACCCCAATGTAAATGCCGCCGATAATGGCGATGAACAGCAGCATCACCGGCCAGATGCCACGCAGCGCGCGCATCCTTTCGGCGATACCGATCTTTTCGCCGGGGGAGGCATCGCGCGCCATGAACATCACGACGCCCATATATATCAACACCGCAATCAGTCCGGGGACGACGCCCGCGATGAAAAGTTGTCCGACATCCTGTTCGGTAATATAGGCGTAGATCGCCAATACCACCGATGGCGGGATCAGGATACCAAGCGTGCCGCCCCCCGCAATCACGCCCGTGGCCAGCGTGTCGGGATATCCCGCCTTGCGCATTTCCGGCAGAGCAACCTTGCTCATCGTGGCGGCGGTGGCGACGGATGATCCCGAAATCGCGGCAAAGCCCGAGCAAGCGGCGATGGTGGCAAGTGCCAACCCGCCCCGCAAATGCCCGAGCCAGGCGCGCCCTGCGCCGAACAGCTCGGACGAGATGCCTGACCGGGTCGCGAAAACCCCCATCAGGATGAACATCGGGATCAGTGAGGTGTTGTAGTCGGTGATCGTGCGCAGGGGCGAAATGGCAAGCTGGTTCAGCGCCGGGCCCCAGCCGGTTATCTGGGCGAAGCCCGCGATGCCGACGATGCCCATGGCGATGCCCACCGGCACACGAATGGCCATCAGTCCGAAAAGCGCAACAAAGCCAGCGATGGCGACGAGATCGGATTCACTCATAGACGTCGTCCTCGGGGTCATTGCGCTGAAGGGGGCCGCCGCTGATCATCAGGATCAGCCCGGCCAGCGTCGTCAGCACGGCTGCCGCGACACCCAGCCAGATACCGCCGATAAAGGGCCAGACAGGAAAGCGAAGATCCGACGTCGCCTCGGTCGAGTTGTACGCGCTGATCACCCTGTCAAACAGCTTCCATGCGAGGGCGAACGTGAATATCAGCAGGATGGCCTGAGCAATCACTTCCAGCGCGCGGCGCGGACGCTCGGGCAGTGCCTCGACAAGCAGGTCAACGCAGATATGGCCGCCCCGATAGCCGAGCACCGCATACCCCCAAGCAATCGCAAGCCCCAGAAGAAGGCGCGAAATATCAAATGCGTCAGGGATCGGCGCAGAAAACAGATAGCGCCCGAGTGCCGACACGAAAATCAGGATTGTCACCACCGCAAGGCAGATCGCAGCGACGGTTTCGACAATACTCGCAAAGCGTCGTAGCAACTGATTCAAGCCTGACATGACTACATTCCTTTGCTTGAAAACAGCGCGTCATGCGGAACATGCCCGCCTGACGCGCGAGCGCTCAGTTCTCAAACAGCGCGCCGGCGGCCGACATATGATCGACAAAGCTCTGTTCGATAGCCGCGGGATCCGCGCCTTTGGCGCTCACCTGCTGCCGCCATTGATCCATCAGCGGCGCGGTGGCATCCTGCCAGGCCGTGATATCCTCTGGCGTCGGCTCATAGACGGTATGGCTGGAATCGCTCAGCATCTTCTCGCGACCGGATTCTTCCCGTTCGGCCCAGCCAGAAGCAAGCCTTTCCGCCCATTCCGAGGTGCAATGCGCGTCGATCACTGCACGCTCGTCCTCGGGCATGCCGTCATAGCGGGCCTGATTCATCGCCATTACGAACACCGTGGTATAGAGAGGGAAGTCTATGTGATATTTCGTCTCGGCATCGATCCCGAACAGATAGATACTGTCCCAAGGAAAAATGATGCCCTCAGCCGCGCCGCGTGCAATCACCTCACGCGCTTCCGGGGCCGGCACCTGAACACTGGCGCCACCCAACATCGCAACCATCGACGCCATCGTCGCCTGAGCGGGCCTGATATTCTTCCCGTTGAGATCGCCGGGCAGCCGGACTTCTTCAACCGTATGGAGCGTGCCGGGGTCTTGCATGAAGGCCATGCAGACCTTCACATCGGGCATCTCTTCCGCGGCATATTGCTGATACCAGTCGTTGAACGCGGCAGAACCCGATTTGGCCTGTGTTACCTTGAAGGGATGTTCGGCCAGCGAGATGATCGGGAAACGACCCGGCTGATAGCTGGGCGCGACATAGGTCACGTCGGCAATGCCGTCGCGGGCGATGTCATAGTGATCGGTGGCAGAGCCAAGCTGCTGCGCCGGGAATATCTGGAAGGTGATCTTGCCATCCGAGGCCTCACCAATCGATTCGATCCAGGGCTCGAAGCCGGTCGTCTGCAAGGCGTGCTGAGGCGGCAACCAATGGGAAAGTCGCAATTCGGTGTCGGCTTGTGCGGCCCCCGCTGCCAGCGACAACGCGATGATCGGGGTCAGTTTGCTGATATTCATAAGTTCTCCTCCCTGAGAATGGGTCTAGGTTTTCAGGTCGATCCCCACGCTTTGGCGAAGGGATTCAAAGCTGTCAGTCCAAGTTCGGGCGATCCCTTCGGCGCTCCACCCGCCGTCGGAATGCCGGATGTCGATTTCCTGCGGATGCGACCAGATCGACAGTCGATCACCACCTATACCCAGGCATTGCCCTGTGATCGCGCGCCCTTCGTCCGAGGCCAGGAACACCGCAAGCGGCGCCACATCCTCCGGCGCACCAAGCCCCAGTTCATGCCGGAGTCGGTGCGGGATCGGCTCGCCGCGTTCGGCAGCCTCGACTGCCTCGCCAAGGCCGGGAATGGTGGCGACCATGCGGGTCAGCGCGGTCGGCACAATGGCATTGACGCTGACATCCGCGCGGGCAAGTTCCATTGACCAGGTTCGCGCGAGTGCCGCCACGCCTGCCTTGGCGGCTGCATAGGCGGTCTGACCGACATTTCCCCGCTGTCCGGCCACAGAGGACACCAGAACGATAGCCCCGCCATGTCCCGCCTGCCGGAAATATCGTGCGGCGGCCCGACCACAGGTCATGGCACCGCGCAGATGGGTGCGGATGACCAGATCGAAATCGTCGTCCTCGACCTTCCACAGAATTGCATCCCGCAGCACGCCGGCATTGGCGACGAACGTGTCCATCCGCCCGAATTCGCGGATCGCGGTATCGACGCAAAGCTGGGCCGACGTGTCGTCCCCGATGGCGGCAACGGCTGCGGCTGCACTGCCGCCTGCGGCACGGATATCCGACAATACCGCGCCCGCGACATCTTCCGAGACATCGTTCACCACCACCGCCGCGCCTGCCTGCGCCATATCAAGCGCAATCGCCCGCCCGATCCCGCGGCCTGCGCCAGTGACGACAACGACCTGCTCTTTCAACGAAATCACCACGCTCACTTTCCCCTGAACACGGCCGGACGCTTTTCCATGAAGGCACGAGGCCCTTCGCGCGCGTCCTCTGAGGCCATCACACGCGCCTTCGCCGCATCTTCCAGCGCATAGCCCTCCTGCAAGGTTCGCCCACTGGCGGCGAGCACGGTTTTCTTCACCTCCTGAACCGCAATCGGGCCGTTCGCGGCGATTTTGCGGGCCAGGTCCCACGCCGTATCCATCAGCGCGTCCTGCGGCACGATGCGATTGATCAGCCCGGCCTCGCGCGCTGCTTCTGCCGAGAGCGGCTGGCCGACCAGAAGCATCTCCATCGCCAGGCAATAGGGCACCTGACGCGGAAGCCGAACAAGTGCGCCTGCGAATGGGATCAGCCCACGCCGGACCTCTGGAAGCGCAAAGGTCGCATGCTCAGCTGCGATGCGGATATCGGTCGCGAGCACTGTTTCCATGCCTCCTGCCATGCAGTGACCGTTGATCGCCGCGATAATCGGCTTGTTCAGTTCAAAGTCCCGCAGAGCCGAACGCGACATGATCTCGGGATCATCCAGCAGCCGCCGGTCCCATTGATCCTGCGGCGCCCTGGCCCCCGTCATCAGCGGCAATGTCAGTGCAAGATCGCCGCCCGAACAGAAGGCCTTGTCGCCGGTGCCCGTCAGGATCGCGACGCGCAGGGCATCGTCATCCGCGAAATCTGTCAGCGCATCGGCCAGTCGACAGGCGACCTCGGGACTGATGGCATTCCGCGCGTCAGGGCGGTTGATGCGCAGCAATGCCACGCCATCGTGTTTTTCATAGATCAGCGGCAGGTCAGACGCGTTCATCCCCCCTCCTTCGCCATTTCGGCGGCCATGTCGCGCAGTGCGAATTTCTGGATCTTGCCATTCGCGGTCATCGGGAAAGCTTCGACGATGCGGACATATTTGGGCATCTTGTGACGCGCGATGTTGGCGCGGCAGTAATCCTGCAATTCTTTCTGGGTCAGGTTTGCGCCATCCTTCGGCAGTACGAATGCAAAGACCTCTTCACCCAGATCGGCATCGGGAACGCCAACCACCTGCGCCTGCGAAACCGCGTCATGCGTCAGCAGAAAATCTTCGACCTCGACAGGAAAGACATTCTCGCCCCCGCGAATGATCATATCCTTCAGGCGCCCGACAACGGACAGATGCCCTTGTCGGTCGAGCACCGCCAGATCACCGGAATGCAGCCATCCATCCGCGTCGATCGCCTCTGCGGTCTTGTCGGGCATGTCGTAATAACCCTTGGTAACAAGATAGCCGCGAATGCAAAGCTCCCCTTTTTCGCCCCATTCGCATGGTTGGCTTGTCTCTGGGTTGATGACGCGAATTTCGGTATGGGGCAGCGGCGTGCCTGCAGTAGATATCTGGACCTCAAACGGGTCGTCATAGTTGGTGACGGTAATGATGGGGCTGCATTCGGTCATCCCCATTATGATCATCGGATCGGCGCCTGTCGCCTCTTTCAGTTGCCGCATAAGGCTTGGCGGGATTGATGTGCCGCCAGCATTCGCCAGCCGCAGGCTGTCTGTCCGGCGGTCCTGAAAGTCCGGGTGGTGCAGCATCCGGCTATACATCGTGGGAACACCGTTGATGATCGTCGCCGCATGCTTTTCCCAAAGTGCCAGCATCTTTTCGGGATCGAATGCGTCCATGGTGACCAGACAGCCGCCCGCCGCCAGCATCCCGATCACATTGCAGACGCATCCGGCCGTATGGAAAAACGGCATCGCGCTCAGCATTACGTCATCGGCCCGAAATCCTGCCCGCTCGCCCATGAGACGGGCATTATTTATGGTGCTGTGATGGGTCAGCATCGCCCCTTTGGGCCTGCCCGTCGTGCCGCTGGTATACTGGATCTGCATGACGTCATGGGGGCTGACGAGCCGCTGACGCGCCGCCAGCGCGCTTTCGCTGACATGCCGCGCAAGATCTGTCAGGGCGTCGAACGGAAGCGCGATGCCCTTCGCATCGCCGATGACCGCAAGCCCGCGAAGCTTCGGGTAGACCTCGCTGGATACCGCACCCTCCCTGACGTCTGATCCCGCAAGCATATCAGTCAGCATTTCGACGATACTCATCTTGCGATAGCGCTCGGCGAAAATCAGGTGAGTGGCCTGACCCTGACGCAGCAAATAATCCAATTCGATAGAATGAAACGCAGGATTTACGGTGATAAGAACCGCGCCGATCTTCGCCAGCGCATATTCCAGCAGCACCCATTCCTGTCTGTTCGGGGACATGACCGCAACATGATCGCCCTTATCCACGCCCCACCCCATAAGGCCGCGCGCAAGGTTGTCTGCAGCTGATTTCAGGTCACGATACGTCCACGACGCGCAGATATCGCGGTCGAAATCATAGGTGATGACTGCGGGCCGATCAGAATACCGTGTCGCCTGATCGTCCAGCAATTGACCGAGGGTCACGTCCAGCAACGCCGGCTCTGAACCTGTCACTGGCCAATATGCATCGTCTCGCGACGTCATCACGCTGCCTCCCTCTGGCCAGATCGCTTGCTCCGCCTCCTCAGGCAGGGCAAATTAAAGCGATCACACGATTCGATTGCGATTAGTTCGACTTCGAATAATATTCGCATCGAACATTCGGTCAAGAAAAAATGAGGCCCGACTTGCCGGAAGACCGCACCACAGCGACGCAGAATGACGAAGACGGCTTTCTGTCAGCTACCGCTCTGGATCAGTCGCTTGGCTATAAATTGCGTCTTGCTCAGATACTTGCCTATCGAAGTTTTGAAGAGCAGATGACCGACTACGGGGTCGCGCCGCGATATCTGGGGCTACTGGGGATCGTAGCCGAAAACCCCGGCCAAGCGCAGAACCGCTTGGCTGACTCAATCGGCCTGCAGAAATCCAGCCTGGTAACGATTCTCGATCGACTGGAGAAGGACGGCATCCTTGAACGGCGCGCTTCAGCGCAAGACCGGCGCGCGAAGACAGTCTGGCTGACGAACAAGGGCGAGCAAGTCGTGGCAGAGTTGTTCCTGCATGCCAGGGATCATGAAGCAAGGATGGCCGCCGGCATTGACGACCACCTGCTGGCCGACGTCGTGGCAGCCCTTGATGTCATGATCGCCAACCTTCGCGGCTTGTCTGATTGAAGCATTGGATCGTCACGACAGGATGCAACCTACAGCTTCAATCGCACATTTGACTGAAACGCCGACTTCAGGCTGAACATATGCGCTGCGGGGATCGAGTTCACACTTCTTCAACACACGCCGCGTTCTCTTGCTCGCGCGGCCGGAATACCCGCACAGCCCGATCCATCCCTCGCTCTGCGTCACCCTAGGAAAGGAAGAACAGAATGTATGCAACCGTCATGCACGGCCCCGGCGATGTTCGCTATGAGCAGGTCGAAGACCCGAAGATCCTGAAACCCACAGACGCAATCATCAAGCTTGCTGCCACGTGCATCTGCGGATCGGATCTGTGGCCCTATCGTGGCCTGTCCGATCAGGATGGGCCCGCGCATATGGGCCATGAATATTGCGGCACCGTGGTCGAGGTCGGCAGCGAGGTCCGCAACATCAAGCCCGGACAGTTCGTCGTCGGCAGCTTCATTCTGTCCGACAATACCTGCCCGCATTGCGACTTCGGCTTCCAGTCCTCCTGTGTGCAGCGCGAGTTCATGACCGGCGCGCAGGCCCCCTATGCCCGCGTGCCACTGGCCGACGGGACATTGGTCGCGACGAACGAAATTCCTGATGCCGATATGATCCCGCACATGCTGGCGACCTCCGACGTGCTGGGCACGGGCTGGTATGCCGCCGATGCCTCGCAGGTCCGCGAAGGGGGCACCGCAGTCGTCGTCGGCGACGGCGCTGTCGGGCTGATGGGCGTGCTGGCCGCATCCCAGATGGGTGCGGGGCGGGTTATTGTCATGTCCCGCCACAAGGACCGCCAAAAGCTGGCGCTGGAATATGGTGCCACCGACATCGTCGAAGAACGCGGCGAGGATGGCATTGGCCGGATCATGGACCTGACCAACGGCGTCGGGGCGGAATCGGTGCTGGAATGCGTAGGGATGGAGGAATCCATGCACCAGGCCATGGGCGTCTGCCGTCCCGGTGGCACCATCGGCTATGTCGGCGTTCCGCATGGCGTCAGCTTCGACGGGCAGCAATTGTTCTTCGGGCAGAAGCGGATGCTGGGCGGCCCCGCACCTGTGCGCCGCTTCTTGCCCGACCTCATGGATCGCGTGCTGGCCGGAAAGATCGAGCCCGGCAAGGTATTCGATCTGGTGCTGCCGATCGCCGAAGTGGCAGAGGGTTACAAGGCAATGGACGAACGTCGCGCCATCAAGACCATGCTGCGGGTCGAGGAATAAGGAGAAATGCGATGACCGATGTCACCGTCGTCGTCGGTGCTGGCTCGATCGGGCAGGCCATTGCCCGCCGGGTCAGCAGCGGCCGCCATATGGTGCTGGCCGATCTGAAGCAGGAAAACGCCGACAAGGCCGCCGAGGCGCTCGAACTCGCGGGGTTCGAAAACACCGCCACGACCGTTGACGTATCCGACCGCAAGTCGGTGCAGGAACTGGTCAAGCTCGCTAGCGGTATCGGTGATGTGAAGGCGCTGATTCAAGCTGCGGGTGTGTCGCCAAGTCAGGCATCTGCCGAGACGATCCTGAAGGTCGATCTTTACGGCACCTCGATGCTGCTTGAGGAGTTCGGCACGGCAATCGCACCGGGCGGATCGGGCATCGTGATCTCGTCACAGTCGGGCTATCGGATGCCCGCGCTGACGGCAGAACAGGACGAACAACTGGCCACAAAGCCGGCCGAAGAACTGCTGGAACTTGATTTCGTCAAAGCTATCGATGACACACTTCTGGCATATCAAATGTCGAAGCGCTGCAATTCCCTTCGCGTCCGGGGCGAGGCGATCAACTGGGGCAAGCATGGCGCACGGATCAACGCGATCAGCCCCGGCATCATCATCACCCCTCTGGCACATGACGAACTGAACGGCGAGCGCGCTGATTTCTACCGCGACATGCTGGCAAAAATGCCCGCAGGCCGCGCCGGCACCCCGGATGAGATCGCGGCACTTGCGGCGCTGATCATGGGACCGGAAGGCGGCTATATCACCGGCAGCGACTTCCTGATCGACGGCGGCGCGACCGCCAATTTCTTCTATGGACCTGACGCGAAGAGGTCATGACCGGCACACCAAGCCGCGGTCACGCCTGACCTGTCCCCGGAGCTTTGGCCCCCGTCGATCAGCGTCCTCCGCTATCTGCTGACGGTGCAGATGCCCCCGAGGTCTAAGCGCCCGGGGGCATCAAGGTTCAGAAGTCCATATTCAGTCCCAGTGTCACGGTCCGGCCCGGCGCATAAAGCGGCTGGACGTCGCGTGGGCTGTATTGGACGTAGCTGGAGCGCTCGTAATAGGTCTTGTCAAACAGGTTATCGACACCCAGACGAACGACCACGTTCTGATGGCTTTCGGGTCGCCATTCTGCATAGGTGTTCACGACACCATAACCTGCATGATCCGAGAACCCGGCTTCGGTCAGGTAATCGCCGTCCAGACGGTCGGCCAGTTCCAGCGTGCCGCCCACACGCAGATTATACTGCGGAATGTCCTGGTCGACGAACAGCGATGCGACAGTGCCGATCGGCATGGCATCGCCGCCACTGGGCAGCGCGTCCTCGCCGTCATACTCGACATTCGCCTTCGTCACGCTGGCGCCGACGCGGCCGCTGCCCCAGCTATAGTTGCCCTGAAGGGTAAAACCGCGGCTGCGATATTCCTCGGCATTGTCCAATGTGTAGCTGTCATCGCTTTCGCGGTAATAGCTGTTCGCGAGGTTCTTCAATCGCGTGTCGAAGAAAGTCAGGTTGCCCGTCCAATCGCCCTGCGTCGCGTTCAGACCCAATTTGTAGTTGCGCGCGGTCGCCGGCTCGTAATCAGACGCGACGGCCATGCTGCTGTCGCGGGCGTGGAGATAGCCATATTCACCCAGGTCAAAGCCCATCCAGGTATGCGAGGCACCGGCAAAGACCTCGTATCCGGGCGCGAATTCGTAAGAAATCGTGCCGTTCACGCTGGCGCCGGTATCCGAGTGGCGTTCGCTGTTCCAGTCAGTAAAGCGCTGGTGATCCAGACGCGCACCGGTGGAAATGTCGATGCCATTGTCGAATTCGAAGCGGCCCTGAACAAAGGCTCCGACCTGCATCGTTTCCAGATTGTGGACGGGCGCATCGGTGTCGCCGTAATTGTCGATGTGATAATCGTCATAGGCCCAGTCGATTCCGGCGGTCACGCTGCCCGGTCCGACCTCGAATCGATTCTGAACAAGGCCGCCGACTGTTTCGGCCTTCATCCTGAAATCGCCGCGCGCGGCATCCTCAATGTAATCCGGCCGGTCGTAATTGTTCCGGCTGGCATAGATCATCACCTCGGGATCCCACAGCGCTGTGGGCGAAACCTCGGTATATTTCAGGCTGATGGTGTTGCGCGTAACTTTCAGCGGGAAAACCTCCTTGGTCTGCCCGACATCCATGTTCATCCGGGTCACGCGATCAGCGCTGTCCTTGTTATATTCGTAGGACAGTTCGACGCGGTGCCCCTCGAATTCATAACCCGTCTTCAGCAGCGCACCACTTGTGGCCGGCTTGCTGCCCACGACCTCGTAGCCATCGCCGTTTTCGTAATTGTCGCCGTCTGCGCGATGCAGCATCACGAACCAGTCGACGTTCTCATAAACGCCGTATCCCGCCAGATTCGCCGTCAACCCCCGCCCGTTCGAGCCATAGGACAGCCCGATCCGACCGCCCTTGCTGCGCCCATCGGTCAGCAGATCGCGTGCGCCAAGCGTTTCATAGCGAACCGCGCCTGCGCCAGCACCAAAGCCGGCATCGGCAGCCGCGGCACCGGACTCGACCTCGACCCGCTTCAGGAAGGCCGGGTCGATGACGTTCGATCCGCTGTGGTGCCAATTATCCTTGAACTGCGGCACGCCGTCGACCGACACCGCGAGGCTTGATTGTTCCAGACCAAAGACGTGAATCCTCTTGGACGGCCCCGCACCGCCCGACACGCTGACAGAGGCATCGCGGGCGAAAAGCTCTGACGCATCGGCGGGCTGCATGTCTGCGATATCCTGCTCGGTCACGACCGAGCCGCCTGTCGCCTCGACATTTTCCTGACCATCCGCGACCAGCGTGATCGGGTCCAGCATGATCGTCCCGGTGGGCAGCGGATCGGCCAGATCCTGTGCATGGGACGCAGCCGCGATCGCGAGCATCGATGCGCCAGCGAGCAGCAGGGAAGTTGGGTTGAGCATCAATGATATCCTTCGTTTTCGTTGCCCGAAGAGCATGTCGCAGCGCAACAAATGATTCTCAACTGTTTTTATCAGGTATTAATTTCACATGGGTATCGGTGTGACAAAACGGTCAATCGTTGGGGCTCTCCGGCAGCGGCACGACGGCAATTTATCTGAATTTAATTAGTTATATCAATATTTTGGGAAGATTCGCCGCCGCCGCAAAACGGCTGCGGCACTTTTCAAAAAATCATCGTCAGAGCTAAATCCTGACTTTTTTAATTGACTATATCCCGGCAACCAAGCTATTGCGCGGGCGAGTTGCGCGCAGCCTTGGTCCCTCTTGTCCTGAACGCAACTCGGCACCCGCCAGCAAGGCATCAGCCAGCCGTTAAGGCCGCAAGCGTTTCAGTCCATTTCAAAGCCGAAGGATTTCGCATGATGATGCCATCAGGCGTTGCAGAGCATATTGCCGCTTCGAAACCTGCCGAGGGCGAGTTCGCATTTACCGGACCTCGGGGCGCCGTTCGATCCGCGGGACGAACCGCTCCGGTCGCGTCCGGGACGCAGGACTCACTGGATGAGCGCATTGCGCGCGCGTTCCGTCATGCAGGACCGCGCGCCATTATCGGCGGCGCCCTGCCGTTCAGCCGGCATCAGGCCGACCATCTCTGGTGCGCGGAAGGCGGTTCAACCATGGTCCACGCTGCCGTCGGGGCGGGTCCTATCGCCACGACGCTGCGAATGAATGCCGCCCCGTCGCCGCGGGATTATGCAGGATCGGTGGCGAAGGCGCTTGAGCTGATACGTCAGGATGCCGCCCATCAGGATGGTCTGCGCAAGATCGTGCTGGCCCGGACATTGGCGGTCAGCGCGTCGGACCCGATTTCAATTGCAGGCCTTATGAGCCGCCTGGCCGACGATGACAGCGTCACCGCATTTCAGGTCGCCCTGCCGGGCAACGGACCTTCGCCGCGCCACCTTGTCGGCGCGACGCCCGAACTGCTCATCGAAAAGCGGGGGCGTGCGATCCTGTCAAACCCGCTGGCCGGCTCGATCCGGCGCTGCGCCGGCCCTGCCGAGGACGCGCAGGCCTGCGGCGAACTCGCGCGATCAGACAAGGACCGGCGTGAACATGCGATGGTCGTGGAATATATCTTGGATCAGCTTTCGCCCTGGTGCCGGCGACTGGGTAGCCCCGAGGGCACGCGTCTGACCTCGACGCGCAGCATGTGGCATCTGCATACCCGCATCGTCGGAGAACTTCTCGACGACAGCGTCCCGGTTCCCGTGTTGGCGGCGGCCTTGCATCCGACACCCGCGGTCTGCGGCCTGCCCTGTCAGCGTGCGGCGGATCTGATCAGCCAACTGGAGCCTGTCGCCCGCGATTTCTATGCCGGAGCGGTGGGCTGGTGCGACAACAGGGGCGATGGCGCTTGGTATGTCGCAATCCGCTGCGCCGATATCTGCGGCCGGGAGGCGAGGCTATATGCCGGTGCCGGCATCGTCGAAGGCTCTGACCCGATGATCGAGGCCGCCGAGACAGGCAGCAAATTCGCCGCAATGCTGGCGGCTCTGGGGCTGCCCGCCGATGCCGCACTTACTGACTGATCCCGAACAGAGAACGAATATGACCCTGCCGCAGATTTCCTCCTATGAACCGCCGCGTCTGACAGAAATTCCGCCATCCCGCGCCGATTGGCAGTTCCGACCGGATCGGGCGGCCCTGCTGGTCCATGACATGCAAGCCTATTTTTGCAGACCGTTTCCGCCGGATGCGCAACCTCTGGCCGGGCTTATCACGCAGATCGCGCGGCTGCTCGATGCGGCCCGTGCCGCCGGGATGCCGGTTTTCTATACTGCGCAGACAGGCGATCAGTTTCCCGCCGATCGAGGCTTGCAGGCCGATCTCTGGGGACCGGGGATGCGGGCCACGCCCGAGCATGAGGCAATCCTGCCCCAGCTTGCCCCGCAACATGGCGATCACTGTCTGGTCAAGCATCGCTATAGCGCGTTTCAGCGGTCGAACCTGTCCACGCTGATGCGCGCGCGCGGACGCGATCAGCTTCTGATCACCGGTATCTATGCCCATATCGGCTGTCTCTGCACCGCTGCCGAGGCCTTCCAGCGCGACATCCAGCCCTTTGCGGTGAGTGACGCGCAAGCCGATTTTGATCTGGCGCGGCATCGCATGGCCATGGCCTGGATCGCAGGTTGCAGCGGCGTCGTCACCGACACCGCGCATACCCTGACCGCAATCATGGGGAGCGCCAATGCAGCTTGATGGATTTCACGGTCGCTGCGCATTGGTGAGCGGCGCGGCGGGCGGTATCGGTCGCGCCGTGACAGCGGCCCTGCGCAGCGCTGGCGCGCGGGTACTCGCGACCGATCTCGCGGATGCCCTGCCTGTCGGGGACAACGGATCACATGGCCTCCTCTGGCACGCGATGGACGTGCGCGACAGCGCCTCGGTCGAGGTTGCGCTTCAGGCAGCCGAACACGCTTTCGGGCCGGTCACGCTTGGCGTTCACGCGGCGGGGGTCCTGTCCACAGGCCCGCTGGCAAAGATGACCGATGACGAGTGGCAGCGCGTCACCGACATCAACGCGGGCGGAACATTTCGCGTGACCCGATGCCTTGGCCGGCACATGGCAGGACATGGCGGCGGGGCAATCGTCGTCATCGGCTCGAATGCGGCCGGCATCCCGCGTCAGGAAATGGGGGCCTATGCTGCATCAAAGGCAGCCTCGGCCATGTTGACCCGATGCCTGGGGCTGGAGCTTGCCGCACAAGGGGTCCGCTGCAACATCGTCGCGCCAGGCTCAACTCTCACCGCGATGCAGACGGGCATGTGGGCAGATGGCACCGGCGCGGCGCGAGTGATCGAAGGCGATGCCGCCAGCTTCCGCACCGGAATCCCCCTGCGCAAGCTGGCAACGCCCGAAGACATCGCCAATGCGGCACTGTTCCTTCTTTCGGATCAGGCCGGCCACATCACCATGGCCGACCTGTATGTCGATGGCGGTGCGACGCTGCGGGCTTAGTTGCTGCGCTGGCGGATCAGGGCCTGCCATGCGTTCAGCGTCGGCTGGCCAAGCAATTCATCGAATTCCAGCATGACGCCCCGCTCTTCCAGCAGCATGACAAGCCGCATGACGCCCATCGAATCCAGACCGTAAAGCGTCAGGTCTTCGTCCGGGTCGATCGGTCCGTCCTCTCCGGTAATCTCGGCAACGCGGGTGTGCAGCCAGTCAGCGTCTGTTTCGGCATTCATTGTGGTATCCTCATGCGTCCAGTGTTTGTGCCAGTTTGCGTTTGTCGGGCTTACCGACATGGGTCAGCGGCAACGCGTCGATGAAACGGAACCTGTCGGGCAGCTTATAGTCGGCGATCCCCAACGAGATCAGGTGACGACGCAGGTCGATCCCCTTCAGCGGGCTGGAGGCCACGACAAATGCCACGCTTTTCTCGCCCAGCGTCGGGTCACTCACTGGCACCAGCGCGACGGCGGCAATTGCCGGATGCTGCATCAGCAGGTTCTCGACCTCTTCCGCCGCGATCTTTTCGCCGCCGCGATTGATCTGATCCTTCACGCGGCCGACAACCTGAAGGTTGCCGTCTGCGCGCCAGCGCACCAGATCGCCGCTGTAATAGAAGCCGTCGGAATCGAAGGCGCGGGCGTTCTGTTCCGGCGCGCGATAATAGCCGCGAAAGGTGTAAGGGCCGCGCACTGCCAGTTGACCCACCTCGCCCGGCGAAACGGGCTGGCCGTCTTCGCCGATGATCATGACCTCGTCATCTGGGCTGATCGGGCGCCCCTGGCTTTCAACGATCACGTCGTCAGGGTCATCCAGGCGGGTATAGTTCACCAGCCCTTCGGCCATCCCAAAGACCTGCTGCAAGCGGCAGCCCAAGGCTTGCGGAACGCGTTGCGCCAGCGCCGGCGCAAAACTAGCACCGCCGACCAGCAGATGCGCCAGCGATGCCGGTGCACCGCGCCGCTCGGCTGCCTCGACCCACAGCGCGACCGCGGACGGCACCAGCGCAGCCATATTCACCCGGTGCCGGACGATCAGGTCGAAGCAGAGCCGGGGGTCGGGATTGGCGGCCATCACGACCGTCCCGCCCGCATGAAAAACGCCGAGCGCACCCGGCGAGCTGAGCAGGAAATTATGCGGCGCCGGCAGCGCGCAGAGAAAGCGCGTCTCATTGGTCACGCAACAGATCCGGGCACTCTCACGAATGCTGTAGTCATAGTCGTTGTGCGTGCGCGGGATCAGTTTCGGCGTGCCCGTGCTGCCGCCGGAAAGCTGAAAGAACGCGACTTGATCCGGTGCCGTGGGTCCGCCCGTCAGCTGCAAATCCGTATCCGTCAGCCATTCCTTCAGACTGCGCGACGGGTCGTTTTCTCCTAATAGCAGCGCCTGAACCGGCGAAAGTTCCTCTATAAAGGCGTCATCGCCAAACAGTGCATGGCTGCGGTCAGCGACCAGCAGTTTCGGGCGTATCTGATCGGCGTAAGCAGTCAGTTCGACACGCTTATGACTGAAAAGCGCATTCAACGGCGCGACGCCGATCTTCATGAGCGCAAGAAAGACCACATAGAACTCTGCGATATTCGGCAGCTGCACCAGCGCCGTGTCGCCCTGCCCCAGCCCATGTGCCGACAACCGCGCGGCAAGGTTGTTCGCCATGCTGTCAAGCTGGCCATAGGTGATCGTCCGACCGCCACAGATGACCGCAACCCGGTCGGGATGCGCCATCGCATGGCCTTCCAGCGCAGCGCAAAGCGGCCTGCCGATCCAGTAGCCCTTCTGGCGATAGCGCGCCGCAAAAGGCTCGGGCCAGGGTGTAAATTCGATCACGGTCGCAAATCCTTGTCCGGGGATGTTCGGGGCTTTGCTGGATCGTCAGCGCGACAGATCTTGCTATGGCGAGCGCGTCAGGGCCCGACCGTTCTTGACGGCGCGCTATTCATAAGTATTTTTGTCGGATATTGTCAACGGCCGACTAGACGTCAGGCATGCATGGATGCGTCGCAGAGATGAACAAGATGGTATCCCCGACCTCTCCTCTGCCGCTCACACTTGGGCAACTTGACTTCTGGGAGGAGTTTCTGGCGCATCCGGGGCAGCCTGTCTCGACCGTTGCGCATTTGATCCGACTGCATGGCCCGCTGAACCACGACGCGATCGCACAGGCGATCACCATGATGGCGGCAGAGGCCGATGTCCTGTCACTGCAATTTCTTGATGGTGATCCGCCGATGCAAATTGTCGATCCTGACCGGTTGCCCGGTCTGCGTCAGCTTGACCTGCGCAGCCATCCCGCGCCCGAGGACGAAGCGCGCAGGATCATGCAGGCAGATATCGACCATCCGCTTGACCTGTGCGCCGCGCCCTTGTCGGCGCTTTGGCTGATCCGTCTCAGCGAAGATCACTGGATCTGGTATCTTCGCGGGCACCATATCTTTCTTGACGGCTATTCCATGGCGCTGATCGAGAAACGCGTCGCCCAGCTTTATGCGCATATCGCGCAGGGTGCGCCAGCCG
Organism: Paracoccus aurantiacus; assembly: GCF_007993065.1. Classification (GTDB taxonomy): domain Bacteria; phylum Pseudomonadota; class Alphaproteobacteria; order Rhodobacterales; family Rhodobacteraceae; genus Paracoccus; species Paracoccus aurantiacus. Next base: position 67,817 of record NZ_VOPL01000009.1, read on the forward strand.
GAAAATCCTTCGCAAGATTCGGCGATTATCTTGCCGAAGAAGCGGACTATCGCGGCAGTCCCCGGCATCAGTCAGCTCGCGAGTTCTGGCAAAGGCAGCTGGCCGCAGGGCATGCTCCGGCAACGCTGCGCAAGGGGTCCGAGGGCTATCCTGTCGTGCCCCACAGCGCAACGATCCCCTTGCAGCACTTGTCAGCCCGCCTGCTGCAATCCGCCCAGCGGTTTGAGATGGGCTGGCCCGATCTGGTGACGGCGCTTTGCACGCTATGGCTGTGGCGCGTGCCTGCGAGTGATGCGCGTGACAATGGGCTTGTCTGGCTGCCGCTGATGGGTCGCCTCGGCAGCGTCGCAGCAAATATCCCGGCCATGGTGCTGAACATCGCGCCGTTTCGCGTGACACCGAACCCTCGGGAAGGCCTGGCTGCAGTGCTTGGCGCGATGCAGCAAGATTTGAGGTCAGTTCGAAAGCATGGCCGCTGCCGGATCGAGCAGATCGCTGCGGATTTCGGCCTGAAGGACGACGAACGGTTCTTCTTCTCGCCGCTAATCAATGTGATGCCATTCAGCAATGCGCATTTTCCCGGCGGCGACTGTGAGCGAGAGGTTCTTGCCGCAGGCCCCGGCGATGGGTTCAACGTGACGATCAGCGCCGATCCGCGCGCCGAAGGTATGGTCATGCATCTCGACGCCGATCCGTCGCTTACATCGCGGACGCTTTTTGATCGCCACGTCGCCGGCCTGCCGGACTTCCTGAACCGATGTCTTTCGGCGGACGCGAATCTGCCTTTGCTGAGAGCTTTCCGCGACGAGGGCGCTGGCTAGGTGGCTGCGCCCCAGGTCATTCCACTGAAATCCTCGCGGAACGCGAAGCGCTGCAGGTGATCGTCGATGGTCTGCTGCATCTGCGCCAGCGCCTCAGCATCAGAGCCGGAAAGCGTCACCGTCAGAGCGGCATCATCCGCCACCATTACGGCTGCCCCGATTGCGAAGGTGACCTGGCCGCGATTCCCCTCGATGCTGGCCGGCACCTTGTGTCCGAAATGCTTACACAGCTGCGTGACGTACTTTGCTGCATTCGGGGTTTCAAAGCGTCCCGTCCTGAGTGATTGCTCCTGCATATCTCAAATCCCGACTTTTTTACTCTACATACCGCGAAATCACATTGAACCGCGCTTGCTGTCAAGCGCCTGATCTTCTTTTAGTCCGCGCTTGTAAGTTCGCTCTGTTCAGAGTTAGGCCCTCGAATGACGCTTGGTGATATTCCCGCGGGGTGGGCCCATCGAGGATGACGAGCCATTCGCCGGTCATGGTGGCGTTCTGGCGACGACAGAACTGGAGTTCAGCGAGGCAGGCGATCCGTTTGGGTATCGGTAGGGGTGGACTATACCGTCTGAACGACATCGACGTCACATCAGGCTCCCTGCGCGCGAAGGTGGAAGGAGCAGTCGCGGTTTGATGCAGGTCTTTTGATAGCATCGTGTCCACCGCTTCCAGAGAACTCTGCCGCAGTGCCGGGTACCACGCAAGGTTTCGCTGCAGGCGATTGCGCCCAGACAATCCTCCCTCCATGGACGACCAAATTCTGACTGACCCAAAACAGTCTGGCGCAAGTGGATACCGCTGCAGCATAGCGTCGCCCCGCGCGCCGAGGATCCGGCGTGCCTGAGGCATTACATATTGTTCAGAAGATCCCTGTGGTAGCGCAGCAGAAGCGCCAGACCGATGACGAGACCGACGAGACTTACGCCAAATACATAGGCCGGACTGACATAGTCGGCATGATAGCTTGGATAAAATCCATGCCGCATCTGACCGATAACGTGGACAAGCGGATTATACCAGAGATATCCTTGAATTGATTTCGGAACTGAATCAAAAACAAACAGGACGCAACTTATAATAAAAAGAGGCCTGTTTAAGATATTCCAGATCTTGAACCAAACCGGGAATGCCAGAAATAGATAGCAATTCAATGTGCCGACAGCAAATGCAAATGCGGTCGCCATGGCTATGCTGAGCCCTATGCTATCCAATTGAGGATCTGTTCGTGTGTCGAAGAAGATATATAACCAAAAGAAAATGACATAGACGACCAGCAACCCCGAGATCATATTTGTTATTAACCTGCCGGCCAGAGCATCAAAAAAAGTGACGGATGGGTATGCGAGGAGCGGTTTGGAGTAATTCAGAGACTGAGAGACCTTTTGTGCAATATCATTATAATAAATGAAGGGCACAACGCCCGTTGTATAAAACATGGCAAAGCTTGTTCCGATTGGCGGAGACGAGAATGCAAATGAAAAAACAAGGGTGAGCAGCGCAATCCCGCCCGCAGGTTCGAGGATCGCCCAGATATACCCCCCGGGCGTCCGCCCGTAGGTCGCGGACATTTCGCGCATGACCAGCGCCCCGATCGCACGAGCCGTGGAAAATTTTCGATCTGACACGACTGTACGTAGTTCTGCCATGACGACTTCCGAAGGGTGTGGCGCGGTCCCGTCTGCCTAGATGACAGGATCACGTCGCAGTGTGAGCTATGGACTTCCAACCGGTGATATGTAGGAAGGGGGGCGAAATTACAACGCCTGCGTCGCAACAGAAGGCATGCCATCCGTGTCGAACCCTAACTCGCTTCCAGTCTCAGGTCCGGGCGCGCCGAACCAGACTGGCGCTCCTGCCCCGGCATCTGAGAACAAGCCCAGACTACCAGGTACGGCCTCACCGCCACAGGCGAAGGCACAGGGTGCAACGAAACCGGCTGGGCAAGCGGGACAAAGGCCGGTTGGAAAGCCCGCGACACGCGCCAAATTCGAGCGCAGGCACCGCTTGGTTGGCTTGTCCTTCCTGCTGGTCGTCATCATTCCCCTGATCGCCTGTGGCGTTTATCTGAAGGGCTATGCGAAGGATCAGTACGCGTCCCATCTCGGGTTTTCCGTGCGCAGTGAAGGGTTGTCCTCGGGGACGCTGGAACTGCTCGGCGGGATTACCGGACTTTCGGAGAGCACGACTTCAGACCCGGACATCCTCTACAAATTTTTGACGAGCAGTGAGCTTGTACAGAGAATTGATGAGCGTCTCGATCTCGTTGCCATCTGGTCACGCGCCAAGGACGACCCTGTCTTTGCCTATCAGGGCGGACATACGATTGAAGACTTAGTCGCCCATTGGGAGCGGATGGTCAGCGTTTACTCTGATTCCGGCATGCTGGACGTTCGCGTCCTTGCCTTCGACGCCACGGATGCGCAGAAAATAACAGAGGCAATCTTTGACGAAAGCTCGTCCATGATTAATGATCTCAATGCCGTAGCGCGGGCTGACAGTATCCGCTATGCGCGCGAGGAGTTGGACAAGGCCGTCGAACGCCTGAAGGTCGCACGCCAGACCATGACGGAGTTTCGCAACCGCTATCAGCTCGTCGATCCTGTGGCGGATGTCCAGGGACAGCTGGGAATTCTAAGCTCGCTCCAGCAGCAGTTGGCTGAGGCCCTGATCAACCGTGGGATTCTTGACACCAATGCGCGCGAAGCAGATCCGCGTATTGAACAGGCGGATGTGAGGATCAGGGTCATACGCGAGCAGATCGAGCAGGAACGCCAGAAATTTGGCGGCCAGGCGACCGACGGCGAGCAGCTTTCATCTGTTGTTGGAGAATATGAGCGCCTCGCCGTCGACCGGGAATTCGCCGAAACAACCTATACAGCGGCATTGGCTGCCTATGACTTGGCTCAGGCCCAAGCCCAGCAGAAAAGCCGATACCTGGCAGCCTATGTCAAGCCAACCCTGGCGCAGACCGCGGAATATCCCCAGCGGCTGAAAATATTTCTGATCACAGCCAGCTTCCTGCTTCTGATCTGGACGATTGGTGTCCTGATTTATTATAGCGTAAGAAACCGTCGCTGATTGTTGAAAAAATGATCCGCCTGCAGAATGTAACAAAAACCTACCACCTTAACGGCAGAAGAAAAACGGTTGCCGACAATATAACGCAGGTATTTCCAAGCGGCGCTTCCGTTGCCCTGCTGGGGCGAAATGGTGCCGGAAAATCAAGCATGCTTCAGATGATTTCCGGAGAAATGCTTCCCACCTCGGGGAAGATTTTTTCTACCGGCAGCATTTCATGGCCTGTTGGTTTTGCGGGGTCATTTCACCCCGATCTTACAGGCGTGCAGAATACCCGGTTCGTCGCCAGGATTTATGGGCTGGATACTGACGAGGTGATAGATTTTGTCAGTGATTTTGCGGATCTCGGGGATCATTTCTTTCTTCCGTTCAGAACATATTCGTCGGGAATGCGCGCCAGACTGGCCTTCGGGGTGTCGATGGCTATTCCGTTCGACACCTACCTGATCGATGAGGTTACCGCTGTCGGGGACGCAAATTTCCGCAAGAAAAGCAACGAAGTGCTGCATGCCAGGCTTGCAAACTCTGGCGCCATAGTCGTCTCGCACAGCATGCCAACGCTAAACGAGATCTGCGATTCAGGGGCGGTTCTGGAAAATGGCCACCTGACCTTCTACAGCGACCTCGATGAAGCAATCGCGCATCATATGAGGAACATGAACCAGCGCTGACGCCGGATCGTTGGGCATTCCGGACTGTGTTCATCCTGATCAGCCCCACCTAGGTGGTCCAACTTGATTGTTAGTGCACGATCGGCCTACGGTCCATTGCGACGATGGTTTGCCGCGCGACCCGTCGGGGTGAATGTCAATGCCGAACTTGGTGGCAATTACGACCTTGTCGCGGATGGGGGCGACGAGCTCGCCCAGAAACTCCTCATTGGTGAAAGGTCCATAGTCCTCGGCGGTGTCGAAGTGGGTGACGCCCAGATCTTTGGCGTTGCGGATCAGCTGGATCATTTCAGCACGATCGGGTGCGGGGCCATAGATTTCGCTGGTCATACTCATGCAGCCAACCCCGAGGGCGGAGACCTGCGGGCCGTTCTGGCCCAGCTGACGGGTTTTCATAGCAGTTTTCGTCTCGGGAGAGTTTGGGTTTTCAAGGAGAGATGCAGCACTAGTATCAATGCGATTGCCAGCATGGCGGTCGCGGCCAACAGTCCCAGATGCGTGCGGTGCAGAAGCAGGGTCGCGCCTGTCAGACGACCCGCGCCTATGGCGGCAATGGCAGTTGTGATGCCAAGATCCAGCGCTATGCCCATCTGATGGATTCGCCACCGCGTGCCGGCGTCGATGCCGTCGCCGATCTAGCGGGCGAGACCGCGACTGGTTTACTCCGACTCGCCCGCCGAAGCACAAGAGCCTAAGCAGGAACCGGTGCGCTTAGCTGGTACCAGATCGGGCCGATCCGCTTGCGGATCGTGCTTTCGTCCGGAGCATCGCTATCCGCGCTGGTCTGAACGAACCATTCCTTCATTTCGACAACGAGTTCCGTCAGCGTCGCCGGCAACCCTCGCCATAGCCGCGCGGGTCCATCTCGGGAATGCCAACCATGCCGGTCGTGATGGTCGAGGTAACAAAGCTGCCGGTCATCGCCGACAACGTCGCGGCGAAATCCGATCTGCCTAGCCACAGCCGCCCGGCATCCGTTGCAATTCGCCAACATCACTATCGATCGTCAGTAGGCGCCACGAAGTCCCCCTTCCACCGTTTCCGATCTAATGGATACAAGCTGCGCTCTCGATCGGCCCGACCCTCCGGCAATCCCTCATCAAGTTGACGGAATAGTCGAGGCAGAAGCCCCGCTGCATGGTGCCGATCCCTGTTCGGGGCCACCGAAATATATAGGAGAATATTGTCCAAACTCAGATATATATCGCGGCGCGCTTCCCGGAGTCTCTGGTCGATGCCGTCAGCAGTGCTGAATTTCCATCTGCTGCCGCCAGCGCAAGTCCCAGACCATGCGTAGCCGCACCCAAATCACCAAATATAAGCGGCAGATGCAGGATCACGAGATCTTCAGCCAAGGCATATTGCAGTCGTAACTGGCAATAGGACAGTTCAGCCGCGCGATAGCGCCCATTGTTCCAGTCGGTCAGCCAGAGCGGAATTTCCGCCCGTTCACCAATTGAGCGCCGACTCGCCGTAGTAAGGGCAGCGAAATCGGTGCCGCCAAGGTCCATCTCACGCACCTGTTCGGTTTCGATGGCGACACCAGAAATCGTAGCGAGGGACGGCTTCGATGATCCGGCGACAAAAAGCAGCGCCGCGGCTGCCTCGCCGGGGATGATGCCATAGCGATCTCTTCTGCTGAACAGGCGTCGCGCCGATAAGAGCGCGCCAAGGCGACGACGGCAACGATAACTGTCCGTCGCCAGCACCAGCAGTGCATCGCCAGGCCGCAGCAGCGGCAGGCAGTCCTGCAGCGAAAGGGCAACGCCCGCGCTTCCGGCGTTGAACTGATGCAGCCTCGCCTCGCGACGTCCCAACCGCGCAAGAGCCAACTGAAGCAGCTTCTTGGTCAGCCGTGTCAGCAACGAGGCAGTCAGGCCTTCGGCCTCGTCAATCTCTGGCAGGGCGATGGCGATGTGCAATGATGCTTCTCCGTGCAGCGCTGTCAGCGGCTTCATATCTGCCAGTGCGGTCGTCGCGAGGGTCTCCATGCGTGTAAGGGCCGATTCAAAGCCAAGATTGCCATCAAAGGCCGCCAGTTGCGGCTTGAAATCGCTGCCGGTGAAATTGCGCTGACGGGAAAGCGCGTTGGTGCGTGCGGCGACCTTCTCCACATGGTTCTGCAGCCCGCTTCCGAAGCAGGAGGCAAGACCGACCGCTGCAAGATCAAGGTTCATGCGCTAGGCCTCTTCCTTCCCCAGCAAATGCGGCGGATAGCCGTTCGATATGGTCATGACTAACTCTGCCAGCCAGACTGGGCAATCATACCAACCGTCGACCACCAGCATGCCGTCGTGCCCAAGAAAAATCTCGGGCTCTGCCTCATCGGACCACTCACCCAGCCGGCAGAGCGCGTCCGGCGGAAATGCGCTGAAAGAGTTGTAGGCCTGATCTGCCAAGATGTTTCGGTCGGCAAGGAACAGGATGCGCGGGCGGCGTACCGGGTCGCGGCTTAGGTTCCAGGACGACTGGTAGAGCTTCCACGCAATCTGGAACGCAATGGAGGTTTTGCCGGTGCCGGTGGCAAGCGTCAAAAGAACGCGATCGCGGCCGCGTGAAATGGCCTCCAGCACCGCAGTGATCGCATTATGCTGGTAGTAGCGAGGCTCCCACTTGCCGCCTTCGGTCTCGAAAGGAACGGCGCCAAAGCGGTCGCGCCAGACGTTGCCTTCGGGAAAGCAGCGGTCCCACAGTTCCTGCGGCGAAGGGAAGGGCAGCGTGTGCGCACCCTCGGCGCCCGTGGCCATGTCGATGCCGTACCAGCCTAGGCCGTTTGTGGAATAAGCGAAGCGTGCCTTGAGGCGGGTGGCATAGTCCTTGGCCTGACCAACACCATCGGTTGCGCCAAGCCCTGCCCGCTTGGCCTCGATCACGGCCAGCTTGCGATCACGGTAGCTGAGCACGTAGTCAGCCGACAGCGGGTTGACACGCCCGCCGCCGGTGATGCGGCCGGGGCAGATCATCTCGCGACGGATCCTCGAGCCCTCGACGACGCCCCATCCGGCCTCGCGCAGGACGGGGTCGATGCGATTGGCGCGGGTGTCGGCTTCGGTTTCTGTCATGCGGTCAGTTGGCCCGAGAAGGCTTTTTGCAGGAGGGATTGGCGAAGGTCCGCGAGTTCGTCGAGCTTGGTTTTGTACTCTAATATCAACGTCTCGACCCGCTCGCGTAAAGCGCCGAGCTTCTCTGAGGCTGCATCTTGTTCCTTCAGGGCAGGCACTGGAACCAGCACAGGTGACAAGGACTGCCGGGTAATCTGAGGCTGTGCCGCGCCGGTGATTACCTCATCCCAGTCAACCGCGTCACGAAAGAAGTGCTCGAGGAAATCGGACGTGATCTTCGTGTCTTTGGGACGGACAACCATCGCATTGCCGGTGATCCACGAGAACGGCTCCGAAATGTTGATCTGACCGCAAGTCGCGCCGCGGCACGTCACAAGGAGCTGTGGCTCTGCGTGATTGTAGGCGTGGTAACGTCCTATCTTACCATTAGCGCCGAAGACGACGTATTCCCCGTCTGGTGACATTTCTTTCGCTGAAATAGTCTTTGGCTGATAGATCTCACAAAGCGAACCAAGCGGGCGCCACTCTGCCTCCAATGCATCGAAGGTCTCCCGGCTAGCGGAAAGGATGAGGTCATCCAAGTCGAGCAGATTAGCCTCGGCATGGGCGCGGGCGCGGTCGAGAGCGGCGAAGGCCTGATCGAGCACCGCGACGATCCGCTTCTGCTCCTCCAGCGGCGGGAGGGGGATCGGGATTTCGCGGAGCCTCCCTTGGTTTAGCTTCGGCACCGTCATGCCCGAGATGAAATCGGAAAGATCAGTCGCATTGAGGTAGTAGATCAACCAGTCATCAACAACTTGGTTTCGGTGTGGCCGCAAAACATGAGCGTGATTGTTCACCCACGTTTTCCCGTCGATCGCGAAAGCTGAGCTGTCGCCTGCACCCCATTTAGCGCCGTCCTCGCCAATCAACACGAGAGGCTCGTCAAAAAGGTAGTCCTCTACCCAGTCAAGCACTCCCGTGGCTCCGAAATATGGGTACGGACCGGAAACTCGGTCGCGCTTCGTGATTGGCTTCCGTCTGCTGTCGAGAACATCAACGATTTCGCCGAGTGGTGAAACTGGCCATTTAGAGGTTTCGGTCAGAACTTCGACATTTCTTGCGGCGTCCTTCACAGCATCCCCCGAATGTCTTCGAGAATTTCGGCCGTTTCGGCGTCGCGCGCCAGCATGGCGTCGATGATCTCCTCCGGGCTGCGCAGCGGCGCCTCCTCGGGTGCATTGGGGTTCTTGACCGACAGGTCCCATGTGGACATATCAAGATTGGCGACATCCACCGACCAGCTCCTAGCGCTGTTCGTCCGCTCGGGCTGCAGCGCGACGAAGTCTGCCAGGTCAACATCGTTCAGCGGGTTGGTCTTGCCGAGGGAGCGGCCCGGATCAAGCTGGTAGTACCAGACAGAGCGCGTCTTCGCCCCTTTCTCGAAGAACAACACCACCGTCTTGACGCCCGCGCCCTGGAACGTACCGCCGGGGCAGTCGAGCACAGTGTGGAGGTCGCAGCTCTCCAACAACTCCTTGCGAAGCGCCACGCTGGCCCCATCGGTGTTGCTCAGGAAGGTGTTCTTGATGACCACCGCGCCGCGACCGCCTGCCTTCAGCTTGCGAATGAAGTGCTGAAGGAACAGATAGGCGGTTTCGCCTGATTTGATCGGGAAGTTCTGCTGCACCTCCTTACGCTCGCCGCCGCCGAAAGGCGGATTGGCAAGGACGATGTCGTGACGATCCCGCTGCTGGATATCCATCACGTTCTCGGTCAGCGTGTTGGTATGCCGAATGTTCGGCGCCTCGATCCCGTGCAGGATCATGTTCATAACGCCAAGCACGTAGGCCAGTGACTTCTTTTCTTGACCATAGAATGTTCGACGCTGCAGCGTGTCATAGTCGGCGCCTGACAGATTGTCGTGCGACAGGTACTCCCACGCCTCGCACAAGAAGCCTGCGGACCCGGCCGCACCGTCGTAGATCGTCTCGCCTACCTTCGGATCGACGACCTTGATCATGGCGCGGATAAGCGGGCGGGGCGTGTAGTATTCGCCACCGTTGCGCCCGGCGTTGCCCATCCGCTTGATGCGGCTTTCATACAGGTCCGAAAGTTCGTGCTTGGCGCTCTGGGTGTTGAAGCGCAGGCTGTCCACGACTTCCAGCACGTCGCGCAGCGCATAGCCCGAGCGGAATTTGTTGATGATCTCCGAGAAGATCTCACCGATCTTGTACTCGATGCTGTCGGGGCTAGTCGCCGTCTGACGGAACTTGGTCAGGTAGGGGAACAGGTCACGGTTGACGAAGTCGATCAGATCGCTGCCGGTCACGGCGTTGTCGTCCAACCGGCCATTGATCTTGGGTGCCGCCCAGACATCCCAGCGGAAACGCTCGTCGAGGATCGGGCGATAGTCGCGGCCTTCGAGTTCGGCGGCATCCTGACGCTCGGCCTCTAGATCGTTAAGATACTTTAGGAAAAGGAGCCAAGACGTCTGCTCAGCATAATCGAGCTCGGACGCCAGCCCCTCGTCATTCCGCATGAATCGGTCGATGTTGTTAAATGCGTTCTCAAACATGCGGGATCTCCATCTGTTACTCAGCATTACGAAACGCGGAATGATCCGACAACCCTCGGCGGATGCATGCGGCAAACAGCCTGAATGGGCACTACAGATACTGCGGGTGTCGTATCGACATCCGCTTGGGTCCTCCCGGGGGCAGGTTCATTCGACCGGAGCATCCACCAGCGCCAGAGCCCCATCCGGCAGTGGCCGCTGCAGCTTCCCTGCGATCTCGATCGGTGCCGATAGCCAAGTCTCCCATTCGTCGGGCGCGGTCAGAATGACTGGCATCGCCTTCGGGTGAACCGTCCCTACCTCGGCATTCGGCGCACAGGTCAGGAAGGCATAGAGATCATCGGTCGTCTCGCCGTCCTTCACCTTACGGACCGATTTCCAGCCGCGGACTTCGATGCCGGCGAAGAACATAGGCCTGTCCGCTTCCTGCGGCGCGAACTACTGATTGCCGCCCTTGATCGGTTCGGCAAAGGCCGTCACCGGCACGAGGCAGCGATGCGCTGGACCCAGCCAGCGGCGCCAGTGCGGCGAGGCGAGGTTGCGGATGTTGGTAACGCCCGGATCCCGCGCCGTCTTCAGCACCGACGGCGGTGACGGCAGGCCCCAGCAGGCTTTCACCAACTCCAGCGCCTCACCGTCATGCCGGATGATCGGTGCCGGCTGGTCCGGATAGATCCTGCCCGGCGCGACGTTGCCGGCACGGTCGGTCATCTCCAGCCCCTTGAACAGCTGGCGCATCGCCTCCTGCGTCGTGGTCTGGTTGTACAGGTTGCAGATTGTTTCGTCCTCCTCGGATCGCCCGAAGGGCAGATGGGGCGAAGTGTAGCTGGACAGGCAGGTGCCGTCAGCCAGCTGCAGATCGGGAAACGCGGAGAGGCAGGCCCCGGCCGCTTCCGGCTCGCGGAAGTACAGAGCCACCCGGTCGCCGATACCGCCCCGACCTCCGCCGTGCCACGCATAGTTGCCGCGGCCTATACGGGTATCGAGCCAATGATACACCGCGTCCGACACCCTGCCGAAGCCCAGCGGCGGGACGCAGATCATCACCCGGACCGGAAAGGCCGCGTCGTCGATCTTCGCCTGGGGTGTGCTGCGCCGGGTTATAGACAAGAACAAATACGGAACTCTATGCGCGAATCAAGGTGATTTGAGGTCGCGACACGTCCGGTCCGTGACATAGCTACGTGACAAGGAACAGACACCGGAATTACTCAATGCCTCCCCGTTCCGATCCATTCCGGCCCGTTCCTGTATTCCGGTGCCCGAATCATCTCGTTGATAAGCCCGCGACTTTACGCATGTGTCGAAGGGACAAACGGGAGATCACGCCTTGCGCAACCGAGAGAAACTCACCGAAAAGCTGGTCCGCGCGGCCGAGACGAGACCCAAGGCCTGGCAGGTCTTCGACACCGACGTGCTGGGCCTGTCGATCTGCATCTATACCTCGGGCAGCCGATCCTTCATGTTCGACTATCGCACCGCCGGTCGGCAGCGCCGCTTCACCATCGGGCGCTGGCCGGAATGGTCTGTCACCGCCGCCCGCGACCGCGCCAAGGTGCTGCGGCGCGAGGTCGACAGCGGCATCGACCCGATGGCCGAGCGCGAAGATGCCCGCGAAGCGCCGCGTTTCCCCGATCTGGTCGAACGCTACCTGCGCGAGCATGCCGCTCATCTGGCTCCCCGCAACGCCGCGGATCAGGAATCCATGCTGCGCAAACTGATCGAGCCGCACTGGAAGCACCGGCTGGTCACCGAGATCGAGGCGGCGGATGTCGAGCGGGTCCTCAACCTGATCGCGCAGGGCCGCTCCCGCCCGGCCAAGAAGACGCCGAAGACCAAGCGCCGCGAGCCGTTGAAGCCGCCTAAGCCCACCCCGATCCGGGCGAACCGCGCCGGCGAGATGCTGCGCAAGGTCTTCAACCTCGCCATCGCGTGGAAGATGCGGTCCGACAATCCCGCACTGGGCTTCCGCCGCCGCATGGAGGTCGAGCGCGAACGGTTCCTGTCCATGGACGAGATCGCTCGCCTCGGCGATGCCCTGACGGCAGCCGAGGACCAGCGCGCCGCGGCCGTGGTGCGGATGTGCATGCTGACTGGCGCCCGGCTGGGCGAGGTCCGCACCTGCCGCTTCGAGCATTTCGATCTGGAACGCGCCATCTGGACCAAGCCCGCCGCCAACACCAAGCAGCGCCGCGTGCACCGCGTGCCGGTGTCGCTGGACACCGTGGCGCTGGTCCGCACGCGCATCGACGCGGTCCCACCCGGCTGCGACTGGCTGTTCCCCGGTGATGTCGAGGACAAGGACCAGCCGGTGCAGGAAATCCGTCGCTTCTGGATCGACATCCAGCAGCAGGCCGAAATTCCCGGTGTCCGCATCCACGACCTGCGCCACACATTCGCCTCGCTGCTGGTCAGCGGCGGCGCCTCGTTGGAGATGATCGGCAAGCTGCTGGGCCATTCGCAGTCCCGCACCACGCAGCGCTACGCCCACCTGATGGATTCGCCCCTGCGTGCCGGTGTCGACGCCGTGGCCGACATGATTCGCATCCGGCCGCGGCTGGTGCATTCGGCGCCAACAGCGGCCGCGAACGGGACGGACGCAGCTAAGCCGCGTCGCGTATCCGCTGCCAGATTGGGTTGAGCCGCTTGCGGATGGTGCTTTCATCCGGCGCCTCGCCCTTCGGGCTGTGTCCAATGAACCAGTCCTGTATGACGCCGATCAGCTCCGCCTGATTGGCCGGCAGGCCGTAGTCGCGGGCGTGGATCAGCATCGCCGCCATGCAGCCATCCCAGTCATATCTGCCTGAACCGACGCTGCTGTTTCCACGTGCCGACCCGACATATCGTCCTTCGAACGCGACAACGTCATCAGCCGCGATGAGAAGATCGAGCTGACCGATCATCACGCCCTTATCGCCTTCCACCGCAACCGTCCATTCCGGCTCGCCAGGATAGCGCATCCTCATGATGCGGACCTTGCCGGATGACCGATCAAAGCGGCGCAGCAACAGATGAATGTCGCTCGGTGCGACCTCGACCGCATCACTGAATACCCGCCCTCCGATAGTACAGGGAGGGATCAGCACAAGAATATGCAGGTGTCCCGCCACCGCCCAGTCAATGATGTCCGCCACGTCGCACTCCCAACGGGTGGCGATTTCGAAGGGCGAATAAAAGGGCCGGGGTGGCAAAGGCATGATGCAATCTCCTCATTTTCGTCATGAGGGAGAACAACCCATGTGCGTGAAACGGTCTGAAAATACTCACCTTGGGGCTGAAACCTTTGGACGCCACCGTTACACACAACGCTCGGCCAACAGTGTAGCCCCGCGTCAGGTCATCAGGACATCTATCAGTCGCTTGAAGCCTGCGTTGTCGTCAGCACCTTTCCAGCGGTTGATGAAACGGCAGACCACCTGCAGATTGCCTTGTTCATAGTGCGCAGCGCTGTCGATGCGATCCAGCGAAGCCAGCATCTCCGGATCCTCGTCTGGCTCGTCGAAATTCAATTTCAGCCCCGTCAGGGCACATTGCCCTTCTTGCAATTCGATCAGTTCTCGAATGTGAGCTTCAAGCGCAGTCGGGCTGCTGAACATGCAGTCCTTATTCTTAACGGTCTTTTCGATTTTCTGGCCGTTCGCATAAGCCGTCGTGTGAAACGCGGTGTTGGCCATACGCCAAATGCACTTGTCCAATCCTCCATAGATGCGGGCGCCCGTGTTCTGGTTCTTTGAAGCTTGAACTTTGGCTTTCCACACGGGGAGCGTATGCCACCGTTCGCGCGGTTCGCCGCGGATCAGCGCCATCGCGTAAGCCGCATTTTCGGATGTCAGTTTTTGTAGCGTTGCTTCCGTTGCCAAGAAATCCTTGGCTTTCGGGTGCAAGGCATCCCAGAGCAGCGGCGCGCCCTTCTCATCAAGGTTTTTCCACGGCTCACATGGCTTGTGGCATACGACCACATGCCGGCGCGGATGAACCGGCTCAACCTTCTCATAGTATGTCGCCGGATCGTCAATGGTTCGCGTCCAAAACAATCTAGGACCTTCCTTGTGGATCCAGATGTCTCCCACCGACTGGGTAATAATGGTCATGAGGTTATACCAGCGAGCGGCCACTGCGCGCGTCGGTTGCTTTCCCGCGACCGTCAGCCCAGCCATACGCGTCTGGATGTAGCCCTCACGGTCTCCAGCCTTCCAAAGATCGAACGCCTCAATTTCATTAACCGTCGCGATGGTCCCGCGTTTTAGGCACTCCGGCCACTCATAGTTCTGGACGCCGAAGTTCGCGATATAGACCGACATGCTGATACCCCATGGAAGGTTACCCCTAGCGTGATGCCAGCGAAACGGTGGGGCATCAATGGCGCAATAGAGCGTTAGAAAACGCTGGCAGGAATTGCCCTCGCCGTTTTCATTCCGGTCGGTTCCGGTCCATTCCGCGCATTCCGGTGCCCCCGCATGCACTCGCTGATCCCGTCTTTACCACGGGAACAGGATCATGACGGAACAGACGACAGGCACGCCGGAAGGGCTGCTGGATGATTGGATGCCGCGGCAGGAGCTGGCGGGCATCATCGGTGTCAGCAGCGACACGCTCAAGCGCTGGGAGACCCGGCGGATCGGGCCGCCCTGCATCCGCATCGGCCGCAAGGTGCTCTACCGCCGCGGCGCGGTAAAGGACTGGCTGCTGGAACAGGAGAGCCGCAAAGCCGGACCGCGTGCGAGGTCCGCGCGATGAGGGCGGTTATCGTGATCGTCATCTCCGCCCTCACCGCGTTTGTCCTGCTCGCCACCCTGCCCCGCGCGGGCTTCGATTGGACAGCCGTCCTGCGCTTCGTCGCGCCCACGGCCTTCGAGACCCGGCCGATCGAGGTCCTCATCGAAGGCGGGCAGCCTGAATGAGCCATCAAGCAACGAACTGGGCCTTCCAGCAGCGCGGGCTGGAGGCGGCGACTTGGCGCGTGCTGGTCATGCTCGCCGATCGGCACAACCCCGACTTCGGCTGCTTTCCCAGCCAGAACCAGATCGCCAGCGACGCCGAGATGTCGCGATCGAGCCTGAACGTCCACCTCGAGAAGCTGGAACGCGCCGGTCTGATCCGCCGTGAACGCCGCATCGACCCAGACACCCGCAAGCAGAGATCGACCCGTTACGTCCTCGCCTTCGAGGCCGAATTCGACTGCAAGCCGTGTCCGGATGCTGGACACGGGAATGAGGCTGATGACCCTATGAAATCGAGCGCCAAATCACCCGGAGCCGTGTCCAGATCCCGTGTCCAGAATCTGGACACTAACCCTGTAAGTATAGAACCTGTAATTACTACCGCGCGCGAGCTGGACACGGCTGCCGATCTTCCCGATCCACAGACCCGCTGTTTGGATGCCGGGGGACCGGGCCTGTGTCCGGCGTCGCGCGCCGCCATCACCGCCACCGCGGACGTCATCGACGGCTGGCTGAGAGACGGGTTGGACCTCGAGGCCGACGTTCTGCCCACGATTACACGTCGCAGGGTGCAGATCCGGATCAGCCCGATCCGGACATGGGCGTACTTCACCGAGGCCGTGCACGCGGCGAAGCAGGCTAGATTGCGCAGAGAAGCCGATCCCCGCATCACCGCCCAGCATCGGTTCTATGCCGACTGGATCAACTCGGATCGGTACCTGCCACCCAATGCCGTGACCAACACCATGGCCTGGGCGCTGCTGGGCTTCGAACTGGTAACCGCCGATCGGCTGGCCGCCCGCGGTGTGCCGGTGCCCGCAGACACGGGAGGGGCGCCATGACCCGGGCCATGACACCCCGCGAGATCGAGGACCGCCTCGAGGAGGCCGCGCTGACCCTGAAGCGCCTGCCGAACCCGCCCACCTCCGGCGCCCGCGGCTATGGCCGCTCCTGGCCGGAGTATGTCCATGAGGCGAAGCACGCCTACGGCTACGAGCCGGCCCGCATGCGGGTGATCCCGAACGCCCGCGAGATCCAGCGCATGGAAGAGGTGCTAGACTGGCTGGCGCTGATCGGCGGCGACAGCGACCAGCAGGCGGCCGACAACCGGCGCATCGTCTGGATGCGGGCCGAGGGGCACCGTTGGCAGACCATCTGCCGCCATGTCGGCTGCGTCCGATCCACCGCGTGGCGGCGCTGGACCGCGAGCCTCCTGACCATTTCCAAGACATTGAAAAAAAGCAACAATCCAGTATCAGGTGACGACGGCACAAAAACCACTCCTGCAGAACCGGGCGCGAAGCCGCGCGGCGGGGGCACAAGCGGGACGCGTGAGGGCGCGAAAAGGTCGAACTTAGGGCGCGACATTATCGGCCGTTCCGGTGCAGTTTATCCCTACGATGGCCAGAGGTGATCGAGGCCTTAAGCGGGCCGAAATCGCCGGGCGGTCAACGGAAATCGGAGCAATATTCTTGCTTTCGACAGGATATGAGGGTCGATCCGGTCCCTCCCCCTCGGCCTCGGTTCCTCCGCGGGATCGATCCTATGCGGGGGGCAGAGGCGCGCTAAGCCTCTAGCGTCAGGAGAAAATTCTGGGTTCGCGCCCCGGGTTCGCACCTTTGGGTTCGCAGGTTCGCGGACCGCCAGATAACACCTCGCCGGGCGTCCCACCGCCCGGCGTTTTCATGACCGCGGCGGCGGGATCGGAGGAGACGGGTTTGCAGATCGAGATGATGCCCGCGACGCGGCTGGTGCCCTACGCCCGCAATGCTCGTACCCATTCCGATGACCAGATCGCCCAGATCGCCGCCTCCATCGCCGAGTTCGGCTTCACCAACCCGATCCTGCTCGGCGGCGATGATGTCATCATTGCCGGTCATGGTCGCCTCATGGCTGCGCAGAAACTGGGATTGACCGAGGTCCCGGTGATCGTCCTCGATCATCTGACCGAGGCGCAGCGCCGGGCGCTGGTCATCGCCGACAACAGGATCGCTGAGAATGCCGGCTGGGACGAGGAACTGCTGCGCCTGGAACTGGAGGGCCTGCGCGACATCGACTTCGATCTGGACATCATCGGCTTTTCCGAAGCCGAGCTGGACGAACTGCTGGGTGATCTCGAAGGCAACGAAGATGGCGCCGTCGATGGTGAGGACGAGATCCCGGAACCGCCGGTCGATCCGATCTCGCGTCCCGGCGATGTCTGGATCATGGGCAGCCACCGCCTGCTCTGCGGCGATGCGACCATCGCTACCGATGTCGAAAAGCTGCTGGCGGGCGTAAAGCCGATGCTGATGGTCACCGATCCACCCTATGGCGTGGAATACGATCCAGCGTGGCGTAACCAGTCCGGCGCCTCGGCCACCAAGCGCACCGGCAAGGTGCTGAACGACGACCGTGCCGACTGGCGCGAGGCCTGGTCGCTGTTTCCGGGCGACGTCGCCTATGTCTGGCATGGCGCGCTACACGCCACTACCGTCGCCGACAGCCTGATGGCCTGCGGCTTCAACGTCCGCTCGCAGATTATCTGGGCGAAGGACCGATTGGTGCTCAGCCGTGGTGATTACCATTGGCAGCACGAGCCGTGCTGGTACGCGGTGCGCAAGGGCGGCAAGGGCCACTGGGCCGGCGACCGCAAGCAGACGACGCTCTGGCACATCGCGAACAAGGATCAGGATACGGAAACCACCCATGGCACGCAGAAGCCAGTCGAATGCATGCGCCGCCCGATCCTGAACAATTCCAGCGCTGGTCAGGCGATCTACGAGCCGTTCATGGGCTCCGGCACCACCCTGATCGCCGCCGAAACCACCGGCCGGGTCTGCTACGGCATCGAACTGAACCCGGCCTATGTCGATGTGGCCGTGGCGCGCTGGCAGAACCTGACCGGGGGCGTGGCGGTGCTGGAGGGAAACGGGCGTAGGTTCAGTGAGGTTCAGAATATCAAGGCAGATAGCCGAGAAGCTGATCACGATGACTTGTTACGATGACCTGCTCTCAGCATAGTTGCTCTTCGACATTTGTGGAGTGGGCAATGGATCGGCAGATTTTATGGGATCAGATCAGGAGCATGGCTGGCTGGGTAGCCGATAACAGTCTGATCCTCGCTCAGGTTTTCGCCGCCCTCATTACTGCGTTTGCCACCATCGCACTTTGGCGCGTGACACGCGTTTTAGCTGTGGAGACGGCCACATTGGCTAAAATGACGGCGCAACCGTTTGTGGTATGCTGGCTCGAGTCAAGTGCAGCAGATCCGATCGCCCTCAATCTTACATTGCGAAATACCGGAAACGCTACGGCGTTTGATATCAAAATGGAAGTGACGCCTGGATTGCCAAAGAAGCCCGGCATAGATGGGTCACCGCCAGAAGACGGTACAAAGACTGAGTTTAAAACCTCGCTACTCCCGCCCGGGCAAATGCTAAGCATACTCGGCACGATGGGACCTCAGGTCCATGACACACAGTTTGACGCAGTTGTCAGCTGGTCGACATATCCCGGAGCCGCGGACCGGCAAACATTAAAGTATACGTTCCAAGCGAAAGATGGCTTTAGGGGCGGATTCCACTCGAAGGGTGTACATCAAATCGCACAAGAGCTGGAGAAGATCAGGAAGCAGCTGCCGAGCCGGTAAAGCCTTTCGCACCTGCTCAGTCGCCTTGGTTATTTCATCGGAGCTGCCCATTAGCGCCGCGATTATTCGACAGTGAGTATTGTGGGCCACATGCCGGTGCGCAGGATGATCGCGACTAGCCGAACCAGTGTCGAGGCGACCGTCATTTACGCACCGATATCTGGTCAATCAGTATGGAACCGGAAAGGTATCCAGCGCCTCCTGCAGCAGTTGGTCGAACTCTCCGCCCGTCATGTGTCCTCGCATTATGAAGTCCAGACGTGCAGCGTAGACAGGGTTATTCGCACCTTGGAGCCGGGTCTTTCCGGTGAAATAGGTGATGGTATCATTGTAGGTTTGCCGCCCGAAGTGGTGACAGCGGCTCAGCAGAGCCTCGCTCATGCCGTGCGCTTGCAAGTAAGTTGCTGCCTGAACGATGTCTTCCGGCGTAAACTTTTGCACCGGCAGCGCAGGCTTCTTTCGAACAGGCCCTGACCGCACCGTCACGGTGGCAGTTTCAGGAGGTTTAGAAGGATCGTCGTGTTGATTGATGATCGCCAAAGCCTGCCGGTATGCCGCTTCAGGATCGATCCCGGCCAGCCACTCATTCAGGCGGCCGGACAATCCGCGCATACGGTATTTTCCGAAATGCCGATGCAACTTGCTTTCGATAGCCGCCGGGCCGGAAGATAGGCCCAGGACGGCGAACTGGACACGTTCGGACCCGAACGTCCGACAATAGCTGAGGTACCTGCTCCGGAGGTTCTGCGCGATGCCATACTTGGAGTTTTCACTGTTCACCATGATGCACCTATCGCGACGCTTCAGGTCATTATGATTGACAGAGATCAGTTCGTCGCCGGATAGGCGCACGAAATAAAGGCCGGGTTCGGCAGGTATCAAGTTCATTTTCGCGGTCCGGGTTCATCAGCGCACCCGCATTTTATCGGAACCGCGGCCCAACGAGAAGGATTTCTGACCATGGGCGTCTCGCGCCGCAGATATGCGTCGATGCGCGGCGTGAGCGACATGGCGGTTCGCAAGGCGATCGCCAGCGGGCGGATCAGCGTAGAGGCGGACGGCACAATCGATCCGGCGAAGGCCGATGCGCAATGGGACAGCCAGACCGACCCGGCCAAGCAGCGCGGCGTGCATGCACAGACGCTGGGCGCGCGGACAGCTGCAAGCACAGCCCGCGCCGCGGCGACAAAGCCGGTGCCCAAGGCCGCGATCGACGCGGTGAATGCCACGCTGGGTGATACCAGTGCCGAGGTCGGTACCGGCTCCGGCGGTGAGGTCTCCTTCCTGCGCGCACGGATGGCCAACGAAGTGCTGAAGGCGCAGACGGCGCGGGTGCGACTGGAGAAGATGAAGGGCGAGCTGGTGGATCGGGCGCGGGCCACGAACTCGGTCTTCGATCTGGCGCGCCGCGAACGCGATGCCTGGCTGAACTGGCCGCCGCGGGTGGCGGCGAACATGGCCGCGGAACTGGGTGTGGAAGCGCATGCGCTGGAGCAGGTGCTGGACCGGTTCCTGCGCGCGCATCTGGTGGACATGGCCGAGGTCAAGATTGACCTTCGCTGAATTCGACGGCGCCGAGGACATCCGCCGGGCATGGCGCGACGGATTGGCGCCGGATCCCAGCCAGACGGTCAGTCAATGGTCGGACCGGCACCGGATCCTGTCCTCGCGCGCGGCCTCCGAAGCCGGGCCGTATCGCACCGATCGCACGCCCTATATGCGCGGGATCATGGATGCGCTGTCGCCCGCCGCTGGCGCTCGCCGCGTGGTGTTCATGAAAGCCGCGCAGGTGGGGGCAACCGAGGCCGGCAACAACTGGATCGGCTTCTGCATCCATCGCGCGCCGGGGCCGTTTCTGGCGGTGCAGCCCACGGTCGATCTGGCCAAGCGCCTGTCGCAGCAGCGGATCGACCCGCTGATCGAGGAAAGCCCGGATCTTCGGGCGCTGGTGATGCCGTCGCGCTCAAAAGACAGCGGCAATACCATCCTCGGCAAGCGCTTCCCGGGCGGGCAGCTTATCCTGACCGGGGCCAACAGCGCGGTGGGCCTGCGCTCCATGCCGGCGCGCTGGGTGTTTCTGGACGAGGTCGATGCCTATCCGGGCGATATCGACGGCGAGGGCGATCCGATCGCGCTGGCCGAAGCCCGGACCATCAGCTTCGGGCATCGCAGCAAGGTGTTTCTGGCCTCGACGCCCACGGTGAAGGGGCTGTCGCGGATTGAACGGGAATACGAGATCTCGGACCAGCAGCGCTATCACGTGCCCTGCCCGCATTGCGGGGCGCTGCAGTGGCTGAAGTTCGACCGCCTGCGCTGGCAGCCGGGGCTACCGGAAACGGCGGAATATCATTGCGAGCACTGCGACGAGCCCATCGCCGAGCGGCACAAAACCGAGATGATGGACGAAGCCAATGGTGCACGTTGGCTGCCGACGGCCGAACCGGAGGTGCGGCGCCGGGCACAGGCGGCGGGGATCGTCGGCTTTCACATCAGCGGTCTCTATTCCCCGCTGGGCTGGCTCTCCTGGGCGGAGATCGCCCGGAACTGGGAGGCGGCACAGGGCAATGATGCCGCCCTGAAGACGCTGAAGAACACCGTGCTGGGCGAGACATGGCAGGAACGCGGCGAGGCGCCGGACTGGCAGCGGCTCTATGAACGGCGCGAGGATCGGCATCTGGGACAGGTGCCCGAAGGCGCGCTGATGCTGACCGCCGGGGCGGATGTGCAGCGCGACCGCATCGAGATCGACGTCTGGGGCTGGGGGCGCAATCTGGAAAGCTGGCTCGTGGACCATGTCGTTCTCGAAGGCGACACGGCACGCGAGGAGGTCTGGGCCGATCTCAGCGACTTCCTCGGTGAGACCTGGGAACATGCCGGTGGGGCACGCATGGCGCTGGCCCGGCTTGCGATCGACACCGGCGACGGCGCCACGACCGATGCGGTCTACAACTGGTGCCGCAAGATGGGACACGGGCAGGTCATCGCGGTGAAGGGCGTCGGTGGCTTCGACCGCGCAACGCCGGTGGATGGGCCGACCTATGTCGATGTCACCGAGGCTGGACGTCGCATCCGCCGCGGCGTGCGGCTCTGGAAGGTGGCCGGGGCGGTGTTCAAGTCGGAGACGTATCGGTTTCTGCGGCTGGCGGCACCGACGGACGAGGAGATCACCGACGGCACGGGATATCCCGCCGGCTTCGTGCACATCCCGCGCGGCACCACGGCGGAATGGACCAAGCAGCTGACGGCCGAGCAGCTGATGACGGTGAAGACCCGGCAGGGCTTCCAACGCCTCGAATGGCAGCAGACGCGGGACCGCAACGAGGCGCTGGATTGCCGGGTCTATGCCCGCGCCGCGGCCTGGCTGATGGGCATGGACCGCTGGAATGAGGACCGCTGGGAGGCACTGGCCGCGCAGCTTCTGCCCGGACGCACGGAAACGACAACGCTGCCGGCCGGACAGCCGCGACGGCCAAGAGATACCCCGCCCTCCCCCCGACCCTCGGGCTGGATGGGCGATCGCAGGAAAGGAAACTGGTTCTGATGGCCTGGACAGAGTCTGAGCTCGACGCCCTGCGCCGGGCCTATGCCGCGGGCACCACCCGTGTGTCGTACGACGGCAAGTCGGTCGAGTACGGCTCCGCCGCCGATCTCCTCGGCCGCATTCGCCTGATCGAGGGCGAGATGGCTGGTGCCGCTGGCCGTCCACGCCCGGTCGCCGGGTTCGCAGGCTTCCGCCGGAGCTGATGATGCCAGACAGCTCAAACCAGATCGCCCCGCGGGTTCGCTGGGGGCTGATGGATGCTGCGCTCTCCGCACTCGCGCCCCGGACGGCGGCGAAGCGCTACGCTGCCCGAGTGGCGATCAGCAATCTGCGCCGGGACTATGATGCCGCCGGCCGGGGGCGCGGCACAGCGGGCTGGAAGACCGGCGCCACGGCCGCGGATGCCGAGATCGCCGCCGATGGCCCGCTGCTGCGGCATCGCATGCGTGATCTGGTGCGCAACAATCCGATGGCGGCGCAGGCGGTGCAGGTGCTCGTGAACAATATCGTCGGCACCGGCATCCGGCCGCGGGCTGCGACGGGCGATGCGAGCCTGAACAGACAGGTCGATGCGCTCTGGAAACGCTGGGCGGCGGGCTGCGATCAGCATGGACACACCGATTTCCATGGCATCCTGGGGCTGGCCGTGCGCGAGATGATCGAGGGTGGCGACGTCTTCGCCATCCGGCGGAACGTGCGCGCAGCGAATGTCCGTGACGTGCCGCTGCGCATCGAGTTGCGCGAGGCGGACCATCTCGATGCCGGCCGCTTCGACAGCCTGGCCGACGGCGCCCGCATCAGTCAGGGCATCGAATATGATCGGAATGGCCGCCGCACCGGATACTGGATGTTCGCCGATCACCCGGGCGATACCGCGCCGGTGTTCTCGCGCCGCCTCGAATCCGCACGCCTGCCTGCCGATCGGGTCGCGCATCTCTTCGAACGCCAGCGGGTGCAGTCCCGCGGCGTGCCCTGGGGCACCCCGGCCATGCGGGCGATCCGCGATGTCGATGACTGGCAGCAGGCCGAGCTCGTGCGCAAACGCACCGAGGCCTGCCTCGTCGGCATCGTCTTCGGCGCGGACGAGGATCAGCAGTCCATCGCCCCGGTGGTCGAGGATGCCGCCGGCAACCGCATCGAGCAGTTCGAACCGGGCCTCATCGCTTATGCTCGCGGCGGCAAGGACATCAAGTTCAACCAGCCCGCCAGCACCGCCGGGGTCTATGAATGGCACCGCGTGCAGCTGCACATCATCGCCGCGGGTTTCCGCGTGCCCTACGCGCTGATGACCGGCGATCTCAGTCAGACCAGCTTCTCCTCCAGCCGGGTCGGCCTCAACGAGTTCCGCCGCATGGTCGAGCAGCTGCAGTGGCAGACCATCATCCCGATGTTCTGCGCGCCGATCTGGCGCTGGTTCGTGGATGCCGCGGTGATGGCCGGCCTGCTGCCCGAGGGCACCGAGATCCCCGCCGAGTGGGGCCCGCCGAAGTTCGAGAGCGTCAATCCGCTGCAGGATGCGCAGGCCGATCTGCTGGAGGTCCGCGCCGGCTTCTCCACCCTGCCGCAGCAGATCGCCCGACGCGGATATGATCCCGACGAGGTCTTGGCCGAATGGGCGGGCTTCGCCACCAAATCCGACGCCGCCGGCCTCGTCTTCGACAGCGACCCGCGCAAGGTGACCAAGGGCGGCTTGGTGCAGACCGCCGATCCGGCGACCGCGACATCATCGCCGACCGGCGCAGAAGAACAGGACTGACCCATGCCCCAAGACCAGATCATCGACCTGCCCGTGATCGGGCGGGCCGGTTCCCTGCAGGCTGTCGACGAGGCAGCGCGGACCTTCGAGGTCCTCTGGACCACCGGCGCGCAGGTGCGCCGCTATTCCTGGGCGCGGGACGAGGAATTCGACGAAGAGCTTGTCGTCTCGCCGAATGCCATGCGCCTCGATCGCCTGAACGGCGGCGCGCCGTTCCTGAACTCGCATGCTTCATACAGCCTGCGGTCCATCCTCGGTGTGGTCGAGGACGGCTCGATCCGCATCGAGGCCGGCCGCGCCTTTGCCCGCATCCGGCTGTCGGAACGCGACGAGGTCGAGGATATCTGGCGCGACATCAAGGCGGGCATCATCCGCAATGTCTCGGTCGGCTACCGCGTGCACCGCTTCGAACGCGTCGCCAGGGCCGATCGCAGCGACGGCGGCGCCCGCGCGCTCTACCGCGCCGTCGATTGGGAGCCGCTGGAGATCAGCGCCGTCGCCATCGGCGCCGATGCAGCCGCCGGCATCCGGGCTGAACGCGATGACCGGGAAACCCGCCTGCACCCCTGCACCATCACCACGAGAGGAACCACCATGCCCCAGACCGATCCGGCCGTCGTCGAGGACCGCGACGATCCCTCGGCCCGCCACGCCGATCCCGCACCGCAGGCGCCGGCCGCGCCTCCTCCTTCCCAAACCGCGCCCGACGCCGATACCATCCGTGCCGAAGAACGCCGCCGCAGCGCCGATATCATGGCGCTGTGCCGCCGCGCGGGCCTCGCTGATATGGCCGATGACCTGATCGCCCGTGGGGTTACCATCGATGACGCCCGCGCCGCCGTCCTCGACAAGCTGGTCGACAGCGACCCTGCAGGGCGCACGGCCGAGCCCGCCCCGGCGCAGGCCAGCGGCAGCGGCGCGGCCGAGATCGCCTATCGCGATGCCGTCTCGAACGCCCTGCTGCACCGCCACAATCCCGGCGCCCATGCGCTGGAGGCAGGCGCCCGCGAGTTCCGCGGTCTCACCCTGCTGGAAATGGCCCGCCACGCCATCGAACGTCGCGGCGGCAGCACGCGCGGCCTCTCGAAGATGGAGGTCGCCCGCACCGCCTTCGAGCAGCGCGCCACCGGTTATCACTCGACCAGCGATTTCCCGGCCATCCTCGCCAATGTCGCCAACACCACGCTGCGGCAGGCCTATGCATCGACGCCACGCACCTTCGGGGCCTGGGCCCGGCGCGCGACCATCACCGACTTCAAACCGGTGCAGCGCACCCAGCTCGGCGGCGCGCCCGATCTGCAGCGCGTGCTCGAGTCAGGTGAGTTCCAGTACGGCACCATCGGCGAGGGCCGCGAGGTCTATGCACTCGCCACCTATGGCCGCATCGTCGCCATCACCCGGCAGGTGCTGATTAACGACGATCTCGATGCCTTCACCCGCCTGCCGGCCTCCTTCGGCGCCTCGGCCGCCGATCTCGAATCCGACATCGTCTATTCGATCCTGATGCAGAACCCAGCCATGGGCGATGGCAAGGCGCTGTTCCACGCCGATCACAACAACATGGGTACGGCATCCAGCATCTCGGAAACGGCGCTGGCCTCCGCCTACCGTGCCTTCGGTCAACACAAGGGTCTGGAGGACCGGCTGATCTCGATCCTGCCGCGCTGGATCCTGACGCCCCCCGGCCCGCGCGCGATCGAGGCGCGCAAGCAGGTCACCGCCACCACGCCGTCCAGCACCGCCGAGGTCAACACCTTCTCCGGCCGGCTCGAGGTGATCGAAGAACCGCGCCTGATCCCGGCCAGCGGGCAGGATCCGTGGTTCCTCGCCGCGGATCCCGCGCGCATCGACACCGTCGAATACGCCTATCTCGACGGGCAGGAGGGTGTCTTCACCGAGACCCGCACCGGCTTCGAGGTCGACGGCCTCGAGATCAAGGCCCGCCACGACTTCGCCGCCAAGGCCATCGACTGGCGCGGGCTCTACCGCAATCCGGGCGCCGCGCCGGCGTGATCGTCGCAACATAGAGAGAGAGGACAGCCTCATGAAGAACTTTATTGCGCAGGGCGATTTCATCAACGTCCCCACCGACGAGCTGGTCCTCGGTGGCAGCATCATCGGCGGCACCGGCTATCTGCTCGGCGGTGGCCTGTTCGGCGTCGCGACCACGACCGTCGAGGTACCCGGCATGGATGCCGGGAAGGAATGTGTGCTGGCCCTGACCGGTGTCTTCGATCTGCCGAAGGCGCCGTCGCAGGCCTGGTATGTGGGCGCCCGCATCTACTGGGATGGCGCAGCCAGCCAGGCGACGACCACCGAGACAGAATACTACATCGGCATCGCGGTTCTCGCGACCGGCGCCACGGCGGCCGAGATCACTGGCCGGGTCCGGCTGAACGGGATCGCGGTCTGATGGAGGGGTTTGAACGCGCGCTGACCCGGGTCTTCGCCGATCCGAACATGGCAACGGACGGGCTCTGGCTGAAGAGCGGTGCGGAACCGGCTACCCCGATCCGCCTGATCCGCAAGGCACCGGACGAGGTGACGAGCTATGGCAGTGCACGGGTCTGGTCGGAAACGCTGCGGGCGGATGTGATGGTGTCACAGATGCCCGATCCCGCGCCAGGCGACAGGATCAGCATCGGGACAGACATCTGGGAGGTGCAGGGCAAACCTGTCCGTGATCGCGAGCGACTGATCTGGACGATGGACCTGCGACCGGCATGAGGATCGCGTAGTGAAGCTCTCGGCCTCCTTCACCGATCTGGCCGCGCTGATGCAGGCCGAGATCGACGCCGGAGAGAAAGCGGTGACGGCGGCTGTGAAGGATGCCGGCATCGCCCTGCGCGACGACTGGCGCAACCAGATCACCCGTGCCGGTCTCGGACCGCGGGTGGCGCGCACGATCCGATCCGCCACTTATCCGAAAGGACGCGACAGCCTCAATGCTGCCGCCATGGTCTGGTCGCGGGCCCCGGCGATCGTCGAGGCGCACAATACCGGCCCCCTCATCCGCTCGGCCGATGGCTTCTGGCTGGCGATCCCGACCGAGGCTGCGGGCAAGAGCCGCCGCGGTGGTCACATCACGCCGCTGGAATGGGAACAGCGGACCGGACTGCGCCTACGCTTCATCTACCGCCGCACCGGTCCCAGCCTGCTGATCGCCGAGGCCCGGATCAACAAGGGCGGACGTGCGGTGCGCTCCCGCTCGAAGACCGGCCGTAATGTCGCCTCCGTGCCGATCTTCCTGTTGGTGCCGCAGGTCCGGCTTCGGAAACGACTGGATCTGGAGAAACCGGCGCGGGCGGCACTCGCCGCCCTGCCCGCGGCGATCGTGCGGCGCTGGAGCCGGATCACATGACCACGCGGCGCGAGGAGGTGCTGAAGGCGCTCCATGCCCGGCTGCTGCTGATCCCGGGCGGCGTCACCATTCTGCGCAATGCGGTGCTTCCGGAGCGGATCCCGGAGGCCGGTCTCGTCATCCTGCGCGATGGCACCCCCGGCAGTCCGGACACGACCCTGTCACCGCTGCGCTATCACTGGCAGCACCGCGTCGAGATCGAGGTGTTCCTGCGCGCCGGCGATCTCGATGACCGGTTCGATGCGCTGACGGCCGCGATCGGCCGCGTCCTCATCACCCATCGCAGCCTCGGCGGCATCTGCGACTGGATTGAGGCGGACGCGCCCGAACCCGCTGACCTGCCAATCGACGGTGCCGGCACCATCCGCGCCGCCGTGCTGATCGTAACGCTGCACTACACCACCACTGATCCGCTCATCTAATAGCGGAGCATATCCATGAACTGCTTCTCGTCTAATTCCTCAGCGCCGAGGAGCTTCCCATGCAAGCGACGCTTCCCGGGCGTCGCTCCGACGACAACATAAGTTGTTGAGGTGCCAACCCGACCAACCACCGCGCCTCCGCGACTACGCACGGCTTCCTGCGCCTCAGCGCGTGAAAGATGTTCCAGTTGCCCGGAGAAAACAAACTCAAGTCCGTCAAATGGCATGTCGGTCATCGACAGCGCCTCCCCATACTCACTGTTCCACTATGCAAATAAATGAAGTTGAGAGGATATCCCATGGCCCGAGCCCAGGGAGCGCGATCGCAGCTGGCGGTCGCGTTCGAAACCACCTACGGCACGCCGCCCGCCACCGGCTTCACCCGCCTGCCCTTTGCGAGCTCCACCCTCAGCGCCGAACAGCCGCTGCTGTCCTCGGAACTGCTGGGCTATGGACGCGATCCGCTGGCCCCGATCAAGGATGCGATCACCGCCGATGGCGATCTGACCGTGCCGTTGGACGCCGCCTCGATCGGCTTCTGGCTAAAGGCGGCATTCGGCGAGCCGGAAACCACCGGCGACGGCCCCTTCACGCATACCTTCCGCTCCGGCAACTGGTCGCTGCCCTCGATGGCGATCGAGACCGGCATGCCCGAAGTGCCGCGTTTTGCCATGTATAGCGGCGTGATGCTGAACCAGCTGTCCTGGACCCTGCAGCGCTCGGGCCTGCTGACCGCCACCATGGGGCTGATCGCGCAGGGCGAGACGGTGTCCCCGGTCTCGCAGGCCGGGACGCTGGCCGATCTCGATCAGGCGCGCTTCGGACATTTCAACGGCGCGGTGGCCCGCAACGGCACCGCCCTCGGCAATGTCGTCTCGGCGCAGGTGACCTACAGCAACAACCTCGACCGCATCGAGACCATCCGCGCCGACGGCATGATCGACGGCGCAGATCCGACCATCGCTGCGCTCACCGGTCAGATCGAGGTGCGTTTCGCCGACAGCACGCTGGTCCAGCAGGCCATCGACGGTGCGCCCTGTTCGCTGGAGTTCGCCTATGCCCTGCCCAGCGACCAGAGCCTGACGCTGACGGCGCATGCCGTCTATCTGCCGCGCCCGCGCATCGAGATCAGCGGCCCGGCGGGCGTGCAGGCGACCTTCGACTGGCAGGCGGCCCGGGATCCGGTGGCCGGCCGCATGGCCACCGTCACACTCATCAACGACATCGAAGGTTACTGACCCATGATCCGACTGAACCTCTCCAACGATCCGCGCTGGCTCGACCTTGGCGCCGGCCTGCGCCTGCAGGTGGCACCGATCACCACCGCGATCATGGCTGCCGCCCGCAGCGACATCGCCGGGTCCGATGCGTCCGAGGACATGGCGCAGGAGGCCCTCGCCGTCATCATGGCCAAGGCCGTGGCGCGGCGGGTGATCCTCGATTGGGAAGGCGTAGGCGACGAGGCCGGAAATGCTGTGCCCGTCACGCCCGACGGCATCGACGCCCTGCTCGACATCTGGCCGGTCTTCGAGGCTTTCCAGCGCGACTTCCTCGCCCCTCATCTGATGCTCGAGCAGGAAAAAAACGCCTTCGCGCCCTCGCCGACTGGCAGTTCGGCGGCGGCGATCAATACTGCGCCGCCTGCCCCGGGCTCTGCAAAGACTGCCCCGCGCGCATGAACGCGCCGATGTCGGTGGAAGGCTGGCAGGTCTGGGATCTGGCCGGACGGCTCTCGGGCCAGCTGCGCGCCATTCCCGGCGCCGTCCTCGGCTGGGACATGGGAGCGGCACTGGCGCTTGGCGCGGCCCTCCGCATACCCGCCCTCGCCATCGCGGAACTGCTGCCGGTGATCGAGGCCGAGATGATCCGCCGCACCAATGAACGCATCAGCCGCGATCAGGACAATCACCATGGCTGAGAAGAAGGTCTCCGTCCGGCTCGTGGCCGAGAACGGCCGGCAGGTGCGGGCCGAGCTGCAAGGCGTCGGCGAGGCCGGGGCCAAGTCCTTCCGCCGCATGTCGGCCGAGGTCGACACCGCCGGCATCATGCTCCAGCGTCTTGCCGGCATCGCCGCCGGAGCCTTCAGCCTGCGACAGATCCAGCACTATGCGGACCAATGGACCGACCTGCGCTCCCGGGTCGATCTTGCCACCGGCTCGCAGGAACGCGGCGCGCTGGTGATGGAACGGCTGGCGGCGATGGCGCGGCGCACCTATTCCGATCTCGGCCAGACCACCGAGTCCTGGCTCTCGAATGCCACGGCTTTGCGCGAGCTGGGCCTTTCGACCGCCGAGAGCCTCGATTTCACCGAGGCACTGAACAACGCCATGGTGGTCTCAGGCGCCCGCGCCGAACGCGCGGCCTCGGTTCAGAATGCGCTCTCGAAGGCCATGGCCCTCGGCGTGCTTGCCGGCGACGATCTGAACACCGTCATCCAGTCCGGCGGCCGGCTGGCGGAACTGCTGGCCGAGGAGCTTGGGACGACGGTCTCCGGTCTGCGGGCGCTCGGCTCCACCGGCACCATCACCGGAGATGTCATCCGCACCGCGCTGCTCGGCAATCTGGAGCAGCTGCGCGAAGAGGCCGACAGCATGCCGGCCACGATCGGCGACGCCTTCACCCTGATCGGCAATGCCGCGCTGCGCCTCGTCGGCACATGGGATCAGATGACGGGCGCCTCATCGTCCGTGGCCGACGTGCTGATCATGGTCGCCGACAATATCGATCGGCTGACCGGCATCGCCACGGCCTTCGCCGCCTTCATGGCCGGCCGCTGGGTTGCCGCCTTCGTCGCGGCCCGCATCGCCACCTTCAGCCTTGCCACCGCGCTCACCGCCCTGCGCGTGGCGCTGATCCGCACCGGCATCGGTGCCCTGATCGTCGCCGCGGGCGAGCTGATCCATCAGTTCACGCAGCTGGTGGGCAAGGTCGGCGGCATCGGCAAAGCCTTCAGGCTGCTGGGCGGCATCGCATTGGAGGTGGCGCAGCGCATCGGTCTCGCGTTCCAGAGCGGCTTCGCGCTGCTCGCCGCGGGCTGGGAGGGCTATCGCGCGCTGGTCTTCACCGTGCTGGATCTGATCGTCGGCGGCACCGTGACCGCGGTCGATCGCACCGTCGCCGTCTGGTCCGGCGCCTTCGAGAGCGTCAAGGCGATCTGGGGTCGTCTGCCGGGTGCGATCGGGGATTTCGCGTTTCAGGCGGCGAACGGCCTGATCAGCGGCATCGAGGCGATGCTGAACGGCGTCGTCACCCGCATCAACAGCTTCATCGCCGCCATCAACGGCGCGCTGGAGATGCTGCCCGACTGGGCCGTAGGCGAAGGCGGCGCGCAGATCGGGAGGCTCGATGCCTTTAGTCTTGGCCGCATCGACAATCCCTTCGCGGGCTCGGCCTCCGAGGCGGGTACCGCCGCGGCCGATGCCTTCGCCGGGGCCTTCGGGCGGACCTATGTCGAGGCACCGGATATCTTCGGCGGCCTGGCGGATGAGGCAGCGGGTCGCGCCGGTGCCTGGCTGGATCAGTCCCGTGCCCTCGGCGCGGCCGCGACGCGTCCGCTCGAGAGCTGGCAGGCGCTGCAGGAGGCGATCGCCGCCGGCAGCGATGAGGGCACGGACGTACTGAACGATGCCGCGGCCGGGGCCGGTCGTGTGACTGACGCGCTGGACAGCGCTGCGGGCGCGGGCCGTCGCGCCGGTGCCGCCGGAAAGCAGGCCGGACAGGACGCAAAGGCCAGCGCCGATCAGGCGAAGCAGGGCTGGGACGCGGTCGCGGCCTCGCTCTCGGATTATGCCACCAGCGCGCGGGACATGGGCGGCAGCATCGGTAGTGCGCTGACCGGCGCGTTTCAGGGCGCGGAGAATGCGGTCGGCGAATTGGTCAGGAACGGCAAGGCCTCGATGCGGGATCTGGCCACATCGGTGATTGCGGATTTCGCGAAGATCGGTGCGCGGCGGTTCCTGCTCGGGCCGCTAGCCGGTGCCCTCGGGGGCCTGACCGCCGGGATGGGAGGCGGCAGCATCTTCGCCAGCGTGCTGCATGCCGGTGGCATGGTCGGCGCCGGCGGCACCGGGCGATCCGTGCCGGCCGCGGCCTTCGCCCATGCGCCGCGCATGCAGTCCGAGGGACCGTGGCCCCAGTGGGGCCGCGTAAGCCCGAAGGACGGTGGCTGGGCCGGGCTGCGCTCCGACGAGGTGCCGGCGATCCTGCAGCGCGGGGAACGCGTGCTGTCGCGCCGCGAAGTGGCGAACGGCAGCGGCGTCACCGTCAACATCCATTCCCGCGATGCCGAGAGCTTCCGGCAGTCGCGGGCGCAGATTTCCGCAGACATCGCCCGGGCCGTCGCCATGGGCAGGAGGGGCATGTGAGCGCATTCCACGAGATCCGGTTTCCGGACACTATCAGCCGCGGCGCCCGCGGCGGGCCGGAGCGACGCACGCAGATCGTCACGCTGGCCTCAGGTGATGAGGAGCGGAACGCCAGCTGGGCTAATTCGCGGCGCCGCTATGATGTCAGCTACGGCATCCGGCGTGCCGATGATCTCGCCGCAGTGGTGGCCTTCTTCGAGGCCCGAAACGGTCGCCTGCACGGCTTCCGGTTCAAGGACTGGTCGGATCATCGCTCCGGCGCGCCGTCACAGGCGGTGTCCGCGACGGACCAGCTGATCGGCACGGGTGACGGCACGACCGTGGTTTTCCAACTGGTGAAGCAGTACAGATCCGGAGCGCAGGGCTGGGTGCGCACGATCACCAAGCCGGTCGCCGGGACAGTGCGGATCGCGGTGAATGGCACCGAGCGCAGCAGCGGCTGGTCCGTCGATCCCGCCACCGGCCGGGTCACCTTCAGTACCGCCCCTGCGGCGGGCGCGACGATCACCGCAGGCTTCGAGTTCGACGTACCGGTGCGCTTCGACAGCGATGCGATGGATGTGACACTGGACATCGAGCGGCTGGGCTCGATCACCTCGATCCCGCTGGTGGAGCTCCGGCGATGAAGCGCGTCAGCCCTGCCCTGCAGGCGCATCTCGACAGCGGTGCCACCACCCTCGCGTGGTGCTGGAAGGTCATCAGATCGGACGATGTCAGTTTCGGCTTCACCGATCATGATTTATCACTGACCTTCGGCGGCCTCAGCTTTGAACCGGAAAGCGGCTTTGCCGCAGCCGAGATCCGGTCCGGCTCCGATCTCTCGGTCGATGCACAGGATGCCGAAGGCGCGCTCAAGTCCGACCGCATCACCGAGACCGACATTCTCGACGGCCGTTGGGACAATGCGCTGGTCGAGGTCTGGCGGGTGAACTGGCAGGACGTGCAGCAACGCGTGCTGATGCGCCGCGGCGCCATCGGCGAGCTGCGCCGCGGCCGGCTGTCCTTTGTGGCCGAAGTCCGCAGCCTGTCGCATCTGCTCGGCCAGACTGTCGGCCGGGTATTCCAGGGCACCTGCGATGCCGCCCTTGGCGATGGGCGCTGCCGGGTGAATGTGGAGGATGCGGCCTTCACCGGGACAGGCAGCGTCGATGCCCTGTTGCGTGATCGCGCTTTCACCACCACGGATCTGACGGGTTTCGTGGCAGACTGGTTTTCCTTCGGATCGCTGACATGGACCAGCGGCGCCAATGCTGGCAGGTCTGCAGAGATCAGTCAGCATGAGGTGAGCGGCAGTGCCGTCACCCTGACGCTGCTGGAAGCCCCGGTGCGCGGCAGCATCGCCATGGGGGACACGTTCCGCATCCATGCCGGCTGCGACAAACGCCTCGAGACCTGCCGTGCCAAGTTCGGCAATGCCATCAACTTCCATGGCTTTCCACATATCCCCGGACAGGATGCAATCATGCGCTATGCCAGGTCCGGCGGGCGCAATGACGGCGGTGTGCTGTGATGCCGGCTGCTCTCGTCGCTGGGGATGCTGCCCGCGTCGTCGCGGCTGCGCGGCTCTGGCTGGGAACGCCCTATCATGACCAAGCCAGTCTGCGCGGCGTCGGCTGCGACTGCCTCGGCCTGATCCGCGGCGTCTGGCGCGACATCGTCGGCCGGGAAGCGCTGCCGGTGCCGGCCTATCCGCGCGATTGGGGAGAGACCGGGCCGACCGAGGTTCTGGCCGCTGCGGCACAGCAGGTGCTGCTGCCGATCGACGTCGGGGAGGCCGGTCCGGGGGCGGTAGTGCTGTTCCGCATGCGGGCCGGTGCCATCGCCAAGCATTGTGGCATCCTGACGGACGGCGGCCGCTTCATCCACGCCTATGAGCGTCTCGGCGTCATCGAGGAGCCGCTGACCCCCGCCTGGCGGCGGCGCATCGCCTTCGCCTTCCTGTTCCCCGGCGGCGCGGCCGGCACATCCTCACGAGAGATCTGATCATGGCCACCATCGTTCTGGGCGCCGTCGGCACCGCCATCGGCGGGGGCTTCGGTGGCGCTGTGCTGGGCTTCTCCGGTGCCGCCATCGGCGGCATGATCGGCTCCACCGTCGGCAGCATGGTCGACAGCTGGATCGTCTCCTCGATGGTGCCGGGGCAGCGCATCGAGGGCCAGCGTCTCGACAGCCTGCGCCTGACCTCGGCCACCGAAGGCGTGGTCATCCCGCGGCTCTACGGCCGCATGCGCATCGGCGGCAACGTCATCTGGGCCACGGATTTCCGCGAAGCGGTCAGCACGCGGAAGCAGGGCGGCGGCAAGAGTGGCGGGCCCAAGGTCACCACGACCGAGTACAGCTATTTTGCGTCTTTCGCCGTTGCTCTGACGGAGGGCGCAATCACCGGTATCGGCCGCATCTGGGCCGATGGCGAGATCCTTGATCTAAAGGACGTCACGTGGCGCTGGTATCCGGGTGATGAGACCCAGACGCCCGATCCGTTCATTGCCACCAAGATAGGCTCGGATGCCACTCCGGCCTATCGCGGCACCGCCTATGTCGTGTTCGAGGATCTGCCGCTGGCGGGGTTCGGCAATCGCCTGCCGCAGTTGTCCTTCGAGGTGTTCCGGGCCTTGGCCGATCCCGACACCGCCGAGGGGCTGGTGCCGGCGGTGACGATGATCCCGGCCTCGGGCGAGTTCGCCTATGCCACCTCCATCGTGCGCAAGGCCGAAGGCGGCGCCGAGAACGTCAATGTCATGGCCGGCACCGCCGACATGACCGTGTCGCTCGATCGGCTCGAGGCGATGGTGCCCGCGGCGCAGTCGGTGTCGCTGGTCGTGTCGTGGTTCGGCGATGATCTGCGCTGCGGACAGTGCAGCATCCGGCCCAAGGTGGAGATGGCCGAGAAGAACACCACACCAGCCTGGTCGGTGGACGGCATCTCGCGCAGTGCCGCCCGCGTGGTCAGCCAGGACGCCGAAGGCCGCTCGATCTACGGCGGCACGCCGGCGGATTTTTCGGTGATCGAGGCCATCCGCGCCCTGAAGGCGCGCGGCCATCGCATTACCTTCTATCCCTTCCTGATGCTCGACATCCCAACCGGCAACGCCCTGCCCGACCCGTACTCGGATCATGCCGCAGCGATCGGTCAGGCTGTCCTGCCATGGCGGGGGCGCATCACCTGTTCGCCGGCAGCCGGGTTGGCCGCATCCGTCGACAAGACACCTGCCGCCACGGATCAGGTCGCGGGTTTCTTCGGCCGCGCGCAGCCCTCGGATTTCGCTGTGACCGACACCACCGTCACGTGGCGCGGCCCTTCCGATGACTGGGGCCTACGCCGGATGATTCTGCACAACGCTCATCTATGCGCACAGGCCGGCGGCGTCGATGCCTTCCTGATCGGATCCGAGATGCGCGGGTTGACCCAGATCAGATCGGCCGCCGCCAGCTATCCGGCCGTGGCGCAGTTCCGGTCGCTGGCCGCTGCCGTGCGCCAGATCCTCGGGCCGGAGACGAAGATCAGCTATGCCGCCGACTGGTCGGAATATTTCGGGCATCTCCCAAGCGATGGCAGTCGGGACGTCCATTTTCACCTCGACACGCTCTGGGCCGATCCGAACGTGGATTTCATCGGTATCGACAATTACATGCCCTTGTCCGACTGGCGCGAAGGCTGGGATCATCTCGACGCGCGGGCATGGCCGTCGATCTGCGACCGCGGCTATCTGCAGAGCAATATCGCCGGCGGCGAAGGGTTCGCCTGGTTCTATGCCAGTGCGGCCGATCGCGCAGGGCAGGTCCGCACGCCGATCAGCGATGGAGCTCATGGCAAGCCTTGGGTGTTCCGCTTCAAGGATCTGAAAGCGTGGTGGTCGAACCAGCATGTCGACCGGCCCGGCGGGATCGAAGCCGGTGCGCCGACAGCATGGATCCCGCAATCGAAGCCGATCCGCTTCACCGAGCTCGGCTGCCCGGCCATCGACCGCGGCAGCAATCAGCCCAATGTTTTCTACGACCCGAAGTCATCGGAAAGCTTCCTGCCGTATTTCTCGCGCGGCTGGCGCGACGATGCCATCCAGCGGGCCTATCTCGAGGCCACTTATCTGTTCTGGGGCAATCCTGCGAGCAATCCTACATCCTCCGGTTATGCCGGCCGCATGGTGGATGTCGCCGAAAGCGCCGCCTGGACATGGGATGCCCGACCCTACCCGTTCTTTCCGGAACTTGCCGACATCTGGTCGGACGGTGACAATTGGCGGCTGGGACACTGGCTGACCGGACGGCTGGGTGCGGTCTCGCTTGCGGCACTGGTCCGTCACCTCTGCCTGCGCGCCGGGATGCGGGAAGACTGGATCGACGTGTCGGGTCTGACCGGCGCCTGCGACGGCTTCGTCATCAACGCGCTGGAAGCGCCGCGCACCTCGATCACCGGGTTGGCGCGGCATTTCGGCTTTGATGCTGTCGAGAGCGAGGGCGTGATCCATTTCGTCATGCGCGGCCGGGCGCCGGTGGCCACGGTGTCGCCGGATGACATGGTCGCGATCGGTGGAAGTGCTGGAAGCAGCGGCGAGGTCATGGATCTGACCCGCGGGCAGGAAACCGAACTGCCGCAGGCGCTGAAGTGGCAGGTGGCGCGCGCCGACGAGGACTATGACGCCCTGACCGTCGAAGCGCGGCGCATCACCGTGGACGCGAGCCGCGTCGCTTCGGACAGCTTCGCAATCGCCGTGCCGACCGAGGAGGCCGATCGCCGCTGCCGCCGGGCGCTGATGGAAGCCTGGACCGGCCGCGAGACCGGTACCTTCCGCCTGCCGCCCTCGCGGCTGGCGCTGGATCCGGGCGATGTCGTGCATCTCGATCATGACGGCCGGCGGGCGGAGATGCGCATCCTGTCGATCGCCGATGCCGAGGCCCGCGCCATCGAGGCCATCCGGCAGGAGCGCGACAATTACGATCTACCGCCCGGCAGCCCGCGGCCCGCCGTGCTGGCGCGACCGGTGGTGTTCAGCCCGCCGGATGTGGCTTTCCTTGACCTGCCGCAATTGCGTGAGGATCAGGCACCGCATCAGCCGCTGCTGGCGGCCTATGCCAGACCGTGGCCCGGCACCATGGCAGTCTGGCGCAGCTTCGAGGCGTCCGGTTTCGATCTGATGACCACGTTCAGCAGCCGGGCGCGGATGGGGATATTGGCCGCGCCGCTACATGCTGGCCCGACCTCCCGCTTCGATCACGGCAATCAGATCTATGTCGACATGATCGACGACACGCTGGAGAGCGTCACCGACCTGCGGCTCTTCGCCGGTGAGAACGCCATGGCGGTGGCGCAGCCGGGTGGCGGCTGGGAGATCCTGCAGTTCGGCCGGGCTGAGCTGATCGCAGCGGGGCGCTATCGTCTTACGCGGCTGCTGCGCGGTCAGCGCGGCACGGAGAGTGACATGGCGCCCGTCGTCGCGCCCGGCGCCCGGGTGGTGATGCTGGACGAACAGCTGACCGCCCTGCCCGTCCCCGAGGCCGATCTCGGCCTGCCGGCGAACTGGCGCATCGGCCCGGCCTCTGAGCCGGTCAGCGATGCCAGCTATACCGCCGCCTCCCTCACGCCCGCCGGCATCGGCCTGTGCCCCTTTGCGCCGGTGCATGTTGCGCAACCATGGCGCTGCGGCCGCGAGCCGGGCGATCTGATAATCCGCTGGGTCCGCCGCGACCGCGCACTGGCCGCAGACAGCTGGAACGCCGCCGCCATTCCGATGTCCGAGGCGACAGAGGCATGGCAGGTGGATATCGTGATCGGTGGCACCGTGATGCGAACGCTGAGCAGCCCGACTGCTTCTGCAACCTACACGGCGGCGCAGCAGAAAGACGACCTCGACCGCCTGCTGGCCCCCGGCGACAACGTCGATGTCCGTATTGCCCAGATCGGTCAAGCCTATGGGCAGGGCACGGCGGCAATCACCACCCTCTGGTTCTGATCTTCAGGAGACAATCCCATGTCCGAGACCACGGCGCATCTGGCGCTGCCCTTTCTCATGGCCGCACAGGCGCAGAAGCATGTCACCCATAACGAAGCCCTGCGCATGCTCGACAGCATGGTGCAGCTCTCAGTGCTGGACCGGCATCTGACCGCACCGCCCGCGGTGCCAGCCGAAGGCGCGCGCTACATCGTGCCGGCGAATGCCACCGCGCTCTGGGCGGGCTGGGGAAACAGCGTCGCCTGCTGGCTCGACGGGGCCTGGACGCGCTTCATGCCGGCACCCGGCTGGCTGGCCTGGGTCGTCGATGAGGCGCAGGTGCTGGTCTGGATCGGTTCGGCCTGGGTGCCGATGATCTCGGCCATGGGCTTTGTCGCGCAGGGCGCTGCGGTGGCCGTGGCCAAAGGGCCTGATGGCGGCACTACCGGCATGGCAGTCACCGAACAGACCCTGTCGGGGCTATCGGGCGCCAGCCGCGACAGTGCAATCGTCATTCCGGACCGTGCCATCGTCCTCGGCGTCTCCTCCCGCACCGTCACCGCCGTCACCGGCGCCACCTCCTATGACTGCGGCATCGCCGGTGAACCGGCAAAATTCGGCGGCTCGTTGGGCGTGGCCGCCGGCAGCACCAATCGCGGCGTCATCGGTCCGCAGGCCTTCTATGCCGACACGAAGATCCGCCTCACCGCCCGCGGCGGCAACTTCACCGGCGGCGCGGTCCGCATTGCCATTCATATGCTGACCGTGGGCCTGCCGTCGTGAAGCTGTCGGACGTTCTACTGCAGCATGGCCGGGCGCTGGAATGGATGACCAGCGCGATGCTCTTGGCCTTCGCCGTCACCTTGGCCCTGCCCGGGGATACGCTGGCCGCCAGCCCGAGCTTCGCCAGCTTCGTCAGTGCCGGTCTCGACGAGGCGGCGCTGGCCATGCCGATCTCATGGATCGCCGCCATGCGCATGGCCGGGCTCTATGTGAACGGGGCATGGCGCAGATCGCCGCTGCTCAGGATGATCGGCGCGGTGCTGGGCGTCGGGGTGTTCGCGTTCCTCGCGACCATGTTCGCCCTGCCTTGGTTGACCGGGCAGCAGAGCGCGCTCGGCATCGGCGCCGGCGTCTATGCGGTCGCCTGCCTCTTCGATCTTCTCGCAGCCTACAGGACCGGTGCCGATGTTGGACATTCTGAACGGCTTGGATGAGGCCGCATGGGCCGGCCTGACCGCCCTCACGCTGGCGATCATCGGCGCGATCGGCGCGGTGCTGAAGGGCATGCGCCGCCATCCAGCCGAGACCGGCCAGCCGGTCATCGATCCCTTCGCCGGCTTCACCGCAGAGATCAAAGCGCTGGCGGAAAGTCAGGACACCACCGCGCTTGATGCCGATCGCCGCTTCGATCGCATCGACCGCGAGCTGGCCCGCATCCACACCGATACGCAGGTCATCCGCGAACGGTCCATACCACGCTGAGCGCACCGTCGACACTCCGCACGACCAGACCCAGCCGCAGTCCCCGATCCGGGGGCTGCGGCATTTTCACATGGAGATCCCGCATGACTTTCTATCAGCATTGGCGCAACGTCCCGGGCTCGGTATGGCGCTGGCCCGACTTTTCACCCGCCGAGATCGCCTGCCGCGGCACCGGCCGGCTTCTCGTCAACGAGAACGCGCTCGACCGGCTGCAGGCGCTGCGCACCGTCCTCGGCCGACCGATGATCGTCAATTCCGCCTATCGCAGTCTCGAGCACAACGCCCGCGTCGGAGGCGCCCCCAAATCGCAGCATGTGCAGGGCGCGGCCTTCGACATTTCCATGGCCAACCACGATCCGGCCGACTTCATCGCCGCCGCCCGCAGGACCGGTTTCCGCGGCATCGGCACCTATCCGCGCTCGAACTTCGTCCATATCGACATCGGCCCCACCCGCAGCTGGGGCGCGCCATTTCCGCCTCGCGTCTCGCGCTTCGCCGCCGACAGACCGCCCACGCGCGAACAGCTGGCGGAAAGCCGGACCATGAAAGGCGGCGGCACCGCCGGCGTGGCTACGATCGGCGCCGCCGGCATCGAGGTCCTGCAGGACAGCCTCGCCGAGGCACAGGGTTCCGTGCAGGCTTTGGTACCTTATCTCGATACTTTCCGCTGGCTCTTCATCGCGCTGGCGCTGGCCGGGATCGCGCTGACGATCCACGCTCGGCTCGATGACTGGCGGCGTGGCCAGCGATGATTGCTGCCCTCGCCTTGTGGCGGCGCACCCTGCCTTGGCTGGCGCTGATCGCCGCCATCCTTCTCTTCATGATCAGTGCACGGAGGTCCGGCGAACAGGTCGGCCGCGCCGCCGAACGCCTGCACAGCACGGAAAGGACGAATGATGCGCTACGCCGGATGCTGGAGGCCGGGGCGGATCGCCCCTGTGATCGCGATGACCTTGCTCGGCGCCTGCGGGATGGCCGGTTCTGAGCATCGCGCCTGCCCGCCGGTGGTGGAGTATTCGGCCGAGGAACAGCAGCGGGCGGCGGCGGAGGTCGAGGCGCTGCCGCAGGGGTCTGTCGTGTCAGGCATGATGGCGGATTACCATGTGCTGCGGCAGCAGGCGAGGGCTTGCCGGCTGTAGTGACCTTTGTTCGATTGTGAAGTGGAAGGCGAGAAAGCCGTAACTCGCTGCGGATCGAAGACTAAATACTCTGAGTGGGCAATCAGCAAAGCCGCGCCGCTGACATGGCATATAGCCGAGCCACACGTCCCCCTCGGAACAACTTGTTTGCCGTTTCGCTTCAACCTCTACCGCCAGATAGGCGTGATTGCTAACATATCGACTGCACGCACAGCCAAAGAGCCTCGCTAGACATTATGGCTGTCTGCCATTTAGGGTTCCCCTGATGATCGGACATCTGCGATTTTGGTCCATTTTCGGTCACATATCACAGAGAGGTTCGTATGGCCCAGTGGGTCGATCTTCACCGCAGCTTCCGAGATCTCAACAACATTGAGCATGATACCGACGATAGCGGCTTGAGCGCTAGATATCTTGGGCTGCGTTCGAGGGTGTCCTGGTCGGAGGTCTTGGAGCATCCACGCGTTGCTCTTTTGGCTGGTGCCGGTGCTGGCAAGACGAGTGAGATGCGCATGCAGGCGGCGCAACTCCGCGCCGAAGGCCAGGCAGCAGCCTTCATTCCCCTGGAAATGCTTGATAGACTTGCCTTGACAGAGGCCGCGGAGCCGGAGGATAAGGACGCGATCGAGGCTTGGCTTGCGAGTAGGGCGGGACGGCTAACCCTCTTCCTCGATGCTGTCGACGAGTTAAAGCTTGGTCGAGGATCGCTGGGTGCGGCGATGCGGAAGGTGCGCGCCGCGTTTCGGGATACGCTAGATCAGATCGCCGTAGTGGTGTCGTGCAGGCCATCGGATTGGCGGCCCGAAAGCGACCTCGACGCCTTTCGTCTTCTTGCTCCACCGACGCGCATGATCGCTACATCCGTCACCCATAACCTTTCGGCCGAAAGGTCGGACGGTTGTCTGCCGGATATTTTGGAAGAGAAGATCTCACCAGAAGCCTTCGAGCCACGGTTCTTCGGACTAAGGCCGCTCGACATGGACGACCTCCGGGGACTACTCGATGCTCACGACGTTCCCGATGGTGAAGCGCTGATTCAAAGGCTGAATGAGACTGACGCCCTTGATCGGATCGCCCGTCCACTCGACGCGCTGCGCGTGATCGATGGTTGGAAGCGAACCGGAGCGCTTCTGACCCGAACGGGGCAGATGGAGGTCGAGGTTGAGGCGGCAGTTAACGCGACACCGAAGGTGGCAGGGGGCGAAGGCGCGTCCTCGGCGGCACTGCGACAAGCGGCCGAACGTATAGCATTCGCGGTTGTCACCTCCGGCCGTCAGCACGTACGTGTTCCCGAAGGCGAAGCACGGGCGGATGAAGCCCACGAGGCCGCAGCGATCCTGTCCAATCTCGATTCGGCGCAGGTGGGTGTCCTGTTGCGGTCAAGCCTCTTCGATCCTGCAACTTACGGACGGGTGAAGTTTCGTCACAGATCAATGACAGAATATCTGGCCGCACAACATCTTCTAGGACGCCTGCGGGCTGGTCCGCGGCGCGCGCGAATTGACCGGCTTCTATTCCCAACAGTTTACGGTCATCGCGTAGTGCCACGGTACCTTCAGGCAGTGACCGCATGGCTTGCTCTATGGGATCGGCAGACCTTCGAGCGGGTGATCGCAGTAATGCCAGAGCTTCTGCTTGTCGGTGGAGACCCCGAAGGCTTCCCCCTCGACCAGCGGGAGGCATTGTTGGATGCAGTAGTCTCGACCTACGGGGATGGGACTTGGCGAGGAATCGACGCTCCCCGCTCCGAAATCATACGGCTCACCCATCCGCATCTTACAAGCGCGGTACGTCGGATGTGGCATACGCGCGGCTCGAACTTGGAGATCGCCGAACTCCTCCTGCGTGTAATGCGAGAAGGACGCATGTCCGGCTGTCTCGACATCCTGACGAATGCCGCGTGGGATAGAAGCATGTCGCCATCCGGACGGATCGTCGCAATCCGTGCAATCGCGGATTTCGATGACATCGATGGTCTTGCCGCAATCGCGCGAGCTATGTTGGACAGCCCAGGAGATTGGACCAACCGCATCCTCGTCGCAACGCTCGATACTCTTTATCCGAAGGGTGTGGATGAGGCAGGCCTTGCTCGTCTCTTGCTAAGAGCGCAGGCGAGTGGAGACCGCGTTAGCGTACGGCTTCGACTGACAGAGATCGCGCGGACGATCGATCCGACGAGCCCGGCGGCAGAGCAACTACTCCACGAGATGATGGCGCTCCTCGCGCAAGAAGCGCCTGGATCCAACAATCTGGTACGGCGCTCCGCCAATCCGGACGTCGCCGAGATGGTTGCAGCGCTCTGCCTCCGACAATTGGACATCATGGACTCGCCTGCGCTGCCCCCCGTGATCGATGCCTATCTCCTGCTTGCGGAGTTGGATCGGTACGATAACCACCCGGAAGAATACGTTAAGGCGCTTGCTGAACGCCTTAGAGGCAACGCAATTTACCGTCGTCCGACTCTGACCGCCGGGCTCAACCGTGCGAGAGTTTTCAATGAAGAGCCTCATGGCGTTGCATACCATGCTGATGCCTATGGCATCCTTTACATGGCGGAAGATAGGTCGTGGCTGCTTGAACAGATGGCCGTGCTGGATGACCCAGTTCTCCGCGAGGCATTAGCCCTCATAGTTGTACGGAGGACACCGAACGATGACCGCGACGCTGATTTCTGGGATAGTCTCGATAACGCAGCAAAAAATGATAAGCTCCTCTTAGACCGGCTCTACACTTGGCGCGAACCTCCCCTGCCTGATGAAAAAGAGGTCGTGCGGGAACAAAAATTTCGTGAAATGAGGGAGGAGGCCGCGAGAAAAAATGCTACTCGCGACGCATCTTGGGAAAGGTTCCGTATGGACCTTCAATC
This sequence comes from Paracoccus aurantiacus, assembly GCF_007993065.1. Taxonomy (GTDB): domain Bacteria; phylum Pseudomonadota; class Alphaproteobacteria; order Rhodobacterales; family Rhodobacteraceae; genus Paracoccus; species Paracoccus aurantiacus. The sequence goes on from NZ_VOPL01000009.1 coordinate 111,438, forward strand.
CAAACCCGCCGAAATGTTCTCCGAAGCGACCGCGTCAAATACCCTCTACTATCTATTCAATGACCCACGGCGCCGTGACGAGCGGTCAATTGACAGCTACATCTTCTTCGACCGCTCAAAGCTTACGTTGCTGTATGGGCCGGAGGTTGCGAAAACTGCTGGCGCCGCGCTTAGACGCGCATGGCGGTCTGTCCGAGCAGATGTCGAAACAACAGCATCACTACCCAACAAGACTAGCTGGAACGAGATTGTCGCACTGAACGGTCTCGTGGCCGAAGCGGAGGTTTTGGGCTGGGTCAGCGTCCTGACAGAGACGGAGTTCGACTTTGCCGTCCGCGTCGCTCAAACCCAACTGAACGGTTTACCCGCCTTCTTAGGCGATTTGGTTACTCACAATCCCGTCCGTGCGGCAAGCGTGGTGGCTGACGAGATAAGGGCAGAACTAGAACGCGAAGGTGACGGTCAGGGGCATGCACGTTGGACACAAGACGTCGCATACCACGATAAGACTCTTGCAAAAGCTATTGCCCCCTATGCTCGCCAATTCGTTATCGAAGGGCGTGCTGACCATGCTCGTTTCGATGTAGTAGAACAACTCGGACGAATTATGGGGGCAGATGCGGCGAAAAGTACCGCAGACTTCATAGACGCAGTCGCACGATTGGTTCGAACCTCTCGGGATCCGGCAACTGCCGGCGCGTGGTTCGCAGTCCTTACGTCTGCTGAGCCAGAAGCGGCAGCCGAGATACTTGATGGGTTCGCCCTCGATATCGCGGAAGGTCGCAACCATGTAGCGGCTCTTCTTGCGCACGCATTCGATCGTCACAGACACTGGGGAAACGTCGGCGCATTGCCAAATGACCCCGAAATCGCAAGGCGCTTCGTGAGCGTTGCCTACCGGGCAATCCGCCCAGCAGATGATGTGCGCCGAGAAGGAACCTATACGCCTGATGCTCGAGATCATGCGGAGGACGCGAGGAACACGCTTCTAAGTCATATCCTAGACCTCAACGGCCCGGAGGCCGCGGAATCGATATTAAAACTGGCCGCCGAACCAGCACTGTCTCATCTTCGCGATCGCCTCCCGCATCTCGTCAAAGCAAGGGCGGCCGAGGACGCGTCTCTGCCTTGGACCCTGGATGATCTACGGACCTTCGACGCGGAAAACACATTTGCACCCCGTACCCATGATGAGATGCTGTCGTTGATGGTAGCCGCTGTAGCGGACGTCGAACACGACCTACATCACGACGATTTTTCGATGCTAGGCGCCCTGCAACGAGCGCCGAATGAAACCGATCAACAAATCATCTTAGCCGATCGCCTCAATCGTGCAGTAGGGCGCCTGGTTACCGTTCACCGCGAAGAGGAGGTCAACGATGAGAAAAAACCCGATATCCGGTTTGCCACTCCTCAGCTTAGTGGCGCTATCGAGATTAAGATTGCGGACCGGTGGTCGTACACGGATCTTCAATGCGCGCTGGAAAGTCAGTTAGTCGGACAGTACCTGCGCCATGACCGCTGTCGCGCCGGCATCTTGCTCCTTACCTATACTGGGGACAAAGGCAATTGGAGGTACGATGGCAAAAGCATCGGATTCAACGAGCTGGTCGAATCGCTGTCGGGGATCGCAGAACAGTTGCACCACAAGCGACCGGAGCTACGGCTCGCGGTAGTTGGCATTGATTTGCGATGAGCGGTGTCGGGCCGATTATACCCTTAAGCGATGGATCGGTTCGTCCGGTCGCGCTACAGCATCAGGCCCCCGATCGAACTCCATCTATGCGCCGTTCAGGTCTTTTGGCCAAGGAACAGCCTGTGCTCCCGTAAAGCGGGGACGATGGGGAAAAACTCGTGGAGCTTTTCCGACAATGGGTGTTTTCCTTCGGGATTTTCTTTCTTCAGATGCAGTGGTGAAAATCCTTTAGCGTCGAACTTCCTTTGATAATTCGCATATCCTGAAAGATATTCCGGCAGACATTCCGGGCGTATTTCGTGGAGCATGTTTTCATATTCCGTAGCTGAAATGATGCAAACGGGGGTCCTGTCCGCTTCTTCCACGAAGTCATCCGATCCCATCGTAGTTTCGTTTATTTCATTGGCACGCCCGAAACATTCCTCCGTAAAAACTGGGTTGTGGTCTGCCCATTCCTCCAAAGTGATGAGCATACCAACGAAATCATCCGCAGCCATCAAAGGCCTGCCGCCTTCGATCACGACACCCGCCTTCAAGTCTCTGAAGAATTTCCAGATTTGTACAACGCCCTTTGCCAGATCATCCAGCTGCTCAAGGTTGTCCCGGACCGGCCTCGGTGAGAGGCGAACGTTTATGTTCATCTTCTTGGACTTGCATTCCGCAGCTATCGAAACCCGGTTATCCTTGTGGATTAGCAGGTCTGTAGTGTGCCTCTGGAAGCCTGCCTTGCCATATGTAAAGTCCCCCCTGCATAAGATCGGGTCGGGAATACTGTGCTGAGCCAGTTCCACGCAGTATAGCTCGAAGCGCTTATCCATTGCACTCTTTGCCTCGAAGGCCATTTTTCTAAGGAGCTTTCCAGAGGAGGGGACCGTGGCGCCCATAATGTCGAAGTAGATGAAATACGTCGCCCTGTATATTAGCAGTTCAGGGAAGGGACATGTATAAGCGAACCGTATATCATCACCGATCTTGAATACGGGGTAATCGAAGACTCTAGACACCTTGAAGTCCAAACCATGTCTTGTCGTGTTACCATCTGCTTTTGCCGCTTTTGAGGCATTCTTTACGGTGGTGCTGACAATGTTTAGATACTTCTTTACGTCAGCCTTTGAAATACCGATAGACGAAAACATATCGAGGTTCGTAAAGTGAGGCACTCTGTTAAAGTGCACAGTCAAGGCTATGCTGAGAGTAAAGAAGGTTTCTGCGTCCAGACCGTATCGGCTTTCGAAAACGGCCTTAGCCTCCGCGCAGTAGTTAATGAATGTGCCTCTGATCATGAACCGAGGCGCATCGTGGCCGGTCTGCCAAGAAAATTGCTGGAGCATGATGCGCGGCATCATTTCAAGGAGCGATTTCGTATCTTTTTCGATGCCGTCCATTGACTGCCGGTTCGTGATGTCACGATATATGTTTATTAGCCCGGCAATCGTATCCCAAGCTCGGACGTTGAGGTACTTCGGCTTTAGACGGCTATCTGTCAGATTGTCGTAGGCCTCTAGGTAGACTGTCAGAAGGCCAACAATCTCCCATGGGGGTATGACAAAGCGGCTTTCCCTGCGAAGCCTTACTGCTGTTGCATTGAGCCTCACGGCTTGGCCGGCTAGTTCCATTCGCCCCTTCCAGAACTGGTATAGCCCCCATGCCGTCAGCAGGAACTCCTCGGAACTCGCATGTCTCAGGTGATCCTTGAGGATCATGGTGTCAGATCGCATGTCAAGTTACCAAGGCAGTGAGATCACTTTAGAAGCCTACCTTGTTGGAGCGAGTTGCTCATGTCTATGGCTCGACGTCTGCCTAGTCTGTGGTATGTGCGAGCTTTCGGGAAACCGGAAAACATTTCCGCCGCAAATAAAGGCGGAGGCGCCCTCTCTTTCGATTTTCTGCACAGCCAAATTTCTGGCATCTTTGTTGGAGGCGAAGTGATCATCCCAGACATAGCTGGTGCCGTTGCTATCGACGGCTCCAAGCGTCCATTACGGATCAGTCTTGAGGCGTTAGATCTCGATGGAGAACGGAAGGCCATCGACGGTGATGCGTTGACTTTTTCCTGAGGTGATGATGTTGGGGTCTTCTTCGGCTATCCGGTCGCTCATCGTGGGTGTCGATTACCCCACTATGGCCGGCCAGGCATCCGGGTCAACCTCCTACACTGCTACGGTCGCCTTCCCCGTTTCCGCTGCTTTTGTTGAGTCTGTGTTGAGTCGTCTGCGCAACGCAGAAAGCCGCCCTCTCGGACGGCTCGCAACGCGCTGTTATCACTACAAGATTTGGTTGCGGGGGTTGGATTTGAACCAACGACCTTCAGGTTATGAGCCTGACGAGCTACCGGGCTGCTCTACCCCGCGACAGGTGCGTTATGGCGCACGGTTGCACCGATCTTTGTTTGATGGTGCGGTGTTGTCATCGTTTAGAGAGATATGCGTTTCTTTTCAGAT